>CAXTHH010000002.1:0-644832 GCA_964244065.1 uncultured Caulobacteraceae bacterium | reverse complement strand
AGAAGCCGCGCTCCAGCTTCACGCCGGCGGGCAGCGTGGTGGCGAACTCGTCCAGGGCGGCGCGGACGGCGGTGGTGATCTTGGCTACGTCCGCCGAGTCCTTCTGCGTGGCGGTGACGAACACGGCGCGGCGGCCGTTGAAGCGGGTCAGGTGCTGCGGCTCGTCGCTGGCCCAGGCGACCGTGGCCACGTCGCGCACGCGCACGGGCTGGCCCGCGGCGGTGGTCACGGTCACCGCGCCGATGCGCTCGAGGTCGTGGAAGGCGCCGCCCGACTTCACGCTGAAGCGTCGGTCGCCCGCGTGCACCGTTCCGACCGGCGCCTCGACCCCCGACGCGCGCAGGGCGTCGGCGACCGCGGTCGCGGGGATGCGCAGCTGGGCCAGCCGCGCCAGGTCGAGCGAGACCCGCGCCTCGGACGGGGTGGCGCCCCAGTACCTGGCCTCGCGGATGCCGCCGATGCGGTTCAGCCGGTCGCGCAGGCGCTTGGCCACCTTCTCCAGCCGGCGGTCGGGCAGGATGTCGCTGGTGAGCGCCGCCTGGAAGACCGCCACTTCCGTGGTGCGCCCGCGCTGCACCTCCAGCCGGCTGAGACCGGCCGGAAGCGTGCCGCGGATGGCGTTCACCTCGCGCACCACCTGGTCGTAGCGGCGCTCCGGATCGCCGGACCACAGGAACTCCACGCGCACCACGGCCACGCTGTCGGTGCTGGTGGAGCGGACGGTCTTGATGTCGTCCAGGCTGTTGACCGCGTCCTCGATCCGCTTTGCGACCAGCTGCTCCATCTCGGTGGGCGAGGCGCCCGGCAGCACGGCGCGCACCACCATGATCGGCACGGGGAAGTGCGGGTCCTCCGCGCGCGGGATCGACCCGAAGGCGTTCAGCCCCAGGAGCGCCAGCAGGAAGAAGGCGACCAGCGTGAACTGCCAGCGCCGGACGAAGAAGCGCGCCGGGTTCCAGCTCATCGCGCGGCCGCCGTCGCGGCGGGGGCGCCCAGGTCGCGCGGGTCGATCACGCGCACCGCGTCGCCGTCGCTGACGTAGCCCGCGCCCGCGGTGATCACCCGCGCGCCGGCGGGAAGGCCGGAGAGCAGGGCGTCGTCGCCGTCGAAGCCGCGAAAGCCCACGGCCGTGCGCCGGGCGCGGCCCGCCACCAGCTGCAGCACGGCCGCCCGGTCGCCCGAGGCCTCCAGCACCGCCTCGGCGGGCACGCGGACCAGGCCGGCGTTGGCCCCGCCCTCCCCGGTCGCCTGCAGGCGCAGGGCGCCCAGCATGCCGCTGCGCAGGCCGGGGGCGGCGGGGATGGTGGCCTCCACCTCGACCTGCCCGCTCTCCGCCCGGGCGCGCTGGCCGATGCGCGAGACGCGGCCGGCGAACACGCGGCCGGGCGCCGCGTCGAGACGCACCTCGACGGGGGCGCCCATGCGCACGGCCGAGAGGTCGCGGTCGGTGAGCGGGGCGCGCAGCACCAGCGGGCTGGCGGCGTCGGCCACCGTCAGCACCGGCGAGCCCGCGGCCACCACCTCGCCCGCCTGCGCCGCCCGGGACAACACGACGCCGGAGACGGGCGCGCGCAGCGTGGCGTAGCGCCGGTCGAAGGCGACGGCGTCGTAGGCGGCGCGCGCTGTGGCCAGGGTGGTGCGCTGGTTGTCGAGCTGCTCGCGGCTGATGGCCCCGCGCTCCACCAGGGGCGCGAACCGATCCACGTCGCGCTTGGCGCGCTCCAGGTCGGCGGCGGCGGAGCGCAGGCGCGCGTCCACGCCCGTGGCGTCTATCGTGGCCACCACCTGGCCCGCGGTGACGGTGTCGCCCTCATCGACCAGGAGGCGCGTCATCACCCCGGGGATGCGGAAGGAGAGCACGCTCTCGCGCAGCCGCCGCAGGGCGCCCACGGCCTCCACCGCCCGGCCGCCATCGGCGGGGCGCGCCTCCGCCGCCTGTACGGTGACGGGCGCCCTGGCGGGGCCAGACGTCCTGGAAGACGGGGGCGCGGCGGCCCTGCGCTCCGCCGCCTTGCCGCCGCAGGCGGCGAGCATCACAAGGGTCGCCAGCGAGGTCGCCCTCAAGGCCCGGCCCGTCCAACGCCCCACCGCCGTCTCCTATCGCTGATCGTCAATCAGTGATAGATCAGCCGACCTGTCAAGCCGTTCTCTCCGTTGCACGAGTCCGATGCCCCCAGCCTCCCCCCTCCGCGTCGTCTCCACCCGCAAGCCTCGCGGTCAGGGGGGCGAGCGCCGCGAGGAGATCCTGGAGCACGCCCAGCACCTGTTCGCCGTCCACGGCGTGCACAGCGTCTCCACACGCCAGATCGCCGACGCGGTCGGCATCTCGCAGCCGACGCTCTACGCCTACTTCCCGAACAAGGGCGACTTGTTGGACGAGGTGTCGGTCCGCGCCTTCGAGAAGCTGCACTGTGCGTCGCGCGAGTCGCTGGGCGGGGCCGACGCGCTGGAGGCGCTGGTGCGCAGCTACATCGCCTTCGGCCTGGAGAACCCGGACGCCTATCGCATCGCCTTCATGCTGGAGCGGCCCTTCGACCCCTGCGTCGATCCGCAGGACCGGGCCGAGAAGATGCAGACGGCCAAGCAGGCCTTCGACAACCTGCGCCAGGTGGTCGGCGCGCGCATCGGCGCCGGCCACCCCGATGTCGAGGTGGCCGCGCAGAGCCTGTGGGCCGGCATGCATGGCCTGGTCTCGCTTCTGCTCGCCCGCGCCGGCTTCCCCTGGGTGGAGCGCGACCGGCTGATCGACTGGCACGTCGCCCGCCTGCTGGGATGCCTGCCGGCGTCGGAGTAGCCCGATCCTCCCGTCGCCCTCGGGCTTGACCCGAGGGCCGAGCCGTCCGCAGCTCCACGGTTAAGACTGTGCACGCCCGGCGCCCGGCCCTCGGGTCAAGCCCGAGGGCGACGGGGCGGGGTGGCGGACGGACTAGAACAGCAGTTTGCGGAAGCTCAGCCTCACCGAGCGCCCCACCGGGTCGAGGTAGGCGGGCTGGTAGGCCAGCGGTGTCGCGCCGGTCGCGTCGCGCACGTCCACGCGCTGGTTGAACAGGTTGGTCACCGCCAGCGTCACCCGGGAGCCGGACAGCCACGGGAAGCGCCTCACCACCGAGCGCTGCTGGCCCAGGTTGTCGAACAGCCGCAGGTCCACCGTGGTCAGGTCGGAGAAGGTGAGGTCCGAGCTTCCGGCTCCGGCTGCGCCCCGCACGAACGAGCCCTCGCGCCAGTCGGCGGACAGGCGCACGCCCAGACCGTCCTTCAGGTAGCCCGCCTGCAGCTCCACCTCGTTGCGCGGCCGCCCCCCGGCGAAGCCCGACGCCGAGCCGTTCAGGAAGTCGAGCACCGGCACGCCCGGCCGGATCAGCACCTCGTTGTCGAAGAAGAAGGTGTGGTAGGCCGCGAACTGCAGCGAGCCCGCGCCCGGAGGGCCGCCGCCACCGAAGCCGCCGCCACCGCGGCCGCCACGCCCGCCGCCATCGAAGCCGCCAGCGCCAGGCCCGCCGCCCCGGCCGCCGCCGAAGCCGCCGCCCTCGCCGGCCCCGCGGTCGCCCCGCGCACCCTCTGGAGGCGGCCCGTCGCCCTGCGCTCCGCCGCCTTCCGCCCCGCCGCGGCGGAAGCGGCCGCGCTCGCCCGGCCGCGGCTGCGGGCCGAGCGGGCGGGTGTAGTTCAGGCCCCAGCGGATCTCGCGCCGGTCCTCCCGGGCGAAGTTCACGGGCCTCAGGTCGGCCTGCACCAGCCGCCCGGTCGCGTCGCGCACGAAGCGGTCGGGGAAAGCGGCCTGGATGTCGGCCGTGAGCGCCGGGAAGGTGGCGATCGGGTTCTTGATCGTGCTGTCCACGTACTCAGCGCTGGCGGTCAGGTTCCAGCGCGCCACGGGCTTCCACGTCAGCCCCGCCTTGAACACGTCGCGGTCGTCGCCGATCAGCGCCGCGGCCCCGCCGGTGACCAGCGTCACGTCCAGCGTCTGGCCGGTGGCGAAATCGAGCACGCGCGAGCCCGGGGTCACGAGGGTCGGCCCGCCCAGCTGGGCCTGGCTGGGGGCGTTCTGGTCGTGGGTGCGCGACAGGATCAGGTTCACGCCCGTCACCGGCGTCCAGTTCAGGCCGTAGCCGAGGGTGCGCAGCGTGCCAAAGTCCGACAGCTCCTCCACCGCCGCGTTGGCGTTGACCGACAGGTCGCCGAGCCAGCGGCTCAGCACCCGCGCCCGCCGGCTGGCCAGCGGCAGGTCGAGGTTCAGCTGCGCGTTCACCGCGTTGCGCGACAGGTCCACCTCCTGCCCGACGCCCAGCCGGCGCGAGCTGGAGCTGAGCCAGCTCTGCGTGTCGCCCACCCGCACCGCCGCGTTCAGGCTCCCGGCCGGGACCTTGAACACCGGCCCGTTGGCCAGGAGCTGGATGTTCGCCCCGTCCGTGATCTGCCGCGCCTTGGTGGGCGCGAGCGTCGTCGGCACGCCGGCCGGAAGCGGGCCGAAGGCGTCCAGCCCTCCCGCCGCCAGCCGCGCCTGCACGCCCGCCGCGTCCACGCCGGCGTCGGTCACGGTGAGCGTGTCGGCATGGTCGTAGGCGTCGGTCAGCGACAGTCGCCAGCGGCCCAGGTCCTTGTTCAGGGTCGAGCCCAGGTGGCCGGTCCACCCCTCCGCCGACTGCCGCAGCGGGCCGAAGGCGTCCAAGTAGCGGTTCACCGCCACCGCGGTCCCGAACGGCGAGCCGCCGACGCCCGCCGGAACGGCCAGGGTCAGCCCCGGCAGGCCCTGCAGCGAGTCGCGCGTGGTGGCGCCGAGCGTCGCGTTCGCCGTGCCCGAGACGCTCCATGGCAGGGTGCGGCTGATGACGCCGTTGGCCTGGAACGAACGGGTCGCGGGCGAGAGCGTGCGGAAGCCGCTCACGTCCGTCGTCGTGGCCCGCCCCGCTGTCGCGGCGAAGTCGCCCAGCGTCAGCGCCCGCGAGCCTGCCGCCCCCGGCACGCCCGCGACGGTGACGAGGCTCCCCGCCCGGGCGCTGAGGGCGGGATCGATCTCCGCCCCGGCGTTCGCGCCGGTGACGTTGCCCAGCAGGCTGAACGGCCGCCCCGCCGCGATGGAGGTCAGGTCGCGGTCGGACTCCAGGAGGTCGGAGCTCTCCGAGTAGCGCACGTCGAGATTCATCCGGTCGTCGCGCCGGATGCGCGTGACATTGGCCTGCGCGGAGCCGCTGACCTGGCCGCCCTCCGTCGCGCCGCCCACCTGCCCCTCGCCCGTGTAGGCGCGGAAGAAGCGCCGCAGCACGATGTTGATCACCCGCTGGTTGGCGCTGTAGCCGTACTTGAGCGCCACCTCCTCCGGCAGGATCTCCGTGCGGGCGATCGCCTCCACGGGGAGGGTGCGGATCTCGCCGAAGCCTGAGATGCGCCGGCCGTTCAGCAGGATCACCGGGCCCTCGCCGCCCCGCCCGCGGTCGCTGCGCGTCTGCGGCGCGAGCTCCTGGATCAGGTCCTCGATCGAGCTGACGCCGTAGCTCTGGATGTCGCGCGGGGTCAGCGTCAGCTCGGGCGGAATGTCGCCCACCACCGAGCCCGGCAGCGGCGGCCGCACCCCGGTGACCACCACCTCCTCAACCTCGGCGGCCTCCTCGCCCTCGGCCTGCGGGGCCGGAGCCTTGGCGGCCGTCGCCGGGGCGGGGCGGGGCGCGGATGCGGGCTGGGCGTGCGCGGCGCCCCCGACGGCGAGCGCCAGGGCGAGCGCGCCTGCGCCGCCGATGACCACCTGCATGAGCTCCCACCTTCCCGAGTCGCCGCCCAGGCGACACGCGCAGCGGCTAACCGCCCCCGCCTGAACGCCGCCTGACAGCGTCGCGGTCGGACGCGTGGTGAGTCCTCTGGGACTCGAACCCAGGACCCTCTGATTAAAAGTCAGATGCTCTAACCGGCTGAGCTAAGGACTCGCGCGCGCGGCGGGCTCATTAGGGCGGCCCGCCCGCCGGGGCAAGCCGGGCGGGCAAGTCAGGCGGGGCGGCCCAGCATGGCGATCAGCGTCACCGCGGAGGCGGCGGTCATGGCCACGATGCGCCAGTCGACCATCGCGCGGCGGCGGCGGCCGAAGCGTTTGCCGGCCGAGAAGGCCGAGCTGCCGGCGGGCGAGAAGACGTGAGCCATGGCGGTCGCTCCCGACGCCCGGGGTCGGGGCGCCGAGGGAAGGTTCGCACGTCATGGTTGCCGGACCGTGAACGGCCTCAGCACTCTATGCTGTTCACCGCCAGGCCGCCGAGCGAGGTCTCCTTGTAGATCTCCTTCATGTCCTCGCCCGTGCGCTTCATGGTGGCGATGACCTTGTCCAGGCTGACGGAATGCTCGCCGTCGCCCAGCAGGGCCAGGCGTGCGGCGTCGATGGCCTTGATGGCGCCCATGGCGTTCCGCTCGATGCAGGGGATCTGCACCAGGCCGCCGATCGGGTCGCAGGTCAGGCCCAGGTTGTGCTCCATGCCGATCTCGGCGGCGTTCTCGATCTGCGCGTTGGTCCCGCCCATGGCGGCGCAGAGGGCCCCGGCGGCCATGGAGCAGGCCACCCCCACCTCGCCCTGGCAGCCCACCTCCGCGCCCGAGATGCTGGCGTTGCGCTTGTACAGCGCGCCGATGGCGGCGGCGGTGAGCAGGAAGGTGCGCCGCGTCTCCGGCGTGCCCCTGTGGAAGCGGTCGTGGAAGCGCAACACCGCGGGCACGATCCCCGCCGCGCCGTTGGTGGGGGCGGTGACCACGCGGCCGCCCGCGGCGTTCTCCTCGTTCACCGCCAGCGCCCACAGGTTCACCCAGTCCATGGCGGCGAGGGGGTCGGTGATCTGCCGCTCGGCGCGCTCGGCGATCTCGTCGCGCACGTGCTTGGCCCGGCGCTTCACGTTCAGGCCGCCGGGGAGCACGCCGTCGGTGCGCACGCCGCGGTCGATGCAGGCCTCCATGGCGTCGAACACGCGATCCAGCCCCGCCTCCACCTCGGCCAGCGGGCGCAGGGCCTGCTCGTTCTGCAGCATCAGCCCGGCGATGGAGAGCCCGGCCGCGTCCGCCCGCGCCACGAGCTCGGCGCCGCTGGCGAAGGGGTGCGGGACGGGCGCCTCGGCCACGGCCTGGCGGTCGTTGCGGTCCATCTCCTCCTCATCGAGCACGAAACCGCCGCCGACGGAGAACCAGAGCCGGGTGTCGAGCACCGCGCCCGCCGCGTCCCAGGCGATGAAGCGCAGGGCGTTGGGGTGGCGCGGCAGGCGGGTGAACCCCTCCCAGGCGATCGCCTCCGCGGGGTCGAAGGGCACCGTCGAGCCGCCCGCGCCCAGGCGGAGGCGGTGCGACGCCGCGAGCTGCGCCATCGCCGCGTCGCCCGCGTCGGGATCCATGGTGGCGGGCGCGAACCCCATCAGCCCCAGCATGACCGCCCGGTCGGTGGCGTGGCCCCGCCCCGTGAGCGCCAGCGAGCCGTGCAGCGTCACCTGCACCCGGGCGACGGCGGCCAGCAGCCCTCGCCCCGCCAGCCGCTCCAGCCACAGGTTCGCCGCCGTCATCGGCCCCATGGTGTGCGAGGACGACGGCCCGACGCCCAGCTTGAACAGGTCGAACACGCTCACGCTCATCGCCGCGCGTGTAGCACGCGCGGGCGCCGCGGCGAGCCTGGCCGCCTCCGGGCGAGGCGCCCCTTGACGGGGGGGCGCCTCGCGCCCGAACAGCGGAGCCGAGCCCGCGAGCGTCGTTCGGGATCGCAAACGCCGGAAGGGACTTACCCATGCGCCGCCCCGTCACGCCCCGCCCCGGTCCCCCGATGCGCTTCTCCGCCGCCCTGCTCGTCTGCGCCTCGGCGCTGGCCCTCGGCGGGGCCGCGGCGCAGACGCCGCCCGGCACGTCCACCGCCGGCGAGCAGGCCGACCAGCCGCGCAACCCCGGCCCGACCGGCGCCGCGGCGCCCCGGCGCGACGCCACGGGCGGGATGCAGGGCTTCACCCCCGCGTCCGCCGCCGCAGAGCGCGAGCTGGAGCGCCGCTTCGACGGGCTGATCGATCCCAAGGAGCTGGACGGCTGGCTCAAACGCATGACCGCGGGCCCGAACCACGTGGGCGCCCCGCACAACCGCGAGAACGCCGAGTGGCAGCTGGCCCAGTTCAGGAGCTGGGGCTGGGACGCGCGGATCGAGACCTTCGACGTCCTCTACCCAACGCCCAAGGAGGTCGGGCTCGAGCTCCTCGGGCCCCGCGGCTACAAGGCCAAGCTGTTCGAGCCGCCGGTGAAGGGCGACCGCACCAGCGGCCTCGCCGGCCAACTCCCCCCCTACGTGGCCTATCAAGGCGACGGGGACGTCACCGCCCCGCTGGTCTACGTCAACTACGGCATGCCGGACGACTACAGGGCGCTGGCCCGCGCCGGGGTGGACGTGCGCGGCAAGGTGGTGATCGCCCGCTACGGCGCGGGCTGGCGCGGGCTGAAACCCAAGCTGGCGCAGGAGCACGGCGCGCTCGGCTGCATCATCTACAGCGACCCCGCCGACGACGGCTACGGCGTCAGCGACGTTTATCCCGCCGGCGCCCAGCGCAACCGGGACGGGGTGCAGCGCGGCTCGGTGGTGGACATGACCACCTACCCCGGCGACCCGCTCACCCCCGGCGTAGGCGCCACCAAGGACGCCAAGCGGCTGACGCGCGAGCAGGCCGTCACCGTGCTGAAGATCCCCGCCCTGCCCATAAGCTACGGCGACGCCCTGCCGCTGCTGCAGGCGCTCGGCGGGCCGGTGGCCCCGCGGAACATGCGCGGCGGGCTGGGGCTGGCCTACCACCTCGGTGACGGCCAGGGGGCGCGGGTGCGCCTGAAGGTCAGGTCCGACTGGGGGCTGAAGACGCTCTACAACGTCGTCGCCACGATGAAGGGGTCGGAGCAGCCGGACGCCTGGGTGCTGCGCGGCAATCACCGCGACGGCTGGGTGTTCGGCGCCGAGGACCCGATCAGCGGCCAGGTGGCCATGATGGCGGAGGCCAAAGCCATCGGCGTGCTCGCCCGCCAGGGCTTCCGGCCCAAGAAGACGCTCGTCTACCTGAGCTGGGACGGCGAAGAGGCCGGCCTCCTTGGCTCCACCGAATGGGCCGAGGCGCACGACGCCGAGCTGCAGCGCAAGGCCGTCGCCTACGTGAACTCGGACAACTCGGGCCGCGGCTTCCTGTCGGTGGGCGGCAGCCAGGCGTTCACGCGCATGGTCAACGAGGTGGCCGACGCGGTCACCGACCCGCAGACGGGCGTCAGCCTGCGCGAGCGCCAGCGCGCCCGGGCGCGGGTGGCGGCGCTGGAGGGCGGCGACGAGCGCACCCGCCGCTTCGCCCGCAGCGCCGCCCAGGGCGGAGACACGCCGCTGGAGGCGCTGGGCTCGGGCTCGGACTACACCGGCTTCCTGCAGCACCTGGGCGTGCCGTCCATGGACGTGCGGTTCGGCGGCGAGGGCTCGGCGGGGGGCGTCTACCACTCGGCGTACGACAGCTACGATCACTACAGGCGGTTCGGCGACCCGGGCGAGGCCTACGGCGTGGCGCTGGCCCGGACGGCGGGGCGGATCGTGCTGCGCCTGTCGCAGGCCGAGGCGCCGCCGCTGCGCTTCTCGGACACGGCGGCCACCTTCGAGGAGTATGCGGGCGAGCTGAAGCGGCTGCTCAGCGGCAAGCGGGAGCGCGCGGTCGACCAGGCGCGGCTGCTGGACGCCAGGCTCTACGCGGCGGCGGCCGACCCCACGCTGAAGCTGCGCGACCCGGACCGGCTGCCCGCCGTGCCCGAGCTGGACTGGACGGCGCTCGACCGGGCGGTGGCGCACCTCAAGACTGCGGCCGCGGCTTATGACGCGCTGAACCCGGCCGCCCTGCCCGCCGCCCGCCGGGCGCGGGTCGAGGCGGTGCTGCAGCCGCAGGAGCAGCGGCTGCTCGACGCCGGCGGCCTGCCGGGCCGCCCCTGGTTCCGCCACCTGGCCTATGCGCCGGGCGTGCTGACCGGCTACGGCGCCAAGACCTTCCCCGGCGTGCGCGAGGCCATCGAGGGCGACCGCTACCCGGAGGCGCAACGCTTCATCGCCCTGACCGCGGCGGCGGTGGACCGCTACGCGCAGGGGCTGGAGCAGGCGGCGCAAGCGGCGCGCTGACCTTCTCCCTCCCCCTTGTGGGGAGGGGGGACCAGCCGAAGGCTGGTGGGTGGGGGGCCGCCGGCAGACCGTCCGACGTCGAGCGTGCGGCCCCCCACCCACCACGCTTCGCGCGGTCCCCCCTCCCCACAAGGGGGAGGGAGAAGTAGCGTGCACGCAAACGAGGAACTCACGGCATGGCGGGCGGGTGGCGGATCAAGGGGGTGGACGCCTCGCGCGAGCTGGGCGAGCGGCGGCTGGCCGCCACCCTGTCCTGGCCGCACCTGGTGGCGCTGGGCGTCGGGGCCATCGTCGGCACCGGCATCTACACGCTGACGGGCGTGGGCGCGGGGCTGGCCGGGCCGGCGGTGGTGCTGTCGTTCGCCATCGCGGGCGCGGTCTGCATCTGCGCCGCCCTGGCCTATGCGGAGATGGCCACCACCATCCCGGCGGCGGGCTCGGCCTACACCTACAGCTACGCCGTGCTGGGCGAGGGGCTGGCCTGGGTGGTCGGCTGGAGCCTGATCCTGGAGTACACGGTCGTGTGCTCGGTGGTGGCGGTGGGCTGGTCCGGCCACTTCGCCGAGTTCCTGACCGGGGTGGGCGCGCCGGTCACCCCCGCCCTGCTCTCCGGCCCCGGGACGCCGGGGGGCGTCGTCAACCTGCCCGCCATCCTGATCACGCTCCTGGTCGGCGGCCTGCTCACCGTCGGCACGCGGGAGAGCGCCACGATCAACGCGGTGCTGGTGGCGCTGAAGGTGCTGGCGCTGGGCGCCTTCGTGGCGATCGCCTTCCCGCACTTCGACGCGAGCCACTTTTCGCCCTTCATGCCCAACGGCTTCGCCGCGCACGAGGTGGGCGGACAGAAGGTGGGCGTGATGGCGGCGGCGGCGATCATCTTCTTCGCCTTCTACGGCTTCGACGCCATCTCCACCGCGGGCGAGGAGGCCAAGAACCCGGGCCGCGACCTCTCCATCGGCATCGTCGGCTCCATGCTGGCGTGCGTGGCGATCTACATGCTGGTGGCGGCCGCCGCGATCGGCGCCTCGCCGGTGACGTCCTTCGCCAAGGACGCGGCGCCGCTCGTGTTCATCATGAACCAGCTGAACCAGCCCACGGCGGCCAAGGTCGTGGCGGGCGCGGCGGTGGTGGCGCTGCCCACGGTGATCCTGGCCTTCATGTACGGCCAGAGCCGCATCTTCTTCGCCATGGCCCGCGACCGCATGCTGCCGGAGGGCCTGGCCAAGCTCAGCGGTCGCGGCGCGCCCGTGGCGGTGACCGCCCTCACCGCCGTGATCGCCGCGGCCATCGCCGGCTTCCTGCCCCTGTCGGACATCGCGGCCCTGGCGAACAGCGGCACCCTGTGCGCCTTCATCGCCGTGTGCGCCTGCATGCTGGTGCTGCGCCGGCGCGAGCCCGATCGGCCCCGCGTTTTCCGCGCCCCGCTGGCCTGGGTGGTGGGCCCGCTCGGGATCCTCGGCTGCCTCTACCTCTTCACCAGCCTGCCGGCGACGACGATCGTGCTGTTCTTCGTGTGGAACGCGATCGGGCTGGGCGTCTACTTCGTCTATGCGCGTGGGCGCAGCCGGTTGGCGTAGCGCACCCCTGACGCCGTCGCCCTCGGGCTCGACCCGAGGGCGACGAGGCGTTGAGGGCGATCAGGCGTCGAAGGCCAGGGCGGCGCGCACGCCGGGGTGCGCCGTGTCGAACTCGATGCGGCTGGCGAGGCTCGAGGCCATGGCGGCGATCACCTTCTGGCCCAGGCCTGTGCCCTTGGGCGCGGAGCCGGCGGCCATGCCCTGCCCGTCGTCCTCCACCGTCAGGCGCAGCTTGGGGCCGAGCTCCCGCAGCGAGACGCGGATCTCCCCCGCCCGGTCCGGCGCGTAGGCGTACTTGTACGCGTTGGTCACCAGCTCGGCGACGATCACCCCCAGCGAGACCGCCTTGTCGGTGGCCAGCTCGATCGCGTCGGACGTCAGCCGGATGGCGCGGTCGGCGCCCCCCGCCGGCAGCGAGTGCTCCAGCTCCTGCACCAGGCTGGCCAGGTACTCGCGCATGTCCACCCGCTCCACGTCGTCGGAGGTGTAGAGCCGGCGGTGCACCTGCATGATGGCGCTGATCCGCGCCTGCGTGTCCTTCAGCGCGTCCTTGGCCTCGCCCGGCTTGAGCGCGCTCGCCTGCATGTGCACCAGCGAGGAGACCAGCTGCAGGCTGTTGGCCACCCGGTGGTTCACCTCGCGCAGCAGCACCGCCTGGCGCTCCACCACCGCCTCCAGCCGGGCGTTGGCCTGGGCGAGGTCGCGCTGCGCCTCGTCGCGCGCCCGGCGCAGGCGCACCCCCTCCACCGCCTGGCGCACGGCGGTGAAGAGCAGGTCGGCGAAGTCCTCCGACCCCGTCTTGACCACATAGTCGGCGGCCCCCGCCTTCAGCGCCGCGATGGCGATGCGGCTCTCCTCGGAGCCGGTGACGTAGACCACGGGCGGCGCATCGGGCAGCGCGTGGATCTGCGCCATGGTGGCCAGCCCGTCCTGGCCCGGCATGTAGTGATCGACCGCCACGGCGTCGAAGCGCTCCACCGCCGCCAGCGCCGCGCCCGAGGCGCCGTCGTCGCAGGTGTGCACCTCCAGCCCCCGGCGGCCCAGCTTGCGCTGGACCAGCCGCCGGAGACCGGCGTCGTCGTCGATGTACAGCAGGCGGGGGGCGACCCCGCCCTCCGCCTCGATCACGCCTCGACCTCGGGCACCTGGATCACCGCCAGGAACAGGCCCAGCTGGCGGATCGCATCGGCGAAGCTCTCGTAGTTCACCGGCTTGGTGATGTAGACATTGCAGCCCAGATCGTAGCAGCGCTGGATCTCGGCCTTGTCGTCGGTGGTGGTCAGCACCACCACCGGCGTGCGCTTCAGCTTAGGCTCGGACTTGATGCGGGCCAGGATGTCGGTGCCGCTCATGTCCGGCAGGTTCAGGTCCAGGAGCACGAGCGCCGGGCCGTTCTTGGTCGGACCCGTGTCATGGTTGAACAGGTAGTCGAGCGCGCTGGTCCCATCCAGGAAGTGCTTCACGTCGTTGGAGATGCCGGCGCGGCGGATGTTCCGCTCGATCAGGCGGGCATGCCCCTCGTCGTCCTCGATCATGACGATGTTGACGGGCTGGTGCGCGTTCATGCGGCGTTGCGTCCATTGTCGGGCGCCAGGGTGGGGGGCAGGGAGACCCGGAAGGTCGACCCCCGTCCGAGTTCCGACACGCAGGCGATCGTTCCTCCAAGCCGATAGACGAGCGCGCGCACGTGCGCCAGCCCGATGCCCTCGCCCGGCGTGTCCTGCGGGCCGGAGCGGCGGAACAGCTCGAAGATGCGCTCGTGGTCCTGCGGCGCGATCCCGCGGCCGTTGTCCTCCACCTCCAGGAACACGCGCCCTCCGCTCTCGCCGCCGCGCACCTCCACGCGTCCGGGCCGGCCCGGCTGCAGGTACTTGACCGCGTTCTCCACGAGGTTGGAGAGCACCTGCTCGACCGCCAGGCGGTCGCTGACCAGGGCGGGCATGCGCGGGGCGACGGTGATGGTGGCGTCCTTGGGCTCCGCCAGCTTGGCCAGGCTGTCGGCCACGCCCCGGGCCATGGCGTCCATGTCGAGCGGCTCCGGGGCGAGCTTGCGGCCTCCCTGCCGGGACAGCTGCAGGATGGCGTTGATCAGCCGGTCCATCTTCTGGGTGGACCGGCGGATGAAGTCGATCGACTCGGGGATGTCGGCCTCGACGGCGTCCCGCACGTCGCGGGGCACCGTGCCGGGGCGCTCGGCGTCCGCCGTGGCCAGCTGCCTGCGCAGGGCGCCGAGCGACTGCTCGAGCTCGCTCGTGAACCCCATGACGTTGACCAGCGGCGAGCGCAGGTCGTGGCTGACGATGTAGGCGAAGCGCTGGATCTCGGTGTTGGCGCGCTGCAGGTCCGCGGTGCGGGCGCGCACCGCGCCTTCCAGCCCCATATTGAGGCTCTGCAGGGCGGCCTGGCTGCGGGCCAGCTCGTCGGCGAAGCGGCGCATCAGGAACACCGTTCCGCTCGACAGGCCGACCAGCAGCAGCGCGACCACCACGACGGTGCCCAGGAGCACCTGCGCGTTGCGGCGCTCCTCGCCCGCCCGGAACTCCAGCAGCCGCTGCTCCTCGTCCTGCATGGCGGCGAGCCTGGAGCGCAGCTGCTCGGTCAGCCGCGAGGCCTGGCCCGTCAGGAAGGCGCGCCGTCCGCCCTCGAGGTCGCCGTCGTGGGCGCGCTCGATGCTGTCGCGCAACTGCGCGAACTTGAGCTCGACCAGGCGCGACAGCTCCGCCGCGTTCCGCACCTGGACGGGGTTGTCGGAGGTGAAGTCGGCGATCTCCTCCACACGCGGGCGGACCTCGGCGCGCGTGTCGACGTAGATGCGCCAGTAGCCGTCGCTGGGCGCGAGCAGGTAGCCGCGGCGGGCGGTCTCCAGCCGCTCCACCAGCGTGCCCAGCCTGTTGATCCTGGCCTGGGCCGAGTAGGTGTGGTCGACCAGGGCGTTGTTGACCTGGCCGCGGCTGTAGAGCCAGCCGGCCACGCCCACCAGCAGGAGCAGGAGCGCCGCCCCCAGCCCCAGCGCGAGGCTCACGCCCCGGCGGAAGCGTTGCTCGCTGACATCGACCGCGGCCTGGTTCCAGAGGGCGGACGCCTCCAGGTTCACCCGACGCGGACCCGGGGCTGCACGTCGCACACGGAGAAGTCGGCGCCCTTGGCGGCGCGCACGCGCTCCACCTCGGCGCGGAAGCCGGGGGAGAGCGGGTCCTCGCGCAGCACGCGGGGCCGCTCGGCGGGGGGCAGGTCGGTGGCCAGGCGCACGCGCGTCATCCGGTCCTGCGGCTCGGGCACGGGCTCGCCCGCCTTGATGGCGCGCACCACGTCCAGCCCCGACAGCACGCGCCCGAAGGCGGTGTAGTTCTTCTCCAGCGAGGGATAGGCCTGGCGCATCAGGAAGAACTGGCTGTTGGCGCTGTCCGGGTTGCTGTCGCGCGCCATGCCCAGCACGCCCGGGCAGAAGGCGCCCCAGGCGGTGACCTTGCCGTCGCGCGTCATCTCCATCAGCGCCGAGGCCTGGCTGTAGACGGGCATGGCGCCGACGAACCCCGACTCCCCGCCCGTGGGCTGGGCCACCGGCGCGAAGCCGTCGGCCCCGCGGCGGAAGGTGAACTCGGCGGGCAGGTCCGGCCGCTTGCTGCCGCCCTTGCCCGTGTTCTCCGGGTCGCCCGTCTGCGCCATGAACTGGTCGATCACGCGGAAGAAGGTCAGCCCGTCGTAGAAGTGCTCCAGCGCCAGGGTGCGGATCTGCTCCACATGCTTTGGGGCCAGCTCGGGCGCGAGCTCGGCGACGATGCGGCCCTTGCTGGTGTCGATCACCAGCAGCCGCTCCGGCGGCACGGGCTTCAGGTCCGGCGCGTCGACCGGGGCCGCGGCGGCGGGCGCCGGGGCGGCGGGGCGGGGCTGGGCGACGGCGACGCCCCCCAGCAGCAGGGAAAGCAGCAGGACGGGGCGGATCATCGGGTCAGGCGTTCCAACAGGCGCTGCGCCACGCCGGGCGACACGAAGGGGTGGATGTCTCCGCCCAGGACGGCGATCTCCTTCACCAGCCGCGAGGCGATGGCCTGGTGGCGCGGATCGGCCATCAGGAAGACGGTCTCGATGTCGCGGTTCAGCTGCTGGTTCATGGCGGTCATCTGGAACTCGTACTCGAAGTCGGCGACCGCGCGCAGGCCGCGCACGATCACGCCGGCGCCCAGCTCCTCGGCGAAGTGCATGAGCAGGCCGGAGAAGGGTCGCACCACGATCTCCGCCTGCCCCTGCAGCGAGGCGGTCTCCTGCTCCACCAGCGCCACGCGCTCCTCCAGCGAGAACATGGGCGCCTTGCCGCTGTTCACCGCCACGCCGACCACCAGCTTGTCCACGAGCTTCACCGCCCGGCCGATGATGTCCAGGTGGCCGTTGGTGATCGGATCGAAGGTTCCGGGGTAGAGACCGACGCGCGTCACGGCCGCCCGTCCCCTTCGTCCGCTGCCATGGGTCCCCAACGCTCCGCTTCGGCGAACCTTCGTGGCACGCCGGGCCGCGGTCCGTCCAGCGAGGGCCGGACTGTCGCCCGGCGGAAATGGACGGACGGTCCCGCCGCGCTACAAGGCGCCGTGATCTCGACGGACGCCGACATCCTGCGCCAGGAGGCCGCGCGCCTGCGCGCCTCGGGCGCGCTCGGCCGCTCGGAGGCGCTGACGCGGCTGTTCGACTACCTCGTGGAGCGCTCGACCGTGGACGCCGCGCCCAAGGAGGTGGAGGTCGCCATGGACGTGTTCGGCCGCGGCGCCGACTTCGAGCCCGGCCGCGACGCCGCCGTCCGCGTCTACGCCCACAAGCTGCGCAGCCGCCTGGCCTCGGCCTACCAGGCCGAGCCCGGGCGCCAGGGCCCTCGGCTGGTGGTGCCCCGCGGCGAGTACCGGCTGCTGCTCGCCCCCGCCGACGCCCCGGTGGCGGAGGAGGTCGAGCCCGCCCCCGCCGTGGCCGCGGCCCCGCCCCGGCGGCGTCTGTGGATCGCCGGCCTCGCCGCGCTGGCGCTGCTGCTGGCCGGCGCGCTCGGATGGTGGGCGGCGCACGCCGGCGAGGGCCCGGCCGCGCGCGAGCTGGCCGCCGTGCGCCGCGGACCCGTCTGGGGGCCGCTGCTGGCCAACGACCGGCCCACGGTGGTGGTGCTCGGCGACTACTACATCTTCGGCGAGAGCGAGAACGGCATGGAGATCTCGCGCCTGGTCCGCGAATACACCGTCAACTCGCGCGAGGAGCTGACCGACTTCGTCTCCTCCCATCCCGAGAAGCGCGACCGCTACCTCGACCTCGACCTGCGCTACCTGCCCATCGGGGCCGGGTCGGCGCTGCGGGACGTCTCGGCCGTGCTGGCGGCCAGGCCGCGCGAGCAGGTGCGGGTGATGCTGATGAGCGATCTGACGCCCGCGGTGCTGAAGACCTCCAACGTGGTCTACATCGGCTATCTCAGCGGGATGGGCTGGCTGCGCGACGTGGTGCTGGCGCCCTCGCGCTTCCGCATCGGCGACACCTTCGACGACGTGATCGACCGCCGCTCCGGGGTCCACTACGCCAGCCAGGGCGGGCGGTCGGACGCGGACGGGGGCATGTACCGCGACTACGGCTACCTCTCCACCTTCCCCGGCCCGGCGGGCGGGCGCGTGGTGGTGATCGCGGGCACGCGCGACGCGGCGCTGATGCAGGCGGCGGAGGACGGCACGCGCGCCGCGCGCCTGCGAGAGGCGGTGACCCGCGCCGACGGCGCCCCCGCCTTCGAGGCCCTGTACGAGGTCGACGGCATGAACCGGCTGAACGTCGGCGGTCGCCTGGTCACCGCCTCGCCCCTGGACGGCCGGCGGCTGTGGACCGGCGGCGCCCCGCCCCGGGCGGGCGCGCCGCCAGGCTGACCGGCCGGCTGACCGCGCCCGCCGTCCGCGCTAGGCTCGGCCCATGAACGTGCGCGCCGACTTCCCTACCGCCGACCTGACGGCCGCCTTCGAGCGCCAGCGCGCCGCCGTCATCCCCGGCGACGGACCGAGCGTCGCCGCCCGCCGCGCCTCCCTGGCCAAGCTCGCCGACCTGGTCCGCGCCGGCCGCGGGGAGATCGCCCGCGCCATCTCCGACGACTTCGGCCGCCGCTCGCCCACCGAGACGGACCTCCTGGAGATCGCGCCCACCCTCTCCGCCGCGCGCCACGCCAGCAAGCGGGTGGCGGGCTGGATGCGGCCGGAGCGGCGGCCGGTGGACCTGAACTTCCAGCCCGCCCGCGCCTGGGTGCAGCGCCAGCCGCTCGGCGTGGTGGGGATCGTCTCGCCCTGGAACTATCCGCTGCTGCTGGCCCTCGCGCCGCTGGTGGACGCCCTGGCGGCGGGAAACCGCGCCCTGCTCAAGCCGTCGGAGCTGACGCCCGTCTTCGCCGACCTGCTCAGGCGGCTGGTGGCCGAGCGGTTCGACCCGGCCGAGGTGGCCGTGGTCACGGGCGGGCCGGACGTGGCGGCCGCCTTCTGCCGCCTGCCGTTCGACCACCTTGTGTTCACGGGCTCCACCGCCGTCGGCCGCAAGGTGATGGCCGCCGCCGCCGAGAACCTGACGCCCGTGACGCTGGAGCTGGGCGGCAAGTCGCCGACGATCGTGCTGCCCGGGGCCGACGCGGCCAAGGCGGCGCGCTCCATCGCCTTCGGCAAGTTCGTCAACGCCGGCCAGACCTGCATCGCGCCGGACTACGTACTGGCCCTCGCGGGCGACGCCGAGGCGCTGGCGCAAGCCATCCTCGCGCGCGTGCGCACGGGCTACCCCGACCCGGCCTCCGACCCCGAGTACAGCGGGATCATCACCGAGCGTCATCACGCCCGCCTGGTCGCCGCGGTCGAGGAGGCGCGCGCGGCGGGCGCCCGGGTGCTCACCGCCGGGGAGGCGGGCGGCCGCGTGATGGCGCCCACCGTCGTGCTCGACCCGCCGGAGGACGGCCTGCTCATGCGCGAGGAGATCTTCGGCCCCGTCCTCCCCATCGTCCGCTACGGCCGACTGGACGACGCGCTGGCCGTGGTGAACGGGCGCGACAAGCCGCTGGCGCTCTACGTGCTGGGCGGCACGGCCCGCGAGCGCGAGGCGGTGCTGGCGCGCACCACCTCCGGCGGGGCCACGCTGAACGGCACGCTGCTGCACATCGCGCAGGAGAGCCTGCCTTTCGGCGGCGTGGGCCCCAGCGGCACGGGCGCCTACCACGGCCGCGAAGGCTTCAACCGCCTGAGCCACGCCCGCGCCGTCCACGCCGTGGGCCCGCTGAACGGCATGGAGCTGCTGGGCCCGCCCTGGGGCGCCCTGGCCAAGCGCATGGCCAAGCGGCTGATCGGCGCCTAGCCTCCTCTCCCTCCGCCCATCCCCGCGAAGGCGGGGATCTCGGACCGGAGAGGCTCCGCGCCCCTGAGCACCCGGCGAGAGATCCCCGCCTTCGCGGGGATGAGCGGATGGGGTAGGGCGGCGGCCGCGACACCCTGTCCACCCGCGCGGGTGGCGGCGGTCGCGGGGGCGCCTAAGTGTGCGTCCACTGGCGATGAGACCGACGTGAACGACACCTGGAACCACAAGGCCGCCCGCGTGCTGGTGCGGCCGCTGCTCGGCACGGGCGTGAGGCCGAACCACATCACCACCGTGCGCGTGGTCACGGGCGCGGCGGCCTGCCTGCTGCTCGTCGAGCTGTCGCCCGTGAATGTCCTGTGGTCGGGCCTACTTTGGATCGTCTCAGGCTTCCTCGACCGAATGGACGGGGAGCTGGCTCGCATCGGCGATATGAAGAGCCGCGGCGGGCATCTGTACGACTACTACAGCGACATACTTCTCAACTCGGCGTTCTTCGTAACGGCGGGCATAGGCCTACGACACGGAGTGCTGAGCGGCTGGGCTCCGATCCTGGGCGCGGTTGCTGGAGCCACGATGCTCCTCTGCTGCTGGCTGTCGGAGGTCTACGAGGACCTGAAGGGCCGGGAGACGCGGATTTGGGGCGACGACTTCTGGGGCTTTCAACCGGACGACGGTCTTTACCTCCTCGCGCCGCTCACGTGGCTGGGCTGGCTGGCGCCCGTGGTGGTGGCGACGGCCTTGTGCACCAGCGCCATCACCCTGGTGATCGTGGTGCGGCTGGTCGGCCTCAGGCGGCGGCTGGCGCGCGAACGCGCCTCTTCTCCGCTCATCCCCGCGGAAGCGGGGACCCAGCTCTGACCCCGCGCACCTGGCGAAAGCCTGATCAAGCGTGGCGGAGCCGCTCACACTGGGTCCCCGCTTCCGCGGGGATGAGCGGAACCTGAGGTGAGCTCGGTCACGATGGCCACCAGCCGGCGCATGTCGGCGGGGAACACCTGGCCGATGCAGCCGATGCGGAAGCTCGGCTCGGCGGTGAGCTTGCCCGGGTAGATCACGAACCCCCGCGCGGCGAGGGCGTCGTAGAAGGCGGCGAAGTCCAGCTCCGGCCCGTGCCGGAAGGTGGCGATGATCGGGGCCTGCACCTCGCGCCGCAGGTAGAGCGGGAAGCCGGCCGCCTCCACGCCGTCCGCCAGCACGCGCAGGTTCTCGCCGTAGCGGGCCAGGCGCGCGGGCGGCCCCCCCTCCTCCGCCAGCAGGCGCAGCGCCTCCACCGTCCCCGCCGCCACCTGCACGGGCGGCGTGAAGCGCCACTGGCCGTTCGCCGCGAAGCCCGCCGCCTGCGCGTGCAGGTCGAGCGACATAGACGGCGAGACGCCCTCGGCCGCCGCCAACGCGCCCCGCTCCACCAGGGCGAAGCTGATCCCCGGCGGCCCTTCCAGGCCCTTGTTCGACGAGGCGAGCACCGCGGCGGCCGGCGTCGCGGCGAGGTCGAGCGGCAGGGCGCCGAAGCTCGCCATGGCGTCCACGATCAGCCGCCGGCCGGCGTGCGCCACCACCGCCGCGACCGCATCCACGGGGTTCAGCAGGCCGGTGGTGGTCTCCACGTGCACCACCGCCACGTGGGTCACGTCCGGGTCGGCGGCGAGCGCCTCGGCCACGCGCGCCGGGTCCACGGGCGCGTCCTCCGGCCACTCCAGCGTCGCCACCTCGCGCCCGAGCCGGCGGGCGATGACGGCCATGCGGCGGCCGTAGGCGCCGTTGACGAGCACCAGGAGCTTGTCCGCCCGGCCGACCAGCGAGGCGGCGGCCGCCTCCAGCACGTAGGTGCCCGCCCCCTGGATCGGCACGGCCTCGTGCGTGCCCGCCCCGTTCGCCACCGCCAGCAGCCGCTCGCGCAGCTCGGCGGTCAGGGCGATGAAGTCGCGGTCCCGGGAGCCCCAGTCGCGCGTCATGGCGTCCCGCACGCGCGGGTGCGTGGTCAGCGGGCCGGGGGTGAGGAGCAGGGCCGGACTCATGCCGTTCCGATCACCTCCCCCGCTTCGCAGGGGAGGATGTCTGAGGACGCCCGTCACGACGCCAGGAAGCGCTTGAAGCGCTGCGCGACCTCGGCGGGCGTCACCGTCGGCCGGCCCAGCGTCTCCATGGAGCCGGGCGCGATGCGCAGGTGGATCAGCGCCGGGCCGCCCGCCGCCTTCGCCTGCGCCCAGGCGCGGCCCAGGCCGTCGGCGTCGTCGGCCGAAGCGGCGTAGGCGTAGCCGCAGGCCAGCGCCACCGCGGCGAAGTCGACGGAGGCGGAGACGGTCGCCTGCCCTCCCGTGGAGTCGTGCACGCCGTTGTCCAGCAGCAGGTGCAGCAGGTTGGCCGGGGCGTAGGCGCCGACGGTGGCCAGCGTGCCCAGCTTCATCAGCGCCGCGCCGTCGCCGTCGAGCACCAGCACCGCCTTGTCCGTGTTCAGCGCCACGCCCAGCGCCATCCCCGTCGCGCCGCCCATGGAGCCGACCTGGTAGAGGTGCTGCGGCCCGTCGGCGAGGGTGAAGAGCTCGCGCCCGCACTTGCCGGTGGTGGCCACCACCGCCGTGCGGTCGTCCACCAGCTCCAGGACGCGGCGCAGGGCGGCCTCACGCGTCGGCCGGCGCCCGCCCGTCTCCAGGCGGTCGCGGCGCCCGGGCGGGCGCGGGCCGGGAGGGGCCGCGTCGAGGCCGGTCTCGTCCACGTCGCCCTTCTTCAGCACCCAGGCGACGGGCAGGCCCGTGCGGTCCATAACCTCGGCGACGCGGGCGAAGGCGGGGGCGAGCGCCTCCGGGGCGGAGGGCGCGTCCTCCACCGTCAGCTCCATCAGGCCGAGGAGCTCGTGGGTGATGCGGCCCATCAGCTCGTGCTGCGGCTCGTCCTTGAGGCCCGGCTGGCCGCGCCAGGTGGTGACGAACAGGGTGGGGATGCGAAAGGGGGCGTTCAGGCTGGTGAGCGGGTTCACCGCGTTGCCTAGCCCGGAGTTCTGGCACATCACCACCGTGCGCCGACCGGCCAGCCAGGCCCCCGCGGCGATGGCCACGGCCTCCCCCTCGCTGGCCGCGCCCACGTAGCGGAGCGACCGGTCGCTGAGCACGCCGTTGATCAGCGGCGTCAGGAACGAGCACGGCACGCCGGTGTAGAAATCGAAGCCCTCGTGTCGGGCGGCGGCGATGAACTGGTCGGCGGTGATCACGGGCGCTGTGTAGCGGGCCGGGCGCGCGGTGGGGAGCTTGAACGGCTGACGTCGGCGTTGCCGCCGTGCTCGGCCGCGTCAAGCCACGCTCCGCTCTCCGGGCTTGACCCGCCCTGCGCGCGACGGCTGTGGCGAGGGCGTCGGGACGCGGGGCGTCCCTCCTGATGTAAGTTCAACGCCCTGCGGGGCGTCGAACTCGGGGCTGAGGCAAACAAGAGCTGGTTGAAAGGGAGGCGCGACCTCCGCCCCACGCACGGGCACGGCTCAGCCCCGTGTTCGACGCGCCGCAGGCCGTCGAACCTATCTGGAGGGACGCCCCGCGTCCCGACCCCTCCGGTCAGCCGTCGCGCGCAGGGCGGGTCAAGCCCGAAGAGCGAAGCGTGGCTTGACGCGACCGAGCACGGCGGGTCAAGCCCGAAGAGCGAAGCGTGGCTTGACGCGACCGAGCACGGCGGCAGCGCCGAGGTCAGCCGCTGGAGCGCTCTCAGGCGAAGTCCCGGGCGTCGGCGAGGTCGCGGAGGTTGTCCACGTCCATCCAGTGGCCGGTGAAGTACTTGATGCGCACCGGGCGCTTGGCGGCGATGCGCGTGAACAGCAGCGGCATGTCGGCGGTGTCGAACAGACCCTCGGCCCGCAGCGCCTCGATCTCCTCGCGCACCCAGCGCGCGCCTGTGGGCGAGAGGCGCGCCAGGCCCATCCACTCGCCGGCCGTCTCCGGCGTGGCGGCGGCCTCGGCGCTCATGGTCAGCAGGTGGGCGGGCGCGTCGTCCAGGTAGTCGCCGGAGTAGCGGTGGTCGGCCACCACCAGGTCGTGGCTGGGGCCGATGTCGTTGGCGGCGGGGATGTTCAGCGCGTCCACCGCCAGCACGATGTCGGCGCGGGAGGCCAGGAGGCTGTCCAGGATGTAGGCGCGGAACAGCACGTCGCCGTAGGCCACCACCGTGTCGCCCTGCAGCGCCTCCGCGGCCATCGCCAGCGAGGCGACCTCGCCGGTCTCGGCGAAGCGGTCGTTGTCCACGAAGCGGGCGCCCGCGGCGGCCACCGCCTCCTTGCGCCAGCCGCGCACCACGGTGACCTCGCGCACGCCGCTCTCGTTCAGCGTGGAGACCAGGCGCTGCAGCAGCGGGCGGCCGCGCACGTCCACCATGCACTTGGGCCGGTCGCGGGTCAGTTCGCCGAGCTCGCCGCCGCGCGACGCCGCCAGCACCACGGCCGAGCGGCGCGTCTCCGCGGGCAGGTAGCGGCGCTCGGCCGCCTCCAGCTCGTCGTTGCCCACCAGGCGGAAGATGTCCTTCACGGGGGCGACGCGGCCCTCCACCTCCTGCAGCGACTGGTCCTCGTGGATGCGCGCGGCCGTCTCGCGCATGGCGGTCAGCGAGGCGCGCAGCAGGTGGTTCGCCCAGATCACCGTGGAGACGCCGGCCTGCCGGAAGAGCTCGGTGGGGGTCGCGTGGTACATGGTGGGCACGATCACCACGGGCGTGCGGCCGGCGAAGCGCTCGCAGAACTCGAACACCTCGCGGGCGTGCGCCTTCTTGCTGTGGATCAGGATCGCGTCGGCCCCGGCGTCGGCGTAGGCGTGGGCGCGGTGCAGCGCCTCCTCCATCGGCCAGCCCGAGATCAGCGCCTCGGTGCGCGCGACGATCACGAAGTCCTCGTGCGTCTGGCTGTCCTTGCCCGCCTTCAGGCGGCCGCAGAACTCGCCCACGTCGGCCAGGGGCTGGGCCTCGCCGACGAAGCTGTTCGCCTTCGGGAACAGCTTGTCCTCGATGCATACGCCGGCCACGCCGCGCTCGCCCAGCTTGCGGGTGAAGCGGCGCATGTTGTTGAAGTTGCCGTGCCCCGTGTCGCCGTCCACCAGGATGGGCAGGGTGGTGGCGTCGGCCATGTACTCCAGCACCTCCAGCACCTGCGTCCACGACGCCTCGTTGCTGTCGCGCAGGCCGAGGCTGGCGGAGATCGACAGGCCGGACGCCCAGATCCCGCGGAAGCCCGCCTCCTCGGCGATCTTGGCCGAGAGCCCGCTGTGCGCCTCCATCAGGAAGCTGAGGTCGGGAGAGGCGATGAGCCGGCGCAGGGCGGTCGGCCGGGCCTCGCGCCCGTCGATCCCGACCGGCGCGCGTTGGGTGATCTGCATTCCGACGACGTATCCCGAACCTGGCGCCTGCTTCCCTCGGCGGGGTCGCCTCCTCTACATACGGACGACGCAGGGCTGAAACGAGATCGTCGCGGATTTGTCACAGGGGAGCAACACGCCGGTCGCGGTGATCCTGGCCGCGGGCGTCGGCCGGCGGCTGGGCGACACGCACGCCGGGCCGAAGATGCTGCTGGCCTTCGACGGCCGGAGCCTGCTGGATCGCCGCCTCGCGGCCCTGGCCGCCTGCGGCGTGGACGACGTGCGGATCACCGTGGGCCACGAGGCGGACGCCCTGCGCGCCGAGGTGGCGCGCCTGAACGCGCCGCTGGACGTGCGCTTCGTGGAGAACCCCCGCTATCGCGAGGGCAGCCTGGTCTCCGTGGCCGTGCAGCGCGAGGCGCTCACCTGCGGCCGGCCGGTGCTGCTGATGGACGGCGACGTGCTGCACGACGCGCGCATGGTGGCCCGCCTGTTCGAGGACGGGGCCGAGAACACGCTCCTCATCGACCCCGAGCTGGAGCCCGGCGACGAGCCAGTGAAGGCCTGCTTCCGCGGCGACCGGCTGGTGGACTTCCGCAAGGTCCCGGACGACCCCGGCGAGCGCCACGGGGAGTCGGTGGGCTTCTTCCATCTCTCGCCCGGGACGGCCGCGGCGCTCTGCGCGCGGTGCGACGAGAAGATCGCGGAGGGCGGCGCGCACCTGGAGTATGAGGAGGCGCTGCGCGACCTGATGCTCCGCTCGCCGGAACGCTGGGGCGCGGTGGACGTGGGCGACCTGCCCTGGACCGAGATCGACTTCGAGGAGGACGTGGCGAAAGCCCGCGACCACGTCCTGCCGCTCCTGACGGACTGACCGACCATGCCGCTCGACACTGCTGAGGCGGGCACGCGCCCCCTGCTCTCGGACGCCCAGCACGCCCACTACGCCGCCAGGGGCTGGACCGTCGCGCCCGGCTTCTTCTCGCCGGCCGAGGCCGCCGAGATCGCCGCCTGGACCGACGAGCTGACCGCCCGCCCCGAGGTCCCCGGGGCGCACATGGTCTATTGGGAGACGAGCCTGAAGGACTCCGCCGCCAAGGTGCGCCAGCGGATCGAGGACTTCTGCCCCGTCCACCCCGCCTTCGACGGCCTGGTGCACGGCCGGTTGCAGCAGGCGTGCGCCGAGCTGCTCGGCGGCCCGGCGGTGCTGTTCAAGGACAAGATCAACTTCAAGGAGCCGGGCGGCGCGGGGTTCGAGCCGCACCAGGACCAGCAGGCGGGCTGGACGGTGTTCGCGCCCCTGTTCGTCACCGCGCTGGTCACCATCGACCCCTCCACGCTGGAGAACGGCTGCCTGGAGATGGCCGACGCGCCGCGCCTGGCCGGCCTGATCGGCGAGGAGTGGACGCCGCTGACCCCTGAGCAGATGGCCGCCTTCCCGATGGTGCCCGTGCCGGGCGAGCCGGGCGACGTGCTGTTCTTCGACAGCTACGCCCCCCACGGCTCCGCGCCCAACCTCACCGACGCGCAGCGCCGCATCCTGTACCTGACCTACAACCTGGCCTCCGACGGCGACCACCGCCGCCAGTACTACGCCGACAAGCGGGCGAGCTTCCCTCCGGACGTGGAGCGCGAGCCGGGGCGCGAGTACCGCTTCCGCGTCTAGCGCCCGTGCTCCCCACGGGCTCCGCCCTGCAGCGCCTGCTGGATGGACCCGTGCGCCCGGGCCGTGTCGAGTGGATCGGCTTGCGACTGCGCCGCCGCGGGCCGATCGTCTCCGTCGAGGCCGCGGAACTCACGCCGGAGGTCGGCCTGGTCGGCGACCGCTACGA
Source organism: uncultured Caulobacteraceae bacterium (assembly GCA_964244065.1). Taxonomy (GTDB): domain Bacteria; phylum Pseudomonadota; class Alphaproteobacteria; order Caulobacterales; family Caulobacteraceae; genus JASLDZ01. The sequence continues at coordinate 618,653 of CAXTHH010000002.1, read as the reverse complement.
CGGCCGCAGCGGCACGCGGCACCTGACGCTGATCGCCGCCGAGCACCTGCGCGACATCGGGGCCTGGCTCGGCCGCGAGCCGGTCACGCCCGAGGCGCTGCGCCGCAACGTCGTTGCCTCCGGCGTCAACCTCGGCGCGCTGAAGGGCCGCCGCTTCCGCCTGGGCTCCGCGGTGCTGGAACACACGGGCGACTGCCATCCCTGCTCGCGCATGGAGGAGACGCTGGGGCCGGGCGGCTATAACGCCGTGCGCGGCCACGGCGGCATCACGGCCCGCGTGCTGACGGCGGGCGCAGTGACGCTGGGCGATGCGCTGGCGCGGCTCGATCCAGGCCAGGCGGCCGCGCCGTGACACCGGGCCGATCGGGCCGCTAAGCTCCGGCCCGCGCGGAGGCCTGCATGATCACCGTCCACCACCTCGAGAACTCCCGCTCCCAACGGGTGCTGTGGATGCTCGAGGAGCTGGAGGCGCCCTACGAGGTGAAGCGCTACGCGCGGGACCCGCAGACCATGCTGGCCCCGCCCGAGCTGAGGAGGCTGCACCCGCTCGGCAAGTCGCCGGTGCTGGAGGACGACGGGATCGTCGTGGCCGAGACGGGCGCCATCGTGGAGCACCTGCTCCAGCGGCACGCCGGCGGCCGCCTGACGCCCGCGTCGGAGGCGGACCGGCGGCGGCAGACCTACTGGCTGCACTACGCCGAGGGTTCGGCCATGACGCCGCTGCTGCTCAAGCTGATCTTCGACGTGATGCCGAGGCGCGCGGGAGGGCTGATGCGCCCGCTGGTGAACGCCGTCGCAAGCCGCGCCAAGGCGGCCATGGTGGCGCCGCAGCTGAAGGCGCACATGGCGTTCTGGGAGGGCGAGCTGGCCGCCACCGGCCGCTTCGCCGGGCCGGAGCTGTCGGCCGCCGACATCATGATGAGCTTCCCGCTGGAGGCCGCGGCGGCGCGCGCCGGCCTGGCGGAGGGCCACCCGCGCTGCGTGGCGTTCCTGCAGGCGATCCATGCCCGGCCGCCTTATCGGCGCGCGCTGGAACGGGGCGGGCCCTACGCCTACGCGTGATCCCGTCGCTGAACCGGAACCGAGCTTGGCCGTTCCTCGGACATGCTCCGCCTGATCCTGCTCGTCGCCGTCGCGCTCGCCCTGCTCCTGTGGGTGGCGGCCGCGGCGGTCTCGGCCATGTTCAAGCTCCTGGCGGCGCTCATCGTCGTGCTGGCGGTCGCCGCGGCGGGGTGGCTGCTGCTGCGCCGGCGGCGCGGCGCCCCTTGAACCGCCGGGCGCCCCCTCCCATACTCGACGCCCCCGACGGGCCGAGCCCGCGATCGGGCGACGCCCCGTTCTCCCGAGACCAGAGACAGAGCTCTTCCCAGCATGGAAAAAGTGCCGATGACCGGCGAGGGCTTCAGGGTTCTCGACGATGAGCTGAAGCGTCTGAAGAGCTCGGAGCGACCCGCCGTGATCGCGGCGATCTCCGAGGCGCGCAGCCACGGAGACCTGTCGGAGAACGCCGAGTACCACGCCGCCAAGGAGCGGCAGGGCTGGATCGAGGGCCGCATCGCGGAGATCGAGGACAAGATCAGCCGCGCGCAGGTGATCGACGTCTCGAAGCTCAGCGGCAAGGCCGTGAAGTTCGGCGCCACCGTCACCGTGGTCGACGAGGACACCGAGGACGAGGCCCGCTACCAGATCGTGGGCGAGCACGAGGCCGACGTGAAGCAGGGCCGCCTGTCGCTCACCAGCCCCCTGGCGCGCACCATGATCGGCAAGGAGCCGGGCGAGGTGGTCGAGGTTCAGACCCCCGGCGGGACCAAGTCGTACGAGATCCTCAAGGTCGAGTGGATCTGATCTGCGCGTGAGCGGGACGGCCGACGCCCCGCTCGACGGCCTCCTGGACGTCTGGGTCGTCACCGACGGCCGGGCCGGCATCGAGGCGCAGGCGGTGGGCCTGGCCGAGGCTGTGGCCGGGCTTGCGCCCGCGCGGATCGCCGTCAAGCGGGTGCGCTGGCGACCGTGGCTGCGGCGCCTGCCCACGCGGCTGATCACGGCCCCGCGCCTGGCGCTCGACCCCGGTTCCGATCCGCTTCGCCCACCCTGGCCCGACCTGTGGATCGGCAACGGCCGCGCCGCCGTGCCCGCCGGGATCGCCCTGCGCCGCTGGTCGGGCGGGCGCAGCTTCGTGGTCCAGCTGCAGGACCCGCTGCGGCCGCCCCGGCGCTTCGACCTCGTGATCCCCCCCGCGCACGACGGGCTGGAGGGGCCGGGCGTCCTGCCCCTGCTCGGCGCGCCCCACCGGATGAGCGCGCGGCGGCTGGCGGAGGGCCGAGCCGCCTTCGCGGACCGGCTCGGAGCGCTTCCGGCGCCGCGGGTCGCCGTGCTGGTGGGCGGCCGCTCGCGCGCCTTCGACCTGTCCGCCGCCCGGGCGGGCGAGATCGGAGCGCAGGTGCGCGACGCGGTGGGCGCGGCGGGCGGCTCGGTGATGGTCACCTTCTCGCGCCGCACGCCGCCCGCGGCCGCCGAGGCGTTGCGCGGGGCGCTGGCTCCCCTGCCCGGCTGGGTATGGGACGGCCAGGGGCCGAACCCGCTCGCCGGCTTCCTGGCCTGGGCGGACCACGTGGTCGTCACCGCCGACAGCATCAACATGACGGCCGAGGCGGCGGCCACCGGCGCCCCCGTGCACATCGCGGCGGTGGACGGGCGGCAGGCGCGCAAGGACCGTTTCCACGCCGCCCTGGCCGCCGCCGGCGTGGCCCGCCCCTTCACCGGCGCGCTGGACAGGTGGAGCTATCCGCCCCTGCGCGAGACGGAGCGCGCGGCCGCCGAAGTGCTGGCGCGGATGGCCGCGAGGCCCGCCAAGAGCATCGGCGCTTGACGCCGCGCTCCCGCTACGGCCTAGCCTCCGCGCGATGAGTGACCACAGTTCCGGCCTGGAAGGCCTCCGCGTGCTGTTGCTGGACGACGAGACCCTCGTCGCCATGCTGCTGGAGGACATGCTGGGCGACCTCGGCTGCGAGGTGGCCCACACCTGCTCGCGCGTGGCTCAGGCGGTGGACGTCCTAAGCCGGGACGACACCGCGCTCGACGTGGCCATCCTGGACGTGAACGTGGCGGGCGAGACCAGCGCGCCGGTGGCCGAGGCCCTGGCCGCGCGCGGCGTGCCCTTCCTGTTCGCCACCGGCTACGGGGCCAGCGGCGTCCCCCAGGGCTGGCGCGACCGCCCCACGCTGCAGAAGCCCTTCAGCGCCGCCGAGGTGGAGACGCGCATCCGCGAGGCGGTCGGGCGGTAGGGCGCGTCCACCTTACATCCGCTCATCCCGGCGAAGGCCGGGACCCAGCGCCGACCGTGATCCCGCGCTCGGCATCGCGATGGCGAGTTCTGCATCCCCCCTTCCGGACCTGGGTCCCGGCCTTCGCCGGGATGAGCGGTAAGCGGTGGTTGAGCTCGGCCGAACCGCTCCTGATGCGCCCTCAGCCGTAGCTCTGCAGGGGGCGCACCTCCAGCGACCCGTCGGCCATCGCGCCGATCGCCTGCGCCGCCGCCAGGGCGCCCGCCGCGGTCGTGTAGTAGGGGATCTTCATCAGGAGCGCGGTGCGCCGCAGGTCGAAGCTGTCGGCCAGGCTCTGACGGCCCTCGGTGGTGTTGAACACGAGCTGGACCGCGCCGTCCTTCATGGCGTCCACGATGTTGGGACGCCCCTCCAGCACCTTCTTGACCGGCTCGGAGGCGATGCCCTGGCCGGCCAGGTGGCGGGCCGTGCCGCCCGTGGCGATGATCTTGAAGCCCCGCTCCGCGAGCAGACGTGCGGGCTCGACGATCCAGGCCTTGTCCGCGTCCTTGACCGACACGAACACGCCGCCCGCCTGCGGGAGGACCACGCCGCCGCCGAGCTGGCTCTTCGCAAAGGCGCGCGCGAAGGCGGGCTGGGCGTCGGTCTCCCCCTCGCGCCGCCAGTCCAGGCCCATGACCTCGCCGGTGGAGCGCATCTCCGGCCCGAGCACCGTGTCCACGCCGGGGAAGCGGGCGAAGGGGAACACCGCCTCCTTCACCGCCACGTGGTCCGCCGGCCGGTCGCGCAGGCCGAAGGACGCCAGCGGCTCCCCCGCCATCACCTTGGCGGCGATGGACGCCACGGGGGCGCCGATCGCCTTGGCCACGAACGGCACGGTGCGGCTGGCGCGGGAGTTCACCTCCAGCACGTAGATGCGCGGACTCTCCGACAGCGGCTCCTCGATGGCGAACTGCACGTTCATCAGCCCGCGCACCTTGAGCGCCCGCGCCATCAGCTCCGTCTGTCGCTTGAGCTCGGCGATGGTCTCCGCGCGGAGCGAGAAGGGCGGCAGCGAGCAGGCGCTGTCGCCGGAGTGCACGCCGGCCTCCTCGATGTGCTCCATGACGCCGGCCACGAACACGGTCTCGCCGTCGCAGATGGCGTCCACGTCCACCTCGGTGGCTCTGGAAAGGTACTGGTCGATCAGCACCGGGCTGTCGCCGGACACCTGCACGGCGTGGGTGACGTAGCGGTCGAGCCCCTCGTCGTCGCGCACGATCTCCATGGCGCGGCCGCCCAGCACGTAGGAGGGGCGGATCACCACGGGGTAGCCCACCTCGTGCGCCGCCGCGCGGGCCTCCGCCGCAGAGCGGGCGATGGCGTTGACCGGCTGCTTCAGCCCGATCTCGTGCAGCAGGCCCTGGAAGCGCTCGCGGTCCTCGGCGAGGTCGATGGCGTCCGGCGAGGTGCCGAGGATGGGCACGCCCGCGTCTTCCAGCGCCTGGGCCAACTTTAGGGGCGTCTGCCCGCCGAACTGCACGATCACGCCCGCGAGCGTGCCCGCACTCATCTCCACGTGGATCAGCTCCAGCACGTCCTCGGCGGTGAGCGGTTCGAAGTAGAGGCGATCGCTGGTGTCGTAGTCGGTGGAGACGGTCTCCGGGTTGCAGTTGACCATGATGGACTCGACGCCGAGCTCGCCCAGCGCGAAGGCGGCGTGGCAGCAGCAGTAGTCGAACTCGATCCCCTGCCCGATCCGGTTCGGCCCGCCCCCGAGGATGATCGCCTTCTTGCGGGCGGTGGGGTTGGACTCGCACTCGGGCGCCTGGCCGAAGGCGCCGGCCTCGTAGGTCGAGTACATGTAGGGCGTCTTGGCCGCGAACTCGGCGGCGCAGGTGTCGATGCGCTTGAAGACCGGGCGCACGCCGAGCGCCTGGCGCGCGGCGCGGACCTCGGCCTCGGTGGCGCGCAGGAGCTTGGCGAGCCGCGCGTCGGAGAAGCCCATGGCCTTGAGCCGGCGAAGCTCCTCTCCCTTCCCCCTCGATGGGGGAAGGGCCGGGGATGGGGGTGAAGCCGCGACGTCGGCCGAGCCGGACGCCGCAGACGCCTCCCGCGCGGGGAAGGGCGCCAGCGCGCCCGCCCGCACGCGCCCCTCCGTGCGCACGATCTCGGCGATCTGGCGCAGGAACCAGGGCTCGTAGCTGCAGGCGGCGACAATCTCCTCCACCGTCAGCCCGTGGCGGAACGCCTGGGCGATCACCAGCAGCCGGTCGGGGGTGGGCTGGCCCAGCCGGCGGATCACGGCGGCCTTGCCCGTGTCCGGATCGTCCGCGCCCTCGATCAGCACCTCGTCGAAACCGGTCAGCCCAGTCTCCAGCCCGCGCAGCGCCTTCTGCACGCTCTCGGCGAAGGTGCGGCCGATGGCCATCACCTCGCCGACGCTCTTCATGCTGGTGGTCAGGTAGGGCTCGGCGCCCGGGTACTTCTCGAAGGCGAAGCGCGGGATCTTGGTGACCACATAGTCGATCGCCGGCTCGAAGCTGGCGGGCGTGGCCCCGGTGATGTCATTATCCAGCTCGTCCAGCGTATAGCCGACGGCCAGCCGCGCGGCGACCTTGGCGATGGGGAAGCCGGTGGCCTTGCTGGCGAGCGCCGAGGACCGCGACACGCGCGGGTTCATCTCGATCACCACCATGCGCCCGTCCGCCGGGTTCACGGCGAACTGCACGTTGCTGCCGCCGGTCTCCACGCCGATCTCGCGCAGCACGGCGATGCTGGCGGCCCGCATGCGCTGGTATTCCTTGTCGGTCAGCGTCAGGGCGGGGGCGACCGTGATGCTGTCGCCGGTGTGCACGCCCATCGGGTCGATATTCTCGATGGCGCAGACGATGATGCAGTTGTCCGCCCGGTCGCGGACCACCTCCATCTCGAACTCCTTCCAGCCGAGGAGGCTCTCGTCGATCAGCACCTCGGTGACGGGCGACAGGTCGAGCCCGCGCTCCACGATGCTGCGGAACTCCTCCATGTTGTAGGCCACGCCGCTGCCCGTGCCCGCGAGCGTGAACGAGGGGCGGATGACGGCGGGCAGGCCGGTGTACGGCAGCGCCGCCAGCGCCTCCTCCATGGTGTGCACCACGGTGGACTTCGGGCTCTCCAGCCCGATCCTGTCCATGGCGTCCCTGAACTTCTGGCGGTCCTCGGCCTTGTCGATCACCTCGGCGCGGGCGCCGATCATCTCGACGCCGAACCTGGCCAGCACGCCCATGCTCTCCAGCGCCAGGGCGGTGTTCAGCGCGGTCTGGCCGCCCATGGTGGGCAGCAGCGCGTCCGGCCGCTCCTTCTCGATGATCTTGGCGACCATCTCCGGGGTGATCGGTTCCACGTAGGTGGCATCGGCCAGCTCGGGGTCGGTCATGATGGTGGCGGGGTTCGAGTTGACCAGGATGATCCGGTAGCCCTCGGCCCGCAGCGCCTTGCAGGCCTGCACGCCCGAGTAGTCGAACTCGCAGGCCTGGCCGATGACGATGGGGCCGGCGCCGATGATCAGGATGGACCGGATGTCCGTGCGCTTGGGCATGGGCGGAACTCGCGCGCGCAGCCGCCCGCAGCGCGGCGGGGCGCGCGGGGCGGCCGGGTTGTGGGCTAGGGCGGCGGTTTAGGGCCCACAGGCGGAGCGGGCAAGCCGGCGCGGTCCAAGCTAGGATGCGCCGGCCCCGACGCGAGTCCCTGCCCTGCCCGATCCCGCCCCCCCGCCGCTCGCCGCCATGCGCCTGATCCTGGACGCGCCGGACCTCGCCGCCGCCCGCGTCGCGGCCGGGCCGGAGCTGGCCGCGCTGCTCACGCCCGAGGCGTTCCATGCGGTGAAGGGCGTGGCGAGCCTGGTGGACCACTCCCCGGCGCCGGACGGTCCGGACGCCGCCCTGGCCCGCCTGGCCCGCCAGTTCGACGCGGCGGCCGCCGTGTCGCCGGAGGCCGCCGCCGCCCTCTACTCGCTGGGCGACCCCGCCCGGCTGGACGCCGCCGCCGCGGAGGTGGCCGCCTGGCTGCGCGCGGAGGGCCTGCACCGCCCGGGCGGCCGCGTGCTGGAGGTGGGCTGCGGGGCCGGCCGCTTCCTGCGCGCCCTCGCCCCCGACGCGGCGGTCGTGATCGGCGGCGAGCTCTCCCCCGCCCTGGCGCGGGAGGCGGCGCGGCGCACGGCGGGGCTGGCCCACGTGCGCGCGGTGCTGGGCGACGGGCGGGGCCTGCCCTGGGCGGCGGGCGGCGGCTTCGACCTCGTGCTCTACGCCGACAGCTTCCCCTATGTGGTGCAGGCGGGCGGCGACCTGTCCGCGCGCCACATGGCCGAGGCTGCGCGCGTGCTCGCGCCGGGCGGGCGGCTGGCCGTGCTGAACTGGAGCTATCGCGGCGACCCGGCCCTCGACGCCGCCGAGGCGCAGGCGCTGCCGCGCGCCGCCGGCCTGGCCCCGCACCCCGTCCGCGCGCCCGCCTTCGCCCTGTGGGACGGGACGGCCTATGTGTTTGCGAAGCCTCCGCGAACACCCTAGACCGCGGGGCGAGCGCGTTTCCGGAGCCCCCGATCCCCCCCGCCGACACCGCCGCCTCCACCTCGCTGCGCGCCGACCCGCTGGCGCCCCTGCTGGCGCAGGTGGCCGGAGGCGACCGCGCGGCGTTGCGACGGCTCTACGACGCCACCAGCGCGCGTCTGTTCGGCGTCTGCCTGCGTATCCTCGGCGACCGCGGTGAGAGCGAGGACGTGCTGCAGGAGGTCTACCTCGCCGTATGGCGCCGGGCCGCCGCCTTCGATCCCGCCCGGGCGAGCGGGGCCGCGTGGCTGACCGCGATCACCCGTAACCGCGCCATCGACCGGTTACGCGCGCGCAATCCCCTGCGCGGCGCCCAGGACATCTCCACCGTGGAGGCGGCCGATCCGGCGGAGGACGCGGAGGCCGGCCTGCTGCGCACCGACGAGGGGCTGAGACTGCACGCCTGCCTCTCCGCCCTGCGCGCGGAAGAGGCGTCGGCCATCCGCACCGCCTTCCTGGGAGGCCTCACCTACGAGGCGGTGGCCGCCCGCAGCGGAAAGCCGGTCGGGACGGTGAAGAGCTGGATACGGCGGGGGCTGGTCCGCTTGCGTGAGTGCCTCGAGCGATGAGTCCCGCCCGACCCGACCCGAAATCCGGACGCCTCCTGGCCGCCGAGCTGGCGCTGGGCGTGCTGGATGGCGAGGCGCGGGCGAAGGCGGAGGCGCGCGCGGCCGCCGATCCCGAGTTCGCCGCCGAGGCCGCGGCCTGGAGCGCGCGCCTGCACCCCCTGGCCGAGGACGTGGCGCCCGTCGCCGCGCCGGACGGGTTGTGGCCCCGGATCGAGGCCGCCCTGCCGCCAGAGGTTGCGCCGCAGGCGGGCCCCAGGCCCTCCGCCCAGGTGGTCGAGCTCGCGCCCCGCGCGCAGATGCGGCGCTGGCGCACGGCGGCGCTGGGCTTCGGGACGGCGGCCGCGGCCTGCTTCGCCGCCCTGGCGCTCATGGTGGGTCGCAAGGCCGTGCCCGAGCCGATCCTGGCCGCCCGGCTGGAGCCGCCCGCGGCGTCGCCGCTGCTGGCGGACTCGCCGCTGTTCACGGCCACCCTGGACCGCCAGCGCGCCTCGGTGGTGCTGACGCCGGTCAACCCGGGCCCGAGCGACCCGCGGGTGCGCGAGCTGTGGCTGATCCCCAAGGGCGGGGCGCCCCTCCCGGCCGGCCTGATCGACACGGGCCGCACCGTGCCCCTGCGCCTCTCGCCCGAGCTCGTGCGACACGCGCGGGCGGGCGCCACCCTGGCGGTCTCGCTGGAGCCGCCGGGCGGGGCGCCCAAGGGAACGCCCACCGGGCCCGTGATCGCGCTGGGCGTGCTCGCGAGAATTTAACATGTGACGCATCCGCGCGGCCCGCCAGGCCGTATATGTGGCCGAGCCGTCGGAATGTCCGCGCGCTCCTGGAGAGCCAAGTGATGATCTCGAGCTTCCGCCTCGCCGCCGTAGGCGCGGCCCTCGCCCTCAGCCTAGGCCCCGTCGCCTACGCCCAGCCCTCGATGTCCGAGAAGACGGTCACCGTGGGCGGCGCGCCCATGTACCCGTCCAAGAACATCATCGAGAACGCCGTCAACTCGAAGGACCACACCACCCTCGTCGCCGCGGTCAAGGCCGCGGGCCTGGTGGACACCCTGAGCGGCCCCGGCCCCTTAACCGTCTTCGCGCCGACGGACGCCGCCTTCGCCAAGCTGCCCGCCGGCACGGTGGACACGCTGGTCAAGCCCGAGAACAAGGCCACGCTGACCACGATCCTGACCTATCACGTCGTGCCCGGCCGCGTCGCCGCCGCCGACCTGAAGAACGGCCAGACCCTGACCACCGTGCAGGGCGGCACGCTCACCGTCGTGAAGCGCGGCGCGTCCGTCTCGCTGAAGGACGCCAAGGGCGGCCTGTCGAAGGTGACGATCCCGAACGTCTACCAGTCGAACGGCGTGATCCACGTGGTCGACACGGTGCTCATGCCCCAGTGAGGTTTCGCCGGGACGCGCCTCGGCGCGTTCCGTGCGGCGCGAGCGCCCGCCGCCTTCCCGCCCCCGGGGTCGGGGGCGGGCGCTCGCCCCTCAGGGCTCCAGCTCGACGTCCTCGTAGATCTCGGCCATCGGCAGGGAGACGCCCACCGCCGGCAGGGAGAGTTCCCGTTCCGTCCCCTCCAGGACCTCCGACGCCCAGGCGCCTTCAGCCTCACGCGACCACACGATCGCCCAGGCCCGACCGGGCTCTAGGATAGCGAAGTGCCGGAGGCTCGCGACATGCTGATATTCGTCCACCTTGCGCAACAGATCGGTGCGACGCGTGGAGGGGGACAGCACCTCGAACACCACCGCCGGTTCGATGCTTTCGTAGCTGGTCGGCACGGGGCGACCGCAGTCGATCGTCACGTCCGGCATCCGCAGATTGCCCCGCGCCGTCCGCGTGGCCTGGTCCGCCGTCTTCACGCGGCAGGGCCCGCCGCGGAGGCGACGAAGCGCCTGGATGATGTTGATGACGATCTGATCATGCGCGGCGGTCGCGCCGGCCATCATGCCCGGACCGTTATCGAACTTGAGCACCGGATGGCCGTCGACCAGCTCATACCTCTCCTCCTGATGCTCATGCCAGGCGAAGAACTCTTCAGGCGTCATCGGGCGCGGCGCGGTCTCGGCCATGGCGCGAGCTTAACACGACCCGCTCAGCCGCGCGCCTGCGCCATGAGGCCGGCGAAGCGCTCGAACAGATAGAGGCTGTCGGTGGGGCCGGGGCTGGCCTCCGGATGGTGCTGGACGCTGAACACGGGGCGGTCCCTCAGGGCCAGGCCGGCGTTGGTGCCGTCGAACAGGCTGACGTGCGTCTCGCGCACGGGCTCGGGCAGGGTGTCGCGGTCGACGGTGAAGCCGTGGTTCATGGAGACGATCTCCACGCGCCCGGTCTCCAGGTCTTTCACCGGGTGGTTCGCCCCGTGGTGGCCCTGGTCCATCTTCGAGGTCTTCGCGCCCAGCGCGCGGGCGAGCATCTGGTGGCCGAGGCAGATGCCGAACACGGGCGTGCCCGAGTCCACCAGCTTGCCGATCTCGGGCACGGCGTACTCGCCGGTGGCCGCCGGGTCGCCGGGGCCGTTGGACAGCAGCACCCCGTCCGGCTTGCGCGCCAGCACCTCCTCCGCCGTCGTGTGCGCCGGCAGCACGGTGGCGCGCGCGCCGATGCTGGTGAGCGCGCGCAGGATGTTGCGTTTGACGCCGTAGTCCAGGACCGCGACCTCGAACCGCGGGGGGTCCTGCGGGCCGGCGTAGCCGCCCGGCCAGCTCCACAGCCCCTCGTCGAAGGTGAAGCTCTGCAGGGTGGTGGCGTCCTTGGCGAGGTCCACCCCCGCGACGCCCTCCCACGCCTTTGCCTTGGCCACGAGCGCGTCGAGGTCGAAGCGGCCGTCCGGCGCGTGGGCGACCACGCCGTGGGGCATGCCGTTCTCGCGGATGCGGCGGGTCAGCGCGCGCGTGTCCACGCCCGCCAGCGCCACCACGCCGCGACTGGCCAGCCAGTCGTGCAGCGGGCCGGCGGCGCGGTAGTTGGCCGGGTCCGTCGGCAGGTCACGGAAGATCGCCCCACGCGCGGTGGTGCGCGCGCCGCCGAAGCCTGCGTCCAGCGAGCCCTGCGCGCCGGGCGCCCCCGCTTCGCGGCCGAACTGCTCCACATCCTCCCGGTTCACCCCGGTGTTGCCCACGTGCGGGAAGGTGAAGGTGACGATCTGGGCCATGTAGGAGGGGTCGGTCAGGATCTCCTGGTAGCCGGTCATGGCGGTGTTGAAGCACACCTCGCCCACCGCCTCGCCCGCCGCGCCCACGCCGAAGCCGGGCATCACCGTGCCGTTGGCCAGCACCAGGACGCCGGTCGCGCCGGCGGGCAGGGCTTGGCTCATGGCGGGCTCCGGGCATGACAAGGGCGGGCCGCGGCTTACGCCGCAGGACCCGCCCAGAGGCCGCCGTAACTAGGACTGGCGGGGCGGGGCGTCAAACCATCACCTCCGTCGCCCTCGGACCTGATCCGAGGGCCGGGCGCCGGTCGCGCATCACGTCTCTCGTGGAGCCGCGGACGGCTCGGTCCTCGGGTCAGGCCCGAGGACGACGGAGGGGGGGGGAGAGCTCAGAAGCCCGGGAAGCCCGGCATCCCGCCGGCCATGCCGGCGAGCGGGCCCATGGCCTCCTGCATCGCCTTCTGCCCGGCCTCGTCCAGCTTCTTCTTGGCGTCGGCGTGGGCGGCGACCAGGAGGTCGGACAGCATCTCGCCCTCGCCGGCGTTCAGCAGGCTGGGATCCACCATCACGCCGACCAATGCGCCGGAGCCGTTCAGCGTCACCCGCACGAGGCCGCCGCCCGACGCGCCCTCCGCGGTCTGCTCCTGCAGGCGCGCCTGCGCCTCCTGCAGCTTGGCCTGCATGCCTTGCGCCTGCTTCATCAGGCCGGAGAGATCCTTCACGCGTCGTCGTCCTCGTCGGGCTTGTCGTCGTCGTAGGGCGCCCAGTCGCCCATGTCGTCGCCGTCGCTGTCGTCGTTTGTCGCTGTCGGTGGAGCCGCGGCGGGGGCCGACGGCTCGGGCGTGCGGTCGCGCACCGCCACCACCTCGGCGCCCGGGAAGGCGGCCAGGAGCGCGCTCACGAAGGGGTCGGCGGCGGCCTCGGCGCGGCGCTCGGCCTCCAGCCGGCGCGCGCGCTCCAGCGCCGTCTCGGCGGGAGCGTCGGCGGGCGCCTCGGAGACGTCGGCGAACCAGGGCTTGCCGGTCCACTCCTTGAGCTTGGCGGCGAGCCGGTTCGACAGGCCCGCGGGCGCCTTGGGGGCGAGCGCAAAGGCGAACCGCTGCGGGCCGACGGAGATCGGCCGCACGAACTTGTCCACATCGAACTTGAACGCCAGGTCGCCGCGCGCCTGCACCAGCGCCATCAGCTCGGCGACGGTGGTGGGCTGGGGGAGCGCGTCGGCGCGCGGGGCGTCGGCGGGGGCCGGCTCGCGCGCGGGACGGCCTCCCGCCACGGCGTGCGCGCCGCCTCCGCCGGACGCCGCCACGCGGGCGCCGCCGCCACCCCCGCCGCCGGAGGGCGGGGCGGGCGGAGGGCCCTCCTGCAGCGCGCGCAACGCCTCCTCCGGGCCGGGCAGATCGGCGGCGTAGGCCAGGCGGATCAGCGCCATCTCCACGGCGGCGGCCGGGTCGGGCGCGCGGCGGACCTCGTCGTGCGCCTTGAGCAGCATCTGCCAGAGGCGGGCGAGCACGCCCACCGAGGCGCGGCCGCCCGCCTCCGCCAGCCGGGCCGCCTGCGCCCTGGGCAGGCCGAGCACGTCCGCGCCGAGGGCCTTGGCCACCGCCGCCCCGTGCGCGTGCTCCAGCAGGTCGCCGACCACCTGCGCCGGGTCGGCGCCGTAGCCGTAGAGCGTGCGGAAGCCCTGCAACGCGTCGGCCACCTTGCCCGACAGCACCGCCTCGAACAGCGCCAGCGTCTGGCCGCGGTCGGCCAGGCCCAGCATGTCGCGCACCTGCTCGGCCGTGACCGCCGCCCCGCCCTCGCCCAGCACGATGGCCTGATCGAGCAGCGACAGCCCGTCGCGCACCGAGCCCTCCGCCGCGCGGGAGATCAGCGCCAGCCCGTCCGGCTCCACCGCCGCGCCCTCCCGGGCCGCCACGGAGGCGAGGTGCGGGCCGAGCACCTCCGGCTCCACCCGCCGCAGGTCGAAGCGCTGGCAGCGGGAGAGGATGGTCACCGGCACCTTGCGGATCTCGGTGGTGGCGAAGATGAACTTGGCGTGCGGAGGCGGCTCCTCCAGCGTCTTCAAGAGCGCGTTGAACGCCTTGTCGGAGAGCATGTGAACTTCGTCGATCACATAGACCTTGAACCGCGCTTCCACTGGCGCGTACCGCACACCGTCTAGAAGCTCGCGCATCTCTTCGACTTTGGTCCGACTGGCGGCGTCGAGTTCCAGGACGTCCAGGTGGCGGCCTTCGAGGATCGCTTGATCGAGGCGGCCCTCGCGCGAGAGGTCGATGGAAGGCTCGGGCTCCGCGTTCAGCGCCCGGGCCAGCAGGCGGGCCGTGGTCGTCTTCCCTACGCCCCGCACGCCCGTGAGCATGAAGGCGTGGGCGATGCGGCCGCTCGCGAAGGCGTTGGTCAGGGTGCGGACCATGGCCTCCTGGCCGATCAGGTCCTCGAACCGCCGCGGCCGGTACTTGCGCGCCAGCACCTGGTAGGCGGGCGCAGGCCCCGACGGCGCGGCGGCGGGCGGCGACGGGGCACGTTCGCCGAACATGTCGTCCGTGTCGGGGTCGCGCTCCGCGGCGGCCTCGGCCGGAGCCTCGTCCATGTCCCAGGGCGGGGTGTCGGGATCGGACATCAGCCCGGAGCCTCCTCGACGACCAGCGGGACGGAAAAGGGTGGAGACTGGACGACGACCCGGAACGGGACTCGTTGCGGCTGCTCCCTTTCGGGCCTGACCGGATTGGCGAGGGTTCCGCCCGTCGCCAGCCTCCGCGAAGACATATCGCCTGCGGCCGCCCCCCGCGCAAGGCTGCGCCCGGCTGTCGCAGCCGCTGGCGTGGGAGGGGCCGGGCGCCCATATGCTGAAGACGCCGCGGCGTGACTCTCCGCCGCACTTCGGGTACACGCCCGACCCTTCCCGGCGTCCTGGCGAGGACGCGACGGACTGCCGAACCCAAATGATCTTTCGACTGCACGCGGCGCGTCAGGCGCTGAAGCTCGGTCTCGTCCTGGGCGCGTTCTCCACCCTGGCCGGATTCGGCCAGCTGGCGGACGCCGGGACGGGTCGGGCCTCGGGCTCCGTCGCCCTGCGTGCGGCCTCGCCCGCCCTGGCGCTCGCCCCCGTGGAGGCGCCGCGCACGGCCGCCGCCACCGGCTCGGTGGAGCTGCCGCCCGGCGCGGCGGGCGAGCCCGGGCGGGCCCGCATGGCGCAGACGGTCTATGACTTCGGCCAGGCGCGCCGGATGAACGCGGCCATGCCGTTCTCCAGGGCGCCGATCCTGGCCGCCGCGCCCTTCACGGCCACCGGCTCCGCCGGCGACCGCGCCCGGGCCGAGACCTGCATGACGCAGGCGATCTACTACGAGGCCGGCTTCGAGCCGACCGAGGGCCAGCGCGCGGTGGCGCAGGTGATCATCAACCGCATGCGCCACCCGATCTTCCCGCACTCGATCTGCGGCGTGGTGTTCCAGGGGGCCGAGCTGGCCACCGGCTGCCAGTTCTCGTTCAGCTGCGACGGCGCCCTCGGCCGCGGCGTGCCGGCGCCCGCCGCCTGGAAGCGGGCCCAGGCCGTCGCCCGTGCGGCGCTGAACGGATATGTGGAGAAGGCGGTCGGCCTCGCCACGCACTACCACACCGAGTACGTGGCCCCGTACTGGATGACCACGGTCACCAAGATGGCCCGCGTGGGCCAGCACATCTTCTACCGCTGGCCCGGCGTCGTCGGCCTGCCCTCCGCCTTCAGCGCCCAGTACGCCGCCGCCGAGCGGCCGCCCTCCGCGACCGTGCTGCTGGCCGCTGCGCGGGTGCGCGCCGCCGAGGCCGCGGCCAGGGCCGGATCGCCCCTGCTGCGCGCCTTCCTGCCCGGCCAGGGCGTGAGCATGGGCCCCGACGGCGCGATCTACGTCGCGCAGAAGGAGGACGACGGCCGCGTCCACGCCCGCCTGTTCACCGACGCGGGCCTGCCGGCCGCCCCCGCCGAGGACGCCTCGGCAGGCGCCGCCACCCCGACCGCGCGCCGCGCCGCGCTCCTGTCCGGCCACGGCGGCGACCTGCCGACCGGGCTGGAGACGGTGACCCCGGCCAAGCCCGCCGCCGCCGCACCCGCGGCTTCGGCAGCCGCCGCCCCCGCCGGGGAGTCCGCCGCCGGCGAGAGCTGAGCGGCCGCGCATGGCCGCGCCGCCCTTCACCGCCACCGTGCTGACCATGTTCCCGGAGGCCTTTCCGGGGCCGCTGGGCGTCAGCCTGATCGGCTCCGCCTGGCGCGAGCAGGGCCTGTGGCGGCTCGAGTGTGTGGACATCCGGGCCCATTCCAAGGATAAGCGCGGCTTCCTGGACGACACCCCCGCGGGGGGCGGCGCCGGGCAGGTGATGCGGGCGGACGTGATCGCCTCGGCGCTGGACAGCGTCGAGCGGGGCGGCCGTCCGCTTTTGTACATGAGCGCCCGGGGTCGTCCCCTCACCCAGGCGCGCGTCCGCGAGTGGTCCGCCGGCCCCGGCGTGATCGTGCTGTGCGGGCGGTTCGAGGGGGTGGACCAGCGGGTGCTCGACGCCCGCGGGTTCGAGGAGGTCGCCGTGGGCGACGCGGTGCTCGCCGGCGGCGAGGCGGCGGCGTGCGTGGCGATCGAGGCCTGCGTCCGCCTGGTGCCGGGAGTCCTCGGCAACGCGGCGAGCGCGGGGGACGACAGCTTCGAGGACGGGCTCCTCGAGCATCCGCAGTACACGCGACCGCGGACGTTCGAGGGGCGGGACATCCCCGAGGTGCTGCTCGGCGGAAACCACGCGGCCCAGGCGGCGTGGCGGAAGGCCGAGCGGGAGACGACCACGCGGGAACGGCGCCCGGACCTCTGGGCCGCGCATCCCGCCAATCAACAGCCAAAGGGCATCCAAGCCCGACGACCGAAGGACGAGACGAGATGAACATCCTGCAGCAGCTTGAGGCCGAAGAGGCCCAGCGCCTCGCCGCCATCCGCGGCACCCCCGAGTTCCGCCCCGGCGACACCGTGCGCGTGAACGTGCGCATCAAGGAAGGCGAGCGCGAGCGCGTCCAGGCCTACGAGGGCGTGGTGATCGCCCGCGCCGGCTCGGGCCACCACGAGACCTTCACCGTTCGCAAGATCAGCTTCGGCGAGGGCGTGGAGCGCGTGTTCCCCGTGCTGAGCCCCAACATCGAGAGCATCGAGGTGCGCCGCCGCGGCGCCGTGCGCCGCGCCAAGCTCTACTACCTGCGCGATCGCCGGGGTAAGTCGGCGCGCATCGCCGAGCGCCAGGAGCGCGGCCCCCGGGACGACTCCGGCACGACCACGCCCGAGGCGTAGACCTCAGGTCGGATCGGCGACCAGGATCGGGGCCGCGGCTGCGAAGCTGCGGCCCTTTCCACGTCCGGCCGTCGGCGCACGCCGGCGCGGCGCAGGCGCGACCACGGTCAGCGTGGGACGCACGGCGGCGGCGTAGCGCTCCACCGCGCTGTCCAGCGTGGGCATGAGCGCGCCGAAGCGCGTGCCCAGGTCCACACGTGCGGGTCGGGGCGCCGCCTGCCCCAGGCTCGCGCCCGGCACGGGCCGCACCAGCTCCGGGTCGAGCTTCAGCGCCTCCGCGATACGCATCGCGAAGTCCGCCCAGCTGACCAGCCCGCGGTTGGCGAGGTGGCGCACGCCCGTTTCCCCGTCGATGACGAGGTCGAGGGCCGCATCCACCAGGTCGGACACATAGGTCGGCGAGACCGCCTGGTCCGCCGCCGCCCGAAACTCGCGCCCGGCCGCCAGGGTGTGCGCCACCGCATGGGCGAAGTTGTGCGGGTCCAGCGGAGAGAAGAAGGCGCTGGTGCGCACGATCAGCCCGCGCCCGCCCACGTCCAGCACCGCCCGCTCGGCGGCGGCCTTGCTCTGGCCGTAGACGTTGAGCGGCGCGGGGACGTCTTCCTCGTCATAGGCGCCGCGCTTAGCCCCGTCGAACACCAGGTCGGAGGAGAAGGCCAGGAGCGGCAGGTCGCGCGCCGCGCACGCCTGAGCGAGGGTCCGCACCGCCTCGCCGTTGGCGCGCAGGCAGGCGTCCCGCTCACGCTCGGCGTCGTCCACGCGCACGTAGCCGGCCGCGTTGACCACCGCCCAGGGCTCAAGGCCGTCCAGCGCGGCGGCCACAGAGCCGGCGTCCGCAACGTCCAGCTGCGTCCTGTCCGTGAGCACGTAGGCGAGGCCGCGGTGCTCCAGCGCCCGCGCGAAGGCGCGGCCGAGCGTGCCGGTGGCGCCCGTCACCAGCACCGGACGGGTGGGCGCGGCGGGCGGCGTCCAGCTGCGCAGCACGGGCGCGTCCTGCCCGCACCAGACCGGCTGGTGCACGAAGCGGATGTCGCGCTCCCACCAGCCCGGCCCGGCCTGCGCCGGGTGCGCCTCGCCCTCGCCCGTCGCCAGGCGGCGCACGAGGCCGGCCAGCGCCGTGGGCCTGGGCTCGCCCGAGCGGATGTCGAACACGCCCGGCTCGTAGTGGCCGGCGTCGCGGGTGAGCAGGCTGTTCCAGTCCACCGCGCCCAGCAGCGACCAGACGGTGACCGCCTCCACGTCCACCCCGCGCGAGCGCAGGCGGCCGGCGGCGTCCCACACGCCCTGCAGCCAGCGCAGCTGCTCCTCGCGCGTGCAGCCGAGGTGCGCCTCGGTGACCGCCAAGGTCCGGCCGTAGCGCGCCCACGCCATCTCCAACAGGCGCTCGACGCCCAGCGGCGCGGGGGCGACGGCGCGCACCGCCTCCACGTCGGCGTAGGGCGTCTCGTAGTTCCCGCCCCGCCGCTCGGGCGGGTACAGGTCGGCGCGATGGTCCAGCATGCGCTCGCTGGAGAGGTAGTAGTTCACGCCCATCACGTCGGGCGGGCACGGGTCGTCGGCGATGGCGCGGAGCCGGTCGCCCAGGCCCATGCCCTCCAACCGCGCGAAGAAGGGATGGCCCGGCGTCACCCGGCCGAACAACAGGTCGAAGGAGAGCCAGCGTCGCGCGTTCTCGAACTCCGCCTGGCCGCGCAGCGGGTCTGTGGCGAAGACGTGGCCCAGGTCCTCCGTCTGCACCAGCCGCGCGGCGGGGTTCACCGTCCGCACGGCCCGCATGGCCAGGCGCGTGGCGTCCACCTCGTTCAGCAGCGCCACGGACATGGCGTACTCGTCGCGGGCGTGCGGGTACCAGTGGCCGTACAGGGCCGAGAAGCGCGCGGTGGTCAGCGGCTCGTTGACCGGCGTCCAGGCCTCGATCCACGGATAGCGCTCGGCGGCGGCCCGGGCGTGCGCGGCCAGGCCCGGGGCGAACCCGTCGTCCAGCAGGTGCGTGTAGCGGGGGCCCGAGCCGTGGTGGACCAGCCCGGCGATCGGCGCGATCCCGAGCTCGCGCAGCCGCCCGAGGCGCTCGTCGCTCCAGCTCCAATCCTGCAGGTCGGGCCGGTCGGGCGCGGTCCGCTCCCACAGCACGGGATAGCGCAGCTTCTTCAGGCCGAGCGCGGCGAAGCGGTCCAGGTCGCCCGGGCGGTGCTCGTGGCCCGTCCGCGCCGTCTGGTCCGACCAGCGGTCGCCGACGCGGCTGACCGTGCACTCATGACCGCCCCACAGCGCCAGCGGCGCGCGCGCACCCTCTCCCATTCCGATGGTCTTTCCCGCCCCAGGCGCTTCGGCAACGCCGCGCCACGGCGCAGGTTGCCCGCGGAGCCTACGCAGGCCGGCGCGCGCGCAGGGCCTGGGCGATGGTGCCGTCGTCGAGCCAGCCGAGGTCGCCGCCCACGGGGACGCCGCGCGCGAGCGTGGTGACGGGCACGCCCGTGGGCTCCAGCCTCTCGGCCAGGTAGTGGGCGGTGGTCTGGCCGTCCACGGTGGCGGGCAGCGCCAGGATCACCTCGCGCACGCCCTCCGCCCCCGCCCGGCGCACCAGCGGGCCGACGCGCAGCGCGTCCGGCCCGACCCCATCGAGCGCGGAGAGGAGCCCGCCCAGCACGTGGTAGCGGCCGCGGTAGGCGCCCGCGCGCTCCATGGCCCAGAGCGCGGCGGACTCGTCGACCACGCAGATCAGGCTGGCGTCGCGCTCCGCGTCCCCGCAGGTGTGGCAGGGGTCGCGGGTGTCCAGCGCGCCGCACTCGGAGCAGGCCCGCACCTTGTCCGCCGCGTCGCGCAGGGCGGCGGCGAGGGGCTCCAGGAGCTGCTCCTTGCGCTTCAGCAGCGCCAACGCCGCGCGCCGGCCCGAGCGCGGGCCGAGCCCGGGCAGACGCGACAGGAGCGCGATCAGGCGCTCGATCTCGGGGCTGGCGGCGGTGGGCATCTGCGCCCGTATATAGGCGCGGTCAGCGCCCCTTTGACGGCGGAATCGGGGTCACGCCCGCGCGGCGCCCCGCCTCCAGGATCGGCAGCCCCGCCTCCGTCGGCAGGTAGATGATCTGGTGGCCGCCGTTCTGGGCGGTCTCCTGCAGCATCTCGATGTAGCGCCAGCGCAGGTAGCCCTCCGGCCCGCCCAGGCTCTCGGCGATGATCCGGTTGGCCTGGGCGACCCCCTCCGCCCGGCGGATGTCGGTCTTGGCGTCGTAGGAGGCGGCCTCGTACTTGGCCAGGGCCTCCTGCACGCGCACCTGCCGGTTCTGGGTGGCGCGGGCCAGCTCGGCCTCGCCGTGCTTCTTGGCGGAGAAGACGCGGTAGAAGGGGCCGCCCACCAGCAGCGCCACGAGCCCGACGGCCAGCAGCCCCACCAGCCAGACCAGGGCGCGCGCGGTGGCCGCCTGCCGCGCGGGGGTCATGTCCGACATCCGAAGTCTCCGTCGCCTCACAACGCCAAGCTAGGGGCGATCCCGCTCCGGCTCCACGGGAATCGAAGCTGGTCGCACGCGAGAACGGCCTTGCGCCCGGCGTCCGCGCCATGAAGGCTGCGTTGGCAGGCAGGGAGCGGGGCATGACCGGGCGCAGGTGGATGGGTGGGCTGGCCGCGGCGGCCGCCCTGGTCGCGGGCGCCCTGGCCCCCGCGGCGGCGACGGCGGCTCCGCCGGCGTCCTACTTCGACGTCAAGGGCCGGCCCGACGCCTGGAGCGGCGGCGTGCGCATGATCGAGATCGACACGCCCAAGGGAAAGCAGCGCGTCTGGACCAAGCGCGTCGGCGCCAACCCGAAGATGAAGCTGCTGCTGCTGCACGGCGGGCCCGGCGCGACGCACGAATACTTCGAGGCGTTCGACAGCTACCTGCCGGCGGAGGGCGTGGAATACATATACTACGATCAGCTCGGCAGCGGGAACAGCGATCACCCGACCGACACCTCGCTGTGGACCACCGCGCGCTTCGTCGACGAGGTGGAGCAGGTGCGCAAGGCGCTGGGCCTGACCAAGGCGGACTTCTGCCTGCTGGGGCACAGCTGGGGCGGCATCCTGGCCATCGAGTACGCCCTGGCGCACCCCGAGGCGGTGAAGTGCCTCGTGATCTCGAACATGATGGCCTCGATCCCCGCCTATAACACCTACGCCAAACAGGTGCTGATGCCGGAGATGGACGCCAAGGCGCTGGCCGAGGTGCAGGCGCTGGAGGCGGCGGGGAGGACGGCGGACCCGCGCTACATGGGCGTGCTGATGCCCATGCACTACGAGAAGCACATCCTGCGCCGCCCAGCCGCCGAGTGGCCGGAGCCGGTGACCCGCAGCTTCGCCCACATGAACACCGAGCTCTACACGCTGATGCAGGGGCCTAGCGAGCTCGGCGCCAGCGGGCGGCTGTTGACCTGGGACCGCTTCGACGATCTGGCGAAGATCGCCGCCCCCACGCTGGTGATCTCGGGCCGCTACGACACCATGGACCCCAAGCACATGGCGGCCATGGCCAAGCGCTTGCCCAAGGGGCGGCTCCTGGCCACCGAGGGCGGCCACATGGCCATGTACGACGACCAGGCGCGCTATTTCGCCGGGCTGACCGCCTTCCTGAAGTCGGTCGAGTAGGAGCGGACGCGATGTTCAGTCACGTGACGCTCGGCAGCAACGACGTGGAGCGGTCGCGCCGCTTCTACGACGCCGTGCTCGGCGCGATAGGGGCCAAGCCCGCCTTCAAGGACGACAAGGGCCGCTACATCTGGCGGCACGACGGGGGCCTGTTGATCGTGGGCGCGCCCATCGATGGCGAGGCCGCCACCTTCGCCAACGGCGGCACCATCGGCTTCGCCATGAAGAGCGCCGACGAGGTCCAGGCCTGGCACGACGCAGGGGTGGCCGCCGGCGGCCGCTCCATCGAGGATCCGCCCGGCCGCCGCGAGGGCCAGTACGGCCCGCTCGACCTCGCCTACCTCCGCGACCCGGACGGCAACAAGCTCTGCGCCCTGCACCGGCCGGTCAAGACGGCCTGATCAGCCCCAATTTCCCGTCACCCTCGGGCTTGATCCGAGGATGACGGAGGGTCTCAGCGAACGGGCCACCGGGGGGGCGGGCGAGCCAGGATAGGAGGATGGTCGGAGGAGGCGCGCCTCACCCCTCCAGCAGGCGCCGGGCGATGACCTGGGCCTGGATCTCGCCGGCGCCCTCGAAGATGTTGAGGATGCGGGCGTCGCACAGGATGCGGCTGATCGGGTACTCGAGGGCGAAGCCGTTGCCGCCGTGGATCTGCAGGGCGTTGTCCGCCGCGGTCCAGGCCACGCGGGCGGCGAGGAGCTTGGCCATGCCGGCCTCCAGGTCGCAGCGCTCGCCCGCGTCCTTCCGGGCGGCGGCGAAGTAGGTGAGCTGGCGCACGCCGCAGAGCTCGGCGGCGGTCAGGGCCAGCTTGTTGGCCACCCGGGGGAAGGCGAAGATCGCCTGGCCGAACTGCTTGCGGTCCAGCGCGTAGGAGAGGCCGCTCTCGAGCGCCGCCTGCGCCACGCCCACGGCGCGCGCCGCGGTCTGGATGCGGGCGCTCTCGAAGGTGGCCATCAGCTGCCTGAAGCCCTGGCCCTCGCGCTCGCCCAGGAGGTTGGCGGCGGGCACGCGGAAGCCGTCGAAGCCGAGCTCGTACTCCTTCATGCCGCGATAGCCGAGAACCTCGATCTCGCCGCCGCTCATGCCCTCGGCGGGGAAGTCGTTCGTCTCGTCCCCGCGTGGCTTGGGGGCCAGCAGCATGGACAGGCCGCGGTGGTCGGCCGTGCCCTCCACGGTGCGCACGAGCATGGTCATCATGTCGGCGCGGGCGGCGTGGGTGATCCACGTCTTGTTCCCCGTCACCAGCCACTCCTCGCCGTCGCGCACGGCGCGCGTGCGCAGGGCGCCCAGGTCGCTGCCGGTGTTCGGCTCGGTGAACACGGCGGTGGGCAGCACCTCGCCCGAGGCGATCTTCGGCAGCCACTCGGCCTTCTGCGCCTCCGTGCCGCCGCACAGGATCAGTTCGGCGGCGATCTCGGACCGCGTGCCGAGCGAGCCGACGCCGATGTAGCCGCGCGACAGCTCCTCGCTGACCACGCACATGGCCGTCTTCCCCATGCCGGCGCCACCGTATTCCTCGGGCACGGTCAGGCCGAACACGCCCAGCGCCCCCAGCTCCTCCACCAGCTCGAGCGGGATCAGCTCGTCGCGCAGGTGCCAGCCGTGGGCGAAGGGCGCGACCTTCTCGTCCGCAAAGGCGCGGAACTGGTCGCGGATCATCTCAAGGTCGGCGTCGAGCCCGGTCGCCTCGACGGTGGCGCGGCCTTGCGCCTCGGCGGCGAGCTCGGCCGCACGCGTCTTGGCGGCCTGGTCGGCGAAGGGGGCCAGGCGCTCGGCCAGGGGCTGGAGGTCGGCGGAGGCGGCGCGGGGCAGGCCGAAGTCGGACGGGCGGATGGTCTCCCCCCCGTTCATGGGCACTCCGCCGGCCATCTGCGCCGCGTACTCGCCGGCCAGGAGGCCCGCGAGCACGCCCTCGGCTTCGCCCCAGCGGCTCTCGGCGGCGAGGCGGTCGGACCAGGCGTGCAGCTGGCGGAACAGCTCGGCGTAGGTGGCGAACCAGGCGAGGCCGTGGACCACGTGCTGCTCGGCGTCGATCAGCTCGCGGTCCACCTTGCCGGCGCGCGAGACGCGGGCGCGGACCGCCTCGGTCGCCCGGGCGACGAAGGCGCCGGCCGTCTGCGCCGCCTCGGCCAGCAGGGGGCGGAGCGCGTCGGCGCCGGCGGGGGACGGGTCGGCGTAGGCGAGGCTCATCGCAGGCTCCGGGGAAGACGCGCCACCCTGACGCATCTCGCAGATGCGAACAACGCGGCGCTGGCCATTCCGCTCAGTCCACCCTTCGACTCGACGCTTGCCGCGCCCCGCCGGGCGGGCACGGCTCGCCTTGACCCCACGCCGGTTCGGGGGCACTCGCCCCGCAAACACACAGGGCGAGGAACGATCATGCGCGTAGGCGTGCCCAAGGAGATCAAGTCCGACGAGCACCGCGTCGGCGTCACCCCGGTCGCCGCCCGCGAGTACGTGGCCCACGGCCACCAGGTGGTCGTGGAGCGCGGCGCGGGCCTGGGCGCGGGCTATGCCGACGACGACTACGCCCGCGGCGGCTGCGAGCTGGTGGACGGGGCCGAAGCCGTCTTCTCCGCCGCCCAGATGATCGTGAAGGTGAAGGAGCCGCAGCGCGTCGAGTGGGAGCGGCTGACGGCCGACCACATCCTCTTCACCTACCTCCACCTCGCCCCCGACCCGGCGCAGACCGAGGGCCTGCTCGCCAGCGGCTGCGCGGCCATCGCCTATGAGACCGTCACCGACGCCCGGGGCGGCCTGCCGCTCTTGGCGCCCATGAGCGAGGTGGCCGGGCGCCTGGCCATCTTCTCCGCCGCCGAGACGCTGCTGAAGCACAACGGCGGCATGGGCCTGCTGCTTTCCGGCGTGCCGGGCGTGAATCCGGCGCGCGTGGTGGTGCTGGGCGGCGGCGTGGTGGGCGCCAACGCCGCGCGGATCGCTGTGGGCATGGGGGCGGAGGTGGTGATCCTGGACCGCTCCATCCCGCGCATGCGCGACCTGGACGACATCTTCATGGGCCGGGTGCGCACCCGCTACTCCACCACCGGCGCGGTGGAGGAAGAGATCCTGCTGGCCGACGTGGTGGTCGGCGCCGTCCTGGTGGCCGGCGCCAGCGCGCCCAAGCTGGTGCGCCGCGAGCACTTGTCGCGCATGCGCCCGGGCTCGGTGCTGGTGGACGTGTCCATCGACCAGGGCGGCTGCTTCGAGACCAGCCACCCCACGACGCACGCCGACCCCACCTTCACCATCGACGGCGTGGTCCACTACTGTGTGGCCAACATGCCGGGCTCGGCCCCCCGCACCTCGTCCGAGGCGCTGGGCAACGCCACCCTGCCGTTCGGCCTTGCGCTCGCCGACCACGGGCTGGACGCGCTCAAGCGCGACCCGCACCTGGCGCGCGGCCTGAACGTGCTCAAGGGCGAGCTGACCCACCCGGCCGTTGCGGAGGCGCTGGGCCGGGACAGCCGCGATCCGTACGGGGTGTGGGCGTTCTGACAACGGCTCCGCTGGCGGGAACCCGCGACTCAGGCGCGGATTCACCCGCCATGACCTACTGCGTCCACGCCTCCGCCGACGAGATCGCCCGCCCGCACCGGGTGGAGGCGAAGAGCTTCACCGACGCAGCGCTGACCTACGCCGAGCGCTGGCTGCAGCCGGACGGGTGGGAGGAGGCGGTCACCCTGTACGTGCAGGACGAGGCCACGGGCGAGGAGCACTGCCTGCGCGTGGACCTGCGCGACGGCGAGGTGCAGCCCTGCGGCTAGCTTGTTCCTCCTCATCGCAGATGGGGAGGTGGCCCAGAGGGCCGGAGGGGCCGCGCGCGAGCGCGGAAGATGCATCGAAGTGGTGTTCCGTCCGGCTGCGCCGGCCGGCCCCCTCCCCCCTCCGGGGTACTCCCCCATCTGCGATGGGGGAGGAGGGGATCAGGCCGCCGCGCGGTTCTCGATCAGCCCCCGCTCGTCCAGGAGCTGCGCGATCTGCACCGCGTTCAGCGCGGCGCCCTTGCGCAGGTTGTCGCTGACGCACCAGAGGGCGATGCCGTGCTCCACGGTGGAGTCGGTGCGGATGCGGCTGACGTAGACGCCGAACTCGCCCACGCTCTCCAGCGGGGTCATGTAGCCGCCGTCCTCTCGCTTATCGACCACCACGACGCCGGGCGCCTCGCGCAGGATCTCGCGCGCCTCCTCGGGGCTGAGCTCGTCCTCGAACTCGATGTTCACGCTCTCCGCGTGGCCCACGAACACGGGCACGCGCACGCAGGTGGCGGTGAGCATGATGGAAGGGTCGAGAATCTTCTTGGTCTCCGCCGCCATCTTCCACTCCTCCTTGGTGGAGCCGTCGTCGAGGAAGACGTCGATGTGCGGGATCACGTTGAAGGCGATCTGCTTGGTGAACTTCTTCGGGTCCGGCGCGCCCAGCACGAACACGCCCTTGGCCTGCTCCCACAGCTCGTCCATGCCCTCCTTCCCGGCGCCGGAGACGGACTGGTAGGTCGAGACCACCACCCGCTTGATGCGCGAGACGTCGTGCAGGGGCTTGAGCGCCACCACCAGCTGCGCGGTCGAGCAGTTCGGGTTGGCGATGATGTTCTTCTTGCGGAAGTCGTCGACGGCGTCGGGGTTCACCTCCGGCACGATCAGCGGCACCTGCGGGTGCATGCGCCAAGCGGAGGAGTTGTCGATCACGATCGCGCCCGTGCGGCCGATCTTCTCGGACCACGCGCGGCTTACGTCCCCGCCCGCGCTCATCAGCACGATGTCGACCGTGGAGAAGTCGAAGGTCTCCAGGTCCTTGCACTTCAGCTTGGCCTCGCCCCAGTCGACCTCCACGCCGATCGACTTGCGGCTGGCGATGGCGTGCATCTCGTCGACGGGGAAGTCGACCTCCTCCAGGATGGTCAACATTTCGCGGCCCACGTTGCCCGTGGCGCCGACCACGGCCAGCCGGTAACCCATATGCGTCACTCCCGAGAGCGCGGGAGATACGCGCGGGCGCCCTGCCGAACAAGGCGACCGCGCGCGGAGGACGGGATGAGCGAGGACGCGAGCGGACGCGACGAGGTCAACCTGCTGGTCGTGGGCGGCGGCGTGAACGGCGCGGGGATCGCGCGCGACGCGGCCGGGCGCGGCTGGCGCGTGCTCTTGGTTGAGGCGGAGGATCTGGCGGGCGCCACCTCCTCGCGCTCCTCCAAGCTGATCCACGGCGGTCTGCGCTACCTGGAGCAGTACGCCTTCCGGCTGGTGCGCGAGAGCCTGCAGGAGCGCGAGGTGCTGCTGGCCAGCGCCCCGCACCTGGTCACGCCCCTGCGCTTCGTGCTGCCGCACCACGACGGGCTGCGGCCCGCCTGGATGCTGCGCGCGGGGCTGTTCCTGTACGACCACATCGGCGGCCGGCGCTCGCTGCCGGGCACGCGCGTGGTGAGCCTGCGCCGCGACCCGGTCGGCGAGCCCCTGCAGGACCGCTTCCGCCACGGCTTCGAGTACTCGGACTGCTGGGTGGACGACGCCCGGCTCGTGGCGCTGCTTGCGGTGGACGCGCGGGAGCGCGGGGCCGAGGTGCTGACCCGCACGCGCCTGGAATCCGCCCGCCGCGACGGCGCGCACTGGACGGCGGAGCTCGCGGCGGCGGACGGGGGTCGCCGCACCGTGCGCGCCCGCGCCCTGGTCAACGCCGCCGGCCCGTGGGTCGACGCCGTGCTCCGCAGCACCGGCCGCAACGCTCCGGGCGCGCACCAGGTGCGGCTGGTGAAAGGCAGCCACGTGGTGCTGCCGAAGCTCTACGAGGGGCCGCAGTGCTACACGCTGCAGGGCGGCGACGGCCGGGTGGTGTTCACTATCCCTTACGAGGGCGAGTACACGCTCGTGGGCACCACCGACGTGCCCTACGACGGCGACCCCGCGGCCGTGGCGCCCACCGACGAGGAGGCGGCTTACCTCTGCGGCCTTCTGGGCGACTACTTCGCCCGCCCGGTCAGGCCGGAGGACGCGGTGTGGAGCTACGCCGGCGTGCGCCCGCTGGCCGACAGCGGGCAGGAGAACGCCTCGGCGGTGACGCGCGACTACGTGTTCGACCTGGAGGCGCCGGAGGGCGGGGCCCCGTCCCTGTCCATCTTCGGCGGCAAGCTGACCACCTTCCGCAAGCTGGCCGAGCACGCCCTGCGCGACCTCGGCCGCGCCCTCGGCGACCCGCGACCGGCCTGGACCGCGCACGCCGCCATCCCCGGCGGCGACCTCGGGCCGGAGGGCTTGGACGGCCTCCTGGCGCGCCTCGCGGCCGAGCGGCCCTGGCTGCCCGCCCCGCAGCGGCTGCGCCTCGCCCGCGCCTACGGCTCGCGCGTCGACTGGGTGCTGGGCGCCGCCCGCACCTGGACCGACCTCGGACGCGACTACGGCGCGGGGCTGACGGACGCCGAGCTCGACCATCTGCGCGGCCACGAGTGGGCGCGCACGGCGGAGGACGTGCTGTGGCGCCGCTCCAAGCTCGGCCTGCACATGACGCCGTCGCAGCGCGGGGCCGTGGCCGTCGCGGTGGGCGGCTGAGCGGCCGGGCCCGCCGGACGGGGCGGACCTCAGGCCGGGGCCGTGCCGGTCGCCTCTCGCAGGGTGGCGCCCAGCAGGCGCAGGTCGGCCGCCCGGGGGTTGCGCCGGCGCCAGACCAGGGCGATGCGCCGCTCGGCCCCGGGCACGCTGAGCGTGCGGCCGGTGACCCGGGCGCCGTCCAGCAGGCCGGCGCTCACCGCCATCTCGGGCAGGAGCGTGACGCCGAGGCCGGCGTCCACCATCCGCACCAGGGTATGGAGGGTGGAGGCGACCAGCCGGGACTCGGGGGCGGCCTCGTCGAGGTTGCAGGCGGCCAGGGCGTGGTCGCGCAGGCAGTGACCCTCGTCCAGCAGCAGCAGCTGCGTCGGGTCCACCCCCGCGGGCGAGTCCGCGTCTCCCGCCGCCTCGGCGCCGGCGGGAGCGACGAGCAGCAGCCGATCGACCATGATCTCGCAGCTTTCCACCTCGCCGCAGTCGGCGGGCAAGGCGATCAGCGCGCAGTCCATCACGCCCCGGTGCAGCGCCTCGCACGCCGCGCCGGTCAGCATCTCGCGCACGAACAGGCGCAGGCGCGGCCACCGGTCGGCCACGCGCGCGACGATGGCGGGCAGCAGGAAGGGCGCGACCGTCGGGATCGCCGCCATGCGCATGGCCCCCACCAGCGGCTCCTGCGCGCCCTGGGCGGCGGTGCGCAGGTCCTCCGCCGCGCGGATCACGTCGCGGGCGCGGGCCACCACCTCCTCGCCCACCGCCGTGAAGCGGAGGCTGCGCTTGGAGCGCTCCACCAGCCGCGCCTCCAAGAGCCGCTCCAGCTCGGCCAGGCCGGTGGAGAGGGTGGACTGGGTGACGAAGCAGGCCTCCGCCGCCCGCCCGAAATGCCCGTGCTCGTGGAGGGCCAGAAGGTATCGGAGCTGGCGAAGGGAGGGCAGGGGTGTAATCGGCAACCTCGATCAGAGAAATCGCGGAAATCTGTTGGATTGATTTATGAGGGGCGTCCATGAGGACGTCCAGTGGGAGCGATCCGCGCCGGCCTTCGGGCCGCAGCGCCGACGCCCCTCGCCATTCAGAGGAGTCGCCATGAACGCGATCAACACGGACGAGCCGCAGGGCGAGCCGATCAAGCCGACCGCGCTGCGCACGCTCCTCGGCCAGACCCACCGGCACTGGTGGCCCGAGTCGCTGTCGATCGACATCCTGACCCAGGGCGGCGTCTCCACCGACCCGCACCCCAAGGGCTTCGACTACCGCCAGGCGTTCTCCGAGATCGACTACACCGCGCTGAAGGCCGACCTGACCGCGCTGATGACCGACAGCCAGCCCTGGTGGCCGGCGGACTACGGACACTACGGCCCCTTCTTCATCCGCATGGCCTGGCACTCGGCGGGCACCTACCGCACCGGCGACGGCCGCGGGGGCTCCACCTCGGGCTCGCAGCGGTTCGCGCCGCTGAACTCCTGGCCGGACAACGGCAACCTGGACAAGGCGCGCCGCCTGCTGTGGCCGATCAAGCAGAAGTACGGCCGCAATCTCTCCTGGGCCGACCTGTTCATCCTGGCCGGCAACGTGGCCATCGAGTCCATGGGCGGGCCGGTGTTCGGCTTCTCCGGCGGCCGCGAGGACATCTTCGAGCCCGAGCGCGACATCTACTGGGGCACTGAGCAGGAGTGGCTCGGCCAGACGCGCATCGACGAGGAGGCCGGCCTGGCGCTCGAGAACCCGCTCGCGGCGATCCAGCACGGCCTGATCTACGTCAACCCGCAGGGTCCGGGCGGACGGCCCGACACCAAGGGGTCGGCGCGCGACCTGCGCGAGACCTTCTCGCGCATGGGCATGAACGACGAGGAGACCGCGGCGCTGACCGCCGGCGGCCACACCTTCGGCAAGGCGCACGGCGCGGGCGACGCCTCCAAGGTCGGCCGCGAGCCGGAGGGCTCCGACATCGCGCACATGGGCTTCGGCTGGCAGTCGACGCACGGCAGCGGGCTGGGCGACGACACGATCACCTCGGGCCTCGAGGGCCCCTGGACGCCGACGCCGACCACCTGGGACATGACCTACTTCGACATGCTCCTCGACCACGAGTACGAGCTGGTCGAGAGCCCCGCGGGCGCCAAGCAGTGGCAGCCGGTGGGCAACCCGGAGGAGACGCTGGCGCCGGCGGCGCACACGCCGGGCAAGAAGGTCCCGACCATGATGTCCACGGCCGACAAGGCCTTCAAGGACGACCCCGCCTACCGCGCCATCCTGGAGCGCTTCCGCGCCGACCCCGACTACTTCGCCGACGCCTTCGCCCGCGCCTGGTTCAAGCTGTGCCACCGCGACATGGGCCCGCGCACCCGCTACCTCGGGCCGGAGGCGCCGACCGAGGACCTGATCTGGCAGGACCCGATCCCGGCGGGCTCGCCCCTGTCCGACGCCGACGTCGCCACGCTGAAGGGCAAGATCGCCGAGAGCGGCCTGTCGGTGTCGCAGCTGGTGAAGACGGCCTGGTATTCGGCCTCCACCTTCCGCGGCTCGGACCGCCGCGGCGGCGCCAACGGCGCGCGCATCCGCCTGGCTCCGCAGAAGGACTGGGCGGCCAACGAGCCGGCAGAGACCGGCCAAGTGATCGCCGTGTACGAGCGCATCCAGGCCGAGTTCGCCGGCACGGTGAGCGTCGCCGACCTGATCGTGCTGGGCGGCAACCTCGGCGTCGAGCAGGCGGCCAAGCTCGCGGGCTTCGACGTGTCCGTGCCCTTCACCACCGGCCGCGGCGACGCGGTCCAGGAGCACACCGACGTCGAGAGCTTCAAGGTGCTGGAGCCCAAGGCCGACGGCTTCCGCAACTACCTGGAGGTGAAGTACTCGGTGCCCACCGAGGAGCTGCTGGTCGATCGCGCCCAGCTCCTGGGCCTGTCCGCGCCGGAGATGACGGTGCTGGTGGGCGGCCTGCGCGTCCTGGGCGTCAACCACGCCAAGGCGGGCCGGCACGGCGTGTTCACCACCCGCCCGGGCCAGCTGACCAACGACTTCTTCGTCAATCTCCTCGACATGAACATCGCCTGGGAGAAGCTCTCCGACGAGAGCGATGAGGAGTTCGCGGGCAACCAGCGCGGCTCCGGCGAGCGGAAGTGGACCGGCAGCCGCACGGACCTCGTGTTCGGCTCCAACTCGCAGCTGCGCGCGATCGCCGAGTACTATGCGTGCCACGACGCGCAGGACCAGTTCGTGTCCGACTTCGTGGCCGCCTGGGCCAAGGTGATGAACGCCGACCGCTTCGACCTGAAGGGCGAGAAGCTCGCCTACAGCACGCCGACCTGACCACGCGGGGGTCGCTCGGCCCCTGAAACGGTTGCGAAGCGGCCCCGCCTCGGGAACAAGGCGGGGCCGCTTCCGTGAGGTCTCGCCCATGCTCCGCCGCCATCTGCTCGCCGGGTCCGCCGCCGTCCTCGGCGGGGGCGCCCTCGCCTCCCCGCTGTCCGCCCAGACGACGCCGGGGACGGAGGACGCCAAGCTCCGCGCGCTGCTGGACCGCTTCTTCGAGGAGCAGGTGGACGAGAGCCCCTCTGCGGCCACCTCGCTCGGCCTCGACAAGGGCGCGCGCGCCGCGCTGAAGCACAGGCTGGACCCGCGCACCGCGGAGGAAAAGGCGCGCCGCCTGCAGCGCCAGCGCGACCGGCTGCAGCGGCTGGGTGCGGTCGATCAGGCCCGGCTCTCTCCCGCCTCCAAGATCGACTACGAGGTGGTGGAGTACACGACCCGGCAGGCCATCGCCGGCGGCGAGCGGTTCGCCTACGGCAACACCGGCGGCCGCTACGCCCCCTACGTGATCAGCCAGCTGTCGGGCGCCTACCAGGACGTGCCCGATTTCCTCGACAGCGCCCACCAGGTGCGCGACGCCGAGGGCGCCGACGCCTACCTCGACCGCCTGAAGGCCTTCGCGGTGGTGATGGACCAGGACCTGGAGCGCTTCCGCGCCGACCAGGCCCGCGGGGTCGCCGCCCCTGACTTCGCCTTCGACACCGCGCTCCAGCAGATGGACGCCCTGCGCCGCCGCCCGGTGCACGACGTGGTGCTGGTGGAGAGCCTGCGCCGCCGGGCCGGCGCCGCGGGCCTGGACGGCGAGGCCTATGGCCGCCGCGCCGAGGCGATCGTCACGGCCGAGGTGCACCCCGCCCTCGACCGGCTGATCGCCGCCACCCGGGCCGCGCGCGCCAAGGCGAGCCATGACGCGGGCTGCTGGCGCCTGCCGCAGGGGGCCGAGTTCTACGCCGGCGCGCTCAAGGCGGCGACGACCACCGATCTCAGCCCGGACGAGGTGCACCGCCTGGGCCTGCAGCAGGTGGCCGAGATCAGCGCCGAGCTGGACAAGATCCTGCGCAGCCAGGGCCACACGGGCGGCACGGTGGCCCAGCGCCTGGTCAAGCTCGGCGACGACCCGTCCCAGCTGTTCCCCGACACCGACGCGGGCCGCGCCGAGCTCCTGTCCTCGCTCAACGGCTACGTGGCCAAGATGACGCCGCTGCTGCCCAAGGCGTTCGAGACCCTGCCGAAGGCGTCTCTGTCGATCCGCGCCGTGCCCACCTTCATCCAGGACGGGGCGCCGAACGGCTACTACAACGGGGCCAGCCTGGACGGGTCGCGGCCCGCGATCTACTACATCAACCTCAAGGAGACGCACGACTGGCCGAAGTTCGGCCTGCCGACGCTGACCTGGCACGAGGGCGTGCCCGGCCACCACCTGCAGATCTCCACCGCCCAGGAGTCGACCGAGATCCCGCAGATCCGCCGACGCGGCGGCTTCTCGGCCTACACGGAAGGCTGGGCGCTCTACGCCGAGCAGCTGGGCGACGAGCTGGGCGTCTACGAGGGCGATCCCCTGGGCCGCGCCGGCTTCCTGCAGTCGTTCCTGTTCCGCGCGGCGCGCCTGGTGGTCGACACCGGCCTGCACAGCAAGCGGTGGTCGCGCGAGAAGGCGACCGACTACCTGGTCACCGCCACGGGCTTCCCGGTGCCGCGCAGCCAGCGCGAGATCGACCGCTACGTGGTGTGGCCGGGCCAAGCCTGTTCCTACAAGATCGGCCACACCACCTGGGCGCGACTGCGCAAGAAGACGCAGGACCGGCTGGGCGCGAAGTTCGACCTGCGCGACTTCCACGCCGTGCTGCGCCAGGGCGCCATGCCGCTGACGGTGCTGGAGCGGGTGGTGGACGCCCGAACGGCGGCGCGCCTGGCGGCCTGAAGCGTCGGCCAGTTCGCCCTCGCCCACCCGGCCCGCGCCCGTCCCCGGGGCGGGTGGAGGGCACGCTCGGCCATCGACCCTTGGCGGCGCCCGGTCAGCGCTGGCCGGTCGGGAAGCCGAAGGTCAGGCTCGAGAACGTCGTCTCGAAATCAACCTCGGCGTCGTCGGCGACCGGCTTCGTCCAGACCACGCTGAGCGTCCAGGCGCCGCTTCGCGGGAGGCGGAACACGGCGCGCGCCGAGCGGTCGGTGATGTGCGTCTCGACCGGCTCGGCGTCGTTGGCGAGATCGGTGAGCTTGACCAGCGCACCCGGAAGGGAGCGCCCCTCGAACGCCACCCTGACGGGCAGCGCCTTGGCCCGGCCGGGGCGATACGGATCGATCTCCGGGGTGATCTCCAGCGACAGGCCCACCCGCCGGGTGGCGCGTTGCGAGCCGCGCGCGGACGCCGCGCCGACGTGGACCAGCGCCTTTGCACGGCGGTCGTAGCGCTCGCGTCCCGGTTCGCCGGACGTCCCCGCGCGACGGCGCGCCGCGATGGCGGGGGTCAGGCCCTCGTCGCGGAGGTAGGCCTCGAAGCGGTCGGCCGGCAGGCTGTTCTGGGCGAAGTTCGTGGTGAGCGTCAGGACGTGCAGCCCCGGCGCCGGCAGCCTCAGCTCCGCGTCGGGCGCGTCCGGCCCTTCACGCAGGACCGCGCGCAGGTCGCGCCGAGCGCCGTCGGGACCGATGTCCGCGAGCGCCGTCACGCGCTTCAGGCGCATGCGCCATCGCTCACGCTCGGGGCCGTGGCCCACGAGCACGGCCAGCGACACGGGCTCGCCGGGCGCCAGGTGGAAGCGCGAGGGCTGGATCCAGAAATCGTGCGCGAACGCCCCTCCGCCGGCGGCCAGCCCGGCGAGCGCCGCCGCGAGCGCCGTGCGGAGTCGCCCCTCCATCAGGAGGAGAAGTCGATCGTCTGGGCCTCGCCGCCCGGGCGGAACAGGGCGGTGCGCGTGACCTTGGCGAGGCGCACGTTCACCTGGTTCTCCTGATCGAGATGCAGGTCGCAGAAGATCGCCGATCGCACCGACAGGGTGGCGGCGCCCGGCGTCACTCGACCGGCGAACACCAGCCGGACGTCGTCGCCGTCGAGGTCGGTGGTCCTTAGCGCCAGCGCGGCCACGCCTCGCCGCGGCTCGCGCAGTTCGAAGCACCGGTTCACATAGCCGACCAGCGCGGCGAGCGCGGCGGGGTCGTCCAGGTTCGGCTGGACCTCGGGAGCGATGGCCGTCAGCGCGGGCTCCGCATCGTGCGCCGCCATCTGGTGGGTCACGCCCACCGCGCCCGTCGCGGCGTCGATCTCCACCACGCTGAGGGTGGCGTGCCCCCGATGCGCCAGGGCGCGGGCGGGGGCGAGCGTGGCGGCGCCGAGACCCAGGATGAGGCTGCGCCGCCTCAGGAGCGAGGACCGGCGGGGGCGGCGGGCGCCGGAGCCGCCGGGGCCGGTTCGCCCCGCGGCGCCGCGGGCGCGTTCGGCGGCGGAGCGGGTGCGCCTCCCGCGGGCGCCGTAGCAGGCCTGTCGTCAGCCGGCGCCGTGGCGGGGTAGGTCCGCAGGCTCTCGGGCAGGACCTTCAGATTGTCGTCCTTCAGCCGGTCGTCCCGCGCCGCCGCCTCGGGGGAGGCCACCTTCAGCGTGCGCACGAGGCCCGCGCCCTCGTAGACATTGTTGTCGCGGTCGGCGTCGGCGGTCTCCCAGAGGGGATCGACCTCGGCCCGCTTCAGCGTCCTGGTCGAGGTGTGCAGCCACACGGCCTTCTGGCTGTCGCGGCGCCAGATCTCGGCGGGGATGCGGATCGTTTCGGAGGCGCCGTCGGTGTAGTCGAGCTTCAGGATCACCGGCATCACCAGCCCGCCGACGTTCCTGAAGGTGAAGCGCTGGAAGGTGTCCGGCAGGTCGCGGGCCGCCTTCTCTTCGGGATCGAGCGCTTCGGCGGCCTCCTTGGCGCGCTTGCGCTGGCCGGCGGTGACGGGGAAGCGGTCGGGGGCGTCGTAGGCGTCGCGGACCTTGGGGTCGGTCTCGACGACGGTGGGCTGGGTGTTGCGCGCTATGGTGAGGCTCTGCGGCTCGGCGGCGTCGCGCGCGCGGCGGAGCGCGTTCAGCGCCTCGGGATCGGAAGGCTCGAGCTTGGCGGCGGTCACGCTCTCCAGCGCGATGTCCACGTGATCGGTGGAATAGAACCAGCCGCGCCAGAACCAGTCGAGGTCGACGCCGCTCGACTCCTCCATGGTGCGGAAGAAGTCGTAGGGGGTCGGGCCCTTGAACCGCCAGCGCGTGGCGTAGTCCTTGAACGCCTTGTCGAACAGCTCGCGTCCCAGCACCGTCTCGCGCAGGATCACCAGCGCGGTGGCGGGCTTGGAGTAGCCGTTCGGGCCGAACTGCAGCAGGGAGTCCGACTGCGTCATCAGCGGCACCTGGTTCTGGCTGACCATGTACTCGACGATGTCGCGCGGCTCGCCCCGGCGGCTGGCGAAATCCTTCGACCAGCGGCGCTCGGCCTGGAACTGGAGGAAGGTGTTCAGCCCCTCGTCCATCCAGGTCCACTGGCGTTCGTCGCTGTTGACCACCATCGGGAAGTAGGTGTGGCCCACCTCGTGGATGACCACGCCGATCAGGCCCGCCTTGGTGCGCTCGGAGTAGGTGAGATCGCCGGTCTTCTTGTCCTTCGTCGGCCGCGGGCCGTTGAAGGTCATCATGGGATACTCCATCCCGCCGACCGGCCCGTTGATCGACTGGGCCTTGGGGTAGGGATAGGGGAATGCGAACTCGTTGTAGACCTTGATGGTGTGGGCGATGGCCTTGGTCGACCAGGCGTCCCACAGGGGCCGCGCCTCCTTCGGGAAGAAGCTCATGGCCATGACCAGCGGCTGCTCGGCGCTGTCCTGCCGCACGCCCATGGCGTCCCACACGAACTTGCGGGAGGAGGCCCAGGCGAAATCGCGCACGTTCCTGGCGGAGAAGCTCCAGGTCTTCTCGCCCGAGGGTTTCCCCCGCTCCGCGGCCAGCGCCTCGGACGGCGTGACGACATAGACCGGCTCCTTGGCGTCGCGCGCGGCGGCGAGCCGCTGGCGCTGGGCGGGAGAGAGCACGGCGGCGGCGTTCGTCAGCTCGCCCGTGGCCGCCACCACGTGGTCGTTCGGCGCCGTGAGCGAGACGTCGTAGTCGCCGAACTCCAGGGTGAACTCGCCAGCGCCCAGGAAGGCCTTGTTGTGCCAGCCCTCGTAGTCGGTGTAGCGCGCCAGGCGCGGGAACCACTGCGCACCCAGGAAGATGCAGTTGCCGTCCTCGCCCGGCTTGCGGAAGCACTCGTAGCCGTCGCGGCCGCCGACCACGTTCGACTCGATCATCGGGTACGACCACTCGATCGTGAAGCTCGTGGAGGCGCCGGAGGGCAGGCCTTGCGGCAGGTCCAGCCGCAACAGCGTGTCCACGATCTTGTGCGGGATCTCCCGCCCCGCCGCGTCGCGCACGGCGCCCAGCTTGAAGCCGCCCTCCCACGCCTTGTAGCGGGCGATGCGCTTCAGAGAGTAGAGGGCGATCTCGTCCTTGGAGCCCGTGGTCTGGGTGCGCTCGGCGATGCTGTCGCGCTTGAAGACGTTCTGGTCCAGCAGCAGCCAGAGGTAGCTCAGCCGGTCGGGTGAGTTGTTCTTGTAGGTGATCGTCGCGCGGCCGGTGACGGTCTTGGCGGGCTCGTCCAGCCGGACGCTGATCTTGTAGTCGACCTTCTGCTGCCAGTACCGATGGCCCGGCGCGCCGCTGGCGGTGCGGTAGTCGTTGGGCGTCGGCCAAGCCTCGCCTTCTAGTTGGCGGAAGGCGTCGCGGAACGGGGCCTTGGTCTGGCGGATCGGATCCGACTGCGCGGCCGCCGCTCCCCCCTGAGCCAGCGCGATCAGGAGGCACAGCAGGCCCAGGCTCCGCGCCGACATCATGCCCCGTCGTCTCCCGCCTGAGCCCAGGATACGGCGTAACACCGCCCGACCACGCCCTACAAGGCGGTTCAGCCTAGCGGCGCAGCCGCGGCGGGTGAAGCGGCGCGAGGGCTGCAGAACGGCCCCTCCTGGCTGCACGCCTCGAGCGACAGGACGCCGGCGATCCGCACCCGCCGTCCCGTGCAGACGGCGCGCGGGCTTCGATCGAGGGATTGTCCATCGCGGGCCTTGGCCGCCGCGCCCGGGGGCTGCACAGTCCTCCCATGACCCGCAGCACCCTCCGCACGCTCATGGCGACGCTGTTCGCCGCAACCGCCGTCGCCGCACCCGCGCGAGGCCTGGCCCAGGCGCCGCTCCGACCCGACCAGCAGGCCTTCCGCGCGCTCTACAAGGAGCTGGTCGAGACCAACACGACCCTGTCCTCCGGCAGCTGCACCGAGGCGGCCCAGCGCATGGCCGTGCGCCTGACCCGCGCCGGCTATCCCGCCCCGGACGTCACCCTGTTCGCCGCGCCCAACCATCCCAAGGAGGGCGGGCTGGTGGCCGTGCTGCCCGGCGCGGACCCGAAGGCCAAGCCCATGCTGCTGCTGGCCCACATCGACGTGGTGGAGGCCAAGCGCGAGGACTGGGTGCGCGAGCCCTTCACGCTCATCGAGGAGGACGGCTTCTTCTACGCCCGCGGCGCGTCGGACGACAAAGCCATGGCCGCCGTCTTCACCGACGCCTTGATCCGCATGAAGGCCGACAAGCCGCTGAAGCGCACGGTCAAGCTGGCGCTCACCTGCGGCGAGGAGACCGCCGGGGCCTTCAACGGGGCGCAGTGGCTCAGCCAGAACAGGCGCGAGCTGATCGACGCCGGCTTCGCGCTCAACGAGGGCGGGGGCGGGCGCCTGGACGCGGCGGGCAAGCCCGTCTTCCTCGCCGTGCAGGTCGCGGAGAAGACGGCGCAGGACTACTGGCTGGAGACGCGCAACCCCGGCGGCCACTCGTCCATGCCCCGGCCGGACAACGCGATCAACGCGCTGAGCACGGCGCTCGGCCGGGTCGCCGCCCACAGCTTCCCCGTCCACATGAACCCGACCACGCAGGCCTTCTTCTCGAAGACCGCCCGGCTGCCGACCGTGCCGCCGTCGCTCGCCGCCGCCATGACGGCGATCGCCGCCGATCCTTCCGACAAGCTGGCGGAGCGCACCCTCGCGCGCGACCCCATGTACAACTCGACCCTGCGGACCACCTGCGTCGTGACGCTGATCGAGGGGGGCCACGCGCAGAACGCGCTGCCGCAGCGCGCCCGCGCCAACGTGAACTGCCGCATCGCGCCCGGCGAGACGATCGAAGGCGTGCGACAGGTCCTCACGCAGGTCGTGGCCGACCCCGGCGTCGCGATCACGATCAAGCCCGGACGCGGTCCGATCGCGGTTCCCGCGCCGCTCGACCCGGCCGTGCTGGGCCCCGCCGAGGCCCTGGCCGCCGAGATGTACCCGGGCCTGCCGGTGATCCCGAACATGTCCACCGGCGCGACGGACTCCATCTACCTGTCCGCGGTCGGCATCCCGTCCTACGGCGTGCCCGGCATCCTCTACGAGGGCGACGGCGGCGGCGTGCACGGCCTCAACGAGCGCATCCGCGCGAGCTCCCTGTACAAGGGGCGAGACTACCTGCAGCGCCTGATCCGCATCTACGCCGACCGGTGAGGCCGCGCGGAGGTCGGCCTCGCTGACGCTCCGCGGCGGAGGGTGCGGGGCCGGCGTTAGGACCCGCCCGCCCCGCCCGAGCCTCCGTCAGCTCAGTTGCAGCGTGCGCAGCGCCCGCGAACCTCGACGGCGATCACGCGAGGCTGGAATCCCGCATCCCGAGCGGCTTCGCGCGCCGTTCGCACCTTGCCGGCCTCGAACTCCTGCGCCGAGCCGCAGCAGTCGCAGATCAGGAAGGCGGGGGCATGGTCGACGCCTTCCGCACCGCAGGCGACGAAGGCGTTCATGCTGGCGATGCGATGCACGAAGCCGAGCTGCTCCAGGTACTCGAGCGCGCGATACACCGTCGGCGGCTTGGCCGTGCGGACGTCCGAATAGATCTCCATCAGGTCGTAGGCCTTCACGGGTTCGCCCGCACGGAGGAGCAGCTCGTAGACGCGCCGGCGCGGCTCGGTCCATCGCTGGCCGCCCTCCACCGTCTTCAGTTCGGCCCGTCCGAGCGCCTCCCGGACAGCCTCCTCCGAGGCGGGAGCTCCGTGATCGTGCGTGCAAGCGGCGCCCATGGCGATATTGTAAGAATGTAACACGACCCGGGCAAGGGGCCCGCGCCCCGCCTTGGAGCTTGCGGTCGCGGGCGTAATCTCGTAGCGGCACGAGCTCGCCCGCCAGCACCGGAAGCGCCGCATGCCGTCCGTCAAGACACAGCTCCTCGCCACGACCTGCGCCGTGCTGGCGCTAGGCTATAGCGGTGCGGCGTTCGCCCAGGCGACGTCCGCCACGCCTCCCACATCGTCGGCCACCGGCCGCGAGGTGTCGGAGGTGGTGGTGACCGCGGCGCCTTACGCCGTCTCGGCGGAGTCGCTGACCAGCCACGTGGACGTCGTCACGCGCAGCCAGCTCGACACCGCCCCGCCAACCGGGCTCGGCGACCTGCTGAACGGCCTGCCGGGCGTGAGGTCCTCGGCCTACACGCCGGGCGCCAGCCGACCGATCATCCGCGGCAACTCGGGCCCGCGCGTGCTCGTGCTGCAGAACGGCGTCGGCCAGATAGACGTGTCGGACGTCTCGCCCGACCACGCGGTGGCCAGCGATCCCTCCGAGGCCTCGCGCATCGAGATCCTGCGCGGCCCCTCCACCATCCTCTACGGCGGCTCGGGCATCGGCGGGGTAGTCAACGTGATCGACGACCGGATCGCGTCCCAGAGGGTGGAGGGCGTGCACGGACGCGTGGGCGTCTCCGGCGGCACGGTGGACGACAGCTACAACGTAGAGGGCGCGGCCCGCACGGGGGTGGGCAACTGGGTGCTGTCGGTGGTCGGGAGCAAGCGCGAGTCGAGCGATTACGACATCCCCGTCCCAGCGCTCTCGCGTCGCTTCCAGGATGCGAACGGCGTGGTTTCCGAGAGCGATCGTACGCTTCGAAACACCTTCGCCGAGCTGTCGACCCTCGGCGGAGGCGTCTCCTACGTGGGCGACTGGGGCTTTCTCGGCGCGTCCGTCCGGCGGCTCGACTCCCAGTACGGCGTGCCCTACGCCCAGACCGTGGGCGAGGCGCCCGGCGGCGAGGAGGGCCCCGTCTTCCTCGACCTCGGCCAAACGCGCGTGGACGTGCGGGGCGAGCTGAACCTGCCGGGCGAGGGCGCCTTCAGCAAGGTGCGCGCGAGCGGCGGCTGGGCGGACTACACCCACCGCGAGATCTCGCTGAACGAGGGCGTGACCAACACCCAGTTCGACTCGGACGGCGGCGAAGGCCGCCTCGAGCTCGTCCAGCGCGACCGGAACGGCTGGCAGGGCGCGATCGGCGTCAACGGCCTGCACCGCACCTTCTCGGCGCTGGGCGACGAGGCCTTCGTGCCGCCGAGCGAGATCACCCGTGTGGGCGTGTTCACCTTGCAGCGCTACGACCGCGGGGGCTGGGGCGTGGAGGGCGGGCTGCGCTTCGACTACGCCGACCTCTCGACCGCGGCCGACGACCGCTTCCCCATCCTGATCGGCGCCCTGGGCGGCGCGACCCGCGCCGATCGCGACTTCCAGGACGTGTCCGCCTCCATCGCCGGCTTCGTCCGCCCGGCGCCCAACTGGTTCGTCTCGCTAAACTTCGCCCACAACGCCCGTGCGCCGAACGAGGTGGAGCTGTTCGCCAACGGCCCGCACGGCGGGACGGGCGCTTTCGAGGTGGGCGACCCGAACCTGCAGTCCGAGAAGGTGAACTCGGTGGAGGGCACGCTGCGCTACTCGGGCGACCGCTTCCGGGCGGAGGCGCACGCCTACTACGCCAGCTACACCAACTACATCGAGGAGCGGAACACGGGACTGGTGGACTCGGACGAGGGCCTGCCCGTCTTCC
The DNA here is from genome assembly GCA_964244065.1 of uncultured Caulobacteraceae bacterium. GTDB lineage: Bacteria > Pseudomonadota > Alphaproteobacteria > Caulobacterales > Caulobacteraceae > JASLDZ01. Next base: position 577,407 of record CAXTHH010000002.1, on the reverse strand, counting down.
GGTTCTCGCCGCTGGACGCCGAGTTCTACGGCGTTGAGCTCGAGGCCTCGTACGCCCTGTGGCGCTCGGGCGCGAGGGAGCTCCGCGCGGAGGCGGCCTACGACCTCGTGCGGGCGGAGGGCGACGAAGGGCCGCTGGCGCGCATCCCGCCCTACGGCGTCCTGGGCCGGCTGCTCTATCGCGACGGGCGCTTCGAGGGGCGGCTGGACGTGCGTCACGTGGGCGACCAGGACCGGGTCACCGCGTTCGAGCTGCCCACCGACTCCTACACGACGCTGGGCCTGTTCGCCGCCTACAAGCCGTTCGAGAACAGGAACGTCCGCCTCTTCGCGGACGCCCGCAACCTGACGGACGAGGAGGTGCGCGAGCACGCCTCCTTCCTGAAGGACATCGCCCCCTCGCCCGGCCGCAGCCTTCGCGTGGGCGTGGCCTACGCGTTCTGAGGCCGTACGTTGCAGGCCACCGGACGGGGTGCAGACCGAGCGTGTAGGCCCGCGCACGGCGGCCCGCCCCCGGCAGCGCCGGAGACGGTGGCGGCCATCCCGCTCGACGCCGCCAGCCTACGTCGCGCGGCGGCCTGCCGCCGACCCGTGGGCTTGGAGCGCCCCGTCGTGGATCAGAAGCGCAGGGCCAGCGTGACGCCGAACTCCCGGGGCCGTCCGAGCACCTGGTACACGATCCCGACGCCGTTGCTGTCGCCGATGCTGTTCAGGTAGCGCTTGTCGGTGAGGTTGGTGACATAGCCGCTCAGCTCCCAGGCGCCCCGCGGGGGCTGGTAGGCCAGCCGGGCCGACACCAGCCCATAGCTGGGCACGTAGGAGAACGAGGTGTTGGCCGGGGTCACGTAGACGTGGCTGCGGAAGGCGTAGTTGACGCTGGGCGTCAGCGTTCCGTTGCCCGCCAGGTCGATGGCGTAGCGGGCAGACAGGCTTGTGGTCCACTGCGGCGCATAGGGGATCTGCGAGTTGGCGGTGACCACCGCGCCGGGCTGCACCTCGGTGTACTTGTTGTCGGTGTAGCCGAAGGCCGCCGTCAGGATCAGGTTCCGCACCGGGATGGCGGTGATCTCGCCTTCCACCCCCTGCAGGCGAGCGGCCGCGACGTTGTTGACGTCGGTGATCAGCCCCGCCGGCCCGAGGATCTGCCGGGTGAGCTGGATGTTGCTGTAGTCGGCGTAGAAGTAGGCCAGGTTGACCCGCAACCGATGCTCAAGAAAGTCGCTCTTCAGCCCCGCCTCGTAGGACCAGAGCGTCTCCGGATCGAACGAGGTGAGCGACACCAGGGTCGAGGGTCGCAGGTTGAACCCCCCGCTCTTGAAGCCCTTCGTGGCCGAGGCGTAGGCCAGGATGGTGTCGGTCGCCTGCCAGGTCGCGGCGAAGTGCGGCGTCACGTCCGACCAGCTGTCCGACAGGAGGGTGCGCGGCACGTAGGTGATGCCCGACTCGGGGCTGTTGACCAGCACCGACGCGTCCTTGCTCTCGTTGGTGTAGCGGACGCCCGCCGTCAGCCCGATCCGCGGCGTGACATGCCAGGTCGCCTGGCCGTAGCCCGCGTAGCTGTTGAGGACCTGGTCCGCAAAGGTGCTGCGGCCGATGTCGAAATTGCGCACGGCGCGGAACAGGCCGGGCACGATGGTGGCGATGTCGGTCTGGTAGCCCTGCTCGCGCAGGTAGAAGAAGCCGGCGATGTAGTCGATCCTATCGTCCAGGAGCTTGCCCGCGAGCTGCAGCTCCTGGGTGAACTGGTAGGAGCCGCTGGCGCGCGACACCTCCAGGACCACCGGCGCGCTGCCGTCCGCGTCGCGGCTGAAGAATTGCTGCACCTGCCGATAGGCGGTGATCGATTTCAGCTGAGCGAAGCCCAGGTCGTAGCCGACCGTCACGGCCTCGCCGCTAAGCTCGTCGCGGGCCGCCTGCTTGTTGAGCGAGAAGTTGTCGTAGTCGCCCGACCGGGCCGCCGCCTGGGTCACGGGCTGGCCGGCAGGAACGCCGATGCGGGCGTTGTAGAGGGTCAGGATGTTGGACGGAACGATCACGGTCTGACCCGGCGTCGCGGTGTCGTGGTAGCGCGTGTAGTCGACCGACAGGTCGATGGAGAGCTTCTCGGTGGGCCGCCAGGCGAGGTTCACCCGGCCGGAGAGGTGGCGCTCGTCGCCCAGCTGGCCCAGCACCGCCCCGTTGGAGGCCAGGCGGTCGCCGTAGCCGTCCCGGTTGCGGACGTTGGCGGCCACGGTCAGGCCCAGGGTGTCGGAGAGCTTCAGGTTGGTGAAGCCGCGCAGCTGGAACAGGTCGTAGCTGCCGGCCGTCAGCTCCAGCCGCGACTCCGGGCGACGGCCGGGAGCGATGGTGGTGATGTTCAGCGCGCCGCCCACCGCGTTCTTGCCGAACAGGGTGCCCTGCGGCCCGCGCAGCACCTCCACCTGGCCGATGTCGGGCAGGTCGATGGCGCCGCCGGCGGACTTGGAGATGTAGACGCCGTTGACGTAGACCGGCACGCCCGGGTCGGTGTTGATCGCCGGGTCCTGCTGGCCGATGCCGCGGATGAAGATGATCGGCACGGTGTTGGTGGGCGCCGTGTAGCCCGAGGCGCTGATGGCGAGGTTTGGGGTGACCCGGCCGATGTCGGAGAGCTGGGCGATGTTGTTGGCGCGCAGCTCCGTGGCGTTGAGGGCGGTGACCGCCACGGGCGTGCGCTGCAGCGACTCCTCGCGCCGCTGGGCGGTGACCACCACCTCCTGGATCGCCGTCTCCGGCGCGGTGTCGGCCGCGGCGGGCGGAACGGAGGGGCCGCCGGCGGGCGGCAGGGGCCCGGCCGTCTGCGCCGCGGCCGAACCGGCCCCGACGACCAGGGGCGCACCGAGCAGCGCGTAGGCCACGCAGCCGAGAAGCGTCGATGTCCGCATCTGTTTCCCCCGAACGAGCCGCCCCTTGGCCAGATCGCAATCCGGTGGGTCGGTCTTTATTCCGTCGCAGAGCCTACGCTCGCGCCCCCGGCGCCAGCCAATTCGCAGGGGCGTCGCGATTGATGGGGCGGTCAGATCATTAGGCGGCGCTCATTTCGCTCTTCGCAGAACCCCGGGGCCGGGGCGTCCAGGGTCGCCGCCTTGAACGCAGCCCTCGCCGCATGGAGCAGGGGTTCGGTGTAGCCGCTGGGCTGGCCCACGCCTTCGAACACCAGCGCCCGGGCCGTGCGGTAGGCGATCCCGTCGAGGTCGGGCGACAGGGGGCGGTACAGCGGGTCGCCCGCGTTCTGCCGGTCCACGCGCACGGCCATGTCGGCGAAGGCGGCGTCCACCTCGTCGGCCGAAGCCACGCCGTGCAGCAGCCAGTTGGCCATGTGCTGGGCGGAGATACGCAGGGTGGCGCGGTCCTCCATCAGACCCACGTCGTGGATGTCGGGCACCTTGGAGCAGCCGACGCCCTGGTCGATCCAACGCACCACGTAGCCCAGGATGCCCTGAGCGTTGTTGCGGAGCTCCGCGCGCACCTCCTCGCGCGACCAGGGCGCGCCCGCGGCCAGGGGCGGCGTCAGGAGCTCGGACAGGGGCGGGGCGGGCGTGCCGGAGAGCTCGCGCTGGCGGGCGGCCACGTCGACGGCGTGGTAGTGCAGGGCGTGCAGGGTGGCGGCGGTGGGGCTGGGCGTCCAGGCGGTGGAGGCGCCGGCCATGGGGTGGGCGATCTTCTCGCGAACCATGTCGGCCATGCGGTCGGGGGCGGCCCACATGCCCTTGCCGATCTGGGCGCGGCCGGCGAAGCCGCAGGCCAGGCCCGTGGCCACGTTGCGCGCCTCGTAGGCGGCGATCCAGGCCGAGCGGCGCATGTCCGCCTTGGCCACCACCGGGCCCGCGCGCATGGCGGTGTGGATCTCGTCGCCCGTGCGGTCGAGGAAGCCCGTGTTGATGAAGACGATCCGGTCCTTCAGCGCGTGGATGCAGGCGGCGAGGTTGGCGGAGGTGCGCCGCTCCTCGTCCATCAGCCCGATCTTCAGCGTGTGGCGCGGCAGGCCCAGCACGTCCTCGACGCCGTCGAACAGGTCGTTGGCGAACGCCGCCTCGTCCGGCCCGTGCATCTTGGGCTTGACGATGTAGACCGACCCGGCCCGGCTGTTGCGATGGCGGCCGAGGCCGCGCAGGTCGTGGAGGGCGACGGCCGAGGTGATCAGAGCGTCGAGCACGCCCTCGGGCGCGTCCGTCCCGTCGGGCAGGCGCACGGCGGGCATGGTCATCAGGTGGCCCACGTTGCGCACGAACAGGAGGCTCCGGCCCGGCAGGGTGATCGGCGAGCCGTCGGGCGCGGTGAAGGCGCGGTCGGGCTCCAGGGCGCGCGACGTCTCGCGCCCGCCCTTGTCGAAGCGGGCGGTCAGGTCGCCTCGCATCAGGCCCAGCCAATTGGCGTAGGCGGCGACCTTGTCGTCGGCGTCCACGGCGGCGACCGAGTCCTCCAGGTCCACGATGGTGGTCAGGGCGGATTCGAGGATGACGTCCGCCAGACCCGCCGGGTGGGCGCGCCCCACGGGGCTCCCGCGGTCGATCACGAGCTCGGCGTGCAGGCCGTGGTGGCGCAGGAGCACGCCGGAGGGCGCCTCCGCCGCGCCGCGCCATCCGGCGAACTGCGCCGGGTCGGCCAGGGCGGGGACCAGCGCGCCGCGCTCCACACGGTAGGCGACGACGCCGCCGTGGCCGCCCAGGGCCAGCGGGAACGCCTCGTCCAGGAACGCCTCCGCGCGGGCCACCACCTCGGCCCCCCGCACCGGCTCGTAGGCGCCGGCCGGGGCGGGCGAGCCCAGGGCGTCCGTGCCGTACAGGGCGTCGTACAGGCTGCCCCAGCGCGCGTTGGCGGCGTTCAGCAGGAAGCGGGCGTTCAGCACCGGCACGACGAGCTGGGGCCCGGCCGTCGCCGCCACCTCGGGATCGACGTGCTCGGGCGCGATGCGGAACGGCGCGGGCTCCGGCTGCAGGTAGCCGATCTCGGTCAAAAAGCGCTGCTGCGCCTCGGGCGACGCCAGCTCGCCGGCCTCGTAGGCGGCGTCGATCCGCGCCTGCATCTCCTCGCGCACCGCCAGCAGCGCGCGGTTGCGCGGCGTCAGCCGGGCGAACAGGGCGGCGGCGCCGCGCCAGAAGTCGGCGGCGTCGAGCCCGAGGCCCGGCAGCACGTCGTGTTCCACGAAGCGGGCCAGCGCCGGGGCGACCCCCAGTCCCGCCCGCTCCACCAGGCCCTCGGGCACGCTCAAGGCTGCACCTGCAGGCCGGCCGCGGCGATCCCGGCCAGGGCGCAGGCCTCGTCGTTGTCCGAGGTGTCGCCGGTGACGCCCACCGCGCCCAGCACCGCGCCCTGGGCGTCGACTACCAGCACCCCGCCCGCCGCCGGCACGATCCCGCGGGGCGCGAGCGCCGTCAGCGCGCCGAAGAACGACGGCCGCTCCTGCGCCATGGCCGCCAGCTTGCGCGAGCTCATACCGAGAGCCAGGGCTCCGGCCGCCTTGCCGAGCGCGATCTCCGGCCGCAGCGAGGACGAGCCGTCCTGGCGGTGCAGGAGGATGGGATGGCCGCCAGCGTCCAGCACCGAGACGGTCAGGGGCTTCAGCCCCAGCCGCGCGCCTTCGGCGAACGCCGACGCCGCGATGGCGGCGGCCTGGTTCAGGGTGAGGGTCATCGCGCGCTCCCAGCCGGTCTGCGCCGGCTCTCCAGATCGGCGCAGCCTAGCGTGGGGCGCGCCACATCAGGAGCGCGCGAGTGATAGGCCTGCGCGAACACTCACGCGGCAGCGGCCTTGCGGCCCCGCGGTCGAGCCTCGGCAGCCTTCGCCGGCGGCGGCTGCGCGTCGGGGGAGACGCCCGCCTCCGAGGCCGCGCGGGCGGAGGTGAGGGCGGCCTGGGCCATGTGGCGGAAGCTGGCGATGAGGCTGCTGGCCTCGCCGGCGCGGCACGCCAGCACGATCTCGGTCATGGCGTCCTCGTCGGCCAGGGGCTTGAACAGCACGTTGGGCAGGCGGATGCACTGGAGCTCCGCGGGCACGACGGCGAGGCCCAGCCCGGTCGCCGCCAAGCCGATCAGCACCGACGAGTCGCGCGCCTCCTGCACGATGTTGGGCGTGAACCCCCGCCGGGCGCAGGAGTCCATGAATGGCGTATAGATCGCCACGCCCGAGAGCCGCGGATAGAAGATCATCGCCCGGTCGCGCAGGTGGTCGATGGTCAGCCGCTCCACCGCGACCAGGGGATCGTCGGTCCGCATGGCCACGGCCAGGGGATCGCGTAGCAGGCGCGTGAAGGTGACGCCCGAGGGCGGCTGCTCCTGGAAGCGGCGCATGAGGCCGACGTCGATGCGCCGCTCCTTCAGGTCGCCGATCTGCTCGGCCGACGATCGGTCCCTCAGCACGACCTGCACCTTGGGATAGCGGTTGCGGAAGGCGCTCACGACCTCGGGAAAGAAGCTCAGCAGCGCCGAGGCCGCGGTGAAGCCGATGCGCAGCTGGCCCGCCTCGCCCGAGACGAGGTCGCGCACGTCCCCCAGCGTCACGTCGACCTTGTCGAGGATCTCCAGCGCGTGGGCGCGGAAGGCGTGGCCGAGCTCGGTCAGGGCCACGCTGCGCTGGGTGCGGTGGAACAGGACGCCGCCGAACTCCCGCTCCAGCGTCTGGATCGCCACGGACAGCGGCGCCTGGGTGATCCGCAGCCGCTCGGCGGCGCGCCGGAAGTGAAGCTCCTCGGCCAGGACGACGAAGTAGCGGAGCTGGCGCAGGTCCACTGATCTTCCCTCGCCATCAATCGTGCTCGATTGGCGAAATAGCATGCAACGTCGCCGGGCGGCAATCTGCGCCTGGGTGAGCGACCTGCGGGCCGCCCGTCCCAAAGCCGTCGCGCCCGGACGTCCGGGCGCGGCCGGAAGACGCCGGACGCGGACCCCGCGGACACGGCCGACGGGAGCGGGACGGGTGCGCTACGCCGAACATCGGGAGGAGCCGGGCGCCGCGGTGCTCGGGCGCCTACGGGCCGGCCGCCCCGTGCTGTCGCTGGGCCTGCGCAACGCCCGCACGGCCGAGGTCGTGCGCATGGCCTCGGCGCAGGGCTTCCAGGTGGTCTGGATCGACCTGGAGCACAGCCCCATGCCGCTGGACGCGGCCGCGGCCCTCGCCTCCACCGCCCACGACCTCGACATGGCCGCCTGGGTGCGCGTGCCGGAGCGGGAGTACGGCGTGATCGGCCGGCTGCTGGACGGGGGGGCCACCGGCGTGATCGTGCCCAAGGTGGAGACGGCGGAGGAGGCGGCGCTGTACGCGGCGGCCTGCCGCTTCCCGCCGGCGGGCGCCCGCTCGCAGATCGCCGTCCTGCCCCAGTACGGCTTCGCCCGCCTGCCCGTGGCCGAGCTGAACCGGCGGGCGGACTCCGGCGTGGTGCTGCAGATCCTGCTGGAGTCGGCCGAGGGCGTGGCCGCGGCGGACGCCATCGCCGCGGTGGACGGCGTGGACCTCCTGGGCGTCGGACTGAACGACCTCTCCTCCGAGCTGGGCGTCCCCGGCCAGCCGCGTCATCCCCGGGTGTGGGAGGCGTGCCGCACGGTGGCCGCCGCCGCCGCCCGGCACGGCAAGCTGGCCGTCGTCGGCGGGGCGGGCGATCCCGAGCACTTTCTCGAGCTGGTGGCGGCGGGCTTCGCGCCCCTGGTCTTTGCCGGGATCGACACGGACATCCTGGCCACCGGCCTCTCGCAGCGGGCGGCCGACTGGCGCGCCCGCCTCCCCTCCCCCGAAGCCTGAGGAGCCCGCGTGGCGACCCTGACCCTGGAAGAGCCCCTCGTCTCCCTGCCCATGCGGCCGGTGGAGACGATCGAGCGGCCAAAGTTCGACGTGCCGGCCGGGGCCTGCGACGCGCACATGCACGTGTTCGGCCCGCAGGACCGCTACCCGCGTGTGCCGCACCCCCACTACACCCTGCCCGACGGCGACTTGGCCCATTTCCAGCAGAAACTCATGCCTGCGCTGGGCGTGGAGCGCTTCGTGATCGTGCAGCCCAGCTACTACGGCGTAGACAACCGCTGCCTGGTCGACGCCCTGGCGCGGGCCGGCGAGGCGGCGCGCGGGGTGGTGATGGTGGAGGCGGACGTCTCCGTCGCCGAGCTGGAGCGCCTGGACGCGGCCGGGGTGCGGGGCGTGCGACTCGACCTCTTCAAGCGCGCCCGGGAGCCGGCGGCCGACATCCGCGCCTACATCTCCGCCATGGCCGCCAAGGTGCGCCCGCTCGGCTGGCACCTGCAGTTCTACGCGCCGGGCTACGTGGTGCGCGACCTGCTGGACTTCTTCGGCGGCCTGGAGGTCGACCACGTGATCGACCACATGGGCTATATGCTGGAGGAGGACGGCCTGACCGAGGCCGACTTCTCGCGCCTGCTGGACCGGCTGAGGACGGGGGCCACCTGGCTCAAGCTCAGCGCCCCCTACCGCCTGGCCAAGACGCGCGGCTACGGCGCGGTGGAGGGGGTGGCCAAGGCGATCGTGGCCACCGCACCCGACAAGGCGATCTGGGGCTCGGACTGGCCGCACATCCCGGGCTCGGACCGCGACACGGGCGAGCTCCTGAACCTCCTGCCCGTCTGGGCCCCGGCGGAGGAGGACAGGCGCGCGATCCTGGTGGACAATCCCCGGCGCCTGTTCGGCTTCGCCTGACCCGCCTCCAGAGGAGCCCGCCATGGCCACAGCCTACGCCGCAGCAGGGGCCTCCGCGCCTGGCGGGAGCCGGGGGCTGGCCGTCGCCGTCGCCAGCTTCGCCATCGTCATGGTGGACGGCTACGACACGCTGATGATCTCCTACATCGCGCCGTTGCTGGCGCACGGGTGGCGGCTGAAGCCGACCCAGATCGGCGAGATCTTCGCCTGGAGCTACCTCGGCGCCATCGTCGGCGCGCTGCTGATGGGAGCGCTCTCCGACCGCTTCGGGCGCAAGCGCGTGCTCACCGCGGCCATGGCGCTGGCCGGCCTGGCCACCCTGGCCTGCGCCGCCGCGCCGAACCTGCAGGCGCTGCTGGCCCTGCGCTTCCTGTCGGGCATCGCGCTCGGCGGGGCCTTGCCGGCCGTGATCTCGCTCACCGCCGAGCACGCGCGGCCCGAGCGGCGCAGCGCCACCGTCACCCTGATGTACATCGGCTACCCCCTGGGCGCCGTGGCGGGCGGGTTCGTGACGGCCGCCTTCCTGGGCGCGGGCTGGCCGGCGCTGTTCGTCGCCACCGGCGTGGCGTGCCTCCTGGCCGCGGTCGTCGCCGCGACCCTGCCGGAGCCTCCCGCCCTGGCCGCGGACACGTCCCGCGCGCCGGTGCGGGGGCCGGGCCTGGTCTCCGCGCTGGGCGAGGGCCGGCTGGCGCCGGCCGTGCTGCTGTGGATCGGGCTGTTCTGCATGCTGCTGCTCACCTACTTCCTGGTGAGCTGGACGCCGACCATCCTCGTGGGCCTGGGAGTGTCGCCCAAGGGTGCGGCCCTGGGCGGCGCCCTGCTCAACCTCGGCGGCGCCGTCGGCGCGGTGGCCATGGCGCCCCTGGTGGCGCGGTTCGGTCCCTACCGGCCGATCGCCGCGCTGCTGCTGGCGGGGGCGGCGCTCGTCTTCCTGTTCGGGCAGCAGCTGGGCACGGCGGCGACGGGCTTCCTGCTGCTGGCCGGGTGCGGCGCCTGCGTGGTGGGCGGCCAGCTGAACGTGCCCGCCATGGTGGTGGACCTGTTCCCTCCGCGGGTGCGCGGGGCCGGCGGCGGGTGGACCATCGCCTTCGGCCGGCTGGGCTCCATCGCCGGGCCGTTGCTGGGCGGCGTGCTCCTGGCCCGCCACATGCCGGTGGGCGGCATCTTCGCCCTGGCGACGATCCCCGCCCTGTGCGCCGCCACCGCCCTGTTCGCGGCGTCGATCCTGCGCCGCCGGGCCGTGGGTTAGCGACGCGTCGAACTCGGTCGGTTCCTCCCCCGCTCATCCCGGCGGAGGCCGGGACCCAGTTGCGCCCGTCGATCCCTCCACGGCCTCGCAACCGCGCGACAACGCCTCCACGCTCCCGCACCTGGTTCCCGGCCTCCGCCGGGAAGAGCGGAATTGAGGCCGCGGCGCTGAGCGCCTCAGCGCCGCGGGGTGCGCCGGGGGTAGTCCACGCCGGTGAAGCCGGGGATCGCCACCGCCTCCGGGCGGTTGCCGTTCGCGGCGAGGGCGTCGGCGATGTAGTGGGCCGAGGCGTTGACCAGCTGCTGGCCCGGGTCCTCCATGACGAAGCGCAGCAGCGTCATGAAGGCGCGCCGGTCGTCCGGCCCCTTCACCTGCGGCAGGGCGGCGAGGGCCTGGGTGTCCGACTCGACCACCGGGGCCTCCAGGAGCTGGGGGCGGAAGGCTGGATAGCCCTCGTACATCAGCCGGCCCATCTCCACGGTGGCGCGCGAGCTGTACCAGATGGTGCGGAAGCGCGCCTCGACCGCCGCCGCCGCCGCGGGGTCGTCCAGCTCCGCCAGCACCAGGCCGGGGGCGTGCGGCGCGATGTAGAGCCGCTCGGGCTGCAGCCGCTCGCCCGACGCCCGCCAGAGCAGGTGGCACATGCTGTTGGAGCGCCAGGTCAGCCCCGCGGTCGGCCGCCCGGCCTTGCCGCACAGGACCACCATCATCCGGTCCCAGTCGATCTCCTGGCAGGCGATCCAGCGGTTGATGCGGTGGGCGTTGTCGAGGAACACCAGGGCGAAGGTGGCCGCCATCATGTCGTTCATGGGCACGGGGACCTCGGCCGAGCCCACGGGGTCGAGGAAGCGGTCGCGCACGGCGGCGTGGCTCATGCTGTCCGGGTCGGCCAGGGCGCGCTGCAGCCAGTCGCGCGTGACCTCGCAGGCGTAGTCCACGAGATCGACGATCTTCGGCTCGGAGCCCCGCCAGGCGTCGACGGCCACCGTGTCTCGCCAGTAGGCCAGGGTGTTGACCGCCTGCACCCGCCCGGTCTGCTCCAGCAGAGCCAGCGCGTCGTCGCGCCAGCCGGGATGGCCGAGCGCATGCAGCTGCACGAGGTAGGGCACGGCCACGCCCAGGTGCGACACCGCCGTCAGCTCCACGAAGCCGCGGGTGGTGTTGCGGAAACTGGTGGACGACGGCGGGCGTCCGCCGCCCGGGAACACCACCACGTCCGCCCCCGTGGCCACCAGCAGCGGCGCGTCCGCCGCCCGCTCGGCCATCAGCCCGTTCAGGTGCGCCCCGATGCTCTCGGGGCCGGCGGTGAAGACCTCGTACAGCCTCCGGAACTCGGGGTCGGGGGCGTAGGGCACGGCGGGCGGGGCGCTCACGGCTCCATCCTGTAGACGACGGTGTCCTGCCGGAAGCGGATGTCGGCGGTCAGGCTGTTGGACACCACGAGGTACTGCACGCCGTCCTCCTGGAAGGGCTCGGCGTCGGTCCCGCCGAAGGTCGGGAAGTCCAGCACCTTGGCGAAGCCTCCGCTCTCCCAGCGGTAGACCTGCGACAGGAGGTCGGTCTTCGGCGCGGCAGGCGTGCCCTCGATGAAGCAGACGCGCACGGCGTAGAGGTCGTCCGCCAGGGGGACCAGCGCCCACTCCCGCCCGCCCGGGCCGCCCAGCGTCTGGCGGCGCTCGAAGGCGGCGCCCGTCCAGGCGTAAAGCTCCGAGTCGCCGTCGATGGCGGCGTAGAGCAGCCAGTCGGTCCCGTCGCGGCGGAAGTGCCGGAAGGCGCGGCCGCCCGAGACCCCGAACGCCTGCACCGGCGCGAACCGCTCGCCGTCCCACCGGTACAGCGGCGAGGGGCCGGCGTGGTCGGCGTAGGCGAGGTAGGTGTCGCCCGCGATCTCGAACGCCTCGAAATTGTAGCCCCACAGCCCGTCCAGCACCTGGAACACCTCGAACCGTCCGCCGGTCCATTCCAGCACGTGCGAGTTGGCCAAGTGGCGCCGCTCGGGCCCGGGCATCGTCACGCCGCCGGCGAGGGCCATGAAGACGCGGTCGCCGACGGTGAAGGACGTCCACTGCCGCCCGGCGAAGGTGGGGTGCGACTGGAACGGCGCCCAGCCCGCCCCCGTCCACCGGTGGATCACCGACTGGGCGTTCATGTCGTAGGGCCTGCGGCCCGTGCGGATACTGGCCAGCGCCAGGAAGGTGTCGGCGCCGATCCGGAACACATGCGCGTCCTCGCCGCCGGGACACGGCAGGGATCCGTCCTCCAGGAAGCGGCCGCCCTCCCAGCGGTAGAGGAGCGCGTCCACGTCGCTGTTCCCGCCGTTCATGTAGGGGCGCTCGCCCTCGACGTCGGTGGAGAGCTGCGGCACGACCAGGCGCAGCCCCCCGTCGATGCGGAACGGCAGCGCGGTCCGCGCCCCCGAGGTGGCGAGACGTTGGTGTTCGACGAGGCGCATGGGTCTCCCGGGTCCGAGCGTGGCCGCTTCTTTTCGCGTCAGCCTAGCCGGGCGCGCGGCGGGCCGCGTTCGGCCGGCGCGCCAGGATTGATCTACGGACGCGATCAGTCCGCCTCAGTCCAGGTCCGTGGCGAGCACCTCGGACGCCGCGGCCTCCAGCTGCAGCAGCGACGCCCTGAAGCGCGCCAGCGCCTCGGCGTCGAAGCCCCGGAACAGCAGCGCCTCGAGCCGGAGCGCCTGGGGGGCGACGTCCGCGTACAGGGCGCGGCCGGCCGAGGAGAGGATCAGCAGGCGCGAGCGCCGGTCGGCGCCGGGCTCCAGGCGCCGGACCAGGCCGCGGCCGACCAGCGCCGCCGCGGCCCGGCTGACGGTGACCTTGTCCATCCGCGTGCGCAGGACGACGTCCCGCTGCGTGCCGCCGTTGGTCTCGGCCAGCACGGCCACGAGCCGCCACTCGGGGATGGAGAGGCCGAACAGGCGGGCGTAGGCGCGCGCGATGGCCTCGCTGACCAGGTTGGACGCCAGCGAGAGCCGGTAGGGCAGGAAGTCGGCGAGGCGCAGCGTCGGCGGCGCATTGACATCGGCGGACGGGTCCGCGAGAACGGTTTCATCTGATACCAATTCGGAACGCTCCCATGCCCGAAGCGACCAACCCCCTCGGTCTCGACGGGTTCGAGTTCTGCGAGTTCACCTCGCCCGACCCGGACGCCATGGCCGCGCAGTTCGAGCAGCTGGGCTTCGTGCCCGCGCACCGCCACCCGACCAAGGACATCGTCCGCTACAAGCAGGGCCGCATCAACCTGCTGCTGAACCGCGAGCCCACAGGCCAGGCGGCGGAGTTCCGCAAGCTGCACGGGCCCTCCGCCAGCGGCATGGCGTTCCGGGTGGCCGATGCGGCGCAGGCCCACGCCGCGGCGGTCGCCAACGGCGCCAAGCCGGTGGACGTGGCGCAGGGATCGCTGGGCGAGGGCTCCTACGCCATCGAGGGCATCGGCGGCTCCTACCTCTATCTGGTGGACGCGCCGAAGGACGGCGGCCTCTACGCCGGCTGGACCGAGATCGCCGGCTGGGAGCAGGCCGAGCGCGAGAACAACGTCGGCCTCGACCTCCTCGACCACCTGACCCACAACGTGCGCCGCGGCGAGATGCGCACCTGGTCGGGCTTCTACGCGCGCCTGTTCGGCTTCGAGGAGCAGAAGTACTTCGACATCAAGGGCAAGGCGACGGCGCTGTTCAGCCAAGCCATGATCGCCCCGGACGGCGCCATCCGCATCCCGCTGAACGAGAGCCAGGACGAGCACAGCCAGATCGAGGAGTTCCTCCGCGAGTACAACGGCGAGGGCATTCAGCACCTGGCCCTCACCACCCCCGACATCTACGACACCGTGGAGCGCCTGCGCGCGCGCGGCGTGAAGCTGCAGGACACGATCGAGACCTACTACGAGCTGGTCGACGCCCGGGTGCCCGGCCACGGCGAGGACCTGGAGCGCCTGCGCGCCAACCGCATCCTGATCGACGGGGCGGCGGGCGACGAGGGCCTGCTGCTGCAGATCTTCACCGAGACGCTGTTCGGGCCGATCTTCTTCGAGATCATCCAGCGCAAGGGCAACGAGGGCTTCGGGGCGGGCAACTTCCAGGCCCTGTTCGAGTCCATCGAGCTCGACCAGATCCGTCGCGGCGTCGTCGCCGCGGCCTGAAGCGAAGGGGGCCGTCATGGCCGACGATGCGGGGCTGCGGCCCGACCTCGCCAGCGAGGCCTTCCAGGCGCGGGGCGAGCCGGTGATGAGCGGCTTCGCCAACCACTTCGCCACGGAGGTCGCGCCGGGCGTCCTGCCCGTGGGGCGCAACAGCCCGCAGCGCCCGGCCTACGGCCTGTACGCCGAGCAGGTGTCGGGCTCGGCCTTCACCGCGCCGCGGGCCGAGAACCGGCGCAGCTGGCTCTACCGGCTGCGACCCACGGCCAACCACGGCGCCTATGCGCCCTACGCCCGGCCCAGCCTCGTGCGCTCGGCCCCGCTGCGCGACGCCCCCCCGCCCTCGCCCAACCGGATGCGGTGGGACCCCGCCCCCCTGCCGGTGGAGCCGGTGGACTTCGTGGACGGGCTCGTCACCTACGCCGCCGCGGGCGACGTGGCGACGCAGGCGGGCGTGGGCGTGCACCTCTACGGCGCGACGCTCTCGATGGAGCGCCGCGCGCTCTCCAGCGCCGACGGCGAGCTCCTGATCGTGCCGCAGGAGGGCGCGATCCGGCTCGTCACCGAGCTCGGGCGGCTGACGGTGGAGCCGCAGCAGGTGGCCCTGGTCCCCCGCGGCCTGCGCTTCCGGGTGGAGCTGGTGGACGGGCCGGTGCGCGGCTACGTGCTGGAGAACTACGGCGCGCCGTTCCGCCTGCCCGACCTGGGCCCCATCGGCGCCAACGGCCTGGCCAACCCCCGCGACTTTGAGACCCCCGCCGCCTGGTGCGAGGACGTGGACGCACCCCACGAGCTGGTGCTGAAGTTCCAGGGCGGGCTGTGGACCACCACGCTGGACCACTCGCCCTTTGACGTGGCGGGCTGGCACGGCAACCTCGCCCCCTGCCGCTACGACCTGCGGCGCTTCAACACGATCAACACGGTCAGCTTCGACCACCCAGACCCGTCGATCTTCACGGTGCTGACCTCGCCCAGCGACACGCCGGGCGTGGCCAACTGCGACTTCGTGATCTTCCCGCCGCGCTGGATGGTGGCCGAGGACACGTTCCGGCCGCCCTGGTTCCACAGGAACGTCATGACCGAGTTCATGGGGCTCATCACCGGCGCCTACGACGCCAAGGCCGGCGGCTTCGCGCCGGGCGGGGCCTCGCTGCACAACCAGATGTCGGGCCACGGGCCTGACCAGGCGAGCTGGGAGAAGGCGTCGGCCGCGCCGCTGGCCCCGCACAAGATCGACGGCACGATGGCCTTCATGTTCGAGACGCGCTTCGTGCTTCACACCACCCGCCACGCGGCGGAGAGCCCGTTGATGCAGCTCGACTACGACGACTGCTGGAGCGGCTTCGCCAAGGGCCGGCCGCCGGCGGACGCCGTCTCCCGATAGGATCCGGCGGGGAGGGGCGCACGCCGGCCTAGACCTCGCCTTCGTGGCGGCCGAGGTGGTGGACGCGCGTCGCAGGATCGACGTCGCGGCTCAGGATGGAGGCGGCGCGCGCAGTCCGTCGCGGTAGGCGCGGGGCGACCGGCCTTCGCACCGGGCGAAGGCGCGGCTGAAGTAGGCGGCGTCCTCCAGGCCCAGCATGTAGGCGATCTCGGCGACGCCCAGGCTCGAATAGGCGAGGAGGCGCTTGGCCTCCAGCATCCGCCGCTCCTGCACGAGCGCCATCGGGCCCTTGCCCAGCACGCGGCGGCACGCGGCGCGCAGCCGGGGTGGGGTGACGCCCAGCTCGGCGGCGTACGCCTCCAGCGACCACGGGGTGCGCACCCGGCGCGAGACGGCGGCGCGGAAGCGCGCGACCAGCTCCGCCTCGCGGCCCACCGCGACGCCCGGCGCCGGGCTGGCCGCCACGGCCAGTCGCAGCGTGCAGACGAGGAGCGCCGTCACCTCCGCCTCCACCGCCGCCTCGGCCCCGGGGGCGGCCCAGGACAGCTCGCGCGCCAGGGCGTCGAGGCGCCCGGTCACCTCGGCCAGCACGCCCGCCGCATCCAGCACCGCCGCGCGCGCGAACACGGCGGCGAGCTCGGGGGCGCGGCGGGTCAATCCGTCCCACACGGCGTCGGCCAGGGTGAGCACGGCGCCGGCCGACTCGGCCTCGAAGGCGAAGCCGTGCACCGCCCCGGCCGGCACCAGCAGCAGGCAGGGCGCGTGGAAGGGAAGCGCCCGCCCCTCCACCGTCATGGCCCCCGCGCCCTCGCGGATCAGGAACAGGTGGTGCAGGTCGGGGTGGGAGTGGGCGCGGATGGTCCATTCGCTGGGGCGGCTGCGGTCGTCCAGCGCCTCCAGGTGCAGGAAGCGGCCGTCCACCGCGCGCGGGGGCTCGCCGTAGAGGAAGAAGCGGGGGATCTCGGCGGCGGGGGTCACCCCCCATCATGGTCCCGGGAGCGACGAAAAGTCCAAGTCTTGCGCCGCCGCGTCCATCGCCCGGGAGCGGCCGGAGATCGACGGTGGCGCCGAAGTCGCCGGCCCTGGGCCCAGAGCGATGCGGGAGGTCGGTCATGCGCACGCAGGTCGCCGTCATCGGCGCGGGCCCGGCCGGCCTGCTGCTCGCGCACCGGCTTCACCAGGCCGGCGTCGGCGTGGTCGTGATCGAGCGCCGCGACCGCGCCTATGTCGAGGGGCGGGTGCGGGCGGGGGTGGTGGAGAGCGGCACCGTCGCGCTGATGGCCGCCATCGGCGTCGACGGGCGGCTGCGGCGCGAGGGGCTGGTCCACGACGGGACCAACATCGTCAACGACGGCGCCATGTTCCGCGTCGGCTTCTCCGAACTCACCGGCGGGCGCACCGTGGTGGTCTACGGCCAGTCGGAGGTCATGAAGGACCTGTTCGACGCCGCCGCGGCGCGCGACCTGCCCATCGTGTTCGACGCCGGGGACGTGGCGCTGCAGGGCCTGGAGACCGCCTCGCCCTCGGTGACGTGGCGGGGGGACGGCGGCGCGGAGGTGCGGCTGGACTGCGACTTCGTGGCCGGGTGCGACGGCTTCCACGGCGTCAGCCGCGCCGCCATCCCGGCCGAGGTGCTCCGGGTCTACGAGAAGGCCTATCCGTTCGGCTGGCTGGGCATCCTGGCCGACGTGGCGCCCTGCAACGACGAGCTGATCTACGCCAACCACGCCAACGGCTTCGCCCTGGCCTCCATGCGCTCGCCGACCCGCAGCCGCTACTACCTGCAGGCGCCCCTCGACACGCAGCCGGAGGCGTGGCCGGACGACCGCTTCTGGGACGAGCTGGCGGTGCGCCTGGGGCCCGAGGCGGCGGCGCGGATCGTGCGGGGGCCCTCGTTCGAGAAGTCCATGGCGCCGCTGCGCAGCTTCGTGGCTGAGCCCATGCGGTGGGGCGCCCTGTTCCTGGCGGGCGACGCGGCGCACATCGTGCCGCCCACCGGGGCCAAGGGCATGAACCTGGCCGCCTCCGACGTGACCTACCTCTCCGAGGCGATGATCGCCCACTACGCCGAGGGGACGGACGCCCTGCTGGACGGCTACTCCGCCCGGGCCCTGGCGCGGGTGTGGAAGGCGGAGCGGTTCTCCTGGTGGTTCACGAGCCTGACGCACCGCTTCCCCGGCGCCCCGGCCATCGACCGCCGGCTGCAGGTGGCCGAGCTCGACTATCTGCGCCAGTCTCCCGCCGCGCAGGCCGTGTTCGCCGAGAACTACGTCGGCCTGCCGCTGGAGGCGGCCTGACCGTGACGGAGGTGACGCCCTATGCCGGAGAGGACGCGGGGCAGCCGCCCTCCCGCTTCCCGCCCTACCGCTCGACCGCGCTGCGCTCGCCCTCGCAGCCCCTGGTCCCGCTGGTGCAGACGCTGACGGAGGTCACCGGGCCCGCCGGCGGCGGGGCGGGCGCGTGGGACGGGCTGCTGGGCCCCGCCCGCGCCGACCTCACGCGCCAGCAGCCGGGCGCTCCGCTGGGCCAGCGCATCGTCGTCTCCGGCCGGGTGCTCGATGAGCGGGCGCGCCCCGTGCCGCACACGGTGGTCGAGATCTGGCAGGCCAACGCCTGCGGCCGCTACATCCACGCCCGCGACCAGTGGGACGCGCCGCTGGACCCCAACTTCACCGGGGCCGGCCTCGTGGTCACCGACGCGGAGGGCCGCTACGCCTTCACCACCATCCGGCCAGGGGCCTATCCGTGGGGCAACCACGCCAACGCCTGGCGGCCGGCGCACATCCACCTGTCGCTGCTGGGGCCCGCCTTCGCCACGCGGCTGGTGACCCAGCTCTACTTCCCCGACGACCCGCTGATCGAGATCGACCCCATCGCCAACGCCGTGCCCGCGCCGCACCGCGACCGCCTGGTGGCGCGGCTGGACATGGGGCTGACGCGGCCCAACTGGGCGCTGGGCTACCGCTTCGACATCGTGCTGCGCGGCCCCGCCGCCACCCCGGTCGAGGACGGCCATGACCACTGACGGCGCCCCCGCCGGCGTCGCCGACGACGCCAATCCCCTCGGCGTCGAGGCGCCCGCGCCGCGGCCGGACAACCAGGACCCCGCCCGGTTCGGCCAGACGCCCTCGCAGACCGTCGGGCCCTTCTTCCACTACGGCCTGCCGTGGAAGGGCGGGGCGGACCTCGTGGGCCGGTCCGACATGGGGGCCCGTCCCGAGCTGTTCGCGGAGGAACACTACGTGCTGCACCTCACCCCGCCGCGCGAGGGCGAGGTGGCCGGCGAGGTGATCGCCCTCTTCGGCCGGGTGACCGACGGGGCCGGCGAGCCCGTGCCCGACGCCATGGTGGAGATCTGGCAGGCCGACGCGGGCGGGCGCTACCCCGGCGACGGCCGCGACGCCCCGCCCCGCGACCCGCACTTCCAGGGCTTCGGCCGCGCCTCCACCGACCAGGACGGGACCTACCGCTTCCGCACGGTGCGCCCCGGCCGCGTCCCCGGGCCCGGGACCACGCTGCAGGCGGCGCACATCGCCGTGGGCGTGTTCGGGCGCGGGCTGCTGAAGCGCCTGGTCACGCGGATCTACTTCGAGGACGGCGAGGGCCTGGGCGAGGACGCGGTGCTGGCCGCCGCGCCGCCGGAGCGCCGCGACACCCTGGTGGCCCGCCGCAAGGGGGAGGGGTGGCGGTTCGACATCGTGCTGCAGGGCGTGGGCGAGACCGTCTTCTTCGACCTATGATGCGGCCGTGAGCCTGACCTCCGCCCTGTTCTCCACCCCCGCCATGGACGCCGCCTTCGACGACCGGGCGCGCGTGCAGGCGATGCTGGACTTCGAGCGGGCGCTCGCCCACGCCGAGGTGTCGGTCGGCCTCCTGCCGGCGGCGATCCTGGAGCCCATCGGCGAGGCCTGCGCGGCCGACCGCCTGCCGCTGGACGAGATCGCGGCGGGGGCGGGGCTGGCGGGGAACACCGCCATCCCGCTGGTGGCGGCGCTGACCCGGGCGGTGGCGGCGATCGACCCGCAGGCGGCCGGAGCCGTCCACTGGGGCGCTACGAGCCAGGACGCCATGGACACCGGGCTCGTGCTCCAGGTCGGCCGGGCCCTGCCGCTGCTGGACCGCGACCTCGCCCGGCTGGAGGCGGCCCTGGCGCACCTGGCGCGCGCCCACCGCGGCGACGTCATGGCCGGGCGCACCTGGCTGCAGCACGCCCTGCCCACGACCTTCGGCCTCAAGGCGGCCGGGTGGCTGGACGCCGTGCGGCGGTCCCGCGCCCGGCTGGCGGCGGCGGGCGAGGCGGCGGGGACGCTGCAGTTCGGCGGAGCGGCGGGAACCCTGGCCTCCCTCGGCGGGCGGGGCCCCGAAGTGGCGGCCGCGCTGGCGGAGGGCCTGGGCCTGGCGCGCCCCGCCCTGCCCTGGCACGCGCACCGGGAGCGGCTGGTCGACCTTGGCTGCGCGCTCGGCCTCCTCTGCGGCACCCTCGGCAAGCTGGCGCGCGACGTGAGCCTCCTGATGCAGACCGAGGTGGCGGAGGTGTTCGAGCCGGCGGCGCCCGGCCGCGGCGGCTCCTCCACGATGCCGCACAAGCGCAACCCGGTGGCCTGCGCTGCGGCCCTGCAGGCGGCGGTCCGCGCGCCGGGCCTCGTCGCCACCCTGCTCTCGGCCATGCCGCAGGAGCACGAGCGGGGCCTGGGCGGCTGGCAGGCCGAGTGGGAGACCCTGCCCGAGCTGTTCCGCCTGGCCGCCGGGGCCCTGTCGCACATGGCCGGCGCCTGCGAGGGCCTGGAGGTCGACCCCGCGCGGATGCGCGCCAACCTGGAGGCCACGCGGGGGCTCCTGATGGCCGAGGCGGTGTCCATGGCGCTGGCCGAGCGCGTGGGCCGGGGCGAGGCGCACCACCGCCTGCAGGCCGCCTCCGCCCGGGCCGCCGCCTCGGGCGCAGGCCTCGCCGGGGCGCTGCGGGGCGACCCCGAGGTGGAGGGCGTGCTCGGCGCCGACCACGTGGCGCGCCTGCTGGACCCCGCCGGGTACCTCGGCGCGGCCGACACCTTCATCGACGCCGTGCTGGACGGGGACCGCGACCATGGATGAGGCCGAACGCCTGGCCCTGGGCGACGCGACGCGACGCGCCGTGCTGGGCGACGCGCACGTGGACAGGGCGCGGGGCGCCGCCACCGCCTTCACCGCCGAGTTCCAGGACCTGATCACCCGCTACGCCTGGGGCGAGACCTGGACGCGCCCCGCCCTGCCGCACGAGACGCGGCGCCTGCTCACCCTGGCCATGACCATCGCCCTGAACCGCTCCGCCGAGTTCAAGCTGCACGTCCGCGCCGCCCTGGAGCACGGGGTGGCGCCGGAGACGGTCAAGGAGGTGATCCTGCAGAGCGCGGTCTACTGCGGCGTGCCGGCCGCCAACACAGCCTTCCACGACGCGGCCGAGGTGATGGCCGCCCTGGAGGCCGAGCGCGCGCGGGAGGCCGGATGAGCCGCAAGATCTTCGACGGCCCGGCCGCCGCGCTGGAGGGCCTGCTCCACGACGGCATGACGCTGATGAGCGGCGGCTTCGGCCTGTCGGGCAACCCGGAGACCCTGATCCCGGCCATCAAGGCCTCCGGCGTGCGGGGCCTGACGGTGGTCTCCAACAACTGCGGGGCCGACGGCTTCGGCCTGTGGCGGCTGCTGAAGGCGGGGCAGATCCGCAAGATGGTCTCGTCCTACGTGGGCGAGAACAAGCTGTTCGCCGAGCTGTACCTGTCGGGCGAGCTGGAGCTGGAGCTCACGCCGCAGGGCACCCTGGCCGAGCGCATCCGCGCGGGCGGCGCGGGCATCCCGGCCTTCTACACCGCCACCGGCGTCGGCACGGTGGTGGCCGAGGGCAAGCCGACCGAAGTGTTTGAGGGTCGAACCTATGTGCGCGAGCGCTGGCTCCGCGCCGACCTCTCCATCGTCAAGGCCTGGCGCGGCGACCCGGAGGGCAACCTCGTCTACCGGAAGACGGCGCGGAACTTCAATCCGATGATGGCCACCGCCGGGAAGGTGTGCGTGGCGGAGGTGGAGGAGCTGGTCCCCGCCGGCGCGCTCGACCCCGACCACATCCACACCCCGGGCGTCTATGTCGACCGGCTGATCCAGGGCGCGGCCTACGAGAAGCGGATCGAGCAGCGCACCACCCGGCCCCGGCCGGCCGTCCCCGCCCCGTGACGGAGACCCGCCGCATCGTCGTGGGCGACGGCTGCGCCCTCGCCTGCACGGTCGAGGGACCGGCCGACGCCCCCGCGGTCCTGCTCTCGCCCTCGCTCGGCACGACGATGGCCATGTGGGACGGGCAGGCGGCGCACCTGGCCGGGCGCTGGCGCGTGATCCGCTACGACCCCCGCGGCCACGGCGGCTCCAACGCCCCGCCCGGCGCCTACGGGCTGGACCGGCTGGCGCGGGACGCGGTGGAGCTGCTGGACGGACTGGGGATCGCGAGCGCCGCCTTCTGCGGCCTCTCCATGGGCGGCATGGTGGGCCAGCGGTTGGGCGTGGTCGCGCCGGACCGCTTCCCGCGGCTCGTGCTCGCCTGCACCTCGGCCTACATGGGCCCGCCCTCCGCCTGGCAGGGGCGCATTGAGGCGGTGGCGCAGGGCGGCATGGAGGCGGTGGCCGACGCGGTGGTCGCGCGCTGGTTCACCCCGGGCTTCCGCGAGCGCGACCCCGCCGCCGTCGCCCGGGTGCGCGCCATGCTGGCGGCCACCTCGCCCCAGGGCTACGCCGGCTGCTGCGCGGCGCTGCGCGACATGGACCAGCGCGCCACGGCCCGCCTGATCTCGGTCCCGACGCTCGTGATCACCGGCGCCCAAGACCCCGCCACGCCGCCGCGGGACGGCCGACGCCTGGCCGACGCCATCCCCGGCGCCCGCCACCTGGAGCTGGACGCCGCCCACCTCGCCAACATCGAGGCGCAAGCCGCCTTCAACGCGGCGCTGGACAGCCTCTGACGAGGGCTGCCCCTCCCCGCACCTCGCTTGACCCGTGTGGGTGCGGGTTGCACCCTTTCCCCATGTCGAGGGAGCTTGAAGGCGGCGGGCTCAGGGTCAGGCTCGACCATGTGGAGCCCCTGCGCCGACTGGCGCTGTCCACGGGCGACCCGCCGCCGCCGGGGACGGACGGAGCGATCACCGTCTCCGACTACTTCCGCCTCGTCCAGCGATTGTCCCTGCGGGCGGGCGACGAGGCGTGTCGCATGTCGGCCCGGCCGCTGGCCGTGGGCACCACGGACTACATGGTCGAGATGGTGCGCGGGGCCGTCGATCTGGAAGACGCCATGCGGCGCGTGGCGCGGGCCTACAACCTGATCCACGGCGGCGACTTCAACCGGGTGGAGCGCCGCGACGGACGGCTGGCCTACGTGGTCGACGACCACGCCTTCGGCTACACTGCGGGCGTGCGGCTGCAGGACTCCTGCACGCTGGTGGAAGGCATCCTGATCTTCCTCCACACGATGTTCGGCCTGGGCCTCGGGCGCGACCTGGACACGCTGCTCCTGCGGGTCCGCACGCGACGGCCCGAGCGGACGGACGCGGACGGCCTGCTGCGCTTCTGGCGTGCGCCGGTGCGCTGCGCAGCGCCGGTGTTCGCCCTGGACTACGCCGCCGAGGCCGCGCGCCTGCCGGTGCGCCCAGGGGGCCTGGAGGCGGTCGACGACGTCTACGACGCCGTGGCCCGGCTCGCCGCCGCGCGGGACGGCGGCGCGCCGGATGCGGACTTCCTGGACCGCGCGGTGGACGCGATCGCCTCCGGCGTCCAGGGGCAGCCGGCGGTCGCCCGCCGCCTGGGCGTCAGCGTCGCGACCCTGCGCCGCCGCCTGGACGCGAGCGGCGCCAGCTTCCGCGCGCTGCGGGTCCGCGCGCTGGACCACAGCGCCCGCGCGCTTCTGGCGGGGGGCCGCGAGGTCGAGCAGGTGGCGGAGATCCTGGGCTTCGCCGACGCGCGCAGCTTCAGCCGCGCCTTCAAGGCCTGGAACGGCGAGACGCCCACCGCCTGGTCCGAGCGCGTCCGCCGGTCGGCGTGAGCGAATTCGTCCTCCAAGATTGACGGAGCCTGTCGTGGACGGGCGCACCCGACCGCGCGCCTGATCGCCTCCAAGCCGGCGGGGCCTCGCCCAAGACCGGCGGGGGAGACGACGACAGATGACCAGCGGCCACGCCTGCGCGCGCGCGATTCGCACCCTCCTGCTGGGGACCGCCTCCGCCGGGGTCCTGCTGGCCGCCGCCCCCGCCCTCGCCCAGCCGGCGTCGCCGTCCGACCCTCCCCAGGACGCGCGGAGCGAGACGCGGGTGGACGAGGTGGTGGTGACCGCGCGCCGCCGCGCCGAGTCGC
This sequence comes from uncultured Caulobacteraceae bacterium, assembly GCA_964244065.1. Lineage (GTDB taxonomy): Bacteria > Pseudomonadota > Alphaproteobacteria > Caulobacterales > Caulobacteraceae > JASLDZ01. The sequence goes on along the minus strand of CAXTHH010000002.1, from coordinate 553,610 downwards.
TGCAGGACGTGCCCGTCTCCGTGACCGCCTTCTCCGAGCGGCGGCTGCAGGAGCTGCAGGCCGACGACCTGTCGGGCATCCAGTACGCGACGCCCAACCTCTACCTGGACAAGGGCGACGCCTCCAACGCGGTGATCTACATCCGCGGCGTCGGGCAGAACGACAGCCTGGCCTTCGCCGACCCGGGCGTCGGCGTGTACCTGGACGACGTCTTCATCGCGCGCACCCAGGCCGCCTTCCTGGAGGTGTTCGACGTCGACCGCATCGAGGTGCTGCGCGGGCCCCAGGGCACGCTCTACGGCCGCAACACCATCGGCGGCGCGGTCAAGTTCGTCTCCACCCCGCCGCCGCGCGCCTGGGGCGGCTACCTGGAGGTGGGCGGCGGAAACTATGGCGAGGCGCTGGTGCAGGGGCGCTACGGCGGCCCCGTCACCGACACGCTGAGGATCAAGGGCGCCTTCACCTACCAGCGGCGCGACGGCTACGCCCAGAACCTGTTCACCGGCCGCGGCGACGGCGACAAGGACACCCTGGCCGGCCGCGTCACCGTCGACTGGACGCCCACCGACCGGCTGCAGTTCCTGCTGAACATCGACGGCAAGCGCGACACGCCCTCCACCTCGCAGAGCCCGGTGCGCGTGACGCCCATCACCGGCTTCACCGGCGGCCGGCTGGTCACCCTGCCCGCGCTGACCGACCCCTACCGCCCGCAGACCAACGCCAACGGGCTGAACGACCTCTCGGGCTACGGCGTGTCGCTGACCAGCCGCTACAAGGTGAACGACCACCTGACGCTAGAGTCGATCAGCGCCTACCGCGGCTTCAACTTCAACCTGAAGCTCGACACCGACGGCTCGCCCCTGCCGATCCTCGACATCCTCCTGCGGCAGGACGAGGAGCAGTGGAGCCAGGAGCTGCGCGCCACCGGGACCTTCGGCGCGGTGACCGGCACCGCCGGCTTCTACTATTTCCGCGACATCGACGACAGCTTCTCGGGCTATGACGACGGCGCGGCGACCATCTTCGGCTTCCCGGTGACGGCGTTCGGCTTCCCCACCACCGCCCTGGCCGACACGCGCCAGCGCACCACCTCCTACGCCGGCTTCGCGGACCTGACCTGGGCGGTGACGCCGCGGCTGAGCCTGACGGCGGGCGCGCGCTACACCAACGAGGAGAAGCGCTCCAGCCGCGTGTTCGAGAACTTCTTCAATCCCGCCTTCTCGGCGATCAACAACGAGCCGCCGTTCGGCAAGGGCGCCGGCGTGCGCGGGACGCCCGTCTCCGGCAAGGCCGACTTCAATGCGGTGACGCCCAAGGTCTCGGCCTCCTACAAGGTCACGCCCGCGGTGCTGGCCTATGTCTCGTACTCGGAGGGCTTCAAGAGCGGCGGGTTCGACGGGCGCGCCGCCAGCCAGTTCCAGTTCCAGGCGTTCCGGCCCGAGTTCGTGGACGCGGTCGAGGCTGGGCTGAAGACCAGCTGGCTGGACGGCCGGCTGGTGATCAACGCCTCCTACTTCCACAACGACTACACCGACGTGCAGGTGACCTCGTTCGGCGCGGATCCGGTGACCGGCGTCTTCTCCAGCCTGTTCACCAACGCCGCGGCCGCCACCATCCAGGGCGGCGAGATCGAGCTCAGCGCCAAGCCGATGACCGGCCTGCGGGTGGACGCCTCGCTGGGCGTGCTGGACGCCCGCTACGACCGGTTCTCGATCCTGAACGGGGCGACGGTGACCGACGCCAGCGGCCGCAGCCTGGTGAACAGCCCGCCGGTGAGCGCCAGCCTGGCCGTCACCTACGAGCGGCCGCTGTCCGGGCGGATCGACGGGCAGGCGCACCTGGACGCCAACTACCGCGGCGAGACCGCGACCGAGATCACCGACTCGCCGCTGCTGCGCCAGCCCGACTACGTCAACCTGAACGCCTTCGTCGGCCTGCGCTCGTCGGACGGACGGTGGGAGGCGCGGCTTGGCGTCAAGAACCTGAGCGACGTGGCCGTGCGGCGGCAGGGCTTCAACCTGGCCGCCTTTCCGGGGGTGCAGGTGGCCTTCTTCAACCCTCCGCGCACCTACGACGTCCGCCTGATCCACCGCTTCTGAGCGCCGGGCCGACGCCGCCATGGACACGCCCCCGCCCGAGCCGGACGCGGAGACGCGCCGCCTGCTCGACGCCCTGCCCGGCGTGGTCGAGGCGGTGGAGGCCGAGCCGGGCGTCTCGCCCGCCGAGCTGAACCGCCGCCACGCCCGCGCGATCTTCCTCGCCTTCGCAGGTCCCGCCCCGCCGGAGGCGGCCTGCCGCGCGGAGGACCTGCGGGTCCCCGGCCGGGGGGGCGAGGTCCCGGCCCGTCTGTATCGCCCGCAGCCCGGCGGCGCCCCGCCCTCTCCCGCGGTGCTCTTCCTCCACGGCGGCGGCTGGTCGCACGGCGACGTGGAGGGCTACGACGTGCTGGTGCGCACCCTGGCCGTCGAGAGCGGCGCGGCGATCCTCAGCCTCGACTACCGCCTCACGCCCGAGCACCCCTTCCCGGCGGGCCTGGAGGACGCGCTGGACGCCTTCGACTGGCTGGTCGCCGAGGGCCCGGCGCTGGGCCTCGACCCCCGCCGGCTCGCCGTCGTCGGCGACAGCGCGGGCGGCGCCCTGGCCGCCGTGGTGGCGCGGGAGCGGGCCGGGCGGGTGGCGCTGCAGGTGCTGATCTATCCCATGACCGACATCGCGGCGGAGCACGACGCCTACCCCTCGCGCGGCGCCCTGGGCGACGGCGGCCTGCTGCTCGCCCGCGAGCACATCGACATCGCGGCCGCCGCCTACCTCGCCGGCGGCGCGGACGCGCGCGATCCCCGCGTCTCTCCCATGCTGGCCCCCGATCTTCGCGGGGCCCCCGCCGCCCTCGTGCTCACCGGGGCCCTGGACCCCCTGCGCGACGAAGGCCGCGCTTATGCCGAGCGGCTGCGCGAGGCGGGGGTGGAGGTCGAGCACCTGGACCTGGAGGGCGCGATCCACGCGGCCCTGAGCTTCGGCGATCTCGCCGTCGGACGGCGCGGCCGCACCGCCGTCGCCCGGGCGCTGAGGGCTCGCCTCGGCGCCGGGGACACGCCCCGGCCGCTCGATGGGAGAACGCCATGACGCGCCGCGCCCCGCCGGCGCGCCCGCCCCGCCCTCGTCGCCGCCCCCGCCTCCGCCGGGCCGACCCCGCCGACCGCCTTCACGCAGGAGGCCTTCCCCCCACCCGACGGGCGCGGCGACCAGAGCGGCCAGCAGGCGGGAGAAACGAACCCAGCGCCAGATCCTCTCCTGGCCCGCGTCGAATGGGGTCGGGGTGCAGGTCGCGGCCAAGCCGGCGAGCCGCACCAGGATGTCGACGTCCGAACGTCGGACATGCCCGGCGCCGCCATCAAAGCTGGGCCGAGCCGTCACGGCCCGCATCGCCGCCGAACTCGACTGCGCGTCGGCTCCAGCTGACCGTCGCCAGGCCGCCCGCCAGCAGAGCCTGATCTATCGAAGAGAGGAGTGGTGCCGCCTAGGTGACTCGAACACCTGACCTACGCATTACGAATGCGCCGCTCTACCGGCTGAGCTAAGGCGGCCCGGTTTGGGAGGCGGTCTCTTAGCGGAGAGGCTATCGCCCGTCCAGCGGGGGCAGGAGCGCCAGGAGGTCGCGCTCGCGGGGGGCCGCCGAGACGCGCACCCGCCAGCCGGGGGCCGCGGGGCGGCACGCGTCGGAGAGGGCCAGGAGCCAGGGGCCGGGCGAGGCGGGCGGTCCCTCGGGCAGGGCGGCGTCGAGGGCGCGTGCGGCGCTGGGCGATTGCAGCAGCACCGCCTCCAGCGCGCCCGCGGCCAGCGCGGCCAGCGGCTCCGGCGGAGGCGGCGCGACCGCGGCGGTGCGGTACACGGGCAGCGGACGGCAGCGGACGCCTGCGGCGGCGAGCGCGCCGGGCAGGTCGAAGGCGGGCCGCTCCGCGCCGGGGGCGAGCACGGGGCCTACGGGCGGGGCGGCGGCGATCAAGGCGGCCAGAGCCCGGCCGTCGCCGTCGCCGTCGCGCACCTCTCGCCAGCCCGCCTCGCGCGCGGCGCGGGCGGTGGCGCCTCCCACGGCGAACACGGGCAGGCTCCGGTCGGCGGACAGGTGGGCGAAGGCGCGGACGCCGGCGGCGCTGGTGAAGGCCAGCGCCGCGACCCCGCGCAGGTCGGGCGCGGCGGCGGGAAGCGGGCAGATCTCTATCAGAGGCGCGACCAGCGGATCGCGGCCCAGCGCACGCAGGCGGGCGGCGGTGGCGGAGGCTCCGGGCTCGGCGCGGGTGATCCAGACGCGCATCGCCCAGGGCGCCTAACCGGGCGGGAGCCGGCGAGCGCCTTCGCGCCGCACGGTGCGCGGGCCGACGCGGGCGGAGACGGGCGGCGCGGATTGCATGCGGCGGGCGGCGGGCCTAGCTCGGCGGCGGGACCGGACCGCTACAGGAGCGGGCGCCTCCCGGCAACGGAGCGCCCCCTGGACCCCGCCCCCCTCACCGTGCTCGGCGTCGAGACCAGCTGCGACGAGACCGCCGCCGCCGTGGTCCGCCTGGGCGCCCGCGCGGAGGTGCTGAGCTCGGTGGTGGCCAGCCAGGCGGCGGCGCACGCGCCCTACGGCGGCGTGGTGCCCGAAGTGGCGGCCCGCGCGCACGCCGAGGTAGTGGACCACGTGATCGCCTCCGCCATGGCCGAGGCGGGACTCGGCTTCGAGGCGCTGGACGGGGTGGCCGCCACGGCCGGGCCGGGGCTCGTCGGCGGCGTCATGGTGGGGCTGGCCGCGGGCAAGGCGGTGGCGCTCGCGCGCGGGCTGCCGTTCGTGGCGGTGAACCACCTGGAGGGCCACGCGGTCTCCGCCCGGCTGGCGGAGGAGGCGCCCTACCCGTTCCTGCTGCTGCTGGTGTCAGGCGGGCACTGCCAGCTCCTGGACGTGCGCGGCGTGGGCGAGCACCGGCGGCTGGGCTCCACCATCGACGACGCGGCGGGCGAGGCGTTCGACAAGATCGCCGCCGTGCTCGGCCTGCCCTACCCCGGCGGCCCGGCGCTGGAGCGGCTGGCGGCGGAGGGCGACCCGGCGTGTTTCACACTCCCCCGCATGCTGCTGGGCCACAAGGGGTGCGACTTCTCCTTCTCCGGCCTGAAGACCGCCGCGGCGCGGATCGCCCAGCGGGACGTGACCACCGACCGCGACCGCGCCGACCTGGCGGCGGCGGTGCAGGCCGCCATCGCGCGCCAGCTGGTGGAGCGGTCGGCGGTGGCGCTGCGGCTGCATGCGGCGGAGCACGGCGACGCCGGGCGGCTGTTTGTGGTCGCCGGAGGCGTCGCGGCCAACGCGCACGTGCGGGCCGAGCTGGAGCGGGCGGCCTCGGCGGCGGGCTACCGCTTCGCCGCGCCTCCGCTGAAGTACTGCACGGACAACGCCGCCATGATCGCCCTGGCGGGGGCCGAGCGGCTGCGGCTCGGCTGGACGGACGGGCTCGATGCACCCGCCCGGCCCCGCTGGCCGTTGGACGAGGCGGCGGCGAGGGAGGCTCCCCTGAACCTCAAGGCCGGCCGCAAGGGAGCCAAGGCGTGAGTGTGGAGCCCTGGACGCTGCTGGGCGAGGAACCCGTGGTCCGCGACCGCTGGATCGACCTCGTGCGCCAGCGCGTGCGTACGCCCAGCGGCCATGTGCTGGACGACTACTACGTCTGGCGGCAGCCGGACTGGGCGCACGCCCTGGCGGTCACGCCGCAGGGGCGCCTCGTGCGCGTGCGCCTGTGGCGCCAGGGCGGGCGCAACGTCAGCTTGGAGTTCCCGGGCGGCGTCGTCGATCCGGGCGAGACGCCGGAGGCGGCCGCCGCGCGCGAGCTGCTGGAGGAGGCGGGCTACGCCGGCGACGCGCCGGTGCGGCTCGGCACGGTGTGGGCCAACCCGGCCAGCCAAACCAACCGCGTCCACACCGTGCTGATCACCGGCTGCCGCCAGGTGGCCGAGCCCAGGCCGGAGGCGAGCGAGAGCTTCGACATCGAGGAGGCGGACGCGACGGCGGTGCTGGACGACGTGCGCACCGGCCGCATGGACCACCCCTACATGGTGGCCGCGGTCATGCACCTGCAGTTGCACCGGCCGGAGCTGCTCGCGTGAGCGGTCTCGTCGTCGGCGTGATCGGGGCGGGCGCCTGGGGGACCGCCCTCGCGCAGGTGGCGGCGCGGGCAGGCGCCCGCGTGCGGCTGCAGGCGCGCGAGCCCGAGGTGGTGGAGGGCGTCAACGCGGGCCGCGAGAACGCGCTGTTCCTGCCCGGTGTGCGCATCGAGGACGCGGTGGTCGCCACCGACCGGCTGGAGGACCTGGACGACTGCGACGTGGTGCTGGCCGTGCCCCCCGCCCAGCACATGCGCGCCACCCTGGCCGCCTTCGCCCCGCACCTGAGGGACGGGGCTCCGCTGGTGCTGTGCGCCAAGGGAGTCGAGCAGGGTTCGCTCGCGCTCATGACCGAGGTGGCGGCGGAAGCGGCGCCCGGCGCGCGGCTGGCGGTGCTCTCCGGCCCGTCGTTCGCCGGCGAGGTGGCGCGGGCGCTGCCCACGGCGGTGACGCTGGCCTGCCCGGATGCGGACACCGGCGCGCTGGTGATGCGGTCGCTGGCCGCGCCCGAGTTCCGGCCCTACCTCGTGGACGATATGGTGGGGGCCGAGGCGGGGGGCGCGGTCAAGAACGTGCTGGCCATCGCCTGCGGCATCTCGGAGGGACGCGGGCTCGGCCGCTCGGCGCACGCCGCCCTGATCACGCGCGGGTTCGCGGAGATGACGCGGCTGGGCGTGGCGCTGGGGGCGCGGGCGGAGACGCTGGCGGGGCTGTGCGGCCTGGGCGACCTCGTGCTCACCTGCTCCTCGCCGCAGTCGCGCAACATGAGCGTGGGCCTGGCGCTGGGCCGGGGCGAGACGTTGGCCGAGGCGCTGGCGGGCAAGCTCTCCGTGGCCGAGGGGGTGGCCAGCGCGCCCGCGGTGCGCCAGCTCGCCGCCCGGCTCGGCGTGGACATGCCGATCTGCGAGGCGGTCGCCGCGTTGCTGGCCGGCGAGACGAGTGTCGAACGCGCCATCGGCGGCCTGCTGGCCCGACCGCTCCGCGCAGAGGGAGAGTAGGCTTGCCGCTGTTCACCATCACCGGGCGCGACCGGGAAGACGGCTTCGCCCTGCGCGCCGCCACGCGTGACGCGCACCTGGCGTGGATCGCCGAGGCCGGGGCGCACGTGAAGGTGGGCGGCCCCTGGCTCGACAGCCAGGCGCGGTCGATCGGCTCGCTCCTGATCGTAGACTTCCCCGACCTCGCCGCGGCGGAGGCCTGGGCCGCGCAGGACCCCTACGTCGCCGCCGGCCTGTTCGACGTCACCGCCGTGGGGGCCTGGCGGCTGGTGGCGGGCGACTTCGCCCCGTGACGCCGCCCCCCGCCGGCGCGCGCCTGTGCGCCCTCGACGACCTGCGCGACCCCGGCGCCCGCGGCTTCGCCTTCCCGCCCGCGTCGGGCGAGGACGACGATCGCCCGTTCCGCGGCTTCGTGATCCGCCGCGGTGCGGAGGTGAAGGGCTTCGTCGACAGCTGCCCGCACGTGGGCGCGCCCCTCTCCGACGACCCCGACCGCTACCTGACCGCGCGAGGCGACTACGTGGTGTGCTGGAACCACGGCGCCCTGTTCCGCCCGGATGACGGCGTCTGCGTCGCCGGCCCTTGCGTGAAGCGCGCCCTCCGCCCCTGGCCCGTGGCGGTGCGCGACGGCGAGGTGGTGACCGCCTGAGCCATGCCCGAAGGCCACAGCATCCACCACGCCGCGCGCAGCCAGCGGCCGTTCCTGAAGGGCCAGGAGCTGCGGGTCTCCTCCCCGCAGGGACGGTTCGTGGAAGGGGCCGAGCGGCTGGACGGGCGACGGTGCCGCGACGTGGAGGCCTGGGGCAAGCACCTGCTCTACCCGTTCACCGGGGGGCTGCACCTGCACGTGCACCTGGGCATGTACGGCCGCATCCGCGAGTCGCGGGGCGCGCCCGAGCCGGTGGGAGCGGTGCGCGTGCGGCTGGAGGCGCCTGACCGCACGGTGGACATCTCCGGCCCGGCCGCCTGCGAGGTGCTGGACAAGGCGGGGCGCGAGACGCTGCTGGCCCGGCTCGGCCCCGACCCGCTGCGCCGCGACGCGGAGCCGGACCGGGCCTGGGAGCGCATCGCGCGGAGCCGCGTCGCGCTCGGCCAGATGCTGATGGACCAGTCCGTGGTGGCGGGGATCGGCAACATCTATCGCGCCGAGCTCCTGTGGCGCGCGCGGCTGCATCCGCGCCTGCCCGGCCGCGAGCTGGAGCGGCCCGCGTGGGAGGCGCTGTGGGCCGACACGGTGCGCTGGATGGAGATCGGCGCCGACACGGGCCTGATCGTCACGGTGGAGGGCCACCGCCCCAACAGCCGCCGCGACCGCAGCCGCTTCAACATCTACAAGAAGCCGAGCTGCCCGCGCTGCGGAACGCCCACGGCCACGTTCACGCTGGCCACGCGCAAGGTCTACTGCTGCGAGCACTGCGCCCCGCCGCCTTGATGGTTTGGCAGGGTGCAGCCCGCGGCACCCGCGTCGCCCTCGGGCTTGACCCGATGGCCGAGCCGTCCACGAGCTTTCGGCCAGCGTCGGCGCACGACCGGCGCCCGGCCCTCGGGTCGAGCCCGAGGGCGACGGACGAGGGACCGTCACGCAGGTGGGTCAGCCTGCGGCCCGGTGTGCCAGGCCCAGGCGTCGGCGACGATGGTGTCGATGTCGGACCGCTTCGGCGTCCAGCCCAGCACCTCGCGCGCCTTGGCGTTGGAGGCCACCAGCGCGGGCGGGTCGCCGGCCCGGCGAGGGCCGACGGTGCGGCGCAGCGGCTTGCCGGACGCCCGCTCCACGGCGTCGGCGATCTCCTTCACCGTAGTGCCCTCGCCCGTGCCGAGGTTGAACGCCCCGCCCTCGCCGCCGCCGGCCAGGTGGTCGGCCGCCAAGCGGTGCGCCTCGGCCAGATCGGCCACGTGCACGTAGTCGCGCACGCAGGTGCCGTCGCGGGTGTCGAAGTCGTCGCCGAAGATGGTGAAGGCGTAGTCGTTCGACAGGGCGCCCTTGATGGCCAGCGGAATGACGTGCGTCTCCGGGTCGTGCCGCTCGCCGATCTCGCCCTCGGGGTCGGCCCCCGCGGCGTTGAAGTAGCGCAGGGCGGCGTACCGGAAGCCATAGGCGGCGGCGTAGTCGTGCAGCATCCGCTCCACGATCAGCTTGGACCAGCCGTAGGGATTGATGGGCGACTGCCGGTGCGTCTCCGGCATGGGGATCTCCTGCGGCTCGCCGTAGGTGGCGGCGGTGGAGGAGAAGATGATCTTCGCGCACCCGGCCTCGCGCATGGCGGCCAGGATGTTCCACGTGCCCTTGGAGTTGTTCTCGTAGTAGCGAGCCGGATCCTCCACGCTCTCGCCCACATAGGTCAGGGCGGCGAAATGGGCGACCACGTCGGGCCGCGCCTCCTGCATGGCGGCGGTGAGGCGGGGCAGGTCGAGGATGTCGCCCTCCACCAGCTCGCCGAAGCGGGCCAGGTCGCGCCAGCCGCGGTACAGGTTGTCGTAGACCACCACGCGCCAGCCCGCCCGGGCGAAGGCCTTGCAGCAGTGAGAGCCGACATAGCCGGCGCCGCCGGTGACGAAGAGGGTGGGCAACGGACCGGGCCTCCGACGCCCCGCTCTGGACACGGCGGGGCCGCGCCGGTCTAACCGGCTCCGTGACGCCCCGCACGACCGTTTGCATCGTGGCGTACGAATCCGGCGCCTGGCTGCAGCCCTGCGTGGACGCCCTGGCCGCCGGGACCTTCCCCGACTTCGAGTGCGTGGTGGCCGACAACGGCTCGGCGGACGGCTCCACGACGCGCCTTCGCCTGCCCGACGCGCGCTTCCGGGTGGAGGACATGGGCGGCAACCTGGGCTTCGCCGCCGCCAACAACCGCGTCGCGCGCGGGAGCGAGTCCGAGCTGTTCGCCTGCCTGAACCCGGACGCCCAGCCGGAGCCGGGCTGGCTCGCCGCCCTGGTGGCCGCCGCCGATGCGTATCCACGGGCCGCCGCCTTCGGCTCGGTGCAGCTGCGCCTGGACGACCCCGGCGTGCTCGACGGCCTGGGCGACGGCTGGATGCTGGCGGGCGTCGCCTGGCGCATGGGCGAGGGCCACCCTGCCCGCGGCCTGCCCGGCGACGGCGAGATCGCGGCGCCCTGCGGGGCGGCCGCCCTGTACCGGCGCGAGGCGTTCCTGGCGCTGGGCGGGTTCGAGGAGGCGTTCTTCTGCTATGCGGAGGACGTGGACCTGGGCCTGCGCCTGCGCCGCTCGGGCGGCTCCTCGCGGCGAGTGAGCGCGGCGGTGGTGCGGCATGCGGGTTCGGCCATCACGGGGCGGCGGAGCGACTTCACCGTCTACCACGGCCACCGCAACCGCATCTGGTGCTGGGTGCGCAACACCCCGGGATGGGCGTTCTGGGCGCTGCTGCCGCTGCACCTGCTGATCGACCTATACCTGCTGGTCGAGCTCACCCGCACCGGCTCCGGGCGTGCGATCCGGCGGGCGTACCGCGACGCCTGGCGAGGGCTCGGCCCGCACTGGCGCGCGCGGCGCGAGGCCGACCCCGGCTCTTTCGCCGCCCTGCCGCCCGTGTCCACGCTGGACCCGTTCGCCTCGCGTCGGCGGGCGCTCGTGCCGCGGTGACCTCCTCTTCACCCCGCTCCGCTAGGGTGTCCGTTATTGGAGCGGCGGAGACGGCGGGCGTGGACGGAGGCGGACCGATCGCGGAGGCGGGCGCGGCGACGCGCGCGCCGCCGCTCGTCGTGGACCTGGACGGCACGCTGATCCGCTCGGACCTGCTGGTCGAGTCCTACCTGTCGCTGCTGGGCGCCGACCCGCGCGGGGCGCTGTCGGCGCTGGGCGCCCTGCGCCACGGCAAGGCCGCCTTCAAGGCGCGGATCGCGGACACGGCCATCGTGGACGTGACCACCCTGCCCTTCGACGAGGACGTGCTCGCCCTGATCCGCATGGCCCGGGCGGAGGGGCGCGAGACGCACCTCGCCTCCGCCAGCGACCACCGCTACGTGGCCGCCGTGGCCGAGCACCTGGGCCTGTTCGACGGCGCCGAGGGCTCGCAGGGGGGCCGCAACCTCTCCGGGCGGGAGAAGGCGGACACGCTGGCCGCCCGCTTCGGCGAGCGCGGCTTCGACTACGTGGGCGACGCGGCGGTGGACGCGGCGGTCTGGTCCCGCGCCCGCACCGCCTACGCCGTCGCGCCCTCGGCCAAGCTCTCGCGCAGCCTCAAGCGCCAGGGGATCGCGGCCGAGCCGGTGGGCGTGCGCCGCGGCGGCGCCCGCGCCCTGCTCAAGGCCATGCGGCCGCACCAGTGGCTGAAGAACCTGCTGGTGTTCGCGCCCATGGCGGCGGGGCACGACTTCAGCCTGCCGACCGCGGCCCGCGCCGTGGCGGCGTTCGTGGCCTTCAGCCTGGTGGCGTCGAGCGTCTACCTGCTGAACGACCTCCTCGACCTCAGGAACGACCGCGAGCATGCGCGCAAGCGGCTGCGGCCGTTCGCCAGCGGCCGCGCGCCGCTGGTGCACGGGGCCGTGCTGGCGCCGGCGCTGCTGGTCGCGGGCGCCGCGATCGCCCTGTTCGTGCCGTGGAAGTTCGGGGCGGCGCTGGCGGGCTACTACGCCCTGACCCTCGCCTACTCCTTCTGGCTCAAGCGCGTGATGACGGTGGACGTGATCGCGCTGGCCTGCCTGTACGGCGCGCGCCTGGTGGCGGGCGGCTACGCCACCGACGTGCCGCTCTCGCCCTGGCTGGAGGCCCTGGCGGTGTTCTTCTTCCTGAGCCTCGCCCTGGTGAAGCGCGCGGGCGAGCTGGCCGACCGCATCGCCGCCGGCCGAGGCGACCCCGCCGGCCGCGGCTATCGCCTCAGCGACCTGCCGATGGTGGAGGGCATGGCGGCGGCCAGCGGCTACGTGGCCGTGCTGGTGCTGGCGCTCTACTTCAACAGCCAGGACGTGGGCGCCCTCTACGCCAAGCCGCACCGGCTGTGGCTGATCTGCGTGGTGGTGCTGTACTGGGTCAGCCGCATGCTGATGAAGGCCCACCGCGGCGAGATGCACGACGATCCCATCGTGTTCGCCGTGCGCGACCGCGCCAGCCAGCTCTGCGGCGCGATCGCCGGGGCCGCCCTGGTCGCCGCCAACCTCTGATGGAGGCGCTCGCGGGCTGGGGCCGCTACCCGCGCGTCCCCTGCCGCGTGGTCGAGGCGCGGGGCGAGGGCGAGGCGCGCGCCGCCCTAGCCGCGCTGCCTACCGCCATCGGCCGCGGCGCCGGTCGCGCCTATGGCGACGCCGCGCTGAACCCGGGCGGCGTGATCCGCCTCGCCAAGTCGAACCGCCTTCTCGCCTTCGACCCGGCCACCGGGGAGCTGGCGGCGGAAGGCGGCGTGCTCTTGGCCGACGTGGTGCGCACCTTCGCCCCGCGCGGCTGGTTCCCGCCCGTCACCCCCGGCACCAAGTTCGTGACGCTGGGCGGCATGGCGGCCTGCGACGTGCACGGCAAGAACCACCACGGCGCCGGCAGCTTCGGCGATCACCTGCTGTGGCTGGACGTGCTGCTGGCCGACGGCTCCGTGCAGCGCGCCCTCCCCGGCGACGACCTGTTCGCGGCCACCGTCGGCGGCATGGGCCTGTGCGGGATCGTGCTGCGCCTCGCCTTCCGCCTGATCCCGATCCCGAGCGCCAAGGTGCGGCAGGAGACGATCGCCGCCCCCAACCTCGCCGCCGCCATGGAGGCCTTCGAGGCGAACCGGAGCTGGACCTACTCCGTCGCCTGGATCGATTGCCTCGCCACCGGCCCTGCGCAGGGCCGCAGCCTCGTCCACCTCGGCGAGCACGCCACGCTCGAGGAGGCGCACGGCGCGCCGCCGCACGCGCCGGGCCGCGACAAGCGCGTGCCCATAGACCTTCCCAGCTTCGCGCTGAACCCGCTGAGCGTGCGGGCCTTCAACGAACTGTACTGGCGGCGCGGCAAGCCCGGCCGCTCGCTGCCGGACTACGAGCCCTACTTCTACCCGCTCGATTCGGTGCTGGAGTGGAACCGCATCTACGGCCCGCAGGGCTTCGTGCAGCACCAGTGCGTGCTGCCGCCCGACGGTGCGCGCGAGGCGCTCGGCGCCATGCTGACCCGCATCGCCGCTCGGGGCGCGGGCTCCTTCCTGGCGGTGCTGAAGCTCATGGGCGAGGGCGCCGCCGACCGGCCGCTCTCCTTCCCCATGGCGGGCTGGACGCTGGCGCTCGACTTCAAGGCGGACGCGGCGAACTTCAGCCTGCTCACCGAGCTGGACGCCATCGTGAGCGACCACGGCGGGCGGCTGTACCTCGCCAAGGACGCGCGGGCGGGCGCGGCCAGCCTGCGCGGCTACCCGCACCTGGAGCGCTTCCGCGCGCTCCGCGACCAGTTCGACCCCGGGCGGCGGTTCCGCTCGCTCCTCTCCGAAAGGCTGGGCCTGTGAAGGACATCGAGGGACCCGTCCTCGTCATCGGCGCGCACTCCGACATCGGCCGCTGCCTGGCCGCCGAGTACGCGCGCACGGGGGCCGAGGTGATCCTGGCCGCACGCGATCACGCGCGTCTGGAGGCGGACGTCGCCGACCTGTCGCTCCGCTCCGGCTGCCCCGCCCGCGCGGTGGAGCTCGACGTCACCGACGTGGACCCGCGCGCCTTCTTCGATGGTCTGGGCGAGACGCCGCGCACCGTGGTGATGGTCGCGGGCCTGCTCGGCGACCAAACGCGCGCGCAGGTCGACCCCGCGCACGCGCGCCTGCTGATGGAGACCAACTACGTCGGCCCCGCCCTGCTGCTGGCGGAAGCGGCGGAGCGGATCGCGGCGGCGGGCGGGCGCGGCGCGGTGATCGGCATCGGCTCGGTGGCCGGCGACCGGGGGCGGAAGACCAACTACGTCTACGGCTCGGCCAAGGCGGGGCTGCACGCCTTCCTCTCCGGGATGCGCCACCGCTTCGCCGGCACGGGCGTCCTTGTCATGACCGTGAAGCCCGGCTTCGTCCGCACCGCCATGACGGCGGGCATGGACTTGCCCAAGGCGCTGACCGCCGAGCCCGAGGAGGTCGCCCGCGCGATCCTCAAGGCGCAGATCCGCGGCCAGGAGGTGGTCTACGTCCGCTGGATGTGGCGATGGGTGATGGCGATCATCACCCACCTGCCCGAGCCGGTGTTCAAGCGGATGAAGGTCTAGTGGAGGCTCCACATCCCTCCCGTCGCCCTCGGGCCCGACCCGAGGGCCGGGCGCCGGGCGTGCGCCGACACCCACCGTGGAGCCGCGGACGGCTCGGCCCTCGGGTCAAGCCCGAGGGCGACGGAGGTGCGGGCGAGTCAACCGACCGCCGCTCCCGTGGGGCGGCGAGGATGGCGTGGACCACCTTCATCCGCTCGTCATCTGGCCGGAGGCGCGTAGCCAGGACGTCGCCCACCGCCCGGCTTGGCGTCGGGGTAGGGCGCGGCACCCGCGCTTCATGCGGCCGCGCCGGACGGGAATGGATGACGAAGGTGGTGGAGCCGAGGGGAGTCGAACCCCTGACCTCCTCATTGCGAACGAGGCGCTCTACCAACTGAGCTACGGCCCCCCTTGAGGGAGAGCGCGGGATACGGGCGGCCCCCGAGGGTGTCAAGGCGGGTCGAACGGCGCGCGTTGTGGCCGGGGCGGCGGGTCGCTACTTAGGGCTCCCCTCGCTTTCGGAGCGCCCATGGGCAGCGCCATCCTGTTTCTCATCTACGCGGTGATCCAGCTCCTCATGCTGGTGATCATCGTCTCGGCGGTGCTGTCGTGGCTGATCGCCTTCGACGTGCTGAACATGCGCAACCCGACCGTGTACCGGATCTACACGGGGCTGGAGCGGATCACCGACCCGCTCCTGGCGCCCATCCGCCGCTTCATCCCCAACCTGGGCGGGCTGGACCTGAGCCCGATCGTGTTCCTGCTGCTGCTGCAGGCGCTGCGCATCCTGATCGACCGGACGTTGGCCGCACCGTTGATCAACGCCCTGGGCTGAGGAACCGGTCGACCTCCGCGTCGAAGCGGGCGGGCTGGTCGTACATGATGAAGTGCTTGGCCCCGGGCGCCTCGACCAGGGTCTTGGGGCCGAGCGCGGCGTAGCCGGACTCCATCATCGGCTTCAGCGGCGTCTCGTAGACGATCGTCACCGGCGTCTTCACGGCGGCCAGCCCAGGGCGCAGGTCGGCCAACATGTCGTCCGTCATCGCCTGCACGGTGACCTGCGGATCGCTGGCGCCCATCCAGCCGACCACGCGGTCGACGTCCGCGGGCGCGGTGACCATCTGCGCGGCCATGGCGCGCGCCATGGGCTCCGGCATGCGTCCGGCCATCTGCTTGCGCATGGCCTCGGCCATCGGCTTGACGCTGTCCGCCGTGGCGTTCGGGCCGCCCATCAGCACGCCGTAGAAGGGCAGGGCGTCCACGATCAGCACGCGCGACATGCGGGCGGGGCTGCGCTCGGCCAGCGCCAGCGCCAGCGTGCCGCCCAGGCTGTGGCCCATGACGACCGGCGGCTTGGGCAGGGCGGCCATGTAGGCGTCCAGCTCGGCGAGCACGGGGTCGAAGAAGGGGCCGGAGGCGTTGGCGCCGGCCGGCTCGCCCGCGAAGCCCGCGATCTGCACCAGATGCAGGCGGTAGCGGCCGCGCAGCCGCTCGGCCGTGCGCCGCCACGTCTCGCGCGCCGAGGACAGGCCGGGGATCAGCACGATGTCCGGTCCGGCGCCGACGACTTCCACTGAGAAGCGGCCGCGCTGCACGATCCGACTGTCCGAGAACAGCTTGAGCGAGGGCGCCGGCGCGGTCGCGGCGGCGGGTTGGGCGCAGGCCCGAGCCGGCTGCAGCGCACCGCCAGCACGACGCCGGCGGAGGCCAGGGCGAGCAGGCGAAGGCTGAGCTTCTGGCGATTGTCGAGGGTGATCATGGTCGGGCTCCTTTGAGGATGGCGACGGGGCGTCAGGCCGCGTCGGAGAAGACGTCTTCGATCCGCGCGTCGAACAGGCGCGCGATGCGGAAGGCGAGGGGCAGCGAGGGGTCGTACTTGCCGGTCTCGATGGCGTTGACGCTCTGGCGCGAGACGCCCAGCCGCTCGGCGAGGTCCGCCTGGCTCCACCCACGGTCGGCGCGCAGCGTGCGCAGGTGGTTGGTCATCGCGGCCACACCTTCCGCACGCCTGTGACCAGCAGCCAGCACGCGTTGAAGAGCACGAACACGTCCGCCGCCGGCAGGTCGCGCGCCAGCTGCATGACGGCCAGGTAGCCCCACATCGTGGTGGCCGCGAGCGTGAGGCCGGTGGCCCAGATCACCTCCTGAGCCTTGACCATGCGCTGGTACTCGTCGGCCTCCTCGATCAGGTAGAGGCCGATGGAGACGATCGCGGCGATCACCGCCAGGGCGAGGCCCAGCGCGATGGCCACGCGCAGCGGCGCGGACGCGTAGTGCGAACCAAACGGCCGCGCGGTGAAGAAGATCGCCGCATAGACCGCCATCGCCGACAGGAAGCGGACGATGTAGCGGCGGCCTGCGGAGGTCGCGTCCTTGAACATGACGGGCTCCAAGCGATGACAAGGACGCTTGTCATCTCCCGGCCGCTTCATGTCAAGCGTGCCTGTCTCGGTCGCCGCGACGCCGGGGAGCGCCTATCTCCCCGGCCATGCCCGAACTTCCCGAGGTCGAGACCGTGCGGCGGGGTCTGCAGCCGCACCTGGAAGGCGCGCGCCTGGCCGAGGCCGTGGCGCACCGGCCCGACCTGCGCTTCCCCCTGCCCCCGCGCTTCGCCGAGCGGCTGCGTGGTGCGCGCGTCGAGCGGCTGGAGCGTCGCGCCAAGTACCTGCTGGCGGCGCTCGACACGGGGGAGACCTGGGTCACGCACCTCGGCATGACCGGACGCTTCACCGTGGACGAGGCCCAGCCCGGCCGCTTCGAGCACGCCGCCGGCGGCGACCCCAAGCACGACCACGTGGCGCTCGTCACCGACCGCGGCGTGCGCATCGCCTTCAACGACGCCCGCCGCTTCGGCTACATGGACCTGATCCCCACGGCCGGGCTGCCGCGCCACCCCTGGTTCGCCGCCCTGGGGCCGGAGCCGCTGGGCGAGGGCTTCTCGGCCGCGCATCTCGCCCGCGCCTTCGCGGGGCGGGCGCGCAACGTGAAGGACACGCTGCTGGACCAGCGGATCGTGGCGGGGCTGGGCAACATCTACGTGTGCGAGGCGCTGCACCGCGCCCGGATCGCGCCGGAGACGCCCGCCGGGCGGATCGCCTTCCCCCGCCTGAAGACGCTGGCCACGGAGGTGCGGGAGACGCTGGAGGAGGCGATCGAGGCGGGCGGCTCGACGCTGCGCGACTACCGCGCGGCGGACGGGGCGCTCGGCTATTTCCAGCACCGCTTCAAGGTGTACGGCCGCGAGGGCGACCCGTGCGTGCGGCCCCGCTGTCGCGGCGAGGTGGCGCGCCTGGTGCAGGGCGGCCGCTCCACCTTCCACTGCCCCCGCTGCCAGCGGTAGACGTCGCGCGATGACCGCCCGCCCCTGCCTCCTCGCCGGCGCCCTGTTAGCGCTCGCCGCCTGCGCCCGGCCCGCCGCGGCCGAGCCGCCCGTCTGGCATGTGCGCACCGCGGGCGGGGGCGAGGTGACCCTGTTCGGCTCCGTCCACCTGCTGCAGGAGGCCACCAAGTGGCGCAGCGCCGACCTGGACGCGCTGCTGGCCCGCGCCGACCGGCTGATGTTCGAGATCCCCATGGACCCCGCCGCCCAGCAGGTCGCCGCCGGCAAGCTCGCGGCCCTGGGCCGCCTCCCAGAGGGCGAGACGCTGCGGCCGCTCCTGTCGGAGACGGGGCGGACGCGCTTCGACGCCCTGTGCGGCAAGCTGGGCCTGCCGCCCGCAGGCCTCGACGGGCTGCAGCCGTGGATGGCCGAGCTGATCCTGTCAGTCGCCTTCTTCACCCAGGCGGGCGCCCGGGCCGACCTGGGCGTCGAGCAACAGGTCGCCCGGGCCGCGCCGGCGGCGGCGCAGCGCGATGCGTTCGAGACCGTAGACGACCAGCTCGCCGCGCTCTCCGGCGGCGCCCGCGCCGACCAGGTGAAGGCCTTGGAGGAGACGCTGGAGGAGCTCGACACCGACCCGGAGGGCTTCAGCCGCCTCGCCGCCGCCTGGGCCCGCGGCGACGTGACCGCCATCGAGCGCGAGGGCCTGGACGAACTCCGCCGCGACGCCCCGGGCGCCTACGCCCGCCTGGTGGTCGACCGCAACCGCCGCTGGGTGAAGCGCATCGAGGCCATGGCCAAGTCGCCCGGCCGCACCTTCGCCGTGGTCGGCGTCGGCCACCTGGTCGGCCCCGACTCCGTCCCCGCCCTGCTGCGCCGCGACGGCCTGGTCGTCGACGGCCCGCGCTAGCCCGAGAGCCCCGCATGACCGACGTCGTCAGCCCCTACCAGACGCTCCGCACGGAGACCGCCGACGGCGTACTCCTCATACGCCTGCACCGGCCGGAGGCGCTGAACGCGCTCTCCTCCGCCCTGCTGGAGGAGCTCACGGCCGCCCTCGACACGGCCGAGGCCGACGACGCGGTGCGCTGCGTGGTGCTGACCGGCTCGGAGAAGGCGTTCGCGGCGGGCGCGGACATCAAGGAGATGTCGTCCAAGTCGTTCGCCGACATGTTCACGATGGACTTCTTCACCGCCCCCGCCTCGCGCATCGAGCGGTTCAGGAAGCCGATCATCGCCGCGGTGGCGGGCTACGCGCTCGGCGGCGGGTGCGAGCTGGCCATGATGTGCGACATCATCCTGGCGGCCGACACCGCCAAGTTCGGCCAGCCCGAGATCAACCTGGGCGTCGCCCCCGGCATCGGCGGCACCCAGCGCCTGCCCCGCTACGTCGGCAAGTCCAAGGCCATGGAGATGATCCTCACCGGCCGCATGATGGACGCCGCCGAGGCCGAACGCTCCGGCCTCGTCAGCCGCGTGGTCCCCGCCGCCGAGTTGATCGACGAGGCGCTGAAAGCGGCCCGGAAGATCGCCGCCGCCGCGCCCCTGGCGGTGATGATGAACAAGGAGATGGTCAACGCCGCCTACGAGACCACCCTCACCCAGGGCGTGAAGCTGGAACGCCGCCTGTTCCACAGCCTGTTCGCCCTGGAGGACCAGAAGGAGGGGATGGCCGCGTTCGTGGAGAAGCGGAAGCCGGAGTTCAGGGGGCGCTGAAAACGGCAGATCACGGATTGAGCCGCAATTTACGCCCTCTTTGAGGGTGGCCTCGCGGTGTTGTGGGCCACGCTTGTTGGCGGTGGAGGAGGCGGGGGATCAGCCGGCGGTGTAGGCGGAGATTGATCGCTGCCCTTCTCCGTCACGAACGCCTCCTCAGCGGGTCATGCGACTCGTTCAACGTGCTCGTGCGCGGAGGCTTAGGCGGCGGAGGCGGTGAGCTTGGGCGACGCTGAGTTTGTGCTTTAGGCTGGTCGGCCATGGCGGAGTCCGATTCTGACCTTGGGCTGCGGGCCTACTGGAACGCCAAGCCGGAGGTTCGAAGCCTCATACTGAGCCATGCGGTTCGACGCGTCGAGTCCTCGACAGGCGCTCTCAACTCCTTGAACCAACGCCTGTCTTCGATTGTCGCCCTCCTTTTCGCAGGAGCCGCTGTATCGGCGACCTTCACAACCAACGGCGACAGGGTAGAGACGCTGCCTCTCGGTCTTGCGGCCGCAAGCTCCGCCGTCTTCGCTACTGGCGGGCTGGCTTCGCTTTTCGGACTAGCAAGCCTGAAGTCTGCGTGGCCGGGCGAGCGGCCCTCATGGTGGCTGAGCCTCGGCGAGGAGGCCCTTGCGGCGCTGGACGAGCAAGCCGCAGGGTACTGGCTGGCTGGTCACTATTCCGAGGTCATTGAAGGCCTCCGAAGAAGTCTCAACCGGCGCGGCGCCCTCTTCAACGTCGCGCTCGCCTTTGCAGCTGCAGGTGGTTTGCTGATTTGTTTGGCCGCGGGGTCGGCGGCGCTCCATCCGAAGGTGCCTGCTGGAGCGGCCTGCTCCTGCAAGCCGATCGGCGGAACCTCGCAGCCCGTTCCTCAGCGCCGTTGATCGCCTATCGAGTCAGTCGATTCCGCCCCCAGCCTCGGTCACGCCGCCGTCGATCACGATCTTCTGCCCGGTCATGAACGCGCCCGCCTTGCCGGCCAGGAACACCGCGGCGCCGGCGATCTCGTCCGGCTCGCCGATGCGCTTCAGGGGGGCGCCCGCGGTGGAGCGTTTGTAGGTGTCCGGGTTCTCCCACAGGGCCCTGGCGAAGTCGGTGCGGATCAGGCCGGGGGCGATGCAGTTCACGCGCACGTTGTCCGGCCCGTACTCGGTGGCGTAGTTGCGCGCCAGCTGGAAGTCGGCCGCCTTGGACACGTTGTAGGCGCCGATGATCGGCGAGCCCCGCAGGCCGCCGATGGACGACACGATGATGATAGCGCCGTCGCGGCGCTCACGCATCTCGGGCGCGACCATGCCGATCAGCCAGTGGTTCGACAGGACGTTGTTGTCGAAGATCTTGCGGAACTGCTCGTCGGTGATGCCCGCCAGCGGCCCGTAGTAGGGGTTCGAGGCGGCGTTGCAGACCAGCACGTCGATCCGGCCCCACGTCTCGCGGGTGGTGTCGATGAGGCGCTGCAGGTCCTCCTTGGACGAGATGTTGGCCGGGACGGCGATGGCGCGCCCCTCGCCGTGCCTGGCGTTGATGGCGCTCGCCACCTCGTCGCAGGGGCCCGCCTTGCGCGAGGAGACGACCACGCGCGCGCCGTGCTCGGCCATGCGCTCGACGATCGCCCTGCCGATGCCGCGGCTGGAGCCGGTGACCACCGCCACCTTGCCGGTGAGGTCGAACAGTTCGGGCAGGGACACGGGCGCTCTCCGGCGAATGATCGCCGGTCACCCGCCACGCGGGGCGCCGCCCGTCAAGCGCGGCTCAGTCCACCACCTGGAAGCGGCGGCTGTCGAACACGCGCAGCACCTGGGCCAGCTCGTGGCCGCGGCGCAGCACGACGCCGCCCTGGCCGGTGACCGACCAGGCGCCCTGGCGGCGCGCGAGGGCCGGGCGCTTCTCGATGCGGTACATGGGCGCCTCGCCCGAGCGACGGAACACGCTGAAGGTGGCCGCCTCGGCCCCGCCATCGATGGCGTAGTCCCGCCACTCGCCCGCGGCCACCTGCCGGCCGTAGATGCGCAGCAGCGTGTCGAGCTCGCGGCGCTCGAAGAACACCAGCGGCGTGCGGGGCGTGGGCGGGGCCGGAAGATCGACGCTCATGAGCCTCGGCGGGAGCGGGGGCGGCCGCATGATCTAGGCGACGCCGCGGGTGCGCGGAAGGGCGCCGCGGGCGCGTGCGGCGCCGCAACATGAAAGCGCCTTATTGCCGCCCTTCCCGCGCCGTGGGGCGCCCCGATAAGCGCGATGTCGATCGGGCGGGAGCGCGGGGCCTGGACCCTGAACAGCCCCCCCAGCCCCCGGGCTCCGCGGCCTAACTCCCGCCCGATCGACGCTAGCAGTTCCCCTCCCTCCTTCGACGCCCTCGGACTTGATCCGAGGGCCGGGCGCCGATCGCGCCGACGGCTCAGCACCGCGAGAGCGGCTCGGCTCACCACACCCGGTCCTCGGGTCAAGCCCGAGGACGACGGAGGTCTGGGATGCGGCTCAACGCACCGCCGAAGACAGGATCGGACCGCCCTTGGCGCCCTGCACCAGCACGGCCGCGCGCAGGCCGGGCTCGCCGGCCGTCGGCAAAGGGTAGCGCTTGGCGCGGCCCGTCCAGGCGCCCAGGCGCACCAGCTCGCGCACCAAGTTCTGCTGCACCACCGTCTTGCCGCGGTTCTCGCCGCGGGTGACGCGCACCGTGCGCTCGGCGGGGTCGAAGCGCGCCAGCCACACCTCGGCCCCGCCCGCGGGCGCGGGGCCGGCCCGCACCTCCACGCTGGCGGCCGAGCGGAAGCGCACGCGAGGGCCGCGGCCGCGCGGGGCGGAGGCGACCAACGCCTGCACCTTGTCGCGGTCGAAGCCCACGCCCTCGCGCCGGCCGTTGACGACCAGCTGGGGCGTGTAGATCTCCCGCAGCTTCAGGCGCGCGATATAGGCGCGCTGGCGGGTGGTGAACTCGGGCCTGGCCCCCGTGTCGGCCCAGCCGAGGTAATCCCAGATGTCCACCGGGAAGGTCAGGGCCAGCACGCCGCGCCGGCGCGCGACCTCCTGGAAGAGGGCGTTGGCCTCCGGGCAGGCGGCGCAGCCTTGCGCGGTGAACAGCTCGGCCACCACCGGCGAGCGGCGGCCGGCGGCCAGGGTCGCCGTGCGCGCGCCGGGGGTCGAGGGCGCGACCGCGGGCGCGGCGGCGGCCGAAGCCGCCGGAGCGGACGAAGCGCCGAGCGCGAAGGTAAGCGCGAGGAGGAGCGCGCGCGCCGGAGAGAGCATCGCCTCCCTCCTACACGGCCCAACCGCGCGCGTCGCTCACGCTTGCGTGACTACTCGGCCGCCATCAGCGGGGCCGGTTCGCCCTCGCCGCCGCTCCGCGCCAGGTTGCGCAACACGTAGGGCATCACGCCGCCGGCTCGGAAGTACTGCAGCTCGGTCTCCGTATCGATCCGGCAGGTGACCGGGAAGCGCGCGACCTTGTGGTCCGACGGGCGGAACAGCTCGACCCACAGCGTCTTGCGGGGCGACAGCCGGTCGAGGCCGCGGATGGTGATCAGCTCCTCGCCGGTGAGGTTCAGGTTCCGCCAGCCCTCGATCTGGTACTGCAGGGGAAGCACGCCCATGCCCACCAGGTTGGAGCGGTGGATGCGCTCGTAGGTTTCGGCGAACACGGCGCGCACGCCCAACAGGCGCGTGCCCTTGGCCGCCCAGTCGCGCGAGGACCCGGTGCCGTACTCCTTGCCCGCGAAGATCACCAGCGGGCGACCCTCCTTCTGGTACTGCATGGCCGCGTCGTAGATCGCCAGGGTTTGTCCGGAGGGGAAGTGCTTGGTCACGCCCCCCTCGATACCGCCCATCATCGCGTTCTTGATGCGGATGTTGGCGAAGGTGCCGCGCATCATCACTTCGTGGTTGCCGCGGCGCGCGCCGTAGCTGTTGAAGTCGGCCACGTCGACGCCGTGCTCGATCAGGTACTGGCCGGCGGGCGAGGTCTTGCGGATGTTGCCGGCGGGCGAGATGTGGTCGGTGGTGATGCTGTCGCCGAAGATGGCCAGCACCGCGGCGCCCTGGATGTCCACCACCGGCTTGGGCGTCATCGACAGGTCGGTGAAGTAGGGCGGGTTCTGCACGTAGGTGCTGGCGCCCTCCCAGGCGTAGGTGCGGCCGCCGGCCACGTCGATGCCCTGCCAGCGCTCATCGCCCTTGAACACGTCGGAGTAGCGAGCGCTGAACAACTCCTGCGTCACCACCCGGCGCTGGATTTCGGCGACTTCCTGATTGGTGGGCCAGATGGCGCCGAGGTAGACCGGCTCGCCGTTGGCGTCGGCGCCCAGCGGCTCCTTGCGCAGGTCCTTCAGCATGGAGCCGGCCAGGGCGTAGGCCACCACCAGCGGCGGCGACGCCAGGTAGTTGGCGCGCACGTCGGGGTTCACCCGGCCCTCGAAGTTGCGGTTGCCGCTGAGCACGCTCACGGCCACCAGATCGTCGGCGTTGATGGCGTCGGAGATGGCCTGCGGCAGCGGGCCCGAGTTGCCGATGCAGGTGGTGCAGCCGTAGCCCACCAGGTTGAAGCCCAGCGCGTCCAGGTCGTCCTGCAGGCCCGCCTTGATCAGGTAGTCGGTGACGACCTGGCTGCCGGGGGCCAGCGAGGTCTTCACCCAGGGCTTCACCTTCAGCCCGCGCTCGCGCGCCTTGCGGGCCACGAGGCCGGCGGCGATCAGCACGGAGGGGTTGGAGGTGTTGGTGCAGCTGGTGATGGCGGCGATCACCACGTCGCCGTGGCCGATGTCGAACGGCTCCTGGCCCTCCTCGGCCTTCACCGGCACGCGCATGGCCTCGTGGCCGGCCTTGCCGAAATCGGTGTGCAGGTGCTCGGCGAAGGCGGTGGCGGCGTCGGCCAACAGCACGCGGTCCTGCGGACGCTTCGGCCCGGCCAGCGAGGTCTCCACCGTGGAGATGTCGAGCTCCAGCGTGTCCGTGAACACGGGCTCGGGCGCCTCCGGGTCGGCCCACAGGCCCTGCGCCTTGGCGTAGGCCTCCACCAGCGCGACGCGCTCGGGAGTGCGCCCGGTCGCGGTGAGGTACTTCAGCGTGGCGTCGGAGATCGGGAAGAAGCCGCAGGTGGCGCCGTACTCGGGGGCCATGTTGGCAATGGTGGCCTGGTCCTCCAGAGTCATGGAGGCGAGGGCGTCGCCGTAGAACTCGACGAACTTGCCCACCACGCCCTTCTTGCGCAGCATCTGGGTCACCGTCAGCACCAGGTCGGTGGCGGTCACGCCCTCGCTAAGGCGGCCGGAGAGGCGGAAGCCCACCACCTCGGGGATCAGCATGGGGATGGGCTGGCCCAGCATGGCCGCCTCCGCCTCGATCCCGCCCACGCCCCAGCCAAGAACGCTAAGGCCGTTGACCATGGTGGTGTGGCTGTCGGTGCCGACCACGGTGTCCGGGTAGGCCATCAGCGCCGCGCCCTCGTCGGTCGACTCGGGCTGGCTCCAGACGGTCTGGGCCAGGTACTCCAGGTTCACCTGGTGGCAGATGCCGGTGCCGGGCGGCACCACGCGGAAGTCGTGGAAGGCGGAGGAGCCCCAGCGCAGGAAGCGGTACCGTTCGCCGTTGCGTTCGTACTCCTTCTCCTTGTTCTCCTCCTCCGACTGCGGCGTGCCGAAGAAGTCCACCATCACCGAGTGGTCGATCACGAGGTCGACGGGGTTCAGCGGATTGATCTTGGCGGGGTCGGCGCCCAGCGAGTGCATGGCGTCGCGCATGGCCGCGAGGTCCACCACAGCGGGCACGCCCGTGAAGTCCTGCATCAGCACGCGGGCGGGGCGGAAGGCGATCTCGTGCTCCACCTTGCCGCGGGTGGTCACGAAATCGGCGAGGGCGCGGATGTCCTCCTCCTTCACCGTCGGCCCCTCATTGCGGAGCAGGTTCTCGAGGAGGACCTTCATGGAGACGGGCAGGCGGCTGACCGGCAGGCCGGCTTCCTCCGCTGCCGCCAGGCTGTAAAAGCCGTAGGTCTTGTCGCCGACCTGCAGCTCGCGGCGGACGTTGAAGGTGTCGGAAGAGGGCATGGGCGCGATCGCTCCGGTTCAGGGCCGGCCCGGCTTGGGCGACCGCGGGCCCTCGCGCTCTGCAGGCGGGCGCACAGGGCCCGTCCGCGCGCCGCGTCCGGCCCGCGCGGCTGGCGCGGTCATAGCGGCGGCGGCCCGCTTTTCCAACGGGCGTCTCTGCCGTCCCCCTCGCGTGGGGAGGGGCCGGGGACGGGGGCGTGGGCGGCCGGCTTTTGGGAAGGCGCGGAGACGTCTCGCTGCGACGCCGCACACGCCGCGCCAGCGCTCCCCCGCCCTGCCCTCTCCCCTTTCGAGGGGGAGGGGGTTCTCAGCGTGATCACCGCCGTCTCGGTCAACGGCCTCGCCCTCGCGCGCGGCGGGCGGACGCTGTTCAGCGGCCTGTCGTTCGCCCTGCGCGCGGGCGAGGCGGCGGTGCTCTCCGGACCCAACGGCGCGGGCAAGACCAGCCTGCTGCGCGCGGTCGCAGGCCTCCTGCGCCCGGCCGCGGGCGAGGTCGCCTTCGAGGGTGCGGAGGCGGAGACCGCCCGCGAGCGCCACGCCCACTTCCTGGGCCACCACGACGGGCTCAAGGGCGGACGCACCGCGCGCGAGGAGCTCGGCTTCTGGACGCGGTGGCTGGGCGGGAGCGACGCGCACCGGGCCGAGGCCGAGCGCGCCTTCCAGCTGGGCGCGCTCCTGCCGCTGGAGGTGCGGCGGCTGTCCGCCGGCCAGCGCCGCCGCCTGTCCCTGGCGCGCCTGCTGGCCGCCCCCCGCGCCCTGTGGCTGCTGGACGAGCCGATGGCGCCGCTCGACGCCGCCCAGCGCGCGCGCTTCGGCGAGCTCCTGCGCGCGCACCTGGACGGGGGGGGGCTCGTGCTCGCCGCCGTGCACGATCCTCTGCCCGTCGCGGCGCGGACGATCGGGCTCACCCCCTTCCTCCCAACGTCCGAGGAGCCCGTCCATCGTCGCGCCGCCGCCCCCGGCCCCCTCCCCTCGCCCGTCCCGGGGGAAGGGAGGTGATCGGCGCCCTGCTCCGCCGTGAGCTCGCGGCCGGCTGGGGCCGGGGCGGCGGGCCGCTGCTCGCCCTCGCCTTCTACCTGGGGGTCGCCGCGCTGCTGCCCCTGGCGGAGGGCCCCTCGCCCGACCGCCTGCGGGCCGTGGCGCCGGGCGCGGCGTTCGTGGCGCTGGCGCTCGCCTCGCTGCTCAGCCTGGAGCGGCTGTTCGAGCGCGACTTCGAGGACGGCGCCCTCGACCTCCTGGCGCTAGGCCCCGCCCCGCTGGAGCTCGTCGCCGGGGTCAAGTGCGCCGCGCAGTGGCTCACCGCCGGCCTGCCGCTCGGCCTCGCCGCGCCCGTGGTGGCGATCATGCTCGGCGCGCCGGCGAGCCTCGCGCCCGCGGTGCTCGCCTCGGCGTTGCTGGCCGGGCTCGCCTTCGCGGTCACCGGCGGCATAGGCGCGGCGCTGACGCTGGGCGCGCGGCGGGGCGGCCTGCTCACCGCGGTGATCGTGCTGCCGCTCTACGCGCCGCCCGTGGTGTTCGGCGCCGGGGCCGTGGAGGCCTTCGCGGCGGGGCTGGACGGGCGTACAGGCCTGCTGCTGCTCGCCGCCTACGCCCTGGCCGCCGTGGCGCTCGCGCCGTTCGCCATGGCCGCCGCCTGCCGGAGCGCCCTCGGATGACCTCGCCCCGCCTCGCCACCGACCGCCTGATCCTGCGCCCGCCGGTGATGGCCGACTTTCCCGCCTACGCCGACTATGTGGCCGATCCGGAGGGCATGGCGCACATCGGCGGCCCGCAGAGCCGGCCGGTGGCCTGGCGCAGCTTCATGGCCTACGCGGGCGCCTGGGCGATGAGCGGCGTCAGCATGTTCTGGGTGTTCGAGCGCACGCCGGGCGGGGACGAAGGCGCGTTCGTCGGCCGCATCGGTCCGTGGCGCCCCGAAGGCTGGCCTGGAGACGAGGTGGGCTGGGGCGTGGCCGCCCGCTTCTTCGGCCGGGGCTACGCCGGCGAGGCCGCCGCCGCCGCCATGGACTACGCCGTCGAAACGCTCGGCTGGACCGAGATCATCCACACCATCGACCCGGCCAACCGCCCCTCCGAGGTGCTGGCCGAGCGCCTCGGCTCACGCCCGCTGCGCGAGGTGATGCTGCCGGACCCGATCGGCAGGTCCGTCATCGCTTGGGGCCAGAGCGCCGACGCATGGCGGGCGCGGCGATCGCGTTGACCCGCCCGCCGCCCGACGCCTCCCCGGCAGAGCCGAGGAGGCCGATCGGCCACCGTCTCAGTTGATCGGGCCGTTCACGCGGTTGGGGAAGAAGCCGAAATTGTTGGCCTGGCCGCCGGCGTAGACGATCGACAGCACCTGGCTCGGCGTGCGGGAGAAGGCGATCGCGTTCGCGTCGGTCGGGACGAGGTTGGCGGCCCCGTTGAGCACGACGCCCTGATCGGCCCCGCCGCCCAGCTGCGCCCGCACGTTGGAGATGGCGTTGGCGGCGTTCTGGGTCGCCGCGCCGCCCTGGTAGACGAGCGTGCGGATGATCCCCGCGTGGTAGGCCTCCACCGCCAGAATGCCCGCCGCCGCCTCCAGGTAGTTCTTGTTCTGGATGAAGCGCGATCCGCCCTTGTAGGCCGTCACGCCCACGTCCTCGAACACGAAGGAGCCCAGCAGGAAGTTCGTCTCGTTGGCGAACGGGTCGAAGGTGGAGCCTAGGCCCGCCGCCTGGGCCAGCGTGTTGAAGGTGTTTGTGAAGTTGATCGCCGGCTCGGCCACCGCCGCGGCCCCCAGGGCGCCCCTGAGGAAGTTGACGTGGTTGCGCTCGTCCGTGGCGATCTCCTGGGCGTACTGCTGGACGGCGGTGTTCACGAAGGGCACCTGACGCCCGCCGACCACCGAGCCCTGCGTGCCCGTGCCCGTCGTCTCGGCGCCCGTCAGACCCTGTCCGGTGACCGCGCGCACGTAGAACTCGGCCTCCAGGTACTCGAGGTTGAGTGCGAAGTTCAGGATGTTGGCGTCGGAGATCGGCGCCGCCTGCGCCTTGGCGAGGGTCGAATAGGCGCCGCCGCCGATGGCCGCCAGGGTCGCGAGGCTCGCCTTAAGCACCAGCCGCCGCGGTTCGGCGGCGCTCTCCGCCCCGTCCGTGACCTCGGCCTCCGCCGCCTTGTCGCCGTTCTGAAGCATCTCAGCTCTCCCTGCCCGGCCCGAGGCCGCCCCTGGTCGCGCGGACGTCGACGCTCGACGCCCCGGACGATCCGGTCACCCACCGCGAACGCCGGTTCGTGGAGGAAGTTCGACGCGTTGCCATCGGCACGCCCATTTTTCTCTTTTGCAGGACAGGACGACTTTATTCCGCTCCGCCGGAAACTCCCGGCGACGAGAGGGCGTTCGCGGATCGGCTGGGTGCGTCAGGCGCCCGCGCGGGCCTCACACGCGGGGAGAGACATTATGCCCTACACAGCCTCACAACTGGCGCAGTTCTACAACAACCTCACGTTCGGGAACCCGCCCAGCGCGGCCACCACCGCGGTCTTCAACAACGCCGCCGCCGCCAACGCCTCGGGCGCCATCACCGACGCGCAGGCGTTCGCCGCCGTCAACTACATGCTGCCGGGCGTGCGCGCGACGGTGGACGTGGCCGTCGCCACCTACGCCCTGTTCACCGGCGCGACCCCCACGATGGCGGGGATCAACTACCTGATCAACAACCCGGGCACGGGCTACAACACGTCCTACTACAACGGCGTGGGCGGTTCGGCAGCCGCCCCGGGGCCGGGCGGGTTCAACACCGAGAACCGCTACTACAACGCCGCGATGAACCTGGCCGGCAACCCCGGCGCGGTCGGCAACGCGGCCTTCGTGCAGACCTACGGCTCGCTCTCGCTCGCGCAGACGGTGTCCACCGCGTACAATCAGATCATCGGCGTGTCGGCGGTGGGGTCCACCGCGGCGGCGGCGGCCATCGCCTCCATCACAAGCGCCCTGCCCTACTTCCAGGCGCTCGCCGCGACGCGGGTCGTCAGCGGAGGCAGCGTCGACATCGCCACGAAGGCGATCATCCTCGGCTACATCCTTGAGGAAGGCATCAAGGCCGACGTCGGCGTCTACGCCAAGGCGCTGGACGGCTTCAACTTCGCCCTGGCCAACGGCGCGGGCGTGTACAACACCAACCTGCTGACCGCCTTCGGCGCGGGCGGGACCAACTTCAACGCCTCGATCCAGCCCCTGAGCGACGGGCAGAACCTGAACGCCACGGGGGCCGCGGCGACCACGTCCGTCGGCGTGGCGGCGAACGGCGTGGCCACGCTGGCGGTCGGCGCGAGCCCCACCCTGACCTTCACCGGCGACATCGCCGTCAACAACGGCCAGGTGATCATCGCGCAGGCGGGCGCCGCGACAGGCGCCGCGGATACGGTCAACCTCCGCTTCACCGGCCAGAACATCTCCGCCGCGCCCAGTGTGATCGCCGCGGGCGTCGAGACCATCACGGTCAGCGCGGAACTGAGCGGCCCCGTGGTCGCGGGCACCACCCTGTCCATCGACATCCAGGATCCGCAGCTCACCACCCTGACCATCGCGGGCAACGAGTCCGTGGTCTACAGCGCCCCCCTCTACGCCTTCGCCGACGGCACGTTCAGCGGCGGCGCCCTCCGCAGCGTGAACGCGTCCGGCGCCACGGCGGCGGCGAACATCGACGTCTCCTCGGCGAGCCTGGTCACCGTGACGGGCTCGGCCCTGGGCGACACGCTGCAGTTCCGCAGCGGCGCGACCATCACCGGCGGCGGCGGGAACGACACCTTCATCGTCTACGCGCCGCCCACCGTGGGCGGCGTCTCCAGCATCACCGACGAGCAGGCGGGCGAGACGATCGGCTTCTTCGGCCTGCGGATCACCAGCTTCAACGCCGCACCGGTCACCGCCACGACGCTGCAATCGGGCCTGGACGCGGCGGCGGCCGGCGGAGCGGGCCGGGCGTCCTACTTCGTGTTCGGCGGAGACACCTACCTCGTGGCCGACGCCAGCGCGGCCACCGCCTTTCAACCGGGCACGGACTCGTTCGTGCGCCTGGTCGGCGTCCATAACCTGGCGACCTCGACGATCAACGCCCAGGGCCAGATCGTCTCGGGCGGCTGAGCCCGCGCCTGCGGCCGCACCCTTTGCACGCCTGTTCGTGGGCGCCAGAAGGGTGTGGTAGCCGGCGGGCGGCGAGATGTCGGGAGTGTCCGGATGAGAGCGCCGTCCCGCGACCGCTGGACATGGGCGGCCGCGGCGCTGGCGCTGTCCGCCACGATCGCCGCCGCAGCCACCCTTAGCGACCCGAGCCTGGCGACGGCGACGGGCACCCTAACGGCCGACGCCCGCGACGGCCCGCCGGTCGCGGCCAGCGACAGTTTGGCGACCGATCTTCCGCCGGATCGCGAGGCGGCGTTCCGCCATCGGCTTCGGCTGTTCGCTCCGGTGGAGGCCGGCCTGCGCCGCGCCTTCTTCGGCGAGCCGTCCGCCCCCGTCGCGCGACGGCGGCCTGCAACGGCCCGGGTGCGGCCGGCCGGCGACGATCGGGGCTGCCTGTCGCAGGCCATCTACTACGAGGCGCGGGGCGAGCCTGCGGAGGGTCAGGCCGCCGTCGCCCAGGTGGTGCTCAACCGCGCGCGCAGCGGAAGCCACCCCGCCAGCCTCTGCGGCGTGGTGTTCGAGGGCGCCACGCGCGCGGGCTGCCAGTTCAGCTTCGCCTGCGACCCGCGCCTGGCCGGCCGGCGTCTCGACGGCGGGGCCTGGCGCCGGGCGCAAGCCGCCGCCGCCGTGGCGCTGGCGGCGCCCGGCCGGCCGGAGCTGCGGGACGCGCTCAACTACCATGCGGACCACGTCCGGCCCGGCTGGGCGCAGCGGCTGCGCCGGGCGGCGGAGATCGGGCGGCACATCTTCTACGGCTCGGCCGCGCCCACGCCGCCCAACCTCGCCGAATGAGCGGGAGGCCTCGCGCCGGGTTCTCGCTGGTGGAGGCGCTGGTCACGCTGGCGGTGACCAGCCTGCTGCTCACGCTGCTGTTCTCGGTCGGCGCCGGGGCGCGCGGCGCGGGTTTCCGCACCTCCCGGCGCTCCCTGGAGGCCGCGGATACGCAGGTGGGCGCAGCCTCGCTGCGGCTGCTGCTGCGGGGCGTGCGCCTGCCGGAGCGCGGCAAGTCGGACGTCCCGTTCCTCGGCGAGGCCGACCGGCTGACCGCCGCCGTCTCGCCCGCCCGCGCCACGGCCTGCCCGGGCGTGCGCGCCGGGGCGTCGATGCAGCTGCGCCTGGAGCGTTCCGGCGGGCGCACCCGCCTGGTCTGCGCCGGCGAGGGCGGCCCCGCCACGCCGCTGCTCGACCTGGGCGCGGGCCCGGCCGCCTTCGCCTACGCCCTGGCCGGACGCCCCTGGACCGACCGGCTGGAGGCGCGTGCCCCCCCGGCGCCCTCGACCGGAACGCGGTCGCCCGCGGCGCCGCCTCCGCGCCTGTGGATCCGGCTGGCGGGGCCAGGCCTGGAGGTGATCGAAGCCGTCGAGCGCCCGCCGCCCCGCCCGACCCCGCCGGGCGCACCGGCCCCGAGCGGGCCGACGCCCTCCGGGGGCGCAGGGGCGTGAGCGGCCGGGCGGCGGCGGCGCGGGCGGGCTTCGCCCTGCCGGCCGTGCTGGGGCTGGTCGCCCTGCTGTCGCTGGTGCTGCTGGCCGCCGCCGCCGCCTTCGCCGCGATGACCGACACGGCCCGCCGCGCCCTCGACGGCGCCGAGTTCGAGCGCGCGGCCCTGGGCGCGGAGGCCCGGGCGCTGGTGCTCGTGGCCACCACGCCGTTCGCGCCGGACGGCCTGCGCCTCGCCGGCCCGGCCGACACCCCCGACATCGGGCCGAACCGGCCGGTGCTGCGCCTGGACGGGCGCGCCTACGCCCTGCCGGGGGCCGCGCCCCTGACCGTCTCGCTGCAGGACGAGGCGGGGCTGGTGAACCTGGACGCCACACGGCCCGACGCTCTGCTGCGGCTGCTGGCCCGCCTGGGCCTTCCGCGGGTCGAGGCCGAAGCCCTGCGCGACCGCCTGCTCGACGCGCTGGACGCCGATGCGAGACCCCGCCCCCGGGGGATGGAGCCCGCCGACTACGCCGCGCGCGGCCTGCGCCCGCCCCCGCCCGGCGGCTTCGCCAGCCTCGCCGAGCTGGCCGTCGTGCCCGGCTGGGAGGCGCTCTCCGCGGGCGGGCGACGGCGCGAGCTGGCGGCGCTGGCCTCCGCCGACCCGGGATCGACGGCCTTCAACCTCAACACCGCGCCCGCGCCCGTGCTGGAGATCGTGCTGGGGATCGCTCCAGAGGTCGCCGCCCGACTCGCGGCGCAGCGGGACGGCGCGCCGATCCGTTCGCTGGCGCAGGCGGGGCTGCCCCCCGGCTCCCCGGGCGAGGCGCTGAAACCCAACGGGCGCGTGCGGCTCGCCGTGGCGGACACGCGGCGCGGGCTCGGCTATGTCTCGCGCCTGGCTCCGAACGACGCGCCCGAGGGTCCGCCCTGGATCGCGTCGGGGGGCCTGCTTACCCGCGAGGTCGATCGCACCGCCCCCCATGCCGCCGCCCTCCCTGACACGTCCGCTCCGGCGCCTGCGCGCTGACGGCGCGCTCGAGGTCCTCGGCGCGCGGGAGCCGGCGCTGGGTGCGCCGACCGTGCTGCTGGCCCGCGCCCTGTGCCGCTTCGAGCGCGTGCGGACGCCGGCCGGGCTGGGACGGGGCGCGGCGCTCGGCGTGGCCCGGCTGCACGCGCGCACGCGCGCGCCCTTCGCGGGCGCGGCCTCCGCCATCGCCCGCACCGGCCAGGGCTTCGGCGTGTGGTGGTGGGACGGCGCGGAGGTCGCCCGCCGGCTGACGGCGGCGGGCGTGACGGACCCGGTCCGCTTGCGCCCTGAGGCGGCGGCGGAGACGGCGGGCGACGGCTGGCGGCTGCTCCGCGGCGACGGCGGCTACGAGGCCCAGCGCTGGGAGGCAGGGGCCCTGACCGACAGCGCCTGGCGGCGCGGGCCGTTCGACGCCGCCGCCTGGCGCAACCTGGTCCGCGACGCCGGGCCGGCGGAGCCGCCGGGCGCGCAGCCGCCGGTGTTCGTCTCCGGCGCGCCCTACGGCCGCCGCTTCGTTCGCGGCGAGGGCGAGGGCGGCGGCCCGGTCCCGTGGGCGCTGGCGGCCGGTGCCGCCAGCCTGTGCCTGACCGCCTTCCTGCTGGGCCAGGGCGCCGGCGCCGCGCGGCGGGACGGGCGGCTGCGGGCCGAGACGGCGCGGCTGGAGGCGGCGTCGCAGCGCTCGATCAGGCCGGAGCTGGCGGCGCGGGCGCGACGGCTGGAGGCGCTCGGCCGGCTGGTGGACGCCCCGGGCCCGATCGAGACGCTCATCCTCGCCCGCACCCGGCTCCGCCGCTTCGGGCTGGAGGTCTCCGGCTTCGACGCCACCGCGGGCGAGCTCACCGTGAACGTGCCGGACACCGCGGCCGCCGGCGTGGACCTGCTGGTGGAGGAGCTGCAGGCCGGCGCGTCGCCCTTCGCCGACGTGCGCCCGAGCCTCGACCGGGCCGCCCGCAGCCTCGTGCTGCGGATGCGCGTGCGTCCGCCCGCCGCTCAGACGGCGCGCAGATAGCGGCAGGGCGCCCCGGAGGGCACGAGGCGCGCGCGAAGCCGCCCGTCGCGCCACAGCTCCAGCTCGCCCGCGGGGCAGGCGCCGTCCGCCCCGATCACCAGCGGCGCGGCGGTGCGCAGGCTCCAGCCCGCCGGCAGGCCCGCGCGCTCGGCCGTGACCTCCACGGGCGCCTCGGCGGCGAACGCCTCCGCGCGCAGGCGCACGAGCCCGGTTTCCAAGTCCTGGAAGGCGGCGTGCACGGCCATGCGGTCCACCGCCGCGGCCGCGGGCTCCAGCGCGAGCAGCGCCAGGAGCGACAGCACCGCCAGGGCGATCACCGCCTCCAGCATGGAGACGCCGCGGCGCGCGGCGTCAGCCCGTGATGTCGGCCGCATTGCCCGAGCCGCCCGGGCGGCCGTCGGCGCCATAGCTCAGCACGCGGGCCGACTGCCCCTCGCCGGCGGGCGCCTCGTACACGTAGTCGTGCCCCCAGGGGTCCTTCGGCACGCCCCCCGCCAGGTAGGGGCCCGACCAGCCCGCCGCGCTCTCACCGGGGGCGGCGTTCAGCAGCTTCAATCCTTCGGAGGCGGTGGGATAGCGGCCGATGTCCAGCCGCAGGGTCTCGATGGCCGACACCAGCGACTTGGCCTGGACACGGGCGGCGGTGACCTTGCTCTTGTCGAACTGCGCGAACAGCCGCGGGCCCACCAGGGCGGCGATCAGGGCGATGATGGCCAGCACGATCAGGATCTCGAGCAGGCTGTAGCCCGCGCGCGGGTTGATCGGGCGGCGGAGCGGAGGGCGGCGGGCGCCTCGGGTTCGCATGCCCGGCCTCATACACGCGCCGACCCCGCGCGTCGCTGGACATCGCGGTTTGCGCCACCGTAGATGACCCGGCCGCGGTCCCGCGGCTTGCGAGATGAGGCGCGGCAAGGCGCATGGCGGGCGCGACGGCCTCGCGAGCGGTGGAGGCGGCGGGCGCGCGGTGGCGGCGGGCGACCCCGCGCGAGCGCGCGCTGCTGGCGGTGCTGGCGATCGGCGCGGCCGTGGCGGCCCCCGTGGCCGCCCAGGGCTGGGCCTCCGGGCAGGCGGCGCGCGAGGCCGAGTCGGCCGCCTCGCTTCAGCAGCTCCGCGCCGCGGCCGACGGAGGTCGCCTGCGCGGCGCCCAGGCCCGGCTGGAGGCGCTGGAGGCCAGGGCGCGGGCCTGGTCCGCGCCGGCCCCCTCCTTCGCCGTCGCCCGGGTGCAGGCCGAGCAGGACGCCGCGGTGGCCGCCGCCCAGGCGGGGCTCACCGCGCTCGAGGTGCGGGCGGCCGAGACGCCGGACGCTGTCGGCGGCGTCACCTTCGTGCGCGTCGAGCTCTCGGGCGGCGGCTTCGCCTGGCGGCGGCTGGCGGACCTCACCCGCCGGCTCGCGGCGGCTCGGCCCGGCCTGGTCGTAGAGCGCGCGGCCACGGAGGGCGAGGGGCCCGACAGCCGGCTGCGGCTGGTGCTGCTGGCCCCGGTGCGGACGCCCGCCGGATGATCGCCAAGCTCGCGCTCGCCGGGTCGCTGGCGCTCCTGGCCTTCGTGCTGGGCATGGCCGCCGCTCCCGGCGCCCCGCCGGCGACGCCGGTGCGCCCCGGCCTGCGCGTGGCGGAGCTTCGGCTGGAGCCGGCGGGGCTGCGCGCGGCGCAGGCGCTCGCCGCCGCCGACCCTGGTCCCGCGCCGGTCGTCGCCGCCGCCGCGGCTCCGGCGTCCGGTCCGCCGCGAGCGGCGCCTCCCGCACCTCCGCCTCCCCCGCCCCCTCCGCCTCCCGTGGAGGATCAGCTGCGGCGCGCGACGGCCGCGGTGGCGCTGGAGGGCGGGCGGCTGGGCCTGGTCCTCGCCGGCGGAGGCCGGCGGCTGCACGAGGGGGACTCCTTCATGGGGTGGCGGCTTGCATCCGTGAGCCGATCCGGCGCCGTATTGTCCCGCGGGCGCGAGCGGAGGCAGGTGGCCCTGTTCGGGGCGCCGCCCGCCGCGGTCGGAACCGCCGGGGTCCTCGCGCCGGCGACGCTCCCGCCCCCGCCGCCCGGCGCGCCCGCCCCGCGGCCGCCGACGGCGGAGGAGTTCTTCCGAGGGTTCAGGGGCTGAGCGAGACAGGCGTGCCAGAGTATCCGTCCCGCCGCCGCCCCGGCCCGCGCCTCGCCCTGATTGCGGCGAGCGGCGTCCTGGCGGGCTGCGCCTCTTTCCCGCGGCTGAGCACGCCGCCCGCGCCGCCCCGCACCGCCCCGCCGGCGGCCTCCGCCGCGCCGGGCGTCGCGTCCCTGCCGCCCGGCGGGGTGGCGGAGGTGCTGAAGATCCCCGGCGCGCCCGCCCCGGCCTCGGCCGTCGGCGCGCCGCCCGCCACGCCCGAGCAGATCGCGGCGCTCTTGCCCGACACGCCTGTGGACGTGGCGCTGCCGCCGCAGCCCGTGCCGCAGTTCCTGAACGCCGCGCTCGGCGACATCCTGCACGTGCCCTACGCGCTCGGGCCCGACGTGGGCGCGCGGACGGAGATCGTGAGCCTGCGCACCGCGCCGCGCACCTCCTCCCGCGCGCTCCTGGCGCTCGTGCAGGCGACGTTGCGCGACTATGGGCTGACGCTCTCCATCGAAGGCGGGGCGGTGCAGGTGCGCGAGGCGACCTCGGCGTCCTCCCGCTCGCTGCTGCTGCGCGGGCGCGCCACCGCCGCGACGCCGGACCTGCTGCGGAGCACCACCCAGGCGGTGCAGCTCTACACGCTGGAGGCGGCCGCGGTTCAGCCGTTGCTGCAGGACGTGTTCCCCAACGCGCGGGCGGTGCGCGTCACGCCCGTGCCGGCTGGCAACTACCTCGTGATCTCGGGCGCCGCGCGCGACGTGGCGGCCACGGTCGAGATGGTCGCCTCGCTCGACCAGCCGCGCTTCGCCGGGGCCGAGGTGGCGCGGATCGAGCCCGTCTACTGGCGCGCCGAGGCCTTCGCGCGGGCCTTGGCGGACGCTCTCGCCACGGAGGGCTTCCTGGTCTCCGGCACGCCCGCCACGCCGCGGGGGATCATGATCCTGCCCCTGGCCACCACCAACCAGGTGCTGGCCTTCGCGGGCGAGCCGGCGGTGATGGAGCGGGTGCGCTTCTGGGCGCGCCAGCTGGACCAGCCGAGCGCGGTGGGCGAGCAGCGCTCCACCTTCGTCTACGTGGTGCGCAACACCGACGCGGCCTCGCTGGGCGCCCTGGCGCGCGGGCAGTCGCCCCAGACCTTCACCCCGACGCCGCCGGTGGGCGTGGGCCAGCCGGGGAACGCGCCGCTGGCCATCTCGGGAGGCGCGACGGGCGGCGGCGGGCTGGCCCTGGCGGGCGGCGCGGGCGGAACGGGCGGCTTCCAGTCGCCCGCGGGCGCCCTGCCCACCATCCCCGGCTTCTCGGAGGGCGGCTCGCCCGGCTCGGGCGCCCTGCCGGGCGGCGGCTCGCTGGCGGTGGACGCCACCGGCAACCGCATCCTGTTCACCGGCTCGGCCACCCAGTTCGCGCAGCTGCACGACCTGCTGACCCAACTCGACACCCCGCCCCGCCAGGTGCTGATCGAGGTGACCGTCGCCGAGGTGACGCTGAACGACGAGACGCGCGTCGGGCTGGAGTGGTTCTTCAATCACTCGGAGACGGGCCAGAACCTGCAGGGCGGCACGCTGAACGGCCTGGGCCGCGGCGTGGCCGGGCTGAACCTCGGCTACCTGAACACGGCCATTCCCGGCATCCAGAACCTGCAGGCGCAGTTCAACGCCTTCGCGTCGAACAACAAGGTCAACATCCTCTCCACGCCGCGGATCGTGGCCAAGAGCGGCGGCGACGCGCAGATCCAGGTCGGCTCGGACATCCCCATCATCTCAAGCCAGGCGGCGGGCGGCGTGCAGACGGGGGGCAACACCGCCGTGCTGCAGACGGTGCAGTATCGCCAGACCGGCGTCATCCTGCGCGTGCGCCCGACCATCTACGGCGAAGACCGGGTGAACATCGAGATCAGCCAGGAGGTCTCCAACCAGGTGAACGCCGTCAGCGGCGCGATCACCAGCCCGACCATCCAGAACCGCTCGGTGGCCACCGAGCTGTCGCTGCAGGACGGGGCGACGGCGGTGCTCGGCGGGCTGATCTCCAGCACCTACGGCAAGACCAACACGGGCATCCCGTTCCTGAAGGACGTGCCGGTGCTCGGCCTCGCCTTCCGCACCGACGCGATCACCGGCCAGCGCGACGAGCTCGTGGTGCTGCTCACGCCGCACATCATCCGCGACGCGGACGAGATGTCGGCGGTGGCCGCCGGGCTGTCGGGCGAGATCGACCGCGCCTTCCGCGTGGGCACGGGCTGGTCCTACACGCTCTCGCCGCTGGCCACCGGCTTCAACCTGGGGAACGGCCCGCCCGCGCGCGGTGGACCCGCCGACGTGCGCGGGGCGCTGAACGCGGTCAGGGCGTCGAAGGCGGGAGAGGCGTCGCCGCCGTCGCCGGTTCCGCCCGTCCAGGCGCCGCCATCCGCCGCCAGCCCATCCGCTCCACGCTGAGCTCGGCCCGGCGCGCGCCGGCGCCGTCGACGAGGGCGGCGCGCACCTCGTGGAGGCGCACGGCGAAGGGGCCCGGCGCACCCGAGGGCTGGAGCGCCCGCCGGGGCGGGCCCAGGGGCCGGCTGGTCCAGGTCAGGCGCTCGCCGTCGGGCAGGGCGACAGCGCCTTGCGGCTGCAGCTCGGGGTTCAGGTCGCGGACCAGCGCCAGCACGTTGCGCTGAGCCTCCGCGCGCGAGATCGCCGCCTCCGCCCGGCGCTGGCCGACCGCCAGCTGCCGCTGAAGGCCGAACAGGGTCAGCAGGCACACCGAGGCGATCGCGAGGGCGACCAGGGCCTCGAGCAGGCTGAAGCCCCGGCGGCTCACCGCGCGTGCGCCAGCCACGCCGCAGCGACGCCGACGGGCGCCAACAGCGCGCCGAACGGGATGCGCGGCTCGGCCCCGCGTCGCCGCAGGAGCAAGCCCGCGACCGCGCCCGCGCCGGCGGCGACCGCCACCGTCCACAGCAGCGGCAACGGCCCCAGCAGCAGCCCGAGCGCGCCGGCGAGCTTCACGTCGCCCCAGCCCATGGCCTCGCGCCCCAGCCGCGCGCTCACCGCCGCGCGCACGCCCGCCAGCAGCCCCGCGCCAAGAGCCGCGCCCGCGAGCGCGAGCGGCCAGTCGGGCGCCGGTTCCGCCGCCGCCGCGAGCACGACGGCGGCGCTGTACAGGTCGGCGATCAGGCGCAGCCGCAGGTCGAGCCAGACCGTCGCCCCGGCGGTCTGCACGAGCCCCGCGAGCGCCGCCCTCGCAGGCACGTCGCCCGGCGCGGCGAGCCAGGCCGCCGCCCCCATCACCGCCAAGACGGCGGTCGCCGCCGCGCACTCGCGCCCGCCCAGGCGCGGCGAGAGCCCGCGCGGCGCCCAGGCCAGCACGGCGGCCCAGCCCAGCAGGCCCGCCCCCGCCAGGGCGTCGGCCGGGCTCAGCCGATCGTCTCGTAGACGGTGGACAGGGCCAGCACGAGCGACAGCGCCACCGCCCCGACCACCACGGAGATCGCGCCGATGGCCAGGGGCTCGATCAGGGCGGTCAGCCGCTTCAGCCGGTCCCGCAGCCGCCCGTCGTAGCCGTCCGCCAGGAAGCCCAGCATGCGCGGCAGGGCGCCCGCCCGCTGGCCGGCGCGCAGCAGCGAGATGTCCATGGGCCGCAGCCGGGTGTGGCGGGCCAGCGCCGCGTCCAGCCCCACGCCGGCGCGCAGCTCGGTCTCCACGCGGCCGAGCCCCTCGGCGAAGGGGCCGGGCGGGGTGGCGTCGCGGGCCAGGGCGGCGGCGTCCAGCAGCTGCACGCCATTGGACAGCGAGAAGGCCATCAGCCGCGCCCAGCCCACGATCTCCCGCGCCGTCAGCACCGGCCCCACCAGCGGCGCCCGCCGCGCCAGGCCGTAGAGCGCCAGCCGCAGCGGGGCGTTGCGCGTCGCCGCCACGCCCCCGAGCACGACGGCGGCGGCGCCCGCCAGCACCCACGGCAGGTGCGCGTCGGACCACAGCCCGATGTCGAGCACCAGGCGCGAGGCCCAGGGCATGGAGGCGCTGCGCTCACCGATCATGGCGGCGAAGCGCGGCACCACCTGGGTGAAGATGAACATCACCGCCACGAACCCTGCGGCCAGCAGGAAGGCGGGGTAGGTGAGCGCGTTCAGCACGTCGCGGCGCAGACGGTCTTCGTACTCCATCTGGTCGGCGGCCCGGGCCAGCACCTCGCCGACGCGGCCGGTGCGCTCGCCCACCGCGGTCATGGCGTACACGTAGCGGGGGAAGCCCGGCGCGTGCGCCTGCAGGGCGGCGGCGAGCGGGTCGCCCCGGGTGAGCGCGCCGGCCACCGCGTCGAGCTCCGCCCGCCCTCGCCCGCCCTCCGCGCCCGACGCCGTCGCGCCCACCGCCTCCAGGAGGTCCACCCCCGCCTCCAGCATCAGCGACAGCTGGCGCATCACCAACAGCCGCTCGGCGGAGCGCAGGCCCGGGCGGCCCGGGCCCACGGCGACGGCCTGCGCCTCGTCCAGCGAGAGCGGCGTCAGCCCCTTGTCGGCGAGCGCCCGGGCGGCGGCGCCCACGTCCGGCGCATCCAGCGTCGCGCTGACGCGCCGCCCGTCCTCGGCCACGGCGACGTAGCGCCAGGCGCGGGGCGCGGCGAGGTCGGTCATGCGGCGGCGGCCGACGGCTCGGCGGCGACGCCGACCACCCGATGCACCTCCGCCATGCTGGTCTGCCCGCGCCGCGCCTTGAGCAGGGCGTCCTCAAGGAGCGTGGTGAAGCCCTCCGCCCGGGCCGCCTCCAGCAGCGTCGGCGCGGGCGCGTTGCGCCGCACGTGCGCGGCCAGCTCGGGAGAGACGGGCGCGACCTCGTACACGCCGAGCCGCCCGGAGTAGCCCGTGCCGCCGCACGCCGGGCAGCCGGCGGGCTCGAGCCAGCGCGCGGGCTCGGCGCGCGCGACGGCGGGCGGCAGGGCGGCCTCCCAGGCGGCGGCCCGGTCGGGCGCGGCGGGGCGCGCGCAGGCGGGGCACAGGCGACGCACCAGCCGCTGCGCCGCAAGCCCCCGCAGCACGTCGGAGAGCAGGTAGCCCTCCACCTCCAGGTCCAGGAGGCGCCCGACGCTCGCCAGCGCCGAGTTGGTGTGGAGCGTGGAGATCACGAGGTGCCCGGTCAGCGCCGCCTGCACGGCGATGCGGGCGGTCTCGGGATCGCGGATCTCACCCACCATCACCACGTCGGGGTCCTGGCGCAGGATGGAGCGCAGGGCGGTGGAGAAGCTGAGCCCGATGTCGGCGCGCACGCGCACCTGCTGCACGCCCGGCAGCTCGAATTCGACCGGGTCCTCCACCGTCACGATCTTGCGGCGACCGTCGTTCAGCTCGCTGAGCAGGCGATAGATCGTCGTGGTCTTGCCGGAGCCCGTGGGGCCGGTGAGCAGCAGCACGCCGTTGG
This sequence comes from uncultured Caulobacteraceae bacterium, assembly GCA_964244065.1. GTDB lineage: Bacteria > Pseudomonadota > Alphaproteobacteria > Caulobacterales > Caulobacteraceae > JASLDZ01. The sequence continues at coordinate 512,218 of CAXTHH010000002.1, read as the reverse complement.
GCTGGGCCGCCACCGCGCGCAGACGGGCCACGTCCTCGGGCGCGAGACCCAGCTCCCCCAGCTCGGGCAGGCGCGTGGACTTGCCCAGGAGGCGCATGACCACCGACTCGCCCCACGCCGTGGGCAGGGTGGACACGCGCAGGTCGACCTCGCGCCCCGCCACGCGCACCGCCTGGCGGCCGTCCTGCGGCAGGCGCCGCTCGCCGATGTCCATGGCCGACAGCAGCTTCACGCGCGAGCTCACCGCGTCGAAGTCGGCGCGCGGGGCGGAACGCACGGTGTGCAGGATGCCGTCGATGCGCATGCGCACGAGGAAACGTTCCTCCTGCGGCTCGATGTGCACGTCCGAGGCGCGGCGCTGCAGCGCCTCGGCGAAGACGCCGTTCACGAACTCGATCACCGGCGCCTCCTGCGCCAGCTCGCGCAGCCGGGCGGCGTCGCCGGTCGCCGCCATCCCCGCCGCCTGCCCCGTGCGCAGCCCGTCCAGCAGCGAGTCCACGGTCGCCCGGGAGGCGAGGCGCAGCTCCACCGGGTCGGCGGTGGCCCCGTGCAGCATCTCCACCAGCATGGGATCGAAGGGGTGGACGGCGGCGCAGACCACGCGCTCGCCCTCGCGCCAGGGCGCCGCGCGACGGTCGAGCCACCAGCCCGGCGCGGCCCCCGCCTCGGCCACGAAGGCGGCCACCGCCTCCGGCGCGGGGAGCGCCTCGGCCGACTGCAGAGGGGCGTCGAGCTGCTCGGAAAGCGCGGCCAGGAGGTCCGCTTCGGACAGGGCGCCCAGCCGCACGAGCGCCTGGCCGATCAGCCCGCCGCCGCGCGCCTGCAGGTTCAGCGCCTCGCCCACGTCGCGCGCGGTGACCAGGCCGGCCGCCTGCAGAAGCTCTCCCAGCCGTTCGCGCCGCATCGGGCGAGCCTAGCGCCTGCGGGGCCCCCGCCCAAGGGCGGGCGGATGCATCCGCCCTCCTCGCGCCCCCGTAGTCTTCGGGAACGGCGAGGGCGCGTGCGTGGCGAAGGTGGACGCGGGGTTCGACGAGGCCTTCCGTCGCCAGTTGATCCCCCTGGTGCCCAAGCTCCGCGCGTTCGCGCGCACCCTGGCGCGGCACGACCAGGACGGCGAAGACCTGGCGCAGACCGCGGTGATGAAGGCGTGGCGCAGCCGGCGGGCCTTCGAGCTCGGCACCGACCTGACGCGCTGGCTCTACCGGATCCTGCGCAACGAACACATCAGCGGCGTGCGCGCCGCACGTCGGCGAGGACCGCACGTGCCCGACGGCGCAGAGCGCGTGATCGGTCCCGACGATCCCCACCTCTCCCTGGAGTGCGCAGAACTGCTGCGCGCGATCCGCGACCTGCCCCTGGCCGCGCGCGAGGCGCTGATCCTGGTGGGCGCGGGAGGCATGACGTACGACGAAGCGGCCGCCATCGTCGGCTGCCCCGTCGGCACGGTGAAGACGCGCGTCTTCCGCGCTCGCCTCGCCCTCGCCGCCCGCTTCGCCGTCGAGCCGCCGGCGTACGAGTCCGTCGAACTTCGGCCTCCTGTCGGGTAATGAGGAGCGGGCGCCAGGCCGCTTGCGGGCCGCTCGTGGACGCCCGAGGAGCGTGGTGGAGAGCGTGCCCACGGTGGAACAGCCCATCCGGGACTACCGGCGATACCTGATAGAGGCGGGGGACTGCGGCCGTCTGATCGCGGGCTGGGATTGGGGCGCGACGGCGCTCGGCCCGGTCGAGGGCTGGTCCTCGACCCTCCGCAGCACCACCCTGCTGCTGCTCCGATCCCCAGTTCCCATCGTGATGCTCTGGGGCGAGGCGGGCGTGATGCTCTACAACGACGCCTATTCGGCGTTCGCCGGGGCCCGGCATCCCGGCCTGCTCGGCTCCAGGGTGCGCGAGGGCTGGCCGGAGGTCGCCGCCTTCCACGACCACGTCCTGCAGGTGGGGCTTGCGGGCGGATCCCTGGCCTACAGGGACCAGGAGCTGACGCTTCACCGCCGCGGTCGGCCGGAGCAGGCCTTCATGAACCTGGACTGCTCGCCCGTGCTCGACGAGGAGGGGCGAGCGGTGGGCGTGCTCGCGATCGTGGCGGAGACGACCGAACAGGTCCTCGCCGAGCGACGCCAAGCGTTCCTGGCCGAGCTCGAGACCCAGCTGCGCGGGCTTGAGGATCCCGTGGCGATGACCACGGTGGCGACCGCGGCGCTCGGCCGGGAGCTGGGCGTGGCCCAGGTGGGGTTCGGCGACATCGACCAGCCGGGCGAGCACGTCACCGTCCAGCGGGACTGGGGCGACGGCCGTATTCCGACGGTGGCGGGCGCCTGGCGCATGGCCGACTTCGGACCGGCCTTCGCCTCCGAGATCAGGGCCGGGCGCACGGCGGTGATCCCGGACGTGCGGACAGACCCGAGGACATCGGCGCCCGGGATCGTCGCGGCCTACGACGGGATCGCCACGCGCGCGCTGCTCGACGTGCCGATGATGCGCGCCGGGCGGATCGCGGCGCTGCTGTTCATCCACGACTCCGAGCCCCGCGCCTGGACAGCCCGCGACGTCGCGCTGGCGGAGGACGTGGCCGCCCGCCTCGGCTCGTCGGTGGAGCGCGCCCGGGCGGAAGCGGCCCGCGACCGCGCCGCCGACCTCAGCGCGGCGCAGAACCGGGTGCTCGAGCTGGCTGTGGGCGCGGCGCCGCTGAAGCGCACCCTTGAGACGATCGTGGCCGCGGTGGAGAACCGGTCCAGCTCCGGCGTGCTCACGTCCATCCTGCTGCTCGACGAGGATGGCGGGCATCTGCGTCATGGCGCAGGGCCTAGCCTGCCCGCCGCCTACAACGCGGCGATCGACGGCATCGCGGTCGGCCCGAACGTCGGCTCGTGCGGAACCGCCGTCCACCGGCGCGCCCCCGTGTTCGTGTCGGACATCGCCGCCGACCCGCTCTGGGCCGACTTCCGCGACTTGGCGCTGGGGCACGACCTCCGCTCGTGCTGGTCGGTGCCCATACTGTCCTCGCAGGGCGCCGTGCTCGGAACCTTCGCCATGTACCATCGCGAGCCCCGCGATCCGACCGCCGCGGAGCTCGAGATCGTCGACTTCGTGGTGCGCACCGCCGGCCTGGTGATCGAGCGGGCGAACGCCGAGGCCGCCCTGCGCCGCAGCGAGGCCCGCTATCGCCAGATCGTCGAAGGCGCGGAGGGCTTCGCCATCGTCAGCTTCGACGCCCAGGGCCGGGTCACCGGCTGGAACAGCGGCGCGGAGCATGTGGCCGGCTACGCGCGCGATCATGCGATCGGTCAGCCGGGCGACTTCTTCTACACCGCCAACGACCGCGCCGCGGGCGTGTTCGAGATGGAGCTGGCGCGCGCGCGCCAGGACGGGCGATCGGTGAACGAGCGCTGGCACCTGCGCGGCGGCGGCGACTGCTTCTGGGGCTCCGGGCTGATGATGCCCCTCGCCATGGACCACGGCGGCTTCGTGAAGATCTTCCGGGATCGCACCGCCGAGCACGAGGCGGAGGCCGCGCTGCGCGAGAGCGAGGCCCGCCTGCGCTTCTTCGGGACGCTGGAGGAGCGGCTGTTCCACGCGTCCGACGCGTCGGACGCGATGCGGGCGGCCACCGAGATGCTGGGCCGCAGGCTCGGCGCGTCGCGCTGCGCCTACGCCGACGTGGACGTGGACGGGGATCGCTTCTGGATCCGCAGCGACTACACCGCGCCCGGGCTCGAGAGTTCCGCCGGCGTCTACAGCCTCGACCTGTTCGGTCCCCGGGCGGCGACGGACCTGCGCGCGGACCGGACGCTGGTGGTGCGCGATGTCGCCGGCGAGCTCGACCCGGGGCAGGGGCGCGAGATGTTCCAGGCGATCGGCATCGACGCGATCGTCTGCTGCCCCCTGGTCAAGGACGGGCGCCTCGCGGCCATGATGGCCGTCCACCAGGACCGGCCCCGCGACTGGACCGCCGGCGAGATCTCGCTCGTGAAGGAGGTGGTGGAGCGCTGCTGGGCGCACGTGGAGCGGGTCGGCGCCGAGGCGCGCCTGCGCGAGAGCGAGGAGCGCCTGCGGCTCGCGGTGGACAACGCCGACGTGGGCTTCTGGGACGTCGACGAGATCAGCGGCGTCCTGACCTGGCCGCCCCGGACCAAGGCGATGTTCGGCATCTCGGCCGATACGCCGGTGACGATGCAGGACTTCTACGACGGCCTTCATCCCGACGACCGGGCGGCGACCAGCGCGGCGTACGCCGCGTCCGCCGACCCCGGGCTGCGCGCGCTGTACGATGTGGAGTACCGTACCGTGGGCCAGGAGGACGGGGTGGTTCGGTGGGTCGCCGCCAAGGGGCGCGGCGTCTTCGACGAGGCCGGGCGCTGCCTGCGCGTGGCCGGCACCGCTGTGCAGATCACCGCCCGCAAGCAGGCCGAGGAGGCGCTGCGGGAGCTTAACGCCACCCTGGAGGCGAGGATCGCGACCGCGATCGCCGAGCGGGAGGAGGCGCAGGAGGCGCTCCGCCAGAGCCAGAAGATGGAGGCCATGGGCCAGCTGACGGGCGGCGTGGCGCACGATTTCAACAACCTGCTGACCCCCATCGTGGGCAGCCTGGACATGCTCCAGCGCAAGGGGCTGGGCGGCGAGCGCGAGCAACGCCTCATCGCCGGCGCGGCGCAGTCGGCGGAGCGCGCGAAGACGCTCGTCCAGCGCCTTCTCGCCTTCGCGCGGCGCCAGCCGCTGCAGCCCGTGCCGGTCGACGTGGCCAGGCTCGTCGTGGGCATGGGCGACCTGGTGTCGAGCACCACGGGGCCGCAGATCAGGGTGGCGGTGGACGCCGCCGAGCACCTGCCGGCGGCCAGGGCCGATCCCAACCAGCTGGAGATGGCGATCCTCAACCTCGCGGTGAACGCGCGCGACGCCATGCCCGAGGGCGGCACGCTCCGCATCTCGGCCAGCCGTGAGGCGATCCCTGCGGGGCACCGGTCCAGGCTGCCGCCCGGCGACTACGTCCTGCTCTCGGTCGCCGACACGGGCGTGGGCATGGACGAGACGACGCTGGCCCGGGCCGTGGAGCCGTTCTTCTCCACCAAGGGCATCGGCAAGGGGACCGGCCTGGGCCTGTCGATGGTGCACGGGCTCGCCTCGCAGCTGGGCGGCGCGGTGACCATCCAGAGTCGCCCGGGGTTCGGCACGAACGTCGAGCTGTGGCTGCCGCAGAGCGCCACGGCGGCGCAGCCCCCCGAGCCGGCGCACGAGCCCGCCCAGCCGGCGGCGACGGGCACGGCGCTGCTGGTGGACGACGAGGATCTCGTCCGCATGAGCACGGCGGACATGCTGAGCGAGCTCGGCTACGCGGTGGTGGAGGCCGCCTCCGGCGAGGGCGCCTTGCGGCTCGTCGAGCAGGGCCGACCCTTCGACCTGCTCGTGACCGACCACCTGATGCCCGGCATCAACGGCGCGGATCTGGCGGCGGCCGTACGCTCGCGCCGGCCAGGCGTGCGCGTGCTGGTCGTGTCCGGCTATGCGGAGAGCGACGGGATCGATCCGAACCTGCCGCGCCTGACCAAGCCGTTCCGCAGGGACGAGCTGGCCGGCGCCCTCGCACAGCTCTCCACGCCGGGCGCGTGAGCCCTTGCCGGACCGCGACGGGCTCACGTCGGGGCCGCCGCCGGAGACCCGCAGCCAACCTCACGGCGCCCCGGCCGGCGCGGAACGCGCTCGCCGCTCCAGGGTTATGGGCGGGCCTGGATGCCGGAGCCGACGTTCCGCACAGGCTGGTCGATCCCCCTCATGCCTATCAAGACGTCCGGCGGACCTCGCGCCAAGCTCGTCGCCGCGCAATCCGTCGGCGTCCTGGTCGCCGCCGGCCTGGTCGCCGCGGCGACGGCCAACGTCCTCGCCGCCCGGCGCGCCGAGAAGCGCAACCCGCCAACGGGAGGGTTCGTGGAGGTCGACGGCGTCCGCCTTCACTACCTGGAGCGCGGGGCGGGCCCCGTGGTCGTGCTCGTCCACGGCAACATGGTGAGCGCGTCGGACTTCGCCATCAGCGGCCTGATGGAGCGCCTGTCGCAGAGCCATCGGGTGATCGCCTTCGACCGACCCGGCTTCGGCCACAGCACCAGGCCCCGCGACCGCATCTGGACGGCCCGCGCGCAGGCCGAACTGCTCTGGAAGGCGCTCGGGCGTCTCGGCGTCGAGGCCCCGGTGGTGCTCGGACACTCGTTCGGGAGCCTCGTGGCGCTGAACGTCGGCCTGGACCATCCCGGGCGGATCGCCGGGCTCGTCCTGATGAGCGGGTACTATCGCCCGACGCCCAGGCCGGACATCCCGCTGGCGGGGGCCGCCGCCGTGCCCGTCCTCGGCGATTTGCTTCGCTTCACCATCTCGCCCCTGTTCGGTCGCGCGACCTTGCCGCTGGTCGTCAAGGCCATGTTCTCGCCGGCCGGCGTTCCGGCGCGCTTCAAGCGCGGGTACGCCTCGTCCATGGCCGTGCGCCCGTCGGCGCTGCGCGCCGCTGGCGGGGATGCGCTGAGCATGGCGTTGGACGCCGCGAGGTCGGGCCGACTGTCGAAGACGGACCTCCCGCTGCTGATCGTCAGCGGACGCAAGGACAGGATCGTCGACCACCGCCATCAGTCGGAGCGCCTCGCCCGCGACATCCCCCGCGCGCGCCTGCATGTGGTGGAGGATGGCGGGCACATGGTCCATCACACCGCGACGGACGAGGTCGTCGGGGCGATCCGCACCTTCCTGGCCACCGTCGAGCCGGCCCGCAGCGACAGGGTGCGGGCCTGAGCTCATCCGCCGGCCGCGATGGCTGCCGCCGTGGCGGCTCCGCGGACGTGTCGCTAGTCCGCGGAGATTACGACCGTGACCGCCGCGATCCGTTCCACGTCCGCATAGGCCGGCCCCTCGAGCTCCTCGCCGAAGATGTCGGGGTCGAGTTCCCGGTAGGCGATCGTGAGGCCGGGAAGTCGGGCGTGCAGCTCCGCTTCGAGGCGGTCGCGGCCGTCGACGATGGCGGACGCGGTGTAGAGGAGCACCCTTCCTCCCTGGGTGAGGCGGCGGCTCGCGGCCGCCGCCCAGTCCAGCGACATCTGCGCGCCGTTCAGCCCGCCCCCGTTCCGATAGGCCCGGCGTTGCGGATCGACCAGGAAGGGCGGGTTGGCGAGGACCAGGTCGAAGTCGCCCGCCAGGCTGTCGAGGGCGTCGGACCTGACGGTGTCGACCTCGCGCCCGGCGTAGGCGGCGTTGATCCTGGCATAGCGGAGCGCGAGCGGGTTGACGTCCGCCAGCGTCACCTGCCCGGCAGGCGCCTGCAGGCCCGCGAGGACGCCCGCGGCGCCCGTGCCCGCGCCGATCTCCACGATCCGCCGCGGCGACGGCCGGCGAGGCAGTTCCCGGAGCACGAAGTCCACGAACCGGTGCGTATCGGGGCCCAGGAACACCGCGTCCTGCGATGTCGACGGGTAAGCGGAGTGCACGAACAGGCCGCCGCGCAGCGTGGAGACGCGGATCGTCGATCTCAGGCCGGCCGGGGTGTCCTCCAGCGCCTCCGCGCTCCGCAGCGCGTGCAGGAGGTCGGCGTCGAGCAGGTCCGGCGTGAACGGCAGGCTCCAGCCGAACACGTCGCGCAGGGACGACGCCCGGCGTTCCGGCGCCCGGGCGAGCACCCGCGCGTGGCTGGCCGGCGTGGTGGTGGTGAACGCATAACCGCGCCCGCCCAGCAGCTGCAGGACGCGGAGGAGCGCGCGTTCGGTCGCGTCGAGGTCTGTGGGCATGCGGTCAGGCGGAGGATCGACGTGCCGGCCAGGGTCCGGCCTGCGCCCGACTTAGGCCGCGCGGCGCGCCCGGGCTAGCGGGAGCGGCGGCTCAGCAGCACGGAGGCGCCGCCCACCGCCGCGCCGACGGCCGCGACGAGGGCCATCCGGCGGAGGAAGGCGGGCCGATTGTGCCGCCACTCGGCGGCGAGCCCCATCTCCTCGAACAGGTTGGGCAGCCGGCCGCGAGCGAGGTCCTCGCCCACACCCTCCACCATGTCGATCCGGTCCGCCAGGATCAGCAGCAGCCAGTGCGCCCACTGCGATTCGCTGAAGCCGAACGCGCGCCGGCGCAGAACGCCGCTGAGCCCCCGGGGCGGGCACGGCGTGCCGAACACCGCCGGCATGCGGTTGTGCTCCACCGACCGGAGCACTTCGACCGTTTCCCGCTGGAGGGGCGGACGCGTCCAGGTCAGGCCGTGGTCGTCCAGCTCGGGCGCCTGGCGGATCGGCCAGGTGGGATCGTTGGAGGGGTCCGCGTCCACGCCCCAGCCGGGGATGGTCGACGGGTCGGTCCAGGAGCGCGCCCGCGGCGCGGCGGCCAGCGCCGTCTTCACTTCAGTGGACATGGGGGATCAGCACCGGCTTGACGCAACCGTCCAGCTTGGACGCGAAGATGTGGTAGGCTTCCGCCGCGTGCTCCAGCGGCACGCGGTGGGTGATGATGTCCTTGGGGCTGAGATGCCCGAGGCGGATGTGCTCGATCAGCCGGGGCAGCAGCCGTTTCACGGAGGCCTGGTTGGCCCGGATCGTGATGCCCTTGTTCACCACGTTGCCGATGGGAACCATGTTGCCGGTCGGCCCGTAGACGCCCACGATCGAGACCACGCCGCCCTTGCGCACCGAGTTGATCGCCCAGTGGAGGGCTATGGGCGATCCGGCCTCGAGCTTCAGCTTCTTGCCGATGACCGTGTGCAGCGCGTTGCCGGAGGCGTCGGCCCCGACCGCATCGATGCACACGTCCGCGCCCAGGGAGTCGGTGGCCTTCTTCAGGAACACGACCGGGTCGCCGATCTCGCGGAAATCGTAGACCTCCGCGAAGGCGAAGCTGCGCGCCATCTCCAGCCGGTACTCCAGGTGATCGATCACGATCACCCGTCCCGCCCCGAACAGCCAGGCGCAGCGGGCGGCGAGCAGGCCCACGGGGCCGGCGCCGAACACCACCACCGTATCGCCCTTGCGGATGCCGCCCATCTCGGCCGCCTGGTAGCCCGTGGGCGTCACGTCGGTGAGCAGCACGGCGTCGTCCGGATCCATCCACTCGGGGATCCTGGTCGGGCCCACGTCGGCGTACGGCACGCGCACGTACTCGGCCTGCCCCCCGTCGAAGCCGCCGGCGGTGTGCGAGTAGCCGAAGATGCCGCCCACCGCGGTGGCCTGCGGATTGCTCTCGTGGCAGTTGCCGAACAGCCCGCGCCGGCAGAAGTGGCACCGGCCGCAGGCGACGTTGAACGGGACGATCACCTGGTCGCCGGTGGCCAGGGTCTCCACCGCCGAGCCCACCTCCTCGACCACGCCGATGAACTCATGGCCGAAGGTGCACCCCACCCGCGTGTCGGGCACCTCGCCGTTGTAGAGGTGCAGGTCGGACCCGCAGATGCAGGTGCGGGTCACGCGCACGATCGCGTCCTGCGGGTGCTCCAGCTTGGGGCGCGGCTTGTTCACCACCCGCACACGCAGCGGACCGCGGTACTCCATCGCGCGCATGGCGGTCTCTCCCTCGGCGTCGGCGGCCGTCCCGGAACGACGACGTTCCGCGGGGGGCAACGCGTCGTGCGGCGGCGGGTTCGACCGAAAGGCGCCTCCGCCGCCTGAACATGCGACGGAAATAGCCTTTGATGGGCGCTGGGGCAGCGGGCGCACGGCGCGGGTCCACCGGGTCGGCGTGGGGCGAGGAGCGTCCTGGGATCGCCGCCCTCCCGGACGTCGTCAGAGTGGATGGTCGGGCGCGACGTTAGGACGCCGTTAGCTCGGCGGAGCTAGCCCTGGGCGTTCAAGGCGACGTCTTCACGCACTCGGCACCCTTCATTACGGCCCTAGGAAACCCGCAATGAGAAGCGCACCCGTCCCCGCCAACGAAGCCTCCCGACTGCGGGCCCTTTCCGCCAGCGGGGCCCTGAACGACACACCCCAGAAGGCCCTCGACCGGATCGCCAGGGCCGCCGCCAGGGCCGCCTCCGCGCCGATCGGCCTCGTCAGCTTCATCAGCGCCGACTGGCAGTGGATCAAGGCGGCCGCGGGCACGACGATCACCGACACGGACAGGAGCGCGGCCTTCTGCGCATGGGCGGTCTACAACGCCGAGCTCCTGTGGGTGGAGGACGCGCTCGAAGACGCCCGCTTCGCCGACAATCCCCTGGTGCTGGGTGAGCCGAGCATCCGCGCCTACGCCGGCGCGCCGATCTTCACGCAGAACGGCCTCGCGCTCGGCACGGTCTGCGCCATCGACTGCGTCCCCCGCGCCTTCGACGCCCGGATCGCCGCTCGCCTCACCGCCCTGGCTCGCCAGGCGTCGACCGCCCTGACTCGCGCCGGGGAGCCGGCGAGGGCGGCGGCATGACGGTCGCGCTCGCCAACGAGCCGATCCGCGTCAGCGACGCCGACGACTCCACCAAGCTGCAGACCATCGCGGCCTCGGGTGCGGCCGAGATCGGCGCGGTGGTCGCGCTCGACTTCGCTGCGATCCGCACCGCGATGGGGGACCGCTGGCCGAGGCGCTGCAGCGATGTCCGCTCGCGCATCGAGCGGGCGATCGACGGGCGGGCGGGCGAGACCGCGCTCGCCGTCCGGATCGGCGACTGCGAGTACCTGCTCTGCTTCCTCGACCAGCGGGGGGCGGTGGCGCAGGCCGGCGCCTTCCGCATCATGGAGGAACTGCTCACCCACTTCCTGGGTCGGTGCGCGCCGCAGGACCTGATCGTCAAGCGCGTGTCGTCGATGACCGCCGACTCGCTCGAGATGACGCCGCTCGTGCGCGACGAGGTGGAGCGGGCCAGGGCCGTGGAAGAGGGCGAAGCTCCCGCGGCGCCGCCCCGTCAGCCGCGCACCACCGCCCTGATCGAAGGACCTGCCGAGCGACTGTCGCTGAAGTTCGTCGCCCAGGAGATGCTGCACATAGCCTCGGGCGTGCAGGTGGGAACCCGCCTGCGAACCGATCTGCACAATCTCAATCAGGACCGACCCGTCGAATGGGCGGAGGAGCTCAATCTCTCGATCACCTCCCTCCTGCAGATCAACCTTCTGGGCATCGAGCAGGTCCGCGGGATGATGGAGGCGTCGACCCGCGCCTCCGTCTTCGTCCTCCCGTTGTCGCTGAAGACCATGATCGGCTCGCGCGCCCGCGCCGCCGTCCTGGCCGAGCTGGCGGCGCTGCGGACGCTGGACCAAAGGCGCCTGATCATCGAGCTGACGGGCATGGAGCGCGGAACGCCGAGCTCGCGCCTGATGGAGGCGGCCTGGCAGCTCAAGCCCTTCTGCCGCGCGGTGAACGGGCGGACCCTGCTGGAGCGCACGGGCCTGAGGAGCCTGTCCGACGCGCGGCTGTCCGGCGTCCACGTCTCCGCCAGGGACCTGGGCCTGCGACCCGCCCAGGTGGCGGCGGGCCTGCTGGCGGCGGGGCAGTCGGCCCGAGCCCTCGCCCCCATGGTCATGGCCGTCGACCTCGCGGACGCGCAGCTTGTCGGCGTCTGCTCGGTCGCAGGCTTCACCCACGCCGCGCTGGAGCCGGGCGCCTGGCGGACCGACCCTCCGGCGGCCGACCCGGCGCGCCCGCAAGGTTGAGGCCCCAGCGGCGCCGGACCGTCCGCACGGTCCATTCCGTCGCACTTCCGACATAGGGCCAAGGCCTTATGTTGCCTGACTATTCGTACGCAGGCGGCGGAGAATAGTCGATGACCGAGGCCGGAGCGGTGCGTGGCGACCCGCGCACCTCGACACCGGAGGCCATGCTCGAACCCTTCGCGCACCGCGCCGCGCGACTCGCGCGCGCCCCCATCGCGCTGGTGACCTTCATCGACGACGCCCATCGGCGGTGGGTGAAGGTGGCGGTCGGCCTGGAGAGGGACGAGGCCGCGCGCCATGCCGCGTTCGGCGCCTGGGCGGTCCACAACGCCGAGGTTCTCTGCACCGAGGACGCGGCGGCCGACCCCCGGCTCTCCGACAACCCGCTCGTCCTGGAGGCGCCGCCCATCCGCCACTATGCGGCCGCCCCCATCGTGTCCGAGGGCCGCCAGCTCGGGGCGATCTGCATCTTCGACCCGGCGCCCAGACCTGTCGATCCACAGGTGCCCGCCGCCTTGCTGACCCTCGCCGGCGAGGTCTCTTCCGCCCTGCAGGCCTCGATCCATCCGGACGCCCCTTAGCCCGCGCGCCGCCCCTCGCCATCTCGGCGACGTCCTTCAGCGCCCGACGGCGCCCGCCATGCGGTCGGTCGCACCGCCCCGACCCTCATCGACCATCGCCGCCGCCGCCGAGGCCTCGACCGCCGCGCTGAACAGGTAGCCCTGTCCCTGCTCGCATCCCAGTTGCTGCAGCAGGCGCTCCTGCTCGCCGGTCTCGACGCCTTCGGCGATCACCTGCGCTCCCAGACCCACTCCAAGTCCCACGAGCGCCCGGATGATCGCGGTGCTCGAGGCGTCGTCCTGCATGCCATCGACGAAGCTGCGGTCGATCTTGATCTTGTCGGGGGTGAAGGCGCGCAGGTGGTAGAGGCTGGAGTAGCCGGTGCCGAAGTCGTCGAGCGCTATGCGGACCCCGCTCTGGCGGAGCAGGCCCAGCAGGCGACGGGCGCCCTCCAGATCGCGGACCATCGCCGTCTCGGTGATCTCGAGCTCGACCCGGCTCGGCGTCAGCCCCGTGCGGCCTAGGGTGGCGAGCACCTGCAGCGCGAACTGGTCGGACTGCAGGAGCGCTCCGGAGACGTTGAAGGCCAGATGGACGGAGGGCGGCCAATCGAGGGCGTCCCGGCAGGCCTGCTCGAACAGGGCGACGCTCAACGGGCCGATCAGCCCCGTGTCCTCCGCGAGCGGGATGAAGCGCGCCGGAGACACGACGCCCAGCGTCTGCGACGTCCAGCGCGCCAGGGCTTCGAAGCCCTCGATCGCGCCGTCCGCGATGCGGACGAGCGGCTGGTAGAACGGGCGGACCTCGCCCCGTTCCACGGCGAGCCTCAGTTCCCGTTCGAGGGCGTTCCTCTCCCTGATCCGCTCGTCCATCGCGGGCTCGAAGAAACGGATGGCTCGCGGCTCGGCCTTCTTCTCGGCTTTGGCGCGGTAGAGCGCGATGTCCGCCTTCCGGACGAGCTCGACGGCGTCCGCGCCATCGTCCGGCGTGAGGCTGACGCCGATCGCCACCCCGATCCGGTGCTCGACCCCGCCGGCCGGGATCGGCGGCTCGAACGCCTGGGTGAAGCGCAGGGCCAGCCCCATCACACCCTCGGAGCCGTTCACGGCTTCCGCGAGCACGACGAACTCGTCACCGCCGAGCCGAGCCACCAGATCCCCTTGACGCGCCGCGCGGGAGAGCCGGCCTCCTACCTGCACCAACAGCTCGTCGCCGACACCGTGACCGTAGACGTCGTTGACCGACTTGAAGCCGTTCAGATCCATCATGATGACGGCATGGCAGGCGCCCGAGCCTGGCGGCTTGGCCGCGGCCATGCTCAGCGTCTCGTCGAACAGGCGCCGGTTCGCCAAGCCGGTCAGCGGATCCCTGAAGGCCAGGGTGCGCGCCTCGCGCTCGGCGGCGACGCGTCGGTCCGTCTCCCTGCGCGCTTCCTGCAGCCGACGCCAGGCGAACAGCCCCATCCCCGCGCTGACCAGCGTGGCGACGGCGAGGATCTCGTCGACCTCGATCCTCGCCTCCCTCAGCCCATCCGGCGATCCGAAGATGTCGCAGACATAGGCGACGATCAGCACCGCCAAGGACAGCGCGACCAGGGCGAGCACCTCCAGGACCTTCGCCCGGTTGCGACCGATCCCGTTCCGCACTCCGTCGATTGTGGACGCGCTCACGGCTAGACCTCCAGACGTCCGTCCAGCCTGTCATACGAGCGATAAATACAACCTGAAGGAGAGTCACCGGCTGGAGACGCGGCCGGCTGGGCGTCGCCGGCCCTTGCTCCCGCCCGCCGGCCAGCCCACCCTGGACCTATGCAAACGCATGCAGCGACCGGTCCGTCGAAGGGGTTCGAGGGCCGCAGGGTCATCGTCACCGGCGCAGGCCGCGGTCTCGGGCGGGCGGCGGCGTTGGCGCTGGTCGACGCCGGCGCGCGCGTCATAGCGGTCTCCCGCACCGTGGAGGAGCTGCTTGAGGTCAAGGCGCACGCGCCCGACGCCATCGAGGTCTGGCCCTGCGACGTCACGGATCGCGCCTTCCTCGCCGGCGTGGAGGCGATGGACGACCTCTGGGGCTTGCTCAACAACGTGGGCGGCAACCGCCCGCAGCCGTTCCTGGAAGTGGACGTCGAGACGCTCGACAGGCTGCTGCATCTGAACGTGCGCACCGCCTTCCTTGCCGCGCAGGCGGCGGCGCGGGCGATGGTGCGCGGGGGCGGCGGCGCGATCGTCAACATGTCGAGCCAGATGGGCCACGTCGGCTCGCCGGGCCGGGCCGTCTACTGCACGACCAAGCACGCCCTGGAAGGCTTGACCAAGGCGATGGCGGTGGAACTGGCGCCGCAGGGCGTGCGCGTGAACAGCGTGGGGCCGACCTTCGTCGAGACGCCGATGACCGCGCCGATGCTCGCCTCGCCCGAGTTCAGCAAGTTCGTGCTCGACCGGATCCCGCTCGGACGGACGGGCACGCCGGAGGAGGTCGCGGCGGCGGTGGTGTTCCTGCTCTCCCCCGCCGCCTCGCTGATCACCGGCGCGGCGCTGCTGGTGGATGGCGGCTGGACGGCGCAGTGAGCGCGCTCACCCCTTCCACTGCAGGATGTACAGCCCCGCGTTGTAGTCGGTTATGTAGGTCAGGCCGTCGGCCTGGACGTTGACGTCGCAGGTGTGGATCACCTGGTGCCTGGAGGGGCGGCGGTCGAGCCACTGCTCGGGCTTGCTGGGTACGAACCAGCCGATCTCCCGCGGCTGGCGGGGGTCTCGGATGTCGAAGGCGCGGACGCCCGCGTTCTGGTAGGTGGCGAACACGATCTCCGAGCTCTGGAAAGCCCCGGGGCGGTTCTCGTGCAGGTTGTGCGGGCCGAAGTGGCCGCCCTTGGCGACATAGTCCTGGTCGCTGGGCGTGGGGAGGGCGGAGAGGGCGGAAGGCGTCGACGGGTCCTTCACGTCCATCACCCAGGTATAGCGCATGTCCTCCTGGTCGCGGTCGAGGGTGGCCTCGTTGGCGACCACGCACAGGCCTCGGTCGGTCAACGGCAGGGCGCTGTGCGTGCCGGCGGCGAAGGGCGGCCAGGCGGTGTGGGAGATCATCTTCGGCCGGCTCCGGTCCGCGATGTCGAGCAGCACGAGGCCGCCGTCGCGCCAGGCGCCATAGGCGATGTCGCCCGCCACCAGGGCGTGGTGCAGGGCGACGCGGCCCTTGGCCTCGTTCCGCTCGCCGCCCGCGATGTGCATGCCGGGCAGCGCCCAGCGCGACACCTCCCGCGGATGCGCCGGGTCCTGCATGTCGATGATGATGAAGACGTGGTCGGTGTATCCGTCCAGCAGCGCGGAGGCGTAGGCGTAGCGGTCGCCCGTCCACCAGATCCGGTGCAGGCCCAGCCCTTCCACCTCCATGAAGCCGATGGCGCGCGGGTTGGCGGGATCGCTGACGTCGTACACGCGCATGCCGGCGGTGTAGTCCTCGCCGCGCTTGCCGAACTTGGAGGAGTGCACGCCCTCGATCGAATGACCGTAGTACTCGGTCTCGTCCACGTAGACCGAGTAGAAGTTGAACTCCTCCACGACCAGCAGGATGTCGTTGGCGGTCTGCACGTGCACCGACCAGGACTTGGGGTGCGTGGGCAGGAAGTTGACCGGGCGCGGGTTGGCCGGGTCGGACACGTCGATGACGCTGACGCCGCCGGAGAAGACGTGGCTGACGTAGGCATGGCCCTTGTGGATCATGCACTGGATCCCGTCCGCCCGGCCCCCCTGGTCGGTGCGCCCGACAAAGTCGAAGTTGTGGGCGGCGTCCCAGGGCTGGGGCATCGGGGTCTCCGTAGGAGGGGCGGCGAGGCGGCGGGGCTTGACGCCGCCGCCCGGCCGTCGTGACTGCGCAATCAACATGCCCGGCCCCGCCGCCCTCGCCAATCCCGAAAGCGCGCGCGCCCCCGCGCCCGCCGCGCGGCTGGTGGACGCGGGCAAGCGCTTCGGCGGCGTCTGGGCCTGCCGGGGTGTGAACCTCGCGTTCCGGCCCGGCGAAATCCACGCCGTGATGGGCGAGAACGGCGCCGGAAAGAGCACGCTGATGAAGATGCTCCATGGCGTGCATGCGCCGGACGAGGGGCGTGTCGAGATCGCCGGCGCGCCGGTCGCCCTCGCCTCGCCCCGCGCGGCGGAGGCGGCGGGCGTGGCCATGGTCCCGCAGGAGCTCGACCTCTTCCCCGACCTGTCGGTGGTGGAGAACCTGTTCGTCGGCCGCGAGCGCCCCCGCACGCGCTGGGGCGGCTTCGACCGGGCGGCCATGAAACGGCGCGCGCAGGCCGCCTTCGACCGGCTGGGCGTGCGGCTGGACCTGGACGCGACCGCCGGCTCCCTCTCCGGCGCGCAGGCGCAAATGGTGGAGATCGCCCGCGCCCTGATGCAGCAGGCGCGGCTGCTGGTGCTCGACGAGCCCACCGCCGCCCTCACCGAGCCTGAAGCGCAGCGGCTGCTGGCCATTGTGCGCGACCTCGCCGCCTCCGGCGTCGCGGTGGCCTACATCTCGCACAGGCTGGAGGAGGTTTTCGCCACCGCCGACACGATCAGCGTGTTACGCGACGGACAGCTGGTGCACACCGGACCCGCCGCCAAACTCGACACGCCGCGTCTCATCGCCCTGATGGTCGGGCGCGAGCTGGAGACGGTGTTCCCGCGCACCCGACAGGCGCCCGGCGAGGTGCTGCTGGCGGCGCGGGGCCTGTCGAAGCGCGGCCTGTTCCAGGGCGTCGACCTGACCCTGCGGCGCGGCGAGATCGTCGGCCTCGCGGGCTTGATCGGCGCGGGCCGCTCGGAGGTGGCGCAGGCGCTGTTCGGCCTGCCGCCCGCGGATGGCGGCGAGGTGGTGCTGCGCGGCGACCCGGTGCGCATCCGCACGCCGCACGAGGCGCTGTCGCGCGGGCTCGCCTATGTGCCCGAGGAGCGGCGCGCGCAGGGGCTGATGCTGGACTATGGCGTCGGCTGGAACATAGCCTTCAGCGCGCTGGACCGCCTGGGTGCCGGCGGGTTCGTCTCCGGCGCCAAGGCGCGGGACCTGGCGGAGACCTATCGCCAGCTGTTCGCGATCAAGTCCGCCGGGCTGGAGGCCCCGGTTCTGTCGCTTTCCGGGGGCAACCAGCAGAAGGTGCTGCTCGCCAAGGCGCTGGCGACCGAGCCCGAGGTGATCCTGCTGGACGAGCCGACGCGCGGCGTCGATGTGGGGGCCAAGGCCGAGATCCACCGCATCGTCGACAAGCTCGCCTCCGAGGGCAAGGCGATCCTGATGATCAGCTCGGAGATGAACGAGCTGCTCTCCATGAGCGACCGGATCCTGGTGATGCACCAGGGGCGCCTGACAGCCGCCTTCGAGGGGCCGGGCTTCGACGCGGACGCCATCGGCGCGGCCGCTGCGGGCCTGTCCGCGCAGGCGGCCACAGACCGGGCGCTGCACCCCGGCGCCCCCGCGTGACGACGCTCGCGCCCGTCGCCGGGAGCCGCTCCGGCTGGCTGGTCCGCGCCGGGGCGAGGCCCGAGGCGGCGCCGCTGCTGTTCCTGGCGGCGGCCGCGGGCGTGCTCGCGGCGACCACGCCCGCCTTCGCCGCCCCCGCCAACCTGGTGGCGATCCTGATGCAGGTGGCGGTGGTGGGGCTCGTGGCCTTGGCGCTGAACCAGGTCATCATCGCCGGCGAGATCGACGTCTCGGTCGGTTCGCAGCTGGCCGCCTGCGCCTTCGTGTTCGCCAGCGTGGCGGAGCAGACGGGGGGCGTGATCGCGCCGCTCGCCGCCAGCCTGGCGGTCGGCCTCGCGGCGGGAGCGGTGAACGGCCTCCTGGTCACCGCGGGGCGCGTGCCCTCCATCATCGCCACGCTGGGCGGGCTGCTGGCGCTGCGCGGCGCGGTGCTGCTGGCGGGGGCGGACGGCGTGCGGCTGGTCCCGGCGTCGGCGCGAGGGCTGGGGCTCGGCGCGCCGCTGGGCCTGCCTGCGCCGCTGTGGCTGCTGGCCGCCGCGCTCGCGGCCTTCCTGTGGATCGGGCGCGAGACCGTCTGGGGGCGCGAGGTGACGGCGGTGGGCGGCAACGCTCGCGCCGCGGCCGCCGTGGGCCTGCGCGCCGGCCGGGTGAAGTTCCTGGCCTTCCTGCTGACGGGCGCCGCCGTGGGATTGGCGGCGGGCGTCTTCGCGGGGCAGACGGGCCAGATCCAGGCCACGGCGGCCACGGGCTTCGAGCTCCAGGCCATCGCCGCCGTGGTGCTGGGCGGCACCCGGATCACGGGCGGCCGCGGCTCGGCGCTCGCGCCCGTCCTCGGGGCGGTCCTGGTGGGCGTCATCATGAACGCGCTGACGCTGAACAGCGTGCCCGCCACCTTCGAGCAGCTGGTGCTGGGCCTGCTCATCCTCCTCGCCATCTCGGTGGACGCTTTGCGCGAGCGCCTGGCGCGGGCCCGGGCATGATGCGCTTCGCAGGGGTGATCGGCCGCACCGGGGCCCTGGCGGCGCTGCTGGCGCTGGAGCTCGTCGTCCTCGCCTTCGTCTCGCCGGGCTACGCCAACCCCGCCTCCATGCTGGACACCTCGCGCACCTTCGTCGAGGCGGGGATCCTCGCCTGCGGCATGACGCTGGTAATCGTCTCCGGCGGGATCGACCTGTCGGTGGCGGCGCTGCTGGCGCTGGCGGCCGTGGTCATGGGCTCCGCGCACAAGGCCGGGCTGCCGATGCCCTTGGCGGTGCTGCTGGGCCTGGGCGTCGGCGCCGCGGGAGGGCTGGCCAACGGCCTGCTGGTCGCGCGGCTGCGGCTGCACCCCTTCGTCGTGACCTTCGCCACCATGAGCGTGTTCCGGGGCGCGGCCTTCGCCCTCTCCGGCGGCGAGGCGACGTCGGACTTCCCGGGCTGGTTCACCTGGCTGGGACAGGGCTACCTCGGCGAGCTCGTGCCGGTGCAGCTCGTGCTGCTGGCGCTCGTCGCGACCGCCACCTGGGTGCTGCTGGCGAGGACCGCCTTCGGCCGGCGCGTCTACGGCGTCGGAGCCAACGAGCTGGCGGCGCGGTTCTCCGGCGCGCCGGTGGAGCGGGTGAAGCTCGGCGTCTATGCGCTCTCCGGCCTGCTCGCCGCCCTCGCGGCCGTCGTGCAGACGGGCCGGGTCTCCACCGCGCGGGCCAACGCCGCGCAGGGCCTGGAGCTCACGGTGATCGCCATGACGGTGCTGGGCGGCGTGCGGATCACCGGCGGCGCGGGCGGGATCGGGGGCGCGATGCTGGGCGTGCTGCTGCTCGGCTTCCTGCAGGACGGGCTGACGGCCGCGGGCGTGCGCAACGATTGGGGCCTGGTGATGGTCGGCGCGCTCCTGGTCGTCGGCGTCGCGCTCAACGAATGGACCCGCCGCCCCACGCGGTGATCCGAGAACAAAGGGGAACGGCATGGGCGATCGGGCAGCTTGGACTCGCAGGGCGGCGCTGGGCGGGGGCGCGACGGCCCTGGCCGTGGGCGCGCTGGCCGCCTGCGGCCCCGTGGACAAGGCGGCGGGCGCCAGAGGCGAGGGCGGGGCGACGGTGGCCTTCGTGCCCAAGTTCACCAGCGACCCGTACTTCATTTCCGCCAACAAGGGCGCGCAGGAGGCGGGCAAGGCGCTCGGCCTCACCGTGCGGTACAACGGCCCGGTCGACGCCAACGTGGCCGGTCAGGTGGACATCGTGGACCGGCTGGTGCGCGCCGGCGTCGCGGCCATCGCCATCTGCGCCCTCGACCCCACCGCGCTCGCCCCCTCGCTGCAGCGCGCGCAGAGCCGCGGGATCAAGGTCTCCACCTGGGACGCGGACGTGAAGGCCGACGCGAGGCAGGTCTTCCTGAACCAGGCCAGCTATGCCGACATCGGCGCCAGCATCGCCGACGTCATGGCGCGACAGGCGGGCGAGACGGGCGAGTTCGTGATGCTGACCGGCTCCGTCACGGCCAGCAACATGCTGGCCTGGATGAAGTCCATCAAGGACGCCGTGGCGGCCAGGCATCCGGGCATGGGCATCAAGACCACCCTGCTGGCCGAGCAGGACATCGAGAAGGGCAAGAACGTCATCCTCAACTACCTGCGCGCCAACCCGGGCGTGAAGGGCGTGTTCACCAACGACGGCAGCGCCAGCGTCAGCGCGGCCGAGGCGGTCAAGCAGCTGGGCCTGGCCGGCAAGGTCGCGATCGCGGGCATCGGCGTGCCCAGCGCCATCCGTCCTTACGTGAAGGAGGGCGTCATCAAGGAGGCGGTGCTCTGGAACCCGGTGGACATCGGCTACGCCGCCATCCAGATCGCCAAGGCGCAGCTCGACGGCACGCTCGACGCCGCCAAGGGCGAGCTCCCGGCCGGCCGCCTCGGCGCGCTCAGGTTCACCGCCAGGGACGAGCTGCTGCTCGGCGCGCCACTGGTGTTCACCGCCGGCAACATCGACCGCTTCGACTTCTGATGGCCGACCGCCGCAAGGTGCTGGTCGTCCAGCCGATCAGCCCGGTCGCCATGGAGCTGTTCGCCGCGCGCGACGACGTCACGGTCGAGGTGCTGCCCGACTTCCGCCCCGGGACCATCGCCGCGGCGATCGTAGACGCGCACGCCGTGCTGATCCGCGACGCGCCCCTCGCCGGGGCGGCGGTGGAGGCGGCGGAGCGGCTGCGGGTCGTCTCGCGCCACGGCGTCGGCTACGACAACGTCCCGATCGCCGCATGCACCGCCAAGGGCGTCCCGGTGACCATCATCGGCGACGTCAACACGACCGCGGTGGCCGAGCACGCGCTCTATCTGTTGCTGGCGGTGGCCAAGAACGGGCCGCGCTTCGACCAGGCGGTGCGCGCGGGCGACTTCGCCGCACGGGGCCGGCGGACCAACACCGAGCTGAGGGGCAAGACCCTGGCGCTGGTCGGATACGGCCGCATCGGCCAGGAGCTGGCGTCGCGCGCACGGGCGCTGGGGATGACCATCGCCGCCTACGACCCGTGGGCGGATCGGCGTCTCCACGCCGACGTGGCGTTCGCCGACACGCTGGAGACGTTGCTGGAGCACGCCGACGTGGTGTCCCTGCACGTGCCGCTGACGCCGGACACTCGCGGGCTGATCGGCGCCCACGCCTTCGCGCGCATGAAGGCCGGGGCGATCCTGGTGAACGCCGCGAGGGGCGGCATCGTGGACGAGCCCGCGCTGATCGCCGCCCTGGAGGGCGGCCGGCTCGCCGGCGCGGGGCTGGACGTCTTCGCGCGCGAGCCTGTCACGGCCGACGACCCGCTGCTGGCGCGCGAGGACATCGTCTTCAGCCCGCACAACGCCGCGCTGACCGCCGAGTCGCTGGTGGAGATGGGCCGCGCCGCCGTCTGCAACGTGCTCGACGCCTTCGACGGAAAGCTGGACCCGAAGCTGGTCGTGAACCGCGAAGCGCTCGGCTGAGCGTCATCCCTCCGGCGCGAACGTGAGCTCCACCTTCAGACCGTTGGGGTCGCAGCAGTTGTACTGCACGAAGCCGCCCGCCTCGGTGCGGACGGTCACAAAGGGGATGCCCGCGGCGCGCAGGCGCGTGGCCATGCCCTCCGGGTCGGCGCAGTCGAAGGCCATGTGGTCCAGTCGACTGAGAACGTCGGCCGGGCGCGCCGCTTCGCCCGGTGCGGGCGCGTTGACGTGAATGACCGGAGCGCCCCGCGCGTCGTAGAGCCAGACGTTGTTGACCTGGTCGATGGTGGTGGCCGCCTTGCCGCGCCGGAGTCCCAGCCCCGCCTCGAAGAAGCGGACCGTCTCCTCCACGAGCGGGGTGCGGATGTTCACGTGTCCCAGGCGCGTCAGGGGCATGCCGACACTCTAGGCGTGACTGCGTTTGCAAGCTAGGCTTCCCTCGACGCTGCGGAGGACCGGGGGATGGCGGGGGCGATCGGACGACCGGGGCGGCGGGCGCTGCTGGCGAGCACGGGCGCCCTGTCGTTCGCCGCCGCGGGCCAGGCGGCGGCGCAGCGGCCTGGGGGCCGGCGGGCCGGGCGGCCGCAGCGCGAGGTTCTGGGCTTCTGGTACGGCTGGTACGCGAACCCCGAGACCAGCGGGAAGTGGATCCATTGGACCGGCCCTACCGGTAAGGAAGCGCCGGACGAGAAGCCGGCGTTCAACACGCCGCTGCTCGGCCTGTATGACAGCCACGACCCGAAGATCGTCTCGCAGCACGTGGCGTGGGCGAGGCAGGCGGGCCTGACCGGCCTGATCTCCAGCGCTTGGAGCCGGAAGGGCCGCGAGGACCGGTCCACCGCCCTGCTGATCGCGGCCCTGGAGAGGGCCGGCATGAAGGCCAGCGTCTACATCGAGCGCCAGCCGGAGGGCTACGAGGGCGCGGTGGCGGACTTGCGACAGCTGCTGACCACGCACGCCAGAAGCCCCGCCTGGCTGAAGCTGGACGGGCGGCCGGTGGTGTTCTTCTACCAGGCGTCTCTCCGCGCGCTCGCCCCGTCCGAGTGGCGGCGGGCGGCGAAGCAGGTGGCGTCCGAAGGCTTTCCCGAGCCCGTGCTGATCGGCGACGTCGATCCCCGCCTGCCGACCTACGACGCCCTGGCCGCGCCGCTGGACGGGACGCACATCTACATCAACACCTATGACCTGGAGGGGAAGACGCCCGCCGAGGTGGTCGCCTACGGCCGCGCCGAATATCCCAGGTGGAACGCGAAGGCGGCCGGCAAGCGCGTGCGCTGCGCCACCGTCAGCCCCGGCTACAACGACACCAGGACGCCCGTGACCCCGCAGCGCAACTTCAAGCGGGCCGTGGTCGATCGCTACGGCACGGCCATGCTGGAGGCGCAGTGGGCGGCGGCGCGGCTGGCCGATCCGGACTGGGTGCTGATCGCCTCGTTCAACGCCTGGAACGACGGCGCGGAGCTGGAGCCCTCGCGCGAATGGGGCGAGCTGACGCTCGACGCCAACCGGCCGCTGGCGCAGGCGTTCCTGCGCGGGTGAGCGGCGGGGATCAGGCCGCCTTCGCCCGCACCCGCGCGTCGATCAGGCGCACGGCCTCGTGGGCGGAGAGCGCGGCGCCCTCCTGCCAGGCGGGGAGGTAGCTCATGTGTTCGCCGGCGAAGGTGAAGGGCCCGTCGCCCCGGGCGAGCACGGCGTAGTCGGTCTTGCGCTGCTCCTCGGTCCAGGTGGCGGCGACGCCCTCGGCGAAGGGGGTCTGGCCCCAGCAGACGGTGACGGGACGGCCGAGTTCCTTCCCGTGGCCCGGGTGGAACTTCTCCACCACGCGGCGGGCGATGTCGAACCGCTCGGCGAAGGGGCGTGCGGCGTACCTCACCGGGTTGTCAGGGCCGGAGAAGCCGACCGAGTAGGCGGCGGTCAGCACCCCGCGCGTCTTCCCCAGCCCGCCGCTCGGGTACCAGACGACCTCGCTCTCCTCCGAGGTCCAGCCCAGGCCGCCATACTGGAAGTCGTCCTGCTCCCAGAAGCGGCGGCTCTCGAAGGCGACCTTGGTGGCGGTGTAGTAGCCGACCGAGCCCACCGCCGCCCTCACGGGGGCCGAGAAGTCCGCCGGGACGCGCTTCAGCACCGTCAGCGGCAGGGTGCAGACGCAGAATTCGGCGTCCAGCGCGTGCTCGCCGGCCGCGTCGACGTACTGGATGCGCACGCCCGCGCCGCGGCGGCGGATCGCCTTGACCTCCGCACCGAAGCGCACGGCCGGGCGCACACGGGCGAGCAGGCCCGAGGCGATCCGGTCCATGCCGCCAACCGGCTGCAGCATGGGGGCCTGCATGTCGATCGTCTCTTCGAAGACCAGCGCGTCGCCCCAGAAGTCGGAGCGGATCATCTCGGACAGGCTGATGGCGGGGCCGCCCCGCTCGGGCCGGTCGTAGGCGCCGGGCACGTCGAGCTGGCCCGCGCGGACAGAGCCCTTGTACTCGCGCCGCTTGTCCAGGGCGCCATAGTTGCTGAGGAAGGTCAGCAGGCGCTCGCGATCCAGCCCCGTCAGCTCCTTGTCCAGCGCCCCGCGGTCGATGGACTTGGCGAGGAGCTCGGCGAGCTCGCCGCGCATGTCGTTGACCGCCTGGCGGTTGCTGACCACCTTGCCGCCGTAGTCGAGCTTGGCGGCGCGATTGGCGTTGACCATCACCTCCAGCGGGATGTTCAGCTCGCGGGCGTAGCCGATGATCGTGTGGTGCCACTGCGGGATGCGCGCTGCGCCCGCGTTGAAGTAGATCTCGGGATCCGCCTGCCAGGCGCAGACCTGGTCCTGCCGGCCGAGCTGCGCCACGCGGTCGCCCGAGCGCACGGTCCAGACGCGCCCGCCCGCCCGTCGCGAGGCCTCCAGCACCGTCACCTCGTAGCCCGCCCGGCGCAGCTCCCAGGCGGCGACGAGGCCGGCGACGCCCGCGCCCAGCACCGCCACCCGCGTTCCCCGCCCGCCGCCGCGCGGTAGAGGCCTGGCGACGGCGGAGTCTGGCGTCGCCAGCAGGCCGAGCCCCTGCATGGCGGCGTACATGGCGCCGTAGCCGCCGGCGGCCCCGACGGCGGAGAGAAAGGCGCGGCGCGAGGGGGCGGGCATGGCGGACGGCTCGCACGATGCAGGGAGATCGGAACGCATATCTCCCCGCGGTGACTGCGATTGCAAGCGTGGGCGAGTTGACCTAGCTTCCTTTCGACTTGCCATGAGGACAGCCCGGGTGACGAGAGCGCGCGTGACGGCGACCAACCCGCTGAGGACGGCGACGCTGCTGCTGCTCGCGACGCTGGCGGGCGGCGCCCTCCCCGCCGCCGCCAGGCAGCCCGCGCCGGCGGCCGACGCAAGCGCCAAGCTGCCCATGGGCGAGATGCTGGCGCGCGAGGACTTCGTCACCTCCACGCCCGCCCGCACCGCCGCGGAGACCGCGCGCCGGGCGGGCAAGCTCACGCCGCGCCCGAGCCACGCGGAGCTCAAGGCCGTCTGGGAGGGGCCGGGCACCTGGTCGCAGGACATCGGGCGGGGCGGCGGCTGGTTCTCCGGCTTCAAGAGCTCGGAGGAGTATGGCGACCCGGAGTTCGTGCCGCCGAACATGGTTCCGCTCAAGCCCGAGCCGCTGAAGGTCTACAAGAACATCCGGCGCGAAATGGGCAAGGGCCGGCAGATCTTCGGCCCCTATACGCAGTGTCACCCCGCGGGCATGCCCTACATCCTCAGCATGAGCGGCTACGGAGGGTATGAGGCCGTCGTTTCCGACGACGAGATCGACATGTTCTGGGGCAACCAGCGCGAGTGGCGTCGCATCTACCTGGACGGTCGCAAGCATCCGGACGAGCGGACGACCACGCCGCTCTACAACGGCTTCTCCGTCGCGCACTGGGAGGGCAAGACCATGGTGGTCGAGACCACCAACATCCGCGGCAGCAACACGCAGATCGAACCGCATATTCCCAAGGCGGAAGGCAGCTACATCATCGAGCGCTACACGCCGGTGGCGCCGGGGAAGATCGCGCTGGAGATGACCATGCGCAATCCTGACTTCACCCGCCCGTGGGTGGTGAAGCTGATGCTGACGCGCGATCCCAAGGGCAGGCTGGTCGAGGGGCTCTGCAGCGACGACAACCGCTGGGTGTTCCGCGACGGCGAGCTGGTGCTCACCGGTCCCAACGGCGAACCGCTGGAGAAGGCGGAACCATGATCCACCATCGTTCGAGGAGGCCTGCCATGGCCCAAACGTCCCGGCGGCTCGGCGCCGCCTTCGCAGCAGGCGCGCTGCTGGCCACGTCCGCCACCCCCGCTCTGGCGCACCACTCCTTCGCCATGTTCGACCGGAATGCGAGTCGCGTGCTGCTGGGAACGGTGAAGTCCTTCGCGCACGTGAACCCTCACGGCTACCTGCTGGTCGATGTGGTGGCCAAGAGCGGCAAGACCCAGACCTGGACGATCGAGAGCCCCTCCATCTACGCCATGAGCAAGGAGGGGATCGTCGGCGACACCTTCAAGCCGGGCGAGAAGGTGACCGTCACCATCCACCCGCTGCGCAACGGCACCACGGGGGGGCAGTTCGTCTCCGCCACGCTGGCCGACGGGCGCTTCGTCGGCGAGAAGAGCGGCTGACGCCGGTTCCGCTCATGCCGCTCCTGTCGCCCGATCGTCGCGAGACCCTTGCCGCGCTGCTCGCAGGCGCCGCAGCCGCCCCGGCCCACGCCGCCTCGCCTCGGGCGAAGGCGGGCCGCGCGCGCGAGGTGCTCGCCTTCTACTATCGTGGGCGGCACAATCCGCAGGTCAGCGGCTTCTGGAAGCGCTGGCAGGGGCCGACGGGCAAGGAGGCGCCGGATGAGGACCCCGTGCCCGACACGCCGATCCTTGGCCCGTACGACAGCCATGACCCCTCGGTGCTGGCGCAGCACGCGCGCTGGCTGAAGGCGGCGGGCTGCACCGGCATGGTGCTGGGCGCCTGGAGCCGCGAGATCTGGGAGGACAAGGACGGCGGTCGCCGCACACAGGACGCCATGCACGCGCAAGGCCTGAAGACCACCGTCTACCTGGAAGGTCAGAAGGGCGGCGTGGAGGGCGCCAAGGCCGACCTCGGCTACCTGTACGACCGCGCCTTCGCCCACCCCTCGCAGCTGCGCCACGGCGGCCGGCCCGTGGTGTTCGCCTATCGCCGCGCCTTTCGGGAGCTGCCCGTCGCAGGCTGGCGCGAGGCCGCCCGCGCCGTCGCCGGTCCCGGCCGTCCGGAGATACTGCTGATCGGCGACGTGGACCTGTGGGACCCCGCCTACGCCGACAAGGCGAAGGGTCTGGACGGCACGCACTCCTGGTCGGTGGTCGAGACCGTCGCGGGCAAGACGCCCGCGGAGATGGACGCCCACTTCGCCGGAACGTCGCCGGAGTGGCGCGCCAAGGCCGCCGGCGCCTTGCGTTGCGCCACGGTGATGCCGGGCTGGAACGACGTGCGGATCCTCAAGCGGCCCTACCCCCGCCCGACCACCGACCGCTTCGGCACGGGCACGCTCCAGGCTTTCTGGCGCGCGGCGCTGCGCCACGATCCCGACTTCGTGTTGATCAACTCGTTCAACGCCTGGCACAACGGCTGCGAGATCGAGCCCTCCCGCGAGTGGGGCGACACGGCGCTGAAGGCGAACGCCGCCTTCGCCCGCCGCTTCCTGGCGCGCGCGTGATGGAGGCGACGTCCCTTTTCGCCCTTCTCCTGGCGCTCGCGGGCCAGCCCTCCGCCGAGCCCGAGCACGGCCAGCGCCTGCCGCCGGCGGATTTCGTCACCACCACGCCCTCCGTTTCCGCCGCCGACAGCGCCCGCGCCGAGGGCAAGCTGACGCCGCGCCCGCCCAAGGCCGAGCTCAAGGCGATCTGGGAGGGTGGGACCTGGTCGCAGGATATCGGCCGCGCCGGCACCTTCCTGTCCGGCTACAAGGACGCCTCGTACTTCGCCATGCCGGAGTTCGAGCCGCCTAACCGCGTGCCGCTGAACGCCGAGGCGCGCGCCGTCGAGATGAACATCCGGCGCGAGATGGCCAAGGGCCGCCAGATCTTCGGCCCCTACGCCATGTGCCATCCGTCGGGCATGCCCTACATCCTGACCATGAGCGGCTACGGCGGCTATCAGGCGGTGATCAGCGACAACGAGATCGACTTCTTCGCAGGCAACCAGCGCGAAGTGCGCCGTATCTTCACCGACGGACGCAAGCATCCCGACGAGCGCACCACCGCACCCCTCTACAACGGCGTGTCGGTCGCGCACTGGGAAGGCAAGACGATGGTGGTGGAGACCACCAACATCCGCGCCGACAACACGCAGATCGAGCCCTACATCCCCAAGCACGAGGGCATGTATGTGGTGGAGCGCTACACGCCCGTTTCGAAGGGGCGGATCGATCTGCACGTGACGGTGACGAGCCCGGAGTTCACCCGGCCATGGATCGTCAAGCTGAAGCTGACCAACGATCCCGACAGCAAGCTGATCGAGGCCAAGTGCAGCGACGACAACCGCTGGGTCTACGGCAAGGACGGCGAGCTGGTGCTGACCGGGCCCGACGGCCTGCCGCTGGAGAAGGCCGAGGAGCCGTGATCCTGGGGCGGCGCGGCCTGTTGCTCGCCGCCGCGGGCCTGCTGGCGCCCGCGCAAGCCGAGGGCCGGGCGCCCGACGCGCCATTCGAGACCTCCGTGCCGACGATGCGAGCGGCGGACGCGGCGCGCGCGGCGGGAAGGCTGACCTCTCGCCCGCCGCACGCGGCGCTGAAGGCGCTGTGGCAGGGGGGAACCTGGTCGGCCACCACCTCGCACGGCGGGTCGATGCTGTCGCAATGGAAGCCGGGGCAGTACACCGATCCCAAGGCCGTCGGCGAGAACATGCTGCCGCTCAAGCCCCAGCCGATGGCGCGCTACAAGGACATCCGGCGCGAGATGGGCCGGGGGCGGCAGATCTTCGGCCCCTACGCCCAGTGCCATCCCGCGGGCATGCCCTACGCCCTCGCGATCGACTTCTCCGGCGGGTACGAGGCCGTGGTCGCCGACGATCAGATCAGCATCTTCTATGGGGCCGAGCGCGACCTGCGCCGCATCTACCTGGACGGCCGCCCGCCGCCCGATCAGCAGGCGACGCGGCTCTACGCCGGCTTCTCCGTCGCGCACTGGGAGGGTCCGACCATGGTGGTGGAGACCACCAACATCCGCGGCGACAACACCCAGATCGAACCGCACGCGCCCAAGGCGGAAGGCAGCTATATCCTCGAACGCTAC
The DNA here is from genome assembly GCA_964244065.1 of uncultured Caulobacteraceae bacterium. Lineage (GTDB taxonomy): Bacteria > Pseudomonadota > Alphaproteobacteria > Caulobacterales > Caulobacteraceae > JASLDZ01. The sequence continues at coordinate 483,411 of CAXTHH010000002.1, read as the reverse complement.
ACGCCGACCGGGAACGACCGGCAGGCGCTCGAGATGACCATGCGCAATCCGCAGTTCACCCGGCCGTGGGTGGTCGACATGGTGTTCGTAAAGGATCCGGCAGGCAGGCTCAACGAGATGCTCTGCAGCGACGACAACCGCTGGGTGTTCCGCGACGGCGAACTGGTGCTGACCGGCCCGGACGGGCGGGTTCTGGAGAAGGCGGAGCCTTAGCCCTCCGCCGCAACGAAGAGGGGCCGCGCCCCCCGACGCGGCCCCTCCCCCTCACCTAGGGCTCTGGAGATCAATAACGGTACGCGAGCCGTGCGCCGAAGGTCCGCGGCTGCTCGTAGTTTCCGTCGTAGGTGTAGTTGCTGACCGTGACGCGGTTGACCACCGCCTCGTCCTCCAGGTTCTCCACGAAGGCCTGCACCGTCCAGTGCCCGCCAGGACGCGCATAGGTCAGGCGGAGCTCGGACTTGGTGTAGGCGCCCTGCTCATAGAAGGGCGTGTTGGCGGAAAGCAGGAAGCCGGCGTTGAAGTAGGTCTGCCACTCCGCCGTCAGGCTGCCGTACTGCTGCAGGTTGAAGACGTAGCTGGCGCCCACCTGCAACGTCCAGTCCGGCTGGTTCTGCACGCGGACGGTGCGGTTGTAGCCGAGGGTGTTGAAGCTCGTCGTGGTGCCCGGGATCACCGCGAAGAGGCTGGGGTCGCTCAGCGGGTTCGGCAGGATGCCGCCCGACAGGCCGATGCCCACCAGCGGGCAGGACGCCGACGTGCCGATCGCGCACAGCGTGTTGCTGGAGGCGCCGCTGACCAGCACGGGATTGTCGCGGGCGTGCAGGTAGTTGACCGCCAGATTGAGCGTCAGGGCGGGGATCGGTTTCGCCAGGATCTCCAGGTCGATACCGCTGGTGTGGTTGGACTGGCCGTTCTGCGAGTAGGTGCTGACGCTGCCGGCCAGCAGCGGGTTCGGATAGCTGACGGAAACCTGCAGGTTGGTATAGTTGTTATAGAATGCTGCCAGGTTCACCTGCAGGCGACGATTGAAGAACTGGTTCTTGGTCCCGATCTCGAACGCCTCGACATTCTCGGTATCGACAGGGTTAAGGGTGTTCTGGCCGGGTCGCGGAGAGTAGCTGAAACCCCCGGCGTGGCGACCGGTGTTGTAGCTGGCGTAGAGCAGGTTATCGGGCGTGACCTTGTAGTCGATGGCGGCCCGGTAGGTCAGGAACTCGAACGTCGCGTCGCCGCAGCGGGTCAGAAGCGCCTGCGCCTTGTTGGTGGCGGTGGAGGACGGATCGGCCGCGGTGAAGCCGTCGCAGGTCCGGTTGAAGTTCAGCGTAGGCGCCTGTCCATAGCCCGGCGAGAAGGCGAAGGTGCCGCCCACCGCTCCCTGCTGCAGCGCTGAGAAGAACTTCTTGTTGTCCTCCGTGTAGCGGATGCCGCCGGTGACCGTCAGCTTATCGAAGAAGGTATAGGAGGCCTGACCGTAGACCGCCTTCGACTCGGTCTCCAGATACGACAGCGGGTTGATGCTGTCGCTGCGGGCTGCGGTGACCAGCGCCGAGTTGACGTTGCCCGCCAACGGCGCCCCGTAGTTCACCAGAGACGAATAAGTATAGTTGTTGAAGTAGATCGGATAGCCCCCGCTGGCGATGGCGCCCAGCGTGGTGTAGTTGCGGTTCTCCAGGCCGATGTAGGCGTCCTCGGTCTCGTCGTAGAGATAGTAGAAGCCGGCCGTGTACTGGAACGGGCTCGACTTGTCGTTCGACTGGATCTGGAACTCCTGGGTGAACGCGCGGTCTCGTGTCGGGAAGTAGCCGATCCCCTTGTCGGCCGAGGTGCCGTCCGCGTCCCGCGTACGCAGCGCGTCGAAGTCGGTGTAGCCGGTGATCGATCGCAGGCGCGCCCACTTGTTCAGGTCATAGTTGACGTTCGCGGAGAACGCGTAGGACTCGATCCGCTGCTCGGGCTCGTAGTCCGTGCGCAGCGTGTACTTGCCGGGAACGGGGATGCCGACGTCCGCGCCGCCGATGTCGGGAATGCCGTCCCGGTAGAACACCGAGTACGGGATCAGGGTCGTTCCCTGGTTGTTCAGGCCGATGTAGCCGCCGGGCAGGGCGATTGGCGAGGCGCCCGGCAGGCTCAGGGCGCCGCCGGGCGCGATCTGGTACTGCGGGCTGTAGAGGGCGCCGATCGCCTTGGAGCCGAACGCCCCGTTGCCGTGGTCGTCTTCCTTCCAGTAGCTGCCGTGCAGCGTCACATCGAGCTTGTTGTCGAGGGCCGCAGGGACCCAGCGGACGCTGCCGCGCAGATAGACCTGGTTCTTGTCGTCGGCGATGGCGTTCTTGTTGTAGATGTTGTCGATGAAGCCGTCGCGCGTCTCGTAGGCGCCGGCGAAGCGTGCGGCTAGGCCCTCGGCGATCGGGATGTTCACAAAGCCGTCCAGATAGACGCGATCGTAGTTGCCGACGATCAGGCTGGCGCCCGCGTCGAAGGCGGGCTTGGGCTGGGCGGTGGTGATGGCGATGTTGCCGCCGAAGCTGTTGCGGCCGAACAGCGTGCCCTGCGGCCCTTTCTGGACCTCCACGCGCTCGAGGTCGATGAACGGCACGCTGAGCTGCGAGGTCCGCGACTGGTAGATCTCGTCGATGTAGAAGCCGATCCGCGGGTCGTTGTTGCCCTGGATCGCCGAGGTGAAGGTGCCGCGCAGCGCCGGCCGGGGGTCAGATCCGGAGCGACCGATGCGCAGGCCGGGCGCGATCTGCTGCAGACGGTCGATGGAGGTGATGTCCGCCTCCTTCAGCCGGTCGCCGCTGATGGCGGTGACCGACAGGGGCACGGACTGCAGCGACTCCGCCCGGCGCTGGGCGGTGACCACCACTTCGCCGATGACGCTCTCGTCGCTCGCGCGGGGCGTCGGGGCCGAGGGGGCGGCCTGCTGGGCTGCCGCGGCGGCGGTCGCCACCACCTCCGGTGCGGCCGCGGCCTTCGTCGTAGCGGCGGCGGCGCCGTGAGCGGCGGCCAGAGCGGTCAGCGCCGCCGACGCGAACAAAGCGCCGCGCCGCGCCGTCGCGAAACAATGAACTTCCACGATCCCATCCCCCCGGACTTATGAGCAGTCGAGGGAGCGTATGACAGGGACGCGACGCTTGCAATCGCAGTCAACGGCCGGCTGTTTAGTTGTCGCAGCTTCGAGCAACAACGGGCGCCGCCTTGGCTCGGGCGTCAGCTATGGGTTGATTTAGAACGACTTCTGACCAGCCTACGCGACGGGCACGCTTCGGAATGCTGGAAAGCGGCGGCGCCCACGCATGCGGCGGAACGCCGCCTCGAGGCTCAGGCGCGGCGGCGGCGGGAGGACGGCGCAGCGGCGGCGGAAGGTGCGAGGCGGGCGGAAGCGCCCTCCAGGAAGCGGCCGGCGAAGGTGCGCACCTCGGGCGGCGCGCCGGGGTTCTCAATGCGGTCGACCAGCATCGCCACCGCCGCCTGGCACATGCGCTCGACGGGCTGCTGGACCGTGGTGACCTCGTAGCCCGACCAGAGCGCCGGCCCCACCCCGTCGAAGCCCACCACGGACAGGTCGCGTGGGATGACGAGCCCGAGATCGAAGCGCGCCGCGTCGATCGCCCCGATGGCCATCAGGTCGTTGGCGCAGATCACCGCGTCCAGCGCCTCCGCGCCGGCCAGCTTGCGCAGCGTATGCATGGCGCGTCGCCCCGACGCGTAGTCGAATTCGCCGTTGACGATCACCGGCGGGGCCTTGCCCGCCTCGGCCAGACGGGCGCGCGCCGCCTCCACCCGCTGGTGGCCGGTGTAGCTGTCGGCGGGGCCCGTCACGATGCCGAAGCGCTCGTGCCCCGCCTCGATCAGCGCACCCACCAGCATGCGCTCCCCGGCCACGGAGTCGCAGACGACGCTGGAGACCGCCTCGCCCTCGCCAAAGCGGTTGTAGAGCACGATCGGCACGTCGTGGCTTGTGAAGGAGCGCACCTGCGGCGCCGTCAGGTGTGCGGCGACGATCGCCCCATCCACCCAGTAGCGCCAGACCTGGTGCAGCGCGTTGTCGACGTCGCCCTCGGTCTTCAAATCGAAGAGCAGCACGCGCAGATCGTTCTGGCTGAGCAGCTGCGTCAGCTGGGCGAGCACCTCGGGATAGTAGAGGCGCGCCTGGGTCGAGATCAGCACGGCCACCATGTTGGACCGCTTGGTGATCAGGCCGGAGGCGATGGCGTTGGGCCGATACCCGAGCTCGCGCGCCGCCTCCAGCACGCGGGTCTTCGTCTCCGGCGAGATGCTGGCGCCCGAGCGGAAGGAGCGTGACACGGCGGACTGCGAGACGCCCGCGCGCTTGGCGACGTCGTAGGATGTCGAACGCCCGCCCGGACGCGCGGCCTCGGTCTCGTCCGACCTGTCCTTGGCGCCGCTCATGGCCGGGACAATAGTGCCTCTGTGGGGCGTCGGGAAGCGCAGGCCCCGCAGCCGCCACGATCCCCTCGCCTCGCATCAACCATGAACCGCCCGCCCGCCCGCTTCGAGACGCTCGCCCGAATGCTGCGCAGCAATGATGCAACGTCATGACTGCGCTTGCATAGCCCCCTTTCCGCCGCCTAACCTGCGCCGGCGACGCCAGGGAGGATGCAGGGTGGCGGGACCACTGGACGCCATGTCCGAATGGCTGGCGGCGACGCCGGGCAGCCAGTTCATCCAGGTGCAGAGCTGGATCATCCCCACCGTACAGACGGCGCACATCCTGGCGATCGCCGTGGTCCTGTCCTCGGTGGGGATGTTGAACCTGCGCGTGCTGGGGCTGGCCGGCGGGCGCACCACCATCGTCGACACGGCGCGACGCTACGTGCCATGGCTGTGGGGGGCGCTGGCCGTTCTGCTGCTCACCGGGGCCGTGCTGGTGTGGGGCGAGCCGGAGCGCGATCTCCTGAACCCCGCCTTCCAGACCAAGATGATCCTGGTGATCGCGCTGACCGCCGTGGCCCTCGCCTTCCAGGCCGCCGTCGCCCATCGCGCCCCGGCGTGGGATGCCGCGGGGTCCGCGCCGATGCCCACCAAGCTCGCGGCGTCCGCCACCATGGTCCTATGCCTGACCATCGCCGTGCTGGGCCGCTGGATCGCCTACGCGGTCAACGAATAGCCCGCGATGGACCTGCACCCCCTGTTCGAGAGCATCCAGGCCTGGCCCGCCTCGCAGGCGGTGGCGACCTCGTCGTGGCTGTTCCCCGCCATCGAGTCCGTCCATGTCATCGCCATCACCCTGGTGGTCGGCTCGATCATGATCGTGGATCTGCGCCTCCTGGGCTTCACCTCCAACAAGAAGCCGGTGACGGAGCTGAGCACCGAGGTGCTGCCGTGGACCTGGATCTGCTTCGCCCTGGCCGTGGCGAGTGGGATCGGGATGTTCATCTCCAAGGCGGGGACCTACGTCGACAATCCCGCCTTCCAATACAAGATGGTGCTGCTGGCTCTGGCCGGACTCAACATGCTTGTGTTCCACTTCACCGCCTATCGCAGCGTGCACCACTGGGACCAGGAGAAGCCGACGCTCCTGGCCGCCAAGGTCGCGGGCGCGCTGTCGCTCACCTTCTGGATCGGCGTGGTCGCCCTGGGTCGCTGGGTGGCGTTCGTGAAGACGGGGCCCTTCGGATGAAGACCGTCGCCCTCGCCTGCGGTCTGGCCGCCGCCCTGGCGCTCGGCTCCTGCAGCAAGCCCGCGCCGAAGCCGCCGGCCCGGGCGTTCGACACCACGCTGGCCCTCTCCGAAGTGATGGCGCACGTGGTGCAGCCGGCGGCCATGCGCTTCTGGGGCGGCACGGGCACGCTCTACGACAAGACCGGCCTGCACGACCTGACGCCCACCACCGAGGAGGGCTGGAAGACGGTGGAGGACGGAGCGGCCGGCGTCATCGAGGCCAGCAACCTGCTCACCATCCCGGCCCGCGCCCTGCCGCCGCAGGCCGAGTGGTACCGGCACGTCGATGCGCTCAACCGGATCGGCAAGGAGGCGCTGGCCGCCGCCGACCGCAAGGACAAGGCGGCCATGGCCGAGGTCGGCAGCCGCATGGACATCGTCTGCGACGCTTGCCACGAGCGCTTCATGCCGCCCGAGAAGAGCGGCGAGGCCGCCACCGCCAAGCCGGCCGGCTGAGCGGCGCCATGCGCGTGCGCGCCGACCCGCGCTCGCAGGACCACGACCCGCCGCTGTTCTTCCGACGCGGCCAGACCATCGCCCATCCAGAGCGCCCGGAGCGCTTCCGCGTGCTCGAGGCGGCCGTGCGGCAGGCGGGGCACGCCGTCTTCCCGCCCGGGAGCCACGACTCTGACATCCTGCGAGGCGTGCACGATCCCGGCTACGTCGACTTCCTGCGCACCGCCTGGGATCGCCGCGGCGAGCTCGAGGACGGGCTTGAGGAGTTGCTGACGACGCAGTTCGCCCGCCCGCAGATGCACCGCCGCCCCCCGAGCCTGGCGGGACAGCTCGGCTACCATGCCGCCGACACCTCCACCGCGATCCGCGAGGGCACCTGGCGCGCCGTGTGGGCGTCCGCCCAGGCGGCGGCCAGCGCGGCGGACGATGCGACGGAGCACGGCGCCGCCTACGCCCTGTGCCGCCCGCCGGGGCACCACGCCTACGCCGACTCCTCGGGCGGCTTCTGCTTCCTGAACAACACCGCGGTCGCGGCGCAGCGCCTGCGCACGAACGGCGCGCCTCGGGTGGCGATCCTCGACGTGGACGTGCACCACGGCAACGGTACGCAGGGGATCTTCTACCGCCGGGCGGATGTGCTGACGGTCTCGCTGCACGCCGATCCGGGCGCCTACTTTCCCTTCTACGCCGGCTATGCGGACGAGACCGGCGAGGGGCCGGGTGAGGGCTTCAACCTGAACCTGCCGCTGCCGCACGGGGAAGGCGACGCGGTGTTCCTGGAGGCGCTGCGGACGGCGCTGAGCCGCATCGGCGCCTTCTCCCCGGGGGCGCTGGTGGTCGCGCTCGGTCTGGATGCGGCGCAAGACGATCCGCTCGGCGTGCTGAACGTGAGCCGCGACGGCTTGGCGCGCGCCGCCGCGGCCATCGCCGGCCTCCGGCGGCCGACGGTGCTGGTGCAGGAGGGGGGCTACCTGCAGCCGGGGCTCGCGGCCAACCTCCTGGCGTTCCTGGACGGCTTCGGGAACGCTTGACGGTCTTGCCGACCGCGGACGCGCATGCTTTCGTGACTGCGGATGCAAGCGACCCGACTCCCCTGCTGCTCGCGGCGACGAGCGCGACGCGTCCCGCCGCGAAGCCGTGCGCACGCGGCCTCGCGGAGAGCGAGCGGCCGCGGGCCGGCGGGCGCTGTCGGCGCCGACACGTTCAAGCCTGGCGACCCCTCACCGTCACCATCAACCCGCTGCGCAACGGCGCCACCGGCGGCAGCTTCGTCTCCGCCGTGCTGGCCGATGGCCGGCAGGTGAGCGCGCTGCCCGAGACCTACATCGGCGACAAGCCGCAGAAGAACTGAACAGGATCCGCCATGCGCCGCCTCCCCCTCGTGGCCGCCACGCTGCTGCTCGCCGCCGGCGCCGCCCAGGCGCAGAGCCCCGCGGTGAAGGCGGCCATCGCCGACCCCGCGCGCCCCGCCGAGGACCGCGCCCTCGACGCGCAACGCAAGCCCGCCGAGGTCCTGGCCTTCGAGGGCGTGAAGCCGGGCGACAAGGTGATCGAGCGCTTCCCGGGCAACGCCTACTTCACGCGCCTCCTGGCGAAGACGGTCGGGCCCAGGGGCCACGTCTACATCGCCGCCTTCCGCAAGGCGGATGGCTCGATCCTGGACGACGACAAGGCCCAGGCGGTCGTCGCGGCCTTCCCCAACGTGACCATCGTGCCGAGTCCGATGGCCTTGCCCCAGGCGTCGGAGCCGGTGGACGTGGTGATCTCGCTGCAGAACTACCACGACCTGCATGTGGGAGCGCAGGCGGGCGTCGCGGCGACGGAGAACAACGCCGCCGCCTTCAAGGCCCTGAAGCCGGGCGGGACCTTCATCGTGATCGACCACATCGCGCCGGACGGCGCGGGAACCACCGTCGCCCCCCGGACGCACCGGATCGAGCCGTCCACGGCGCGGGCCGAGGTGGAGAAGGCGGGCTTCGTCTTCGCGGGGGCGTCGGAGGCGCTGCGCAATCCGGACGATCCGCACACGGCCACCGTTTCCGACCCCGCGATCTCCGGACGCACCGATCGCTTCATGTTCAAGTTTCGCAAGCCGACTTGAGCCGCGGCGCGGAGCGCTTGACGGTGCCGCGCCTCGATCGTCGGGGCCTGCTAGCCGCCGGGGTCGGCGCGATCGCCACGCCCGCCCTCGCCCACCGCCTGCCGGACGTCGGCGCCGTCCTGCGCGCCGGCCCCGCCGCCCTGACGCCCGGAGCCGCCCCGTGAGCGACCTCGCCGCCCCCGTCGCGACGCCTGTCGCGGCCCCCCCGCCGCGGGTCCGCGCCGAGGACGTCCCGCTGGCGCGCCGCGTGGCCGCCTTCGCCGCCTTGATGGTGTTCGAGTTCTTCTACGGCTGGTGCTGGAACACGGTGGATGTGCTGCGCCCGCAGATCCGCGAAGACCTGCACATTTCGCTGACGCAGGCGGGGAGCGCCTATACCGCGCAGGGGCTCGGCGCGCTCACCGGGGCCGTCGTGCTGGGACAGCTGGCGGACGTTATCGGCCGGCGGCGCATGGTCTTCACGGTGGTGCTCGGCTACGGCCTGTTCGCCGCGGCGGGCGCGCTGGTGACGAGCTACCCGCAACTGCTGTTGCAGCGGCTGGCCCTGGGCTTCTTCCTGGGCGGCAACTTCCCCGTGATCATCGCCTGCTACCTCAGCCTCTTCGGGGCGGGCTGGCGGGGCAAGCTCGCGGCGCTGGGCAACGGCAACTACAACCTGGCCATCGTGGCGCTGGGCGCCTCGCTGTCGCTGGCCCAGGTGCAGGCCGACTGGCGGCTCGTGCTGCTGGCGGGCGCGATCCCGCCGCTGGTGCTCGCGCCGCTGCTGTTCGTCGTGCCGAACGACCGCAAGCTGATCCCCTGGGGCGGCGCCGACCCTGAGGCGCGGGGCAAGGGACTGCCGGTGCTGGAGCTGTTCCGCCACGGGCTGGCCCCGCGCACCGGCCTGCTGTTCCTCATGATCGGCCTCAACTTCTTCGCCTACCAGGCCTTCGCCGGCTGGGTGACCACGTACCTGAAGGAGGTGCGGGGCCTGCCTGCGCCCACCGCGGGCGCGCTGGTGGCCTGGCAATTCACGGGCGCGACGCTGGGCTGCTTCTTCTGGGGCGTGTTCAGCGACCGCTTCGGCCGGCGGCCGACCGCTCTGGGCTTCTTTCTCGCCGCCACGGTGGTGGCGGCCTACCTGGCGCTGCCGACGATCCCTGGCGCGCTCGGGACGGCGGGGTTCCTGTGGGGCTTCACCATGGCCTGCTCGGTCGCCTGGGGTCCCTGGATCTTCGAGCTGTTCCCCGCCCGGGTGAGCTCCACGGCCATGTCCATCTTCAACTGGGGGCGGCTGATCTCCATGACGGCCCCGCTGGTGACCGGAGCGATCGCCGAGCGGGCGGGACTGCCCTACGCCCTGGCCTGCTCCAGCGCCGCCTTCGCGCTGGGCGGGATCGTCTGGCTGCAGCTCCCGGAGACGCTGCGACGGCGTCCCGCCGCCGCGCCGTGACGTTGCATTCGCATGCATCCCGCCTACAGTGACCTCCTGGCGCCCTGTTCCGGATCGTTCGACTCGTGACCACGCCCGCGCCCGTCGTGCTCGCTCCCGGCCTTCTCTGCGACCGCCGTCTGTGGAGCTCCGTGCGCGAGCGGCTCGCCGCTCCCGTGGTCGAGGTGGACTTCACCAAGGCCGCGTCCCTCCAGGCGATGGCCGAGATCGTCGCCGACGCCGCGCCGCCCGGCGCCGTGCTGGCCGGGTTCTCCATGGGCGGCATGGCGGCGTTGCTGGCGGCCTCACGCGCGCCCGCCCGCTACGGCGCCCTGGTCATCCTGAGCACGCATGCGGAGGCCGACACGCCCGCCCGCGCCCGCGCCCGGCTGGGGCAGATGGCGCGCGCCGAGGACGGCTTCGCCGCGCTGGTCGCCGACCTGAAGCCCGCCTACTTCGCGGAGCCGGAGGCCCACCCGAAGGCGCGGCGCACGGTGGCTGAGATGGCGCACGCCCAGGGCGCCGAGCTGTTCGCCCGCCACGTCCGCGCCATCCTGGAGCGCCCCGACCTTGCGGACGCCGCCCGCCGCGCCCGCCTGCCCGCACACGTGATCGCGGGCGCCGAGGACGCCCTGGTCCCGGCCGAGCACGCCCGGCGACTGGCGGCGCTCATCCCGGGCGCGCAGCTCACCCTGCTGGCCGGCTGCGGCCACCTGACCCCCCTGGAGCGGCCGGACGAGGTGGCCGCCCTCATCGACGGCTACGCCGCCGCCACCCGGGAGCTTGCGCACGCGTGAAGACCTCCACCGATCGGATCCTCACCACCCACGTGGGCAGCCTGCCCCGGCCCCCCGAGGTGTGCGAGGCGCTCTACGCCCGCGAGCGCGGCGACCCGGCGTTCGACGCCGCGGCGCTAGAAACCCTCGCTGCGCAGGCCACGGCCGAGGCCGTGCGGCGCCAGGTGGAGATCGGCCTGGACGTGGTGTCCGACGGCGAGATGTCGAAGATCAGCTACGCCACCTACGTGGGCGACCGGCTGGCGGGCTTCTCCGGCGACAGTCCGCGCCGCGCCCCGGCCGACCTGGAGGCCTTTCCGACCTTCCTGGCGCGGCAGGCCAAGGGCGGCGGCACGCCCACCTACCGCCGGCCCATGTGCACCGGCCCCATCTCGGTGAGGGACGAGGCCCCGCTGCGCCGCGACATCGCCGCCATGCGCGCTGCGGTGGACGCCGCCCAGCCGGTGGAAGGGTTCCTGAACAGCGCCTCGCCCGGCGTGATCGCCCTGTTCCAGCCCGCCCGACTCGCCGACGAGGGCGGCCACTATCCGACGCAGGAGGCCTATCTCGCCGCGCTCTCCGACGCCATGAAGGGCGAGTACGAGGCCATCGTCGCCGCCGGCTTCGTGCTGCAGGTGGACAGCCCGGACCTCGGCGTGGGCCGGCACATGATGTTCAAGGGTTTGTCGGACGCCGACTACGTGAAGGCGTGCGACGCGCACCTGGAGGCGCTGAACGCCGCCCTGGCCGACGTGCCGCGCGAGCGCGTGCGCATGCACGTGTGCTGGGGAAACTACGAGGGACCCCATCACTGCGACGCGCCCTTCGACCTGGTGTTCGGCCTGGCGCGGCGGGCGAAGGTCGGCGCGCTGCTGTTCGAGGCCGCGAACCCGCGCCACGCGCACGAGTGGACCTGGTTCGAGGACAACGCCCTGCCCGACGACCTCGTGATCGTGCCGGGCGTGATCGACTCCACCACCAACTTCATTGAGCATCCGGAGCTTGTGGCGCAGCGCCTCGCGCGGTTCGCCGGGCTGGTCGGGCGCGAGCGCGTGATCGCCGGCAGCGACTGCGGCTTCGGCACCTTCGCCGGCTTCGGTCCTGTGGACGGCGAGATCGCCTGGGCCAAGCTCTCGGCCCTGGTGGAGGGCGCGGCCCGCGCGTCCGACCGACTGTGGAGGAAGGCCGCATGAGCGTCGCCGCCAACTTCAAGCGCCGCCTCCGCGCGGGCGAGCCGCTGCTGGGCACCTTCGTGAAGACGCCGCATCCGGTGGTGGTGGAGATCCTCGCGCGCGCGGGTCTCGACTGCGTGTGCCTGGATGCGGAGCACGCCCCCTATGACCGCCACGCGCTGGACCTGGGCCTGCTGGCCGCCCGCGCCAACGGCCTGCCGGCGCTGGTCCGGGTTCCGTCCGGCGCGCCCGAGCACGTGCTGAGCGCGCTGGACCTCGGCGCCGCGGGCGTGGTCGTGCCGCACGTGCGCTCCGGCGCGGAGGCGGCGGCGCTGGCCCGGAGCGCGCACTACGGCGCCCGCGGCGGCCGAGGCTACGCCGGCGGCACCCGCGCCACGAACTTCGCCGCGCCGCCCTTGGCCGAGCGCCTCGCGCGGGCGGCGGAGGAGACCTGCGTCGTCGTGCAGCTCGAGGACGTAGAGGCGCTGCCGGAGGCTGAGGCCATCGCCTCCGCGCCGGGCGTCGACGCCGTGTTCATCGGCCGGATCGACCTCACCGTGGCGCTCGGGGAGACCGATCCGAAGGCCCCCGCGGTGATGCAGGCCGTGGAGGACGCGACCCGCCGCATCCGCGCCGCGGGCGCGGTCGTGGGGATGTTCACGCCCGACCTCGCCGAGCTGCCGCGCTGGCGCGAGCAGGGCGCGAGCCTGTTCCTGCTGGGCTCAGACCAGGGCTTCATCCGCGCAGGGGCGGAGGGGCTGAGGCGCGCGGCGGGGTTCTGAGCGTGGCGGCCGTGGCTTCTGGGAGGGTGCTCGGATGATCGCACAGGTGCTTGCATCGGCGGTGCTGGCCGCCGCGGCCGTCTCGCCCGTCCCCGCCCAGAGGTCGGACGCGGCGCGCCCACGCTGCTTCCGCTCGACGGACTTCGAGGGCTTCAAGCCGGTGAGCGAGCGCGCCTTCCACATCCGGCTGCGGGGCGGGGAGATCTGGCGGGTCGAGACCGGAACCTGCCCGCAGCTGCTCTTCCCCATGGCGCGACTGGGGCTGCAGGTGAAGTCCACCGGCCTGATCTGCGGCCCGGCCGACTGGGACCTGACCGTGGGCGAGAGCGGCAGCCGCCTCGCCTCACCCTGCATCGTCGAGGCCCTGATCCCGCTCAGCAAGGCGGAGGCGGCCGCCCTGCCCCGCCGCCAGCGACCTTGAGGGCCGACGCAGCGACTCGCCGCTTGCGCAGCTTGCATGCGCAGTCATCATGTCGCCGAACGCGGGAGCGGAGCGGTGGGCGCAACTCAGCTGGTGGTTCGGGCCGCACGCGCGAGCGACCTCGACGTGCTGCTCGATCTCGCCGTGTCGGTCGGCTCCGGCATGACCACCTTCCCCGCGGACGCCGACACGATCGCGGGCAAGCTGGCGGGCTCCATCCGCACCTTCGCCGGCCGCGCCGCCGTTGGGGAGACCCAGTACCTCCTGGCGATGGGCGCCGACGTCATCGTCGAGCTGATGCCCAAGCATCCGGTCCACTGCGCACTGCCGCCCGAGGCGGCGCGCGCGGCGATCGGCCGGCCGCACCGCTCCAGCGCGCCCGCCATGGCCATGCTGCTGGACAAGGGCTTCCGCTACGAGAAGCACGTGGACGTCTTCGATGCCGGGCCGCAGGTGCACGCCGACCGCGACGCCATCCGCACGGTGGCGGAGAGCCGCGTTCGCGCGGTGCGACCCGCACCCGCCATGGGCGAGACGCATGTGCTCGCCTCCACTCTCGACCTTGAAGACTTCAGGGAAGACTTCAGGGTGGTGCGCGCACGCACCCGCCTGGTCGACGGCGCCCTGACGCTGGACGGCGAGGTGCGGCGCGGATTGCAGCGCGGAGCGGACGCGCCGGTGCGCGTTTCGCCGAGCCATAGGCCCGCCCAGGCCGCGGCGGCCTGAGGGTGAACGCTCCGCCCTTCATCGACGCCGGGCAGGTGGGGGCGGCGCTCGACACGCCCTCGTTGATGCGGGCGCTGCGCGAGGCCTTCCTCGCCCCCCCTGTGGCCCCGGAGCGGCTCAGCCTGGAGATCCCGGGCACGGAGGGGGGCGGGCCAGGATCGCTGCTGGTCATGCCCGCGGTCCGTGGGGGCGGGCTGGCGGTGGTGAAGCTCGTGACCGTGCATCCGCACCTGGGCGCACGACCCGGTGGCGCGGTGCGCGCCGTGGTGCTGGCCCTGGACGCGGACACGGGCGAGACGCGCGCGCTGATCGACGGCCACAGCCTGACCCTGGCGCGCACGGCCGCCGCCTCCGTGCTGGCCGCGACCGTGCTGGCGCGGGCCGATAGCCGCCGACTGCTGCTGGTGGGAGCAGGCGCCGTGGCGGGCGCGCTGGCGCGGGCCTACGCCACGACCTTCGCGCTGGGGTCCGTCACCGTGTGGGCGCGCCGGCCCGAGGCCGCAGCGGCGCTGGCCCGGGAACTGGAGCGCGAGGGGCTGCCCGCCCTCCCCGCCGCCGGCGCCCTCGATGCGGCGGCGGCGGAGGCGGACATCGTCAGCGCCGCCACCCTGTCCGAAACGCCCCTGGTGCGCGGCGAGGCCGTACGGCCCGGTGCGCACGTGGACCTCGTCGGCGGTTTCCGCCCCGCCATGCGCGAGGCGGACGATGCGCTCATGTCGCGCGCCGCCGTGTGGGCGGATACGCCCGCGGCGCTGGCCGAGGCGGGTGACCTCGTGCAGCCGCTGCGTTCAGGCGCCCTGCGGCACGCCGACGTGCGGCTGCTGGCCGACGCCTTGCGCGCGCCGCCGCACCGTCCCGCCGAGGCCGTCACCGTCTTCAAGTCCGTCGGTTGCGCGCTGGAGGACCTCGCGGCGGCCGAGCTGCTGCTGTCCCGCTTGCCCTCGGTCGGAGCCGCCGCATGAGCTGGAACACCGACCTGCAGGTGACCTCGCCGTTCGGCCGCCCTATCGCCGAGCTGCTCGAGGTGCGCCCCCGTCGGCAGCGCCTCGACGGATTCGAGCCGGTCTACTCCGACATCGTCGACTACATCGTGCGCTGCACCCACCGCATCTGGGAGGAGAAGGACGTCGGCCTGTGCCGGACGCACTACTCGGCCGACTGCCCGGTGGTCACCCTGGCCGGCCGCTCGGCGGGGGCGGAGGAGGTGGTGCGCAACACGCTGGGCGCGATCACCGGCCATCCCGATCGAAGCCCCGTCGCGGAGGACGTGATCTGGAGCGAGGACGCGCCGGGCGTCTTCCTGTCCTCCCACCGCATCGTCAGCTTCGCCAGCCACCTCGGGCCGGACGCGTCGCTGGGCGCGGTCACGGGCCTGCGGCGGGGCGTGCGGGTCATCGCCGACTGCCTATGCCGAGACAACCTGATCGTCGACGAGTGGCTGGTCCGGGACAACCTGCAGGTCGCCCGCGAGCTGGGCCTCGACCCGCTGGAGCTGGCCCGCCGCTACGCCGCCGCCGATCGGGAGGGCGATCCCGCCCGCCATGCCTGGTACGCCGAAGAGCACGCGCGGATCCGCGACGCGCCGCCGGTGCGGCCGCCGGACGACCACCCCGCCGCATCGGTCGCCCAGGCCCTGGAGCTCGCCTTCGGACGCGACCTCTACGGTCAGGCCTCCGCGGTCGTCTCGCCCGCCGTGGAGAGCCTATGGGCGTCCGGGCGGCACGGCTTCGGACGGGGCGCCTGGATCGGCCTGCTGCTGCAGCTGGCGGGGCCGTTCACGGACCGGCGCTTCCGGCTGGACCACTACGCCGCGCGCCCTCTGCCGGGCGGCGACGTGGCGGTGGCCTTGCGCTGGGGACTGGCGGGACGGCACGGCGGCGACGGCGTCTGGGGAGCGCCCACCGGCCGCGACATGATGCTGTTCGCGATCTCTCACTACCGCCTTCGCGATGGGCGGGTGGTGGAGGATGTCACCCTGTTCGACGAGCTTTCCTTGCTGCGACGCCTCGAGGGAGGGCTGGGCGCATGACCGGCGCGGCGTTGATCGCGGGCGTATGGCGGCGTGAGCCCGAGCCCCTGGCCCGCCTGCTGCAGAATTGCCGCTTCGAGGGCTTCGGCGGCGGCGCCTACGGCGGCGAGGCGATCCGGGACGCGCTGCGCCCGCACGCGCCGGATCCTGAGGACGTACGAACGGTCACGGGCGCCTCTGCGGCCGCCGCGTTCGGCATGGACGCGGAGGGACGTCCCGCAGCGCTGTTCGCCGACCTGCACGAGGGCTGGGTCACGCGCATGTGGCGGCTCGGCGCGACGGCCGGCGGCGAGCCTGCCCCCGCAGGCGTGTCGGTTCCCGCCGACCTCGACCTCGATCAGCGCGGCGGCCGTCTGGCCTTCGACGTCGACGCGCACCCGAAGCTCTCGCGCAAAGGCGCCGCAAGGATCGGCGCTGCGGGCGAGGCCTGGCTGCTGGACCCGCCCGAGGCGCTGGTCGGAAAGCTCGCGCGCGTGCGGCCGCTGGTGCTCCGCGCCCTTTCCGAGGGCGGCCGCACCGCCGCCCTGCTCCGCTTCGAGGGTGCGGGCGGCGGCGGCCTGGCGGGCGCGTACGCCGCGGCGCTGTGGGAGGGCGACACGTCATCGCTGGTCGTCGACGCGGCCGGGCTGGACGCCGCGCTAGCCAAGCCCTGGGCGCCGCGCCTGCGCTGAGACTCACGACGAGGCGCGCAGGCGAGCGCACGCGCAGGCGTCCGCGGTTCCCCAGCCTCGCCCGCGCCTACAGGGGTTTCAGGCCGCCTGCGCCAGGCCGACGCGATCGCCGCCGCGCACGGCGAAGGCGACGGCGCCGCCGACCGAGGCGAACGCCCGGGGTGCGCCGCCGGGGATCGTGATCGTGTCGCCGGGCGCGAGCACCGCCTCCTCGCCGCCCACGCGCACGCGCAGCTCGCCCTCATGCACGAACAGCACGTCGGGCTCGCCGCGCCGGTGCTCGCCCACCTCTCCGTTAGTCCCGAGACGGAGGCGGGAGACGGTGAAGCCGTGGGGCCAGTCGAGCGGGCCGCCGGGGCCGATCAGCAGGCGCTCGCCAGGCGGCTCGTCGCGGGGCGCGCGGGTGACAAGCGCCTCGGCTTCCGACGGGCTGAAGCGCCGCAGGCTCTCCACCGTCTCGCGCGAGGTGGGCGCCATCGGCGCGACGCCGGCGGGTGGCCGCTGGCCCCGTGCGGTGTCCACCAGCGAGCCGTTCTCCAGCAGCACGAGGCCATAGTCGCGCGCGAGCTCGAACACGCGCGGCGCCCAGGTGACGCGGCCCGGGTCGTCGCCGCCCAGCACCGCCCACAGGAAGCCGACCTCCTCGCCCACGTTGGTGAAGCCGCGGAAGGCGTGCGTGGGCAGCGAGATCAGGTCGCCCGGCCCGACCTCCACCTGCGCATCCTGCCCCTCCTCGCCGAGATCGAAGCGCCAGCGCCCGGTGTGCGCCACGAAGACTTCGGCGGTCTCGTGGCTGTGCTGGCTGTTGACGCAGTTCGGCGGCTGGCGCGCCCCGCCGATGTTGAAGCCGTGCGGCTCGGCGATGTGCACGTGCTGCTCGGGATTTTCGGAGACCCCAGGCCCGATGATCGTGAAGTTCTCCTTGGCCTCCGACCCCGGCGTGCGGGTGTCGACGAAGGCGTTGAGGCAGGGCCGCAGCTGCCCGTAACGCACGACGCGCGCCTCGAGTCCCTTGCCGCCGTCGCTCATTACGCCTCTCCCCCGAAGGTCGACCGACAGCACGCTTGAAGCGCCTTGCATTCGCAGTCAATGTCGCCCCGGCAAGGAGGACGAAATGCCCCGCTGGCTGAAACAGGGCGCCGACGCGCAGTCGCGCGCTGACGCCGATCGCAAGGTGCGCGACACCGTGGAGGGCATCCTCGTCGACATCGAGGCGCGGGGCGACGCCGCGGTCCGAGAGCTGTCCGTCCGCTTCGACAATTGGGATCGCGAGAGCTATCGCCTGACCGAAGCGGAGGTCGCGGGGTGCCTGAACGAGCTCTCGCCGCAGGATCTGCACGACATCGAATTCGCCCAAGACCAGGTGCGCAACTTCGCTCGGGTGCAGCGCGACTCTCTGCAGGACGTGGAGGTGGAGACCCTGCCCGGCGTGCGGCTCGGCCATCGGCACGTGCCCGTCAACGCCGCCGGATGCTACGTGCCGGGGGGCAAGTACCCGCTGCTGGCCTCGGCGCACATGAGCGTGATCACCGCCAAGGTGGCGGGCGTGCAGCGGGTGGCCACCTGCGCTCCGCCCTACCAGGGGCGCCCCGCCCCCGCGATCGTGGCGGCGCAGCACATGGCGGGCGCCGACGAGATCTACTGCCTGGGGGGCATCCAGGCGGTGGGCGCCATGGGCGTCGGCACCGCCTCCATCGCGCCGGTGGACATGCTGGTGGGCCCGGGAAACGCCTTCGTGGCCGAGGCCAAGCGGCAGCTGTACGGGCGCGTCGGCATCGACCTGTTCGCCGGCCCCACCGAGACCCTGGTGATCGCCGACGAGACGGTGGACGGCGAGATCTGCGCCACCGATCTTCTCGGCCAGGCCGAGCACGGGCCGGACAGCCCCGCGGTGCTGCTCACCACGAGCGAGAAGCTCGCCCGCGACACCCTGGCGGAGGTGGAGCGCCTGCTCGCCATCCTGCCCACCGCCGACATCGCGCGCCGCGCCTGGGAGTCGTTCGGCGAGGTGATCGTCTGCGAGGACGAGGACGAGATGGTGCGCGTCGCCGACGAGATCGCATCCGAGCACGTGCAGGTGATGACGCGCGATCCGCGCCGCTTCCTGCGCGACATGACCAACTACGGCGCCCTGTTCCTGGGGCCGCGCACCAACGTGGCCTATGGCGACAAGGTGATCGGCACCAACCACACGCTCCCGACCCGGAGGGCGGCGCGCTACACCGGCGGGCTGTGGGTCGGCAAGTTCCTGAAGACCTGCACCTTCCAGGAGGTGACCAGCGACGCCGCCTCCGCCCGGATCGGCGAATACTGCTCTCGCCTGTGTGCGTTGGAGGGCTTCTCCGGGCATGGCGAGCAGGCGAACCTGCGCGTGCGCCGCTACGGCGGGCGCAACGTGCCCTACGCCGGACGCGCCGAGCCGCTGAACGTCGCCGCGGAGTAGCGGCGATGCCGCCGGCGGACGGAGCGGGATCGCCGCGGCGCGCGCCCAACGCGCCGGACCTCGACGCCTGGTGGATGCCGTTCACCGCCAACCGGCGGTTCAAGTCCTCCCCGCGCATCTTCACCGCCGCCAAGGGCGTGCGCTACCGCACCGCGGACGGCGCCGAGATCCTGGACGGCGCCTCCGGCCTCTGGTGCGTGAACGCGGGGCACGGGCGGCCGGAGATCGCCGACGCGGTCCACCGCCAGCTCAGCGAGCTCGACTACGCGCCGCCGTTCCAGATGGGGCACGGGCCGGCGTTCGACCTCGCCGCGCGGCTGGCGGCGATCGCGCCCGCCGGCCTCGACCGGGTATTCTTCACCAACTCGGGATCGGAGTCGGTGGAGACGGTGCTGAAGATCGCGCTCGCCTACCACCGGGCGAGGGGCGAGGGGCAGCGCACGCGGCTGATCGGGCGCGAGAAGGGCTACCATGGCGTCAACTTCGGCGGCATCTCCGTCGGCGGCCTGGTCAACAACCGCCGGCTGTTCCCGACGCTGCCGGGCGTCGATCACCTGCCGCACACCCTGCTGGCGAAGAACGCCTTCTCCGTGGGCGAGCCGCCTCACGGGGCCGAGCTGGCCGAGGAGCTCGACCGGCTCGCCGCGCTGCATGGCGGCGAGACCATCGCAGCCGTCATCGTGGAGCCGGTGGCGGGCTCGGCGGGCGTGATCCCGCCGCCGCAGGGCTACCTGAAACGCTTGCGCGCCGCCTGCGACCGGCACGGCGTGCTCCTGATCTTCGACGAGGTGATCACCGGCTTCGGCCGCGTCGGCGCGCCCTTCGCGGCCCAGCGCTTCGGCGTCACACCCGACCTGATCTCCCTGGCCAAGGGGCTCACCAACGGCGCCGTCCCCATGGGCGCGGTGCTGGCGAGCCGCACCATCCACGACGCCTTCATGCAGGGGCCGCCGGAAGCCATCGAATTCTTCCACGGCTACACCTACTCCGGCCACCCCGCCGCCTGCGCCGCCGGGCTGGCGACGCTCGACATCTATGCCCGCGAGCGGCTGTTCGAGCGCGCCCGGGAGCTGGAGCCCCTGTGGGGCGAGGGCCTGCACGCCCTGCGCGACCTGCCGCACGTGATCGACATCCGCAGCATCGGCCTGATGGGTGCGGTGGAGCTGGCGCCCCGCCCCCACGCGCCGGGGGCCCGCGGATTCGAAGCCCTGCTCCGCGCGTTCGAGGGCGGCCTGTTGGTGCGGGCCACGGGCGACACCCTGGCCCTGTCTCCCCCCCTGACGATCACGCCGGCGGAGCTGGACGAGCTGTTCGCCAAGCTGCGCCGCGCCCTCGCCGACCCCGCGGGCTGAGCCGGAGGAGCCGTACTCGGCGGAGGCGGTGCGGAAGACCCTGTGGGGCGGGCAGAACCCCCGTGCCCGACGTGGCGCTCCAGCCCTACTGCAGCTGGTTGCGGCCGAAGTCCGCCAGCTTGAACGTCACCCACGCCCCCGGCTCGCCGGCGATGGCCACGATGGCGCCGAACGGCTTCTGCAAGGGCCGGCCCAGGCGATCGAACAAATCGACGATCGGCAGGGTGCGATCGTCCGAGGTCACGATCTTGCGAGCCGCCCAGTCGATCTCGCGCACTTCGGTTGGCATTGGCGCACCCCCGCCTGCACCTCACGCGATGTTGGCTAACGAAGAGCTAACCGACGGTCCCTGGCGTCGCGGCGGGAACCCTGGAGACGCCCGCATCCTCGCATCGGCCGCGGTGGCGGGCGCCCGCGCGGGAGGAGCCTAGCGTTTGACGAAGGTCTCCTGGTAGGCGTGGGAGTGCCCCTCCGGGTTCTTGCCCACCCCGCGGCGCACGGCGGTCTTGCCGTCCGGCGCAAAGCTCCAGAACTCGCCGGCGATCACGTCGTCGCCCTTCATCTTCAGGATCTGCAGATCGTCCGGCCCGGTGACGAGGACGGAGACCTGGTCGAACCGCGCCTGGTTGGGAAAGGGGGCGGGCTTGCCGTCCAGCGTGGTGGTGTGGTCGCTGACGTAGGGCTTGTCCGGGTTGGTGGTGTTCACCGAGTGGTAGACGAGCTTGTTCTCGGCGAACCTCATCTCGATGGTCAGCTTGAAGCCCTTGGGGAACTTGCCGTCGCTCCAGAAGGAGCGGGACTCGTCCGAGACCCAGGCGCCGTCGTGCGCGGGAACGGCGGCTCCTGCGGCGGCGGCGGCGGCGAGCAGGCCGGCGGCGGCCAGCAAGCTGAGGGCGCGTCTCATGCGGGGGCTCCATGCATCACAGGGCGGTGCGGGCCTCGAGATTGGCCTCGACGGCGGCGCGGGTGGTCCAGAGCGTGCGCAGCCTGCCCTCGGCGAGGTGGCGCAGCTGATCTGAGCGATGCGGCGACCCCGGCTGGCTGGCGTTGCCGTAGCTCATCAGCCCCATGGCCCGGAGGGGCGTGGAGAACTCCACCATGGAGACCCAGGTCTCGCCGTGCTGCGGCGTGCGCCTGCCGTCCTTCGGCGCGCCCCAGGTGATGGTGCGGAACAGGCCGGTGTTGCCGAAGCCGCCCTGCCCCGGCAGGTCCACCCCGTCGATGGCGAAGCGCGAGACATCCCCGAACGCCCGGTCGATGGCCCCGTAGCGCGCCTTGGCCTCCGCGACAGCCTCGCGCAGCAGTGCCACCGCCTTTGCCGGATCGGCGAGGCCGGTCGGTGTGGACACCGGCTCCGTGGCGGACCATTTCACCCGCCAATTGGCTTGGCTGGTGAAGTTGTTGGGCGCGAACTTGCCCGCCCAAGTCTCGAACAGGAGCGCCGCGCGGCTTTCCGCCGTGGTGCGACGATCCCACGCACCGAGCAGGGCGGCGGCGGCCCGCACCTCCGGATCGGGATCGCGGGACGCAGCGGCCACCAGCTCGGGCACCGTGCGGTCGGCCATCAGCGTGTGCAGCGAGTGCTTGCGCGCGACCAGCTCGTCGAAGCCTATCCTGCCCGGCCGGCTGAGCAACGCCACCGACTGCTGCGAGCGCAGGGAGTTCGGGCCGGGCGCCGCCACGTAGGCCGGAAAGTCTGCCGCCTTGATCGCCTGCGGCCAGGTGGAGATCCAGGGCGGGTCGTTGGTGTTCTGCACCCATCCGGTGGCCGGATCGGTCACCTTGGGCAGCTCCTCGTAGGCGTGCACGTCCGTCCACAGGGTGGCCGAGGTGTCGCCGGGGACGATCCCGTCCCAATAGGCCACGTCGCCGGTCCGATGCCGGGGCAGGACGCCGTTGTCGAAGTACTGGATGCGGCCGTCGCGGTCGGCGTAGACGATATTGAACTTGGAGACCTGCAGCCGCCTCAGCACGCCCTCGTACTCGGCGAAGCTCCTGGAGCGCGCCATGTCCCAGTACTGTTCCAGCCCGCCCGGACGGTCGAGGCCGGCGACGCGCAAGGCCACGGTGCGGCCGTCCGCGCGTTGGAACACCGGGCCGTGCACGCTGGAGCGCACGGTCAGCGTCTCGGTGCGGAGGGCGCCGTCCGCCGCCTTCACCTTGTAGGTCGCCGTGCGCGTCGTGAACGGCCGTACGGCGCCGTCGAACAGGTAGCCGTCGCCCGACAGCCGGAGCTCGTACACGGTGGCGCCCACCAGGGTGTTGACCGTGTTGGTGAAACCCATCCGGTCGTTGAAGGCGAAGCGCAGCACGGGCAGCCCCACCTGCGTCGCCCCGTAGACCTGGAACCCGGGGAAGTTCAGGTCGGCCTCGAAATAGGTAAAGTAGCTCGTCGCCCAGGGCAGGTGCGGGTTGGCCAGCAACATGGCGTGGCCGCTGGCCGACTTCGACGGCGCGATCGCCCAGGCGTTGGAGCCGGCCCGGGCGGCGGGATCGGCCGGGCCGCCCAGCACCTTCGCCTCGGGCGCGATGTAGATGTAGTTCATCAGCCGGTGCGCATGCGCCACGACGTCGGCGGCGGTGACCGGCAGCACGGGGCGGACGGCGGGGTCCAGCGCCTCCGGATGCGCGCGCGCGTAGGCGTTGACGCCGTCGGCGAAGGCGGCGAGGTCGGCCTGGAAGCGGGGCGAGCCCGTCCGCGCCCACCGGGCCGCGCGCGCGGGGATGTCGTTGGCCAGGATGTAGCGGTCGGAGGCCGCGTTGACCTCGCCGCCCCAGTACTCGGCCGCCCGGGCCCGCGCCTCGCCGTATAGCCGCAGCACGATGTTCCCGTGCGCCTGCGCCTGCGCCCAGCCGAAACCGAAGAAGGCGCCGGCCTCGTCGCGGCCGTAGACGTGCGGCACGCCGAAGGCGTCCCACAGGATCTCGCCGCGGCCTGTCCCCGCGCTCGCCGGCGCGCCTGCCGCCGCGCCCAGGCCCAGCGCCAGCGAGCCCTGGAGGAACGACCGCTTGCGCACCCCGCCGCTCAGAAGCTCACCTGGACGCGACCGTAGTACGATCCCCCCGTGAAGCCGAAGGGCGATGTGCCGGCGTACTGGCCGGAGCCGATGGTGGCGTTGAAGATGCCGTTGCCGCTGGGATAGATGTTGAACAGGTTGTTGGCCCCCACCGCCAGCGTCACCTTGGGCAGCACGCGATAGGCGACCTCAAGGTCGGTGACGATCTTGGGGCCGAACTTACGGTCGCTGGCCGCCACGTTCTGTTGCACGATGTAGCCGCCATAGCGGGTGGCGCGCAGCGTCACGTCCAGCGCCTTCCACGTCCAGGCGCCGCCGAGGGCGTACTTGTTCCGCGGGAAGGCGCGGGTCAGGTAGCCCTGGCTGAGCCGGTCGAACAGCACGAAGCCCGAGCCGAGCGCCGTCAGCTCCGGCGGATTGGCCTTGATGCGGCGGATGCGGGTCGTGTTCGTGTTGTACCCCAGGTTCCAGCGCACCTGCCCGAAGTCGCCCAGTCCCATGCGGTAGCTGGCGACGACGTCGATCCCCTCCGTCCGCGTGTCGATGGCGTTGGTGTAGTACTGGGCCGACAGGTCGCCGGAGAGGCCGTTGGCGATCAGGATGTTGCTCACCGCCCCGCCCGTCAGCGTGCTGGTGATGGCGATCCGGTCGTCCACGTCGATGCGGTAGGCGTCCACCGTCACGCTGAGGGCGCGCACGGGCGTGAAGCTGAAGCCGGCGCTGAGGTTCTCGGAGGTCTCCGGCGTCAGCGGCTCGGCTCCCAGCGCCACGGCCTGGGGCGAGCCCACGGGCAGCGTCTTGATCTGCAGCAGGTTCAGCACATTGCCCACCAGCCGGAACTGGCTGGAGCTGGAGGCGTAGTTCGACTGCGCCAGCGCCGGGGCGCGGAAGCCGGTGGAGGCCGCGCCCCGCACGGCGAACCAGCGGGTGAACTCGTAGCGGCCGCTCACCTTGCCGATCACGGTGTCGCCCGCGCTGTCGTCGAAGTATTCGTACCGCACAGCTCCGTCGAGGAAGAGCTTGGGCGTCGGCGTCCAGCCGAACTCGGCATAGGCGGAGAGGTTGTTGCGCGCGGCGTCGGAAGCGTCGGAGGGCTGGAAGCCGGGCGCCGCCTGCGCCCCCGTGGCTGGCCGCTGCCCGGCGAAGGGCTGGCCGGCCGGGATCACGTAGGGGCCCGCGGCGTAGCTGTCGGGCGCGCCCGGGCTGATCTCGTAGGTCTCGCGCCGATGCTGCAGCCCCGCCGAGACCTGCAGATCGCCGAAGCGCTGGATGGCGAAGTTGCGTGTCACGTCCAGCGAGTTGATCCACTCGGTCGACTCCAGCGCACCCACGTAGAAGGCGGTGGGGCTGGTCGGCCCGAGGCTGGCGTTGATGCTCTGCGACACGTTCTCCTTGGCGGAGTTCACGCCGTAGTTGGAGGACAGGTCCCACTTCCAGCCCCACCGTTCTCCGCGGGCGCCCACCGCGAGCTCGTAGTCGTGCTCGCGGATGACGAGGTCGGGGCGAAAACCCTCGGGGTAGATCTGCGGCAGCGCGTTCACGCTGTTGGGCGCGCGGAAGGTGAACGGCAGATCGGAGACGCGCCGGCCATAGGTGC
This sequence comes from uncultured Caulobacteraceae bacterium, assembly GCA_964244065.1. Lineage (GTDB taxonomy): Bacteria > Pseudomonadota > Alphaproteobacteria > Caulobacterales > Caulobacteraceae > JASLDZ01. The sequence continues at coordinate 458,772 of CAXTHH010000002.1, read as the reverse complement.
CGAAGGAGTAGACCTGCACGCCGGGGCTCAGATCATAGCGCAGGTCGTAGCCGACGTTCACGCCCCAGGAGGGAAGTACGCCGTAGTTCTGCGTCACCAGCCGGTCCACGGTGGCCTCGCGCGGGTCGGCGACGTTGCCCGCCAGCCGCGGATAGATCTGGATGTTCGACGCCACGGGCACGGCGCGGTTGGACAGCGCCTGGTCCTTTGTCTGGACGAAGGCGTTGAGGAAGCCGCGGTCGCCCAGCCTGAGGCCGTAGCTGCCCGTGACCTGCGTGAACTCGCCGTCCGAGCGGTTGAAGTTCTGGCCGCGTGTGAAGCTCAGCTGGCCGCCCTCGTCCTGCTTCAGGATGATGTTGATCACGCCGGCGATGGCGTCCGACCCGTACTGCGCCGCCGCGCCGTCGCGCAGCACCTCGATCCGGCCGATGCCCGCGGCGGGGATCAGGTCCAGGTCGGCGGGCACCGAACCGTTGAACAGCGACGACACCGAGTTGATCAGCGACGTCTTGTGCCGGCGCTTGCCGTTGACCAGCACCAGCGTCTGGTCTGGGTTCAGGCCTCGGAGACCGCCGGTGGCGATCACGGTGGAGGTGCCGCCGCCCGCGCGGAACGGCAGATTGAACGACGGAATCTGCGTCTGCAGCGCCTGGAACACGCCGATGCGGCCGGACCTCTCCAGGTCGGCGCTGCTGAGCACGTCGATGGGGGTCGGGCTGTCGGTCACGGTGCGCGGTCGCCCGCGCACGCCCGTGACGATCACCTCCTCGACCTGCGCATCGACCTCTGGCGCGGTCGCGGCGGGCGGCGCCTGCGCCAGGGCCCCCGTCCCGACGAGCGCGCTCACCACCGCGGTCGCAGCGCCCGCCGCCTTTGTACGTTCGATCACCGCTCGACCCTGCCCACCCCGGGCGCGCGACGGACATCCACCTCGTCCAAGCGCCCTGCGGCAAAGCTAGCAGCCGGGGGCGCCGGGTCCCCTCGTCAAAAACTGCAACCCCCTCGCACAATCGCTCTGCGGCCTCCGCCGGAAGCACCCGCCGCCGTGCCAGGCGACATCTGCAGCGGTGGCGAGCACCGTCCTTGTCCACGCCCGATGCTGGGAAGGGAGACCGCCGCGCCGGTCAGGAGCAGCGGTCGCGATGACGGCGGAGCGGTCCCTGGCGGCATCGCCGGCGGACATTCAGGTCGGTGCGGCTTTCCGACGTTCGCGCACCAGCCGCCAGGTCACCGAGCGGCGGCGCGCAGGAGAGGCGCCAGGCGCTGACGCCAGGGAGTTCCACTCTGGACTTCATCAAGATCGAAGCGGAAAGTCTGGCTTGGAGGCGCCCGTACCGTCTCGTTCCAGCCGGTTGCGGATGCTGCTCGCACCTGTCGATCTCATGACCGCACCCTCCACCCTCTTCGACAAGGTCTGGGACGCGCATGTGGTGCGCGACCTCGGCGACGGCTGGGCGCTGCTGCACATCGACCGGCATCTGCTGCACGACCTCTCCGGGCCGCCGGCGCTGGAGTCGCTCCACGACAAGGGGCTGCCGGTGCGCCACCCGGAGCTTGTGTTCGCCACGCCCGACCACGCCGTCTCCTCCGCGCCTGGCCGCACGGGCGACACCTACGACCGCGGCGCCCGGCTGTGGCGGGGCCTGCGGCGTCTCGCGGACGGGGCCGGCGTGCGCCTGTTCGACCTCGGCCAGGCCGGGCAGGGGATCGTGCACGTGATGGGGCCGGAGCTGGGGCTCGTGCTCCCGGGCGTGACGCTGATCTGCGGCGACAGCCACACCTGCACCAACGGGGCCCTGGGCGCCCTGGCCTTCGGCGTCGGCGCCTCGGAGAGCTCGCACGCGCTGGCCACCGGCGTGCTGCGGATGCAGAGGCCCAGGCGCATGCGCATCCGGGTCGAGGGCGCGCTCGGCCCCGGCGTCACGGCCAAGGACGTGATCCTGCACCTCATCGGGGCGCTGGGCGCCGACTCCGGGGTGGGACACGCGGTGGAGTACGCAGGCTCGACAGTGCGCGCCATGAGCGTCGAGGAGCGTCTGACGCTCTGCAATCCCTCGGTGGAGCTGGGCGCCCGCTCCGGCATGATCGCGCCGGACGAGACCATCTTCGCCTACCTGCGGGGCCGCCGCTTCGCCCCGCAGGGCGAGGCGTTCGACCGCGCCGTCGCGCATTGGGCGACGCTGCGCACCGACGACGACGCCGTCTTCGACCGGGACGAGACCGTGGACGCCGCGGCCATCGCGCCCACCATCACCTGGGGCACCAGCCCCGAGCACGCCATGGCCGTCGATGCGATGATCCCCGATCCCAGCCGCGACCCGGATCCGGCCAGGCGCGAGAACGGCCGGGCGGCGCTGCAGTACATGGGGCTGGAGCCCGGCCGTCCCCTGGCGGGCGCGAAGGTGGACGTGGTCTTCATCGGCTCCTGCACCAATTCGCGCATCGGCGACCTGCGCGCCGCCGCCGCCGTGGCGCGCGACCGCCACGTCGCCCAGGGCGTCACCGCCTGGGTGGTTCCGGGGTCCGAACTCGTGAAGCGGCAGGCGGAGGCCGAGGGCCTGGACGGCGTCTTCACCGCGGCCGGCTTCGGCTGGCGCGAGCCCGGCTGCAGCATGTGCGTGGCCGCCAACGGCGAGACCGCGCCGCCCGGGGCGCGGGTGGTCTCCACCTCCAACCGCAACTTCGTCGGCCGCCAGGGTCCGGGCGCGCGCACCCACCTGGCCAGCCCCGCCATGGCGGCGGCGGCGGCGGTCACGGGCGTGATCACCGACGTGCGCCGCCTCTGAGATGGCGCCCTTCGTCACCGTCACCGGCGCGGCCGCCCCGCTGATGCAGGCCAACATCGACACCGACGTGATCATCCGCATCGACCGGATGACGGGCGGCGATCCCGCGCGGCTCGGCGACTACGCTCTGGAGACCCTGCGCCGGCGGCCGGACGGGTCGGAGGACCCGGACTGCGTTCTGAACCGGCCGGCGTACCGGGGCGCGCCCGTGCTGCTCGCCGGCCCGAACTTCGGCTGCGGGTCGTCGCGCGAGAACGCGGTGACGGCCCTCATGGCCATGGGACTGCGCTGCGTGGTGGCCAAGAGCTTCGGTGACATCTTCTACGCCAACTGCTTCCAGAACGGCCTCTTGCCCGTCCGACTGGAGGAGGCGCAGGTGCTGGCGCTCGCCGCCGAGGCGGAGCGCACGCCCTCGCCCTTCACCGTCGACCTGGAGCGCCGGGTCGTCACGGCGCCGTCCGGGGCGGAGTACGCGTTCGACATCGAGCCGCTCCGTCGCACCATGCTGCTGGAGGGCCTCGACGACATCTCCCTCACCCTCAGGGACGGCGCCGCGATCGCCGCCTGGCAGGCCCGCGACCAGGCGGCGCGACCCTGGGTCTGGGCCCTCGCCGACGCGGAGCCCACCTCCGCATGACGCCGCCTTGGCCGCCCGCCGCCAGCAACGCCCGACCCGAAGGCGTCACCGGCCGCCGGACCCTGCTCGGGCGCAGAGCATAGTCTGGCGGAGGTCGCCCGCTCAGACGCGGTTGCGCGCCACGAGCTGCTTGGCGATGATGATGCGCTGCATCTCGTTGGTGCCCTCGCCGATGCACATCAGGGGCGCGTCGCGGTAGAGGCGCTCGATCACGTACTCCTTGGAGTAGCCGTAGCCGCCGTGGATGCGCATGGCTTCGATGGCCACCTCCAGCGCCGTCTCGCTGGCGAAGTATTTCGCCATGCCGGCCTCCATGTCGATGCGGCCGCCGGCGTCGAAGGCGCGGGCGGCGTCCTCCACCAGGAGCTCGGCGGCGCGGGTCTTGGCGGCCATCTCGCCGAGCTTCAGCTGGATCGCCTGGTGCTCGACGATGGGCTTGCCCATGGTCTTGCGAAGCTGCGCGTACTTCACGCTCTCCATCAACGCGCGCCGGGCGATGCCGACGGAGCGGGCGGCGATGTTGATGCGGCCGATCTCCAGGCCGCCGGTGGCCATGGCGAAGCCGCGGCCCTCCTCGCCCCCCACCAGGCTCAGCTCGGCCGGGCAGCGGTAGCCGTCGAAGACGAACTCGCCCGAGTCGATGCCTTTGTAGCCCAGCTTCTCCAGCTTGCGGCCGTTGGCGATCCCCGGAAGCGGGGCGCGGGTGGCGGGGTCGATCTTGGGCGTGATCAGGATCGACATGCCCCTGTGGCGGGGCTGGGCCTCCGGGTTGGTCTTGACCAGCAGCGCCACGACGTGGCCGTTGATGGCGTTGGAGATCCAGGTCTTGGTCCCGTTCACCACATAGTCCGCGCCGTCGCGCCGGGCCACGGTGCGGATGGCCTGCAGGTCGGTGCCCGCGTCCGGCTCGGTGAGGCCGAGGCCCCCGCGCAGCTCGCCGGTGGCGAACATGGGCAGCCAGTACGCCTTCTGCGCCTCCGTGCCGAAGCGCTGGACGACGGTGGCCATCATCAGGTGCGAGTTGAAGATGCCGGTCAGCGACATCCACTCCTCCGAGATGCGCGTCACCACCTTGGCGTAGGTCGAGGCCGACAGGCCCAGGCCGCCGTACTCCGGCGAGATCAGCGCGCCGAACAGGCCGAGCTCGGCCATGTCGGCCACGAGGTCGGCGGGCCACTCGTCGTCGTGCTCCAGGCGCATGGCCACGGGCGCGACCTTCTTCTCGATCCACTTGTCGATAGAATCGAGCACGGCGTATTCGTCGGACGCCGACAGGGCGGCGTGGTCCACGGGGGCGTTCATCAATAGGTCCCGATCTTGTCTTCGACCGCGTGCCCTTGGGCCGGGATCAGCATGTTGCGCACGAACGTGCAGACCGTCTCGCCGCGCTGGTTCTTGCCCAGGGTGCGGATGGTGACGATGCCCTGGCCCGGCCGCGACTTCGACTCGCGCTTGGCCAGCACCTCGCTCTCGCCATAAATGGTGTCGCCGGCGAAGACGGGGGCGGTGAACTTCACCTCGTCCATGCCAAGGTTGGCGATGGCCTTCTGGCTGGTGTCGGTGACGCTCATGCCGATCAGCAGCGCCAGGGTGTAGGGGCTGACCACCAGGTTGCGCTTGAACTCCGAGGCCGCGGCGAACTCCGCGTCGAAGTGCATGGGGTGGGTGTTGAGCGTCAGCAGGGTGAAGAGGTGGTTGTCGTACTCGGTCACCGTCTTGCCCGGGCGATGTTCGTAGACGTCGCCCACCACGAACTCGTCGTAGTAGCGCCCGAAGGTCTCCCGGTAGCGCTGGGGACCGACCTGCTTCACGCCCTTGACCATCACGCGGCTTCCGCCTGCAGGATGCGCCGCGCGGCGCGGACCACCGGCAGGTCGATCAGCTTGCCGTCCAGGAGCGCGGCGCCCTCGCCCGCGGCCTCGAACGCCTCGCACACGCGGCGGGCGCGGTCGCGCTCGGCGGGGGTGGGGGCGAAGACCTGCGCCACGGGCGCCACCTGGTCGGGATGGATGCAGGCGCGGCCGGTGAAGCCCATGGCCTTGATCCGCGCGGTGGAGGCGCGGAGGTCGTCCAGGTCGCGCACGTCCAGGTGCGGCACGTCCAGGAGCTCGATCCCCGCCCGCGCGCAGGCCGCCGCCAGCGTCCCGCGGGCGAACAGCAACGGGTCCCACTCCAGGGTGCAGCCGAGGTCGGCGGCGTAGTCGGCCCCGCCGAACAGCACGCCCGCCAGGCCCGGCGCCGCGGCGATCTCCCACGCCTGGCGGACCGCCTCGGCGCTCTCCACCACCGCCCAGATGGGCGGGGCGCCGTCCCCCAGGGCCGCGCGCACGAGGGCGACGTCGGCGGCGGCCTCGGCCTTGGGGATCATCACGAAGTCCGCCCCGGCGCCGGCCAGGGCCCGCGCGTCCTCACCGCCCTCGGCCGAGCGGACGCCGTTGACGCGCACGCCCAGGCGCACGCCAGCCCGCCGGCCCCGGGCGGCGACGAAGGCCGCGACGGTCGCTCGCGCCTGCGCCTTTGCGGCGGGGCCGACGGCGTCCTCCAGGTCGATGCACACCGCGTCCGCCCCGGCGGCCAGCGCCTTGTCGAACCGCTCCGGCCGGTCGCCGGGGACGAACAGGAAGGTGCGGAAGGTCATGACGCCTGTAAATGTTCGAACAACTTAGGGCGGAGGCGGTCGGAGGTCAAGGCGGGACGCGGCCAGCGACCTGCGCTGCGTGTGGTGGAGCTCCAGGCCGAGGCGTCTGGCGATGATCCCCCTCATCCGCGTAACGGAGCCTACCCGAAGCGCCCGGCTCTCGGGACCATGGCGGGCAGGGACTTGCGCATCACCGTCTCCAGCCAGCGGCTGGCTTCGATCAGCCTGCCGAGATCGAGCCCCGTGGCGACGCCGCTGCGTTCGAGCAGGTACACGACGTCCTCGGTGGGGACGTTGCCGGCCGCGCCCGGGGCGAAGGGGCAGCCGCCCAGCCCGCCCAGGGACGCGTCGACGGTCGCCGCGCCGGCTTCGACGGCGGCCCAGACGTTGGCCAGGCCGGTGTTGCGGGTGTTGTGGAGATGGATGCGGACGGGGATAGGCGAGACGGCGGCCCGCACGCGCCGGACCAGGGCGCCCACCGCATTCGGCACGGCGACGCCGATCGTGTCGGCCAGCGCGATCTCCACGGGACCGGCCGCGGCCAGCGCCTCGGCCATGGCGACGACGCGGTCCGGCGCCACCTCGCCTTCGAACGGGCAGCCGAAGCTGGCGGCGATGGTCGCCTGGCCGCGACGGCCCGCCGCCCGGGCGAGCCCCACGATCTCGGCCGCGACGGCCACCGACTGGTCGCGGGTCTGTCCCTGGTTGGCCATGGCGAGGCCGTCGGTGGCGACGCACACGGCGCCCAGCTCGTCGATCCGGCGATGCGCCAGCGCGCGGTGCGCCCCGCGCGCGTTGAGGACCAGGCCGACGTAGGTCACGTCTCCGCGGTCGGGCAGCGCCGCCGCCACGGCGTCGGCGTCGGCCATCTGGGGCACGCGCGCGGGATTGACGAAGCTCGCCACCTCCAGCCGCCGCACCCCGGCGTCGATCAACCGGCCGATCAGGGCCAGCTTATCGGCGGTGGCGACGATCCCGGGCTCGTTCTGCAGCCCGTCGCGGGGGCCGACGTCGACGATCTCGATGGCCAAGGCCGCGCCCCCCTCAGATCAGACCGTCGTCGCGCAGTTCGGACATCTCGGCCCGTCCCATGCCGAGCAGGCCGCCGTAGACCTCCTCGTTGTGCGCGCCGAGCGGGGGGCCGGGCCAGCGGACCTCGCCCGGCGTCGCGGACAGGCGCGGGAAGACGTTCTGCATGACCAGGTTGGCGAACTCCGGATGCGCCACCTTCACCAGCGCCTGGCGGGCGGCGAAGTGGGGGTCCTCCAGCATGTCGGGCGCCTTGAAGATCTTCCCCGCGGGCACGCCCGCGGCGTTCATCAGCGTCGTGATCTGGGCGGCGGTGAAGCCGCGCGTCCACAGGCCGATCACGGCGTCGAGCTCGGCCTGGCGTTCGCCGCGGGCGACGTGGGTGGCGTAGCGCGGATCGTCCGCCAGCTCGGGCCGGCCCATGGCTTCGGCCAGGCGCCGGAAGACGGTGTCCTGGTTGGCCGCGATCAGCATCTCGCCGTCGCTGCAGGGATAGACGTTGGACGGCGAGACGCCCGGCAGCACCGATCCGGTCCGCTCGCGCGTGACGCCCAGCTCGGTGTACTCGGGCACGGTCGACTCCATCATCGCCAGCACCGCCTCGTAGATGGCCGAGTCGACCACCTGGCCCTCCCCGGTGGCGTGCCGGTGGTGAAGCGCCATCAGCGCGCCCAGGCACGCGAAGGTGGCCGCGAGCGCGTCGCCGATCGACAGGCCGACCCGGCTGGGCGGGGTCGAGGGGTCGCCGGCGAGGTTGCGCATCCCGCCCATCGCCTCGCCGATCGAGCCGTAGCCCGCCTGCCCGGCGTAGGGGCCGGTCTGGCCGAAGCCGGAGACGCGGATCATGATCAGCCGGCGGTCGGCGGCGCTCAGCCGGTCGGGCCCCAGGCCCCATTTCTCCACCGTACCGGGACGGAAGTTCTCCAGGAAGAAGTCCGCCTTCGCGACCAGGCGGCGCGCGATCTCCTGGCCGCGGGGGCGGCGCAGGTCGAGCGTCACGCACTTCTTGTTGCGCGCGACCACGGGGAACCAGAGCGGCTTGCCCTGGCCCCATACCCGCATCGGGTCCCCCGTCCCCGGCGCCTCGATCTTGATGACCTCGGCGCCGTGGTCGCCCATCAGCTGGCCGCAGAAGGGCCCTGCGATCAGCTGCCCGGCCTCGACCAGCCGCGTTCCTGTCAATGCTCCTGTCACCCGTGCCGCCTCTCAGAAGTTGAAGGTGGCCTCCACCCCGTACGACCGCAGGTCGCCGGGCGTGACGAAGCCGCCGCCGAACTCAGGGGCAGGGATTACCTCGGCCAGGTACCTTTTGTTGAAGATGTTGCTGGCGTAGGCCACCAGGGACCAGTTCCCACCCTTCAGACCGGCGCGGAGATTGCTTGTAAGGTAGGTGTCACGCCGCGAGTTGCTGAAGTTGCCCTGGCCCACGAGGCCGGAGAAGATGTTGGGCACATTGTTGTTTTGAACGGTGTGGAAGTAGGTCGGCCCCGTCACGCGCAGGTCCGCCCTGAACAGGGCGGAGAGACCGTCCCTGATCGGCGCCTCGACCTGAGTGCCGGCGTTCACCGTGAACTTGGCCGTATAGGGAGACTCGTTGCCGACCGTATAGGGCCGGGCGCTGTTCTTCTCGATCTTGCTGTCCGTGTAGTTCGCGGACGCGAAGGCCGTCCAGCCGCGCACGATGCGCAGGTTGCCGGCGGCCTCCACGCCATAGAGCCGCACCTTGTCGATGTTGGAGACGACCCGCAGCAAGCCGAACGGGCCGACGAAGAACTCGAAGAATTGCATGTCGTCGACGTCGGTGTAGTAGCCCGCCAGCTCGTAGCTGAAGCGGCCGCCGCCGAGGTCGCCCTTCAGGCCCGCCTCCCACGCGCTCGACGTCTCCTTCTTGTACTGGTCGAAGATGGACAGCCCCGAGTTGATGGTGGCGTTGAAGAAGTTCTGGACGATCGCCTGGCTGCCGCTGTTGTTGAAGCCGCCCGACTTGAAGCCTATCCCCCAGTTCCCATACAGTGTCAGTCCGGGAGAGACCTTGTAGCTGACCGAGATCTTGGGTTCGAGCTGCTTAAAGCTGGCGTCACGCGGGGCGAGCACGCCGCTGGGATTGTAGGCCGGATCGAGCCCGGGGTTGAGGTAGTAGTTGGCGGGCGTCGTCGCCGTGCCGTTGGGGTTGTTGGTCAGTACGTTGCCGACCCAGCGCGTCTGCCTTCCGCCCGGCACCTGGTTGACGACGCCTCGATCCTCGATGTCGTAGCGCAGCGCCACGCTCGTCCTCAGGGCGTCCGTCACCCGGTAGTCCACCGATCCGAAGGCGGCGTAGACGTCGGTGCTGAAACGGTCGTCGGCCAGCGCCTCGGTCCTGTTGCGCGGGTCGGTGGTGAAGCACTGGGGCGTCACGCCCTGGCCGGTGTCCAGCCCCAGGTTGAGGCAGGTGCGGCGGTCGATGTGCAGGTAATAGCCGCCGAGCTGCCACTTCAGCCGGTCGGTCGCGCCCTGCAGCCGGACCTCGAAGCTGTAGTCCTCCTGGTCGCGTTGCTGGTACTGCGTGCCGTCGCAGCTCGTCGGGGAATAGGGGTTCAGGAACGCGCCTCCACCGATGCCGAAGGGCGCCTGCACGGGGTAGCCCGCCAGCGCGGTCGAGGACCGGCGGCAGGTCGACTCGTCATTGAAGAAGCCGAAGGTGCCGCTCGTTCCGTCGGCGTAGAAGTTGTTCTTGATGTTGGTGTAGGCCCCGAAGGCCACCAGATCGATGTTCTCGCTCAGCGCCTGCTTCACGCGCACGGACGTCTCGAAGGTCTTCTGGTTGTTTTCGGGATCGATGTTCGACGTGAACAGGAACTTATGGTCGTTCGCATCGATGTTGAACGCACCGACCCCGGTGGCGCTGGCCAGGGTGGGCAGCTGGAAGATCGCGTTGAAGGCGATGGCGGCGCTGTGGACCTCGCCGTAGCGGATCTTGCCGTCGATCTCGGTGCGGTCGCTGGGTGCGTAGATCAGGCGGCCGTTGAGGTTCCAGCGCTCCCCGTCGTCCACGCTGCGCCGGCGGGTGCTGTTGCCCGGATAGACCGCTGTGTTCAGCGCGCTGGGAAGGAAGACGTTCTGGTAGAAGCCGTCCGTCTTGCGGTAGTCCCCGTTGACCACGAAGCCCAGGCCGCCGCCGATCGGCCCGCTCACCAGGCCCTCGGCGCTGAAGGTCGACTGGCTGCCGCCGCCGACCCGGCCGCTCGCCTCGAGACGGTCGCCGGGGCGCTTGGTGGTGATGACGATGGCGCCCGCCGCGGCGTTGCGCCCGTAGAGCGCACCCTGCGGCCCCTTCAGCACCTCGATCTGCTGCACCGATCCCTGGTCCTGGTTCAGCGAGGACGTGCTTGTCTTGAGGATGCCGTCCACGACCAGCGCCACGTTGCTTTCGGCGTCGCGCGCGCCGTTCAGGCCGCGGATGTTGATCTGCGTGTCGGCCGCCTCGACATTGCCAGTCACGATGGTCACGCCGGGCGTCAGCTGGACGAAGTCGGCGGCCACCCGGGCCCCGGTGCTCTGCAGGGTGTCCGCGGAGATCACGGTGATCGAGGCCGGCGCGTCGCGCAGCCGCTCGGACGTGCCGCGCGCGGTGACGATCACCTCGGCCACGGAGCCCGGCTCGTTCGGACCCGCGCTCGTGGCGGGGGGGGCGGACGCCTGCTGCGCGGCGGCGGCGAGCGGACTTAATGCGGAGAGCACCAGAGTGATCGCACAGCCGTTCAGAAGTTGAAGTCGCTTCATGTCCTATCCCCCCCAAAGTTCAGATGAAGTGCCCTCTGTCTCCCCCGCCGCTTCTATGTGTCGGCGTAAAAGTCGTGCAGGTGCGCCGCGAACGCCTCGCGCAGCTTGCGGCCGGCCAGCACATGCGCCGCGCCCTCGATCGTCACGCCGCGCGCGTTGGGCAGGGCGTGCTCGATCGGCTGCGTGAGCCGCGGTCCCGTCACCGTGTCGAGCGGCGCGTGCAGCACCAGCGCCGGCGCGGTCACCGCGCCCAGCCGGTCCAGCGTGTCGTGCTCGAGGCTCGCCGCGATGAAGCGGGCGTGGGCCTCCACCCGGCCGTTCAGGTGGTGCCAGGGCCCGTGATAGCCCAGCAAGCGCTCGATGTTCGCGCTGTAGTAGTCCGGCTCGAACGACATCGCGCAGACCAGCCGCTGGAACAGCAGGAAGCCGCCCTCGCGGTGGACGTCGAGGAACAGGCCCAGCTGGTCGGCGAGCAGCCGGTCGACGCGCGCCCAGGCGCCGGTGTTGACGAGGCTGCGGGCGATCGAGGGGCGGCGCAGCGCCATCTCCTGCACCACGCAGGCGCCGATCCCGACCATGCCCAGGAGGTGCAGATGGTCGATCCCGGCGTCGTCGAGGATCGCCAGGGCGTCGTCGGCGTACATGCCGATCGTCGGCGGCGTCTCCAGGTTGTCGGTCGAGGCCCCTATCCCGCGGTAGTCGAGGATGACGACCCGGTGGCGCTCCAGCAGGCCGAACGGCAGGGCGCGCGTTTCGCCGTGGCAGAAGCTGCCCCAGCCGCCGACGCAAAGCACGGGGTCGCCCTCGCCGTGCACCTCGTAGTGGACGCGCGCGCCGTCGGGGCGCAGGACCTCAGGCATCGAGGGTGCCTCCGGCCCCGATCCCGTCCAGCGCCTGCTCCAGCGTCACCACGTCGGCGTAGCGCCGCCCCACGTCCGCCAGGTTGGCGAAGTGCGCATCCTCCTGCTGGTCCCCGCAGCACGGCTCGGGCACGATGACGCGGTAGCCGTGCGAGAAGGCGTCGACGATCGTCGCGCGCACGCAGCCGCTGGTGGTCGCGCCGCACACCAGCACGGTGTCCACCCCGGCGCGGGTGAGGAAGGTGGTCAGCGGCGTGCCGAAGAACATCGACGGCGCCGCCTTCATGAAGCGGAAGTCGCGCGGATCGGCGATGCGCGGGTCGAGCTCCAGCCCGGCGTCGCCCACGAACATGTCGTGGTAGACCCCCTCGGCCTTCCAGCGCGGCATGTCGCGCTCGCTCGACCATCCCACGTTGCAGGCCGCGACCGGCACGCCGATCCGGCGCGCCTGCGCCAGCAGGACCGCCGTGTTCTCCACCGCCCGATCCACATGCGCCGACCGGCCCATGGGAAAGGCGGAATCGGTGAAGGCGCGCTGCAGGTCGACCACCAGCACCGCCGGCGAGCTCCCGAAGCCTACGGCGCGCCCGCCATAGCCGGCCTGGGCGAAGGCGTCGGCCATCTTATTCCGCCGCCATGGGAAGCGCGGCCTGCGCACGCGACCGGCGCCGCGCCCAGGCGCGGGCGATCGGGGCTTCCGGCGGGTCGGAGGGCGGCGGCAGGCCCGTCTCCGCCAGGGCGTTCGCCTTCAGCTCGGCAATGGGCGGACCGAAATCGAACGAGCCGACCGGCCCGCGCTCCGCCGCCATCGCCGTGCGCAGCGCCGTGGTCGCCGCCTCGTCGACGCGGCCCGCCGCGTCCGTGACGACGCCGTAGCGCCGCGCGCCCTCGACCGAGACCAGCCCCGAGCGGACGTCGTAGGCGACGGCGCCGAGATCGCGCTCCAGGGGGTCGCCCCAGCCGCCGCCCCCCCAGGTCTCGAAGATCAGCGTGTCGCCGGGGCCCACGCGGGTGCCGTCCGACTTGGAGGCCAGCGCCTGCCGGCTTCCGTCCGCATGCACCAGGGTCTTGCGGCTGCGCGTGCCGGGCTTGCCGCCCTTCACGCCCCAGGGGTAGGTCAGCCAGCGGTCGTCGTGGATCGAGATGTGGCCCTCGACCCCGAAGCTGTAGACGGTGCGCACGCCGTTGCCGCCGCGGTGGCGCCCCGCCCCGCCGGTGTCGGGGATCGACTCGAAGCGCTCGACGCGGACCGGATTGTAGGCCTCGATGTACTCGTTGGGCACGTTGCGGAACTTGGGCCACAGGGAGTGGCCGTCAGGGCCGTCGCCCCCCGGCTTGCCGGGGATGCCGCCGAAGCCGATCTGGAACAGCAGGAACCACTCGTCGCGGTCGTCGAAGCCCGAGAACATGAAGTGCGGGCTGTCGCTGAACCCGGCGGCGATCAGGAAGTCGGAGTTGGCCGAGCCGAACAGCCCGCTGATGATGTCGAAGATCCTGCCCAGCGCGCGCGTGCGCCCGTTCAGCCCCGCCGGCGCGACCGGGTTCAGCAGGCAGCCCTTGGGGATGCGCACGTCGATGAGGTCGATGTAGCCATCGTTCAGCACGATCTGCGGATCGAACACGTTGACCATGAACTGCCCGCAGAACATCTTGAACATGCGGTCGTTCAGCAGGAAGTTGACGCAGCCCGCCGACTGCGGGTCGGTGCGGGCGAAGTCGAAGATCAGCGTCTCGCCCTCGCGCCACATCTCGCAGCCGATCTTGTAGGGGCCGTGGCCCATGGCGTCGTCGCAGATCCAGTCCTCGAAGATCACCTTCTCCTCGGGCGCGGTCTGCACGATCAGCGAGCGCATCGCCTCGCGGTTGCGCTTCAGCAGCAGGTCGGTGGCCGAGGTGAACACGTCGGCGCCAAAGCGCTCGGCCATCTCGATGCAGCGCGCCGCTCCGGTGCGGCAGGCGGACATGATGGCGAAGAAGTCGGCCTCGTTGAGGTCGGGCGTGCGAGAGTTGCGGACGGCCAGGCGCAGCAGGTCTTTCTGCAGCACGCCCTTGGCGACGATCTTCACCGGGGGGATGATGATCCCCTCCTGGTACATGTCGGTCGCGTCCACCGGCATGGAGGCGGGCGTCTTGCCGGCGATGTCGCTCATGTGCCCGAACATGGCCGTCCAGCCCAGCAGGCGCCCCTGGTGGAAGACGGGGGTGCAGATCAGCCAGTCGTTCAGGTGGCTGATCGCGCCGTTGCAGGCGTAGGGATCGTTGGTGACGAGGACGTCGCCCTCCTCGATCTCGCCCTCGTAGTTGCCGATGAAGCCGTCCACCGGCGAGCCGAACTGGCCCGCCAGCATCAGGCCGTCGCGGTTGGTGATGACGGGGAAGCCGTCGCGCTGCTCGCGGATGATGGTCGAGATGGCGGTGCGGAACAGGATCGCGTCCATCTGCACGCGCACGTTCTGCAGCGCGTTCTCGATCACGTCGAGCGTGACGGGATCGACCTCGACGGTCGGCCAGGGCGTGGTGTTGGTCTCGATGATGGTCGCCATGGCGCGATCCCTCAGGTGTCGTCGCGGATGAGCAGGTTGCCGACGGCGTCGACCTTCGCGTGGCTGCCGGGCAGGATCAGCGTCGTCGCGTCGCTCTCGGTCACGACGGCCGGCCCGCGGACGAGGTCGCCCGCCAGCAGCCGGGCGCGGTCGTAGAGGGTGGCTGCGTGCCAGGCCCCGTCGACGAACACGCGCGTCGCCTGCACCGCGGCGCGGGCGGGATCACCGTCGCCCTGCTCCAGCGCGATGCGGCCGACGTCGACGCCGGGCCCCTGGACGATGACGCGCAGGTTCACGACCTCCCGCGCCTTGTCGAGGCTGAAGTTGAACATCTGCTCGTGCAGCACGTCGAACCGAGCCGCCGCGCCCGCGACGCCGTCGGCGGCGAACTCCTCGGGCGTCAGCGAGACCGTGATGTCGGCCGACTGCCCGGCGTAGCGCAGGTCGACCTGGTAGATCACCTCCTGCGCGTCGCGCGGCACCCCGTCGGCGTCCAGCGCGGCGCGGGCGCGGTCCGTCAGGGCGTCGAACAGCGGCGCGAGCTCGGCTCGGTCGACCTCGTCGACCTTGCGGATCAGCGTGCGCGCGGCCTCGTCGCGCATCCGGGTGGTCGCGTCGCCGGCGGCGCACAGCACGCCCGGGCCGCGCGGCACGACCACGGGCCACGCTTTCAGCAGCCGGCCCAGCGCGTTGGCGTGAAGCGGCCCCGCCCCCCCGAAGGCCATCAGGGCGAAGTCGCGCGGGTCGTGTCCCTGCTCGACGGAGACGAGGCGCAGGGCGCCGAACATGTTCTCGTTGACGATGCGGACGATGCCCTCCGCCGCGGCCTCCACCGACAGGCCCAGCGCCGCTCCGATCCGCGCCACCGCCGCCTCCGCGAGGTCGCGCCGGATGGTCATGTCGCCGCCCAGGCGGGCGTCCGACGGCAGGTAGCCGAGCACGACGTTGGCGTCGGTCACCGTCGGCTCCCCCCCGCCCTTGTCGTAGGCGGCGGGGCCGGGCACCGCTCCGGCGCTCTGCGGCCCGACGCGCAGCGCCTTGGTCAGCTCGGGCACCGTGGCGATCGAGCCGCCCCCGGCGCCCACGGTGCGCACGTCCACCGAGGAGGCGCGCACGATCACGTCGTGCACCACCGTCTCGCGCCGCACCTGCGCCTCGCCGTTCTGGACGAGGCAGACGTCGGTCGAGGTGCCGCCCATGTCGAAGGTGATGATGTTGGGAAGGTCGGACTGCTTGGCGATCCAGATCGCCCCGGCGACCCCGCCGGCGGGGCCTGACATGAGGAGGTTCACCGGGTAGTCGGCAGCCGAGCGGGCCGCCGCCAGGCCGCCGTCAGACCGGAGGATCGCCAGGCTGATCTCGCCCGACCGCGCCTCCAGCGCCGTGCGCAGGTTGGTGATGTAGCGGCCGACGATCGGCTTGACGAAGGCGTTGGTGACCGAGGTGATCGCGCGCTCGTACTCCTGCATCTCGGGCAGGGTGTCGGTGGAGGGCGAGATCGAGACGCCGGGCAGCTCCTCGGCGATGATCTCGGCGACGCGATGCTCGTGCACCGCGTTCACGTAGCTGTTGATGAGGCAGACGGTGATCGAGTCGATCGCCGTTCCGCGGAACCGGGCCAGGTCGGTGCGCAGCTTCGCCTCGTCGAGCGGGCGCACGACCGCGCCGTCGGCGCCGATACGTTCGGACACCTCGATCGTATGTTCGAGCGCCGCCATCGGCGGGCCCTTCACGAAGTTGATCCAGCCGGCCAGCGCGCCCGGCACGAACCCGCGCGCCAGATGAAGCACCTCGCGGTAGCCGTCGGTCACGATCAGGCCGACCACCGCGCCCTTGCCGGTCAGCACCGCGTTGGTGGCCACCGTCGTGCCGTGCATCACGTGGGTGATGGAGGCGGGGTCCACGCCGTTGGAGACGCAGGCCTTGTCGATGCCGTCGATGACCGCGATCGAGGGATCGTGCGGCGTGGAGGGGACCTTGGCGGTGAACGAGCGCCCGGCCGCCGCATCGATCAGGAACACGTCGGTGAACGTGCCGCCGACATCCACTCCAACGCGGTAAGTCATGACGGCGGCCCCTTCTGTGGAAGCTAGGCTGCGGCCAAACCATAGCCCCGTCAATGAAAAGTTCGAATACCTTCGCGCCTGCGGCGTCGAGGCGAGATGCCGGTTCTCGGCGGCGTCGTTCAGTCCTAAGGGTGACCTCAGGGAGACGTGCGACATGGCTACCAAGGCCGCCGCGGGCGCATCGTCGCGCCGCCCGCGCGAGATCTACGAGTCCTTGCGGCGTCGTATCGAGGGCGGCGAGTTCCCGGTGGGCGTGCCGTTCCCCACCGAGGAGCGGCTGTGCGCCACAGAGGGGGTCAGCCGCTACGCGCTGCGCGAGGCGCTGGCCATGCTGGAGGCGGAGGGGCTGATCCGCCGCCGCCGCGGATCGGGCACGCAGGTGGTCAGCCGCACGCCGGTCAGCGTCTTCCGCCACGCCAGCGGATCGCGGGCGGAACTGCTCAACTACGTCGCGGGCACGCGGGTCGCGTGGACCCGGGTGCCGCTGCTGCGCACCGACGCGCCGCTGGCCAGGCTGCTGGGCTGCGAGGAGTTCCGCGACTGGCAGTTCCTGTCGGGCGTGCGGCACGACGAACGGCACGACCCGGTGGCGTTCGTGCGCGTCTACGTCGATCCGGTGCGCGCCGCGATCCCCGCCGAAGCCGACCTGGGTATCGGGCCCATCTACGAGTGGGTCGAGCAGCACCGCGGCCTTCGCGCCAAGATGCTGTCGCAGGATATCCGGGCGAAGGCCCTGACCGTGGAGGAGGCGGGCGCGCTCTCAGACAAGCCGGGCGCCAGCGTGCTGGAGATCGTGCGCCGCTACTTCGACGCCAACAGCACGATCTTCATGATCTCCGTCACGGTGCACCGGTCGCGCGACTTCGTCTACAATCAGCTCGTGCAGATGACCGATTAGAGCTCAGCTCCAGCCGAACCCCGCGTCGGCGTCCAGGGCGGGCGCGTCGGGGCGGACGCGGCCGGGCTCCTCGGCGAACTTGATGGGCGTGCCGATCACCCGCCCGCCCGCGCCGTCGTCGACCAGCATGCCGCGCGCGGCGGCGTGGGGGTGGTCGAACGCCTCGGCCATGTCCAGCACCGGCGCCCAGCTGACGTCGACGCCGGCGAGGAAGGCGCTCCACTCCGCGAAGGTGCGCGTGGCGAAGATCGTGCGCAGCTCGCCGATCAGCCGCTGCTGCTCGGGCCCGGGATCGCAGGCGGCGAGCGGCAGCAGGTCGCGCCGCCCGAGCGCGTCCAGCAGCGCCTCGGCGTAGCGCAGCTCCCGGCCGGTCAGCGCGATGCTGCGGCCGTCGGCGGTGGGGTAGAGGTTGTAGAAGGCCGAGCCGCCGATCGACCGATGCGTGCGCGTCGTCGGGGCGACCCCGTCGCCCAGGACCTGCGCCGCCAGGTGGGGGCTCCAGGCGATGAGGCTGTCGTACATCGACGCGTCGATCGCATCGCCGCGCCCGGTGGCCTCGCGGCGGTAGAGCGCCATCAGGATCGCCGCCAGACCGGTCATGGCGCTGGCCATGTCGGCCGACGGCACGCCCGGCACCACCGGCGGCCGCTCGCCGTCGTCGTTCAGCGCGAGGAAGCCGGTGTAAGCCTGCGCCCCCATGTCGTGGCTGCCCTGGCCGCCGAGCGGACCGTCCTGGCCGTAGGCCGAGATCGAGCAGTGCACCAGGCGCGGGTTGAGCGCCCGCAGGCTGGCCGCGTCGATGCCCAGCCGCGCGGCGACGCCGGGGCGGAAGCCCTCGACGACCACGTCCGCCCCCTCCGCCAGCCGGCGGATCGCGGCCTGCCCGGCGGGCGACTTCAGGTCGAGGGCGACGCTGCGCTTGCCCCGGTGGGTGTTGCGGAACCACAGCGACCCGCCGTCGGCCCCGAACGGCCCGAAGGCGCGCGACGGCTCGCCGGAGAGCGGCTCGACCCGGACCACCTCCGCGCCGTGGTCGGCCATCATCTGGGTGATCACCGGCCCGGGCAGGAACATGCTGAGGTCGGCGACGCGCAGCCCGTCGAGCTTCACGCCGCCGCGTCCTCGGCCGCGAGGCGAGCCCGCACGGCCGGCCCCGCCGAGTCGAGCGCCGGAGCCGCGCGCTGCGCCACGCGCTGGCCGTCCAGCCGGATCGGGTTGGCGAACACGCGCAGCGTCTCGCCCGAGGCGTGGGCCACCTCGCGGACCATCTGCGCCTCGGCGACGAAGGGGTTGGCCAGCGCCGCGTTCAGGCCGTTGACCGGCGCGATGGGGATGTGGCCGTTCAGGAGCGCCATCCAGTGCGCGGTGGGGCGGCGGGCGAACACCGCGTCCAGCACGCCGGTCAGCAGGTCGCGGTTGGCCAGCCGCGCGTCGCGGTCGACGAAGCGCGGGTCCTGCGCCAGGTCGCTCCGGCCGATCCGCTCCACCAGGATCTCCCAGAAGCGGTCGGTCATGCAGCAGACGTAAATCCAGCCGTCCGCGCTCGTGTAGAGCTGCACCGGCGTGGTGGCGGGGTGGGACGAGCGGGGCAGCCGCGGCGTCTCCACCCCCGCGTTCATCGCCCACATGCCCTGGTAGGCGAGCTGGTGGAGGGCGGCGTCGAACAGCGACACGTCGACGTCGCCGCCGCGCCCGTCGCGCTCCGCCCCCCGGATCGCGCTGACGAGGCCGAAGGCCATCATCATCCCGGTCATGTAGTCGACCATCGACAGGCCGACGCGGGCGGGCGTGGTGTCGGGCTCGCCGGTCAGCATCATGAACCCGGCCTCGGCCTGCATCAGGAAGTCGTAGCCGGGCCAGGCGGCGCGCGACCCCTCGCGCCCGTAGGCCGAGATGTGGCCGCATACGATCCTGGGGTTCACCGACGAGAGCGCCGCGTAGTCGAGCCCGAGCCGCGCCGGCAGATTGCCCCGCAGGTTGTTGACCACGGCGTCCACCTCGCCGGCCAGACGGTGGAACAGCGCGCGGTCGCCCCCGTCCTTCAGGTCCAGGACGAGGCTTTGCTTGTTCAGGTTGAAGCACTGGTAATAGAGGCTGTCGCCGGGCCCGAGCGTCAGCGGGCCGGTGCGCCGCGCGAAGTCGCCGTCGGCCGACTCCACCTTCAGCACGTCGCCCCCCAGGTCGGCGAGGAACATGGTGGCGTAAGGGGCGGCCCCGAACTGCTCGAAGCTGACGATCTTGAGCCCGTCCAGCGGCAGCCGCGTCATCGCCTCACTCCGGTCCTCGTGCTGGTCAGCCTGCCAAGCCGCACCCGTATTGGCAATGATTAGTTCGAACAATCAGGCGGCGTCAGAGCCAGCTCCAGGGCGCGCTCGAGCGCCGCGCCCGCCTGGAACAGGCGCGCCTCGCCTCCCCAGGGCGCGATCAGCTGCGCGCCGATCGGAAGGCCGCGGCGGTCGAAGCCGCATGGGACCGACAGGGCCGGCGTCCCCGCCGCGCCCACGTCGTAGGTCAGGCGCGAGATGGCGCGCGTGGCCGCCACCATGTCGCGCGAGTCCGACCACAGCGGCGCGGTGACGGGGGTCGTCGGCGTCAGCAGCACGTCGGCGCGCGACGCGAAGATCGCCCGCAGGTCGGCCTTCCACCGCCACAGGGCGCGCAGGCAGGCCGCGTAGTCGGTTCCGCTCACCGCCTGGCCGAGCATGATCCGCGCGCGGACGCCGGGGCCGAGCTCGCCGGCGTGGTCGCGCATCTCGGCCGCCCGCGCCTGCGCCACGTCGGCGAGGACGAAGCGGAAGGCGGTGTGGTCGGCCAGGGCCGCCGGGTCGGCCACCGCCACGTCGACCAGCCGCGCGCCCTCAGCCTCCAGGGCGGCTGCGGCCTGCTCCACGGCGCACGCGACGTCCGCGTCGAGGCCGTCGAAGAAGGGGGTGCGGGGCAGCCCGATGCGCAGTCCGGCGACCGGCGCGCTGAGCACGGCGAGCGGATCATCGTCGAACGGGACTGAGACCGGATCGGCGGCGTCGTAGCCGGCGATCACGGCGAACAGGCGCGCCGCCTCCTTCACCGTCGCTGCGATCGGCCCGACGGTGTCGCAGAGCAGGCTGAGCGGCAGCACGCCGCGGTTGGAGACGCGGCCGAGCGTCGGCCGCAGCCCGACGACCCCGCACAGCGCCGCCGGGACGCGGACGGACCCGCCGGTGTCGGTGCCCAGCGCCATCCGCACCATCCCCGCCGCGACCGCCGCCGCCGAACCGCTGCTCGATCCGCCCGTGATCCGCTGGTCGTCCCAAGGATTGCGGCAGTCGCCGAAGTGCATGTTCTCGCCCGTGGCGCCGAAGCAGAACTCGGTCAGGTGGGCCTTCGCGACCAGCGCCGCGCCGGCGGCGCGCAGGCGCTCCACCACCGCCGCGTCCCGCGGAGCCACGCTCCCGGCGCCGAGCGACGAGCCCTGCGAAGTGCGCAGGCCGGCGATGTCGATGCAGTCCTTCACGACGACCGGCTCGCCCGCCAGCGCGCCCGATCCCCCGACCGCTCCGGGATCGACCGAGAGGATCGCGTTGAGGCGCGGGTTGCGGTCCGCGATCCGCTGCAAGGCGGCGTGTGCTCGGTCGGACATCGCCTCTCTCCACTCGGGCGTTGGTGTCTGCGCCGTAGCGGACGCGCCCGCCAAGGTCATCCGAACGCATCCGCGGACAGGCCGCCCGGAGCGCGGGCGGCCGCTTCCAGCTCCCCCGCCGGCCCGTGGCCGCCGCAGCATCAGCGGTCGAGGATGAGGACAAGGAAGCCGTCGCGGCGCCACGGTCCTCGACGGCGATACGCCGCTCCTTCCTGCGCGCGAGCTTCGTCGGTCGTCCCCGTGCTCAGCCGCGTGCGACCAGCAGGGCGCCCGTGCATACCATCGCGACGCCGGCCAGCCTCACCGCGCCCGCGGGGTGCTTTTCGAGGCCTAGCAGGCCGAAGTGGTCGAGCAGGACGCCGAGCGCCACCTGGGAGGCGACGATGACCACCAGGGTCGTGCCGGCCCCGAGCTTGGGCGTCGCCCAGGCGGACGCAAGCACGAGCAGCGCCCCGTAGACGCCGCCCGCCCACGCGTACCAGGGCGCCGCGGCCCAGTCGGCACTCAGCGCCGGGCGCCGCACGACCAGAGCAGCCGTCAACACCAGCGTCCCCGCAAGGAACGAGAACAGCGACGCCCAGAGCACCGAGCCGGAGGTCTTGGCCAGGAGCGCGTTCGTGGGCGTCTCAAGCGCCACCCCGACCCCCACCAGGACCACGGCGGCGAGCGGCAGAAGCAGCTGGAGCATCGAGGTCTCGCATCAGGAACGGCGCGGCGTTCCGCGCCTTGCAGACAGGCTCACACCCCGGGGACGCACGCCATGACCGACGACGAAGATCAGCGCTTCATGCGGCAGGCCCTCGCGGTCGCCACGGAGAAGGGCCACGACCCCGCGCTGTCGCCGATCGGCTGCGTGATCGTGCTCGATGGTCAGGTGATCGCCGCCGAGCGCAATCATGTCGACGAACACCAGGACTCGACCGCGCATGCGGAAATGGAGGCCATCCGGGCCGCCGGACGCGGCCGGGCCAGCGGGGAGCTGCGCGGGGCGACGCTCTACAGCACGCTTCAGCCGTGCGGGATGTGCACCATGGCCTCGGTCTGGTCCAAGGTCGGACGGGTCGTCTACGGGGCCGGGCGGGAGGACGTGCACGAGATGTATTTCGAGGCCCGCCACGTCGACACGCTCGCCTTCATCACCGACGCGTACCGAGAAGACGTGACGATCTCAGGCGGCGTCCTGCGCGACGACTGCGCGCGACTCTACTACGGCCCGAGCGACCCCGTGCCGGAGTCCGAGCAGGGGAACACCTAGCAGGCGGCCAAGCCCGCCGCCGAGACCAGGATGGCGACCCGGTAGTCACCCGAACGGCTGAGCCGCGCGATCAGCAACGGGCTCGCCCCGCCGGCCAGCGCAAAGGCGGGTGGCCGAAACATCGCTGGCCGACACGCAGCGGCTGCTGGCCCGATTTCACCGTGCACATTCCGCCACGTTCTGGCCAGCCGAGGACCACCGCAACTCGGCGGAGACGAACATGCAGGCCTAAGACACCCATCGGTCAGCCTGCGGGAGTCACGCCACCCTGGGACGTATCTGGAGCCAGACGTGACGGGCAGGTCGCGCCGCCGCCTCAAGGGTGCGTTCGGCCCTACTTCGATGGGGCTGGATCGTGAGGACCCGGAGCGCCTAGCTTGATCGGGTGGCGCATCTCTCCATCCGCATCGACCTGGACGACGGCGGTCGGATCGGCCCCGGCAAGATCAGGCTGCTGGAGTCCGTCGCCTGCGAGGGCTCCATCTCAGCGGCGGGGGCCGCGCTCGGGATGTCGTACCGTCGCGCCTGGACGCTGATCTCCGAGATGAACACGGGCCTGGCGCATCCCGTCGTCCGCACTCAGACCGGCGGCCGGCAAGGAGGCGGGGCCGTGCTGACGGAGTTCGGCCAAAAGGTCGTGGCCGCCTACCGCAGTGTCGAGGTCAGCGCCGAGGCTGTCGCGGCGCCCTTCCTGGCGACAGTCGAGCCCCCGCGCGGCTCCGGCGAGCCTTGATCCGGATAAGCCGTGGCGTCGGCGCACTAGGCCGGGTGCAGACGGACCGCTATTCCCGACCGTAGATAACGGGGGTGAAAATGCGAGTTCGATCAGCGCTGGCGGCCTGCGCCGTCGGCCTTTCGGCAACGCCCGTGCTCGCCCAGTTCGTGGCCGCCCCGGCCGCCTCCCCTGCGGCGAACGACGTCTATACCTTGGGCGAGCTGCGCGTGACCGCCCGCACCGCCGAGGGCCTTCCCCTGGGCGGTTCTACGATCAGCGGCAAGACGCTGAAGACGTTCAATCGCCAGACTGTCGACCAGGCGCTGGACCTCATCCCCGGCGCCAACAGCTCGAACACGGGCGGTTCGCGCAACGAGCGGCTGATCTTCGTACGCGGGTTTGACCGGTTCCAGACCACGCTATCGGTGGACGGCGTCCGCGTGTTCCTTCCGGCCGACAACCGCATAGACTTCGGCCGCTTTCTGACAGCAGATCTCGCCGAGGTGCAGGTCAGCAAGGGCTACGTCTCCGTGCTGGACGGCCCCGGCTCTATTGGCGGTGCGGTGAACCTCGTGACGCGCCGGCCGGCCGCGCAGATAGAGGGCGAGTTTCAGGTGAACGAATACTTCAGTCGCACCGGTGACAACGAGGCGTGGCTGACCAGCGGCCGGATCGGCGGCCGCTCCGACCGTGTGTACTGGCAGCTGTCGGGCGCCTACTCCAAGCGCGATCACTTCACTCTATCCGACAGCTTCCAGCCCACAGTCCTGGAGAACGGTGGCGAGCGCGAGCGGTCGAATGCACAGGACTGGCGCATCAACGCCAAGGTCGGTTGGACGCCAAACGCGACGGACGAATACTCGCTGAACTACACCCGCTCTGAAGGCGAGAAGAACGCGCCCTACAGCGTCACAGACACGGCCAGCACCCGCTTCTGGAGCTGGCCATACTGGAACACATACAGCCTAGCTTTTCTCAGCCGCACCCGCCTGACCGACACGCTGACGTTGCGCACGCGCCTGTACCGCAACACCTTCGAAAACCTGCTGTCCGCGTTCGACGACGCCAGCCAGACCACCCAGTCGCTGCCGCGGGCGTTCAACTCCTTCTATGAGGACTACGCCGTCGGCGGGAACGTCGAACTCAATTGGACGATGACGCCCACCAGCTCGCTCAAGGGGGTCTTCTACGCGCGCCAAGACGTGCACAAGGAGCGACAGGACGGCTTTGTGCGCACGCCCGCCACGGGCAATCCTTCGCGCAACGCGCCCTATGGCGAGCCCGAGCAGCGGAACGACGAGCTGACCTACTCGGTAGCCGGCGAGTACAGCACCAAGCTGACCTCCGCGCTGGATCTCGTGCTGGGCGTGTCCTACGACTGGACGGACCTGCAGAAAGCGAGCGACATCAACGTCAGCGTGACCGGCACGACGATCGCCAACAGCCTGATCGATTTTCTGCCGGTGAGCTACGCGCTGAAGAACAACGATGCTGTGAACGGGCAGGCGGCGCTGCTCTGGCGCGTCTCGCCGGACCTGAAGCTGCGCGCCAGCGTCTCCGACCGCGCGCGCCTCCCAACGTTGTTCGAGCGCTTCAGCTCGCGCTTGGGCACGGCCGTGCCCAACCCGGATGTCGGCTCCGAACGCGCAATCAACTACGAGGTGGGGGTGGAGGCGACCGTCGGGACGCGCCTCGACGTCTCCGGGGCGGTCTTCTACTCTGACCTGCAGGACGCGCTGCTGGCCATCCCCGTAACAGTGAACGGCTTCGGCCTGGTCACCCAGACGCGCAACGTGGGCGACGGCGAGTATTACGGCGCGGAGGCCGCCGCGACCTGGCGCGCCACGAGCGCCCTCGACGTCGGCGGCAACGTCACCTGGCTTCACCGCCGGCTGAGCGACCCGACCAACCCCGCCTTCCACCCGCTGGGCGTTCCGGAGGTGAAGCTGTTCGGCTACGCCGCCTGGCGGCCGCTGTCGCGCCTGAAGCTGCGTCCCAGCGTCGAATACGCGAGCCAGCGCTGGACGGTGACCACGATAGCTCCGCTGAGGTACTACAAGACTGGCGAATACGTGCTCCTGAACGCCCAGGCGGAGTACGCGGTCACCGACGGCCTTTCACTGATTGCCGCGGCCCAGAACCTCACCGACCGCAATTACCAGCTGACGGACGGCTTCCCTGAGGCGGGCCGCAGCTTCTATCTGAGCGTGCAGGCGCGCTTCTGACCCGCCGGTCTGCCGAGACAGCTTTGCGGAGCTGACCGCAATCTCGCTTGCTGCTCAGCACCGGACGCCTGGACCGGCGCTGAGTGCTCGGTTGGCGACGCGCGAGCGGGCCGGCCAAAGGCTGCCCACGCACCCGGGCCGGCACGACGGCTGTGAACCTGTCCGCAAGTTAACTTGCATAGCAGGGTGTCATGCCGTCGTTGGGCGGCATGGATCTGTCTTCTTGGGCGGCGCAGTTGCGCAAAGGGGCCGCGGAGCTCGCGGTGATGTCGCTCGTCGCAGCGCGAGAGCGCTACGGCCTCGAAATCCTGGACGGCGTGAACAAGGCTGGCGAGATCGTGTCGGAAGGCGCGCTCTACCCGCTTCTGAGCCGTCTGGAGCGCGAGGGGCGGCTCGCGTCGCGCTGGGTCACCGACCAGGGCGCCCACCCGCGCAAATACTATCAGCTGACCAGGGAGGGCGCAGCGGCGCTGCCGGCCATGACCGCCGCCTGGTGCAGCTTTTCGGCCGCCATGAACGCCGTCGTGGAGCAACAGCGATGACCAACACAGAACGCGCACCGATCGACGCCGAGCCTTTCCTCGCGCGCTTCGCCCAAGCGTTGGCGCCGCTCCCGTCGGACCACCGCCGAGCGCTTGTCGACGAGGTGCGCGGCCACTTGGCGGAGCGGGGCGCAGCAGGACAGGACGCCCTCAGCTCAGCGCTGGCGGCGCTCGGCGACCCGATCGACTACGCACGCGTGTTCGTGGAAGACGCGGAGCTGGTCGGCGCGCTGCACCGCAGCTCCCCGGCGAGGCTGCTCGCGTCTCTGCTGGCGCGCGCCTCCCGGAGCTTGGCGGTGCTGATCTCTGTGACGACCGCGCTGCTGCTCTACGCCTTCGCGCTGGCCTTCGCCGCCGTCGCAGCCCTGAAGCCGATCGCGCCGGCGAATGTAGGCGCATGGACCGGCCCGCATCTCTTCGCGGTCGGTTTCCTCAGCGCGCCGCCGGCGGGCGCGGTGGAGCATCTTGGTTTGTGGATCACGCCCGTAGCCCTGGCGATCGCCGTGATCCTCTATCTCGCCGCCACCCGCCTGATGCGATGGACAGGGCGCCGGTTGCTGCGCGCCGGAGCTCCGCGCGCAAGCCGCTGATCCACCGGCGCCCCAGCCGACACCTTCTCTCAATATAGACCTGAAGACCGCTCATGCTGCGCGTCGCGCTTCCGCTCGCCCTGCTTCTCGCCGCCGCACCGGCGCCCCTTTTAGCCCAAAGCCCCGCCTCCTCGACACGAGAGACTCAGGCGGCCCTCGCGGGAGACTGGAGCGGGGTGCTCGACACCGGGCAGGTGAAGCTGCGCGTCCGTTTCCGCATCTCGCCGGTGGACGCGGGAGGTTGGGCGGGCGTCATGGAGAGCCTGAATCAGGGCGGCGGACCGCTGCCGCTGTCCCAGGTCACGCGAGACGGATCGTCCGTCACCTTTGACGCCGCAAGGATCGGCGCCTCGTTCAAGGGCGAGCTTGCAGCTGGTGGCGCGACCCTCACCGGCCAGTGGTCTCAAGGTCCCGCCGCCCTGCCGCTCACGCTGACGCATTCAGAGGCTGCGCCGATCACGCCTCCTCGCAGGCCGCAGACACCCGCGACGCCGTACCCGTACAGGCAGGAGGACGTCAGCTTCCTCAATCCGGCTGCGCGCATCCGTCTGGCCGGAACCCTGACCCTTCCGCCTGGCCAGGGCCCCTTCCCCGCCGTGGTGCTGATCAGCGGCTCGGGCCCGCAGAACCGGGACGAGGAGATCCTGGGCCACAAGCCCTTCCTGATCCTCGCGGATGATCTGACGCGGCGCGGTTTGGCGGTGCTCAGGGTTGATGATCGCGGGGTTGCCGCATCGCAGGGTGACTTTTCGGGCGCCACCAGCTTCGACTTCGCTGAGGACGTCCAGGCCGCCATCGCCTTCCTGCGCAGCCGCCACGACATCGTCGGCCGCCGCATCGGTCTGATCGGGCATAGCGAAGGCGGGATGATCGCGCCGCTTGTGGCCAGCCGTGATCCGCAGTTGGCCTTCGTCGTGCTCCTGGCCGGACCGGGCGTCCCCGGCGATCAGATCCTCCTGGCTCAGGACGCGCTGATCGCAAGGGCGACGGGCGTTCCCGAGACCGCGATCAGCGCTGACGCCGAGAGGACGCGCGACGTGCTTGATCTGGCCAAGCGCGCGCCGGATCGGGCGTCGGCCAAGCAGGCCATCATCGAAAGGCTGCAGGCCGACGGGGTCACCGGAGCCGCGGCTGAGGCGCAGGCCCGGCGCATGAGTTCCGACTGGTTGCGCGCCTTCCTCAATTACGATCCCGCAGCCACCCTCCGCCGACTGCGCCTTCCGGTCCTGGCGGTCGGAGGTTCGCTGGACCTGCAGGTTCCTACGGCCCAGAACCTGCCCGCGCTGCGAGAGTCGCTGAAGAACGACCCGGACGTGACAGTGCTGGAGCTTCCTGGTCTCAATCACCTGTTCCAGCATGCGAAGACCGGCTCACCCGCCGAGTACGCCACCATCGAAGAGACCTTCGCGCCTGAGGCCCTGAAGATTATAGGCGAGTGGGTGGTCCGACGATCTAGAGCAGAGAAATGGTGAGCGGCGGCGTCGCGCCAGAAACGGTCCTTGGCTTGCCCCCGTTTTCGGACGTTCTACCGGCGACCATGAAGGTCCGGAGTCGGGAGAGTCCCACGTCGCATGCCGACCTTCAGTGGACAGCGCGAGGTCTGCGTTCGACCCCATCGCACCTCCCAGGATGCGATCAGCTTAGCTGACAAGTCTGGCCAGCTGGCGTCCGGATAGCCAAGCGCACTCCACACGTGGACCCAGCAGCCAGTCTCCGCACGCACCCAGCCCTTGCCCGGCGTTCCAAAGCGCTCCCTCGCCTGAAGCTCCGGATCGAGCGTACCTCCAGCGGTGAGCCGCAAGCGCGACGGTCGGGCGGGGAGACGTCTCGGCTGCGGCGTAGAAGGCTGACAACAACGCGCCCGCCACCTCCGCTTCGGAGCGCTCCAGATGGAGGCGTGACCAATCGGCCGACGCCTGCACAACCCAGCTCTCCAGCCCGGATCGGCCCGGCTTGGAGCTGTTGCGCGCCGCCCAGGCGACATCGCCGTCGCTCCGAAACACATCCGCCTCGATCGGCAGGCGGCCCGAGAAGCTGGCCATCACCGTCCAGCAGGGATCGCTTTGGGTCGCCGCCGCCCGGGCTGCGAAGTCTGGGACGACGCCCCCGAGCAGAGCCGCCGCCTGCTCGGCGGGAAGCGCGCACAGAACGGCGTCGTAGCCGCCCTCGTCCAAGTCCCCGCCGCCGACCCTCCAACCTCCGGCCTCGCGCGTCAGCGTCTCGACCCTGACCTTCCAGCGGACGTCCAGGTCTGCGCTGATCGCCTTGAGCGGTGCGTTCATCGCGGGCGCGCCCACCCAGGCGTCATCGCCGGCCGCAGGCCAGGGCTCGACCAGCCCGGCTGCACTCCAGGCTTCAATCCGGCCGCGGAAGGCGGGGTCGCGCGCCGTCATGTACTGAGCCCCCTGGTCGAAGCTGATCTCTCCCATCGGCGTCGCCATGCGACGGGAGGACATGCGGCCGCCTGCGCCGCGGCCCTTGTCGAACAGCACGACGGTATGACCGGCGGCGACCAGCGCCTCGCCGCAGGCCAGCCCGGCCATTCCGGCCCCCACAACAGCAACCCGCATCACACCGCTCCCGGGCCGACAAGCGGCGGCCGAAACCCTATATGGCAGCGATGGACGAGGTGGTGGTCTGGTTCGATGGCGGCTGCCCGCTCTGCCGGCGGGAGATCGCCCTCATGCGCCGCCTCGACAAGCGCGGCGCCGTGACGTTCCAGGACGTTCAGGAGGCCGGTTCGGTTTGTCCCCTGCCCAGGGATGATCTCCTTGAGCGGCTGCACGCGTGTGAGAACGGACGCATGCTGTCGGGCGCCGCGGCCTTCGCGGCCATGTGGCGGGCGATCCCACCTCTACGCCCGCTGGGCCTGCTGGCCCGCTCTCCGCACGTTCTGAGCGCACTGGAAGGGCTCTATCTCATGTTCCTGAAGGTGAGACCGTCGCTGCAGCGACTGGTCCGGCGCCTGGATCGTCCTCCAGGCCGCACCCGCCGATAGGCAGGAGCCAGCGTCGCTCCTCCCACCCGTTGGGCGTAGCCCCGGCGCTCAGGCCGGGGAACCTCTGTGGGCGCCGGCGGCGTTCGCTGCATCGTGAGCTGGCGTAACCCGTGGATCGTCGCAGGGCGGGGAACGTTGGCCACCCATGGCTTCCGCGATCCTCTACCGCATGGTGCTCCCCGAGCACACGTGCCCGTTTGGCGCCCGCGCGCTCACCCTTCTCGAGGAGGCGGGGTACCAGGTCGACGATCACATCCTGCGATCCCGCGCGGAGGTGGACGCCTACAAGCGCGAGACGGGTGTCGAGACCACGCCGCAGGTGTTCGTCGACGGTGAGCGCGTCGGCGGCAGCGAGGAGCTCGAGCGCTATCTGGCGCAGAAGAAGTGATGCTGCCCTCGCCTACTCCGGGAGCTGACCTGCCGCCGGGCAGCTTCGAGCGAGCCGACGAGGGGGACGACAGCCTGTTCTACGCGCCCTCGCGCCTGGTCAGCCACATCGACGAACCCGCGGTCGCGGCGCTGAGCGCCTTCTACGGTGGACTCCTCGAGCCCGGCGCGGCGGTGCTCGACCTCATGTCGAGCTGGGTCAGCCATCTGCCGCCCGCGCAGCGGCTCGGAGAGGTGGTCGGCCACGGCATGAACGCGGAGGAGCTCGCGGCCAATCCGCGGCTCACGCGCTGGTGGGTCCAGGACCTTAACCGCGACACGCGCCTGCCGCTGGACAACGGCAGCTTCGACGCGGCCCTTTGCTGCGTCGGCGTGCAGTACCTCCGGCGGCCGTTCGACGTGTTCGCCGAGGTGCGTCGCGTCCTGCGTCCCGGCGCGCCCTTCGCCGTCAGCTTCTCCAACCGCTGCTTCCCGACCAAGGCCGTGGCCGTGTGGCGTGCGCTCGACCACCGTGGCCACGCGAGCTTGGTGAGGCTCTACATGGAGCGGTCCGGCTTCGGCGCCGTCGAGGCGCGCGTGCTGGCGGATGGAGCGTCGAGCGACCCGCTGATCGCCGTGATCGGGCGGGCGTGAAGACGCGCGCGGTGGTGCTTGGTGCGGGGGGCGGCTTGGGCGGCGCGCTCGCCACCACGCTCGTGTCCGACGGCTGGATCGAGGTGCATGCGCTCAGCCGCGCCGGAACGCAGCTTGCTGGCTGTCACGCCGGGGTGGCCGACGTGACGGACGAGGCCTCGCTCGCCAGTTCTGCGGCGCGGATCGGCGAGCCCGTCGACCTGGTGTTCGTGACGGCCGGGGTGCTCAACGGGCGCGCGGCGCGGCCGGAGCGGCGCCTGGCCGATCTCACGCCCGAAGGTCTGGCGGAGAGCTTCGCCGTCAACACGGCGGGACCCGCGCTGGCGGCCAAGCACTTCGCGCCGCTGCTGCCGCGCGACCGGCGGGCCGTCTTCGCCGTGCTCTCCGCTCGCGTCGGTTCGCTGGCGGATAACCGGCTGGGCGGCTGGTACAGCTATCGCGCTTCCAAGGCGGCGCTGAACATGGTTGTGCGCACGCTGGCGGTGGAGCTCGCGCGAACGCACCCGCACGCGATCTGCGCCGCGCTCCATCCCGGCACGGCGGACACGCCCTTGAGCCGACCTTTCCAACGCGGGGTTCCCGCAGGACGGCTACAGACGCCCGCGACCGCGGCGCGGCGGCTGGTCGACGCGGCGGCGAGGCTGACCCGCGTAGACAGCGGAGGCTTCTTCGACGCCGATGGGGCCGCGCTGCCCTTCTGATCTGCTCTAGGCACGGCAGTCAGAGCATGTCGGCCAGGAGCGCACGTCAGCTCGGCGCCAGGAGCGGACATCGGTACGGCTCCAAGATGTCGACACTGGGAACCGCACCGAGGCATAACCGCGGGTGTCGATTATGGATGGGCCGATCCGCTGGAAGCGGGTCGTAGCCTATCCGCCCCGGCCGAAGTAGGGTCGCGCAGAGGGGCGGCTCCACGATGGTGAAGAAGACACAGATCGTCGTCGTAGGGGGCGGAGCCGGCGGGCTTGAGCTGGTGACGAAGCTCGGAGCACGCTTCGGCCGCCGCCGTCACGACATCATCCTGGTCGAGCGTAACCGGACGCACATCTGGAAACCGCTGCTGCACGAGGTGGCGGCAGGGTCCCTGGACGCCAACCTCGATGAGGTAGGCTACCGCAGCCACTGCCACCGGTGGGGCTATCGCTTCTTCATGGGCGCGCTCGAAGGGATAGATCGCGCAGCCCGCCAGATCGTTCTGGCTCCCCTCGTTGAGGAGGGCGGCGGCGAGATCATGGGAAGCCATCGCGTTCGCTACGACTACCTAGTCCTCGCTGTCGGATCGGTCTCCAACGACTTCAACACGCCCGGCGCCGCCGAACACTGCCTGTTCCTCGACGACCACCGCCTAGCGGACAAGTTCCGCCATCGGCTGCTCGACCACTGCCTGCGCGTATCCCGGACGATGTCGGCCGATCCCACCGCGGACGCTTTTGTCCGCATCGCCATCGTGGGGGGCGGGGCCACGGGGGTCGAATTGGCGGCGGAGCTTTTCAACGCCGCGGCCGCCCTGAAATACTATGGCTTGGAGGTGTTCGACGAGAGCCGCCTTCAGGTCACACTGATCGAGGCCGGCCCTCGGATCCTGCCCGCTCTGCCGGAGCCGCTGGCGAAAGCCGCCCACCATCAGCTGGAAGCGTTGGGGGTGCGCGTCCTCACGGGCATGCCCGTGACCGAAGTCTTGTCCCACGGCGTGCGGCTGGGTTCCGGAGAGCTGATCGCGGCGGACCTTCGCCTGTGGGCGGCGGGCGTGAAGGCGCCGGAATTTCTGAAGGAGATCGACGGCCTGGAGACGAACCGCGGCAACCAACTCGTGGTGAGACCAACCTTGCAGACGACCCGCGACGATCACGTCATAGCCATCGGCGATTGCTGCGCATTCCTCCAGGAAGGCGGACGGCCTGTTCCCCCTCGAGCGCAAGCCGCCCACCAAATGGCCGAGACCGCCTTCCGCAACCTGATTGCGGCCATGGAGGGGCGGCCTCTTAAGACGTTCGTCTATCACGATCACGGCTCCCTCGTGTCGCTGAGCCGGTTCTCCACGATCGGAAGCTTGATGGGCAATCTGGTCGGAGGGCGCATGGCGATCGAAGGGCGGCTCGCCAGGTTCGCGTATATGTCTCTTTATCGAATGCACCTTATCGCCATCCACGGTTGGCTCAGCGGCCTCGTCTTCATTGCGATCAGCAAGGTCAACAATGTCGTCAGGCCACGGTTGAAGCTCCACTGAACCTTCCGGCATCTCGCGCTAATCGGCCGCTCGGCGCCAGGAGCAGACCTTTTCTTACGTGCGCATACCGGACGTGCCTCACCATACGGTGGCTCGGGTAAGGATCGGATGCGCGGGTGCTGTCAGACCAACGGCAATTTGTCTCCGCTAAGCGCAGCCCTCCTCTCCCCGGCCGTGAGCTAGGCGGCGAGCGCCTTCCACTCCGCCAGGAGAGCGGGACGATCAGCCTTGAACGGGTCTCGCCCGGTGAGATGACGCTCCGAAAGCCGGCCATCGCCCGCTCCGAAGCGGGTCCACCAGAACCGCACCGTCTCGTAGCTGACGTCGATCCCCCGATCGGCCAGCAGCTCCTCCACGTTGCGCAGCGAGAGCGGGTGGCGCACGTACATCATCACCACGAGGCGGATCACCTCGGGCGAGCTGTTGAACCGACGGAACTGGCTGGGCGATTTGCGGGCCAGCACGTCCTACCCCCGGCGCTCCCCCCCTACCCGCCCGTTAGTCTGACAACCCAGCCGAACGGTCAGCCAAACGGAGGCGCAAGTAGCCGATGCGCGTCGACCATATCCAGGGAGATGGCGGAGAGGGTGGAACCGCCCCGAGCCAAGCAAATCAATGACTTAGGTTGTCTAACCGCTTGGCGCGTGCCGCAACGGCCGTCAGCGATCCTCTCGGGGTTGGCTAACCGGCAGCAACGCACTTCGCGCAGCTCGCGCTTCACCTTGGACCGCCTTCCCAGCGCCGGC
This sequence comes from uncultured Caulobacteraceae bacterium, assembly GCA_964244065.1. GTDB lineage: Bacteria > Pseudomonadota > Alphaproteobacteria > Caulobacterales > Caulobacteraceae > JASLDZ01. The sequence continues at coordinate 425,616 of CAXTHH010000002.1, read as the reverse complement.
GGCTCGTCGCTGACTGCGTCCGCCAGGGCGGTGAACACCAGTGAACAGTTGGCCTCCCTCCGGCCTGTGATCCAGGCCGGGCGGCCACGCGCCGGGCTTGGAAGCGGGCGAGTGAACGGCTGCGCTGTTCACCGCGACGGCAAGTGTTCACCGCGCAGGCCGTTGAAAGGCAAGGGTTCACGGCCGGTCGGTGAACAGGTGAACAGTTGCGGCCCGCCCTCCGCGCATACGCCCCTGCGCACACCCGGCGGTGCGGGCGCCAGCGCGCGAGTCCGTGTTCACCCGTTCACTCCTACCTCTACTCATACCGATCCTCTCTCAGAGAGAGGAAAGAGAGAGCAGCAGCTGGAAGCTGCTGACCACCAGGCCGAGGGAGCGCCCGCGACGCCGGGCGTCGGCCCGACCGCCGCCGTCGCCGGGCCGGCGGGTCCTCCCCCCGGCCCCCCGACCTATGCAGTACGGCGGAGCGCACGAGTTCAGTGCCTGAACCCGGCCCCTGTTTGTGAACCCGCTGAACTTCTCCTCCCTCGATCCGTCCGACTGGAGCCCTGACCATGGCCGCGAAGCCCAGCGTTGCGATCCGTATCGGGATCGACGGAAAGACGGAGGTTAAGCAGGGCTTCGCCGAGGTGGCCTCGGCGGCCGAGGCCGAGGCGCGCCGGCTTGGGCGGGCCTTCGACCAGGCGGGCGACATGCTGGTCGCGGCCCAGCGGAAACAGGCGGACCTCGCGGCCAAGATGGCGGCCGTGCTGCCGGCGACCCCTACTCAGGCGCGCATCGCCGCCGTGACGGGTGTCTCGGCCGAGGTGAAGCCTGCGCGGGACAGCGCGGATGCGTTCCGGGCGTTGGTGCGCGAGCAGGAGCGCATGGAGCGCCAGGCGGTCGCCCTCCGGGCGCAGATCGACCCGCTCGGCACGGCGACGGCCCGCCTGGACGCCGAGCTGGCGCAGGCGGAGCGGCTACAGCGCGCCGGGGTGATCTCAGCGGGCGAGCTGGCCTCCGCGCAGGCGCTCCTGCGAAAGCGGTTCGAGGAGACCACCAAGGCGCTCGGCGGCCAAGCGGGCGCGCTCACGGCCGGCGAGAAGGCTGGGAGGCTCAACCTGGCGCGCCAGGGCGCGGACGTGTTCACGACGGCCGCGATGGGCATGAGCCCGAGCATGATCGCCATCCAGCAGGGGCCGCAGATACTCGACGCCCTGTCGCAGTCCGGGCTGAAGCTCACGCCGGTGATGATCGCGGTGGGCGGGGCGGTAGCTGCCTCCGCAGCGGCCGTGCTGATCGCCGGGAAGGCGGCGTTGGACTACGAGGCCGCCCAGGCCAAGGCCGCCGTCGCGGCCGGCTACATGGGGCGCGCGGCAGGGCTTTCCGTCGAGGACGTGAACCGCCTCGCCGAGGCCGCCGCGGCGCAGAGCGGGGCGTCAGTCGCCGCCTCCCGCGAGACGGAGATCGCGCTCCTTAATACCGGCCGGATCGGGCGGGAGGTGCCGCCGGCGCTGATCGCCCTGGCCCGCGACTACGCCGCCGCCACAGGGCAGGACGCGGCGCAGGCCAACGCCGCCCTAGCGAAAACCTTCGCCGATCCTGCCAAGGGTGCCGAGGAGCTGACCGCGCAGCTGCACTTCCTCACGGCGGCCGACCTCCAGCGGATCGAGGCCATGACGGCTTCCGGGCAGGTGTCGGAGGCGCAAGCCCTCCTCACGGCGCGGTTGGCCGAGGTTACGCGAGGAGCGGCGGACGTGTCCGCCGGCTGGACGCGGGTTCTACACGAACTAAAGACCGGCCTGGACGATGCGTGGGAGGCCGCCGGGCGGTTCTTCGACCGCCTGGCGCATGGTCCGTCCAAGCGCGAGCTCGCGAGCAACGCCCGCGCCACCTACGACGCCTTCGGCGGCGGGCCGGAGGTGCTGGCTCGGGTCGAGCGGCTGGAGCGCGAAGCGGTCGACGACATGTTCGCCTCGGCCGAGCGCCAGCTTCGGGAGCAGACCACCGCGCGGCGGGCGGACTCCTCTAGAGACCTGCGCGGCGCTGCCGACCGCCTCGATCCGAAAGACGCCCAGCGTCGCCGCTTACAGGGCGACATCGGGCGCCTCCGCGCCAGCTGGGCGATCCACAGGCCCTTGCGGATGCCGGCCTCGACGAAGGCTCCGCCCGCGCCCGCATCGCCGCAGGCGAGAAGCAGATCGCCGCGCTCGACAAGGTGCGGACGCACGTAGACCGTCACGCCGAGTCGCTGAAGCGGCAGGCCACGGCGATGGAGGTGAACGCCGCCGAGTCCTGGAAGCTGGCGGATGCCTACCTCGCGGGAGACGCGGAGGCGGTGCGCGCCGAGGCCCGCCGCAAGGCGCTCACCGACGCCACCCGGAAGGGAACGGACGTAGAGGCGCAGGCGGCGCGGCAGCTGGCGGTCTCGCTGGCCGAGCGCGCAGCTGCGGGCAGCAAGGCTGTCGCGCAGCTGAAGGCGGACACCACGGCCAGCGCTGCAGCCAACGAGAACGTGCGCAGCGGCGTGCTGGCCGCCACGGACCTGAATCAGGCGCTGTCTGACCAGGCCGCCCTACAGCCCTATTTGGTGGCTCGCGTAGTGGACAGCGCGAAGAACTGGGCGGCCTGGACCCGGATCATCGACGAGACCCGCGAAGCATTGGCGAAGGCCCACAAGCAGGAGTCAGCGACTGACTTCCTCCAGGCCGACGCCGCGTTGGACAAGCGGATCGACCGGTCCCGCTACAGCGCGGCCATCGCCGGACAGCCCGATGAGGTGCGCGAGCGCCTGATCGCTGCCCGCGACGCGATCACGACAGCGACGGATAAGCACTACAACGCCGCCGACGCCTGGAACTTCGTCAGCAAGTCACTGGACGCGGTCGCGGCCGATCAGGCCGACCGGCGCGCACGCGTCGTGCAGGATCTGCTGCGGGACCAGCGCGAGCAGCTGGATCTGTCGCAGCGGGAGCTGGAGCTGGTGGGCGCCCTGCCCGCCGAGCACGATGCAGTGATCATCCAGCTCCAGCTGGCGCAGCAGCTGAAGCGCGCGGGCGTCGACCTGACGGGCGCCGAGGGCCGCGCGATCCTGGCCAACGCCGCCAAGCTCTCGACCATGAAGCAGCTACTCGACGACCAGCGCCAGAGCTGGGACGAGCTGCGGGGGGCCGGCGAGACGCTGTTCAACGACGCCGCAGCCTTCCTGGCGCCGGAGAACTGGAACAGCTGGGGCGACGCCGGCAAGCGCATGATCGGTGACATCACCAGCGAGTTTCTGAAGCTCGCGGCGCTGAACCCACTGAAGAACGCGCTGTTCGGCGGCTCGGCGCCCACGCTCTCCTCCGTTGGCGGTCTGCTCGGCGGCCTGTTCAAAGGCGGCGGCGGAGGGGCGTCGTTCAGCTTCGCGCAGCCGTTCGCCCTCCCCGGCTTCGCCGGCGGGACGGACAGCGCCCCGGGCGGGCGTTGGTCGGCGAGAACGGCCCAGAGCTGGCGAACGTGCCGAAGGGCACTAGCATCACGCCAGCGCTCACCACGCGCGACCTGGTGCGTGCGCTAGGCTCGGGAGGCGGGCCAACGGTTCACCTCCACTTGGGAGGCAATTCACTAACCGTGAACGGCGGTGGGCCGGATGTCGGGCGCGAGCTGATGACGAAACTCGATGAACGCGACCGGCGGCTACGGGATGACATCGTTCCAATCGTCAACCGCGCAATCGAGCACGGCTACCTGCGGAGCGGCCGATGAGCGATCCCCTGCGTCCGCGTCCCAGCGGCTTTGGGCTAGGTCACGCAGCTCTGCTGGAAGGACTCGCGGCGGCGCTGCACACCACGGGCGTCGTCGACCTCGATCCGTTGCTGATGAGGTGCAGGCGAGAACTTCAGGCTGCTCGATTAGCTCCTCAGGTAAATAGCTTGGTGGTCGAGACCTATGCGGAGATCGTGGAGCTCCTGGAGCAGGCTACCGGCCGCGACGCCGCCGGACCCCGCTGACGAACCGCGGTTCGTCATGAAGGCCAGTGAACACTGGTGCCACGCGCCGCTAGTGCGAGCGGCCCTTGATGGGCTTTGAGGTGATCCTGACGGCCATGGCTCCCTCACCGGTTATGGTGTATGTCCCAGCATTGTAGTCGAAGGATATTCGAGGTCCGGTGGTAGATGCACTAAATTCTTGCAGTCGGATCATTACGAATGGAGCATGTGGCGCTCCAACTCGCGGAAATACGGAGGTGAACTCTTTGAGCAAGGGACCGTCGAACCCAGATCGGTGTTGTCTTTGTGCTCTGTGCGCCACCTGATCGGCCATTTGCAAAAACGGGCTGTTCGCAGACTTGGGGCAGAACCCATACTGCACGGGAACGCTTGTCCCGTTGGGAAAATCAACTTTGAGGCCGGGTACCGAAGCTGCAATCAAAGGTGATGTCGCGTCAGATAACTCGAAGGTTATAGTGAGAGAGCTGGGCACGCGCTTTATACGATCTACAGCAATCATATAGCGTTCGATAAGTTGATTAGTAAGCGCGTGGATAGCGTCAAGCCCTTCAATACGCAGAGGGGGGCAGGACATTACATATGCAAAACGCGTGATCCGAGTTGCACGGAAGAACTCCCCTATGGCAGCTAGCTGCGATCCAGTCATTTTTTCGCCACTACCATGCAAGGAGGCGTCCGCGCCGCCGAAGTGTTGGCGCTTCATATCGATCCAGCGTCGTTCAGCTAACGCAAGCTGGGTCCCAAATCCGGCGACACCGGCAATGCCGAAGAGACTGCCATTCGAGAAGTCGAACTGGCCAGTCTCGTCACAGAAAACGTGGAAGCCGTTCCCGTCAAGACGAATGTTCGGCAGCGGCTGCTGAGCTGCTGCGCGCATAGCTTTGCGCGCTTGCTCGACGCGTTTGCTATCCCGCATGAACGAGTATGAAGCCCAGACAACGCGGCCTGTCGAGCTTGAAGCTCGCCGGCGGCGCATGGCAGAGTGTCCGTGGGTGTGAGAACCCGGACTAGCGATAGGCGACGGCCCCGTTGGCGCGGGAAGGTCGCCGATGCCGATGGCCTGGCGGGCCAACGGTCGCGGCAGCGCTTGGCGGCGCTCCGAACCTGGCCATTTGGCCGGGGGCGGCGCGCCATGTCCAGGGCTTCCGGGCCTAAAAGCACGTCGAGCCGTCTCGCTGGCGGTTTCTCACCCCCCGGCTGCCGGGCCGTGTCCGGCTTGGCTGTGAGAAGCCGAACCAGTGAGCAAACCCCATGATGAACGCACCCGCGCTCTCTTGCGCGCACCCCGCCGACCGCCTGGAGCAGCTCGGCCTGGCGCTAGGGCAGGTTGACCGTGCCCTTAGCCGGCTCGACACGCCTGATCGCCCCCATGCCGCAGACGCTAAGGCCGAGCTGATCGAAGGTCTAGCCGACGCTCTGGAGCGGCTGATCCCGTTTCAGCCCGTCACCTCGCCTGGCGGCGCGCTGGCGCAGCTCAGCGCCCTTCAGGTCGCCGTGGACGACATCTTCGACGTCGCCTCCTTCGAGCAGGCGCCGCTCGCGGCCTTGAAGGCGAACAGCGGCAGCCTTCGCGCGAGTGCTTCGATCCGCGCGCTGGCGCTGTGGCTGGAGAGGACTTACGGGATCGACCGCGCGGCTTATGGCGGCAACCGCTACCTGCCCGCCGACCTGGACCCCGCTCCCGCCGTTGGCGAGCTGCTGCGCGCGGCCTGACTGCGACCCGCTCCCGGTCCTAGCGGGCCGGGAGCGCCTTGCCTGACGAACCGCGGTTCGCCGCTTTCCAGGGCGGAGCCCAGCCCCCCAACAGCCGATCCTCCCAGCCGCCCCGCTTCCAGAGATCAACGTTCGCCTCGCACGTCACGAATGGGCGCGGGCGGGGGATGAAGGTCCCCCACATGACCAGGTTGCCTCCGCTGTAGACGCCGAAGGCGACGCCCTGCGCCAAGCCGACCCGTCTCACGGTCACGCCGTTGATGACGGCCACGGGGGAGGTCAGGTCGGGGCTGGACGACGGCGCACGGTCGAACAGGTCGCCGATGCGCATGACCAGGGCGGCCCGGATGGCTGAGGCTCTCATGCCGTCGCTTGTAGCCGAGTCGAGCAGCAGTTGCTGCTGTTTGGAATCACCTTAGAGGGGCTCGGTGACCCGCAGAGGACCGAATATGCCCCGCACCTTCAAGCGTTCAGAGGCCGCTGCCCTCTCGGGCTTGTCGCTGGATCAGTTCCGCACCTTCGATCAACGGCGTCAGCTGCCGTCGAGCGACGCGACACCGGAAGCGGAGCTGGACGGCAGAGAGTGGCGGCGGTTCACCTTCGCCGACGTTCTCGCCGTGAGTGCCTTCGCCGCCCTCCAGGTGCGAATGGGCCTTGCCGCCGGCGTTCGCGTCGAGAGCGCCACCCGCTTGGCAGCGAACATCGACTTCTCGCCGGTCCTGACACGCGAGGGGGCTGGACCGGATCACTGGTGCGGCTACGTGGGCGTGCCCATCGAGGCGGCCCCGGACGGCTTCGAGGGCGGCTGGTTCGTGGCAGGCAGCATCGTCGAGGTTGCCGCTCAGCTTGCCCGCGCCGAAGCTGAGCGCGGGCTACGCTGGCCTGCCCAGCGTGTCATTCTGCTCAATTTGACGGAGGTTCACGCCAGCGTGCTCCAGCGCGCCGCCGCTGCTGAGATCGAGCTGGGCTGACGATGAGCCCGCCCGCCGTAAACGAGCGGCGAGCCGCCGCCGCAATGGCCGCGGTCAAGAGCTACGACGCCGAAGCACGCACCGTCGAAGCCATCCTCTCCAGCGGCGCAGCTGTGAGGCGCGGCTTCTACGTTGAGGAGTTGGAGATCAGCGCCAAGGCTGTCGATCTTACACGGGTCGCCGGGGGCCAGTGCTGCCTGCTCAACGTCCACAACCAGGGCTCCCTCGACGCGGTGCTCGGCACGGTCCGCAACGTGCGGATCGAGGGCGGCGCGCTGGTTGGAACGCTCGCCTTCGGCGAGACAGACCAGGCCCGCCACGCCGAAGGGCTGGTAGCCCGTGGCGAGCTGCGCGGCGTCTCCATCGGTTACGCGGTTCGCGCCTGGCACCCCGCCGAGATCGACTCCGCGACCCGCGTCGAGACCTGGCGCGCCGCCGAATGGGAGCTGCTGGAAGTCTCCCTTGTCCCCGTTCCCGCAGACGCCGCCGCCGGGGTGCGGTCTGCGCACCCCGCATCCGGCTCCCAAACCCAAGAGGCTGACATGACCCATTCCGCCACGGCGGCTGCGCCGACCGTTGATCCCGCCCCTACCACTTCGGCCGCCGGCGCCGGGGATCGCTCCTCTCCGCCGCCCGGCTTCGACGCCGTCAGCTTCGTGGATCAGGCGCGGAGCTTCGGCGTGGAGCAGCGAGCTCGCGAGTTGGCCGAGCAGTGTCGGCTCGGCCGGATCAGCGAAGATGCGGCGCGTAGTGCGCTGCTGACGGCGGCGGCTGACGCCCAGCGGGCGCGAACCTCGCCGGCTCCCGTCGGAGCCTCAGGCGCGGCCGTAACAGGCCATGGTCCCCTGGCGGAGCCGCAAACGCGGGCGCAGGCGATGGGTGAGGCGCTCTACGCCCGCGCCCACCCGCGTCACGAGCTGTCAGCTGTCGCGCGGTCGTTCAGCAACATGGGGACGTTGGACTTGGCGCGCGAGGCGCTAACTCACGCGGGGCAGCGGGCCAGCAACCTTGCTCCCGACCAGCTCATCCGAGCGGCGCTCACAACGTCCGACTTCCCCCTCGCGCTGGGCAACTTCGTGCATCGCGAGCTGCGCGACGGCTACGCGCTGATCGAAGGCGGCCTCCGCTCAATCGCTCGCGAGACCACAGCGCGGGACTTCCGGGCCAAGTCTCGCATCAACGTTGAAACGACTGGCAAGCTGGAACGGGTGTTGGAGGACGGTGAGGTCAAGCACGGAGGAGCCATCGAATCGGGTGAGAGCTATGCTGTCGAGACCTTCGGCAAGATTGTCTCTCTGACCCGTCAAGCGCTGGTCAACGACGATCTCGATATCCCTTCCCGCCTCGCCCGCCAACTCGGCCAGGATGCTGCGGTTCACGAGACGAAGATCATGGTCGCCCTGCTGGAGGCGAACAGCGGCGCCGGCCCGAAGATGTCGGATGGCAAGGCGCTGTTCCACGCTGACCACGGCAACCTGGTCCCGTCGACAAAGGGAGGGTCTCCCAACCCTGATCTCGGCGAGCCGATCCCGACTCGGCTCTCGGCCACCCGGCTCCTCATGCGCCGTCAGAAGCGGCTCAACGGCGACGTGCTGGGTATCGCCCCCAAGTTCCTGATCGTTCCGTCCGAGCTGGAGACGCAGGGTGAGGCGCTGGTGGCCGAGCTAACGCCAGGCACGGTCGAAGCGGTGAACAGCTTTGCGGGTCGCCTTCAGCTGGTCGTCGAACCTCGCCTGACCTCCCCGACCCGGTGGTATGTGGCGGCCGATCCCGTGCTGATTGACGGACTGGAGTTCTCCTACCTGGAGGGCGCACGCGGCCCGCAAATCGAGACGGAGGTCGGGTTCGAGGTTCTGGGCATCAACACCCGCGTCATCCTCGACTTCGGGGCCGGGTTCGTCGACTGGCGCAGCTGGGCGATGAACCCCGGCGCATAATCGCGGGGCAGTCTTCTCAGAGGGCGCCGCGGCCCGTCCGACACCGGAAGCTTCCTCCCCGCCCCGCGACGCACGTCGCAAGGGGTCAAGGACAGCAAGGCCGCACTTTCTCTCACCCGCTGAGCCGGAGCCATGACCAGCCGCGTCGTCCACAAGAGTGACCTGACCCGCGCGCTGGACCTCCTGGCCGCGCGAGGAAGCTCGCCGGCGGCGCTCGACCTCTTGCCTGGAGGTGCCGTCCGCCTTCACCTGACCGCCCCGGCCGAGCTGTGCGCGCAAGCGCCGGCGGCCGATGACGATGCAGAGGCGGTGGCGGGATGGGACGAGGCCTTGCTGTGATCGGCTTCCCCGGCGTCTCGACGTTCGAGGACCGCCACGGCAGGCCGCGGTTCCGCTACCGGCGCAAGGGTGTTGCCGTCTACCTCCCCGGCGCACCCGGTTCGCCCGAGTTCGCCGCCGCCTACGCCGCTGCGGTGACCGGCGAGCCAAAGCCGGCGCAAGGCAGCCGGGCCGCGCCGGGCTCAATCTCGGCCCTGGTGACGGCCTACCTCGCCTCGGCCGAGTTTCGCACCCTCTCGGTCTCGACGCAGCGCACCTACACCGGGATCGTCGAGCGGCTGCGCACTGACTACGGGGATCTGCAGTTGCGTGGCCTCCGGCCCGAGCACGTCCGCGCCATGCGCGACAAGCGCGCGAGCACGCCCTCCGCCGCAAACAACTCGGTGCGTCTGCTGCGCCTCCTCATGGCGTTCGCCGTGGATCGAGGGTTGCGGGCCGACAACCCGGCTGCCTCCATCAAGGCGCTGGCGATCCGCACCTCCGGCTTCCACACGTGGACGGAGGAGGAGATCGCGGCCTTCATGGTGCGCTGGCCGCTGGGAACGCGCGAGCGCCTGGCGCTCGACCTCCTTCTCTACACAGCGCAGCGCAGCGGCGACGTGCGCCTTATGGGCCGCCAGCACGTGCGAGGCGGGATGCTCCACGTGCGCCAGCGGAAGACGCGGGCGGAGCTAGTGATTCCCGTGCGGCCGGCGCTCCAGGCGTCGCTGGACGCCACACCCAGCGATCACCTCACCTTCCTCACCACCCAATTCGGCCAGCCCTTCTCCGAAAAGGGGTTCGGCAATTGGTTCTCGGCGGCGGCTACGGCGGCTGGCCTGCCGCACTGTTCGGCGCACGGGCTGCGCAAAGCTGCCTCCAGGCGCATCGCTGAGAAGGGCGGCTCTGCGCTCCAGATTGCCGCCGTGACCGGCCACGCGACGCTGAAAGAGGTGCAGCGCTACACCAAAGCGGCCGATCAACAGCGCCTCGCGGTCGCTGCCCTGGAGGGGATCGGGGAGACGAAGCGCGAACAGGATTTGGCTAACCCGGCCGAACGGTTAGCCAAACAGAGGCGCAAGTAGCTGATGCGTCTCAACTATTTCGAGGGGATGGCGGAGAGGGTGGGATTCGAACCCACGGTGCCCTTGCGAGCACGCCGCATTTCGAGTGCGGTGCTTTCGACCACTCAGCCACCTCTCCGCAGAGGTCGTGTCGACCCCGGGGGCGGGGCGGTGGGCGAAGGCGCGGGTTCTAGCGACGGCGTCCCGGGCGGGCAAGCCCCGCGCGCCGCTCAGGCCAGGGCGGCCCAGTCGGTCGCCGCGAGGACGGCCAGCACGCCGCCGAGCGCGCCGCGCACCCGGGCGAAGCCGGGGCCGGGCTGCAGCCGGGCCTCGTCCAGGTAGAGGTCGCGGCGGATCTCCAGCTGCAGGGCGTGGCGGCGACCGGCGGGGCGGCCCTGGCGCTTGCAGACGTAGCCGCCAGCGTAGGGACGATTGCGCGCCACCGTCCAGCCCGCGGCCCGGAGCACAGCCTCGACGCGGCCCGCCACCGCCGGCGAGGCGGAGGCGCCGTGGCGGTCGCCGAGCACGAGCTCGGGCCCCGGCCCCCGCGGGCCGGCCACCGCGGCGGCGGGCATGGAGTGCACGTCGAGCAGCACGGCGCAGCCGAATCGGGCGGCCGCCGCGTCCATCAGCCCGTCCAGCTCGCGGTGCCAGGGGCCATGCACGCGGTCGAGCCGGGCCTGCGCCTCGGCGAACAGGGGCGGCGAGCGGTAGATCTCGCACCCCTCCCCCACCACGCGCGGCACGGCGCCCAGGCCGGCCGCCGCGCGCGGGGTGCACACGCAGGCGCGGCCGTCGCCGTCGGCGAACATGCCGGGGTCCAGCTCGTCGGGCGCGCGGTTCAGGTCCACATAGGCGCGCGCGTGGCGGGCCAGCAGCAGCGGCGCGCCGCACCCGGGGGCCGCGGCCACCAGCCGGTCCACCAGCGCATCCTCGGACCGGCGGATGCGGTGGGCGTCCAGGCCCGAGGCCCGCATCAGCTCGGCGGGGTAGAGGCGGCCGGAGTGGGCGGAGGCGACCACCAGGGCGGTGGTGCGTCGCTCGGGATCGCGGCGTTCGAAGGGGGGGCCCGCATCGGCCGCGGCCGGGAACTCGGCGGCGAACGGCTCCGCGACCTCGGCGGGCTCGGCCGCCTGGGGCGCCGCACGCGGAAGGGGGCGCGCCGTCATCGCCCGGCGACCATGGCGTCCGCGCGCCTCGCGGGTCAAGCGCGCCGCAAGCCGGGCGGGGCGTCCCGGCCTTCAGCGCCGGTTTACCCTCCGGGGGGCAAGGTCGCGGCGATGGACGCCCCCCTCCCGGCCGATCACATGGTCCGCATCCTCCTCGCCGAAGACGACGACTCGCTGAGGGCCTTCCTCGCGCGGGCGCTGGAGCGCGCCGGACACCAGGTGGTGGCGTGCGAGGACGGCGAGCAGGCGCTGCTGGCGCTGGAGCGCGGCCGCTTCGACCTGCTGCTCACCGACATCGTGATGCCCGGCGTCGACGGCATCGAGGTGGCGCGCGCCGCCGCCGCCAAGGACGCGGACATGCGCATCATGTTCATCACGGGCTTCGCGGCGGTGGCCCTGGCCGCGGGATCGCGGGCGCCGGCCGGGGCCAAGGTGCTGGCCAAGCCCGTGCACCTGCGCGAGATCGTGGCCGAGGTGGAGCGCATGGTCGCCCCCGCCTGAGGCCGCTCCGACGGCGGCCTTGCGGGCGGGCGGGCTTCGCGGCTATAGCCCGCTCCTCCCGGGTCCGGACGCGTAGCTCAGCGGGAGAGCACCTCGTTGACATCGAGGGGGTCACAGGTTCAATCCCTGTCGCGTCCACCACCGCCCCCGCCCTCCTGAGCCGACGTCCGCCGCAAGCGTCAGGTCCGCCCTGCGCTGGACGGCCGAGGCCGTGTAGACTCCCCCGCATGGCACGCACGACCCTCTATTGCGCGGACACCTACGTCGCGGGCCCGCGCGGCAAGTTGGCGGTGGGCGATCACCGCGAGTTCAAGACGCCCGAAGAGGCGGTCCGTCGGGCCGACGTGTCGTCCACCAAGGGGGCGACCCTGGGCGCCCTGGCCTACAGCATCGAGGCCGACCATGAGTTCGAGGACTACAGCGAGCCCGTGGTGCTCGCCCGCTTCGGCCAGACGCCGGAGGATTAGGCCCCTTCGGCTGGGGCGCGCGGGGCGCGTTAAGGGACTGGTGACGCGGGCTGGCGCTGGCTGGCGACTCCGTATGGGAGTGGCGCCATGGGCCGATCCTCCGCCGCAGACACGCGCCGCCTCCGGGCGCCGCCGCCGCCGACGCGCCCGCGCCCGCGCGCGGCGGGAGCGCTCGACACGCCGGTCCCCTCCCCCGTCGCCGAGCAGCAGGCCTGGCTGGAGGCCCGCTTCGCGCGGGAGGACGACGACGCGCCGGCGCTGAGCCCCCAGGCCCGCGTCGCCGTGGCCGTGGCCGGCGCCGCCCTGTCGGCGGCCATGCTGACGGCGGGCGTCTTACGCGCGCTGGCCTGGCTGGGCGGCTAGCCCCCGCGGTCCAGCAGCCCGCGGTAAGTGGAGCGGAGCCCCGCCTCCAGCGGGATGGCCGGGGACCAGCCCAGGGCGCGCAGCCGCGTCGAGTCCAACAGCTTGCGCGGGGCGCCGTCGGGGCGGGACGGGTCCGTCACGATGCGGCCGTCGAAGCCGACCACGCGGGCGATCAGGCGCGCGAGGTCGAGGATGCACAGCTCCTCGCCCGATCCGATGTTGATCGGCGTCTCGTCCGAGTAGCGCGCCATCACGTGCACCAGGGCGTCGGCGCAGTCGTCCACGTGCAGGAACTCGCGGCGGGGCGCGCCCGTGCCCCAGACCACCAGCGTGTCGGCGCCGGCCGCCCGCGCCTCGTGCGCCTTGCGCAGCAGCGCGGGGACGACGTGGCCGGCCTCCAGGTCGAACCGGTCGCCCGGGCCGTAGAGGTTGGTGGGCATGGCGGCCACGTAGTCGACCCCGTGCTGGCGGCGGTAGGCCTGGCACAGCTTGACCGCGGCGATCTTGGCCACGGCGTAGCCCTCGTTGGTGGGCTCCAGCGGGCCGGTGAGCAGGGCGTCCTCCGCCATGGGCTGGGGCGCCAGGCGGGGGTAGGCGCACGACGAGCCCAGCATCACCAGCTTGCGCACGCCCGCCCGGAAGCTCGCGTCCACGATGTGCGTGGCGATGGCGAGGTTGCTGAACAGGAAATCCGCCGGCAGCGTCGCGTTGGCGTGGATGCCGCCCACCTTGGCGGCCGCCATGAACACCGCGTCGGGCCGCTGGGCGAGGGCGAAGGCGCGCACGGCGGCCTGGTCGGTCAGGTCGAGCGCGTCGCGGTCGGCGGCCACGATCTCGCACCCCTCGCGCGCCAGCCGGCGGACCAGGGCCGAGCCGACCATGCCGCGGTGGCCCGCCACCCAGACCCGCCGGCCCCTCAGGTCGAACACGGCGGCGACCGACGCCGGCCCGGCCGTCAGCGCAGCGCGGTGCGGACCTGCGACGCGGCCGCCGTGGCCGCCAGCTGGGCGCGGTAGGCGGCGGCGCTGCGCTCGGCCGCGGCCTGCGCCTCGGGCGCCAGGCCGGCGCGCAGGGTCTCGGCGCTGCGCCGGGCGCCCACGTCGCCGTCGGCGGCGGCGATCAGGAACCACTTGTAGGCCTCGACGGGGTTGACCGGGGCGCCGCGGCCGTTCTGGTTCATCACCGCCACGTTGAACTGCGCGTCCTTCTCGCCGCCGTCGGCGGCGCGCCGGAACCAGTCGAGCGCCGCGCGGTCGTCGCGCACGCCGCCCTCGCCCTCGGCCATGTAGAGGGCCAGGTTGTACATGGCCTTGGCGTCGCCGCCGCGGGCGGCGCGCTCCGTCCAGCGGCGCGCCTCCGCCATGTCCTTCTTCACGCCGCCCGAGCCCTCCTCGTAGAGCTTGCCCAGGTGGAACTGCGCGGGGGCGTAGCCGAGGTCGGCGGCGCGGCGCAGGGCGGCGGCGGCCCCGGGCTCGCCGCGTTCCAAGTCGCGCACCGCGTCGTTGTAGAGCGCCCGCGCCACAGGCGGCGAAGGGGCCGGAGAGAGGGGGGCGGCCGCGATCGGGGCGGCGTCCGCCGGCGCCGCCTCGGCGGGCGTCTGGGCCACGGCGAGCAGAGCCGGGGCGGCGGGATCGGCCAGCGGACGCGCGGCGGCGGTGGGAGCGTCGGTCGCGGTGGCGTCGCGGCCGCTCGACTCGCCCAGCATCCAGACCGCTCCGAACGTCCCCACGGCCAGGAACGCGGCCACGCCGGAGGCGGTCAGGGCGGTGGAGACGGTGGAGCTCTCCCGCCGGCGCAGGCGCGGCAGGGTCAGGCCGAAGCGGGGACGCTCGGCGGCGGGCGCCGCCGCCTCTTCGAAGCCGGGCGCGGGAGTGGAGAACAGGTCGCCGGGCGGCTTGGGCGCCGGACGCGGCGCGGCGCGGGAGCCGCGGCCCCGCGCCTCGGCCTGCGCCCGGGCCGCGGCCCGGGCGTTCTCGATCAGCTCGCGCGTGGTGCTCGGACGGGGAGGCTCGGGCGCCGCCTCCGCCGCCTCCGCCGCCTCGGCCGCGAGGGGGGCGAAGGGGTCGTCGTAGGCCGCTGGAGCGGGGGCGAACGGGTCCGCCGCGTCCGGGAAGCTGGGGCGGCCGAACGGGCCGGGATCGAAGGCCTGCTCGAAGCGGACCACCTCGTCCGCCTGCGCGAACGGGCCGGGCTCGAACCCGTCCGCCGGGGGCGGGGGCGGAAACACCGGCTCGTCGTGCGCGATGGGCTCGGGCTCGCGCCGCGCCGGCGGGTCGTCGGTCGGCGCCGGTTCCGGCGCGCTCGCCCCGGCGGCGGCGGCGGCGGAGCCGGCGAGGCGGCCGCGCGCCTCGTCCAGCAGCCGCGCGGTGCGCGCCTCGCTGGCGCGGATGCGCTCGGCCAGGTCGCTGGCCGCCTGGTCGTAGCGGCTGTTCAGCTTGTCGGTGGCGCGGCCGAGCTTCTCACCCACCTCGTCCAGGCCGCGGGCGATGTCCTGCGCGCCGCGCCGTTCGGAGGCGGCGATCCGGTCGGTGAGCCGCTCGGCGATGCGGGCGATCTCCCCGCCCAGCTTCTCCAGCGCCTGAGCCTGGGCGGAGTCGGCGCGGGCCAGCCGGCCCTCCACCGCGTCGGCGATGCGCGACATCTCGGCGCCCATGGTCTCGGCGGCGGCGCTGGAGCGGCGCTCCACGTCGCGGACCCGGCCGTCCAGCCCCTGGGCGATCCGCACCACCTCGCGGCCCATGCGGTCGATGGCGCCGGCCGAGCGCTTCTCCGCCTCGGCCACCTGGCCGGAGAGGTCGCGCAGGGCGGCCTCCATGCGGTCGAGCTTGCCGTCGGCGGCGTCGCGCAGCCGCGCAGTGGTCTCGGCGCGCGACTGCTCCACGCGGTCGGAGAGCTCGGCCGCCAGGCGCTCGAAGCGGCGCTCGCCCTCGTCCGCCCCGGCGCCCGGCCTGGGCTCCCCGGCGGCTTCGGCGCGGCCCAGCCGCTCGTCCAGCCCGGCGAAGGAGGTCTCCAGCGCGCGGACGGCCACCGTGGTGCGCGCGTGCGCCTCGTCCATGCGCTCCGCCAGGCGGGCCACCGCGGCGTCAAGGGCGGAGGTGTCCGGCGCCGGGATGGCCTCCGCGCGGTCCACGCGGCGGCCCAGGGCGGAGATGTCCTCGCGGATCTCGGCGGTGTGTGCGCGCGCGCGGGTCTCGCCCTCGTGCATCTGCTGGGCGACCTTGCCGAGCGCGCCCTCCAGCGCCTTCAGCGCCTCGACGCGCGGGCCCTCCTCGTCCTCCATGCGGGCGAGGCGGTCGGCCAGGCGCGCCTGCACGACCCGCACCTCGTCCAGCGAGCCCTCGAAGCGGGCGGCCACGGCCATGCCGTCGCGCTCCACGCCCTCCAGGCGCGACAGCACGCCCATGGCCTGCTGGTCGATGCCGCTGATCGCCAGGGTGGAGCGGTGCTCGGCGGCCTCGATCCGGGCGGTGAGGTCGGAGAGCGCCCGGGTCACCCGCGCCACCTCGCCGGCCTCGGACCCGCGGCCCGCCTCGCGCAGGCGGCTGCGGAACGACTCGGCGTTGAGCACCGGGGCGGCGGCGGGCGGGGGCGGCGCGGGCGGCTCACGCCAGGGCGAGGCGCCCGGCGACGGGGGGCGGGGCGCGTCCGACCAGCTGCGCGGCGGCGGCGGCTCGGGCGCGTCGACGTAGACGGGGGGAGCGTCCTCGGAGCCTTCGGTGATCATCTGGTTCAGCCACTCGCCCAGGGTCAGGCCCGATCGACGGGCGAGGTCCTTGGCGATCTCGCGCGCCTTGGGGTCGATGCCCTTGACGCTCCAGGGTCCGGCCGCGGTGGTCATGTCCCGATCAGGCTCCCCGGCGTGGTTGCTGGACCACCCCAATTGCGACGCTACCGATCCACATGTGGCGTGTAAACGGACGGTAGACCCTAGATGTAGTCGCCGTGGGTTTTCGCTGTGGACGAAACGGCGCAACCGTGCCGAGCATGGCCACGACCGGCTTAACGCCCCGTTAAGCATGTTCGCGCCGTTCCCGAAGGGGCGGCCGATGCGCTAAGTCGCCGCGCATGGACTCGCCCATCGCCGGCTCCGCCCGGGCCGACCTCGCCGCCGTACGGGACGCCTTCGCCGAGGCCCTGGCGCAGGCGCGCGAGCTGGGCTGCGCCTTCGCGGCGGTGCTCGACGGCGAGCTGGTGGTGGACCTGCACGGCGGCTGGGCCGACCGGGCGGGGACTCGGCCCTGGACGGCCGAGACGCTCACGCCCGTGTTCTCCGTCACCAAGGCGCTGACCGCGACGCTGGTGGCGCGGCTCGTGGCCGCCGGCCGGCTCGCCTACGACCAGCCGGTCGCGGACGTCTGGCCGACGTTCGCGCAGGCCGGCAAGGGCGAGGTCACCGTCGGCATGCTGCTGAGCCACCAGGCCGGCCTGTGCGGCTTCCCCGAGCCGATGGATCCCGCCGAGTGGTTCGACTGGGACGGGACCTGCGTCCGGCTCGCCGCCATGGCGCCCCTGTGGCCGCCGGGGAGCGCCAGCGGCTACCACCCGGTCACCTTCGGCCACCTGGCCGGCGAGGTGTTCCGCCGCGTGGACGGCCGCACCGTCGGCCGGGCGCTGGCCGAAGACGTGGCCGGGCCGCTCGGCCTCGACCTGTGGATCGGCCTGCCGGACGCCGAGCACGCGCGTGTCGCAGAGGTCGAGAAGCCCAAGACGGTGCCGGCCTTCGGCGAGCTGAACGCGCCCACCCGCGCCGCCTTCCTCACCCGCTGGTCGTCGCCGGCGGGCCGGAGCTCGGCGGAGTGGCGGCGGGCCGAGTTCCCGGCCGCCAACGGCCACGCCACCGCCCCCGCCCTGGCGCGGTTCATGGGCGCCCTGGCGGCCGGCGACGAGCGGCTGCTGCCCGCGGCGGGCGTGGAGGCCCTGTCGGCGGAGCGGATCCGCGGGCGCGACCTCGTGCTGCCGTTCGACGTCTCCTGGGGCGCGGGCGTGATGCGCAATGCGGGGCTGGAGATCTACGGCCCGGGGCCGCGCACCTTCGGTCACTCCGGCTGGGGCGGGGCCTGCGCCTTCGCCGACCCCGACCGGCGGCTGGGCGCGGCCTATGTCATGAACCGGCAGTCGGCGCACCTGCTGGGCGATCCGCGGCCGGGCCGGCTGATCGCCGCCCTCTACGCCGCGCTCGGTCAGGCCGGCTGAGCGGCGCGTGAGACGGCCCGGCGCTCGGCCCGCCCCCGCCACAGGGCCGCGCCCACGAACACCGCCACCCCCGCCCAGATCAGGGCGAAGGAGGCCAGCCGCAGGGGCGTGAGCGACTCGCCGTTCGCCACGCCCACGCCGAACTGGATCGTCGGTCCGACGAACTGGAGAAAGCCCAGCGTGGTCAGCGGCAAGCGCCGCGCCGCGATGGCGAAGCACGCCAGCGGGGCCACCGTCGCCGGCCCGCAGGCCAGGAGCAGGGCGGCCGTGTCGGGCCCGCGCAGCAGCGCCACCTCGCCCCCGGGCTGCGCGGCCATCCAGGCCAGCGCCGCGACGGCGGGAATGAACAGGATGGCGCACTCCGCCGCCAGCCCCGCCTGGGCGGGCGCCCGCGCGCGCTTGCGGACGATCCCGTAGGCGCAGAAGCTGAGCGCGAGGGCGAGCGACACCCAGGGCACGGCGCCCAGCGCGGCGGTCTGCACCCCCACGCCCGCCGCGGCCAGGCCGCCCGCGATCCAGCCCGCCCGGTCCATGCGCTCGCCGAACAGCAGCCGCCCGGCCAGCATGTTGAGCACCGGGTTGATGTAGTAGCCGAGCGCGCCCTCCAGCGTGCGGTGGTGCGTGACGGCCCAGACGTAGACCAGCCAGTTCACCGCGATCAGCACGGAGGACAGGGCGAGCGTGGCCCAGTCCCGGCCGGTGAGCGCCCGCAGCGCTCGCCCCTGGCCGACCGCCAGCGCCAGGCCGAGGGCGATGGGCAGCGAGAACACGGTCCGCCAGGCGACGATGTCGATCGCGCCCGCGCCCGTCCGCTCCACCGCCTGGAACAGCAGCGGCAGCAGGCCCCACATCACGTAGCAGCCGAGCCCGGCGGCCAGGCCGGTGCGGTCGGTCGGGGCGGCGGCGGGCATGGCCGCAGCCCCTACGGCCGCCCGCCGTCGCCCGCCAGCGGCGATCTCTGCAAGGCCGGAGAGATTCGGACGGGGTTTCCCTTCCGCCACATTACGGCCCTGTTGGGCATCGACCTTGCCCCTGCGGAAGCCTTGGGGGGCGGACGCGCGTGCGTGTGGCGGCCTTCAATCTTCCGCGTGGAGCCAACAAGGTCGAGAGAACGCGATGTTTCTGAAATCGAGCGCCGTGACGGCGGGTGCGCTGCTGGCCGGAGCCGTGGCGCTGAGCGGATGCGCCACCAAGGGCTTCGTGCGCGAGCAGGTGGGCGCGGTGGACGCCAAGGTCACCACGGCCGAGGGGCGTCTCGACCAGGCCGACGTCAAACTGGCCGATCTGGACCGCACCTCGCGCGAGGCGCTGGACCGCGCCACGGCGGCGGGCAAGCTGGCGGAGGGCAAGTTCCTCTACTCGCTCGTGCTGTCGGACGACTCGGTGAAGTTCCCGGTGGACCGGGCCAGCCTGTCGACGGAGGCGCAGACGCGCCTCTCTGCGCTGGCCGACAAGCTTAAGGGCGAGAACCGCAACGTGTATCTGGAGATCCAGGGCCACACGGACGCGACGGGCGCCCCCGACTACAACAGGAAGCTCGGCGAGGATCGCGCGGAGGCGGTGCGCCTGTTCATGAACAAGCAGGGCGTGGCGCTGAACCGGATGGCCTCCATCTCCTATGGCCAGGAAGCCCCCGTCGCCTCCAACCGCGACCGCAGCGGCCGGGCGCAGAACCGCCGCGTGGTGGTCGTGGTGCTGAGCTGACCTAGGCTCATGAGGCCTTACCTCCGTCGCCCTCGGGCTTGACCCGAGGGCCGGGCGTCGATCGTGCGGGCGCTCGCCAACGTGGCTTGAGCGGACGGCTCGGCCCTCGGGTCAAGCCCGAGGGCGACGGAGCGTGAGGGGTCTCACCGACCGCTGACGCCCCGGGGCGTCAGCATGTCGCTCCAGCGCCAGTCGGCGGCGCCCAGCACCACGCGGCCGGCGCCCGGGCCCTCGCCCAGGCTGAGCAGGACGAGGCCGCGCATCGGCTCGCGCCGGCAGGCCTCCGGCGCGAAGCCGACCTCCCAGAGCAGCGCCTCGCGCACGGCGGCGAGGCCGCGACCCTCCTGCCCCGGGCTCTCCGTCCAGTCGCCGTTCCACACGCGCACCGCACGCCCGTCAGCCGCCCGGGCCGACAGGGCGGCGCGCACGCGCGCGTCCTTGCGCAGCGCCGCCTCCAGCCGGGCGACCATGTCGCAGCCGCGTCCGGACCCGCCGCCGGCGCGCGCCGCCCCGGCCACCTCGCCCTCGCCGACGCCGTCGCCGGCGCCCTGCGCCTCTGGCGCGTCCGTGCCCGAGGTCGCCAGCGGCGCGGGGGCGGGTCGCTCCACGGCGCGGCGGGCGCGGACGGGCGGTGCGGGGGAGGGCGGCGCCGGGCTGGGCGAACCGGCCGCCGCGGGCGCCACGGACGGGGCGGGGGTCGCCTTCTCGCGCGTCGGCTCCGGCTGAGCGAGCGGGCGAGGGAACGGCCCCAGTTCGGCCATCACGGGCGCCCTCGGCTCACGCGGCGGGTCGGCGTGGAGCGTGAGCACGCCGACCAGCGCGGCGACGTGCAGGCCGGCGCTGACGCCCACGGCCAGGGCCCTGCGCCTCTTCCGCATCCTGGCTCGTACGCCCGTCACCGCTCCAGCCGACCACGCCCTCGCGTCAGCACTGGGGCGAACCTGCCCACCACCTCTGCGGCACGCAACCTCACCCTGGCCGCTCACGCGGCCTGTCCCTCTCCCGCGCGCGGGAGAGGGTTGAAGGTCAGCCGAAGCGGCCGGTGATGTAGTCCGCGGTGCGCTCGCAGCGGGGATTGTCGAACAGGCGGTCGGTGCGGGCGAACTCGATCAGGCGGCCCAGGAACATGAAGGCGGCGTTGTCGCTGATGCGCGCCGCCTGCTGCAGGTTGTGCGTCACGATCACGACCGTCAGGTCGCGCTTCAGCTCCACCAGCGTCTCCTCCAGCCGGGCGGTGGAGATGGGGTCGAGGGCGGAGGCCGGCTCGTCGAGCAGCAGCACCTCGGGCCGCACCGCCACGCCGCGGGCCACGCACAGCCGCTGCTGCTGGCCGCCGGAGAGGCCCTGGCCGGGGCCGTTGAGCTTGTCCTTCACCTCGTCCCACAGGGCGGCGCGGCGCAGGCTCTCCTCCACCCGGGCGTCCATGTCGGGGCGGGAGAGCTTCTCGTACAGGCGCACGCCGAAGGCCACGTTGTCGTAGATCGACATGGGAAAGGGCGTCGGCTGCTGGAACACCATGCCCACCCGGGCCCGCAGCTGCGCCGGGTCCTGCTTGCCCGCCAGGATGTCCTGCCCGTCCAGCAGCACCTGCCCCTCCGCCCGCTGGCCGGGGTACAGGGCGTAGATGCGGTTCAGCGCGCGCAGGAGCGTGGACTTGCCGCAGCCCGAGGGGCCGATCAGCGCGGTGATCCCGTGGCGCTGGAACGGGATGCTCACCCCGTGCAGCGCCTGGGTCCTGCCGTAGAAGAAGCGCAGGTCGCGCGTCTCCAGCTTCACATGGTCGGGGGCGACGGGCTCCAGGTGGCTCTCGTACCGGTCGGGCTCGGCGGAGACGGGGATGCGCGTGGTCATGAGCGGCGGGGTTCCCGGGCCAGCACCCGCACGAGCACGTTGATCAGCAGCACGGCCCCCGCGATCAGGAGGGCGCCGGCCCAGGCCAGGCGGCGCCAGTCGTCGTAGGCCGACAGGGCGAAGGTGAAGATGGCCGTGGGCAGCGCCGAGATCGGCCCGGACATGTCGAGGCTGAAGAACTGGTTGCCCAGCGAGGTGAACAGCAGCGGCGCCGTCTCGCCCGAGATGCGCGCGAAGGCCAGGAGGGCGCCGGTGACGATGCCGGACCCCGCCGAGCGCCACAGGATGGCGCGGATGGCGATCCAGCGCGGGGCGCCTAGCGCCAGGCCGCTCTCGCGCAGCTGGCGCGACTGCAGCTTCAGCACGTCCTCCGTGGTGCGGGTGACCACGGGGGCGGCCACCAGGGCCAGGGCGATCGCCCCCGCCCAGCCCGAGAAGCCGTGCGTGGGCGCCACCACCACCTGGTACACGAACAGGCCGATCAGCACGGAGGGCGCGGACAGCAGCACGTCGTTCACGAACCGCACGAGCTTGGCGTACGGATGGTCGCCCCCGAACTCGGCCAGCCAGGTGCCGGCCAGCAGGCCCACCGCCCCGGCGACGAGCATGGCCGCGCCGCACAGCATCACCGATCCCACCAGGGCGTTGCGCAGGCCGCCGACGGAGCCCGGGGCGGGCGTGTCGGCGGTGAAGACGGCGAGGTTCAGCCCCTTGACGCCCTCCACCGCCAGCGAGCCCAGGATCGCCACGAGCGCGCCCACCGCCAGCACGGCGGAGAGGATGCAGAAGCCGGTGAACACGCGGTCGGCCACGCGGCGGCCCGCGATGCGGCGGGGGTCGAGGCTCACGCCGCCCCCTTCCGGCCCAGGAGGGCGCGGGCGAGCCCCAGCACCGCGAAGGTGATCAGGAACAGCACCAGCCCCAGCGCGATCAGCGAGGCGGTGTGCAGCGGCGTTGAGGCTTCGGCGAACTCGTTGGCGATGGTGGAGCTGATGGTGGCCCCGGTATCGAACACGCCCTGCGGCAGGCCGTGGCTGTTCCCGATCACGAAGGTCACCGCCATGGTCTCGCCCAGCGCGCGGCCGAGCCCCAGCATCACCGCGCCGATGGCCGAGCGGCGCACGTACGGCAGGGTGACGTAGCGGACCACCTCGAAGGGCGTGCAGCCCACGCCGTAGGCGCTCTCGCGCACCTGGGCCGGCACGGTCAGGAACAGCTCGCGCAAGGTGGCGGCGATGAACGGCAGCACCATGATGGCCAGGATCACCGACGCGGTCAGCACGCCCGAGCCGTTGGGCACGCCGGAGAAGATCCGCTCCCACACCGAGCCGAACGGCGTGGCGCTCATGATTGGCACCTCGATGTACCTGGACACCAGGGGCGCGAATACGAACAGGCCCCACATGCCGTAGACAATGGAGGGCACCCCGGCGAGCAGCTCCACGGCCACGCCGATGGGCCGGCGCAGGGGGCGCGGGCAGAACTCGGTCAGGAACACCGCTACGCCGATGGCCACCGGCAGGGCCAGCAGCAGCGCCAGGGCCGAGGTGATCAGCGTGCCGGCGATCGGCCCCGCGCCGCCGTAAACCTCGGTCACCGGGTTCCAGGTCGTGGAGGTCAGGAAGCCCGGCCCGAAGGCGCGGAAGGCGGGCCACGCCCCGATCAGGAGCGCGCCCAGGATGCCCGCCACCGCCGTCAGGATCAGCGTCGCCGCACCGAAGCACAGGGCCTTGAACACCGGGTCGAGGCCGGCGCCTCGCGGGCGCTCGCGGCGTCGGCCGGCGGCCAGGGTCGAGACGGGGGAAGCGACGGCCATGGACGGGCTCAGCGGCCGGCGCCGAAGACGGGCCGGCCCGCCCGGTCGATCACCTCGCGCGCCCAGGCGGTGCGGACGGCCGACTCCACCGCCGGCGGCACGGGCACGAAGTCGAGCCCGGCGGCGAGGCCGTCGCCCCGGGCGTAGGCCCAGTCGAAGAACCGCAGCGTCGCCTGCGCCGCGCCGGGATCGTCCTGCCGGCGCTGCAGCAGCACGAAGGTGGCGCTGGTCAGCGGCCAGCTTTCCGGCCCCGGCCGGTCCACCAGCGAGGGGGCGAAGCCCGCCGCGTGCGCCCAGTCCGCCCCGTAGGCCGCGGCGGCGAAGGTGCGCGCGTCCGGCTGCACGAAGCGGCCGTCGCGGTTCTGCAGCGACACGTGCGCCAGCTTCACCACGCGGGCGAAGGCGAACTCCACATAGCCGATGGCCCCCGGCGTCTGGCGCACGAAGGCGGCCACCCCGTCGTTGCCCTTGCCGCCCTGGCCGGCGGGCCAGGCCACCGCGTCGCTCGCGCCCACGCGCTTCAGCCACTCCGGACTCTTGGCGGCGAGGTAGCTGGTGAACAGGAAGGTGGTGCCCGCCCCGTCCGAGCGGTGGACCACCGTGATCGGCAGGTTGGGCAGGTGCAGGCCGGGGTTCAGCGCGCCGATCCGCGGGTCGGCCCAGCGCCTGATCCGGCCGAGGTAGATGTCCGCCAGCGCCTCGCCCGTCAGGCGCAGGCGGCCGGGCTGCAGGCCGGGCAGGTTCACCACCGGCACGGCCCCCAGCACCACGGTGGGGAACTGCAGCAGCTGGCCGCGGAGCTCGGGCTTGATCGGCTTGTCGGTGGCCCCGAAGGCCACCGTGCGCGCGGTGATCTGCTTCACCCCGGCCCCCGAGCCGATCGACTGGTAGTTGATCCGCACTCCCGTCTCGCTCCGGTAGACCTCGGCCCACTTGGCGTACAGCGGCGCGGGCGCGGTGGCGCCGGCGCCGGACACCAGCGGCGCGGGCCGGGCTGGCCCGGCGGCGGCCAGCAGGGAGAGAAGGGCGACCGCGAGGGTCCGGGGCATGCGGGAGCTCATCGGCGCGGAACGGCCGGCGGGAGGGACCGTGGGTGGCTTAGCCGCCCCGCATCATGCTTTTGTGACGGTCCGGCCGGCGGAACCGCGGGCGGCGGGCGGGCATTGGCCGACAGCGAAGCTCGACAAGCCGGAGGCGCTCGCCCGCGCATGTGGTCCCGCCCCGACTCGACCGTCTGGCGGCTGGAGCGTGCGCGTCGGGCCGCGGTGCTCGTCGACATGCAGGCCTACTTCAAGGCCGTGCGCTCGGCCATGAGCCAGGCCACGCGGTCGATCCATCTCCTCGGATGGGCGTTCGATCCCGACGCCCGCTTCAGCCCGGGGGAGGACGGGGGCGGCCCCTCGCGGGACAGGGTGGGCGCCTTCCTCAAGCACCTGGCGTGCAACCGGCCCGAGGTGGACGTGCGCCTGCTGGTCTGGAAATCGGCGCTGCCGATCGCCGCCAGCCAGAACTTCTTCCCCCACCGGGCGCGGATGACGTTCCACAAGAGCCCGGTACGCTTCCGCCTGGACGGGGCGCTGCCCATGGGCGCCTGCCATCACCAGAAGGCGGTGATCATCGACGACCGGATCGCGTTCTGCGGCGGCGGCGACATCGCCCCCGACCGGTGGGACACCGCCGACCACCTGGACGGCGACGGCCGCCGCACCAGCCGCCTCGGCACGATCTTCGCCGCCCGCCACGAGGTCATGGCGCTGGTGGACGGCCCGGCCGCGGCCTCGCTGGGCGAGATGTTCCGCGAGCGCTGGCGGCGCACCAGCGGCCACCAGCTCGCGCCGCCCCACCCCGAGGACGACCACGACCCCTGGCCCGAGGGCGTGACGCCCGCCTTCCACGACCCCCTGGTCGGCCTGGCCCGCACCATCCCCGAGTGGAACAGCTGGCCCGAGGTGCGCGAGGCGGAGGCGCTGCACCTGGCCGCCATCGCCGGCGCGCGGCGCTGCATCTACCTGGAGAACCAGTACTTCGCCTCGCCCGTCCTGGCCGAGGCGCTGGCCGCCCGCCTGGCCGAGCCGGACGGGCCGGAGGTGGTGCTGGTCTCCACCCTGCACAGCCCCAGCTGGTTCGACCGGATGACCATGGACCGGACGCGCCTGGCCTTCCTCCAGCGGCTCAAGGCGGCGGACGAGGCGGGGCGGCCCGGCGGGGGCCGGCTGCACGCCTATTGCCCGGTCACCGCCGGGGGCAAGCCGATCATCGTCCACGCCAAGCTGGCGGTGATCGACGACGTGATGCTGCGGATCGGCTCGGCGAACCTGAACAACCGCTCCACCGGGTTCGACACCGAGTGCGACCTGGTGATCGAGGCGGAGGACGGCCCGGCGGGGGCGGACATCCGCGACGACATCCACCGCATGCGCGGCGGCCTCCTCGCGCACTGGCTGCACCGCCCCGACGCGGCCTTCCACGCGGCGCTGGCGGAGGCGGGCACGGTCGCGGGCGCCATCGCGCGGCTGGACGATCCGGCGCAGCCCCGGCTCCAGCCGCTGATCCCCCGCCCGATCGGCCCGCTGGCCACCCTGATCGCCCAGTACCACCTGGGCGACCCCGCCGGCCCGCAGGACAGCTGGCGTCCCTGGGCCCGGCGGCGGATCATCGCGCAACAGCTCGCCGGCATGGCGCATCGCCTGGAGGCCCAGGGCCTGCCCGCCCCGGTGGACGCGCTCAGCCCGGAAACGGTGTGACCCGAGGAAAGGAGCCCTCTCCCGCCCGACTCCGTCGCCCTCGGCCCGACCCGAGAGCCGGGCGAGGGTCGTGCGGCGACCTCACCGATCGCCGGCGGACAGCTTGGCGCCTGGATCAGGTCCGGGGGGACGGAGGATCCAGGAGGGCGAGCTCACCCCACCTCCACGTCCATCACCAGCGGCAGGTGGTCGGAGGCGATGCGGGCGGCGGCGGTGTTGGGCGACCAGGCCTCCAGCGCCCGCACCTCGCCCGCACCGAACACGTGGTCGATGCGCAGCATGGGCATGTGGGAGGGGAAGGTGCGCACCGGCTCGGCCTTGAAGGTCCGCTGGAGGTCGCGCATCCCGGCGGTCAGCCGCCGATAGGCGGCGTAGCGCGAGGTGGCGTTGAAGTCGCCGAGCAGGATCGACGGGCCCTCCCGGAAGCGCGGGTGGCCGCACCAGTCGGGGCCCAGGAGCACGTCCACCTGCCCCCGCTGCTCCAGCGGAACCAGGCCCAGGTGCGTGTTCACCGCCTGGAGCGCGCCGCCGCCGGGCAGCTCCAGCTCCACCCACTGCGCACCGCGCCGCTCCAGCCGGGGCACGCCGGCGGGCTTGGGCAGCCCGCCCCCCCGCACCAGCCGCATGGGCAGGGGCGACAGCAGGGCGTCGCCGTACTCCTCCTCCGCCACGCGGAAGGCGGCGTGGAAGTGGCTGTTCATGCCGAGCCGGCCCGCGATGGCGCGCGCCTGATCAACCCCGCCCGACCGGGCGCGGCCCACGTCCAGCTCCTGCAGGGCGACGAGGTCCGGCGCCTCGCGGGCGATCACCGCGGCGATGCGGTCGAGGTCGAGCCGCCGGTCGACGCCCACGCCGCCGTGGACGTTGTAGGTCATCACCCGCAGCCGCACGCTCATGCGGCGCCGGGCCGGGAGGTCGCCCGGCCGTCGCGCGGGGGTCCGACCGGCCGACGCCCTCCGATCATGCGGGACGCCGCGGCGTCACCGGCCGGCGTCGTGCTCGGCCTTGTCGCGCGCCGCCTTGGCCTCCGCCTTGTCGCCCGCCGTCTTGACCGCGTCGCCCGCCTTCTGCGCCGCCCGGCCGGTGGCGTCCGCGAGCTTGGAGAGCCCCTGCTTCGTCTCGGCCGCCGCCTTCTGGACGGCGGGCTTGGCCTTGTCCGCGGCGACGCCCAGCTGCGTCCTGGCCGCCTCGCCCATGTCCTTGAGACCCTCGCCGGCCTTGGCGCCGCCGGACTTCACGTCGGCGGACGCCTGGCGGCTGGAGGCGGAGTCGCAGCCGGCCGCACCCAGGACGAGCACGGCGGCGGCGAGCAGAAAGGCGGGGCGGCGGATCACGGCACGGGGCTCCCAAGCTAGGCGCTTGCGGAACCCCCGCCGCCGGGGCCGGTTCCGGCGGCGCCATTCGTCACGAAAACGCGTCATACACGCGGGAGGAGTCCCGCCCCGTGTCCGCCGCCGAGTCCCCGCCCACCCCGTCAGCGCCGGGCGCGCCCGAGCTGGGCGCGCCCGAGCCCCTCCTGTCGCCGTCGGCGGGCGCGCTCGCCTGGGCGGGTGCGGCCGGGGCGGCGCTGACCCTGGCGCTGGCGGCCCTGGCGAAGTCCGAGGCGGCGCTGGGCGCCGCCGCCGCGCTCGTGACCGCCGGCGTCGCCTGGGCGCTCTCCGCCCTGCCGCGCGCGACGACCCCCGCCGCCGTCGGCCCGCCCGCGCCGGCCGGCGGCCCGCCGCCGCCCTTCGCGGAGGCGCTGGAACGGCTGGCCGACCCGGTGCTGGTGGTCTCGGGGGGCGAGCCCGACGACATGGCCGCCCGCCGGGTGGTGTTCGCCAACGCAGCGGCCCGCGAGCTCCTGCGCATCGAGGGCGAGGGAGCGCTTCTGGTCAACGCCGTGCGCCGGCCGGAGGTGCTGGAGGCGGTGGACGAGGCGCTGTACGGCGGCGTGGCCCGCTCGGCCGCCTACGACGCCGCCGGCGCGCAGGACCGCGCCTGGCGGCTTTGGGCCGCGCCCCTGCCCGGCCCGCCCGAGACGCCGCACGCCCTGCTGCACCTGCGCGACGAGACGGACGCCCGGGCCGCCGAACGCATGCGCGTCGACTTCCTGGCCAACGCCAGCCACGAGCTCCGCACGCCCCTGGCCTCGCTCTCCGGCTTCATCGAGACGCTGCGCGGCCACGCCAAGGACGACCCGGTCGCCCGCGACCGCTTCCTGGCCATCATGGCCGGCCAGGCCGACCGCATGAGCCGGCTGACCAGCGACCTGCTCCAGCTCAGCAAGGTGGAGCTGAACGAGCACATCGCCCCCACGGGCCGGTGCGACCTGGCGCTGGTGGTGGCGGACGTCGCCGACGCCCTGCAGCCGCAGTCGGAGTCCTCCGGCGTGCGCTTCGACCTGCGCCTGCCCGAGCGCGGCCGCGCGGTGGTGGTGGGCGACCGCGACCAGCTGGTGCAGGTGGTCCAGAACCTGGCGGACAACGCGCTGAAGTACTCGCCCCGCGGCGGCTCGGTGCGCGTGGACGTGCGGCCCGAGGGGGTGGAGGCCGAGGAGCAGCTGCTGCCGCGCCAGACGCTGCTGGCCCCGGACCGCAACGACCGCGCCCGCTATGTGCAGCTGCGCATCGCCGACTCCGGCCCCGGGCTGGCGCGCGACGTGATGCCCCGCCTGACCGAGCGCTTCTACCGCGTGGAGGGCTGGAAGAGCGGCGAGCGCCCGGGCACGGGCCTCGGCCTCGCGATCGTGCGCCACATCGTGAACCGCCACCGCGGCGGCATGGCCGTGGAGAGCGCCCCCGGCGCGGGCGCCGCCTTCACCGTGAGCCTGCCCGCCGCGGCCTGAGCTCCACCCGCCGGCCAGGGTCATCAAACCGTCACGCTTCCGTCATCATGCCGGAGCCGAGTCCGGGCATGAGCGCGGGCGTTGCGCTATCCTTCCGGCGCAGGTCCGTTCCGCGCCGTGCGCCGAGTTTCTCCCATGAGTGAGCACACCCTGAAGTTCTACGGCGACGAGCTCGCCGGCCTGAAGGCGGAGGTGGTGCGCCTGGGCGGCCTCGCCGAGCAGCAGGTGGAGGACGCGGTGGCGGCCTTCGCCCGCCGCGACGTGCCCCTTGCCCAGACCATCGTCGGCCGCGACATCCGCCTGGACGACCTGCAGCGCGAGATCGAGAAGAAGGCCATCCGCATCATCGCCCTGCGCCAGCCGGTGGCGCAGGATCTGCGCCGCGCCGTCGGCGCGCTGAAGATGAGCCTGTCGCTGGAACGCACCGGCGATCTCGCCAAGAACATCGCCAAGCGGGCCGTGGCCGTGTCCGAGGACCTGGCTGTGGCCCCGCTCAGCCGCTCCATCGAGCGCATGGGCAAGATGGTCGCCCAGCGCCTGCGCAACGCGCTGGACGCCTACGCCGCCGGCGACCTGTCGGGCGCGATGGAGGTGTGGGCGCACGACGAGGAGGTGGACGAGAGCTACAACGCCCTGTTCCGCGAGCTCCTCACCTACATGATGAGCGACCCCCGCACGATCGCCAGCTGCGCGCACCTGCTGTTCATCGGAAAGAACCTGGAGCGCATCGGCGACCACGCGACGAACATCGCCGAGATCATCCACTACGAGATCACCGGCGAGGAGATCGAGGGCGAGCGGCCCAAGTGGCAGGACGTCGACCTGCGCCCGACCACCCTCGGCCAGGACGACTGAGCATGGCGCAGCCCTCGGTGCTGGTGGTGGAGGACGAGGACGCGCTGGCGACCCTGCTCCAGTACAATCTCGAGAAGGAGGGCTACCAGGTCAGCTTGGCCGCCGACGGCGAGGAGGCGCTGGTGCAGGTGGACGAGCGCCTGCCCGACCTCGTGGTGCTCGACTGGATGCTGCCCAAGGTGTCCGGCGTGGAGGTCTGCCGCCGCCTGCGCTCCCGGAGCGAGACGCGCAACCTGCCCGTGATCATGCTCACCGCCCGCGGCGAGGAGAGCGACCGGGTGCGCGGGCTCGACACGGGTGCGGACGACTACCTGACCAAGCCATTCTCGATGGCGGAACTGGCCGCGCGCATCCGCGCCGTGCTGCGCCGCATCCGGCCGGGCCTGGCCGAGGACCGGGTGCGCCAGGGCGACATCATCCTCGACCGCGTAGCGCACCGGGTGAAGCGCGGCGAGCGCGAGGTGCACCTCGGCCCGACGGAATTCCGCCTGCTGGACCACCTGATCCAGCACCCCGGCCGCGTGTTCAGCCGCGAGCAGCTGCTGGACGCCGTGTGGGGCTCCGACGTCTATGTGGAGGTGCGCACCGTGGACGTGCACATCGGCCGCCTGCGCAAGGCGCTAAACCGCGACGCCGAACTCGATCCGATCCGCACGGTGCGCTCCGCGGGCTACAGCCTGGACCTGGACGGGCGGGCGGAGGCTTAGGCTTAAACTCCGCCTCGCCTCGCCCGCCTTTGGCCACCTCAGAGGCGCGGCAGCGCTGCTCCTGCGAACTCCGCACCTCGCGTGCGGGAGTGAGCCCTTGATCTCTTGGAGGCCAGGGCCGCGGATCGGGAAAGCGAAGTCAAGGACGACAGCAGAGCTGTCGCCGCGGAGCGGCGCGCCGGAGGCGCGTCCTTGAGTTCGCTTTCCCGATCCGCTCAGCTGCCTCCCTGAGATGAAGGGCTCCCTCCCGCACCGCAGGTGCGCTCGTCTCAGAGGAGGGCTGCCGCCCGGTACTCGCAGCGTCCGTCCAGCGCAGCAAAAAGGCCGGCCCGCGTCTCCGCGGCCGGCTCTTCCCGTCGCACATCGCCGCCCGTCGCCGGGCGGCGCCGCGGCTACTTCTTGATGAAGCCGCCGAACTTGTTGTTGAAGCGCGAGACGCGGCCGCCGCGGTCCATCATCTGGCGGTCGCCGCCGGTCCAGGCCGGGTGGGTGCGCGGATCGATGTCGAGCGCCAGCGTCGCGCCCTCCTTCCCGTAGGTGGAGCGGGTGCGGTAGCTGGTCCCGTCCGTCATCGTCACGGTGATGAAGTGGTAGTCGGGGTGGGCGTCTTGCTTCATGGGGTGATCCGGCCGATGAGGACGCCCCCGAGACGGTTCTTGGGGAGCGCGCGCGCGTGAAAAGCGTGACGCCCGCCTGTGCGGGGCGGGCGCGGAGCGAGCGCCTCTACACGAAGGCGCCGCCGCAAGGCAAGGCGTCGTCCGCCCTCTGGAGCCTGGGTCCCCCGCCTTGACCGACACCGCCGCCGCCCCCGACCTCCGCGGACGCACCGGGCCGGGCGCGGAGCTGGCCGCCTCCATGCGCAAGGCGGGCGAGGGCCGGGGCAAGAGCCGCGACGTGCGCCCGCTGCGCCGCCTGTTCCCCTACATGCGCCGCCACGGCGGCCTGGCCGCGGCCGCGGGCGTGTTCCTGGTGGGCTCCACCGCGGCCACCCTGTCGCTGACGGGCGCGGCGCGGCTGGTGATCGACCGCGGCTTCTCCACGGCGGCGTTCGAGGGCGCGCTGGTGGTGGCGGTGCTGCTGGCCCTGGCCACCGCCCTGCGCTTCTACCTGGTGACCCGGCTGGGGGAGCGGGTGACCGCCGACCTGCGGCGCGACCTCTACGCCCACGTGCTGTCGCTGGACCCCGCCTTCTTCCTGCACCTGCGCACCGGCGAGGTGCTGTCGCGCATGACCACGGACGTGGCGGTGGTCGAGAACGTGGCGGGGGTGACCATCTCGATCGCCGCGCGCAACATCCTGACCCTGATCGGCGCGGTGGCGCTGATGAGCGTCGTGAACCTGCGCATGACCCTGGCGGTGCTGCTGCTGGTGCCCCTCATCCTGGCCCCGCTGTTCATCGTGGGCCGCCGCGTGCGCCGCCTGTCCACCGCCGCGCAGGACGCCTTCGCCGACGCGGCAGGCTATGCGGGCGAGACGCTGGACCAGCTGGAGACGGTGCAGGCCTTCGGCCGCGAGCGCGCCGCCGCGGCCCGCTTCGCCGCCGCCGTGGAGGCCGCGTTCGGCGCAAGCCTGAAGCGCCTGTCGGCCCGCGCGGCCATGACGGCGCTGGTGATGACGCTGGTGTTCTGCGGCGTGGCCGGCGTGCTGTGGCTGGGCGCCTGGCAGGTGCGCGAGGGGCACATGACCGGCGGGGTGCTGCTGCAGTTCCTGTTCCTGTCCGTGCTGGCGGCCGGCGCGGTGGGCGCCCTGGGCGAGACCTGGGGCGAGGTGCAGAAGGCGGCCGGCGCCATGCAGCGGATCGGCGAGCTCCTGGAGAGCCGCCCGACCATCGCCGCCCCCGCCCAGCCCGTCGCCCTGCCGACGCCCGCGCAGGGCCGCATCGCCTTCGAAGGCGTGCGCTTCGCCTATCCGGGGCGGCCCGAGCTGCCGGCGCTCGACGGCTTCGACCTCAAGGTCGAGCCGGGGGAGACGGTGGCGCTCGTCGGCCCCTCGGGCGCGGGCAAGTCCACCGTGCTGCGCCTGCTGCTCCGCTTCTACGACCCGGACGCGGGCGCCGTGCGGCTCGACGGGGTGGACCTGCGGGAGGCCGACCCCGCCGAGGTGCGAGCGCGGCTGGCGCTGGTGGCGCAGGACGCCTCGCTGTTCTCCGGCTCCGCCGCCGACAACATCCGCTTCGGCCGCGAGACGGCGGGCGACGACGACGTGCGCGCCGCCGCCAGGGCCGCCGAGGCGCTGGGCTTCGTCGAGGCGCTGCCCGGCGGGCTGGCCGAGCCGCTCGGCGATCGCGGCCGCACCCTCTCCGGCGGCCAGCGCCAGCGGCTGGCGGTGGCCCGCGCCCTGGTGCGCGACGCCCCGGTGCTGCTGCTCGACGAGGCCACCAGCGCGCTGGACGCCGAGAGCGAGCGGCTCGTGCAGCGCGCGCTGGAGACGGCCATGGAGGGGCGGACCACCCTGGTGATCGCCCACCGGCTCGCCACCGTCCTGCGCGCCGACCGCATCGTGGTGATGGAGGCCGGCCGCGTGGTCGAGCAGGGCACCCACGCCGAGCTGGTGGCGCGCGGCGGCCTCTACGCCCGCCTGGCGCAGCTCCAGTTCGGGCAGGCGGCGGCGTAGTCACGCCTTCCTTCCGTCGCCCTCGGATCGGGTCCGAGGGCGACGGAAGGAAGGGGTCTCGATGACGGTCAGCTTGCCATCCGGTTCGCCGCGCGCGAGGGTCCGCCGCCCATGAGCGATCTCGCGCCGGGCATCCTGCCCTTCCAGTCCATCCAGGCGCTGTGCGCCGAAGGCGCCATCGCCGCGCCGAGCCCCTGGCTGCACGACCAGGTGCAGCCCGCCAGCCTGGACCTGCGGCTGGGCGTACGCTGCTGGCGGGTGCGGGCGTCGTTCCTGCCGGGGGCGGGCCGCACGGTGCGCGAGCGCATCGCCGACGTGGCGATGCACGAGCTGGACCTCTCGCGCGGCGGCGGGGCGGTGCTGGAGCGCGGCTGCGTCTACATCGCCGAGCTGCAGGAACGCCTGGCGCTGCCGCCCGGCATCTCGGCCCGCGCGAACCCGAAGAGCTCCACCGGCCGGGTGGACGTGTTCGTGCGCCTGCTCACCGACCACTCGCGCCTGTTCGACGACGTGGAGGAGGGCTACCGCGGCCCCACCTTCGTGGAGATCGCGCCGCAGACCTTCTCGATCCTGGTGCGCACGGGCACGCGCCTGAACCAGCTGCGCCTGAAGCGCGGCCGCCCGCCGCTGCTGCGCACGGTGAGCTGCGGCGTGGACCTGACCGGCGAGGTGGCCGGCTTCCGCGCGCGCCGGCACGCGGGCGTGGTGGACCTGGACCACGAGGACGGCCACGACCCGCGCGACTTCTGGCAGCCGCTGGAGCCCAAGCGCAATCGCGAGGGCCGCGGCGAGCTGCTGCTCGACCCCGGCGAGTTCTACATCCTGGCCAGCAAGGAGCCAGTGGAGATTCCCGCCATGGAGGCGGCGGAGATGACCCCCATCGACCCCTCCGTCGGCGAGTTCCGCGTACATTACGCCGGCTTCTTCGATCCCGGCTTCGGCACGGAGGAGGCGGACGCGGTCGGCAGCCGCGGCGTGCTCGAGGTGCGCAGCCACGAGACGCCCTTCCTGCTGGAGGACGGCCAGACCGTGGCGCGGCTGGTGTTCGAGCCGCTGACCGAGCGCCCGTCGCGCATCTACGGCCACGACGGCAGCCACTACCAGCGCCAGGGGCTGAAGCTGAGCAAGCACTTCCGGGCCTGGACCTAGCGCCCGGCTTCGCATCGCGGCCGCTAACCGCTATGCAGCGCGCCGCGCCGCGTTTTCGCCGCGCGAGAGTGGTGGACGGACGGACATGGCGCGCTTCCAGATCAATCCCGGCACCGACGGCTCCGGCTCCATCGCGTTCGAGATGGCCGGCGACGCCGGCGGCGAGCCCGTGAAGGCGACGCTGACCGCCAAGGAGGCGCAGGAGCTGGTCGACCTGATCGGCATGGTGCGCATGATGACGCCGGGCTCGATCGCCGAGGAGCCCGCCGAGGGCGTGGTGCAGGCGGTGGTCGATCCCGCGTGGCGCGCCCCCGCCTACAAGGCGCCGCAGGGCCGCGTGCTGATCCTGCGCCACCCCGGCTTCGGCTGGATCCACTTCATCTTCCCCGAGGACAAGGCCGACCGGGTCTCCAAGCTCCTGGCCATGGAGCTGGCCGACGCGCCGGCCTCGCCGACGGTGAACTGACGCCCATGCCCGCCGCCCTCGTCCTCGCGCTCGCGCTCGGCCTGCCGCACCTTCCCCGGCCGCCCTACGCGCTGAACCCCTTCCAGCCCGGGCCGCCGAAGAGGGACTACGAGCAGACCATCCTGGAGGGCGGCTGGAGACTGCGGCTGCGCCGGGACGCCTTCACCGGCGCGACCCGCTGCGAGCTGAACGCCGGGGGCGCGCGGTTCGCCGGCGGGGTGGTGACCTTCTCGTTTGGCCCGAGCGTGGACACGGCCAACGCCCTGTTCCGCGTGGACGGCGGCGCCGTCCGCTCCGCGGGCGAGGTCGGGCCGGAGGCCGCGGGCCTCGGCGCGGCGCTCCTGTCGAGCAACACCCGCAATCCCAGCAATGGGCGGGTGATCATCCCGTGGTCGCAGCTCAAGGCCGCCGAGCGGGTGGACGTGCGCCCGAACAGCCGCGCGGCCCCTCGCGGCTTCGGCCTGGTCGAGCTGCGCGTGGCGGTGGAGCAGGCCCGCACCTACGGCTGCACCGACCTCAAGGCCTGAGATGGACGAGGCGCCCGGGGGCGACGGCCTGGCGGCGCTGGAGGCGCGGGTCGCCCGGCTGGAGGCGCGCGAGCAGGCGCTGCGCGCATGGGCCGTGCCGGCGGTGTGGGACGCGCTGGACCGCGTCTATGCGCACGCGGCCCCGGGCCGCCCGCGCTGCCTGGCCTGCGGGCACGAGGGGCCGGCCGACGGCTTCGCCCTGCACGTGGACCGCTGCACCTTCGGCGGCGGCCGGCTGGAACGGCGGGAGTGCCCCCGCTGCGGCTGCATCTTCGGCCCCGCCAAGTACCTGGACACGCCGGACGCCCTGGTGGCCGCCGACTACCGGCTGCTCTACGCCCACTACAGCGAGGGCGACTCCACCGAGGAGGAGGTCCGCGCGTTCCACGCGCTGAGGCCCGAGCGGGGCGGCGTGTACCTGAACTGGGGCTCGGGCGCCTGGTCGGGCACGGTGGACCGCCTGCGCGCGGAGGGCTGGGACGTGTGGGGCTACGAGCCCCACGCCCCCGGCGAGCACCCGTTCGTCGTGCGCACGCGCGCGGAGGTCTC
The DNA here is from genome assembly GCA_964244065.1 of uncultured Caulobacteraceae bacterium. GTDB lineage: Bacteria > Pseudomonadota > Alphaproteobacteria > Caulobacterales > Caulobacteraceae > JASLDZ01. The sequence goes on along the minus strand of CAXTHH010000002.1, from coordinate 390,141 downwards.
CGCCCGCTTCGACGGCCTGTTCTCCAACAACGTGATCGAGCACCTGTTCGACCCCGTGGCCGCCTTCCGCGACTTCGGGACGAACCTGAAGCCGGGCGCGCGGATGGCCCACGCCAGCCCCTGCTACAGCCACCGCTTCGCCTTCACCCGCTTCCACGTCTTCTTCCCGCTGGGCGAGGCGCCGGCGCGCCTGGGCGAGCGGGCGGGCTTCGCGCTGGTGGACGCGGAGGACGACGGCGGCTTCCAGGTGCGCGTGTGGCGCGCGCCGGAGCCGGATGTCAGTTAGCCGCATGCGGAGCGGCCCCGGCCGCCCCATATGCCGGCCTCCCCGACGCCTTCCGGACGCCGCGCCTTTGATTCGCCACGCCTCCTCGGCTAGACGACGCCCACCTGCGCTGAGGACGGCCACGGCGTCCGGACCGCGCCTCCCTCGCCTCGCCCAAGAGAAGGTCCGCGCCTGCCCGGCGCCCACGCACCGATGATCAGCTTGTCCAAGCCCGGCGACCGGCCCACGCCGCTGAACCGCGCCATCCGCCTGACGCAGCCCGCGGTGGTCGTGGCGGTGATCTTCTCCTTCTTCATCAACGTGCTCGCCCTGGTGAGCCCGCTGTACATGCTGCAGGTCTACGACCGGGTGCTGGCCAGCCGCTCGGTGCTGACGCTGACCTTCATCACGCTGTTGGCCGTGTTCCTGTTCGTGATCTACGCCGTGCTGGAGGCCCTGCGCACGCAGGTGCTGGTGCGCGCCGGCATCAAGTTCGACGGCGAGGTGCGCGGCTCCATCTTCCGCTCGGTGCTGGAGGCGACCCTGACCAAGCGCCCCGGCGGCGGCCAGGCCTTCCGCGACGTGGACGAGGTGCGCGGCTTCATGACCGGCGCGGGCCTGCTGGCCTTCTGCGACGCGCCCTGGATCCCCGTGTTCGTGGTGGTCAGCTTCCTGCTGCACCCCTTCTTCGGCATCCTGGCGATCATCTCGGGCGTGATCATCATGGGACTGGCCGTCGCCAACGACATGGCCACGCGCGTGCCGCTGCAGCGCGCCACCATGGCCTCCATCGCCGCCCAGAACGACGCGGGCGCCACGCTGCGCAACTCCGAGGTGATGCGCGCCATGGGCATGTGGGGCGGGCTGCAGAACCGCTGGCAGCTGCGCCGCGACGACCTGATCGCCTGGCAGGCCTCCGCCAGCGACCGCGGCGGCGGCATCATGAGCGCCATCAAGTTCTTCCGCCAGGTGGTGCAGACGCTTATCCTGGGCGGCGGCGCCTTCTACGTGATCCAGGGCAAGCTCTCGCCGGGCTCCATGATCGCCGCCTCCATCGTGGTGGGCCGCGCGCTCGCCCCCATCGAGGGCGCCGTCGGCCAGTGGAAGGGCTTCCTGGCCGCCCGCGGCTCGTGGGACCGGCTGCAGGAGATGTTCCGCGGCGAGCAGGCCGAGGGCGAGAAGATGCCCCTGCCCGCGCCCAAGGGCCGCCTCTCCGTGGAGGGCGCGACCATCGTGCCGCCCGGCGGGCGCACACCCACCGTGGTCGGCGCGACCTTCGCGGTGGATCCCGGCACGACCCTGGGCGTGATCGGCCCGTCCGCCGCCGGCAAGTCCTCGCTGGTGCGCGGCCTGGTGGGCGTGTGGCCCGCGATCCAGGGCTCCATCCGCATGGACGGCTTCGACCTGAAGCACTGGGACCCCGAGCAGCTGGGCCGATACGTGGGCTACCTGCCGCAGGACGTGGAGCTGTTCAGCGGCACGGTGGCCGAGAACATCGCCCGCTTCGGCGCCTACGAGACCGAGGAGGTCATCGAGGCGGCCACCATCGCGGGCGTGCACGAGATGGTGCAGGCCATGCCCCAGGGCTACGACACGCAGATCGGCGAAGGCGGCGCGGCGCTTTCCGGCGGCCAGCGCCAGCGCCTGGCCCTGGCGCGGACCATCTTCCGCAAGCCGCCGCTGCTGGTGCTGGACGAGCCCAACGCCAACCTGGACAGCGGCGGCGAGGTGGCGCTCGCCCAGGCCGTGATGACGCTGAAGCCGCATTGCACCATCCTGCTGGTCACCCACAAGACCAACATCCTCGGGCTCTGCGACAAGCTGCTGCTCATGCAGAACGGCCAGTGCGTCGCCTTCGGCGAGCGCGACGCGGTGCTCAACCACATCATGCAGCAGCAGCAGGCCGCCCAGCCGCCCGCCGCGCAGCCGCCGGCGGCCGCCAACCAGGGCGGGACCACCCCCGTTCCGGCGGCCTGACCCGCCGCCTTCCGGAGCCGACCTCCATGACGGACCTCGCCCGCCCCTCCGACGACTACCGCAAGGTCGCCATCACCGGCATGGCGGTGATCGTGGCCACCTTCGGCGTCATGGGCGTCTGGGCCGCCGTCACCCCGCTCTCGGCCGCCGTGGTCGGGGCGGGTACGGTGACCAACGACACCAACCGCCAGACCATCCAGCACTACGAGGGCGGCATCGTCCGCTCCATCCTGATCCGCGAGGGCCAGCACGTGAACAAGGGCCAGACCCTGTTCGAGCTGGAGGCCGTGCAGGCCAACGCCGCGCTGGACATCTCCAAGAACCAGCTGTTCAGCCTGGTGGCCAAGGGCGACCGCCTGGCCGCCGAGCGCGAGGGCTCCGGCGCGATACGCTGGTCCCCCGAGCTGACCGGCGCGGGGAGCGATCCGATCGCGCGCAACGCCATGCAGGACGAGCAGCGCCAGTTCGTCGAGCGCCGCGGCACGATCCAGAGCCAGATCGAGGTCCTCAAGAGCCGCATCGGCCAGTACCAGACCGAGATTCAGGGCATCGAGGAGCAGCGCGTCAGCGCCAAGCAGCAGGCCGCCTACCTCGACGACGAGATCGGCGGGCTGAACGAGCTCTACAAGCAGGACCTCGTGCCCAAGCCGCGCCTGCTGGCGCTGCAGCGCGACCGGGCCAACGTGGGCGGCCAGATCGGGCGCCTCCTCGCCGACAAGGCCCGCGCCCAGAAGGCCATCGGCGAGACCACGCTGCAGATGCGCCAGATCCAGCAGCAATTCCAGCAGGAGGTGTCCAAGGAGTCGGCCGACGTGCAGACCCAGTCGACGGACATCCGCCAGCGCTTCACCGTGGCCACCGACCAGGCCAAGCGCGTGAACATCGTGGCGCCCCAGTCCGGCACGGTGCAGGGGCTACGCGTCTTCACCGCCGGCGCCGTCGTGCGGCAGGCGGAGCCGCTTGTGGAGATCGCGCCCGACACGGGCGACATGGTGATCCAGGCGCGCTTCTCGCCGAGCGACATCGACAGCCTGCGCCAGGGGATGCGGACGGAGCTGCGCTTCTCGTCCTTCCACGACCGCACGATCCCGGTGATCTTCGGCCAGATCCAGTCGATCAGCCAGGACCGCGTCGTCGACGAGCAGCAGCACATCGCCTACTACCTGGCGGTGGTGAAGGTGAACCAGGACTCGCTGCCCGGGCGTCTCAAGGGCCGGCTCAAGGCGGGCATGCCCGTGGACGTGACGGTGCCGATCGGGGCGCGGACGGCGCTGGAGTACATCTACCAGCCGCTGACCAACGCCTTCCAGAAGTCGTTCCGCGAGCGCTGATGGCCGGCGTCTCGGGGGGACCGGTGGTGGTGATCGGCGCGGGCGGCCACGCCAAGGTGGTGATCGAGCTCCTGCGCGCCGGCGGGCGCGAGGTGGCCGGCGTGCTCGACGCCGACCCCTCGCCGCGCACCGTCGTCGGCGCGCCGGTGATCGGGGACGACTCGGCCCTGGCCCGCCTGCGCACCGAGGGGATCGAGGAGGCCTTCGTGGCGCTGGGCGGCAACGCCCTGCGCGCCCGCGTCGGCGCCGCGGCTCGCGCCGCCGGCTTCCGCTTGGCCAACGCGGTGCATCCGGGCGCCGTGGTCTCGCCCAGCGCCCGGCTGGGCCAGGGCGTGGCGATCATGGCCGGCGTGTGCCTGAACGCGGAGACCCGGGTCCGCGACCTGGCCATCGTCAACACCAACGCCTCGGTCGACCACGACGGCGACCTGGGCGAGGCCTGCCACGTGGCCCCCGGCTGCGCCCTGGCGGGCGCCGTGACGGTCGGGGCTCGCGCGTTCCTGGGCGTCGGCTGCCGCGCCATCCCGGGCGTGCGCATCGGCGAGGACGCCACCGTCGGTGCGGGCGCGGTGATCGTGCGCGACCTGCCGGCCGGCGTCATCGCCATGGGCGTGCCCGCGCGCGTGGTCCGCATCCCGCAGCCCCGGGCCGTCCACGCATGAGCTTAGCTCCCCGCATCCCCGTCGCCGTGCCCGTGCTGGACGGGCGCGAGGCCGAGTACGTGGCCGAGTGCATGGCCACGAGCTGGATCAGCTCCATCGGCCGTTTCATCACCGAGTTCGAGGCCAGCTTCGCCGCCTTCTGCGGGGTGAGGCACGCGATCGCCGCCAACAACGGCACCACCGCCCTGCACCTCGCCCTGGTCGCGCTGGACCTGCGGCCCGGCGACGAGGTGATCGTGCCGGACCTGACCTACATCGCCAGCGCCAACGCCGTGACCTACTGCGGCGCCAAGCCGGTGTTCGTGGACTGCGACCCGGCCACCTTCAACCTCGACCCGGAGACGCTGGAGGCGGCGATCACGCCGCGGACCCGGGGGATCATCCCCGTCCACCTCTACGGCCATCCCTGCGACATGGACCCGATCACGGCCGTCGCCGAGCGCCACGGCCTGTGGGTGCTGGAGGACGCGGCCGAGGCGGTGGGCGCCAGCTACAAGGGGCGGCGCACGGGCTCGCTGGGCAAGGCGGCCACCTTCAGCTTCTTCGGCAACAAGATCATCACCACCGGCGAGGGCGGGATGGTCACCACCGACGACGACGCGCTGGCCGCCCGCCTGCGCCTCTACCGCGGCCAGGGCATGGACCTGAAGCGCCGCTACTGGTTCCCGGTGGTGGGCTACAACTACCGCATGACCAACGTGGCCGCCGCCATCGGGCTCGGCCAGATGGAGCGCATCGACCACCACCTGGAGGCGCGCCGTCGCGTCGCCCGCTGGTACGACGCGGCGCTGGCGCCGCTCGACGGCCGGATCGTGCGCCCGGTCACGGCCACCTGGGCCGAGCACAGCTTCTGGATGTACACGGTCCAGCTCGCCGAGGGCGGCGCGGCCGAGCGCGACGCGGCGATGGCGGCCATGGACGCGGACGGCGTGGAGACGCGCCCCGTCTTCTACCCCATGCACCAGATGCCCCCCTACGCCGACGCGGCGGTGGACACGCCGAACGCCGTCCGCTGCGCCGCGCGGGGGATCAACCTGCCCACCCACGGCCGGCTGACCGAGGGCGACGTCGATCGGGTGGCCGCCGCGCTCGAACGCGCCCTGGGCTAGTCGCCGCCCGGGCCATGCGCATCATCCTGGCCTCGACCTTCGTGCCGTTCATCAACGGCGGCGCGCGCTTCATCGTGGAGTGGGCGGAGGACAAGCTGCGCGAAGCGGGGCACGAGGTGGAGCGCTTCTACCTGCCCTTCGTGGACACGCCCCACGACCTCCTGGACCAGACGGCCGCCTTCCGCCTGATGGACCTGGCGCAGTGGTCGGACCGGCTGGTCGCCTTCCGCCCGCCCGCCTACGTGATCCCGCACCCGGACAAGGTGCTGTGGTTCATCCACCACTTCCGCACCTTCTACGACCTGTGGGACGGCCCCTTCGCCCCCGCCAAGACGCCGGACGCGCGGGCCGTGCGGGACAACCTGCACGCCCTGGACACGGCGGCGTTGACCGAGGCGCGGCGCGTCTACACGAACAGCCGCGTGGTGAGCGACCGGCTGAAGCGCTTCAACGGCGTCGACTCCGAGCCGCTGTACCCGCCCATCTGGCGTCCCGAGCGCTTCCGCTGCGACGGCTACGGCGACGAGGTGCTCGTGGTGTGCCGCGCCGAGCCGCACAAGCGCCAGCACCTGCTGGTGGAGGCCATGGCGCACGTGACCACGCCCGTGCGCGTGCGGCTTTGCGGCAAGACCACCGGCCCCGCCTACGCCAACCGCATCCGCCAGGAGATCCGCGATCGCGACCTGCACGACCGCGTGGCCTTTGAGGACCGCTGGATCAGCGAGGAGGAGAAGGCCGACCTGATCGCGGGCGCCCTGGCCATGGCCTACCTGCCGGAGGACGAGGACAGCTACGGCTACCCCTCCATCGAGGCGGCGCACGCGGGCAAGTGCGTGCTGACCACCACCGACAGCGGCGGCGTGCTCGAACTGGTGGAGGACGGCCGCAACGGCCTGGTGACCGAGCCCGAGCCCCGCGCCCTGGCCGCGGCCCTCGACCGCCTGTGGCGCGACAAGGACGTCACGCGTCGCATGGGCGAGGCCAATCGCGACCGCCTGGCCGAGCTGCGCATCGACTGGACGCGCGTGGTCGAGGCGCTGGGCGGCCCGTCGCACTCACCTCTGGGCCTTTCGGATGCAGGCTCCGCTACTCTGCCGCGGCCAGTCGCGACAGGCACTCTGCTCGGGCGTGTGCCCCCTCACCTGCGCCCACGGCCATGAAGGTGCTGGTGGTCAACAACGCCGCCCCGTTCATCCGCGGCGGGGCGGAGGAGCTGGCCGACAACCTGGTCCGCGAGCTGAACGGCCTGTCCGGCGTGCAGAGCGAGCTCATGCGCCTGCCGTTCGCCTGGAGCCCCACCGAGCGGCTGGTCGAGGAGGTGCTGATCCACCAGGGCCTGCGCCTCGTGAACGTGGACCGGGTGATCGCGCTGAAGTTCCCCGCCTACCTGGTGCCGCACGCACACAAGACGCTATGGCTGCTGCACCAGTTCCGGCAGGCCTACGACCTGGGCGACGCCGGCCAGGGGCTCGGCGACGAGGGGCGCGAGGCCGTGGTGAAGCAGGCGATCCGGAAGGCGGACGACCTCGCCTTCGCTGGCACGCGGCGCATCTACTGCAATTCCCCCGTCACCCGCGACCGCCTGCAACGCTACTCCGGCGTGAAGGGCGAGGTGCTCTACCCGCCGCTCAACGATGCGGCCCTGTTCACGGGCGGCGAGGCCGGCGGCTATGTCTTCGCGGGCGGCCGCGTGTCGCCCGGCAAGCGCCAGCACCTGCTGGTGGAGGCGATGGCGCACGTGCGCGCGCCCGGCCGGCTGCTGATCGCCGGCCCGCCGGAGAGCGAGGCCTACGCCGACCGCCTGCGCGCCCTCGTGGCGGAACACGACCTCGCCGACCGCGTGCAGCTTCGCTTCGGCTTCCACCCCCGCGAGGCCGTCGCCGCCTGGGCCAACGGCGCGGCCGCCTGCGCCTACCTGCCCTTCGACGAGGACAGCCTGGGCTATGTCACCATGGAGGCCTTCGCCGCCGGCAAGGCGGTGCTGACCACCACCGACTCCGGCGGCCTCCTGGAGATGGTCGGCGAGGCCACCGGCGAGGTGGTCGCGCCCGAGCCCGCCCGACTCGGCGAGGCGCTGGACCGCCTGCTGGCCGACCCCGCGCGCACTGCCGCGCTGGGCCGCGCCGCGAAGGCGGCGTGGGCCGGGCGCGGCCTCACTTGGTCCGCCACGCTCGAGCGGCTGCTGGCGTGAGCATCGTGCGTGACATCCCTCCGCCTTTCCGTCGCCCCCGTTCCCCGGCATAGGCCCCGTCGATGACGTCCACCCGATCCCGGCTCCTCGGCGCGGCCGCGCTGGCGACGCTCGCCGTCGCCGCGCCGGCGCGCGCCACCACGCTGGGCGACGCGGTCGCCTACGCCTACCAGACCAACCCCGGCCTGCAGGCCCAGCGCGCCGCCCTGCGGGCCCAGGACGAGTCCTACGTGCAGGCGCGCTCGGGGTACGGCCTGCAGATCAACGCGCAGGCCGGCTTCACCAACTACAGCCTGACGAACAGCGGGCGGGATGCGCTCGGCAATCCCGTGGTGCCGTCCTCGAACACCGTCACGGACAGCCAGGGCGTCTCGCTCTCGCAGCCGATCTACACGGGCGGCCGGGTCAGGGCGCGGGTGAGCCAGGCGGAGGCGGGGATCCGTGCGGCCCGCGAGAACCTTCGCCGCGTGGAGCTCGACCTCTTGCTGCGGGTGGTGAACGCCTACGTGAACGTGCGCCGCGACGAGCAGCTGCTCCGCATCACCCAGGACACCATCCAGGTGCTGGAGCGTCAGGTCTCCGACACCGAGGCCAAGTTCAAGGTGCGCCAGCTGACGGCCACCGACGTGGCGCAGAGCCAGGCGCGCCTGGCCCAGAGCCGCTCCACCCTGGCCACAATCCAGGGCCAGCTGGCGGTGAGCCGGGCGCAGTACCTGGCGTCGGTCGGCCAGAACCCCGTCGACCTGCAGCCGCCGCCGCCGCTGGAGAGCCTGCCCGCCACCATCGACAAGGCGTTCGAGGCGGCCGAGGCGAACAATCCGCAGCTCCTGGCGGCCGTCTACACCGAGCAGCTCTCCCGCGCCCGCATCGCGGAGGCGCGCGCCGCGCGCCTGCCCACCGTGAGCGCCCGCCTGGACTTCCAGCGCTCGCCATACCAGATCTTCGACCAGCGTTTCGGCGTTAACAACACGCAGGTGGGCTCGCTCACCTTCTCGCAGCCCATCTTCACCAGCGGCCAGATCTCCTCGGGCATCCGCCAGACCACCGAGGAGAACAACCGCGACCGCCTGTCCATCGACGAGACGCGCCTGCAGGTCACCCAGCAGGTCGCCGCCTCCTGGGAGCAGCTGGCCGCCTCGCGCAAGCAGGTGACCACCTTCCAGGACGAGGTGCGCGCGGACGAGTTCGCCTTCTACGGCGTGCGGCAGGAGGAGCGCTTCGCCCTGCGCTCCACCATCGAGGTGCTGAACGCGCAACTGGAGCTGACCAACGCCCAGCAGAACCTCGTGCGCACCCGCGCGCAGGAGTACGCCGGCCGCGCCCAGGTGCTGGCCAGCATCGGGGTGCTCGACGCGCGCCTCTTCGCCCCCGACACGCCCCGCTACGACACCGCCGCCAACCTGAAGAAGGTGCGCAACATCGGCGCGACGCCGCTGGAGGCGCCCGCGCGCATCCTGGACGGCTTCCTGGCCCCCTCCATCGGGCCGCAGCGGCCCGCCTCCATCGCCATCGCGCACCCGGGCGGGGCCGAGCTGCCGCCCTCGCCCGCGCCGGATGCGCCGCTCACCTCCATCCTGTCCACGCTGAACAAGGCGCCGCCCCCGCCCGGCGTCACGCGGGCGACGCCGCCCGACCCGCGCACGCCCCCCACCGTTTCGGCTCCGTCGTCCCGGCCGTGATGACTCGCCTCAGGGGTGCAGCAAATTCATAACGAGCAGGTCTTGAACCGCTCCACTGGTGTCGTTACCTTCCGGTGAACCCGGCGTGTCCGCGCGCCCCGGAAAGTTTGACAATGTACGGCAACCCCCAGCGGCGCTCGGCCGCGGACGTCCAGGACCTCCGAAAGGAAGGCGGCCGCTGGCTCAAGGAGCTGCGCGAGGGGTCGGGTCTCTCGCAGCGGCAGCTCGCGGCCAAGGTGGGCGCCGACTACTACACCTTCATCTCGCAGCTGGAGACCGGGCGCGGGCGCATCCCGCCGGACCGGTATGTCGATTGGGCGCAGGCCCTGGAGGTGGACCCCAAGGTTTTCGTCAAGGGTCTAATGCGCTACTACGATCCGATCACCTACGCGGTGCTGTTCGCCGACTAGCTGGTCTCCAGCCTCCCGCCCCTCGAACGGAGCCTTCGCTTCCCCACATGGCGGCCCAAGTCATCTCCCTCGCCCAACGGCTGCGGCCCCCGCCCGTGCGGGACTGGTCGGCGCAGGAGATGGCGGAGTTCTACCGCGTCGAGAGTGCGCTGCTGCAGGCCGGCCTGGCGCTGGAGAGCGAGCGCGGGCTGAGCGACGAGGGCGATCCCTGGTTCTGCTTCTGCCGGCAGGACACCGGGGAGGTGTTCATCCACTTCGCCCGGGTGGACGGACAGTACGTGGTGGACGGCGCGGCCCTGGGTGCGCCCGCCCGCGGCCGCGACTTCGGCGCCCTGGTCCGCGACCTGATCGGCCAACACCCCCTTTCGGCCGTCCGCCGTCCGCAAGGCAACGTGCACCTGCACCCGGCCGCGCTCCTGATCGCGCTGGTGGGCGCCGCCTTCTTCCAGAGCGGCCACGCCAAGGCGGCGGAGGCGCCCGGACACGACGGGGCGGCCGCCGCGCCCGCCAAGGCCGAGGGCCGTCGCGGCCCGGTGTTCAACGTGGGCGCCGCACCGATCTCGACGTTCGGCGAGCTCGGCCGCACCGTGGCGCTGGATCCGGCCGAGGTGGCCGCCATCCTCACCGGCGTGGCCATCGGCCTGCGCCAGGTCACGGCCGAGGCCGCGTCCACGGCGACGCCGCAGAGCGCCCCCTCAGCCCTGCAGAGCTTCATGGCCCACGCCGCGCCCGCGCCGGAGTCGATCTCCGCCGTGGGCGGTCGCGCCTCCACCACCCTGTCCACGCTGTCCGGCGCCGAGACCCGGGCCGCGCTGACCGTGGTGGCCGCGTTCACCGACCTCGCGCGCCTGAAGATCGCCGCCGCCGCCCTCGCGTCGGAGGCTCCCGCGCCCGCCGCCGTGATGGACGGCGCGCATCCCGCCCTGGCCGCGCCCCCGGTCGTCTCGCCGGCCCCGTCGGCCCTCGCCGCGCCCGAGCCCGCCCCGCCCCGACCGTTGCTGCTGGTCACCCTCGCCGAGGGCCCGCTGCCGCAGATCGCCGCCGTGGCGCTGGCCATCGCGGACGGCGCCTTCGCCAAGATCGACGCCTCGCGCGTGGTGCACGTGGAGACGCTGCCCGCGATCCTGGGCTCGCTGCTGCTGCATGGCGAGATCGTGGAGGTCGCCGCTCCGCCCACCTTGTCGCCCGCAGCGGTCGCGGCGCCGCCCGCGCTGCCGCCGTCACCCGCGGATCCCGCGCACGACGGCGGCCACGCCTCCCCCGACCCGGGCCAGCCCGTCGAGCATGCCTGGACGGCGTCGCCGCCCGCCTATGTCGATCCGAGAACCGGCGACCCTGTCCAGGCCGCCGCGCCCGGCGCGGGGGGCACGCAGGTGGCGCTGGCGACGCCTGCGCCCGCGCCGGTCGAGCCGCCGAAGGCGTTCGCGCCCCCCCCGCCGGTCATGCTCGACTACCACGACCCCAAGATCGACGCCTACATCCTGGACTTCGTGACCAAGGTGGCGAGGGCCGCGGTGGTGGTGAGCGACCACGAGGTGGTGTTCTACGACCCGCACATCATCGAGGTGCTCAAGCCCGGCGAGACCCTGGACAGCATCACCTGGAAGCTGGGCGACGGCAGCTCGGTCAGCATCGTTGGGTTGGCGACCGACCTTCACGCCTACCACGGCGTCGGCTAAGCCCGCGGACCGCCCGGGCGGCGGCGACGCGGAGACACGAGTGCAGGGCGTGCGCCTGGCCGTCGGCATAGCCGACACCATTCCCCACGAGGCTCTTCAGCCCGCGTCGGACGCGGCTCCGGCCGGGTCGACCCCCCTGGGGGCGGCCTCTCCCGTCGCCTCGTCGCCTGTCTCGCCCGCGCCCCCGCGGCCGGAGCGCCGCCGCGGGCTGCGCGGCCGGATCGCCGGCTGGCTGCGCCGCCCCGCCGAGTACGCCCGGGCCTACCTGACCGCCTCCCTCACGCACCAGCTGCAGCTGCAGGCGTCCCGCACCTCGGAGATCCAGGCGCGGGTCGGCGCGCTGGAGGCGATGAACAGCCGGCTCGCCGAGCTCGTCGTCGAGAGCCGGAGCACCTCCCTGCGCCTGGACGACTTGGAGCGAGGGCTCGGCGGCTTGGGCCGGGGCGTCGTCTCGCTGCAGAACATCGGGGCCGACCTTCTCACCATCGGCGACCGCAACAGCCGCCTCGGCGCGCGGGCGGTGGAGCAGCTGGACGTCGCGATCGGCGTGCTCGGCCCGCGCTTCAACGAGCTCGACATCAAGGTGCGGCCCCTCGTGCCCTTCGACGCGGAGAGCTGGGCGGTGCGGGTGGCGGACGGCTACCTCATGGTCCCGCGCTCCGAGCCCGTGTTCACGACCATGGTGGCCAACGCCGGCTCCGGCGGGCTGGAGCCCGGCGTCCGCCAGGTGCTCAAGGCGCTGCTGCGGCCCGGCATGCGCGCGGCGGACGTGGGCGCCAACGTGGGCCTGCTGACCCTGGCCATGGCGACGGCGGTCGGCCCCGGCGGCCGCGTGCGTGCGTTCGAGCCCGAGGGGCGCGCCCGGCGTCAGCTGGCCAAGACGCTGCACCTGAACGGCTTCACGCAGGTGATCCTGTCGGACGCCGCCGTGGGCGCGGAGGCGGGGCGCCTCACCTTCCACGAGAGCCCGGTGATCGGCCACAGCTCGCTCTACGCCCTGCCCGAGGAGGAGCGCGGGGCCGAGCGCGCGTTCGAGGTCGAGGTGGTGCGACTGGACGACGTGGTCGCGCCCGGCGAGCCCCTCGACGTCGTGAAGATCGACGTGGAGGGGGCGGAGCTGGACGTGGTGCGCGGCATGGCGCGGCTCATGGCGGAGAACGCCGACATCGCCGTCCTGGCCGAGTACGGCCCGAGCCACCTGCGCCGCGTGGGTGTCGCCCCCGCCGACTGGTTCGGCGCCTTCGCCGCGCACGGGCTGGAGCCGCGCCTCATCGGCGAGCCGGACGGGCGCACGACGCCGACGGACGCCGCGGCGCTTGCGGAGGTCGACTCCGCGAACCTGGTCTTCACCCGCCCGGGCGGGGCCGCCGCATCCAGGCTGCCCCGGTGAGCGACGACGGGCCGCTACCCGTCGCCTGGGCCGGACCGCTGAAGGCGGGCTCGGCCATCGGCCGCATGGGCGTGCGCGTGGCGGAGGCGCTCGCCGCGCGCGGGCGGGCGGTGGAGCTGATCGCCACCGACCACGAGCCGGTCAAGGCCGGCGGCCGGATCGCCAGCGACCTGCCCGTGCGGCACTGGACGGAGATCGACCTCGCCACCTTCGCGCTCGCCTACGACTCGGTGGTGGTCAACGTGGGCGACCACTTCTTCAATCACGGGGGAATCTTCTCCCTCTTAGGCCACGCCCCGTGCGTGGCGATCATGCACGACGTCTACCTGGGCAACCTGTTCAACGGCTGGCTGTGGTGGAACGGCTCGAGGCCTGGCGTGCGAGAGGCGGAGGTGGCGGCCGTGTACGGCAGAGAGGCCGCGCCCTGGCTGGCCCGCCAGCGCGCGGGCGAGCTGCCGCTGGAGGACGAGGCCGCGCACCTGCCCATGACCGAGTGGGTCGCGCGCCAGGCCGCCGGCTGCCTCGCCCACGCCCCCTTCTACCTACCGCGCCTGCTCCGCGCCTGCGCCGGGCCGGTGGACGTGGCGGGCCTGCCCATGGAGCCGCGCCCGATCGCGGCGCTGGAGGAACGCTCCAGCGACCGCCTGCGGGTGGTCACCGTGGGCGTCATGAACGCCAACAAGTGCGTGGACCGGGTGGTGGAGGCGATCACCGGCTCGCCCACCCTCCGCGCCCGCACCGAGTACAGGCTGGTCGGGCCCATCGCGCCGGAAGAGGCCTCGCGGCTGCGCGCGCTGGCGGCCGCGGGGGGCTGGCGCGGGCTGCGCATCGACGGGCCCGCGGAGGAGGCGGAGCTGAACGTGGCGCTTGAGGCCGCGGACGTGGTCACCTGCCTGCGCCGCCCGGTGCTGGAGGGCGCCTCCGCCTCCCTGGTGGAGGCGCTGCTGGCCGGCCGCCCGACGGTGGTGGCCGACGCGGGCTGCTACGCCGACACGCCGGACGATGCGGCCGTGAAGGTGCCCGCCGACGTGCCCGTCCCCGCCCTGCGCGCCGCGCTGGAGCGCCTGGCGGAGGACGAGCCGGCCCGTCGTGCGCTGGGAGCCCGGGCCCGCGCCTATGCCGAAGCGCGCTTCTCGCTCGACGCCTACCTCGAGGTGCTGGAGCCGCTGATGGCCGCCACCGCCCGCGCCGGGCCGGTGCTGCGCCTGAGTCGCGGCCTCGGCAGGGGGCTGGCGGCGCTGGGACTGGAGCGGGACGATCCGGCGGTGGCGCGGATCGCGGCCACGCTCGCCCCGGTCTTCACCCCCGGTCAGGCCCCGGCGACGCGGCCTTCGAACACGGACGCGGAGTAGGCGGTCGGCAGCCGGTCGGCGATGACGCGCCGGCCCCGTTCCCCCAGCTCGCGCAACGCCTCCGGATCGTCCGCCAGCCGGCGCAGCGCCTGGGCGGCGGCGGCCACGTCCGGCTCGGCCCACACCTGGCCGGGCATGGCGTAGCGGCCGGAGGGATCGACGGCGGGCACTAGCGCGTAGGGGATCTCCACCACGCCCCCCCCCTGGAACTCGGCGTTGCCCGAGTAGGCGGTGGCGATGGCCGCGCGGCCCAGCACCATGCTCTGGGCGATGGAGAGGCCGAACCCCTCGGAGCGGTGCAGGGAGACGAACACGTCGGCGCTGGCCAGCAGGGCGTCCGCGTCCGCGTCCGACAGCTCGGCGATCAGGGTGGTGATGTTCGGCCAGCCCGCGATGCGCGCCGCGAGCTCGGGCGGCGGCTTGCCGGCCTCCGCGTCGGGCGCATTGACCTTGATGACCAGCCTGGCGTCCGCGTCGGCGGCGGTGAAGGCGCGCTGGAAGGCCTCCACCGCGCCCATCGGGTTCTTGCGGGCGGCGGTGGAGCGCACGTCGTACATGCACAGCACGGCGAGCTCGCCCAGGCGCCAGCCGAAACGCTCACGGTCGGGCGCCGCCTCCACCTCGGGCAGAGGGTAGGGCCTGTAGTGGACGATCACGTCCGTGCCCTCGGCCGCCTTACGGATCGCCTCGGTGACGAACGGACTGCCACCCCAGACCTCGTGGAACAGCGGCAGCGCCGCCTTCCAGTCGTCCGGCAGCTCGGGCAGCTCCCACGCCCACAGGCCGATGCGGTAGCGGCCGCGGAACACGGGCGTCTGCGCCACGTGCATGAAGTGCACGGCCTCGGGCGGATTGCACAGCGTCAGCCACACGCCGCCCGGCTCCGCACCCTCCAGCGTGTGGCCGCGCGGATCGGCCCCGAGGTCGTGCGCGGTCAGCGGCACGCCGCCCTTGCGGAAGGCCTCCAGGAACATGCGCCCGCCGCGGCCGATGCCCGTGTGCATGCCGTGGAAGCCCGACACGATCAGCGGCCCCGGCCTGATCTTGCTCGCGGGCGTGCGCGCGAAGGCGCCCGCGTCGGCTCTGGGCACAGGGAACAGCAGCCTGTGCAGCCGGCTCGTGACCGCGCGCCGGACGGCGTAGGGCAGGGGCAGCGCGCGCCAGAGCCGCCGGAGCGGCTGCAGCGCGGGCGAGTCCAGGGACGGCATCGGCCCCGCTTGTCACGGGCGCCCGGCCTCCGCAAGGCGACCCCGCGTGGACATCGGGCCCTCGACGCCGTAGGACGGCGGAGGCTCCGCGGGCATGATGTAGTGGTAGCCTGGCAGCTTCCCAAGCTGCTCGTGCGGGTTCGATTCCCGCTGCCCGCTCCAGCCTCCGCTAGAAGTCGCAGCCCACCTCGCGCGCCGAGGCGGCGATGAAGTCGGGCACCGGCAGCTCGCTGCGGCCGCCCCAGTCGGTCCGCGAGCCCTGACCCTTGCGCACATCGAAGGCGACCACGCCGTCGCGCACCGCCACCACCCGGCGCACCTTTCCGTCCGCCGCGGCGGTGAAGCACTTGCCGGGCCGCACGTCCCCTGGCCGAATCCGCTCCATTCGTCGTTCCTCCGCGCCGTGCGAGCGCACTCCTAGACCATGGCCGGCCGCGGCACGAAGCCTAACCGCACGCGCGAGCGCCCGGCTCCGGCGCAGGGTTAAGTTACGCCCGGCGCGCGAGCCGGCCGCGCACACGTTTCGGGCGCACGGTGAAGAGCGTTCCCCCCGGCCGGCCCGGCGGGGTAGCTTCCCTCCACGGAGCCGCTTGTGCGCGCCTCCGTCTTGGAGGCTGACGGCATGGCGCCCGTTGACGCGCGTTCTGGTCTTCTGGCGCTCTGCGTCGCCCTGTCGGTGGCGGGCGGCGCCCGTGCGGGAGGTCCGGACGAGGACCGCCCCCCCTACGCCCGCCCCGGCGAGTGCTACGAGAAGGTGGTCAGCGCCGAGGTGTGGGAGACCACGCCCGAGCGTCGCCTCGTGCATCCCGAGCGCGTCGAGCACTACACCGTGCCCGCCGAGTGGGGCTGGCGCGACAGGACCGTGGTGGTCCGCCCCGCCCGGATCGAGCGCTACCCCGTGCCCCCCGTCCTGCGCACCGTGTGGGAGACGGAGGTCGTGCGGCCCGCGAGCTTCACCCGCGAGGTGATCCCGCCCGTGTACGAGACCGTCACCCGCCAGGTGCTGGTGCGCGAGGCGCGCACGGTGTGGAAGCCGGGCCGGGCGCTGCCCGCCTACGGCCAGCCGGCCTACGCGCCCTACGGCTACGACCACGGCTGGCATGGGCAGACGCAGGTGACGCCCACCGGCGAGATCATGTGCCTGGTGGTCGAGCCCGCGCTCTACCGCACGGTGGCCGAGCAGGTGCTGCGCGTGCCCGAGCGCGTGATCGACCACCCCGTGCCCGCCATGACCCGCCAGGTCCCACGCCAGGTGGTCGAGCGCCCCGGCTACGAGGCGACCCGCGAGATTCCCGCCGAGTACGGGACCGTGCGCGAGAAGTACGTGGTCCGGCCCGAGCGCGAGGAGAGCCGCACCATCCCGCCGATCTACGAGACCGTGCCCAACCGCCACCTGGTGAGCCCCGCCCGCAGCGAGTGGCGGCGGATCGCCTGCGCCGTCCCGCCGCCGCCCCCGCCCCCGCCGCCTGAGCCGTGCGCGAACCCCTGCGGGCCTCCGCCGATGATGCATCCCCCCCGGCCGTACGTGCGGCCCGCGCCGCCGGTGCATCGCCCGCAGGCGCGCGTAGTTCGCCGCCGCATGTGGGTGCGCCCGGCGCCGCCCTGCGCGCCCTGCCGCGCGGGCGCGGTGGCGTATGGGCCGGAGATGCGGGCCGCGCCCGCGCCTCGCGCGCAGACCGACGCGCGCACGCCCGGCCGGCCGATGGTCTCGCGCCTGCAGGGCGCGCTGGCCGACCGCGGCTACTACAAGGGCCCCGTGAACGGCGTGAACACCCCGGCCACGAACGACGCCCTGGTCCGCTTCCAGCGGGACAAGGGGCTGAACGCGCAGGGGGAGCTGACCCGGGACACGGCGCGGGCGCTCGACCTGGAGCGGTAGTCGGACAGGTCGGCGCCGCCGTGCTCGGCCGCGTCAAGGAACGCTCCGCTCTTCGCCCTTGACGCGCCCTGCGCGCGGCGGCGGTGACGCGGGCGTCGGAAACATGAGACGAGTAGGGCGATGCGGGGCGAGAGCGCGGCCTCGGCCCACCCACGGGCACGCCTCAGCCCTGTGTTCGACGCGCCGCAGGCCGTCGAACATCTTCTAGGGACGCCCCGCGTCCCGACCCCTCCGGTCAGCCGCCGCGCGCAGGGCGGGTCCGCCGACGCGGAGAGCGAAGCGGCCCTTGATGCGCCCGAGCACGGCGGCGGCGCCACGCGTCCGGGTGAGCGCCAGCGACCGCATGCCAAGCTCGAGCGTTAGCCCTCCACATGCAGGCCTTCGCCGCCCTCCTCGACCGCGTGCAGCTGTCCAACAGCCGCAACGCCAAGCTGCGCCTCGTGCGCGACTTCCTGCGCGACACGCCGGACCCGGAGCGCGGCTGGGCGCTGGCGGCGCTCACGGGCGACCTCACCTTCGACACCGCCAAGCCGGCCATGATCCGAAAGCTGGTCGAGCAGCGGATGGACCCGGTGCTGCTGGGCTGGAGCTACGACTTCGTCGGCGACCTCGCCGACACCGTGGCCCTGGTCTGGCCGCAGAAGCCGGGCGCCAACCGCGAGCCCGACCTGCAGGAGGTGGTGGACGCCCTGCGCACCAGCCACCGCGCCGCCACCCCCGCCCTGCTGGAGGGCTGGCTCGACGCCTGCGACGCCGACAGCCGCTGGGCGCTGCTCAAGCTCCTCACCCGCGAGCTGCGCGTCGGCCTCTCCGCCCGCCTGGCCAAGCAGGCCGCCGCCGACCTCGCCCCGCTCTACGGCCACGCCGTCGACGTCTCGGAGATCGAGGAGGTGTGGCACGCGGTGGAGCCGCCCTACGCCGAGCTGTTCGCCTGGCTGGAGGGCCGCGGTCCCCGCCCCGACCCCGACAGCCCCGGCCGCTTCCGCCCCGTCATGCTCGCCCAGCCGGTGGACGAGGCCGAGTTCCCAAAGCTCGACCCCGCCGCGTACGCCGCCGAGTGGAAGTGGGACGGCATCCGCGTCCAGGCCGTGTGCGAGGGCGGCGTGCAGGCGCTGTGGAGCCGCACGGGCGACGAGATCGGCCGCAGCTTCCCCGACCTGATGGCCGCCCTGCGCTTCGACGGGGTGATCGACGGCGAGCTCCTGGTCATGCGCCCCGACGCGACCGGCGCCCTGCGCGTGGCCCCCTTCGGCGACATGCAGCAGCGGCTGAACCGCAAGGCCGTCGACGAGAAGACCATGGCCGCCTTTCCCGCCGCCGTCCGCGCCTACGACCTGCTGTCCGAGGGCGGCGAGGATCTGCGCGCCCTGCCCTTCGCCGAGCGCCGCCGACGGCTGGAGGGCTTCGTCGCGCGGCACGGCAACGCCCGGCTGGACCTCTCGCCGCTGGTGCCGTTCGCCAGCTGGGAGGACTTGGCCGAGCGCCGCGCCAACCCGCCCGACGGCGACGCCGCCGCCGCCGAGGGCCTGATGCTGAAGCGCTGGGACAGCCTGTACGAGAGCGGCCGGCCCAAGGGCCCGTGGTTCAAGTGGAAGCGCGACCCGTTCACCGTGGACGCCGTGATGATGTACGCCCAGCGCGGCCACGGCCGCCGCTCCAGCTTCTACAGCGATTACACCTTCGGCGTGTGGAAGGAGGGCGCGCTGACGCCCGTGGGCAAGGCCTACAGCGGCTTCACGGACGCGGAGCTGAAGCTGCTGGACAAGTTCGTGCGCGACCACACGGTGGAGCGCTTCGGCCCCGTGCGCGCGGTGCGCGCCGACCGGGGCTTCGGCCTGGTGCTGGAGGTGGCGTTCGAGGGCCTGCAGCGCTCCACGCGCCACAAGTCGGGCGTCGCCATGCGCTTCCCCCGCATCGCCCGCATCCGCTGGGACAAGCCCGCCGCCGAGGCCGACGAGATCGGCGCCCTGGAGCATATGCTCCGCCAGATCGAGGCCGGCCGCGCGCCGGGGGCGACCGGCGGGCGCTAGACCTGCGCGCCCCGGCGGCCGCGCGCCCGCACCCGGGATCGGGCCTGGGATCACCCCCCGGGCGGCTCGTCCTCCACCGCCTCGAACGGCTCGTAGCTGAGCAGGTCCCCCGGCCCGCAGGCCAGCTCGCGGCACAGGGCGTCGAGCGTGGACAGGCGCACCGCGCGCACCCGGCCGGAGCGCAGCACCTCCAGCTGCTCGGAGGCGATGCCCACCCGGTCGGCCAGCTCGGCCAGCGACATGCGTCGCCGCGCGAGCACCCGGTCGAGCCGCACGCGCACGCTCATACGGTCAGCTCCGCCTCGGCCTGCAGGCGCGCGCCCTCGCGGAACACCTCGGCCAGCACGAACACCACGAGCACGGCGAACCAGGCCGACACGTCCGGGTCCGGCCGCTTCAACCGAGCCTCGGGGAAGACGGGGGCCACCAGCATGGGCAGGGCGTAGCCCGCCAGCTGCAGCACGATCAGCGCCATGCCGATGGCGCGCAGCCGCTGGGCGTTGCCGGGGCGGAAGGGCCGGCCCTCGATCAGGGTGGCGAACACCCGCCGCAGCCGGTCGGCCACCGCCAGCAGGGCGGCGAGCCACACCTCCACCCCGATCAGCAGCACCAGGAGCGCGGGGCCGCGCCGGAGCACGGGGTCGAACACGCCGAAGCGGGGCGGCCCGACGCCCGGCGGGCCCAGCACCGGCTGCACCAGCACCGCCACCAGAAACCCCAGCGCGCCCATGAACAGGGCGGCGCCCAGGGCGTAGGTCACCACGTCCAGCCCAATCTTCAGGAGGCTCGACACCGAGGCCGGTCCGAACGCGCGCATGGTCCTCGCCTGCGGACCCGCCGCCGCGGCGGATCACACCCGCAGGCCGCCCGGGCGTCAACTCGGGGCCCACAGACCCTTGCGGTCGGACGCGCGGGGCCGCATGGCTGCCCCATGGCGCTCCAGCTCCGGCCCGGAACGCGGCTCGTGGCCGCCACGCACAACGCCGGCAAGGCGCGGGAGATCGCGGCCCTCCTGGACGGGCGCTTCGACCTGGTCGGCGCCGACGCGCTCGGCCTGCCCGAGCCCGAGGAGCCTGAGACCACCTTCGCCGGCAACGCCGCGCTCAAGGCGCGCCGCGCCGCCGACGCCAGCGGCGTGGTCGCCATCGCCGACGACTCGGGCCTGGCGGTGCGCGGCCTGGGCGGCGACCCCGGCGTGCTCTCCGCGCGCTGGGCGGGCGAGCCGCGGGACTTCGGCGCGGCCATGGCCCGGGTGGAGCGCGAGCTGGCCGCGCGCGGTGGCGACGACGACCGGGCGGCCTTCCACTGCGCCCTGGCGGTGGCCTGGCCGGACGGCCCCTGCGTGGTGGTGGAGGGCCGCGTGGACGGCCGGCTGGTCTTCCCCGGCCGCGGCGACCGCGGCTTCGGCTACGACCCGCTGTTCACGCCCTATGGCGAGACGGAGACCTTCGGCGAGATGGACCCGGAGCGGAAGCACGCCATCAGCCACCGCGCTGACGCCTTCGCCAAGCTGAAGGCGGCGCTGTTCTGACCGAGGCCCGCCCGCGCCCTCCCCTGGGCGTCTATCTGCACTGGCCCTACTGCGCGCGCATCTGCCCCTACTGCGACTTCGTGGTGACCCGCGACCGGGGGCGGCGCGACGAGCAGCGCGCGCTGGCGGACGCCATGGCCGCCGACCTGCGCGCCCAGGCCGCCGGGCTGGGCCCGCGACGGCTGGTGTCGGTGTTCCTCGGCGGCGGCACGCCCTCGCTGATGGACCCGGCCTGGGCCGCCGAGCTGATCGCCCTGGCCCGCGTCCTCTGGCCCGCCGCCCCGGGCGACCCGCCCGTGGAGGTCTCGCTGGAGGCCAACCCGAGCGACGCGGAGGCCGCCCGCTTCGCCGCCCTGGCCGACGCCGGCGTGGATCGCCTGTCCCTGGGCGTGCAGGCGCTCGACGACGCGGCGCTGCGCTTCCTCGGCCGGCTGCACTCGGCGGCGGAGGGCCGGGCGGCGCTGGCGGTCGCGGCCCGGACCTTTCCGCGCGTGTCGCTGGACCTGATCTACGCCCGCCCCGGCCAGACCGCCGCGGCCTGGGCCGCCGAGCTGGTGGAGGCCGTGGAGCTCGGGGCCGAGCACGTGTCGCCCTACCAGCTGACCGTCGAGCCCGGCACGCCGTTCGATCGCGCCGTGCGCCGGGGCGGCTGGCGCCCCGCCGACCCGGACCTCGCCGCCGACCTGTACGAGACCACCCAGGCGGTGCTGGAGCGCGCCGGGTTCGAGGCCTACGAGGTCTCCAACCACGCCCGCGGCCCCGGCGCGCGCTCCCGCCACAACCTGCTCTACTGGACGGGGGCGGACTACGTGGGCGCCGGCCCCGGCGCGCACGGCCGGCTGACGGTGGACGGCGCCCGCCTGGCCACCACAGCCGAGTCGCGCGTGGCCGACTACGTCCGCCGCGTCGCCGAGACCGGCGTCGGCCACCCCGCTCCGGAGCGGCTGAGCCCGCGGGAGGTCGCCGAGGAGCGGCTGCTCATGGGCCTGCGCACCTCGGACGGCGTGCCGACCGCGGCGCTCGACGCCCTGCACCTTGCGCCGGCACAGCTCGCCGACTTGGCCGAGCTCGGGCTGCTCCGGCTGGACGACGGCCGCCTGCGGGCCACGCCGGCGGGGCGCCCCGTGCTCGACCGGCTCACGGGGGAGCTGCTGGCGGGGTGAGCGCCGCGCCCGCCCACTCCCAGTGCCAGGGCTCGTAGGGGTAGGGCAGGAAGCCGAACCGGTCGGCGTTGGCCGCCATCCACAGGTAGGCCGGCGTGCGCGCCAGGGCCTTGCGGTCCGCCTCCGCCGTGGAGAGCGCCGCCGCGCCCGGCGCGGTGGTCAGCACGAGGTCGAACGCGGTCCCCGTGCGATGCGCCGAGCAGCGCGAGCGGCTGACCGTGTCGCAGCCCCGCGACGCGCAGCGCGCCGCCTCCTCGGCCGGCCCGCGGAAGCCGGAGGCGATCGCCAGCAGGCCCGGGTCGGCCGCGATCTCCGGCCGCTCGGCGCGGGCCGTCGCGCGCAGCCGCCGCCACGCCTCCAGCGCCGCGGGGGCGGCCTGCACCGCCTTGCCGCCCAGGGTCTCGCCCGGCAGCGCCGTGGCCAGGCCGGTGGGATCGGGCGCGGGCGGGCACTCGCCGCGACGCGTCGCCTGCACGAAGGGCCGGCGCAGCAGCCAGGTCACCACCATGGCCTTGAGCGTGGGGGCGTCCATCACGCCGCCGGCCCCGAGCCCGTGCGCCGCGCGCCAGGCCGCCAGCTTCTGGGCGAAGGCGGTCGAGCCGGGGCCGCAGGCGGCGCCCACCTCGCGCGCGGCGAGCGGGGCGTAGGCGGCCCACCCCGTCTCCACCGGGCCGGAGGGCGACCAGGCCGCCGTCTCCAGCGTGGCGGCGTTGGCGGCCGCCTCCGCCTCGCGCCCGGGCCCCGACCGGCAGTCGGCGTCGCGCGGGAGCGCGGGAGGACCCTCAATCGCAGCCCCGGGCGGAGGCGCCGCGGCGACGGGCGGGGCCACGGCGGGCCGGAGCGGCGGAACGTCCATCGGCGGCGCGAACCGCAGCCACAGCGCCGCGCCGCCCAGGGCGAGGGCGCCCAGCCCAGCGACGACCCCTCCCACCCGGCGCAGCATCCTGCGGCAACGCTCGACGGCCACCCCCGCTCCCTTCCCCCTTCCGTCCACAGGCCGGTCCACAGATCTCCCACATCTTGTGGGCTGCGGCGGCGGCGACCCTCGACATCTGGTGTCCGGGTGGCGTTAATGGCCCTCCGTTCCGATTCCGCGTGAGGCCCCGCCCGTGTCCGCGACCCTCCTCCTGCCCGGCCTCATGACGCCGAGCCACGCCTACAAGCCGTTCCGCTACCCATGGGCGCACGAGTTCTGGAAGCGTCAGCAGCAGGTCCACTGGATGCCCGAGGAGGTGCCGCTAGGCGAGGACTGCAAGGACTGGGCGACCAAGCTCAACGACCGCGAGCGCAACCTGCTCACGCAGATCTTCCGCTTCTTCACGCAGAGCGACGTGGAGGTGAACGACAACTACATGGAACGCTACGCACGCGTCTTCAAACCCACCGAGGTGAAGATGATGATGAGCGCCTTCTCGAACATCGAGACGATCCACATCGCCGCCTACGCCCTGCTGCTCGAGACGATCGGCATGCCGGAGTCGGAGTTCAGCGCCTTTCTTGAATACGAGGCGATGAAGGACAAGCACGACTATATGCAAACCTTCGGCGTGGAGACGCACGCCGACATCGCCCGCACCCTGGCCATGTTCGGCGCCTTCACCGAGGGGCTGCAGCTGTTCGCCAGCTTCGCCATGCTGCTGAACTTCCCGCGCTTCAACAAGATGAAGGGCATGGGGCAGATCGTGTCGTGGTCGGTGCGCGACGAGAGCCTGCACTGCGAGGGCATGATCAAGCTGTTCCACGCCTTCAACGCCGAGACGGGCGTGGTGACCAAGGCGGTGGCCGACGACATCATCGACAACTGCCGCACGGTCGTCGGCATGGAGGACAAGTTCATCGACCTGGCCTTCGAGGCCGGCGACATCGAGGGCATGACGCCCGAGGACATCAAGAAGTACATCCGCTTCATCGCCGACTGGCGCCTGCGCCAGCTGCACCTGCCCGAGGTCTACGGCGTGCGCGAGAACCCGCTGCCCTGGCTGCAGAGCCTGCTCTCAGGCGTGGAGCACGCCAACTTCTTCGAGGCCCGCGCCACGGAGTACTCCAAGGCGGCCACCAAAGGTCTGTGGCAATCGAAGGAAGGCGTGTGGGCGCAGTTCGATGAGCTCATGGCGCGGCGGCGGACGGCGGAGTCGGCCGCACACTGACCCTTCCGCACCTCACCTCCTCGGGCTTGAAGCTTCCGGCTGAGGAGGCGAGCTTTCAGGAGGTGGCGGAGACGCTTATGGAGGCCGCAAGGGACATGGCGGAGCGTTTCCGTCCCGTGTGGCCTACTACCGAGCCAGAGCGGGCCGCATCGTGGGACGCCGCTCGGGAACCCCTGCCCTCGTGACGGATTTGCGGGCTTTCAGGAGTCCGGAACCATGGCCGAGAAGACGTTCAAGGCGGGCGACAAGGTGGCGTGGGACAGCTCGGGGGGCCATTCCACGGGCAAGGTGGTCAAGAAGGTCACCGGCACGGAGAGCGTGAAGGGCCACACCGCCAAGGCCAGCAAGGCGGAGCCCGAGTACAAGGTGAAGAGCGACAAGTCGGGCAAGGAGGCCATCCACAAGCCCTCCGCCCTGAAGAAGGCCTGAGGCGCGACCCGGGCCGTCTCGCCACCGTCGCGCGGGGCCGCTAGGGTTCCGCATGACGACCGGAACCGACCTTCCCGCCCTGGTGGACGAGCTGGCGGCGATCTACGCCCGCTCCGCCGCCAGCCTGCGCTCGGCGCTGGCGGCCTATCTCCGCCGCGGCGCGCGACCCGCCGAGCGGGCGCGGCTGGACGGGGCCTTCGCCTATCCCGAGCTTCGCATCACCTACGCGCCCGAGGGGCCGGGGCCTAGGCTCTCGCGGGCCTACGCGCGGCTGTCGCAGGCCGGCGACTACGCCGTGACCGTCACCCGGCCCGAGCTGTTCCGCGCCTACCTGCTGGAGCAGCTGGAGCTGCTGGTGGCCGACTATGGCGTGTCCGTCTCCGCGGGCGTGTCCCAGCAGGAGATCCCCTACCCCTACGTGCTGGACGGGGCGGACGACCTGCAGCTGGACGGGGCGCAGACCACCGAGCTCGCCCGCTGGTTTCCCTCGACCCAGCTGGCGCTGATCGGCGACGAGGTGGCTGACGGCGTGTGGGCCCCGCAGCTGGAGGCGGCGCGGCCGCTGGGCCTGTTCGACGGCCTGCGGGTGGACTTCAGCCTGGCGCGGCTCAAGCACTACACGGGCGCCCCGGCCGAGGACGTGCAGCCCTACATCCTGTTCACCAACTACAACCGCTACGTCGACGAGTTCGTCCGCTGGGGCGCCGAGGAGCTGCGCCGGCCGGGCAGCCGCTACGGCAAGCTCTCCGCCGCAGGAGGCGTGGAGGTCACGGCCGAGACGCCGGACGGGCCGGCCGCGGTCGCCGCGGGCGGCTGGCGCAAGCACCAGATGCCCGCCTACCACCTGGTCGGCCGCGACGGCTTTCCGGGCGTGACCCTGGTGAACATCGGCGTCGGCCCCTCGAACGCCAAGACCATCTGCGACCACCTGGCCGTGCTGCGCCCGCATGCCTGGCTGATGATCGGCCACTGCGGCGGCCTGCGGCCCAGCCAGACCATCGGCGACTACGTGCTGGCCCACGCCTACCTCCGCGACGACCACGTGCTCGACGACGTGCTGCCGGTGGAGATCCCCGTGCCCGCCATCGCCGAGGTGCAGCGCGCCCTCTACGACGCCGCCAAGCTGGTCTCGGGCGACAGCGGCGACGCGTTGAAGCGCCGCCTGCGGACCGGCACGGTGGTGACCACCGACGACCGCAACTGGGAGCTGCGCTACACCTCGTCCGCCCTGCGGTTCAACCAGTCGCGCGCTGTGGCCATCGACATGGAGAGCGCCACCATCGCCGCCCAGGGCTATCGCCTGCGCGTGCCCTACGGCACGCTGCTGTGCGTCAGCGACAAGCCGCTGCACGGCGAGATCAAGCTGCCCGGCCAGGCCAACCGCTTCTACGAGCAGGCCATCAACCAGCACCTGAAGATCGGGCTGGCCGCCGTCGACCTGCTGCGCGCGGAGGGCTCGCGCCTTCACAGCCGCAAGCTGCGCGCCTTCGACGAGCCGCCGTTCCGGTGAGTGGAGAAGGCGGAACGCCTCACCCCGGTGAGGCGCAGAGCGCACCGAGATCAAGGGTCGCCGCGTTGGCGAGGCGACCAGGCTTTACCCCCAGCTCACTGATCCTCTGGTCGAGCAAGTCCAGTCTGGCTTTTCGAGCCTCGGCATACGCCCGGGCGACCCCGACATCTTCGCGCAGCACCTTAGCGTCGTCTCCATCCAGCGCTCCTTTGCCTGAGAAGCGTGCAAACCGTATCCATAAACGATTCTCTTCGTTCAAGGTGTCGTTCGCGCTGGCGATCAGGTCGTAGACGTTGCCGAACTTGAGCCGGTCATCGAGCGGCATGTGCGCGGCGACCGCACCCGTCTTGGCGATATCCCAGGCGGACGCCCGGAGCACGGAGAAGACGGGCCGATTCCTTGTACTGAACAGCATTTTGCTGTCGAAGGTCGCCTTCCCCGCCGACCACTGCTCGAAAAGGCCCAGCCGAACCGCCCGGCACTTATCGCCCGCGTTCGTGATGCGAAGTCGCGCCAAGTTGAGTTCGAGTTCCTGGTGGATGGCCTCGTGCGCTTCCTTGACCTGATGCTCGGAGCGGACGCGCTCGACCACCTGCTCCAGCCCGAGCGCGATCAGGATGCCGCACACGATGGTGCCGATCTCGATCAGGAACTCGCGCCAGCTGTGCGCGGCCTTTGGCTTGTGGATGTCCATGGCCCTGCTCAATCCCCCAGGCGCGACGCCATCTTGAGCCGCCGATCCCGCGCCTCTGGGTCTTATCTGCGTCGCAAGCAGCCGTCCCGCACGCCGACCAACTTCCCGCCCTGTGTTCGACGCGGCGCAGGCGTTCAACTTTGGAAGAACGCCCCACGTCCCGACGCCTCGGGTCAGCCGTAGCGTGGAGGGCGGGTCAACGGCGGAGAGCGGAGCGTCCCTTGGCGCGGCCGAGCCCAGCGGCAGCGTCGACGTCGGCGCCTGAACGCCCGACCATGGCCCTCACCCTCCCACGCCTGACGGCGCGGGCCCCTCCCTCTCCCGCGAGCGGGAGAGGGGCACCGGGTCAGAGCGAGCGCTTCACCTCTTCGACGGTGTAGCACTCGATCATGTCGCCTTCCTTCAGGTCCTGGAGGTTGGCGAAGCCGATGCCGCACTCCAGGCCGTTGCCGACCTCGGCCACGTCGTCCTTGAAGCGGCGCAGCGTCTGCAGGACGCCGTTCTCCTGGATCACGATGTCGTTGCGGATCACGCGGGTGCGGGCGCGCGGCGGACCACGCCGTCGGTGATGCGGCAGCCGGCGATCTTGCCCACCTTGGTGATGTCGAACACCTGCAGCAGCGTCGCGTTGCCGATCCAGGTCTCGCGCTGGATGGGCGAGAGCAGGCCCGAGAGCACGCCCTTCATGTCGTCCAGCAGGTCGTAGATGATCGCGTAGTAGCGGATCTCCACGCCCTCGCGCTCGGCCAGGGTCCGCGCCTGCGCCGAGGCGCGGACGTTGAAGCCCAGGATCGGGCAGCCCGCGCCCTTGGCCAGCAGCACGTCGCTCTCGGTGATGCCGCCGGCGCCCGAGTGGATGATGCGCGCGCGCACCTCCTCGTTGCCCAGCTTCTCGAGCGACGAGACGATCGCCTCGGCCGAGCCCTGCACGTCCGCCTTCACGATCAGCGGCAGCTCGCTCACCTTCTTCTGGCTGAGCTTGGCCATCATGTCGGCCAGCGAGCCGCCGGCGCCGATGGGGCTGATCTGCTTCTCGCGGCGCACCCGCTCGCGGTACTCCGTCAGCTCCCGGGCGCGGGCCTCGCTCTCCACCACGGCGAAGGTGTCGCCGGGCGAGGGCGGCTGGTCGAGGCCGAGCACCTCCACCGGGGTGGACGGACCCGCCTCCTTCAGCTGCTCGTTGCGCTCGTTCACCAGGGCGCGGACCTTGCCCCAGGCGGAGCCGGCCACGACGATGTCGCCGCGCTTCAGCGTGCCGCGGTCCACCAGCACGGTGGCCACGGGGCCGCGGCCCTTGTCGAGCTTGGCCTCGATGATCGAGCCCTCGGCCGAGCGGGCGGGGTTGGCGCGCAGGTCCAGCACCTCGGCCTGCAGGGCGATGGCCTCGACGAGGTCGTCGAGCCCGAGCTTCTGCGTGGCCGAGACCTCCACGATCTGCGTGTCGCCGCCCAGGCTCTCCACCACGATCTCGTGCTGGAGCAGCTCGTTGATCACGCGGGTGGGGTCGGCGTCCGGCTTGTCGATCTTGTTGGCGGCCACGATGATCGGCGCGCCGGCGGCCTTGGCGTGGTGGATGGCCTCGATGGTCTGAGGCATCACGCCGTCGTCGGCGGCCACCACCAGAACGACGATGTCGCCCACGTTGGCGCCGCGGGCGCGCATGGCGCTGAAGGCGGCGTGGCCGGGGGTGTCGAGGAAGGTCACCACGTTCCCGTCGGCCGTCCGCACCTGATAGGCGCCGATGTGCTGGGTGATCCCCCCGTGCTCGCCCGACGCCACGTCCGTGGTGCGCAGGGCGTCGAGCAGAGAGGTCTTGCCGTGGTCGACGTGGCCCATCACCGCCACCACGGGGGCGCGGGGCAGGGTGTCGGTCTCCACGTCGGCCTCGGCGATGAAGCCGGTCTCCACGTCGCTCTCGGACACACGCTTGACGGTGTGGCCGAACTCGGTGGCGATCAGCTCGGCGGTGTCGGCGTCGAGCACGTCGTTGATCGTCATCATCGCGCCCTGGCGCATCATGTACTTGATGATGTCCACGCCGCGCACGGCCATGCGCTGGCCAAGCTCCTGCACGGTGATGGCGTCGGGGATGACCACCTCGCGGGCGACGCGGCCCTGGTCGCCCACGCCGCCGCCCTTGCGCTTCTCGCGCTCACGCTCGCGGGCGCGGCGGACGGAGGCCAGGGAGCGCATCCGGTCGCCGGACTCGCCGCCCGCGGACTGGATGGTGAGACGGCCCTCGCGCCGCTGCGGCGCGCCCTTGGCGCGGGACACGGCGCCCTTGCCGGGCGCCTCGCCGCTGCGCTTGCGGTCGTCGTCGCGGCCGGGGGCGCCGAAGCCGCCGCCGGGCCGGCGCGCGCCGGCGCCCGGAGGCGCGGAGCGGGCCGTCTTGGTGAACTCGGGCGCGGAGGGGGCGGCGGCCGGGCGCGGGCCGAAGCCGCCCGGACGCGGCGCGCCCATGCCGCCGCCGGGGCGGGGGCCGGTGCGGGGCGCGGCGGCGGAGTAGCGCACCGTCTCGCCCTCGCGCACGGGGCGCGGGCCGCGGTCGGCGTAGCCGCCGCCGGGGCCGCCGGGGCCGCCAGGACCGCCGGGGCGCGGGCCGCGGTCGCCATAGCCGC
The DNA here is from genome assembly GCA_964244065.1 of uncultured Caulobacteraceae bacterium. GTDB lineage: Bacteria > Pseudomonadota > Alphaproteobacteria > Caulobacterales > Caulobacteraceae > JASLDZ01. Next base: position 360,887 of record CAXTHH010000002.1, on the reverse strand, counting down.
CGCCCGGGCCGCCGGGGCGCGGACCCCGGTCGCCGTAGCCGCCCGGACCGCCGGGACGCGGAGAGGAGAACTGAGGACGATCGCCCTGGGGCCGCGGCGGCGCGCCGCCCTCGCGACGCGGCTCCTGGTAGACCCGTCCCTCGGGCAGGCGCGAGGGCTCGCGCCGGGCGGCGGTGGGATCGTCGCGGCGCACGGACGGCGCCGACGGACGCACGGGCGCATCCTCGCGCCTGACGCTGCGCGCGCCGTACGCTCCGGCGGGTTCCGGCGGACGGGGCGGCGGCGCAGCCGGCCGCACGGGGGCCGAGGCGACGGGAGCTGGCGTGGCCGGCGGGGCGGACGGCGCGGCGGGGCGCGGCTGCACCGGGGGAGCGGCGGCGGCGGGCGCCGTGGCGGGGGGCGGCGGGGGCGGAGCGGCCGCCGCCCGGGCCGCGGCAGCCTCGCGCTCGGCGGCCTCGCGGCGGCGGCGGTCGTCGTCCGCGCGCTGGCGCGACTCAGCCTGGCGCTGCTCGTCGGCCGCGCGGGCGTCGGCGATGACGCGGTTGCGACGCTCCATCTCGCCCTGGCTCAACCCGCCGTCGCGGGACGGGGGCGCAGCCGAGCCCGCGGGTCGGGGCGGGGACGAGGCGGCGGCCGGCGGACGCTCCCGCGGCGGCGGCAGTTCGGAAGTGGGCGGCCGCGGACGCGGCGCCTCGCCCGGCGCGCGGCTGCGCTTGGTCTCCACCACCACGGCCTTGGAGCGGCCGTGGCTGAACTGCTGGCGCACGATGCCGGCCGGCACCGAACCGCCCTCACGCGGTTTCAGGGACAGAGGCGCACGGGGGCCGGTCCCGGACGATCCGGGGGGCCCGCCGCGGCCTTCGTTGTTGTCGTCGCTCATCCGGCCCTAGGGTTCACGCCGACGGGCGATCCCGAAGGCTTGCGTCAAAAGTTCAGGGGGCGACGGCGCCTGCGCGCCCCGCCCCCCAATCATGGCTCCTCGCCCCAACTGGTCGGGACAAGCGGGCGGAAGCCTTCGAGGCGCCGGACATCCTCTGTCCAGCGGGCGGCTCCACGCCCCGCGATCACCGCGCAGTGTATCGCATTCTCCAGGCCCAAGGCCACCCCGAGCGAGGCGGAATCGAAGACGCCGAAGAGGTTGACGGGTCCGGACGACTGGCGGGCGGCGGCGATGATCTTGCGCCGCCCGTCGGCCGCTCCGTCCGCCGCCTCCACGAGCCAGGCGGCCCGTCCGGAGGCGGCCAGCGCCGCGACCTTGTCGAACCCCGAGATAAGCTCGCCCGCCTTCTTCGCAAGGCCGAGGCCGGCGAGGAGGCGCTGCTCCAGGAGCGCCTGGAGCGTGTCGGCCAGCGCGGGGGGCGCCGCGGCCTTGGTCTTCAGCGACCGGGTGAAAGCGTCGCGCTTGACCGCCTGATCGACGGCCGTGCGCGTGGCGGCGACCCAGACGCCGCGCCCGGGCAGCTTGCGCGCGAGGTCGGGCACGAGCGCGCCGTCCGGCCCGAGCACCAGCCGCACCAGTTGCGCCTCGGGCATGGCGACGCCCGTGGCCACGTCGCGGCGCTGCCGCGACGCCTGCGCGTGGGTCTTGGGCTCCGGGGCGTCGGTCACGTGCGGCCTCTCCCTCCCCCTCGTGGGGAGGGGGGACCAGCCGCAGGCTGGTGGGTGGGGGGCCGCGGGCAGTCGGTCCGGCGTGGAGCGTGGGGACCCCCACCCACCACGCTTCGCGCGGTCCCCCCTCCCCACAAGGGGGAGGGAGAGGCCGTCATGCCTGTTGCGGCCCCGCGCCTTCGATCGCCGGCTCTTCAGCCGACGCCCTGCCCTCCGGCGACAGCTCGCCGGCGGGTTCGCGGTGCGTCTCGGCGGTGTCGTCGTAGGCGGGCGCCTCCTCCTCGTCCTCCGGCGCGTCGGCGGCGTCGATCCAGCCGGCGGCGACGCGGGCGCGCAGGATCAGGCGCTCGGCGGCCTCCTGCTCGAGGTTGAAGCTTTCGAGCGCGCCGGCGACCTTCACCCGCTCCAGGCCGCGCTGCTCCCAGCCGCCGCGAAGCTCGTCGGTGGTCAGGTCGGCGAGGTCCTCGACGGTCTTCACGCCGGCGGTCCCGAGCGCGACGGCCATGGGCAGGGTGACGCCCCGGACCGCGAGCACGCCGTCCTCCACGCCCAGCTCGCGGCGCTTCTCGTCCTGCACCGCGGCCTCGCGGTCCAGGTGCTCGCGGGCGCGGGCCTGGAGCTCGGCGGCGGTGTCCTCGTCGAAGCCCTCGACGTCGGCGAGCTCCAGCTCGTCCACGTAGGCGATGTCCTCCACCGTGGCGAAGCCCTCGGTGACCAGGAGCTGGGCGATGGTCTCGTCCACGTCCAGGGCGTCCATGAACAGCTGGGTGCGCTCGGCGAACTCGCGCTGGCGGCGCTCGGAGTCCTGGCTCTCGGTGATGATGTCGATCTGCCAGCCGCACAGCTGCGAGGCGAGGCGCACGTTCTGGCCGCGACGGCCGATGGCCAGAGACAGCTGCTCGTCGGGCACCACCACTTCGACGCGGTCCTCCTCCTCGTCCATGACGACCTTGGAGACCTCGGCGGGGGCCAGCGCGTTCACCAGGAAGGTCGCCTCGTCGCCCGACCACTGGATGATGTCGATCTTCTCGCCCTGCAGCTCGCCCACCACGGCCTGCACGCGCGACCCGCGCATGCCGACGCAGGCGCCCACGGGGTCGATGGAGCTCTCGTTGGAGAGCACGGCCATCTTGGCGCGGCTGCCAGGGTCGCGGGCCACGGCGCGGATCTCGATCACGCCGTCGTAGACCTCGGGCACCTCCTGGGCGAACAGCTTGGCCATGAAGCCGCCGTGCGCGCGGGAGAGCATGATCTGCGGGCCCTTGGTCTCGCGCCGCACGTCGTAGATGTAGCAGCGGATGCGGTCGCCCACGTTGAAGGCTTCGCGCGGGATCGACTGGTCGCGGCGCATGATGCCCTCGCCGCGGCCCAGGTCGACGATGGTGTTGCCGTACTCCACGCGCTTGACGGAGCCGGAGACGATCTCGCCCACGCGGTCCTTGTACTCCTCGTACTGGCGCTCACGCTCGGCGTCGCGGACCTTTCCCATGACCACCTGGCGGGCCATCTGCGTCTGCACGCGGCCGAAGTCGAAGGCCGGCAGGGTCTCCTCGTAGACGCGGCCCACCTCGGCGTCCTTGTAGAGGCGCTTGGCGGCGGAGACGCCGATCCGGCCCACCGGCTTCTCGATCGGGTTGCCCTCGGCGTCGAACTGCTGCTCCTCGATGATCTCGCCGTCGGGCTCGACCAGGGCGTCCGGCTCGTCCTCGACCACGGTGAGGAAGCGCTTCAGCTCCAGCTCACCGGTCTTGGGGTCGATCTTGGCGCGGATGTCGTGCTCGGCGCCGTACTTGGCCTTCGCGCCCTTCTGGATCGCCTCCTCGATGGCCTCGATCACGATCTCGCGCTCGATCGACTTTTCGCGGGCGACCGCATCGGCGATCAGCAGCAGTTCCTGCCGGTTGGCGGAGATTCCGACGGCCATCAGGCGTGTCCTTCTTCGTTGGACGCGTCCTCGGACGCGTCAGGCTCGTTCTCGTCGTCTTCGGATCGGGCGGCGAGGCGGGCTTCGCGGGCCTCGGCGCCCTTCTTCATCAGCGCGTCGGTGAGCGAGAGCTTGGCCTCGACGATCCAGGCGAAGGGGATCATGGCGGTCTCCGCCTCGCCCTCGAGGTCGACGCCGACGTTGTCGCCGTCGACGCCCGCCACCACGCCCTTGAAGCGCTTGCGCCCCTCGGCCAGGCGGTCGAGTTCGATCTTGGCCTCGTAGCCCTCGTACGTGTCGAAGTCCTCGATCCGGGTCAGCGGCCGGTCGATGCCGGGGGAGGAGACCTCCAGCCGGTACTCGCCCGAGACCGGGTCGGCGGCGTCCATCACCTCGGACACGGCGCGGGAGAGCCTGGTGCAGTCGTCGATGCCCATGTCCCCGTCCTCGGGGCGCTCGGCCATGATCTGCAGCGTGCGGCCCTTGGCCCCGCCCCCCATCAGGCGCAGGCGCACGATGGCGTAGCCCGCCGCCTCGGCCACGGGGTCCAGGAGCTCCAGGAGCTGGCGGTCTTCGGACGTCTTGCCGCGCAAGGGCGGGGTGCTCCGGGTGAAGAAAAAGCGGCGGCCGGGGGGCCGCCGCTCGAAGCGTCAGGGACGCATTCGGACGATGTGAATGGGCATATAACCCGCCAAGGAGGCGGGCGGAAGGGCTCAGCCGACCCGGGCCAGCCGCTTGCGCTCCACCGAGCTCGGGATGCGCAGGGCCTCGCGGTACTTGGCCACGGTGCGGCGGGCGATGTCGACGCCGGTCTCCTTCAGGATCTCCACGATCCGGTCGTCGCTGAGCACCCCCTCGGCGCCCGGCCGCTCCTCCGTCTCGATCAGGGCCTTGATGCGATGGCGCACGGCCTCGGCCGAGTGCGCCTCGCCGCCGTCGGCCGAGGCGATGGCCGTGGTGAAGAAGAACTTCAGCTCGAACACGCCGCGCGGGGTGGCCACGTACTTGTTCGAGGTGACCCGGCTGACGGTGGACTCGTGCATGCCGATGGCGTCGGCCACGTGCTTCAGGTTCAGCGGGCGCAGGTGCTCCACGCCGAACACCAGGAAGCCGTCCTGCTGGCGCACGATCTCGCCGGCGACCTTCAGGATGGTGCGGGCCCGCTGGTCCAGGCTCTTCACCAGCCAACTGGCCTGGGCGTGGCAGTCGGCGACGAAGGTCTTCTCCTGGTCGGTCTTGGCGGAGCCGACGATGCGGGCGTGGTAGCGTTTGTCGACCAGGAGGCGCGGCAGGGTGTCGGCGTTCAGCTCCACGCGCCAGCCGCCCAGGGGGTCCTCGCGCACGATCACGTCGGGAACGACGCCCTGGATCGGGTCGGAGCCGAAGGCGGCGCCGGGGCGAGGCGTGAGGGCGCGCACCTCGGCGATCATCTCGCGCAGGTCCTCCTCATCCACGCCGCAGGCGCGGCGCAGGGCGGGCAGGTCGCGGCGGGCGAGGAGCTCCAAGTGGTGCAGAAGCGCGGCCATGGCCGGGTCGAACCGGTCGCGGTCGCGCAGCTGCAGCTCTAGGCATTCGCGCACGGAGCGGGCGAACACGCCGGTGGGCTCGAAGCCCTGGCAGGCGGCGAGCACGCGCGAGATCAGCGCGGGGTCGCAGCCGAGCCGGTCCGCCAGCTCGGCGACCTCGGCGCGCAGGTAGCCGCCCTCGTCCACCGCGTCGATCAGCACCTGGGCGACCGCGGCCTCGGGCGCGGAGAAGCCGGCGGCGGCGGCCTGGGCGCGCAGGTGGTCGTGCAGCGTCTCGTCGGCGGCGAGGCCGGCGTCGAGCTCGCCCTCGCCGTCGAAGCCCGGTCCCTTGCCCGCGCGCGACCAGTCCACCGCGCCGCCGCCGTCGCCGGCCGGGACCTCGCCGGAATGACGGTCGCCCGGGGCCGCGTCGGCGTGCAGGTCGGCGGAGGAGGCGTCCATCTCGCGCGCCGCGGCGCCGTCCGGCGCGTCGTCGAAGCGCATCTCGGCGGCCTCGTTGGACGTGTCCGCGGGCATGGGCGCGTCGTCCCCGACCGGCTCCTCGCGGGCCAGCAGCGGGTTCTTCTCCAGCTCGCCCTCGATATAGCTCTCGAGTTCGAGGTTGGAGAGCTGCAGCAGCTTGATGGCCTGCTGCAGCTGCGGGGTGATGACGAGCCCCTGCCCCTGCCGGAGCTCGAGCCGCGCACCGATCGCCATGGAGAGGGAGCCTCTGGCCTGGAACTTGCTCCCGGCTTAGGGGCCCCGGGCGAAGGCGAGGTTAACGGCGGCCGCCCGGCCGCGCGGGCTCGACTCGCCGCGGCACGGCGGGCATGGCTGCGATCGACAGGAGGCCTCCCTTGGAGCTGACGCAACTCATCTACGCCTCGCAGCCCTTCGGCTTCGACGAGGCGATGCTGAACGGCATCCTCAGCGACGCACGCCGGTGGAACAGCCGCGAAGACATCACCGGTGCGCTGGTCTGCCGCGCCGACGTCTATCTGCAGCTTCTCGAGGGTCCGCCGCCCGCGATCGACGCCGCCTTCGCACGGATCGGACAGGACGACCGGCACGACGACGTCCGCCTGCTCGTCCGCCGCACCATCTCCGAGCGCCTGTTCCCGCGCTGGTCGATGCGCGACGATCCCGCGCAGACCTGGTTCTGGACGCAGGAGGAGGTCGCGGCCGGGGCGCTGACGCGGGCCACGGACGCCGAGCTCCTGGCCGTGTTCGAGCGGCTGGCCGCAGGCTGAGGCCGGTCGGACCCGGGGCATGCCCGCCTGCAGGAGGAGCCCAGTTCTGCTTCCGACCGCTACGAACACACGATTGCATATGACAGCTGAGTGGCGAGCCGCACGCAATATATGTTTGAAGAATCGGCTTGGGCTCGCGCAACTAACCACTCTTGGAACCCTTAGGTCTCCGTGGTGGGCAAACTTCGGGCCGCCTGCCCTAGAGAGAGTTGGTCCCGTCGGACTGCGTGCTCCTGCCAAACATTCTGGAGACACGATGCAGCCGTCCATCCTGGTCTTCGTAGTTGAAGACGAACCTCTCATTCTGGATCTGATCGAAGAGGCCTTGATTGAAGGAGGCTTTGCGGTCGAAAAGGCCAACATCGCCGAAGAGGCCATCAGCCTCCTCGATCAGAAAGGCGCCGACTATCGCGCGGTGGTGACTGACATCAAGATCGGAAGCTCGACGGTTCTCGGCTGGGATGTGGCCCGGCATGCGCGGAAGATCGATGCGGACGTTCCCATCGTCTATATGACCGGAGACAGCGGGCACGACTGGGCCGCCAACGGCGTGCCCAACAGCATCCTGATCCAGAAGCCGTTCGCCCCCGCCCAGATCGTGACGGCGGTGTCGCAACTCATCAACGCTCAGACGCCTGGTCTCACCGGAGCAGGACAGGTCGGGACCCCCTAGCCGTCGGCATCACCCTCAGCGGGAGGTCGGAACGCCCGCACTCCGCCCGCCCCCGCGGCCGCGTTCGCGTCCCGCCTAGAACCGGTCGCCCAGGTACACCCGCCGCACCTCCGCATCGCCGCGCACCTCGTCGGGCGTGCCCTCGAACAGCACCTCGCCGCCGGCGATGATCGAGGCGCGTTCCACAAGCTCCAGCGTCTCGCGCACGTTGTGGTCGGTGACGAGCACGCCGATGCCGCGGGCGGCCAGGAACACGATCACCTCGCGGATGTCGTGGATGGCCAGGGGGTCGATGCCGGCGAAGGGCTCGTCCAGCAGCATGAAGGCCGGGTCGCTGGCCAGGGCGCGGGCGATCTCCACGCGCCGCCGCTCGCCGCCGGAGAGGGCCGCGGCGGGCTGGGTGCGCAGGTGGCCGATCTTCAGCTCGTCAAGCAGGCGCGCGGTGGTTTCAGCGGCGCCGGCGGCGTCGCGCAGCTCGGCCACGGCGAGCACGTTCTCCTCCACCGACAGCCCGCGGAAGATGGAGGTCTCCTGCGGCAGGTAGCCCAGGCCCAGGCGCGCGCGCTGATACATGGGCAGGGCGGTCACGTCCTCGCCGTCCAGCCGGATGGAGCCGTAGTCGGCCGGCAGGAGGCCGGTGATCATGTAGAAGCAGGTGGTCTTGCCCGCGCCGTTGGGGCCCAGGAGGCCGACGACCTCGCCGCGCTCCAGCCGCAGGCTCACGCTCTTGACCACCGGGCGGCCCTTGAAGGCCTTGCCGATGCCGCGGGCCTCCAGCCCCGCCCCGTCGAGCGGGGCGACGACATGGGGCGTCAGGCCGGGGCGGTCGTCGGGCACGCGGCGCGGCCGGCGGTCAGGGCTGCGTCGCCGGGGCGGGCTTTTCGCCACTATAGAAAACGCCCCGCACACGGCCGGAGGTGCTGGGACCGCCGGTCATAGTTATCTGCCCAGTGCGCTGCTGTATGACGAGCTTATCGCCGGTGGAGACGTTCCTGTCCTGCGTCACCACCACGTTGCCGGTTAGGGTGACGGTCTCTGTCTCGGCTTCATAAAGCCCCCTGTCGCCCTTAGCCGTCTGTGTCGCCGTGACGAAGTAAACTGGCCCATCGGCCTCCATGCGGCGGATCGTTCCTGGAGTGGCGGCCGGCGTCGCCGGCTGGCCTTTGACCGCGCTTGAGGGGTTGTAGAACAGCACCACGCGAGGCGCGCGTAGGCGGGTCTGCCCCTGAACGATCTCCACGCGGCCCGTGAGCACCACCTTGTTCTCCGCCTGCATCACCTCACTGTTGTCGGAGCCGACGTCGATCGGCGAACCAGGCTGGCCGAAGCGTGGCGTAGCTGCGGGAGCTGCAGGCCTTGCGGCCTGTCCGAGCGCCAGTGTGGCCGGGGTCAGCCCGGCAAGGATCACAAAGCCCGCCACGGGAACGGCGCGGCCGCGGACCGTGCTCGCGGGGCGGAGGCCTTTGATCATCGAGCGGGAGTCTCCGGGCGGTTCGTCGCATTCGTAAACGTGGCGCGGACGTCGCCGTTGAAGGCCACGCGCGCACCTTTGCCGGTGACGAGATAGGACGAAGCCTGGAACCGGCCAAGGGGGCTTTCCCCGGTCACGCCGCCGCTGCCCTGGACGTCGCCGGTGCGCGTGTCCACCACCGCGTCCGGGCTGTCCAGGCGCGCACCGCGGCCGTCGTCCACCCGCACGCCGCCCGTCACGCTCAGCCGGCGCGCGCTCTGCAGGTACACGCCCCGGGCGCCGCGCACGGTGCTGGGCCGCACGCCGCCGTAGTCGAGCACGAGGTTGGGCCGGGTCAGCGTCACTCTGTCGGGGTCGCGGGCGTCGCGCACCGCCTCGCCGGCCTGGAGCGTGAAGGCGCGCCCCGCCTCGTCGCGGCCGAAGAAGCGGGGGTTGGTCATGTGCAGGCCGCCCGCGGCCGCCCGGTCGCTGCGCAGGTCGCTGAGCACCGCGCGCACGCCGATCCAGCCGGCCACCGCCAGCACCAGCGCGCCCATGACGGCCGGCAGCACCCAGCGCAGGCGGCGCACGCCGCGCGAGCGGTCGCGCCAGCGGGAGATGCGGGTCGCGGGCGCGATCTCCTCGCGGGCGTCCTCGCTCATGACAGGGTCAGCCCCCGTGCGAGAAGATGTCGACGTCCTCCCAGCCCGCCACGTCCAGGAGGGCGCGCGCGGGCAGGAAGTCGAGGCAGGCGGCCAGCATCGCGGTGCGCCCCTCGCGGGCGATCATGGCGTCCAGCCGCTCGCGGATGCGGTGCAGGTTGGCCACGTCGCTGGCGGCGTAGCTCTCCTGCTCGGGGGTGAGCACGTGGGCGCCCCAGTCGCTGGATTGCTGCTGCTTGTTGAGCTCGACGCCCAGGAGCTCCTTGGTCACGTCCTTCAGGCCGTGCCGGTCGGTGTAGGTGCGCGCGAGCCTGCTGGCGATCTTGGTGCAGTACACCGGCGCGGTGGTCACGCCGAGGTTCAGGGCGAACATGGCGATGTCGAATCGGCCGAAGTGGAACAGCTTCAGCACGGCGGGGTCGGTGAGCAGGCGCTTCAGGTTCGGCGCCGCGTAGTCGGAGTCCGCGGCGAAGCGGACCAGGTGCGCGTCCTCGCCGCCGTCCGACAGCTGCACCACGCACAGCCGGTCGCGGCCGAGGCGCAGGCCCATGGTCTCCGAGTCGATCGCCACCACGGCGCCGAGGTCCAGCCCCGCCGGAAGATCGCCCTCGTGGAGGTGGATGGTCATCGGGCGCGGCCTGCCGGAAACGGAGCGCCGCGTGCCTCGCGGCTTCGCGCCAGCGCCCCTCATGCGAAGAGCGGTGGTGCCCAGGAAAGGACTCGAACCTTCACGGCCGTTAAGCCACTGGCACCTGAAGCCAGCGCGTCTACCAATTCCGCCACCTGGGCCCGACCCGCCGAAACGCTCGGATCGCGCGAGGGCGTGTCTCTAGGGGCGAGGCGGGCGGGGGTCAATGGCTCAGGGGCGGCGAGGGCCGGCGGTCGCCGGCTTCTCGGGATACGGGTTGGCCACCGAGCGCTTCACGAAGCCGGCCGTGGCCTCCGACACGCCCAGGATGATGAACTGGACGGCCAGGGCGGTGAGGATCAGCCCCAGCACACGCACCACGATCATCATGCCCACCTTGCCCAGGATGCGGCTGACCAGCCCCGACAGCAGGAAGGCGACCAGCACCAGCAGGCAGACGGCCACGATGGCGCCCACCCCGGCCGCCATGCCCGGCCAGCCCAGGGTGGAGCCGCGGCTGGCGAAGATCACCACCGCCGAGATCGCCCCCGGCCCGATCAGCAGCGGCATGCCGAAGGGCACGATCAGCTTCTCGAACTCGCGCCGGGCGTAGGCGCGGGGGTCGGCGATCTCGCCCTCCACCACCGCGTCGGCCACCGCGGGGCTGAAGTCCTCGCGCGCCATGTCCAGGCCCAGCAGCAGCAGCATGATGCCGCCCGCGATGCGGAACGCCGGCAGCGAGATGCCGAAGAAGCGCAGCAGGCCAAGGCCCGTCAGGAAGAAGAAGCTCAGGAAGATGACGGCGAACAGCGCCACGTAGAGCGCGACCCGCATGCGCGCGGCGCCCCGCACGTGCCGGGTGGCCGCGGCGAACAGCGGCGCCGAGCCGATCGGGTCGATGAGCGCGAACAGGGCGACGAAGAAGTTCGCCGCGAACTTGAGTTCCTCCACCGCGCGCCCTTTCCCAACGTTCGACTCCGCTTAGGATGCCGCGTCCGCTCGGGGCAACCCGCCGCCGTGTGAGAGCGCCGCCATGCCCGCCGTCGCCGACCCGCGCCTGATCTGCGCCCTCGACCTGCCCACCCGGGCGGAGGCGGAGACCATGGTGGAGCGCCTGGGCGAGGCGGTGGCCGTCTACAAGATCGGCCTGCAGCTCCTGGCCACCGGCGGCATGGCCATGGCCGCCGACCTGCACGCCCGCGGCCGCCAGGTGTTCCTGGACTGGAAGCTCCACGACATCGGCGCGACGGTGGAGAGGGCGGCCGCCGCCGTGTGCGGCTCGGGCGCGTGCGACCTCCTCACCGTGCACGCCGAGCCCCAGGTGATGCGCGCGGCGGTGCGCGGGCGGGACGCCGCGGGACGCGGCGCGAGGATCCTCGGCGTGACGGTGCTGACCAGCCTCACCGGCCAGGACCTGGGCGAGATGGGCTACGGCCTGGGTGTGGAGGCGCTGGTGGAGCGGCGCATCCGCCAGGCGGTGGACTGCGGCCTCGACGGCGTGGTGGCGAGCCCGCGGGAGGCGGCCCTCGCCCGCCGCATCGGCGGCCCCAGCTTCCTGGTGGTGACCCCCGGCGTGCGCCCGGCGGGCGCCGCGCTGGACGACCAGGCCCGGGCGGAGACCCCCGCCGATGCGCTCCGCGCGGGCGCCTCCCACCTGGTGGTCGGCCGCCCCATCACCGCGGCGGCGGACCCGCGGAGGGCGGCGGCGGCGATCGTGGACGAGATGGCGGCGGCGGTCTGATCGCCCTCGCGCCGGCGGGCGGCGAGTCCCTACCCCGTTCTTCCCCGCGGAAGCGGGGACCCGTGTGAGCGGCTCTGCTCCGGCCAACCCTGCGCGCGCCGCTGGACCTGGGTCCCCGCTTCCGCGGGGAAGAGGGAGAGAAAGGTGGGAGGTCGATGGAATGAGGACGAGTGAGGACCCGCCCTAGCCGAACGCCGCCCGCAGCCGCTCGAACTGCGACAGCACCGCGTTCGGATCGGCCGCGTCGAGGGCGCTGTCGCCGTACATGCGGCGGTCCAGGTTGGCCACGCGGGCGAACAGCCGCTCCGAGCGCTCCGCAAGGTCCAGCAGCGGCGCGGGCAGGGGCTCGCCCTCCGGCGCGGCCGCGGACCCGCCCGCCGCCTGGGGCTCGCCGATGCGGTAGCGGGGCTCGCGCGCGGCCTGCGCCGTCATGTTCCCCTCGCGCACCGCGCGCTGGACCAGCAGCCAGGACGCCACCTGCATCAGCCGGGTGGTCAGCCGCATGCTCTCGCCCGCGTAGGCGAGGGCCGCATTGCGCGACAGCAGCCTGGAGTCGCGCCGGCCCTCGCCGTCCAGGTAGGCGGCGGCGGCCTCCACCAGTTCCATGCCCTCGGCGAAGGTGCGCTCGAACAGTTCGGAGCCGGCGAACTCGCGCACGCTGTCGGCGGGGGACAGGGTCATGGGCGCGTTCGACATGCCCGGCGAGGCTGCAACGGACGTGCCATCAGTGCGCGAACAGCGCCTCGGCCGCGGCCCGCCCGCTGAGCTTGCCGGAGAGCGCGCCGCGCACGCGGGCGATCTCGGCCTCCAGGAGGGCGATGCGCTCCTCCAGGTCCTCGCGGGCGAACAGGTCCAGGTCCTCCTTGAGCGCTTCGGCGAGGGCTTGGCCTCGGGCGCGGCGGGGTTCGGCGGGCTCGTCCATGAAGGCGCTCCTCTTTCCGCAGGTGGGCCGTCCAGCGTATCAGACCCGGACCCCGCCCGCGAGGTTCCGCCCGCCGTGTCCATCCCCGACCAGATGACCGCCATCGCCGTGGAGGGTGGGCGCGGCCCGGCCTCCGCCCTGCACCCCGTGCGCCTGACGACGCCGCGCCCCGGCCCGGGCGAGATCCTGATCCGCGTGGCCGCAGCCGGGGTGAACCGGCCCGACCTGCTCCAGCGGCTGGGCGCCTACCCGCCCCCGCCCGGCGCGCCCGACACGCTGGGGCTGGAGGTGGCGGGCGAGGTCGTCGCGCTAGGCGAGGACGCGCCGCGGTGGAAGGTGGGCGACCGCGTCGTCGCGCTGCTCGGCGGCGGCGGCTACGCCGAGTTCGCGCGGGTGGACGGGCGGCACGCCCTGCCCGCCCCCGCCGGCCTGTCGTGGGCGGAGGCGGCCGGACTGCCCGAGACCGTGTTCACCGTCTTCACCAACGTGTGGGAGGGCGGCGCGCTGCGGCCCGGCGAGACCCTGCTGCTGCACGGCGCCACCAGCGGCATCGGCGTCACGGCGATCCAGATGGCCAAGGCCCATGGGGCGCGGGTGATCGCCACCGCCCGGGGCGCGCACAAGGCCCGGACCGCGCGGGACCTCGGGGCCGACGTGGGCGTGGACGCGCTCGCCGAGGACTTCGCCTCCGTGGCCGAGCGCGAGGGCGGGGCGGACGTGGTGCTCGACATGGTGGGCGGCGACTACGTGCCGAAGAGCCTGCAGGCGCTGCGCCCGCGCGGCCGCCACGTCTCCATCGCGTTCCAGGCGGGGGCGACGGCGCAGGTGAACCTGCAGCAGGTGATGCAGAAGCGGCTGGTGATCACCGGCTCCACGCTGCGCCCCCGCGACGCCGACGAGAAGGCGCGGCTGGCGGCGGAGGTGGAGCGCGTCGTCTGGCCGTGGGTGGCTGCCAGCCACGTACGCCCGCCGGTGGACAGGACGTTCCCCCTGGATGCGGCGGCAGCGGCGCACGCGCACCTCGAGGCGGGGTCGCACGTGGGCAAGGTCGTGCTGCTGACCGCCTTCGGTCGCGAGGGCGCCTCCGCGTGATCGGCGTCTTCGACTCCGGCGTCGGCGGGCTGACCATCCACCGGGCGCTGGTGGCGCGGTTCCCGCGCGCGGATTTCACCTACCTCGCCGACCAGGCGAACGCCCCCTATGGCGGGCGGGCCGGCGAGGAGATCGTGGAGCTGACGCGCGAGGCGTGCGCCACGCTGTTCGACCGGGGCGCCTCGCTGGTGGTCCTGGCCTGCAACACCGCCAGCGCCATCGCCCTGCGCCGCCTGCAGCAGACCTGGCTGCCCGGCGTGCGCAAGGAGCTCGGCCGGCCCGTCAACGTGCTCGGCTGCATCGTGCCCACCATCGAGGCGGCCACGGGCCTGCCCTGGGAGCACGAGGCGGAGCGGCGACCGGACTGGAGAGGGGGCGACAAGCTGGAGCGGCTCGACGTGGTGGGCGTGTTCGCCACCCGCGCCACCGCCGCCAGCCGCGTCTACGAGATCGAGATCGACAAGCGCCGGCAGGACGTCGCCGCCTTCTCCGAACCCTGCCCCGGCCTCGTGCCGATGATCGAGGCGGGGGCGCCGCAGGAGGAGATGCGCGCGCTGATCGCGGACCACGTGCGGGCGCTGACGCTCCGCGTGGGTCGCGCGCCCGACCGGGCGGTCCTGGGCTGCACGCACTACGAGATCGTCGCCGACCTGTTCGCCGAGGCGCTGGCCCCCGGCACCCCGGTGATCCACCAGCCGCGGGCGGTGGCAGACGCGCTGGACCGCTACCTGGCCCGCCACCCCGAGTACGCCGTGGGCGACGCGGGCGCCCGCGTCTTCCTCACCACCGGCCGGCCCGGACCCCAGAACGCCCTCGTCCAGGCGTTCTGGGGCGGCCCGCTCAGCTTCGAGCCGGCCTAGGCCCGCTCACCAGCCGTAGGGATAGCCGTACGTCCCGTAGTAGCTGGGGTACCCGCCATAGTAGGTCGGGTATGCATAGTACCCGCCGGAGTACGAGGGACCGTAGTACCCGCCATACCCGCCGCCGTAGTAGCCGTTCGACAGGGCCGAGCCGACCACCAGGCCGCCCAGGAGCGCCCCCGCGACGGCTCCGCCGCCATACCCGTAGCCATAGCCGCGACCGTAGCCGCCGCGGTAGTAGCCGCCCCGATAGCCGCCATACCCGCCGCGGGCGTAGCCGCCGCCGCGGTACCCGCCGCCCGAGACGCGGGCGCCGCCGCGGTATCCGCCCCGGCTCTGGGCTTCGGCCGCCACGGGTGCGGCCACGAGGGCCGCGCCCGCGAGGGCCAGCATGAGATGCTTGCGCATGGGAACCTCCATTCACACACGTTAACCTCCGGGAGGCCGGCCGGTTGCGCGCAAGCTTGGCGATGGGCTCCGGTCGCGTCCGCGGCGCCGATCTGCTAGACGCCCCGCCCTCGACGGGACGGACGATGAGCGGGACCGCGCAACGCAAGACGGTGGGGATGGTCAGCCTGGGCTGCCCCAAGGCGCTGGTCGACAGCGAGCGCATCCTCACGCGCCTGCGGGGCGAGGGCTACGCCACCAGCGCCACCTACGAGGGCGCGGACGCGGTGGTGGTGAACACCTGCGCCTTCCTCGACAGCGCTCGGGCCGAGAGCCTCGAGGCGATCGCCGAGGCGCACGCCAGCGGCAAGCCGGTGATCGTCACAGGCTGCCTGGGCGCCGAGGAGGCCACCATCCGGGCCGCCGTGCCGGGCGTCGCGGCGGTGACGGGCGCCCACGCCTATGACGCGGTGGCCGAGGCGGTGCGCCGGCACGCGCCGCAGACCATCTCGGCCGAGCCCTTCGCCGAGCTGACGCCCATGCCCGCGGCCGGCCTGAAGCTGACGCCCCGGCACTTCGCCTACCTGAAGATCGGCGAGGGCTGTGACCACAGGTGCAGCTTCTGCATCATCCCCGCCCTGCGCGGCCCCCTCTCCTCCCGCCCCGTCGACGAGGTGCTGCGCGAGGCGGAGGCGCTGGTCGAGGCGGGCGTGAAGGAGATCCTGGTGGTGAGCCAGGACACCAGCGCCTACGGCCTGGACCGCCGCTACGCCCCGGGCGTGTGGCGCGGGCGCGAGCGCTCCGGCGACCTGCTGGGCCTGGCGGAGGGCCTGTCCGAGCTCGGCGTGTGGGTGCGGCTGCACTATGTCTACCCCTACCCGCACGTGGACAAGGTGATCCCGCTGATGCGGCCGGGCGCCCTGCTGCCCTACCTCGACATCCCCTTCCAGCACGCCCACCCGGCCGTGCTGAAGCGCATGCGCCGCCCCGCCGCCGCCGACCGCACCCTGGAGCGCCTGGCCCGCTGGCGCGCGGTCCAGCCCGAGCTGGTGGTCCGCTCCACCTTCGTGGTGGGCTTCCCCGGCGAGACCGAGGCCGAGTTCGAGCACCTGCTGAGCTGGCTGGAGGAGGCCAGGCTCGATCGCGTGGGGGCCTTCGCCTACGAGGACGTGCGCGGAGCCGCCGCGAACGCCCTGCCCGACCACGTGCCCGAGCCGGTCAAGCAGGCGCGGCGCGAGCGGCTGATGACCCTCGCCGCCCGCCTCAGCCGCGACAAGCTGCGCGCCAAGGTCGGGCGCACCCTGCCCGTGCTGGTCGACGCCGTGCGCCCGGACGGCACGGCCGTGGCCCGCACCGAGGCGGACGCCCCGGAGGTGGACGGCGTGGTCCATGTCCGGGGCGCGGGGCACCTGCGCGCGGGCGAGCTGGCCCGGGTGCGCGTGGAGCGCACCGACGCCTTCGACCTGCACGCCGTCGCGCTCGACGGGCCCGCCGCCGGCCTCGCCGCCCCACCCCGGCGGCTGCACCGCGTGATCTCCCGCCGCTGATCGGTTCCGCTCATCCCCGCGAGGGCGGGGATCTCGCACCGCTCGGGCGCCCTGGTCGCGCCCTCATGGACGGAGATCCCCGCTTTCGCGGGGATGAGCGGACGCGTCGGTGAACCGAACGGCAACCAGTCGGGCGTACTGCAGCCCCATGAAGATCGACGTCGTGCGCCCGCTGGACCTCGGCCCCGCCGAGCTGGACGCCTGGCGCGCGATCCAGGCGGCCCGGCCGCACATGGGCTCGCCCTACCTCGCTCCCGAGTGGGCGCTGACGCTGGCGCGCTCGGGCGGGCCCGACGCGCGCAGCGGCCGCGTGGCCGTGCTGCGCCAGGACGGGGGCCGGCCGGCGGGCTTCTTCCCCGTGCGCGCCGGGCCGTTCACCGCCCTGCCGCTCGGCGCGCCGCTCTGCGACTACCAGGCCGTGGTGGCCGAGGAGGGCGTGCGCGTGGACGCCGCCGACCTCGCCCGCGCCCTGCGCGTGCAGCGGCTGGACCTGTACAACACGCTGACCGACAGCCCCGGCCTGGGGGCGCATCTGCGCGTGTTCGGGGAGTCGCACATCATCGACCTGGCGAACGGGTTCGACGCCTACGCCGCCGAGCGCAAGGCGGCCGGCTCCAACATCCTGGCCGACACGGCCAAGAAGAAGCGCCGGCTGGAGAAGGAGGTGGGCGCCGCCGTCTTCACCGCCCAGTCCGCCTCGCGCGAGGACTGGGACACGGCGGTGGCGTGGAAGCGCGCCCAGTACGGCGCCACGCGCCAGACCGACATCTTCGCCACGCCCTGGGTGCCCGCCTTCCTGGACCGCCTGCGCGACGAGGCCGGCGACCGGTTCGGCGCGCACCTGTTCACCCTGCACGCCGACGGCCGGCTGGTGGCCACGCACATCGCCCTGACCAACGGGCCGGTGCTGCACGCCTGGTTCATCGCGCACGACGAGGAGGCGCAGCGCCACTCCCCGGGCGTGATCCTGATTGTGGAGATGCTGCGCTGGGCGGCGGCGCGCGGGATGCGCGAGTTCGACCTCGGACCCGGCGCCTATCGCTTCAAGACCAGCCTGGCGAACGCCTCGCGCCCCGTGGGCCACGGCTTCGCGGGCCGCGCCTCGGCGGCGCTGGCCGGACGCTGGGCGCAGTACCGCGTGCGGCGCGCGGCGGAGAGCCTGCCGCTGGGCCGCTTCTCGCACCTGCCGGGCAAGGCCATGCGGCGCATGGACCTGTGGCGCGGCCTGCACCAGGGCTGAGCCTGGCGTCGCCGGACCGGGTCCACACCGGAGCGGCCCGGTCGCCTTCACGACACGGCCTCCCCCTCGCCGCATCCCTCGGGCTTGACCCGAGGGCCGAGCCGCCGGCGCGCGTCCGGATAGGTGGAGCCGCAATCCGCGCCCGGTCCTCGGGTCGAGCCCGAGGATGACGGGCGGTCGGTCGCTCAGGCCGGCGTGGCGTGCAGCACGACTTCCGTGCGGCGGGCCAGGGGCTCGCGGCGATTGGGGCGCATGGGCGGGCGGCTGGAGCCCGCGATCTGGACGTCGAACGCCGGGGCGGGCAGGCCCGCGGCGGCGAGCGCCCGCGCCACGTTGTCCGCCCGGCTCTGGGTGATGGCGGCGTCGGCGCGCGCCCCCGCCTCGTCGGGCAGGGAGATGCCGCGCACGTCCACCGCGGTGATCCGGCAGCCCGCGATGCGGCTGGACGCCGACGCGATGACGGTGCGCGCGGGCTCCGTCAGCTCGGCCGAGCCCCGGGCGAAGTAGATGGGGAAGCTCTCGTCGGCGCAGCGACCGCTCACCGCGGCGCGACCGGGCGCCGGCGCCGAGCCGCCCAGGCTGCCGCAGCCGGCCAGCGACAGCCCCGCCGCGGCCAGCACCACGCCCATCATCGCCGCCGTCCGCACCGTCCGCCGCCCGACCATCATCACGCTCTCCACACCGGAAGGGGAAACGCGACCTTTACGGCCAAGGTTCCCCGCGCCGCCCGGCTCAGAACCGCAGGTGCGCACCGGCGGAGAGCACGTAGCCGGCGCCCTCCACCCGTCCCTGGTTCGACACGGCGATCGCGGCCGCCGTGCCCGGGAAGGCGGTCTCGGTGGAGTTGATGCGGCTGTCGTCGAAGTGGATGTAGCCGCCGGCCAGATCGAAGGAGAGCCGCGGGCCGACCTTGAACGACGTGCCCGCGCCGATCAGCACGCGGTCGCCGTCCGGCACGCGGGCGGTGCGGCCCACGTCGGGGGTCGGCGTCTCGTCCACCTGCACGCCCGCGCGCACCGTCCAGTCCGGCGTGACGGCGTAGTCGGCGCCCAGCGAGACGTTGGTCACGTCCTCGTAGCCCTGCGGGGTGACGGAGCCGCCGCCGGTGTAGGTGACGCGGATCGCGTCGAACTCGCTCCAGCCGAGGCGCTGGACCTGGGCGTTCAGCGTCAGCCTGTCCGTGAGGGCGTAGCGCGCGCCGAAGGTGGCGATCCACGGGGTGGAGAAGCTGGCGACGCCCGGGGTGTCCAGGTTGATCGCCGCCGGCGTGCCGGCCAGGGCGTTCACGCGCACGCGGCCGTCCAGCTCGTGGTCGATCTTCGAGCGGTAGGAGGCGGCCAGGGTCAGGCGGCGGACGGGCCGGTACTGCGCACCGACGACGTAGCCGAGGTCCCACCCGTCGCCGCGCAGGTCCTGCCGCCCGTCGGGCAGCGCCGGCGAGAGGTTCGGCAGCGCGTTGGTGAGCGTCGCGTCGGCGTAGGAGATGTCCAGGCCCGCGCCCAGGTCCAGCTTGTCGTTCACGTGGATCGCCACGGTGGGCTGCACGTCGATGTTCAGGAGCCGCGACTTGATCGCGCTGTAGCGCGTCCAGCTCGACGAGCTGTAGCGGGTGATGAAGTCGAAGGGCGCGTTCACCGCCAGGCCCACGGCGATGCGGTCGTTCACGCGCCAGGCCGCGGCCAGGTTCGGCACCACGCCCAGCTTCACCGGGTTGTAGGCGCGGGGCTCGCCGCCCACGGGCAGGGCGACGCCCGGAAGCGTCGGGCGACGCAGGGTGGATCCCGTGTCGCTGACGCCGGCCTCCACGTCGATGATGTGCAGGCCGCTGTAGATCTCCCTGCCGGTGATCGAGCCGATCGCGGCGGGGTTCCACCACAGGCTGTCGGCGCCCGTGTCGGCCGCCTCGCCCGAGTAGGCGCGGCCCAGGCCCTTGGCCGACTGTTCCTGGACGTAGAAGCCGCCGGCCTGCGCGGCGGAGGCGGCGAGGAGCGCCGCCGCGAGGCTCGCGGCGGAGGAGAGAAGCTGGACGCGACGCATGGGAACTCTCGACAGGGTACGCGGGACTTCCGCGGGAGGGACCCGCGGGGGGCGGGCGTTTGCGCCGGGTTCGCCGGCTTGTCGAGGGCTTGAAGTGAGCCTGTGGACACCCGGCCTCGCATCGCCGGGCCGAACCGGCGCGTGCGGCGGAACCTGTGGTTTCCGCACCACGTTCGCCCGCCATGCCCGACGATGCGCACGCCCCCGCGGCCTTCTCCGCCGCGCTCGTCGGCGTGCGCCGGGTGCGGGCGGTGGTGAACGGGGCGTCCGGCGGGGTGAGCCCGGGCGCCGCGCGACAGCTGGAGACGCTGCTGGCCGAGCACGGGCTGGAGGCGCACGTCGCCGACTGCCGGCCCGCCGAGATCGACCTCGCCCTGCGCGAGGCGGTGGCGGCCAAGCCTGACCTGCTGATCACGCTCGCGGGCGACGGCACCGCCCGCCTCGCCTGCCAGCTCGCCGGGCCGGACGGCCCCGTGGTCGCGCCCCTCCCCGGGGGCACGATGAACATGCTGCCTTACGCCCTGTTCGGCCGCCGCCCCTGGCCGGAGGCGCTGACCGAGGCGCTGGCCCGCGGCGAGGTGAAGCCCGTCAGCGGCGGCGAGGTGGACGGCCAGCTCTTCTTCTGCGCCGCCATCGTCGGCGCCCCCGCCCTGTGGCAGCCCGCGCGCGAGGCGGTGCGCAAGGGCCGGCTGCGCCAGGCCTGGCGCGCCGCGCGGGTGGCGCTGGGCCGCGCCTTCTCCCGCCGCCTCCGCTACCGGCTGGACGGGGGGCCCGAGCGGAAGGCGGAGGCGCTGAGCATCATGTGCCCGCTGGTCTCCCGCGTCATGTCCACCGACGACGCGTTGGACGTGGCGGCGCTGAACCCGCGCGGCGCGGCGGACGCCCTGCGGCTGGGCGCCCGCACGCTGCTGGCCGATCTTCTGGGCGACTGGCGGCTCGACTCGGCCGTGGAGGCCGGCGCGGCCCGCGAGGTGCGCCTGCGCGGCCGCCATCGCCGCACGCCCGCGGTGCTGGACGGCGAGGCCCGCCCCCTGCCCCCGGGCGCCCTGATCCGCCACCGCCCGGCCGCCTTCCGCGCCCTCTACCTGCCGGAGGTGGAACCCGCGTCCGCGGCCGCGGGCGAGCGGCAGGCGCGCGAGCAGGCCGCCGCCATCGACACCGCCGCCCAGGCGGCGGCCGGCGAGGCGGGCGGCTGATGCGCATCCTGCACCTCACCGACGTGCACTGGGGCGGCGAGGACCCGGCGCCCACCGCCGCCGCCCTGGAGTTCGCCGCCGCCTGGGCGCCCGCGCTGGTGGTGTTCAGCGGCGACCTGACGCTGAACGGCCTGCCCCGCGAGTTCATCGCGGGACGCGGATGGCTGGACCGGCTGCCCCGCCCCCTGCTGCACACCCCCGGCAACCACGACACGCCCTACTGGAACCTGCTGCTCCGCGCCCTGACGCCCTTCGCGCGCTATAGCCGCTGGGTGGGCGACCCCTTCTCGGGCGCGCACGACGGCGAGGGTTTCGCGGTGAGGATGATCAACACCTCCCGCGGCGCCCAGCCCCGGCCGGACTGGAGCAAGGGCGCCATCGACCTCGGCGTCTGCAAGGGGGCCGCCCACGAGCTGGAGGCCGCCGCCCCCGACGGCCTGCGCATCGTCAGCTGCCACCACCCGCTGGTCGAGGCCACGGGCGCCCCCGTCTCCGGCGGCGTGCACCGGGGCGAGCTGGCCGCCGCGCTCATGGCCGAGCGCGGGGTGGACCTGATCCTGACCGGCCACGTGCACACCCCCTTCGCCGTGCCGCTGGCCGCCGGCGACGGCCTGACCTACGCCGTGGGCGCCGGCACGCTGAGCGTGCGCACCCGGGGCGCGCCGCCCGGTTTCAACACGATCACCTGGACGGACGACACGGTGGAGGTCACCGCCCAGGGCTGGGCGGGGTCGGCGTTCGAGCCGTTCCGCGCCTGGTCGCTGCCGCGGCGCCGGCGGGGCTGAGCGGCTACCCCGCCGCGCCGTTCGACGAGTGGAGACTCCCCACCCCTCTTGCGGTCAGCCCAGGTCCGCGCCCAGCCCGCGCATCAGCTCGGCGAAGCCCGGGAAGCTCGTCGCGATCATCCCGGCCTCGTCCACGCCCACCTCGCGCTCGGCCGCCAGGCCCAGCACCAGCGCGCTCATGGCGATGCGGTGGTCGCCCCGCGTCCGCACCCGCGCCCCGCCGGGAAGCGGGCGGCCGCGGCCGTGGACGACCAGCCCCTGCGGCTCCTCCTCGCACTCGCCGCCGCAGGCGCGCACCAGGGCCGCGGTGAGCGCGATCCGGTCGCTCTCCTTCACGCGCAGCTCGCCGACGCCGCGCATCACGGTCTCGCCCTCCGCGAACGCGGCGGCGACGGCCAGCACGGGGTACTCGTCGATCATCGACGGCGCCCGCTGGGGGGGCACGACCACGCCGCGGAGCGGGGAGGCGCGCGCGACGAGGTCGCCCACCGGCTCGCCGCCGGACTCCCGGGCCGCCTCCACGCGCAGGTCGGCCCCCATCTCGCGCAGGGTGTCGTAGAGGCCGGTGCGCAGCGGGTTGAGCAGCACGCCCTCCACCGTCACCTCCGACCCCGGCACGAGCAGGCCGGCGACGAGCGGGAAGGCGGCGGACGAGGGGTCGCCGGGCACCGTCACGCTCGCGCCCCTCAGCCGCACGCCGCCGCGCACGCGCGCCGTGCGGCCGCCCCCGGGGGCGTCCTCCACCTCCACGGCGGCGCCGAAGGCGCGGAGCATGCGCTCGGTGTGGTCGCGCGTGGGCTCCGGCTCGCGCACCACCGTCTCGCCCTGCGCCCCCAGCCCGGCCAGCAGCACCGCCGACTTCACCTGGGCGGAGGGCGTCGGCAGGGCGTAGTCGAGGCCGACGAGGCCGCCGCCCGCCAGGGTCAGCGGCAGGCGCCCGCCGGCCCGCCCCAGCGTGCGCGCGCCCATGCGCTCCAGCGGCTCGACCACCCGGCCCATGGGTCGCCCGCGCAGCGAGGCGTCGCCGGTGAAGGTGGCCGAGAGCGGGAAGGCGGCGGCCGCCCCCAGGATCAGCCGCACGGCGGTGCCGGCGTTGCCGCAGTCGATCACCTCGGGCGGCTCCGCGAAGCCGCCACGGCCTTCCACCGCCCAGCGCCCCCCGCCGAGCCGGGAGACCTCGGCGCCGAACGCGCGCATGGCGGCGGCGGTGGCGAGCACGTCGGCCCCCTCCAGGAGCCCCGTCGCCTCCGTGCGGCCGCTCGCCAGGGCGCCGAGGATCAGCGCCCGGTGCGAGATCGACTTGTCCCCCGGGGCGCGCACCCGTCCACGCAGGGGTCGGCCCGGCCGGGCGAGGAGGACGGAGGGTGCTTCGGCGGCCACGTGCGGCGCTTTGACAGCCGGGGCGCCAGCGTGGCAAGGAGCCCGCCGCTTTTACCCCCGGACCTTCGAGGCTCCTTTGGCCGACCCCGCCCTCGGGCAGAAGCAGATCTGCCCGAACTGCCAGACCAAGTTCTACGATCTCGCCAAGCGCCCGGCCCACTGCCCCAAGTGCGAGTTCGAGTTCGACCCCGAGGAAGCCCTGAAGAGCCGCCGCGCCCGTCCGCGCGCCGCCGTGCGCGACTTCGAGGAGACGGAGGCCAAGCCCGTCCGCGACGAGGAGACCGAGGCGTTCGAGGAGGAGGCGGAGGCCACGCCCGAGATCGACGAGGCAGCCGACGAGCCCGACCCCGCCGCCGCGGACGACGACGACGCCGAAGGCGGGGTCGCCGCGCCGGCCGAGCCCGACGCCGACCTCGGCGTGGACTATGACGAGGAGGCCGACGTGGTCGCCGACGAGGAGGAGGAGGCCGACGACGTGCCCTTCCTGGAGGACGAGGACGCCGACATCGAGGGGGACGACATTGCGCTGCCCGGCGAAGACGAGGAGGAGCGCTGAGCCCAAGCTCCGGCGCGGACTCGGCGCTTGACCGGGGGGCGGCGGCGTCCTAGATGCCGCGGCCTCGCGACGGGGCGGCTCACCAGGGCCGCGGGCTGAACACCCTACCGCCGCAACCTTTTCCCGAGAGGGATTCGGGGCTATAGCTCAGCTGGTAGAGCGCTTGAATGGCATTCAAGAGGTCAGCGGTTCGACTCCGCTTAGCTCCACCAACGTCCTGGGCGCCCCGGCTCGATCGAGCCGGGGCCTCCTGCGTTTAAGCCCCACCCCGGACGCCGCGGCGCGTCGTCAGACGGACCCCACATGACCCCCAACGCCCAGAAGAAGCTTCGGACGAACTTCGCGGACCGCCAGGCGGACGCCGCCGAGGCCAAGAAGGCTCTGCTCGCCAAGTTCAAGCCTAAGCCCATGGTGCAGGCGGAGGCGCCGCTCGACCGCGAAGCGACCCGCCAGGCGCAGCTGGAGGCGGTCCGCGCCGCCCGCGCCGCCGAGCGCGAGGAGGCCCGCCGCGCCCGCGAGCTCGCCGCGGAGGCCGCCCGCAAGGCGCAGGAGGAGGCCGAGGCCGCGCTCCTGGCCGCCAAGCGCGACAACCGCAAGGAGCGCAAGGCCATGGAGAAGGCCAGCGCCCAGGCCAAGCGCGCCGAGCGCTTCGCCGGCTTCACCGGCCGCCGCAGCACCTCCTCCGCCGGCGCCGAGACCCTGCCCGGCTACGACCGCGGCGAGGGCTGAGGCCCGCTCAGAGCGCGCTCCACAGGTCGGCCCGCGGCGCGGCGCGGCCTCCGCGCGAGGCGGCCGCCAGGGCCGCCCCCTGCAGCGCGAAGCCGAGCTTCGCCGCCGCGCCGGTGGAGGCGCGCCGCTCCAGCGCCCGGTCGCCGGCGCGGACCACCTTGCGGCCGATCTCGCGGTACACGCCCCGCGCCGCTGCCACCGCCCAGGCCGAGCGCCAGGGCAGCGCCGCCAGCCCCGTTCCCGCCGACTCGTAGAAGGGCTCGGCCGCCGCCACGAGCTCCCGCGCCACCGCCGCCGCCCGGGTGGGGGAGCCCAGCACCGCGGCCGGCTCCGGCGCCAGGCCGTGCGCGGCCAGGCCGTCTGCGGGCAGGTAGACGCGGCCGTTCTCCGCATCCTCCCGCACGTCCCGGGCGATGTTGGTCAGCTGGAAGGCCAGGCCGAGGTCCTGCGCCCGACGCAGCACGGCGAGGTCGCCCGTCTCCACGCCCATGACCGCCGCCATCATCACCCCGACCACGCCCGCCACGCGCCAGCAGTAGAGCAGCACAGCGTCCAGGTCGGCGTAGGCGCGGGGCTCCACGTCCATGGCGAAGCCGGCGAGGTGCTCCAGCGGCCAGCGGGGGTCCACGCCGAACTCGCGCGCCACCACCTGCAGGCCGCGGAACACGGCCGCGTCCTGCGGCTCGCCGGCCAGCGCCGAACGCGTGCGCGCCTCCAGCTCGGCGACGCGGGCGCGGCGGTCGTCGGCGGTGAGGTCCTGGCGGCCATGGCCCAGCGCCTGGCCGTCCACCACGTCGTCGCAGTGGCGGCACCAGGCGTAGAGCAGGTGCGCTCCAGCCCGGGTGCGGGCGTCGAACAGGCGGGAGGCGGCGGCGAAGCTCTGCGAGCCCTGGGCGATCGTCTGGGCGGAGAGGGCCAGGAGCTCGCGGGAGGCGACCTCGCTCACTCGGCGGCGATCCGGTCGGCTCCCGGCGGATCCTCGGCGATGGTGCGCGCGGGCTGGGCCTGCGCGTCCGCGATCATCAGCCCGGCGGTGGCCTTGGCCGAGCCCACCACCCCCGGCACGCCGGCGCCCGGGTGCGTGCCCGCGCCCACGAGGTAGAGGCCGCCGATCTTGTCGTCGCGGTTGTGCGCGCGGAAGAAGGCGCTCTGCGTCAGGATCGGCTCCAGCGAGAAGGCGCTGCCCAGGTGCGCGCCCAGCTCGTCGCGGAAGTCGTAGGGCGTGAAGATGCGGCAGGTGGCCAGGTTCTCGCGCAGGCCCGGCATCATCGTGTCCTCCAGGAACTGGAGGATGCGGTCGCGGTACTTGGGCCCCTGGTCCGCCCAGTCCAGGTCGGCGCGGCCCAGGTGCGGCACGGGCGACAGCACGTAGAAGCCGTCGCAGCCCTCGGGCGCCAGGTCAGGGTCGCTCGCCGTGGGGCGGTGCAGGTACAGCGAGAAGTCCTGCGCCAGCTCTGGACCGTTGAAGATCTCGCCGATCAGTTCCTTGTAGCGGGGGCCGAAGATCACCGTGTGGTGGGCGACGTCCTTATACTGCGTCTTCGTGCCGAAGTAGATGACGAACAGGCTCATCGACCAGCGCTTCTTGGCCAGCGAGCGCGCCACCTTGTCGGCGTGGTCGTTGCCGTGCAGCAGGTTGCGATAGGTGGTCTGGACGTCGCCGTTCGAGGCGACCATGTCGAACGCCTTGGGCGTGCCGTCGGCCAGCTTGACGCCGACGACCTGGTCCTCCCGGGTCACGATGCGTTCGATCGGGGTCTTGACCTTGAACTCGCCGCCGAGGTCGGTGAACAGCTTCACCAGGGCGCGGACCAGGGCGCCCGTGCCGCCCTTCGGGAACCACACCCCGCCGCGGCGCTCCAGGGCGTGGATCAGGGCGTAGATGGAAGAGGTGGCGAACGGGTTGCCGCCCACCAGCAGCGAGTGGAACGAGAACGCCTGCCGCAGGTGCGGCTCGCGGATGAACTCCGCCACCTTGGTGTGGACGCTCTTCCAGGCCTCCAGCTTCACGAGCTCGGGCGCCGCCTTCAGCATCGATCCCCAGTCGAGAAAGGGTGCGGAGCCGAGCTTGACGTAGCCCTCCTCGTACAACTGCTCGGAATACGCGAGGAACTTGCGGTAGCCCTCCAGATCGCGCGGCTCCAGCGCCTCGATCTGGCGGTCGAGCTCGGCCTGGTCGTTGACGTAGTCGAAAGTCACCCCGTCCGACCACTGCAGCCGGTAGAAGGGCGACACGGGCAGGAGCTCGACATAGTCGGCCAGGCGCCGGCCGCTGAGCGCGAACAGCTCCTCCAGGCAGGCCGGGTCGGTGATCACGGTGGGGCCGGCGTCGAAGGTGAAGCCGTCCTGCTGGTAGACGTAGGCGCGGCCGCCGGGCTTGTCCCGCGCCTCGTACAGGGTGGTGGCGATCCCGGCGGACTGCAGGCGCACGGCGAGCGCGATGCCGCCGAAGCCGGCTCCGATGACGGCGGCGGTCTTGCGGGCGAGGACGGTCATGCCGCAGGGCGTAGCATCGCCCGCTCGCTCATGCACGCGAGCGCGCGGCCGATCGGCACGGGCGGCTTGCCGGTGAGGATGCGCAGCTTGTCGGCGGTGGTCAGGTCGGCCGCGTAGAACCGCTCCATCATGGGCGTGCCCAGGCGATAGAAGCGCTCAAGCACCTTGAACCGCTTGTCCGGGTCGGCCGCCTTGAACAGCATGCGGTTGAGCAGGCGGAAGAAGGCGCGGTCCTCCCAGGCCTGGACGGAGGCGGCGCGGATCGCCTCGGCCACCGTCTCGGTCGTGACCACCGGCAGGGCGGCGATCTTCAGCGCCGTGTGCGCCGCGTCCGGCAGCGAATAGCCGGTGGTGGGGTGGAACAGGGCCGACCGGAGCCCCGCGCGGGCCACTCCCCCGGCTGAGGCCTCGCGCCAGAAGGCGTGGATGTCGCCGGCCAGCGCGATGGGCAGGATGCCGTGCTCCTCGCGCACCACGTGCTTGGCGCGCCAGCCCTGCGCCTCGGCGTAGGCCAGCCCCTCGGCGGCGAGATCCACCCGGTCGAGCGAGGGCCCATCGGCGTAGCGCGTGTCCTCGATCAGCAGGCGCGTGGGCGAGAATGGCAGGGCGTAGAGGAAGCGGTAGCCGTCGGCCTGGGGCACGGTGGCGTCCATGATGATCGGCTCGGAGAGGCCGTGCGGCGTCTCCGTCTCGATCTCCACGCCCACGAACTTCTGCCAGCCGAGGGTGAGGCCCTCCAGCGCCGCGTCGCCCACGGGCCCGCGGGCGTCGATCACGCAGGGGGCGGACAGGCTGCGCTGGTCGGCGAGCGTGATCCCCTCGGACGACAAGGCGGCGATCTCCGCGCCCATCAGCAGGCTGCCGGGCGGCAGGGCGGCGGAGACCACCTCGTGGAAGCGCGCGTCGGCGATGCTGTTGTATCGATTGCCCACCCGGCGGCGGTGGGCGGGGAAGCGCACCTCGTAGCCGGGCCAGCTGTGCACGATCATCTCGGCCGTCAGCGCCTGGGCCTCGGGCGACAGGTCCGTGGTGAAGAAGCTCCAGGTGTGGCCGGCCCCCAGCGTCTCCGCCCGGTCGACCAAGAGCACCCGCAGCTCGGGCCGGGCGCGGCTCAGGGCCAGCGCGATCAGGCCGGAGGCGAGCCCGCCCCCGGCGATCAGCACGTCGGGGCGGTCGGCGCTCGCGGCGGTCATGGCGAGACGCCGCCGAGGTTGAGGAGCGCAGGGTCGCCGCCCTGGGCGGCGATGTTGACGCTGACGGCGCGCTCCACGGCGTAGCGCAGCAGGGCGTAGGGCCCGCCCGCCTTGGGGCCGGTGCCGGAGAGGCCTTCGCCGCCGAAGGGCTGCACGCCCACCACCGCGCCCACCACGGTGCGGTTCACATAGGCGTTGCCCGCGGGCACGCGGCGGCGCACCTCCTCGGCGAAGCCGTCGATGCGCGTGTGCACGCCCAGCGTCAGGCCGTAGCCCTTGGAGGCGAGGACGTCGCAGACGGCGTCGATGTCCTCCGGATCGTAGCGGCAGACGTGGAGCACGGGGCCGAACACCTCGCGCTCCAGCCAGCCCGCGTGCGGGATCTCGGCCAGGGTCGGGGCGAACATCTCGCCGGAGCCGGCGCCCGTCACCGTCGCGCGGTGCAGCACCTTGGCCTCGCGCGCCAGCCGGGCGAGGTGCGCCTCCAGCGCCTCGCGCGCCTCGCCATCGATCACCGGGCCGACGTCCGTCGTGAAGGCGGCGGGGTCGGAGACCACCAGGGCGTCCATGGCGCCCTTGATCCCCTCGACGATCAGGTCGGCGGTGTCGCGCGGCAGGTAGAGGAGCCGCAGGGCCGAGCAGCGCTGGCCGGCGCTGCCGAACGCGGAGACCACCACGTCGTCGATCACCTGCTCGCGCAGGGCCGTGGTGTCGACGAACATGCCGTTCAGCCCGCCCGTCTCGGCGATGAAGGGCACGATGGGGCCGCGGCGGGCAGCCAGCGCCTTGTTGATCGCCCAGGCGGTCTCAGTGCCGCCGGTGAAGGCGACGCCGTCCAGCCCCGGGTGCGCCGTGAGCGCCGCGCCCACGGTCTCGCCGCGGCCGGGCAGCAGGTGGAGCAGGTCGGGATCCAGTCCCGCGCGGTGGAACAGGCGCACGGCCTCCGCGGCGATCAGCGGCGTCTGTTCGGCGGGCTTGGCGAGCACGGCGTTGCCGGCGGCCAGCGCGGCGGCGATCTGGCCGGTGAAGATGGCCAGCGGGAAGTTCCAGGGGCTGATGCACACGAACACGCCGCGCCCGTGCAGCTCCAGCGTGTTGTGTTCGCCCACCGGGCCGGTGAGCGTGGTCGGCCCGGCGAACAGCCGCTCGGCGTCGCGGGCGTAGTAGCGCAGGAAGTCCACCGCCTCCCGCACCTCGCCGATCGCGTCGCTCCAGCTCTTGCCCGCCTCTCGCACCGCCAGCGCGCAGAAGCGGTCGCGCTCGCCCTCCAGCGCGTCCGCCATGCGGCGGAGCACCTTGGCGCGACCGCCGCCCCCGAGCGCGTCCCACCGCGGCCCGGCGGCGCGGGCGAGGGCGAAGGCGTCGTCCACGTCGGCGGTCGAGGCCTCGTGCGCCCGGCCGAGCGTCAGCGTGCGGTCCGCGGGGTCGGTCACCGGCTCGCCGGGGCCGGTCACACGGAGCGCGCCCCCCACCAGCGGGGCGGCGATCAGGGCGGCCTCGTCCACGGCCCTCAGCGCGGCGGTCAGCGGCGCCCGCTCCTTGGCCACCGACAAATCGCGCCCGCGGCTGTTCACGCGCCCGGCGCCGTAGAGATCGAGCGGGGCGGGGATGCGCGGATGGCGGTCGGGGGCGGCCTCCAGGGCGGAGACCGGGTCGCCGACCACAAGCTCCGGCGGCACGTCGTCGTCCAGCAGGGCGTGGACGAAGCTGGTGTTGGCCCCGTTCTCCAGCAGGCGCCGCACGAGGTAGGGCAGCAGGTCCTCGTGCCCGCCCACCGGCGCGTAGGCGCGCAGCGTCAGCGGCCCGTAGATCTTCTCGGCGCCCTCGTAGAGCGCCTCGCCCATGCCGTGCAGGCGCTGGAACTCCAGCGGGGCGCCGTGCCCGTCGGCCAGCCGCTTCACGGCCGCGAGCGTGTGCGCGTTGTGCGTGGCGAACTGCGGGTAGATGTGCGGGGCCGCCGCGATCATCGCCTCGGCGCAGACGAGGTAGCCCACGTCGGTGGCGGGCTTGGTGGTCCAGACCGGGTAGTCGTCACGGCCGGCGACCTGCGCCTTCTTGATCTCCGTGTCCCAGTAGGCGCCCTTGACCAGCCGAACCATCAGCCGCCGGCCGGAGACGCGGGCGAGGTCGGCCACCGCCTCGATCACCGCCGGCGCGCGCTTGGCGTAGGCCTGCACGGCGAGCCCCAGGCCGGTCCAGGCGTCCAGCTCCGGCTCGCGCGCCAGCCGGGCGAGGAGCTTGAGCGAGAGGACCAGCCGGTCGGCCTCCTCCGCGTCGAGCGTGAAGTTCAGGTCGTGCCCCGCCGCCTGCACCGCCAGACGCTTCAGGCGAGGGTACAGCTCCTCCCACACCCGCGCCTCCTGCAGGGCGTCGTAGCGCGGCGACAGGGCGGAGAGCTTGACCGAGATGCCGTGCCCCCGCTCCGGCCCGCGGCCTCTGGACGCGCGGCCCACGGCGGCGATGGCGTCGGCGTAGCTCCTCTCGTAGCGGGCGGCGTCGGCGGCGGTGCGGGCGCCCTCGCCCAGCATGTCGAAGGAGCAGAGCCAGCCGTCCCTGTCCGCGCGGCGCAGGGCGTCCTCGATGGTGCGGCCCAGCACGAACTGCTCGCCCATGATCTTGATGGCCCGCGCCACCGCCGCGCGGATCACGGGCTCGCCCAGGCGGCCGGCGAGGCGCTTGACGAAGCCTGCCGGGTCGCGCCGGGCGTCGTCGTCGGGGCTCACGATCGCGCCGGTGAGCAGGAGGCCCCAGGTGCTGGCGTTGACGAAGGCGCTGTCGCTCTTGCCCAGATGCGCGGCCCAGTCGGCGCTGCCGATCTTCTCGGCGATCAGCGCGTCGCGGGTGGCGGAGTCCGGCGTGCGCAGCAGCGCCTCGGCCAGGCACATCAGCGCCAGGCCCTCGCGGGTGCCGAGGGTGAACTCCTGCAGGAAGCTCTCCACCACGCCCTGGCGGCGGGGCGACGCGCGGGCGGCGCGCACGAGCGCCACGGCCTGCCGCGTGACCGCCGCGCGGGCCGGCGCGTCCAGCGGCTGGGCGCGCAGGATCCGGGCCACCGCGTCGCGCTCGGCCTCGTACTTGCCGTCGTCCAGCCGGTCCCACGCCAGCGCCGGTTCGGCGAGGGCGGTCGCCGTGGCCTGGGCGGGAGGAAGCGAGCCGTCGTGCATGGCTCCGATGTAGGCCCGAACCGCGCCTCTGGCGAGGCGGATGGCGACTTGGCGCCCGTCGCGCCCGCCCCCACATGCGCCGCGACCCCGTACGCTCCGCACATCAGCCGCCGTGAGCCTCCGCTCCGGCGAGAGGCCGCCCGCATGACCGACGCCCGCCCCACCGACGACCTGGTCGCCGCCTTCGCCGTCGAGCACCACCCCGCCCGCGGCCGCATCGTCCGCCTGGGCCCGGTGGTCGACGAGATCCTGTCGCGCCACGACTACCCCGGCCCCGTCGCCGACCTGCTGGGCGAGGCCTGCGCCCTGGCCGCGCTGGTGGGCGCGAGCCTGAAGTTCGAGGGCCGGCTGATCGTGCAGGCGCAGGGCGACGGCCCCGTCCAGTACGTGGTGGCCGACTACGACACCGCCGGCGCCCTGCGCGGCTATTGCCGGTTCGACGCCGCGCGCGTGGCGGAGGCCTCCCGCGGCTTCGTCCGCCCCGGCGCGCGGACGCTGCTGGGCCAGGGCCTGTTCATCATGACCCTCGACCCCGCCGACCAGAACGAGCGCCAGCAGGGCATCGTGGCCATCGAGGGCGAGACCCTGGCCCTGTGCGCCGAGCAGTACTTCTCGCAGTCCGAGCAGACGCCCACCCGCGTGAAGCTGGCGGTGGCCGAGCTGCGGGACGGAGGCGGCCGCTCCTGGCGCGCGGGCGGGGCCATCCTGCAGAACATCGCCGGCGACGAGGCGCGCGGCGACACCGGGGAGGCGTGGGAGCACTGCCGCGTGCTGTTCGACACCATCGGCGAGGACGAGCTGGTGGACCCCGCCCTGCCGCCCGGGACGCTGCTCTACCGCCTGTTCCACGAGGACGGCGTGCGCCTGTTCCCCGCCAGGCCGCTGGCCGCCCGCTGCCGCTGCGACGAGGACCGCATCCTCGGCATGCTGCGCACCTTCGCGCCGGAGGAGCGGGCCGACATGCTGGAGGGCGACCGCATCGTGGTGACCTGCGAGTACTGCTCGCGCCGCTACGACATCGATCCCGAGGCCGTGGACGCGGAGCCCGCCGAGGCCTAGCCCGGGAAGCCTCGACGCGCGCCGCGGCGGGACGAACGGCGGCGGGACCCATGGCCCCTGCGGACGTCCGGGGCCCTGCCCGTCTCCGTTGCGCCCGGTGGCGCGAACGGCGAAGCTCAGCCATGCGCGCCCGCCCCCGCCTGCCGTTCGTCTGCGCCGCCGCGGCGGTCCTGGTCGCCGCCGCGCCGGCCCCCGCGCCCGGCGGGGAACGGCTGGCGCCTGCCCGCAAGCTGTTTCCCTACCTGGACCTCTACCTGCGGATTCCGCCGGCCGAGCGCGACGTGTTCGCCCTGTCCTACCGCGTGCGCGAGAACGGCGGTCCACCCCGCAACGTGCGGATGATCTTCGTCGCGGACGGACGCCACACCCCCGCGCCGCTGGACGCGGAAGGCCGCCTGGAGCGCCTTCCCACCCTGGAGGAGTGGCGCGGCCAGGTGGCGCTGGAGGGTCCGCCCGGAACCCGCTTCGGCCTCAACATGCGCATGGGATGCACGGGCGGCGCGGGGCGGGAGCTGGCGGCCGATCGGCTGGTTCGCTGCGTGGCCCAGTACCGGGCCGCGGTCGGCCGCGCCGGCCCGCTGTCGCTCCTGGCGCCGCGGCTCGACCGCGTGGCGCTCCCGGGCGCCGGAAGCGGCGAGGTGGTGCTCGCCGGCGGCGTCCGCCGGCCGCTCCCGCTGGAGGGCGGCCATCCCGTGTTCGAGCCGGCCGCCTGGCGCGGCGCGACGTCCGTGGTGCTCGATCGCCCTCCGTCGGGCCTTTATCTGGACGGTGCGTCCAAGCGGCGCTGACGCTTGTTAACCATGGCGCGAGCAGGAACGTCTCAGCATGTTCGCTGATTGTTCTTGACGCGTTCCCAGACGGCCGGGCAGGCTGTGGACGGCTGATCGAGGGGGCGCGGGCATGGCGGCGCGGGTGGGCACGGTCGCGTTCGAGGGCGTCGAAGCCCGGCGCGTCGAGGTGGAGGTGCAGACCACCGGCGGCCAGCCCGCCTTCATGGTGGTCGGCCTCGGCGACAAGGCGGTGGCGGAGAGTCGGGAGCGCGTGCGCGCCGCCTTCGCCGCGCTCGGCCTGGCGCTGCCGCCCAAGCGGCTGATCGTGAACCTGGCCCCGGCGGACCTGCCCAAGGAGGGCAGCCACTACGACCTGCCGATCGCCCTCGCGCTCATGGCCTCCATGGGCGTCGTGCCGCCGGACGCGCTGGACGGCTGGCTGGCGGTGGGTGAGCTCGGGCTCGACGGCCAGATCGCGCAGACGGCGGGCGTGCTGCCCGCCGCGGTGGCCGCAGGCGGCTGGGGCCTCGGCCTGATCTGCCCGGAGTCCGGCGGGGCGGAGGCGGCCTGGGCGGGCGACACGCGCGTCCTGGCGCCGCGCTCGCTGATTGCGGTGATGAACCACCTGCGCGGCGTGCAGATGCTGTCGCCGCCCTCGCCCGGCCCGGTGCTCGACGGGCCGCCCGGCCCCGACCTGCGCGAGGTGAAGGGGCAGGAGCAGGCGAAGCGCGCCCTGGAGATCGCCGCGGCGGGCGGCCACAACCTGCTGTTCGTCGGCCCGCCCGGCTCGGGCAAGTCGATGATGGCGCAGCGCCTGCCGGGCCTCCTGCCGCCGCTCAGCGCCCGGGAGCTGCTGGAGACCTCCATGGTCTGGTCGGTG
Organism: uncultured Caulobacteraceae bacterium; assembly: GCA_964244065.1. Lineage (GTDB taxonomy): Bacteria > Pseudomonadota > Alphaproteobacteria > Caulobacterales > Caulobacteraceae > JASLDZ01. The sequence continues at coordinate 327,153 of CAXTHH010000002.1, read as the reverse complement.
GCCGGGCTGATCGCCAGGGGCGCGCTGACCCGCGACCGTCCGTTCAGGGCGCCCCACCACTCGGCCTCCATGGCCGCGCTCACCGGCGGCGGGGCGCGGGCCAAGCCGGGGGAGGTCAGCCTGGCGCACAACGGCGTGCTGTTCCTGGACGAGCTGCCCGAGTTCAGCCCGCAGGTGCTCGACAGCCTGCGCGCGCCCCTGGAGGCGGGCGAGGTCAACGTGGCCCGCGCCAACGCCCACGTGCGCTATCCCGCCCGCGTGCAGCTGGTCGCCGCCATGAACCCTTGCCGCTGCGGCCTGGGCGGCGCGGGCAAGGGGGCGTGCGGCAAGGCCCCGCGCTGCCAGCGCGACTACGCCGGCCGCATCTCCGGCCCGCTGCTGGACCGGATGGACCTGCAGGTGGAGGTGCCGCCCGTCACCGCCGCCGACCTCGCCCTGCCCCCGCCGGCCGAGGGCACGCGGGAGGCCGCCGCCCGTGTCGCCGCAGCGCGCCAGGCGCAGGAGGCGCGCGCCGCCGAGCTCGGGTTGCCCGTCACCGCCGCGCTGAACGCCCGGGCCGAGGGCGCCGCTCTGGAACGGATCGCCACGCCCGACGAAGGCGGTCGCGCGCTGCTGACCCGGGCGGCGGAGGCGCACGCGCTCACCGCCCGCGGGTGGACGCGCACCCTGCGACTGGCCCGCACCATCGCCGACCTGGACGGGGCGGACGGCGTGCGGCGCGTGCACGTGGCCGAGGCGCTGATCCACCGCCGGCCCGCGCCGGGCGCCGCCGAGGCGTCCGCGCCAGCGCCCGCCTCCGCGCCCCGCCGGACGGTGTTCCGGCTCACCGGAGCTTAAGGCCGCCGCGGCATGGTGGCCGGCATGACCGACCCGCGCGCCTGGCTCGACGCCCTGGACGCTCCGGCCGCCGTGCTCGGCGCCGGCGGCGCGGTGCTGCGCGCCAACGCCGCCTTCACCGCCCTGCCAGAGGCGGAGCGGGCCGCGGCGGGCGCCGATCCCTCCTGGCGCCGCGCCCCTATGGCCGGCGGCGAGACGCTGGTCACCGTGCCCGACCGCCGCCTGGCGCAGCGCGACCGCATGCTGGCCACGCTCAGCCACGAGGTGCGCACGCCGCTCAACGGCGTGCTCGGCATGGCCGGCCTCCTGGCCCGCACACGGCTGGACGCCGACCAGGCCGCCTATCTTCAGGCGCTGCGCGAGAGCGGCGAGCACCTGCTGTCGCTGGTGGAGGACGTGCTCGACTTCGCCAAATTGGACGGCGGCCGGCTGGAGCTGGAGCCCGCGGACACCGACCTCGAGCACCTGGTGCAGACCGTGTGCGAGCTCCTGAGCCCTCGCGCCCGGGCGGGCGGCATCGAGATCGCCTGGGCGGTGGAGGGCCCGCCGCCCCCGCGCGTGCTCGCCGACGACGGGCGGCTGCGCCAGATCCTGTTCAACCTCGCCGGCAACGCCGTGAAGCTGACCACGGCCGGGGGCGTGCTGCTCACCGTCTCGGGCGCCCGGCGCGGCCCGGGCCGGGCGCGCGTGCGCTTCACCGTGCGCGACACCGGACCGGGCCTGGACGCCGCCGCCGCCGCCCGCATCTGGGGCGAGTTCGAGCAGACCGAGGCGGGCGCCCGCGCCGGCGGCGCCGGCCTGGGCCTCGCCATCGTGCGCCGCCTCGCGGACGCGTTCGGCGGTCGGCTGGGCCTGGACAGCGCTCCGGGCCAGGGCGCGCGCTTCTGGTTCGAGACCGACCTGCCCACCGCTCCAGGCGCGCGCACGTCGCGGCCGGCGGCCGCGCTGGCCGGCGTGGCCGTCGCGCTCGACACGCCGTCCGCCCCGGTGCGCGCCGCCGCCGCCCTGCAGCTGACCGCCGCGGGCGCCGGGGTCCCCGCCGGCGACACGGCGACCTCCCCCGACATCCGCCTGATCGACGCCGCGGAGCGCTCGCCCGGGCCGCCGCCCCCGGGCGTTCCCGCGTTGCTGCTGCTCGCCCCTGAGGAGCGCGACCGCATCGGCCCTGCCCGAGCGGACGGTTGGGCCGGCTACCTGATCAAGCCCCTGCGTCCCGCTTCGCTCGCCGCCCGCATCCGCGCCGCCCTCGGCGCCGAGGCGAACGCCGTCCCGACCCGATCCGTCCGCGCCCCCCCGCCCGAGGACGAACGCGCCGCCGCCACGGCCGCCGAGGGCGCCCGCGTGCTGCTGGCCGAGGACAACCCGGTCAACGCCATGTTGGCTCGCGCCCTGCTCCAGCGCGAGGGCTGCGCGGTGGAGCGCGCCGCCACGGGCGAGGAGGCGGTGGAGGCCGCGCGCCGCGCGCCCTTCGACCTGATCCTGATGGATCTGCGCATGCCCGGCCTCGGCGGGCTGGAGGCCACGGCCGCCCTGCGCGCCGCGGGCGTGCGCGCGCCGGTGGTGGCGCTCACGGCCAACGCCTTCGCGGACGACCGCCGCGCCTGCCTGGAGGCCGGCATGGACGACTTCCTGACCAAGCCGCTCGACCCCGCCGCGCTCCGCGCCGTGCTGGGGCGGTGGACCCGGCGGCGCACACCCCCCGCCGACGCGGCGGCTGCCTAGTCGCGCCTCCGCCAGGTGGCGGCGCCGCCCGGGCCGTCCAGCACCTCGACGCCGAGCTCCGCCAGCTCTCCGCGGATGCGGTCGGCGCCGGCCCAGTCCTTGGCGCGCCGCGCCTCGCCGCGGGCGGCCACCAGCGCCTCGACCCGGCCCTTGAGCGCATCGTCCGCCCCCCCCGCGAACCACGCCTCCGGGTCGGCCTCCAGGAAGCCGAGCAGGCGGCCGGCGGCCAGCAGCTCGCCCTTGGCCCGCTCGCGCGCCGGCGCGCCCTCGGCGGTCTCCAGCGCCCTGGCGAGCGCGAACAGCTCGGCGGCGGCGCGGGGGGTCGCCAGGTCATCCTGCAGCGCCTCGATGAAGGCGGCGGGCGGAGGCCCGTCGGCGTCGGCCTGCACCTCGGCGGCGCGTTGCAGCACGCCGTAGAGCCGGTCCAGCGAGCGGCGGCTCTGCGCGACCAGCTCGTCGGTCCACTCCAGCGGGGCCCGGTAGTGGGCGGAGAGCAGCGCCCAGCGCAGGGCCTCGCCGGGCGCCGCCTTCATCAGGTCGTGCACCCGCAGCGTCCCGCCGGCGCTCTTGCTCATCTTCTCGCTGTCGAGCGTCAGGAAGCCGTTGTGCATCCAGTAGCGCGCGTACTCGCCCCCGCCCGTGGCGCAGGCGCCCTGGGCCAGCTCGTTCTCGTGGTGGGGGAAGATCAGGTCGTGCCCGCCCCCGTGGATGTCCACGGGCAGGCCCAGCCGCGCCTCGATCATGGCCGAGCATTCGATGTGCCACCCCGGCCGCCCCTGCCCCCACGGCGAGGGCCACGCGGGCTCCCCGGGCTTGGAGGGCTTCCACAGCACGAAGTCGGCCGGGTCCTCCTTGTAGGGGGCCACCTCCACCCGGGCGCCGGGCGCCATGTCGTCCAGCGCGCGGCCGGAGAGGGCCCCGTACTGCGGGTAGGCGCGCACGCGGAATAGCACATGCCCCTGCGCCGCATAGGCCGCCCCGGCCGACACCAGCCGCCCGATCTGGTCGAGCATCGGGGCGATGTGCTCGGTGGCCCGCGGCTGCAGCGTCGGCGGCAGCGCGCCCAGCGCCGCCATGTCGGCCTCGTAGATGGCCAGGTACTTGTCCGTCACCGCGGAGATCGGCGTGCCCGCGGCCGCGGCCGCCGCGTTGATCTTGTCGTCCACGTCGGTGACGTTGCGGGCATAGACCACCGCCTCGCGCCCGTAGAGCCGGCGCAGCAGGCGGAACAGCACGTCAAACACCACCACCGGCCGGGCGTTGCCGATGTGGGCGTAGCTGTAGACCGTGGGCCCGCACACGTAGAGCGTCACGCGGGCCGGGTCGCGCGGCTGGAACTCGCGCCGGGCGCGGGCGCGCGTGTCGTGGAGCAGGAGCGGCATGGCCGGGCCTCTCTAGCGGGCGTCGGCGCGCCCCTCCAGGCCGCGCGCTTCGACAGCGGCGCACCGCGGGCGTAGAGCGCCGCCATGACCGGCTTTCCCCCGCCCCCAACGGACGTGCACGCCCTGGAACGCGGCGCGGACCTGACCCCCCGCTTCGGCTCCGACGGCCTGATCGCCGCCGTGGCGCAGCACGCGGACACGGGCGAGGTGCTGATGCTGGCCTGGATGAACGCGGAGGCCCTGGCGCTCACCCTGGAGACGGGCGAGGCGCACTACTGGAGCCGCTCGCGCAGCGCGCTGTGGCGCAAGGGCGCCGCCTCCGGCCAGGTGCAGCGCGTGGCCGAGGTGCGCATCGACTGCGACCAGGACGCCGTGCTGCTGCGCGTGCGCCCAGAGGGCGACGGCGGCGCCTGCCACGTGGGCTTCCGCTCCTGCTTCTACCGCCTCGTCCAGCCAGGCCCGCAAGGACCGCGGCTCGTCGAACGCCCCTGACCGCAAACGGAAAGCGCCGCGGAGGAGGTCCCCCGCGGCGCAAGACCTAGGATCGACGGTCGATCAGAACTTGGCGTTCACACCGCCGAAGAAGTAGCGGCCGACATTGTCGTAGATCTGGATGCCAGGCGTGCCGAACGGCGGCTCCTTGTCCAAGAGGTTCTGGACGCCGCCGCGGAAAGTGAAGTTGCGGAAGCGGTACGAGAAAGATACGTCATTGACGAAGTAGTCGCCAACACCAAGGATCTGCTGGTTCTCGACAGTGAAGGTGTTGTTGATGCGGGCAGACGACAAGTACCGCGTCTCCCAAATCGCGGAGAACGGGCCGTTGGTGTAGATCTGCGTCAGCTGCGCCTGGTAGCGGGAGTCGCCGATGATGCCGGAGTTGCGGACGATATCCAGGCCCGTGCCGGACACCGAGGAGTCGCGACGCTGATCGTGGAACAGGCGGAACCGGATGCCGTAGTTGCCGAGGTTCGGTGCATCGAAGCCGGGGATGCTGTTGATGTCGACGTTATAGTTCACCGTCAGCGTCTGGCCTTCAAAGTTCTGGAAGCCGGCGTTGACGAAGCTGGTCAGCGGGAAGTCTTCAATCTGGCCGTCCGGGCGGCGACGGAACAGGGAGCACACGTCCGCGGGGCGGTTCGCCTGATCGTAGCAAGTCGACAGGATCGAGGTGAGCGTGAACGACGAGATCGCACCGCGCAGGTCGATACGCGTCACGTCCAGCGCGATGGACAGGTTCTTGATGAACGACGGCTGGTAGACGAAGCCGTAGGTCCGCGACTTGGCCCGTTCGTTCAGCAGGTTGGGGTTGCCGCCCGTGATGATCGGGATCGTGGCGGCCTGCACGCGCGACTGGAAGTTCGCCAGCGTCGCTCCCAGCGCCCCAAAGTCGGAGGCGCAGTTGGCGGCGCGGGTGGCCGGGCGGGCGCCCGCGTTGATGCTGCGGAAGTCGCAGGGATCGGTCGCGGTGGAGAAGGCGCTCGATTGCGGCAGGAACAGCTCGGTGATGGCCGGCGCGCGGAAGGTCTGCTGCGTGGTGGCGCGCAGCGTCAGGTCACGGAACGGCTTGTAGCTGATCTCGTAGGAGTGGGCGTTGGCGGCGCCGGCCAGCGAGTTCTCCACGTGCCGGCCCTTAATGTCGACCTCCAGCCCGCGCAGCAGCGGGAAGGTGAAGTCGCGGCCGATCAGCGGGATATTCAACTCGCCGTAGACCTCGTTGGTGTTGAACCCACCCCGCGCGGGCGAGATCGGCACCGAGCGGCCGAGACCCGCCGCGGCCGCCAGGCCCGGCTTGAACTTGGCCTCCTCGCGCCGGTGCTCGTAGCCGATCGCCGCGTTTAGCGCGCCGCCCGGCAGCTCGAACAGCGTGCCGTTGATGTTCGCCTGGTAGTCCTGCTGCGTCTGATAGTAGTCCGAGCGGAACTCCTGGTTGATGTACGCCAGGGCGGCCGGGCTCTCGTTGCCGAAGCCGAACAGGTTCAGCGGCTGGCACCCGCGGGCGTTGGCGTTGGTGGCGCCGGCCACCGTCACGGCGCAGGCCGCGTTTCCGGCGGCGTCGCGCACCACGTTGGTGGCGTACGCGAACTTCTCCTGGTTGATGCCCGGGCTGATGAAGTAGCCTTGCGCCACGCCGTAGGTGCCGCCCACGTCGTAGTTGAAGCGGCGGCCGAGGATGCTGAAGTCGCCCTCGAAGGTCAGGGCGCCGCGCATGGTGTCCGACCGGCTCTCCACCTGCGAGTTGCCGACGATGTCGGTGGAGGCGCGGTTCAGGTAGAAGGTCTGCTGGTTCGGCGCGGCCGCGATCAGCGCATTGCGCGCCTGCGTCGAGAGCAACGGGTTGTTGATGTTGAAGGCGTAGGCGGCCGACGTCCCGCCGAACAGCGACGAGTTGAAGATGGGCTGGTTCACCGGCTCGGTGGCGTCCACCCGCGCCAGCAGCAGTTCGCCGCGCAGGCGCATGTGGTCGTTGATGTCGAAGTGGCCGATGCCGTTGACCAGATGGCGGTCGACCGGCGACTGCAGCGAGGTGAGCGGGGCCAGGTTGAGGCCGTCACCGCCGGCGGCCAGCGTCGAGCCGTAATAGATGCCGATGTTGTACGGAACGAGCGCGCCCGAGGCGTCGAACGCCAGCGGCGTGCTCACGCCGTTGATGATGTTGCGCGGCAGGGCGGCGTTCAGCGCGGCGAGGTTGGCGGGCGCCCCGGGCGTCAGAGTGACGACGCCGTTCAGGGTCAGCTCGGGCAGGCGGCGGTTGGCCTCATAGATGGTGGCCGGGATACCGTCGGTGCTGCTCACGTTGCGCGGGTTGGGCGCGTTGAAGAACTGGGTGTTGGTCCGCCGACGGTCCGTGTACAGCAACTGGTCGGTGCTGTTGTACTCGTACGAGAAGGCGACGTTGGCGCGGTCGTTAAGGAAGTTCTTCCCGAAGATCACGCGCGTGCGATAGGTCGGGTAGTCGCCCCGGTCCGCCGAGCCGGCGCCCTGGACGTCGAACTCCAGGCCCTCGTAGCTGCGCTTCAGGATCACGTTGATGACGCCGGCCACCGCGTCGGACCCGTAGGTGGCGGCGCCGCCGCCCGTGTAAATCTGGATGTTGTCGATGAAGGCGTCGGGGATGGAGTTCAGGTCCACCTGGCCGCCGGCGGCGCCCGCGAACTGGCTTGCGGGCTGGGCGCCCACGAAGCGGCGGCTGTTCACCAGCGTCAGCGTCCGTTGCGAGCCCAGGTTGTAGATCGAGGCGTAGTTGCGGCCGGTGGAGAAGCTCGCCTGGTCGCCGATCGGCGTGAACGCGTTGGTCTGCCCGAGGCCGGGGATGCGGTTGATCGCGTCCGCGACGTTGGTGATGCCCTTGGCCGCCAGGTCGGTGGTGGAGACCACGCTGATCGGCGAGTTCGAGGTCAGGTCGGGACGGCGGATGCGCGAGCCGGTGACCACCACCTCGGACACGGCGGCGGCCGAGGCCTCTGAGGTGGCCTCCACCGCGGCGCCCGACGGGGTGGACTGCAGCGGCGAAGCCTGGCCGGTGGCCGGCTGGGCGGCGGTCGGCACGCCGGTGTCGGGCCCGCGGGACTGGGCGAGGGCGGGGGCGGAGGCCAGCAGGCCGGCGAGGGCGGTCGCGCCGAACAGGTGGCGGCGTTGTAGGCGGATCATCTCTGGAGGGGCTCCTGGCCGCAAGCGACAGTCGTCGCCGCACTCTCACCGGACATGAACCTTTTGCAATGTTCCCGCCGGCGCGCGGGCGCGATCGCGGGCCACTGTGTTGCACGCGCCACAATCGCAACCACATCCGGCGACTTCCCGCCACAAACCGCCCTGGAGCGCCCGATGCAGGACGACCGCAGCCTGCCCGACCTGGCGGCCGCCCTTCGCCTGGAGGTGATCCTGGACGGCGATGTCGCGGGGCGGCTGGACCGCGTGCTGGCCGGCCATCCGGCGCTGCTGGCCGCATCGGTGTCGCGCGAGCGGCTGAAGGCGCTCCTGGCGGCGGGGGCGGTGACGCGGGACGGGGCGGAGGTGCGGGACGGCGCCGGGGCGGCGCGGCCCGGCCTCTACGGAATCGCGCTGCCCGCGCCCGAGGCGGCCGAGCCGCAGGCGCAGGACCTGCCGCTCGCGGTCCTGTGGGAGGACGCGGACCTGATCGTGGTGGACAAGCCGGCGGGCATGGCGGCGCACCCGGCCCCCGGCACGCCGGACGGCACGCTGGTGAACGCGCTGCTCCACCGTTGCGGGGCCTCGCTCTCCGGCGTCGGCGGGGTGCTGCGGCCGGGGATCGTGCACCGGCTGGACAAGGACACCTCCGGCGTCATGGCCGCGGCCAAGAGCGACCGGGGCCACGCCGGCCTGTCGCGCCTGTTCGCCGCCCACGACATCGACCGCGAGTACGTCGCCCTGACTCGCGGCGCGCCGGAGCCCGCGCGCGGCGAGGTGGCCACCCGCATCGGCCGCAGCCCCCACGACCGCAAGAAGATGGCCGTGCTGCGGGCCGGGGGGCGGGAGGCGCTGACCCGCTACGCCGTGGAGCGGGCATGGGGCGCGGGGGCCAGGCCGCTCGCGGCGCGCGTGCGCTGCCGGCTGGAGACCGGCCGGACGCACCAGATCCGCGTCCACCTGGCGCACAGGGGCGCGCCCTGCCTGGGAGACCCGACCTACGGCTCGGGGGCGCCCGCGGCCGCCGTGCGGGAGGCGATGGCCGTGGCCGGGCTGGAGCGCCAGGCCCTGCACGCCGCGGTGCTGGGCTTCGTCCACCCCGTCACCGGCGAGCGGCTGCGCTTCGAGACGCCGCCGCCGGCCGACATGTCGGGCCTGGAGGCGGAACTGTCAGCCCGCCTGGAGGAACGGTAACAGGCGCTGGTCTAAAAAGGGCCGCAACCTGCGCCTAGATGACGCGCTAAGAGACTTGGAGCCGCCTCAGAGGCCGCCGCCCTCCCACCGACCCCCTCGCCAGCGCCCTCCGGCGCAGACGTTCGAGGCCGCCGAGCGACGACGTCGGAAGCAGCCCGCGGGCCTCCGCACGCAAGGGGATGGGATTTGGCTACGAACGCGCTCGCGATGATCTCGCCCGAAGGCGGGCTCAGCCGCTACCTGACGGAAATTCGCAAGTTTCCGATGCTGACCAAGGACGAGGAGTTCATGCTGGCCAAGCGCTGGCGCGAGCACGAGGACTCCGAGGCCGCGCACCGTCTGGTGACGAGCCACCTGCGGCTCGTGGCCAAGATCGCCATGGGCTACCGCGGCTACGGCCTGCCGATCGGCGAGGTGATCTCCGAGGGCAACGTCGGCCTGATGCAGGCGGTGAAGAAGTTCGAGCCCGACAAGGGCTTCCGCCTGGCCACCTACGCCATGTGGTGGATCCGCGCCTCGATCCAGGAGTACATCCTGCGCTCGTGGTCGCTGGTGAAGATGGGCACCACCGCCGCGCAGAAGAAGCTGTTCTTCAACCTGCGCAAGGCCAAGGCGGAGATCAGCGCCTTCGGCGAGGGCGACCTGCATCCGGAGGCCGTGAGCCACATCGCCACGCGGCTGGGCGTGACCAACGACGACGTGATCAGCATGAACCGGCGCCTGTCCGGCCCGGACAGCTCGCTCAACTCGCCGCTGCGCAGCGACAGCGAGAGCGAGTGGCAGGACTGGCTGCAGGACGAGACCGCCGTCAGCCAGGAGACGCGCTTCGCCGAGAGCGAGGAGTACGGCCAGCGCATGGGCCTCTTGGGCGACGCCATGAAGGACCTGTCGGACCGCGAGCGGCACATCCTGACCGAGCGCCGCCTGCGCGACGACCCGACGACGCTGGAGGACCTCGCCGGCCAGTACGGCGTCTCGCGCGAGCGGGTGCGCCAGATCGAGGTGCGCGCGTTCGAGAAGCTGCAGAAGGCGATGAAGACGGCGGCGCGCGACCGCAACCTGATCGAGGCCTGAGCCCCTCCACCCGTCGACAGGAGGGGCGGGTCGGCGCGATGTTGCGGGCCCCCTCCCCGTCAGGAGCCCGCCATGTCGCTCGCCTCCGAGTTCCGGACCTTCATCGCCCGCGGCAACGTCATAGACCTGGCCGTCGGCGTGATCATCGGCGCGGCCTTCGGCAAGATCGTCACCAGCCTGGTGGACCAGGTGATCATGCCGCCGATCGGGCTGATCACCGGCGGCATCGACTTCTCGGCGCTGAAGTGGGTGCTGAAGCCGGGTGACGCGGCGGCCAAGGTTCCAGAGACCGCCATCGCCTACGGCGCCTTCCTGAACACCCTGATCCAGTTCCTGATCGTCGCCTTCGTCGTGTTCCTGCTCGTCAAGCTGGTGAACACGCTCCGTCGGCAGGAAGCCGCGGCGCCCGAACAGCCGCCCGCACCCACGCCCTCCGAGACGCTGCTGACCGACATCCGCGACCTCCTGGCCCGGGGCGCGGGGCCGCGCACCTGACCGCATGACGGGCCTGCCCGACTGGCCCCTGTTCGGCCTGGCCGACGACGTCCGCCCCGCCCTGGCCGAGGCGCGGGCCGAGGGCCGGCCGGCGGCGCTGGTCACCCTGGCGAAGGCGGTGGGCGGCTCGCCCCGGCCGCCCGGCGCGCAGATGCTGGTCACCGACGACGGCCTGTCCGGCTTCCTCTCCGGCGGCTGCGTGGAGGGCGACGTGGCGCTTCACGCCCGCGCCTGTCTCGCCGACGGCCAACCGCGGCGGCTGGTCTACGGCGAGGGCGGGCCCTGGCCCGACATCCGCCTCCTGTGCGGCGCCCGCATCGAGCTCCTGGTCGAGCGCGTCGCCCCCGACGACGCCGCGACCGCGCGCCTGCTGGAGCTGGCGGCGGCCCGGCGGCCGGCCATCTGGTGGAGCGACGGCGTGCGGCGGGCCGTGACCGTGGAGAACGAGGCCCCGCCCTTTCCGGCGCTCGGCCGCCGGCACGAGCCGCGGCCCCGCCTGGCGGTGGTGGGCGGCGATCCCACGGCGCTGGCGGTGGCCGCCCTGTCGCAGACGCTGGGCTTCGAGACGCATCTGGTTCGCCCGCGCGGGCCGCCGGCGCCGCCCCCTCTGTCCGGCGTCGCCTACCACCGCGGCGAGCCCGAGCGGGCGCTCGACTCCGTGCCGCTGGACGCCTGGACCTACGTGGCCGTGGCCACTCACGACCTGGAGACGGACGAGGCGGCCCTGGTCGCCGCCCTGGCCTCGCCGGCCGCCTACGTGGGCGTGCTCGGCGCCCGGCGGCGCGTTCCCGAGCGGCGGGCGCGGCTGCTGGCCCGCGGCGTCGCCCCCCCGGCGCTCGCGCGCCTGCACGCCCCCATCGGCCTCGACCTCGGCGGCAAGGCGCCCTGGGAGATCGCGGTGGCGGTGATGGCCGAGATCACCGCCGCGCGGCACGCCGCCGCCGCACCCCTGCTGGCGGGGACCGTTCCGGCGGCCGCCTGAGCCCTACCCGCGCGTCGGCACGTTCTGCTTCACCGGCGCGTTCTGGCCGGTGGTCTGCGGGTCCTTGCGGCCGAGCGGGCGCGGCGCGGACTGCGGGTCGCCCCGCTGGGCCTCGCCGCCCTTAAGCGCGCCCGCGGCGTCGCCCTCGGGGTTTCCCCCGCCGCCCGGGTTGGTCTGCACCTTGGAACCGGTCATGCACGCCTCCTTGCTTCACCCTGGGAAGCCGCGCGGGCCCGCGCCGTTCCCGCTTTGACTCCGCGCCCGCCCCGGCGGATCGTCCGCGCCGCGGCCCGGAAGGGGCCGCCGCCTGGAGCGCGCCCATGTCCGCCGCCGAAGACCTGTCTGCCCGCGCCGGCCTCTCGCGCCGCGGCCTCGCCGGCCTGTTCGCCACCGGCTACGCCGCCTACGCCCTCGCCGCCGACGCCGAGCCGATCGTGACGGACGAGGCGGGGCTGACCGCCGAGGCGCTCGTCACCGGGGCGGAGGGCCTGCCCCTGTACGTGGCGCGGCCCGCCGGCCGCGGCCGCTTTCCGGTGGTGCTGGTGGTCAACGAGGTGTTCGGCGTCCACGCCTACATCAAGGACGTGTGCCGGCGCTTCGCCAAGCTCGGCTACGTGGCCGTGGCCCCGCAGTTCTTCTTCCGCGCCGACCCGGCGAACGCCCTGGCCGCCACCACCGACTTCGCCCAGGTCCAGAAGCTGGTCGCCACCGCCAGGAACGAACAGGTGATGGGCGACATCGCCACGACGCTCGCCTGGGCCAGGACGCAGCCGTTCGTGGACGCGCGCCGGATCGCGGTCACCGGCTTTTGCTGGGGCGGCGCGGTGGTGTGGATGGCCGCCGCGCGCTTTCCGGAGATCAGGGCGGGGGCGGCCTGGTACGGCCGCCTCTCCGCCCCCAAGCCCGGCCAGTTCATGAGCGACGACCAGCGCCCCTGGCCGCTGGACGTGGCCGCCCAGCTGCGCGCGCCGGTGCTGGGCCTCTACGGCGGCAAGGACGCCGGCATCCCCGAGGCGGACGTGCAGGCCATGCGCGCCAGGCTCCAGGCCGCCGGCCAGCGCGGGTCGGACATCGTCTGGTACCCGGACGCGCAGCACGGCTTCCATGCCGACTACCGCGCCACCTACAACGCCGCGGATGCGCAGGACGGGTGGACGCGCCTGTTGGCCCACTTCCGCGCGAACGGGGTCGCCCCCGGCGCGCGGCGCGGCCTGTTCGGCTAGTTGGCCCGCTGCACCGAGGAGACGCTGTCGGCCAGGCCGATGCGTCGCAGGTCGTCCACGTCGCCCGACAGGAGCTGGCAGTTGCGGTAGCCCGCCTGGGCGCACACGCGCCAGCGGCCGCCGGTCACGCGCACGCTGCGCGCCCGGTCGTTGAAGCCGCGGTCGTTCAGGTTCTCCACGTCGCCGCGCAGATCGAACGCCTGACCGCGGAAGCCCGGCTCGGAGAACAGCGTCACGCCGCCCCGGCCATAGCCGCCGCCGTCGTACCCGCCGCGGCCGTCGTACCCGCCGCGGCCCCGATCGTCGTAGCCGCCGCCCCGGCCCCGGTCGTCGTAGCCGCCCCGCCCCCGGTCGTCGTAACCCCGGCGGCCGCGGTCGCCGTCGTAGCCGCCGGAGCCGCCCCGGCGGTCGTCGTCGCGCCCCGCGTCGCGCACGTTGCTCGCCACCGCGCCGGCGCAGACCAGCACGCCGTCGTTGTTGCCGATGTCGCCCTGGCAGCGCGACACGTCGAGCGTGGAGGTGCGCCGCCCCCCGCGCATGGCCCCGCAGGTGGCCGTCAGACGCGAGCCGGACTGCTGCACGTCGCGGCAGGTGGCCCGGTACGAGCCCGCCGGCTGCGCCCGCGCGGGCGGGGCGGCGAGCGCGAGCGGCGCGAGCAGGACGGCGGCGGCGGCGAGGCGGGCGAGGGTCACGGCGGGGCTCCTGAACAGCGCCGCGAGGCTAACCTTGGCCGCGCCCGGGCGCTAGACGCGCTCGAACTGCGCCGCGATCCCCTGGCCCACGCCGATGCACATGGTGCAGACCGCCGTCCGCGCCCCCGTGCGCTGCAGCTCCTCCACCACCGTGAGCGCCAGCCGCGCGCCCGACATGCCGAGGGGGTGGCCGAGCGCGATGGCCCCGCCGTTAGGGTTCACGTGGTCCGCGTCGTCGGGCAGGCCGAGCTCGCGCAGCACCGCCAGCGCCTGGGCGGCGAAGGCCTCGTTCAGCTCGAACAGGTCGATCTCCGACAGCTTGCGCCCCGTGCGCTCCAAGAGCTTGCGCATGGCTGGCGCCGGGCCGATCCCCATCACCCGGGGGGGCACGCCGGCGCTCACGCCCGCCGCCACCCGCGCCCGGGGCGTCAGGCCGTACCTGGCGACCGCCGCCTCGGAGGCGACGATCATCGCGGCCGCCCCGTCGTTGAGCCCGCTGGCGTTGCCGGCGGTCACCGTGCCGTCGGGCGTGACCACGCCCTTCAGCCTGGCCAGCGCGTCCAGCGAGGTGGCCCGCGGGTGCTCGTCGCGGGCGAACACCACCGGCTCGCCCTTCTTCTGCGGCACGGGCACGGGCGTGATCTCCGCGTCGAAGCGGCCGGAGCCTTGCGCCCTGAGCGCGCGCTCCTGGCTGCGCAGGGCGTAGGCGTCCTGGTCGGCGCGGCTGATCTGACGCTCGCGGGCGACGGTCTCGGCCGTCTCCGGCATGGTGTCGGCCCCGAACTGCGCCTTGAGCCCGGGGTTCACGAACCGCCAGCCGAGCGTGGTGTCGAAGATCTCCGGCGAGCGCGCGAAGGCCGCCTCCGCCTTGCCCATGACGAAGGGCGCGCGCGTCATGCTCTCCACGCCGCCCGCCACCAGGATTTCCGCGTCGCCGGCGCGGATGGCGCGGGCGGCCTGGCCCACCGCCTCCAGCCCCGAGCCGCACAGGCGGTTGACGGTCACCCCCGCCACCCCCTCGCCATAGCCGGCCAGCAGGGCGGCCATGCGCGCCACGTTGCGGTTGTCCTCCCCCGACTGGTTGGCCCCGCCCACCACCACGTCGTCCAGCGCCGCCCAGTCCACGCCCGGGTTCCGCGCCTTCAGCACACGCAGCACATGCGCCAACAGATCGTCCGGCCGCACGGACGCGAGCGCTCCGCCATACCGCCCGACCGGCGTACGGACGGCGTCGCAGATGAAGGCCTCGGCCATGCGTCGGTGAACTCCGATGATCGCCGCCCAGGTTAGAGCCCCGCTCATCCGCTTCAAGCGCGGCCGCGCTTGCGCCGTGAACGTAGGCGGAACACAGTGGGGGATGACCAACGCCGCGTACGCCGTCGCGCCCGAGCCCGAGCCGCCGTTCGGCGTGGAGGCGCCGGGGGCGGCCTTCCTGCATCCGCCGCGCCGGCCGGCGGTGACCGACGTGGTGACGCGGGGAGCCGCGCGGCTGCTGGTGGGGCTGGGCTATGCGCCGCTGACCGAGGTGGCCCTGCCGAACGGGCGGCGGGCGGACCTCCTGGCGCTCGGGCCCAAGGGCGAGTTCGTGATCGCGGAGGTGAAGAGCAGCCTCGAGGACTACCGCTGCGACGCCAAGTGGCCGGAGTACGCGCCCTTCTGCGACCGGTTCTTCTTCGCCGTCAGCCCCGACTTCCCGCGCCATGTCCTGCCCGAGGCGCCGGGCCTGATCTGCGCCGACGGCTTCGGCGGCGCGGTGCTGCGCGAGGCGCCGGTGCAGCCGCTCGCCCCCGCCCGGCGCAAGGCGCTGCTGTTGCAATTCGCCCGGCTGGCGGCCTGGAGGGCCGGGGGCTGATCCGGCCCAGCCTCCGGTCTTCTCCCTTCGTCGCCCTCGGGCTCGACCCGAGGGCCGGGCGCCGGACCTGCACGACCTCTCACGTGGAGTCGCGGCGGGCTCGGCCCTCGGATCAAGTCCAAGGGCGACGGGGAGGGTGAGGTGAGGCGGTTCGAGCGCGCGAGAGCCTAGCCCATCGCGCCCGGCAGGCGCGCCAGGGCCACGCCGCCATCCACCGGCAGGGTGGCGCCGACCACGTAGTCCCCGGCGCGGGAGGCGAGGTAGACGGCGGCGGCCGCCATGTCCTCGTCCTGCCCGATGCGGCGGGCGGGGATGGCCTCGGACACCGCGTCGGCGTGGTCGCGCGCGGCGCGGTTCATCTCCGACGCGAAGGCGCCGGGCGCGATGGCCGTCACCGCCACGTGGTCCTGGATCAGCCGCGCGGCCATGCGCCGGGTGAGGTAGATCAGCGCCGACTTCGACGCGTGGTACGAGTAGGTCTCCCACGGGTTCAGCGCGATCCCGTCGATGGACGCCACCATGATCACCTTGGCCGGCCGCTCCGGCGAGGCCGCCGCCTTGAGCCGCGGGTAGAGCTGCTGGGTCAGGAAGAAGGGCGACTTCAGGTTCAGGTCCATCACCTTGTCCCAGCCGCTCTCGGGAAAGGTCTCGAACGCCGCGCCCCAGGCCGCCCCGGCGTTGTTCACCAGGATGTCGAGCCTGGGCTCCAGCGCGCCCAGCCGGTCGGCCAGCTCGCGGCAGCCGTCCACGGTGGACACGTCCTGCGGGAGCGGCACGCAGCGGTCGCCGAGCTCGGCGGCGGTCGCCTCGCACGCGTCGGCCTTGCGCGAGGAGATGTAGACGCGCGCGCAGCCCGCCTCGAGGAAGCCGCGGGCGATCATCCTGCCGATGCCGCGCGAGCCGCCGGTGACGAGCGCCGTGCGCCCGTCGAGCCGGAAGGCGTCCAGGATGGCCATCAGCGCGGCGCGCGCTTGGCCAGGATGCGCTGGAGGGTGCGGCGGTGCATGTTCAGCCGGCGCGCCGTCTCGCTGATGTTGTGGCCGCACAGCTCGTAGACGCGCTGGATGTGCTCCCACCGCACCCGGTCGGCGCTCATGGGGTTCTCCGGCGGGGGCGTGGCGGTGCCCTCCTTGGCGGCCAGGAGGGCGCGGGCCACGTCGTCGGCGTCGGCGGGCTTGGGCAGGTAGTCGACCGCCCCCGCCTTCACCGCCTGCACGGCGGTGGCGATGTTGCCGTAGCCGGTGAGCATGACGACGCGGGCGTCGGGCCGCGCCTCCTGGATCGCCTGCACCACCTGCAGGCCGTTGCCGTCCTCCAGCCTGAGGTCGCAGACGGCGAAGGCGGGCGGGTGGTCGCGCACGGCGGCGGTGGCCTCGGCCACGGAGGCGCACTGGGTGACCTCGAAGCCCCGCGCTTCCAGCGCCCTGCCCAGCCGCGTTCGCAGCGGGGCGTCGTCGTCGAGCACCAGCAGCGTCTTCTCGGGCAGCGCGGCGATGGAGGCGGAGACGTCGGTCATGCGCTTATCCCTGCGAACGGGCGCCGCGCGGGAGACCGCGCGATCCTGCCTGACACAATGTCGCAGGTGGCCGGACGTTTCAAATGGTCAGCGCATCCGGGTCCGCGGGGGCCTCCAGCCGGTCGCGGCTCCAGCGCGCGCACACCACCGCGCCGCCGCGCCGGGCGTTGCGGAACTCCACGGCGGCGCCCGTGCGCTCCAGCAGCGTCTTGGCGATGAAAAAGCCGAGCCCCATGCCCAGGTGGTTGCTGCGGCTGTTCTCCGCCTGGGGCCGGGTGGTGACGTAGGGCTCGCCCAGGCGCGCCATCACGTCGGGGGGGAAGCCCGGGCCGTCGTCGCGCACCTCCACCAGCAGGCGGTCGACGTCATAGTGCGCGGTGACCTCGACGATCGACTCGGCGAAGTCGACGGCGTTCTCCACAAAGGCGGAGAGGCCGTGCAGCACCTCGGGCAGGCGGCGCACCTCCAGGATGGACGCGCCCGCCGCGCACGTGACCTCGCACTCGATGGAGACCTCGCCCGCGTCGTTCCGGTAGGGCTCGGCGATCTCCTCCATGAGCTGGGAGAGGCTCATGCGCGCGTGGCGCTGGTCCGCGGCCTCCGGATGGGTGGAGAGGCGGCGCAGGATCTCGCGGCAGCGCTCGGCCTGGTCGGAGAGCAGCTGCACGTCCTCGCGCACCGTGCCGGCCTCCAGCTCGCGCAGCATCTCCTTGGTCACCACCTGGATCGTGGCCAGGGGCGTGCCGAGCTCGTGCGCGGCCGAGGCGGCCAGGCCGCCCAGCGCGGACAGCCGCTGCTCGCGCGCCAGCACCGCCTGGGTGGCGGCGAGCGCCAGCTCCATCCGGTGCGCCTCGGCCTGCGCCTGCCAGGCGTAGACGCCGGTGAAGACGATGCCGCTGGCCGTCGCGATCAGCACGGCGAAGCGGTAGAGCTCGGGCAGCACCAGCTCCCGCCCGTCCAGCCAGGGCAGGGGCTGGCGCCACACCGCCAGCATCACCACCGCCCCCACCGCCAGGGCGCCGACGCCCAGCGCCGAGCGCGTCGGCAGGGTGGCCGCCGCCACCGTGGCCGGCGCGATCAGCAGCAGCGAGAACGGGTTCTGCAGCCCGCCGGTGAGCCACAGCAGCGCCGTGAGCTGGGCGATGTCGAACCCCAGCTGCGCAAGGGCCTCGCGCTTGCCCGCCACCCGCGCGCCCGGCCAGGCCACCGACAGCGACAGGTTCAGCAGCGCGGCCGCGCCGATGGCGAGCAGGCAGGGCAGCAGCGGCGGCCGGATGTCGAAGCCGTAGCGGGCGCTGAGCAGCACGATCAGCTGGCCGGCGATCGACGCCCAGCGCACCCACACCAGCGTGCGCAGCCGCAAGCCGCGCCGGGCCTGCGCCCAGTCCCACAGCCGCCCCTCCGTGCTCTCCGCGAACCGGGCCCGCCCCCCCGGCCCGCCCAGATCGGTGGCGCGCGCACCGAAGCCGCGGACGGGGGCGGAGCGAGCGGCGTCGGTCATCGCGCCGGACCTTGGCGCCGGGCGGCGGCGGTGGGAAGCGGGCTCGGCGTGAGGTCGGACACGTCGGCAGCGCCGACGTGCTCGGGCCCCCTCACCCCCGCGGCGGCGGCGCGATCGGCGTCACGCGCACGCGCGGGCCGTAGCTGACCGCGACCCGCACGCCCTCGCGCAGCGGGTAGCGGTCGGCCTGCGGCACCTCTACCTCCGTGCCGTCGCGGTCGAAGCGGATCAGGTAGGCGAAGCCGGGCTGCGCGTTCGAACGCTCCAGCGCCGAGCCGACCAGGGCGCCCAGCACGGCGCCCGCGATCCCGCCGGCGAAGCCGTCGTGGCGGCCGGCGGCGGCGGAGCCGATCAGGCCGCCGGAGACGCCGCCCACCACCGCGCCCGCCCCCGTGTCGCCGCCGCCGAAGCGGATCGGCCGGGCGCCGATCACCACGCCGCGCTCCACCCGGGCGGGGGCGCCGTACTCGTAGGGCCCGTAGTCGCCGGGACCGCCGTAGGTCTCGCAGGCGGACAGGCCGCCGACGGCGAGGAGCGAGGCGGCGAGGATGAGGGGGCGGAGGGGACGCATGGCGAGGCTCGGGCGGGGATGCGGACCGCAGCGTCGAGGGCCGCGGCTGAACCCCGGCTGAACGCGCGAGCGGCGGCGGGCGTTCAGGCCCGCCTGTGGAAACGCGCGATGAAGAAGCCGTCCGCCCCGCCTGCGGGCTCGGCCGCGGCCGGCGAGATGCGCCACGTGCCGTCCGCGCCGGAGACGCCGGGCCAGGCGGGCTCGTCGGCCGCGGCGGGCAGGCGCTCGAACTCCGGGCGTGCGGCGAGGAAGGGGCCGATCTGCGCCTCGCCCTCCTCCGGCTCCAGCGAGCACACGGCGTAGACGAGGCGACCGCCCGGGGCGGTGCGGTCGGCGGCGGCGCGGAGCAGGCGGGCCTGCACGGCGGCGAGCTTGGCCACGTCGCCGGGGCGCGCGGCCCACAGCACGTCCGGGTGGCGGCGGAAGGTGCCGGTGGCGCTGCACGGCGCGTCCAAGAGCACGGCGTCGAAGGTGCGGCCCGCGCCCCAGTCGCCCGCCTCGGCGGCGTGGGTCTCGACGGTGAACCCTGTGCGGGCGAGGTTCTCGGCCAGACGCTCCAGCCGGGCGGGCGAGCGGTCCACCGCCGTGACGCGCGCGCCGGCGGCGGCGAGCTGCAGCGCCTTGCCCCCGGGCGCGGCGCAGAGGTCGAGCGCGGTCTCGCCGGGGCGCACGCGCAGCAGCCGCGCGGGCCAGGCGGCCGCCGCGTCCTGCACCCACCAGCGGCCCTCGGCGTAGCCGGGCCAGGCGGCCGGGTCTCCGCGCAGGCCGGTGCGAAGCGAGCCGCCGGGGAGCGACGCGGCCTCCAGCTCGGCGGCGAGCGCCTCCGCGTCGGCGGGGTCGCGGGGCGTGAGGTCGGTGGGCGGCTCCTCGCGCAGGCGCAGGGCCAGGGCGTGCAAGGCGTCCTCCCCCCAGGCGGCGCGCCAGCGGGCGGCGATCCAGTCGGGCAGGTCGGCTTCCGGCGGCAGGGCGTCGAGCAGCGCGGGGCCGCCGTCGCGGTCCATCCCCCGCAGCACCGCGTTGACCAGGCCCTTGAACGGGCGAAGCGCCCCGTCCGTCTCCGCGAGCGCCAGCGTGGTCGAGACCGCCGCGTAGGCGGGCGCCTTGAGCGCCAGCAGCTGACCGGCCCCCAGCCGGAGGAGGTCGCGCACGGCCGGCGGCGGCGGCCGCTGCAGGCGCGCGTCGAGCAGGCGGTCGATCCCGCCCAGCCGGCGCAGGGTGGCGAGGGTCAGCGCGCGGGCGAAGGCGCGGTCCTTGGGCTCCAGCGCCGCGCCGCCGGGCGCGCGCGCCGCGTCGTCCAGCCCGCCGCGCCGGCCGAGCGCGGCGCCCAGCAGCGCCAGCGCCAGCGCCCGCGCCGCCACGCCCTCGACGGAGGGTGTCGGGCGGCGGACGGGGCGGGGCGGCGGAGGCATGGGCTCGATTACGTCTCCGCTCCGCCGGGAGGAAGCGCTAGACACCGCCCATGGCCGAACAGATCGAGCCTCCGCACGGCGCCGGCGGCCCCGGCAAGCTGCGGACCGTGAACCCCGCCACGGGCGAGCCCGGGCGCGTCTACGACGCGCACACGCTGGATGACGCGTGCGAGGCGGCCCGCGCCGCCGCGGCCGCCCAGCGCGCCTGGCGCCGCACGCCCTTCGCCGAGCGCGCCGCCCTGAACCGTCGGATCGCCGCCCTGATGCGCGAGCGCCGGGGCGACTACGCCGCGCTGATGACCGCCGAGATGGGCAAGACCGTCACCGACGGCCTGGCCGAGGTCGAGAAGTGCGCCGCCAGCCTCGACTGGTTCGCGGACCACGCCGAGCGCCTGCTGCAGCCTCGGCCGGTGGACATGTCCTCCGGCGAGGGCGGCGGCCCCAAGGCGTTCGTGACCTTCAACCCGCTGGGCGTGGTGCTGGCGGTGATGCCCTGGAACTTCCCGTTCTGGCAGCTGATCCGCTTCACCGCGCCCAACCTGATGGCCGGCAACGGCTGCGTGCTGAAGCACGCCAGCAACGTGCCCGGCTGCGCCCTCGCGCTGGAGGCGCTGCACCGCGACGCGGGCGCGCCCGC
The DNA here is from genome assembly GCA_964244065.1 of uncultured Caulobacteraceae bacterium. Lineage (GTDB taxonomy): Bacteria > Pseudomonadota > Alphaproteobacteria > Caulobacterales > Caulobacteraceae > JASLDZ01. The sequence continues at coordinate 306,421 of CAXTHH010000002.1, read as the reverse complement.
CGACCTGTTCCGCACCGTGCTCCTGCCCTCGCGCGAGGTGGCCGGGCTGATCGCCGACCCCAACATCGCCGCCGTCACTCTGACCGGCTCGGTGGAGGCGGGGCGCAAGGTGGCCGAGGTCGCCGGCCGCGAACTGAAGAAGACGGTGCTCGAGCTCGGCGGCGCCGACGCCTACCTCGTGCTCGACGACGCGGACGTGCCCGCCGCGGCCAAGGCCTGCGCCGCCGGCCGCATGGTCAACGGCGGCCAGAGCTGCATCGCCGCCAAGCGCTTCATCGTGCCGCCCCCCGTGCGCGAGGCGTTCGAGGCGGCGCTGGTGGAGGCCATGCGCGCCTACGTCCCCGGCGACCCCGCCGACCCGGCCACACGCTTCGGCCCGCTCCAGTCGGTGGAGGCGCGCAACGAGATCCACGCGCAGGTGCGCCGCAGCGTCGACGCCGGCGCCCGCCTGCTGCTCGGCGGCGAGCTTCCGGACCAGCCGGGCGCCTGGTACCCACCCACCGTGCTCGCCGACGTGCGCCCCGGCCAGCCCGCCTACGACGACGAGGTGTTCGGCCCCGTGGCGGCGATCATCGCGGCGGAGGACGAAGCCGACGCCATCCGCATCGCCAACGCCTCCCCCTTCGGCCTGGGCTCGGCGGTGATGACGCGCGACCTGGCCCGCGGCGAGCGCATCGCGGCCGAGGAGCTGGACGCCGGCATGGCCTTCGTGAACACCAACGTCCGCTCCGACCCGCGCCTGCCGTTCGGCGGCGTGAAGCACTCCGGCTATGGCCGCGAGGTGGGCGAGTTCGGCCTGTACGAGTTCTGCAACGTGAAGAGCGTGCTGGTGCAGGGCTGAGAGCTTCTCCACGTCCGCTCCTCCCCCGTCGTCCTCGGGCTTGACCCGAGGACCGAGCGTGGTGCGCTGGACGGCTGGCCGGAGCGCACGACCGGCGCCCGGCCCTCGGGTCAAGCCCGAGGGCGACGGTGAGGGATGGCGGACGAGGGAGCGCTCCGCTGGGGAGCGCGCTTGACCCCCGCCGCCCCTGCCGCCAACGGTCGCGCCATGCCCTCCCGCGACGACGAGCGAGACTGGTCCCCCGCCACGCGCCTGGTGCGCGGCGGCATGGAGCGCTCGCCCTACGGCGAGGCCAGCGAGGCGCTCTTCCTCACCCAGGGCTTCGTCTACGACAGCGCGGAGGCGGCGCAGGCGCGGTTCGCCGGCGAGGCCGAGGGGTTCATCTACTCGCGCTACGGCAACCCCACCAACGCGGTGTTCGAGCGGCGGCTCGCGTTGCTGGAGGGGGCGGAGGCGTGCCGCTCCACGGGCTCGGGCATGAGCGCGGTGGCGCTGGCGCTGCAGGGCCTGGTGCGCGCGGGCGACCACGTGCTGGCCAGCCGCGCCCTGTTCGGCTCCTGCCGCTGGATCGTCAAGGAGTGGCTCCCGCGCTTCGGCGTGGAGACCACCACGGTGGACGGGCCGGACCTGGACGCCTGGCGCAACGCCGTGCGCCCGAACACGCGCGCCTTGTTCCTCGAGACCCCCGCCAACCCGCTGCTGGAGGTGATCGACATCGCCGGCGTGGCCGCCATCGCCAAGGAGGCCGGGGCGCGGCTGGTGGTGGACAACGTGTTCGCCTCGCCCCTGTACCAGCGCCCGCTGGAGCTCGGGGCCGACGTGGTGGTCTACTCGGCGACCAAGCACATCGACGGCCAGGGCCGCGTGCTCGGCGGGGCGGTGCTGGGGAGCCAGGCGTTGATCGAGGAGAGCTACCGCGACCTGATCCGCCACACGGGGCCGACGCTCTCCGCCTTCAACGCCTGGGTGTTCCTGAAGGGGCTGGAGACGCTGGAGGTGCGGGTGGAGCGGCAGACGCGGACCGCCGCGCGCCTGGCCGACGCCGTGGCCGAGCACCCGAAGGTCGCGCGCATCTTCTACCCCGGCCGGTCGGACCACCCGCAGCACGCGGTGGCCGCGCGGCAGATGAGCGGCTTCTCCAACCTCCTCGCCTTCGACCTTGGCAGCCAGGCCGCGGCGTTCGGCTTCCTGAACGCCCTGCGCATCGTGGACATCTCCAACAACCTGGCCGACGCCAAGAGCCTGGCCACGCACCCGCCCACCACCACCCACCGCGCCGTGCCCGAGGCCGAGCGGCTGGAGATCGGGCTGACCGAGGGCTGCGTCCGCCTCTCCGCCGGCCTGGAGGACGCCGGCGACCTGGAGCGCGACGTGCTGCGCGCCCTGGACGCGGCGTGAGGCGCCCCGTCCGCAACCGCGCCGGCCTCTACGAGGCGACGACGCGCGACATCCTGGTCCGGGTCCGGCCCGAGTACCGGCCCGACCAGTCGGACCCGGACGACCGCCAGTGGGTCTGGGCCTACCAGATCGAGGTGGAGAACCATGGCGAGGTCACCGTCCAGCTCCTGTCGCGCCGCTGGGTGATCACCGACGCGACCGGCCGCGTCGAGACTGTGGAAGGCCCGGGCGTGGTGGGCGAGCAGCCGACGCTGAAGCCCGGCGAGGCCTTCCGCTACGTCTCAGGCTGCCCGCTGCAGACGCCCTCGGGCGTGATGGAGGGCGCGTACGAGATGGAGGCGGAGGGCGGCGAGCGGTTCGCCATCGCGGTGCCGGCGTTCAGCCTGGACCTGCCGGGGGAGCGGCGGACGGTGAACTAGTCTCCAGCGGCCAGCGTCGGCGTTGCCGCCGTGCTCGGGCGCGTCAAGGGACGCTGCGCTCTCCGCCCTTGACCCGCCCTGCGCGCGACGGCCGTGGCGAGGGCGTCGGGACGCGGGGCGTCCCTCCTCCTGCAAGTTCAACGCCCTGCGGGGCGCCGAACTCGGGGCTGATGGAAACAAGAGAGTGGAGACCGGATGGGAGGGCGCGACCTTCGCCCGCGCTCGGGCACGCCTCAGCCCTGTGTTCGACGCGCCGCAGGCCGTCGAACCTCTTACGGGACGCCCCGCGTCCCGACCCCTCCGGTCAGCCGTCGCGCGCAGGACGGGTCAAGGCAGCGGCGCAGCCGCTCCTGCGCAGCAGGTCGCCTTGACGCGCCCGAGCACGGCGGCAGCGCCGACGCTGGCCCCATGGTCTCTCGCGCGAGCAGCGACGCTCCCGTAAGCGACCCTTAACCCTGCCCGCGGTTCCCTCGCCGCTCGGGTTCGAGGGGCGGGACGCATGGCGGACGGGGCGGTGAAGAAGGCGCGCATGGATGCGCGCTACTGGCCGGCGCTGCGCGCGCAGCTGATGGCCGAGCCGCAGCTGGTGGCCGGCGACCCCGAGCTGCTGGCCGCCCTGAACCTGCGGCCCGCCGCCGCCAACCTCGTCGAGTTCGGCCCCGCCGCCCTGGCCCGCCTGGAGCACGCCCGCGCCGCCGAGGCCGGCGCCCGCGCCGAGATCGAGGCGCTGGCCGAGGCCAACTTCGCCGCCCAGGTGCAGACGCACGCGGCCATCGTCGACCTTCTGGAAGCGCGGAACAACGCCGACCTCGCCGCGCGCGTGGACGAGGCCGCCCGCGCCCGCTTCGGCCTGACCGCCGGCGCCCTGGCCGTGGAGGGCGAGGCGCCCGCCGGCTGGCGTCCCCTGCCCGCCGGCTTCGTCACCCACATGCTGGGCGGCGGGGCGATGCGGCTGGGCGGGGCGGTCGCTTCCGAGGTGCTGTTCGCCGAGGCCGGGGCGGAGGTGGCCTCCGCCGCGCTGGTGCGCCTCGCCCTGTGGGGCGACGAGCGATCGGGCCTCCTCGCGTTCGGCTCGCCGGACCCGGCCGGGTTCGGCGCGGAGATGGGCGGCGAGCTGGTCGCCTTCCTCGCGCGCGTCGTGGAGCGGGTGGCGGAGCGCTGGCCTCCGGTCCGTTGACCGGCTCCGCCGTGGGGGCCGAGGCCTCGCTGGAGGCCTGGATCACGCACCTGGCGCACGAGCGGCGCGCCTCGCCCCGCACGCTGGAGAGCTATCGCGCCGGCGTGTCCGCCTGGCTCGCCTTCCTGGCGCGCCACCGCGGGGAGACGCTGACCGAGGCGGCGCTGGGCGGCGTGAGCGCGGCCGAGCTGCGGGCCTACCTCGCCTTTCGCCGCACCGACGACGCCCTCACCGGCTCGCGCGCGCTGCAGCCTCGCTCGCTGAGCCAGAACCTGTCGGCGGTGCGCAGCTTCCACGGCTGGCTCGACCGCCGGCGCGGGATCGCCAGCCCGGGCGTGGCCCTGGTGCGCGGGCCGCGGGTGAAGCCCACCCTGCCGCGGCCCCTTCCGGTGGAGCAGGCGCTGGCCGTCATGTCCGAGGCGGGCGAGGTCGCCGCCGAGCCCTGGGAGCAGCTGCGCGACGCGGCCGTGGCCGCCCTGCTGTACGGCTGCGGCCTGCGCATCAGCGAGGCCCTGTCGCTGACGGGCGCCGACCATCCCCTGCCCGAGAGCCTGCGGGTCACCGGCAAAGGCGGCAAGACGCGGCTCGCCCCCGTGCTGCCCGCGGTGCGCGAGGCGGTGGACGCCTACGCCGACGCCTGCCCCTGGCCCCCGACGCCGGGCGCGCCGCTGTTCCGCGGCGCGCGCGGCGGCGCGCTCGGGGCACGGCGCGTGCAGGCGGCCATGGCCGTGCTCCGCGGCCGCCTGGGGCTGCCGGCCAGCGCCACGCCCCATGCCCTGCGCCACTCCTTCGCCACGCACCTGCTGGCCGCCGGCGCCGACCTGCGGACGATCCAGGAGCTCCTCGGCCACGCCAGCCTCTCCACCACCCAGCGCTACACCGGCGTCGACGCCGCCGCGCTGATGGAGAGCTACGCCCGGGCGCATCCGCGGGCCTGAAGCTTCGCCAGAACGCTTCGCGGCGAGCGACGTTGTGCGGCCACCCCAGCCGCGAGCGCCCCCATGTCAGATGTGAACCGCACCGTCGAACAACAGCGCGAAGTGCAGGCCCAGGTCGCCGAAGCCGACAAGAAGGGCGGCGGCGAGGGCGACGGGCCCATGCAGGCCGGCGCGCGACGCTATCCCGAGCCGCCCTTCCCCGAGCAGCACCAGCCCAAGCCCGGCGACGAGGCGCAGCTCGACCCCGCGCCGCTCTACGACGCGCCCTTCTACAGGGGCTCCGGCAAGCTGGAGGGCAAGGTGGCCATCGTCACCGGCGGCGACAGCGGCATCGGCCGCTCCGTCGCCGTGCTGTTCGCGCGCGAGGGCGCGGACGTGGCCATCATGCACCTGGACGAGGACGGCGACGCCGACACGGTGCGCCGGGCCGTGGAGGCCGAGGGCCGCCGCGCCCTCGTGATCAAGGGCGACGTGCGCGACCGCGCCTTCTGCCGCTCGGCCGTCGAGCAGGTGGTGCGTGAGCTCGGCAAGGTCGACGTACTGGTCAACAACGCCGCCTTCCAGGTGCACACCGCCGACATCCTGGACCTGACCGAGGAGCACTGGGACCGCACCCTGCGGACCAACATCTACGGCTACTTCTACATGGCTCAGGCGGTGGTGCCGCACATGGCCTACGGCTCGGCCATCGTGAACACGGGCTCGGTGACGGCGATCAAGGGCAACAAGGACCTGTTGGACTATTCGACCACCAAGGGCGCCATCCACACCTTCACCCGGTCGCTCTCCACCCAGCTGATCCCGCGCGGCATCCGGGTGAACTGCGTGGCGCCGGGCCCGGTGTGGACGCCGCTGAACCCCACGGACAAGGAAGCCGACGAGGTCGCGACCTTCGGCGCGCAGACGGAGATGAAGCGCCCCGCCCAGCCCGAGGAGATCGCTCCCGCCTACGTCTTCCTCGCGAGCCCGCAGTGCTCCAGCTACATCACCGGCGAGGTCCTGCCGATCATCGGCGGCTACAGCGGCGGCTGATCCCGCTCTAGCTCAGCGTGTGCGCGACGTCGGGGGCCAGGGTCGCCGGTTCGCGCACCGCGTCGCGATCGTGAAGGCGCGACGCGGGGCGGGCGCTTCGCGTCTGGTCTCCTCCTAACCTGCCGTGAGCGTCAGGCCTGCATGGTCCAGCCCTCCACGCCCATGGCCGCTTGGCGCAGCGCCTCGGAGCGGGTGGGATGGGGGTGGCAGGTGCGCGCCACGTCTTCCGACGAGGCGGCGAACTCCATGGCGACGCAGTACTCGCCGACCATCTCGCCGACGCTCGGGCCGATCATGTGCACGCCCAGGATGCGGTCGGTGGCCGCGTCGGCCAGCACCTTCACGAAGCCCTCGGCCTCGTGGTTCACCTTGGCGCGGCCGTTGGCGCTGAAGGGGAACTTGCCGACCTTGTACTTCACGTCCTTGGCCTTGAGCTCCTCCTCGGTCTTGCCGACCCAGGCCACCTCGGGCGCGGTGTAGACCACGCAGGGGATCACGTCGTAGTTCACGTGGCCCGGCTGGCCGGCGATCAGCTCGATCACGGCCACCGCCTCGTCCTCCGCCTTGTGCGCGAGCATGGGGCCGTAGGTGACGTCGCCGATCACCCACACGCCGTCGGCGTTGGTCTTGTAGTGCGTGTTGGGGATGTAGCCGCGACCGTCGGGCTGCACGCCCACCGTCTCCAGGCCCAGGCCCTCCGTGTACGGCCGGCGGCCCACGGCCACGAGCACCACGTCGGCCTCCAGCGTCTCGGCCTCGCCGCCCTTCACGGGCTCCACGGCCACCTTCACGCCGGCGTCGGAGGTCTCCGCGCCGGTGACCTTCATGCCCAGGCGGAACTTGACGCCCTGCTTGGTCAGGGTGCGCTGGAAAGCAGTGGCCGTCTCCGCGTCCGCGCCCGGGATGATGCGGTCGAGGTACTCGACGACGGTGACCTCGGCGCCCAGGCGGCGCCAGACCGACCCGAGCTCGAGCCCGATCACGCCCGCGCCGATCACGATCAGCCGCTTGGGCACGTCGGGCAGCTCCAGCACGCCGGTGGAGTCCACGACGCGCTTCTGGTCGACGGCCACGCCGCCCACGTTGGAGGGCTCGGAGCCCGTGGCGATGACGATGTGGCGCGTCTCCAGCGTGCGGGTCTGGCCGTCCAGCCCGGTCACCTCGACCTTGCCGGGGCCGGCGATGCGGCCCGCGCCCTTGACGCCCTCGACCTTGTTCTTCTTGAACAGGAACTCGACGCCCTTGGTCAGCGCCGTCACGCTGTCGGCCTTCTGCTTGTGCATGGTCGGCAGGTCGAGCTCGGGCGTGACCTTGATGCCGAGGCCCGCGAAGTCCTTGGCGGCCGCCTCGAACATCTCCGACGCGTGCAGCAGCGCCTTGGAGGGGATGCATCCCACGTTCAGGCAGGTGCCGCCGAACGTACCCCGCTTGTCCACGCAGGCCGCCTTCAGCCCCAGCTGCCCCGCCCGGATGGCGGCGTTGTAGCCCGCGGGCCCGCCCCCGATGATCACGACGTCATAGGTGTCAGACATGGAGTGCGTCCTGTTCGGGGGGCGGCGGCTGCGTCCAGTCGAGCAGCTGCAGGCCGGGGATGTTCTGGAAGTGGCGGGTGTTGGCCGTGACGAGCGGGCACCCGCGAGACACCGCGTGCGCCCCTATGAGAAGGTCGGCGTAGCTCGGCTTCTGGCCCGCTCGCCCGAGCTCAGCGCGCGTGCGCGCCGCAAGCAGGGCGTCAGGACGCTCGAAGGGCACCACCGTCGACTCAGCGATCAGCCGGTGCACGCGCTCGCGCTGCCGCCCTGCAGCGCCGCGGTGCACCCCGACCATCAGCTCCTCAAGCACGAGGACGCTGACCGCGAAACCGACCTCCGCGTCCTGTGCGCGAAAATAGGCGGCCCGGACAGCCTCGCGACCGCGCGCCACGTCGATCACCACGTTGCTGTCCAGGAAGATCACCGCTCTTCGAAGGGATCGCGCCCCGGCGAGGGATCGCGCTCGGGATATTCCAGCAGGTGACCGTCGCCGAGCGCATCCAGTTCGGCCCAGAAGGCGTCCATCTCCTCGCGCGTGCGCGGACGCTTGCGCGGAGCGGGCGTAAGGATCACGGCGTCGCCCTCGCGGCGGACGTTCACCTCGGTGCCCTCGAAGCGGAACGCCTTCGGCAGGCGGACGGCTTGGCTGCCGCCGTGCGTGAACAGCTTGGCGCGCGCCTCGTCGGTCGGGCGCGCGAAAGGGTTGACGGCTTCCGAGACCCCGTCCGGCATGGTCGACCTCCGTATCTACGGCCTGTAGATACGATCGCCGCCGCCGCGTTTCAACCTCACAGGTCCAGCAGAAGGCGCTGCGGGTCCTCGATGGCGTTCTTCACGGCGACCAGGAAGGTGACCGCCTCCTTGCCGTCCACGATGCGGTGGTCGTAGCTCAGGGCCAGGTACATCATCGGCCGGATCTCGACGCGGCCGTCCACGGCGATCGGACGCTGGACGATGTTGTGCATGCCGAGGATGCCGGACTGCGGCATGTTCAGGATCGGCGTGGACATCAGCGAGCCGTAGATGCCGCCGTTGGTGATGGTGAAGGTGCCCCCCGACATGTCCTCGATGGCCAGCTGGCCGTCGCGGGCCTTCTTGCCGAGGGCGCCGATCCCCTTCTCGATGCCCGCCAGCGTCAGGGCGTCCGCGTCGCGCAGCACGGGCACGACCAGGCCCTTGTCGGTGCCGACGGCCACGCCGATGTCGTAGTGGTTCTTGTAGATCAGGTCCTGCCCGTCGATCTCCGCGTTCACCGCCGGGATCTCCTTCAGGGCGGCGACCACCGCGCGCACGAAGAAGCTCATGAAGCCAAGCTTCACGCCGTGGCGCTTCTCGAACACGTCCTTGTACTGGTTCCGCAGCGCCATCACGGCGCTCATGTCCACCTCGTTGAAGGTGGTCAGCTGGGCGGCGGTGCTCTGCGCCTCCTTCAGGCGGCGGGCGATGGTCTGGCGCAGGCGCGTCATGCGCACCCGCTCCTCGCGCGGCTGGTCGGCGCGGGGCGCGGCGGGCGCCTGGACCGCGGCGGGGACGGGTGGGCGCGGCGCGGGAGCCTCCGCCTGCGGGGGGGCCGGGGCGGCGGCCTTGCCGGTCGCGCCCGGGGCCGTCGCCCCCAGGGCGTCGCCCTTGGTGATGCGGCCGTCGCGGCCGGTGCCCTGGATCTGCGACGGGTCGATGCCCGTCTGCGCCACGATGCGCTGGACGGAGGGGGCCAGCGGCGCGCCGGCCGGCGCCGGCCCCTTCTGCTCGGCGGGCGGCTGGAAGGCGGGCACGTACTGGCCCGCGCCGGAGGGCTGCTGCACGGGCGGGGCGCCCCCGCCGGACGCGCCGCCGCCCACGCGCGCGATCACCTGGTTCGGGGTCACGGTCGCGCCCTCCTCCGCCGTGATCTCGGACAGCACGCCGTCGGCGGGGGAGGAGACCTCGATGGCCACCTTGTCCGTCTCGATCTCGACCAGCACCTCGTCGCGCTTGACCGTGTCGCCCACCTTCCTGGACCACTTGGCGACCGTGCCCTCCGTCACGCTCTCGCCCATGGCGGGCACGGTGACGTCGGCGGCGGCGGTGGTCTCGGCGGTGGCGGCGGGCATGGGGCGGCGATGTCCTTGAGAGCGTTCGAAGGGGGGGCGCGGGTTTTAGGCGAACGCCTCGGCGAGGAAGGCGTCCAGCTCGCGCGCGTGGCGGTGGGCGATGCCGGCGGCGGTGGAGGCGCTGGCGGGGCGGCCGACGTAGCGCGCGCGCTTGGCCGCGCCGCCGAGCTTCTCCAGCGTCAGCTCCAGCCAGGCGTCGACGAAGGTCCAGCCGCCCATGTTGCGCGGCTCCTCCTGCACCCAGACCACCTCGGCCTGCGGGAAGCGGCCGAGCTCCTTGCGGAGCGACTGCATCGGCCAGGGATAGAACTGCTCCAGCCGCATGATGTAGACGTCGTCCCCGCCCGCCTGCTCGCGGCGGTCCAACAGGTCGTAGTAGACCTTGCCCGAGCACAGGATCACCCGCCTGATCTGCGCGTCGGGCTTGAGCACGACGGAGGTCTTGCCGTCCTGCATCTGCGCGTCGTCCCACAGCACGCGGTGGAAGGCGCTGCCCTCGGCCATCTCGCCGAGCTTGCTGGTGGCCTTCTTGTGGCGCAGCAGGCTCTTGGGCGTCATCACCACCAGGGGCTTGCGGAAGCTGCGCTTCACCTGGCGGCGCAGCACGTGGAAGTAGTTGGCCGGGGTGGTGCAGTTCACCACCTGCATGTTGTCCTCGGCGCACATCTGCAGGAAGCGCTCCAGGCGCGCCGAGCTGTGCTCCGGCCCCTGCCCCTCGTAGCCGTGCGGCAGGAGGAGCGTCAGGCCGCTCATGCGCAGCCACTTGCGCTCCCCCGAGCTGATGAACTGGTCGATCACCACCTGGGCGCCGTTGGCGAAGTCGCCGAACTGCGCCTCCCACAGCACCAGCGTCTTCGGGTCGGCCAGGCTATAGCCGTACTCGAAGCCGAGCACCGCCTCCTCCGACAGGGCGGAGTCGATCCCCTCGTAGTGCGCCTGGCCCGGACGCAGGTTGTTCAGCGGCGTGTACTTGGCCTCGGTGGTCTGGTCGACGATCGTCGAGTGGCGCTGGCTGAAGGTGCCGCGCACGCTGTCCTGGCCGGACAGGCGCACGGGGACGCCCTCCACCAGGAGGGTGGCGAAGGCGAGGTGCTCGGCGGTGGCCCAGTCCAGCCCCTCGCCGGCGGCGATCGCCTCGCGCCGGGCCTCCACCACGCGCTTCAGCGTCTTGTGGGCGTTCACGCTCTCGGGGATGGCCGTCATCTTCAGGCCGAGGTCGCGCAGCGTCTGCAGCGGCGCGCAGGTGACGCCGCCCTCGCCCTCGGGCCCCAGGCCCGACCACTTGCCGTCCAGCCAGTCCGCGCGGTCCGGCGTGTAGGCCTTGCCCGCCTCGAACTGCGTGGCGAGGAAGCTCTCGAACTCCGCGACCCAGGCCTCGACCTGCTCGGGCGAGACCACGCCCTCCTCGACCAGGCGCCTGGCGTAGATCTCGCGCGTGGAGGGCTGGCCCTTGATCTTCGCGTACATCACCGGCTGGGTGAAGGTCGGGTCGTCGCCCTCGTTGTGGCCGAAGCGGCGGTAGCACCACATGTCGACCACCACGTCCTTGCCGAACTCCTGGCGGTACTCGGCGGCCACCTTGGCGGCGAAGACCACGCTCTCTGGATCGTCGCCGTTGCAGTGCAGGATGGGCGCCTCGACCATCAGCGCCACGTCCGAGGGATAGGGCGAGCTCCGGCTGAAGCGCGGGGCGGTGGTGAAGCCGATCTGGTTGTTCACGATGAAGTGGATCGTGCCGGCCGTCTCGTAGCCCTCGATGCCCGAGAGCATGAAGCACTCGGCCACCACGCCCTGCCCGGCGAAGGCGGCGTCGCCGTGCAGCAGCAGCGGCAGCACCTTGCTGCCCGTGCAGCCGGGGTTCTCGTGCTTGTCGAACGTCTGCTTGGCGCGCGCCTTGCCGATCACCACCGGGTTGACGATCTCGAGGTGGCTGGGGTTCGCCGTCAGCGACAGGTGCACCTTGTTGCCGTCGAACTCGCGGTCCGAGCTGGCGCCCAGGTGGTACTTGACGTCGCCCGACCCCTCGATGTCGCTCGGCACCGACGAGCCGCCCTGGAACTCGTGGAAGATCACCTCGTAGGGCTTGCCCATCACGGCGGCCAAGACGTTCAGGCGGCCGCGGTGCGGCATGCCCACCACGATCTCGTCGACGCCCAGGGCGCCGCCGCGCTTGATGATCTGCTCCAGCGCCGGGATGGCCGCCTCGCCCCCGTCCAGCCCGAAGCGCTTGGTGCCGGGGAAGCGCTTGTGCAGGAAGCGCTCGAAGCCCTCGGCCTCGATCAGCTTCTTCAGGATCGCCGTCTTGCCCTCGGGGCTGAACGTGATCTCCTTGTCGTGCCCCTCGATGCGCTCCTGGATCCACGCCTTCTCCGAGGGATTGGAGATGTGCATGTACTGCACGCCCAGCGTGCCGCAGTAGGTGCGCCGCAGGATGGCGAGCATCTCGCGCACCGTGGCCGTCTCCAGGCCCAGCACCTGGTCGATGAAGATCGGCCGGTCCCAGTCGCTCTCGGCGAACCCGTAGGTGGCGGGGTCGAGCTCGTTGTGGGTGGCGATGGTCCGCTCGAAGCCCAGGGGATCGAGGTTGGCCGCCAGGTGCCCGCGGATACGATAGGCGCGGATCATCATGATGGCGCGCACGCTGTCGAGCGTGGCGGCGCGGATGGCGGCGGAGGAGGTGTCCGGCGCCTTGGCCGTGAGCGCGGCCTCGACCTTGGCCTCCACGGCCTTCGCCACCCTGGCGGGAGCCGCGGCGGGCCACTGCCCGTCTAGCGCGGCCATCCAGTCCGGCCGCGCTTCCGGCGTCGGCCCCCGGGCCCAGCCCGGCTCGTGGGCGGCGGCCGCGATGTCCGGCGCGCGCTCGCCGAAGCCGTCGAAGTAGGCGCGCCAGTCGGCCGGCACGTCCGCCCTGTCGGCGGCGTAGCGGGCGTAGAGGCTCTCCACGAACGCCGCGTTGCCCCCGTAGAGGAAGGTCGTCTCGCCCAGGAGCTCCTGGATCCGTCCCGCGTCGTCCGCCATCGCCGTCACACCCACCTTGAGGCTCGTCGCCGTCACGGTGGGCGGCGAGGCCCGTCTATATAGTCACGCGTTGCTGAACAGGAGCTGAGCCGATCAGCCTTTCAGCACGGCCAGCAGCGTCTGCCCGAGTTCGGCCGGGGAGGGCGAGACCTTGATCCCCGCGCTCTCCATCGCCGCGATCTTGCTGTCCGCGTCGCCCTTGCCGCCCGAGACGATGGCGCCCGCGTGGCCCATGGTGCGGCCCGGAGGCGCCGTGCGGCCCGCGATGAAGCCGGCCATCGGCTTGGAGCGGCCGCGCCTGGCCTCGTCCTTGATGAACTGCGCCGCGTCCTCCTCGGCCGCGCCGCCGATCTCGCCGATCATGATGATGCTCTGCGTGGCCTCGTCGGCGAGGAACATCTCCAGCACGTCGATGAACTCGGTGCCCTTCACCGGGTCGCCGCCGATGCCCACCGCCGTGGTCTGGCCCAGGCCGGCGTTGGTGGTCTGGAACACCGCCTCGTAGGTGAGGGTGCCCGAGCGCGAGACCACGCCCACCGAGCCCTTGGAGAAGATGTTGCCCGGCATGATGCCGATCTTGCACTCGCCCGGCGTCAGCACGCCCGGGCAGTTCGGCCCGATCAGGCGCGACTTGGAGCCGGCGAGCGAGCGCTTCACCCGCACCATGTCCTCCACCGGGATGCCCTCGGTGATGCACACGATCAGCGGGATCTCGGCGTCGATCGCCTCCAGGATGGAGTCCGCGGCGAAAGGGGGCGGCACGTAGATCACGCTGGCGTCGGCGCCGGTCTGTTCGCGCGCCTCGCGCACGGTGTCGAACACCGGCAGGCCCACCGCGGTCTGGCCGCCCTTTCCGGGCGTCACGCCGGCGGTCATCCTGGTGCCGTAGGCGATGGCCTGCTCGGTGTGGAACGTGCCCTGGCTGCCGGTGACGCCCTGGCAGATGACGCGGGTGGTCTTGTCGACGAGGACGGACATGGCGCTCCGGACATGGCGGCGAGGCGCCCTGGCCAGGGCCGGGCGCGGTCGGCGCGGTTCCTAGCGCGGGCCGGCGGGCGGGGGAACCCTGAAGGGCGATCACAAGCCGGTCTTTGTCCCCGCCGGCGGCGAACGGGTGCAGAGTGGGGGGCGTGAGACCTCCGCCCCCATGTCGCCGTGTCGTGTCGCCGGAAACGTGTCGCGACGACACCGCCGCTCCCGCCCGGCTCGGGACGGAGGGCGCGCGATGAGGCTGCTGGCCTGCGCCGACGGCCGCTTCCGCTCCGATCTCGGGGACACGCGCTGCGCGCTGGGCCGGGGCGGGGTGGTGGAGGCCGAGGCGAAGCGCGAGGGCGACGGGGCGACGCCGCTGGGCGTCTGGCCGCTGCGGCGCGTGCTCTACCGGCCCGACCGGGTCGCGGCGCCCGAGACCGCCTTGCCCGTCGCCCCGATCGGCCCGGACGACGGCTGGTCGGACGACCCCGCTGATCCCGCCTACAATCGCCCGGTCACCCATCCGCACCCGTTCTCCGCCGAGCGGCTGTGGCGGGAGGACGAGCTCTACGACGTGGTGGTGGTGCTCGCGCACAACGACGACCCGCCCGTGCCCGGCGCGGGCTCGGCTATCTTCCTGCACTGCGCCAAGCCGGACCTGCCGCCCACGGAGGGCTGCGTGGCCCTGCCGCGCGACGAGCTCCTGGCCATCCTGCGCGACGCCCGGCCCGGCGACGTGCTGGAGGTCCGCCGGGGTTGAGCGCGCCTGGCGCCGCCGCCATGGTGCCCGCCGCAGGCCGGAGATGCGTATGAAGCGGAAGTTCGGGGTCGCCGTGGCGGCCATGTTCTCGGCGGCCGGGTTGGCGCAGGCCCAGACGCCCCGCGGCGCGCCGGCCACCGCCGTGCCCGCCATCGACCCCCAGACCGCCAGGGCCGCCCGCCGCGCGCCCCAGGCCGACCTCGCCCCGCTGCTGCCCGCGCGCCTCCTGGCCAACGCCGAGGCGCTCCGCGACGCCGCCCTGGCGGGCCGCAGCCCCGCCTGGGACATCCTGGAGGGCCTGACCACCGAGATCGGCCCCCGCCCCGCCGGCTCCCCCGCCATGCGCCGCGCCGCCGACTGGGCGGTGGCCCGCATGACCGCGCTGGGCTTCGAGAACGTGCACAAGGAGCCCTTCACCCACGACGCCTGGACGCGCGGCGCCGAGACCGCCGAGGTGACCGCCCCCTTTCCGCAGAAGCTGGTGATCGCCGCGCTCGGCGGTTCCGTGGCGACCCCGCCGCAGGGGATCGAGGCGGAGGTGGCCCTGTTCCGCTCCTACGACGAGCTGTTGTCCGCCGCCCCGGGTTCGCTGAACGGCAGGATCGCGGTGGTGACCCAGCCGATGCCGCGGGGCGGCTACGGCGCCTACTACCGCATCCGCGGCCTCGGCCCGACCGAGGCGGCCAAGCGGGGCGCCGTCGCCTACCTGCTCCGCTCGCTGGCCACGGACGTGCGGAGGAGCCCGCACACGGGCACCATGACCTACCTGCCCGACTTCTCGGGCGGCGCGCAGCGGCCCGCGCCGCGCATCCCCGCCGCCGCCCTCTCCGCGCCCGACGCCGAGCAGCTGGAGCGCATCGCGGCCCGCGGCCGGCCGATCCGCATGCGCCTGGTGCTGACCCCCACCACCACGCCCGGCCAGGTCAGCGAGACCGTCGTCGGCGAGGTGCGCGGCCGCGAGCGGCCGGAGGAGGCGGTGGTCATCGGCGGCCACCTCGACAGCTGGGACCTGGGCACCGGCGCCTTCGACGACGGCGGCGGGGTGGCCATCACCGCGGCCGCCGCCAAGCTGATCCGCGACATGCCCCAGCGCCCGCGCCGCACCATCAGGGTGGTCTGGTGGGGCGCCGAGGAGGTCGGCCAATCCAACACCGCCTTCGCCGCCGCCCATCCCGCCGCCGAGCAGGCGCGCATGGTGATCGCCAGCGAGTGCGACAGCGGGCCGGACGGGGTGACCGACGTCTCCCTGCCCGCGGGGGCCGCGGCCTCGTCCTTCGGCCGCACGCTGGGCCGGGTGATCGCGCCCCTGGGCGCCTTCGTGTCTCCCCAGGTGGCCACCGACGGCGGCGCGGACCTGGAGAACCTGCGCGGCGTGCCCCTGGCCAGCCTGGAGCCCGACCGCACGCGCTACTTCGAGCTGCACCACACGCCCGACGACACGCTGGACAAGATCGACCGGCGCCTGCTCGACAAGGCGGTGGCCGGCTGGGCCGCCTTCGCCTACCTGGCCGCCGACAGCGAGGTGGACTTCCGCGCCCTGGCCGCCGCCGCCCCGGCGCGCTCCGACCGGGAGCGCTGATGCCCCCTCCCGTCCCCCCGCTGGAGCTGGAGTGCTACCCGGTCGCGCCCCGGCCGCCGGAGATCGTGCCCGGCCGCCCGCAGCGCGGCTGGATGGACCGCTTCACAGAGCGCCACCCCTATCGCTGCCTGCCGCTGAGCGTGGCCAACACCACGGGGTGGGAGATCCTGTGCCCCCTCGCCTTCACCGCCGAGTGGAACGGCGGGCCGGCCATGGAGGACATCGTCCTCCGCCCCGACCGGCCGAACGTGGACTTCAAGGACTTCGCCACCAGCCACTTCACCGGCGGCGTGCTCACCTTCCACCCCGGCTACCTGTTCCGCACCCCGCAGGGGTGGGACATGTGGTGCCAGGGGCCGCCCAACCTGCCCAAGGACGGCATCCAGCCCCTGCAGGGCATCATCGAGACCGACTGGCTGCCGTTCCCCTTCACCATGAACTGGATCTTCACCCGGCCCGGCCGCGTGCGGTTCGAGAAGGGCGAGCCCTTCTGCTTCATCCACCTGACCCCGCACCGGGGCATGGACCACGTGCAGCCGGTGACGCGCTCCATGAACTCGGCGCCCGAGCTGCGCGCCCAGTACGACGCCTGGAACCGCGAGCGCACCGCCTTCAACGCCAGGCTGGGCAACCGCGACCCGGAGGCCATGCGCGAGGCCTGGCAGCGCTTCTACTTCACCGGCGAGATGCCGGAGGACCTGGGCCAGGGCCCCGCCGACCACGTGAACAAGCGCCGGCTGAAGGCGCCCAGGATCGGCCGCTGAAACCCGCCGCCCGGCCCCGCGCGGGCGGGGATCTTCGGAGCGGGCCGGCGCCTCTTCGGCACGAGCTCCCCGCCTTCGCGGGCATGAGCGGATGAGTGGCTTGCCAACCCCCGGCCGCTCCGTCATAAGGCCGCCCTCCCCACAGGGCGGCCTCACCGGCCTCTCGTAGCGCGGTCCGGAGCGGGCGTAGCTCAGGGGTAGAGCATCACCTTGCCAAGGTGAGGGTCGAGCGTTCGAATCGCTTCGCCCGCTCCAATCTTCTCAGGGCGTCAGCGGCCGCGAACCGCGTCGTAGTCGGCCCGGGCCTTGTCTCGCGCGGTCTGCAACGTGGCGAGCCGGCGCTTGGCCTCCGCCTCCATCTTCGCCGCTCGGGCCTCCAGGGCCTCGCGCTCGCCGTCCAGCTCGCGGCGGCGCGCGTCGAGGTCGGCCTCGGCGCGCGTGAGCATCGCCTCGGCCGCGTCCAGGTGCGAGCGGTCGGGCATGGGCTTGGACTTGGCCGTGCGGACCGTCGCGGCCGCCTTGGACGGCTTCGGCGGAGACGCCGCGGCGAGGAAGGCCCGGGCGTCTCCCCGCGGACGCCGGATCACCTCGCCCGGGCGGGCCAGGGCCTCCGCGGTCACGGCGGGGTCGTCCACCACATCGGCCTCGCCGAGCGCGAAGAGGTCGGCGCGCGAGCCCCAGGCCCGCAGCGCCGCCTTCCGGCTGGGCGCGGCGACCAGGGCGTCCTCGAAGCCCGCGGGCGTGCGGTAGACCTTCAGCCGCGCCACGCCCGCCGGCCTGCTTCAGCGGCGGCCGGACGGGTCGCTCGCGCTCGGGGCGCCGTCCTCGCCCTCGTCCTGCGGGGCGGTGAGCTGGTCGAAGGTGCGGCGCTGTTCGGGGGTGAGCTGGGCGTAGAAGCGGCGGGTGGCCGCGTCCGTCCGCTCGAAGTCGGCGCGCTCGCGCTCCATCTCGCGGCGGGTGAAGTCCAGCCGCTGGGGCGTGGTCAGGGTGGGCAGGCGCCGCGCCATGTCCTCCGCGGCGCGGGCGGCGGCCTCGTCGGGACGGAAGGCGGCCTTGTAGGCCTCTAGCGCCGCGCGCTGGTCGCCGCGCAGGTTCAGCTCGCGCCCGAGGTCGGGCTCGCCGGCCTCCTGGCCGGCCTGATCGCCCTGGCCGTCGCGGTCGCCGTAGCGGCTGTCGCGCTGCGGGGCATAGCCGTTCGGCCGGCTTCGGTCGTACGGGTCCTGGCTCGGCGAGGTCTGCGGCCGGTCGTAGGTCGAGGGCGGGTAGCGCGAGGTCTGGGGATAGGTCTGGGCGGCGGCGCCGGTGGCGGCGGCCAGGGCGGCGGCCAGGCTGGTGGACAGCGTCAGGCGGGCGAGCGTCATGGTGCGGTCTCTCTCGGCTTCGTCCCTCGGCCTCTGCAAGGCGCGAGGCCCGGCCCGGTTCCTCCGCGCCCACCTCCCACACCCTCGACGACCAGGGTCGCTAGGCCTAGAGCCCCGCCCGTCGCCACGCCGCCCGGAGCTCCGCCATGTCCAGGACCGCCTTCGTCACCGGAACCACCGCCGGCTTCGGCGCCGCCCTCGCCCGCCGGCTGGTGAAGGACGGCTGGCGCGTGGCGGGCACGGGCCGCCGCGCCGACCGGCTGGAGCGCCTGCGCGACGAGCTGGGCGACAGCTTCCATCCGCTCGCCTTCGACCTGCGCGACGAAGGCGCCCTGCGCACCGCGGTGGACGGGCTGCCCGAGGCGTTCAGCGGCGTGGACCTCCTGGTCAACAACGCCGGCCTGGCCCAGGGGATGACACCCGCGCAGGACGCCGACCTGGCCGACTGGCGCACCATGACGGGCACCAACATCGACGCGCTGCTGGCGGTGACGCACCGGCTGCTGCCCCGGCTGGTGGAGCGGCGGGGCGCGATCGTGAACCTGAGCTCGGTGGCCGCCACCTATCCGTACCGCGGGGGGGCCGTGTACGGCGGCACCAAGGCCTTCGTGACCCAGTTCTCGCTCGACCTGCGCAGCGACCTGGCGGGCACCGGCGTGCGCGTCACCTCGATCGAGCCTGGCATGTGCGAGACCGAGTTCACCGTGGTGCGCAACGGCGGCGACCAGGCGGCGTCGGACGCCTTCTACAAGGGCGTGAATCCGCTCAGGGCCGAGGACGTCGCCGACGCCATCGCCTGGGTGGCCGCCCTGCCCCCGCACGTGAACGTCAACCGGCTGGAGCTGATGCCGGTGAACCAGAGCTTCGCCGGCTTCGCCGTGCACCGGGACGTGTAGGCGCGCCCAAACTCCGTCGTCCTCGGGCTCGACCCGAGGACCGGGCGCCGGTCGTGCGCGACGCCCGACGTCGAAGCGCGGTCAGCTCGGCCCTCGGATCAAGTCCGAGGGCGACGGGAGTGGGGCGACCGTGTCGCTCCACCCCCTCTCCGCTCTGGGTCGCCGCCCGGAGCTGTTGCCGGTGAACCAGAGCTTCGCCGTGCACCGGGACGTGTAGGCGCGCCCAAAGTCCGTCGTCCTCGGGCCTGACCCAAGGACCGGGCGCCGGTCGTGCGCGACGCGCGACGTCGAAGCGCGGTCAGCTCGGCCCTCGGATCAAGTCCGAGGGCGACGGGAGTGGGGCGACCGTGTCGCTCCACCCCCTCCAGGATCACCAGATCTTCACGCGCTGCTCGGGCGGCAGATAGAGCTTGTCGCCGGGCTTGACGTCGAAGGCGGCGTACCAGGCGTCCACGTTGCGCATCGGGCCGTTCACCCGGGCGCGCTCGGGGGAGTGCGGGTCGGTGTGCAGGCGTTGGATCATGGCGGCGTCCCGCGTCTTGCCGCGCCACACCTGCGCCCAGCCCAGGAACACGCGCTGGTCGCCGGTGTAGCCGTCGACCTTCGGCGCGGGCCTGCCCTTGAGCGAGTTGTGGTAGGCGGCCAGGGCCAGGTTGATGCCGCTGGCGTCGCCGATGTTCTCGCCCATGGTCAGCTGGCCGTTCACGCGCTCGCCCGGCAGGATCTCGAAGGCCGAGTACTGGGCGCCCAGGGCGTCGGTCTTGGCCTTGAACTTGGTCGCGTCCTCGGCGGTCCACCAGTCCTTGAGCACGCCGTCGCCGTTCGACTTGCGGCCCTGGTCGTCGAAGCCGTGGCCGATCTCGTGGCCGATCACCCCGCCGATGCCGCCGTAGTTGTAGGCCGGGTCGCCCTTGGGATCGAAGAAGGGCGGCTGCAGAATGGCGGCCGGGAAGACGATCTCGTTCTGCGTGGAGTTGTAGTAGGCGTTCACCGTCTGCGGGGTCATGCCCCACTCCTGCCGGTCCACCGGCTGGTTCAGGCGGCGCACCCGATACTCCCACTCGAAGGCGTTGGAGCGCTTCACGTCGCCGTAGAGATCGTTGTCGCTGACCTGCAGCGCCGAGTAGTCGCGCCACTTGTCAGGATAGGCGATCTTGACGGTGAACTTGGCCAGCTTCTCCTGCGCCCTGGCCTTCGTGTCCGGACCCATCCAGTCCAGGTTGTCGATCCGGGTCTTCAGCACGGCCTTGATGTTGCCGACCAGCTCCAGCATCTGCGCCTTGGCTTCCGGCGGGAAGTACTGCTGCACGTAGATCTTGCCGAGCCCCTCGCCCAGCGCGCCCGAGGTGGCGGCCACCGCGCGCTTCCAGCGCACCGGCTGCTCGGGCTGGCCGCCCAGCGTCTTGTTCCGGAACTCGAAGCGCGCGTCGTAGAAGGCTTTGGACAGATAAGGCGACATGTTGTCGGCCAGGCTGAACGCCATCCACGCCTGCAGCACGGGCACCGGCGTCTCGGCGTAGATCTTGGCCTTGGCGGGGAAGGCGGTGTTGTCGCTGAGCACCACCTTCTGCGCCCCATCCAGGTCCGACGCGGCCAGGAAGCGCTTGAAGTCGTAGCCCGGAGCGAACGCCTGCAGCTCGGCCGGCGTCATCGGGTTGTAGGTCTTGTCGCGATCGCGGCGCTGCACCCGGTCCCAGCTGGCGCGCGCCATCTGGGTCTCCAGCGCCATGATGGCGTCGGCGTTGCCCGCGGGGTCGGGCCAGCCCGCCAGGGTCAGCATCTTGGCGATGTAGACCTTGTAGGCGGCGCGGGCCTTCAGGAAGTCGGGCGTGTCCTTGAGGTAATAGTCCTTGTCGGGCAGGCCGGTGCCGCCCGAGCCCATCAGCACCGTGTAGCGGCCGGGGTCCTTGGCGTCGGGAGCCACGAAGGCGCCGAACAGGTTGTCGATCGGCGTGTTCTTGTCGCCCATGAGGGCGGCCAGCTGCTCGCGGGTGGTGGCCGCCCTGATCTTGGCCAGGTCGGGCTGCAGCGGCTGGGCGCCCAGCGCCTCGATCTTCGCCTCGTCCATGAAGGCGCGGTAGTAGGCGCCCAGCTTGGCGTCGATCGGGTCCTTGCCGCCCTTGCCCGCGGCCGCGTCGTCCAGGATCTTGTGGACGCGGTTCTCCGACAGCACCGACAGGATGGCGAAGTTGCCGAAGGTGGTGCGGTCCGGCGGGATCTGCATGGCGTCGACGTACTTGCCGTTGGCGTAGCGGAAGAAGTCGTCGCCCGGCTTCACCGACAGGTCGCGGCCGGCCAGGTCGAAGCCGTGCTGGCCATAGCGCGGGGTGGTCACGCCGGGGTCGAGCGCGTCCTTCTTGCCGGGAACGTCGGCGGCGTGGGCCGAGGCGCCGACCATGGCCGCGAGGGCGGCGGCGGCGAACCACTGGGACTTGATCATAGGCGGAACGGGGCTCCTGAGCACAGAGGCCGCGGCGACTTGCGCGCACGTCGGCTTGCGTGACGGATTAACACCTCAGGCCGTGCGCGCAAGCGGGGCGCGGCGGCCCCGACCTTGCCGATGCTCAATGCCGCAAGATCAGCGCCGGCGTCGGCCAGTGTTGCCGCGCTGAAACCTATTCCGCGTCTTCCAGGCTGAAGGTGCGGCTCTCGTCGTCGTAGGAGAACAGTTCGGCGTAGCGGCCCCACTGGATCACCGCACCCATCGTCTCGGCCGCGAAGCCCTCGCTCATGTAGTCTTCCAGCGCCTCGGAGAAGCGGGTGTAGGTGGCGCGGTGGCTCTCGCGTTCGTGCAGCACCCGGGTGATCATCGCGGCCAGCGGCACGTGGGCGGTGAGCTGCTCGGCGAACAGGCGCTTCCTCTGGTCGGTGTCGCCCTCCTCGAAACGGCGGCCGGCCTCGGTGAGCTGGATGTCGCCGTGCGCCACGACGGCGAAGCGCAGCAGGGCCAGGGTCTCGGCGATGGGAAAGAGCTCATCGATCTCCATCTGCAGCCCGTCGGCCAGCTCGGGCAGGTCGGCGCGGCCGTTGAAGGGGGGGCCGGTCAGCTCCTCCATCAGGCCGGCGAGGAGGTTGGTGGAGACCTGGGCCAGCTGCATGCCCACGCCGCCGCCCGGCTGGCTCTCCGCCGGCCGGTCCTGCTCGGCGGTGAGCGCGGGGTCGAAGGGGTTGGTCATGCGGCCGTAGACCTGGTCCACCAGGGCGCGGAAGCGGGGGTCCGCCCGGTCGCGGGGGTGGGGCACGTCCACACGGATCTCCGCCGCGACCCGGCCGGGGTTGGAGGCGAGCATCACCACCCGGTCGCACATCAGCACGGCCTCCTCGATGTTGTGCGTGACCAGCAGGATGGCGCCGACGGGCAGCTTGCCCTCGGTCCACAGGTCGATCAGGTCGGTGCGCAGCGTCTCGGCGGTGAGCACGTCGAGCGCCGAGAACGGCTCGTCCATCAGGAGGAGCTGGGGGTGCACCACCAGGCCCCGGGCGAAGCCCACGCGCTGGCGCATGCCGCCGGACAGCTCCTTGGGATAGGCGTTCTCGAAGCCGTCCAGCCCGATCAGGTCGATGGCGTCCAGCGCGCGCTGGCGGCGCTCGTCGGCGGGCAGGCCCAGCGCCTCCAGCCCGATCTGCACATTGTCCAGCACGGTCATCCACGGGAACAGGGCGAAGCTCTGGAACACCATGGCCACGCCTTCGGTGGGGCCGACGAGGGGCCGCCCGCGCCACTGCACCTCGCCGGCCACGGGCCGAGACAGCCCCGCGATGATGCGCAGCAGGCTCGACTTGCCCGAGCCGGAGCGGCCGAGCAGGCCCACGATCTCGCCGGCGTGCAACTCCAGGTCCACCCCGTCCAGCACCAGGAGGTCGGAGGCGCCCGCGCCCTTGAACGCCTGGCGCACGCCCACGGCGGAGAGCAGGCGCTCGCCGGCGGCGAGGGGCGGGGGCGCGGCGACGACGGCGGCCATGCGGAGATCCTCCCGGCTCTGGATTCAGCCCGCGCGCACCCGACGGGTGGCGGCGGCGAACAGGGGCCGCCACACGAGGCTGTTCAGCAACAGCACGTAGCCCGACATCACCGCCACGCCCAGCACCACGCGCGGCAGGTCGCCCGAGACGGAGTTCTGCACGATGTAGGCCCCCAGCCCCCGGGCGGTCAGCTTGGTGTCGCCCCAGCTGGCGGCTTCCGCCACGATGGCCGCGTTCCAGGCGCCGCCCGCCGCGGTGATGGCTCCGGTGAGGTAGCCGGGCATGATCCCTGGCAGGGCCACCTTGCGCCACCAGCTCCAGCCCTTGACGCGGAAGCTGGACGCCACCTCGCGCAGGTCGCCGGGGAACACGCTGGCGGCGCCGATCACGTTGAACAGGATGTACCACTGCGCGCCCAGGATCATCAGCGGCGACAGCCACACGTCGGGGGCCAGGCGGAAGCGCACGATGGTGATCACCGCCACGGGGAAGAACAGGTTGGCGGGGAAGGCCGCCAGGAACTGGACGATCGGCTGCGCGGTGGCGGCCAGGCGCGGGCGCAGGCCGATCAGCACGCCGATCGGCACCCAGACCAGGCTCGCGATGGCCAGCAGCACCATCACGCGCGTCAGGGTGAAGGCCCCCAGCACCAGCACGTGGCCCGCCTCGGCCCACGAGACCTCCGAGCCCACGAAGCGCGCCACGCCCCAGGCCGCGGCGGCCCCTGCGGCGGCGAGCACGGCGTACCACGCCCCGTCGATCCAGCCCCTCGGCGCCGCGGAGGCGCGAAGCACGGGCGTCTCGCGCCGACGGCCGCTTCCGCCCAGGCGCGCCACGCGGCCCAGCGCGTCGGCCGCCACCGCCAGCGCGAGGCGCGTCCAGCGCGCCTGCCGCAACAGGTCGAGCAGCCAGGACCGCGCGGGCCGCGCGGCGCCCGAGGGGCTCTGGTCCATGCTGAAGCGCTCCGACCACGCCACCAGGGGGCGGAACAGCAGCTGGTCGTAGAGCACGATCACCGCCAGCATGGTCAGCACCGCCCAGCCCACCGCGGCCAGGTCGCTGCGCGCGATGGCCAGCGCCAGGTAGGAGCCGACGCCCGGCAGCCGTACGGTGGTCGCCCCCACCGTGATCGCCTCCGACTGCACCACGAAGAACCAGCCGCCCGACATGGAGACCATGGCGTTCCAGACGAGGCCCGGCGCGGCGTACGGCGCCTCCAGCGTCCAGAACCGTTTCCAGGCGCTCAGGCGGAACTGGTCGGACACGTCGCGCAGGTCCTTGGGCGCGGACTTGACCGACTGGTAGAAGCTGATCGCCATGTTCCAGGCCTGGCTGGTGAACACGGCGAAGATCGCGGCGAACTCCGCCCCGAGCACCTGGCCGGGGAACAGCGCCAGGAAGAAGGCCACGGTGAAGGTCAGGAAGCCCAGCACGGGCACCGACTGCAGGATGTCGATCAGCGGCACGAGCACCGTCTCGGCCCGCCGGCTCTTGGCCGCGATCACGCCGAACACGAAGGTGAAGACGAGGCTCACCCCCATGGCCGCGATCATGCGCAGCGTGGTGCGCAGCGCGTAGAAGGGCAGGTTCGCCGGGTCGAGCGACAGCGCCTGCGCCTCGGGCGCCAGGGGCTGCAGCGTGGGCCGCGCCCCCACCGCCACCAGCGCCAGCGCCCCGATCACCAGCGCGAACACCGCCATGTCGCGCAGCGAAGGCGCGGGCGCCCCCGCCAGCGGCTTCCACGGGAACTTGAGCGCGAGGGCGGGGCTGCGGTCGGTCATGCCTCGCCTCCTCGCCCGCCCGAGGCCGCTCTAGCCGCCCCGCCGGGGCGGGACAACACCGGCTGCGGCGTCCGGGCGCGGTCGCCTAGCGCGCCGCGGCCCGCTAGGCAGCGAGACATGTTCCGTGACCTGTCCCAGACACCGCAGCTGAAGCGCCGGCCGGCGCTCGAGCTGCCGTTGTGGTTGATGGTGGCGGCGCTGGTGGTGTTCCTCGGCCGCCACCGACTCCTGTCGCTGTCGGTGGACGTCGCCTACCACCTGCAGGAGCTGGAGCTGGTGCGAGACCACTGGCTGATCGGCGAAGCGGACAAGGCCTGGCTATCGGAGCTGTGGTGGTATCCCAAGCTGAGCCACAGGGCCGCGGCGCTGCTGACGCGCATCGGCCTCGGTGATCTGGACGCCCTGACGACGCTCGCGATCGCGGCCGCGGGCTCGGCCTGGGGCTGCATGCTGTGGTGGGCGGGGCGCGCCTCGCGCATGGTGCTGCTGTCGGGCCTGGTGTTGAGCCTGGTCTTCGGCCTCTGGCTCGGCGCCTGGTGGGGCGGGGAGGCGGTCGGCAACTTCTTCTTCCCGCAGGTCGTCGGCATGGGTGCGGCGTGGCTGATGCTGACCGGGCTCGCGGCGCCGGCCCGTCTGCCGCCTTGGGCCTTCACGGCGGGGGCGACGGCGGCCGTGGGCCTGTGCGGCTGCATTCACCTGCTCCCCACGTTGGACCTCGCAGGCGCGTTCCTGGCGCTCTTGGCGCTGGAGCTCGGGCGCGGCTGGCTGCATGGGCGGAGGGTGCGCTGGGCGGCGGTGGCGGGGCTGGCCGCCGTGCCGGCCGCCACCGTGCTGAACCCCTTCTTCGGCGCCATGCGCTGGATCGCGGGTAACGACGGCGGCATCACCCTGACGGCGACCGTCTCGTTCCCCCTGATGGGTGGGGCGGCGGGGCTGCTGCTGGCGCTCTCCACGGCGGTGTGGCTGCAGCGCCTCCGGGCCGAGCGGGAGACCGACGCGAGCGACCGTGCGGCGGAGGTGCTCGCGGCCATGGGCGCGGCGGTGGCCGCGGCGGCGCTGCTGCAACTGGCGGACCTGCTGCTGCTCAAGGGCGGATCGGCCTACGCGGTGCGCAAGCACGGCTTCGGCGTGTTCGCGCTCTTGGCGGTCGTCACGCCGCTTGCAGTGGCGCGTCTGCGGCGCGGCATGTCCTCGGAACCCGTGAGGCCCGCTCCCGCCTGGGCGGCTCCCGCGGGGCTGCTGCTCGCGCTGCCTACGGTGTTCCTGCGGCCGAGTTTGGTGGACGTGCCTGCGACGCAGCGGCTGATGGCCGACGCCCGCGGCCTGCGCCCGCCGACGCACGAGGCCTCGACCCTGTTCGCCTCCGACACCACCGATCCCATCCTGACCTACATGGCCACGATCGCCATGCTGCAGGTCCGCCACGACGATCCGAACGTCGGCGACCTGATCTTCACGGGCCAACCGACCCGCCCCTCGGAGGTGGCGCACATCGTCACGCGCGTCGGGGACCGTTACGACCGGCCCGCCTGTCGCGAGCGCCCGCCTGTCGGCGACCTCGTCGTCGTGCGCGGCGCCTGCGCGGCGACGCCGCCCATGTCCTTCGGACAGGGCGGCGAGGGCGTGCCGCACCTGCGCGAGGGCTGGACCGCACCGGAGAAGGGCGTCTGGTCCAACGGCCCGCTCGCCCGGGTCGACCTGCCCCTTCCCCCGGACAGCCGGACCTGGTCGGCCGGCTGGCTGCAGGTCGCCACCTTCGGCTTCACGCCCGAGCGGAGTCCGCGCCGCCTGGTGACCCTGGCCGTGGACGACGCGCCCGTGGAGACCTTCGCCTTCGACCGCGCCACGGCGCTGACGCACACCTTCGTCGCGCGCGTCACGCCGCAGGCCCTCCGGCGCGGCCGCCTCTCCCTGTCGTTCCGCATCGCCGACCCCGTGACGCCCAGGTCGCTGGGCCTGGGCGACGATCCCCGGGCCCTCGGCGTGGGATTGGCGACCATCAACCTGGCCCCCGACAACCGGCGCTGATCGCATGACCGCGGGGGAGCGCCTGAAGGACCGTCTCCGGCGCTCTGTGCGCTCGCCACAGCCGGCGCTGTGGGCTGCCCTGGCCCTCGCGCTGGCGCTGTTTCACCTGACCTTGGGCGGGCGGCTGGTGGGCGCGAAGGCCGCCTATTGGGCCAACCCCCATGGCGACATGGGGCAGATGATCGCCGGGGAGCTCGCCGCGCTCCGGGAACCCTGGGGTTTGCCGTTCGGGGTCGTGCGCTCGCTGACGGCGCCTGCGCCGGTGTCCATCGTCTACACCGACTCCATCCCGTGGCTCACGGCGCTGCTGAAGCTGACGCACCTTGGCCCGCACCTCAGCCTGCTCGGGACCTTCCTGCTGATCGCCTGGGTCGCGCAGGCGGCGGCCATGTACCTCCTCCTGCGGGCGTGCGGCGTTGCGCGGCGTTGGACGCTGTTCGTCGGCGCCGCGCTGGCCCTGCTCACGCCCTCGTTCCTGAGCCGGCAGATCGGCCACATCGCGCTGTCCGGCCACGCGCTCGAGATCGCCGCGCTCGCCTGCGCGGTCCACGCCGTTCGCAAGGGGCTCGGCCGGCCGGTGGCGGCCGCGTTCGTCGGTCTCGGCGCGCTCGCGACGGCGACCCACGCCTATCACGTGCCGCCTGTCACGCTGATGCTGGCCGCCGCGCTCGGCGGCGAGGTCCTGCAGCGCCGCCCCGGAGCCTTGTGGCGCGGGCTGACCGCGGGGGCGGCCTACGTCGCGGCGGTGGGCGCGACCGCCTGGGGCTTCGGCTACTTCGTCGGCCGCGGCGAGTCCGGCGGCATGGCCGCGCTTGGCTATTACGAGATGAACCTGGTCGGCCCCGTGCTTCCGCAAGCCTCCTGGCTTGCGGGCCAGCGCTGGACGGGCGCCTGGTTCACGCACCCCTTCGACCCCACCGGCGGCCAAATCTTCGAAGGTCACAACTACCTCGGCGCCGGCGTCCTGCTGGCGCTGGCGATAGCGGGGCTGAGCCACGTCCGCCCGCTCTCGTTGCGAGCGGCCGATCGCGAGGTTGAAGGCTCACGCGACGCGCTGCGGCGTTGGGGGCCGCTCGGGGCCGCGCTCGTCCTGCTCACCCTGTACGCGCTGGGTCCCCGGGGCTGGCTCGGGTACGCGCGCGTTTGGAACCTCCCCTTGCCCACCGGCGACTGGGCCGAGCCGCTGGCGCTGTTCCGGGCGCACGGCCGCTTCTTCTGGACGGTGGGGTATGCCGCGCTGGCCTTCGGCGTCGTCGGGCTGGACCGTTTGCGCGGCCCAGCCCTGCGCACGGGGCTGCTGGGCCTCGTGCTCCTTCTACAACTGGCCGACAGCTCCGAACTGCTGCGCGCTCTGCACCAGCGCTTCGGCCGCAGCGAGCCCCTGGTGATCCCCGCGGCCGTGACGGGTGCGGCGTTCGAGGGGCGGGGCTATCGCGCTTACCCGACCTACTTCTGCACCGGCTCCTGGTACAATCAGGTGATCATCAGGCAGCTGTCGTTGGCGGCGCAGCGGCGACACGCCTTCACCAACTCCGCGTCGACGGCCCGCGGCTCGACCAGATCCTGCGGCGAGCCGCCGCCCGTGGACGCCCTGAGCGACGCAGCACCGGGCGACCGGCGCGTCACCGTGGTGATGGGCGAGAACGCGGGCCCGACTCCCCTCACCGCCCGCTTCTCCGGCCGCACCGACTGCTACGCCGCAGGCAAGGCCTGGTTCTGCGGCCGTGACCTCGCCGGCGTACCGGGGCTGACGCACGTGCACGGCGCGCAGCTCACCGAGGACGGGAAGGTGCTGGCGGACGTCGCCCTGACCACGCGGGTCGGCCGTGTCGCCCTGCTGACCGGCTGGTCGAAGCCCGAGCGCACAGGCGTCTGGTCCGACGGACCTCGCGCCGTTCTTCGACTGCCCGCCGTCGCCGCCGCGCCGGGGACGCCCGTGCTGATGAGTCTCGAGGCGCTGGGCTACATCCCGCCTGGGCGTGCTCCGCAGCGCGCGCAGGTGTCCGTTCGAGGGCGGCGGCTGATCGAGTGGAGGCTGGAGGACGGCGGGTACTCCGGATATCGCGTGACCATACCCGCCGACTTGCTCGACCCCCGCGCGCCGCTGGAGGTCGTCATAGACCTGCCGGACGCCGTCTCCCCGGATGTGGTCGTCGGCGTGGGCTACGACTCCCGCAGGCTCGGCATCGGCGTGAGACGCGCGGTCGTGTTCCAGGCGCGCTAGCCAGGCGCAGAGGCGCGGCTGTCCGCCTCAGCGTCGCGGCGGGTCCACGCCCTCCGCCGCCTGCACCAGGTACAGGGGGCGGCGTTTCACCTCGTGGTAGATGCGGGCCACGTATTCGCCGAGCATGCCGATGGCGAGCATCTGCACGCCGGAGCCGAACAGCACGAAGACCGCCAGGGAGGCGTAGCCCGGGGTGTCGACGCCCTCCACCAGGGTGCGGACGGCGATCCACGCGGCTAGGGAGATGGCCGCCAGGCCCAGGAGGGCGCCGACGTACGTCCAGATGCGGATGGGCGCCGACGAGAAGGCGACGATGCCGTCCAGGGCGAAGTTCCACAGGCGCCACCAGCGCCAGGAGCTGGAGCCCGCCGCCCGGGCCTCGCGGGCGTAGGGCACCGCCGCCTGGCGATAGCCCACCCAGGCGAACAGGCCCTTGTTGAAGCGGTTGCGCTCGGGCAGCGCCTTCAGGGCGTCCACCACCCGGCGGTCCATCAGGCGGAAGTCGCCGGCGTCGGCGGGCATGCTCACGTCGCTGACGCGGTTGAACAGCCGGTAGAAGGCGCGGGCGGTGGCCCGCTTGGCCGCCGTATCGGTGGAGCGGTCGACGCGGACGCCGTAGGCGACGTCGAACCCCTCTTCCCACCGGTCGAGGAACTGGGCGATCAGCTCCGGCGGGTCCTGCAGGTCCATGTCGATGGGCACGACCATGTCGCCCGTCGCGGCGTCCAGGCCGGCGGTGAGCGCCAGCTCCTTGCCGAAGTTGCGCGACAGGCTGAGCAGCTTGATGCGCCCGTCGCGGGCGCGGTGGCGCAAGAGGCCGGCGACCGTGGCGTCGCGGCTGCCGTCGTCCACCGCCACCACCTCCCACGCCACGCCCAGCCCCTCCAGCACGGGGGTCAGGCGGGCGAAGAACAGGTCCAGCACCGGCGCTTCGTCGTGCGCGGGCACCACCACGGACAGGCGCCGGCCCGCCCGCGAGCGGACCTTCCCGGCGGGGGCGGCGGGCGGCGCGGGCGCGTCGTCGGTCATGGCGGAAGGGGTGTCCGCGCCTTCCGCGCCCGTCAAGGGAGCGCGAACCGCAACCGCGCCTGTCGCTATTGCGCCGGCCCGCCGCCCGCGCCACATCGGAGCCGACCGCCGGAGCCCGACCGTGTTCATCCAGACCGAGACCACCCCCAACCCGCTCACGCTCAAGTTCATCCCGGGCCGAGAGGTGCTGGGCGCGGGCGCGCGCGAGTTCCGCAACGCGGAGGAGGCGGGCGCCTCGCCGCTGGCGCTGAGCCTGTTCGATATCGACGGGGTCGCCAGGGTCTACTTCGGCTCCGACTTCCTGACCGTGACCAAGCACGCCGGCGACGTGGACTGGCGCCACCTGAAGGCGCCGATCCTGGCCGCCGTGATGGAGCACTTCTCCAGCGGCCGCCCCGTGATCGCCGAGGGCGGCGAGGCGGCGGGCGACAGCCACGGCGACGAGGGCGTGTACGAGGGCGACGCGGCGCAGGTGGTGGCGGAGATCAAGGACCTCCTGGACACCCGCATCCGGCCCGCCGTGGCGCAGGACGGGGGCGACATCCTGTTCAGCCGCTTCGAGCCGGAGAGCGGCGTGGTGTGGCTGCACATGCGCGGGGCCTGCGCGGGCTGCCCCTCCTCCTCCGCCACGCTCAAGGCGGGCGTGGAGACCATGCTGAAGCGCTACGTGCCCGAGGTGACGCGCGTGGAGCAGGCGCTTTGAGCGCGCCGCTCGACGGGCCCGCCCTCGACCAGCTGTTCCGCACCGCCCGCTCGCGCAACGCCTGGCGCGAGGAGGCGCTGCCGCAGAGCACCTGGCGCGAGCTCTACGACCTCCTGAAGTTCGGCCCCACCAGCGCCAACAGCTCGCCCGCCCGCTTCGTGTTCGTGACCTCGGCGGAGGGCAGGGCCCGGCTCGCCCCGCTGCTGTCCGCGGGCAACCAGAAGGCCCTGGCGGCCCCCTGCATCGCCATCGTGGGGTCGGACCTCGAGTTTCCGCGGCACATGCCCAAGCTGTTCCCGCACAACCCGGGCGCCAAGGACTGGTTCGGCGCGTCGGACAGCGCGGCCCGGCAGGAGGCCGCGTTCCGCAACGCGACGCTCCAGGGCGCCTACCTGATGATCGCCGCCCGGGCGCTGGGCCTGGACTGCGGCGCCATGTCGGGCTTCGACGCCGACGGGGTCACGCGCGAGTTCTTCGCGGGCACGGCGGTGCGCGCCAACTTCCTCTGCGCCCTGGGCCATGGCGTGGACGAGCCGTTCGCCCGCTCGCCGCGGCTGGACTTCGACGAGGCCGCCCAGGTCGTCTGACCGGTGCCGACGCTGGCCCTCGACACGGCGCTGGGCGCCTGCTCGGCCGCGGTGGTCGAACGCGACCGGGTGCTCGCCACCCGCGCCGAGCCGATGACCCGCGGGCACCAGGAGCGGCTCGCCCCGCTGGTGCAGGCGGTGATGCACGACGCGGGCGTCGGCTTCCCCGACCTGCGACGGGTCGGCGTGACCGTGGGCCCCGGCTCCTTCACCGGCCTGCGCGTGGGGCTGGCCTTCGCGCGGACGATGGCGCTGGCGCTCGGGCGACCATGCGTGGGGGTCTCCTCGCTGGAGGCGCTGGCGGCGGGAACGGTGGGCGAGGCGCTGGCCGTGATCTCCGCGCCGCAGGACCGGCTCTATGCGCAGCGGTTCCGCGACGGCGCGCCGCTCGGGCCGCCGGCGCTGGTGGCCCCCGAGGCGGCGGACCTCGCCGGCGTCCTCCGGCTGGTCGGGCCGGGGGCCGCCCGCCTCGCGGAGCGCGCGCCGGGGGCCGAGATCGATCCGCGCGCCTGGCCCGACCCCGCCGCCCTGGCCCGTCTCTGCGCCGCACGCCCCGAGCCGGAGGGCCCGCCCGCGCCCCTGTACATGCGTGCGCCCGACGCCCGCACCCTGGCCGAGCGCGGCCTCGCGCTCCGCACACAGTGCTGAGCTCAATCCCTCCGCTCATCCCGGCGAACGCCGGGACCCAGTTGCGGGAGCGGTGATGCAGACCCTCGCCATCTCGACGCCGAGCGCGGGACCAACGGCGGAACTGGTCCCCGGCCTTCGCCGGGATGAGCGGAGGGTGGGGCGATCGCGCATCGAGCCGAGGGCGTGACCCCGATCGCGCAGGTCGGCCCCGACGCCGCGCCGGCCCTGGCCGCCCTCCACGCCGAGGCGTTCGACCGCCCGTGGGACGGCGTCGCCTTCGCCAGCCTGCTGCGCACCCCGGGCGCCCTGGCGCTGGCTTCGGGGGACGGCTTCATCCTGGCGCAGGCGGTGGTCGACGAGGCCGAGGTGCTCACCCTGGCCGTGCGCCCGGCCGTCCGCCGCCAGGGACTCGGCCGCGCGCTGCTGGAGGCGGTCGCGGCGGAGCTCGCCGCGCGGGGCGTCCGCACGCTCCGGCTGGAGGTGGCCGAGGACAACGCGGCCGCCCGGGCGCTCTACGCCGCCTCGGGCTTCCGCACGGCGGGGCGGCGGCGGGGCTACTACGCGCGGCCGGGCGGCCCTGCGGTGGATGCGGCGGTGCTGGTGCGCGCCCTTAACACGCCGCCCGTCTGAGCCTATCCTGCGGTCCACCCCAGCGTCGGAGCCCGCGGTGCACACCGTCCACGACCACGCCCCCGACCGGATCGAGAAGCTCTGTCTCGAGAAGGGCATGCGCATGACCGAGCAGCGCCGGGTGATCGCCCGCGTGCTGTCCACGGCCAACGACCACCCGGACGTGGAGGAGCTCTACCGCCGCGCCTCGGCGGTGGACCCGCACATCTCCATCGCCACCGTGTACCGCACCGTGCGCCTGCTGGAGGACGCGGGCATCGTCTCCCGCCACGACTTCCGCGACGTGAACGGCACCCACCGCTCGCGCTACGAGGAGGCGGGCGGCGAGCACCACCACCATCTGATCGACCTGAAGTCGGGCCAGGTGATCGAGTTCGTGGACGAGGAGATCGAGGAGATGAAGCGGGCCATCGCCCAGCGCCTCGGCTACCGGCTCGTGGAGTGCCGCCTCGAACTCTACGGCGTGCCGATGGACGACAAGAGCCACTGAGCCTCCGCGCTCAGCCGAGCACGCGGCGCACGGCCTCCAGCACGGGCGCCCGCCGCTCGGCCGAGTAGGTCTCGGCCACGCCGGCTCCCCAGACGGGGCCGGAGCCCGCCGGGTCGCCCGACCTCCGCCGCCCCACCACGTGCACGTGCAGCTGCGGCACGACGTTGCCGAGGGCGCCCACGTTCAGCTTGTCCACCGGCAGGCCGAGCGCCTCGCCGGCCGCGCGCACGGCGGCGCCCGCGCGCACCACCTCGTCCATCAGCCGGGCCCGGTTGGCGGGGGCGAGATCCTCCAGCTCGGTCGCGCCCTCCACGCGGGGCAGCAGCACCAGCCACGGCCAGCGCGCGTCGTCCTGCAGGCGCACGTGGCAGAGCTCCAGCTCCGCCGCCGGATCGGAGGTCGCGGCGATGCGCGGGTCGGGCCGCCAGCTCATCCGCGCCTCCTAGCCTCGCATCGGGATCGCCGCCCAGTAGTCGAGGTCGAGCAGCACCTCGGGTGGCAGCAGGCCCTCCGAGCCCGGAAAGTCGTGGCAGGGCCGGTCGGCGGTGGCGGCCAGCCGCAGGCGCAGGGCGCCGACCCGCCGCTCGGCGTCGAGCACCGCGCGGTCCAGCACCTCCGACCAGGCGAACACCGTACCGCCGGCGAAGAAGGGGTTGGCGTGCCGTCCGCCGTTCAGCGCCAGCACCCAGCCCGCGTTCTGCAGCCCGTCGAAGGCGAGCGAGGCGGCCGTGGAGATCACCACGCCGCCGTAGACCAGCCGGCGGCCGCTGGGGTCGAGGGCGCGCTCGAAGGCGTTGAAGTGCACCTTGGCCGTGTTCTGGTAGAGGCGGGTGGCCATCTGCGCCTCCGCCTCCTCCACCGCCATGCCGGCGACGTGGTCGATGCGCTCGCCGACCGCGTAGTCCTCCCAGGCGTGCGCGGCGCCCGCCGCCGCCCAGTCGTAGCCGGTGAAGTCGAGTCCGGGCGGCGAGCGCAGATCGCCCGCGGCCACGGCGGGCGCGAGCGCCGGCACGTGCTCCGGCGGGTTCGCCGCCTCGCGGTCCCGCTTCCGCACCAGCACCCAGCGGGCGTAGCTCAGCACCGGCTCGCGGCGCTGGTTCACGCCGGTCGTGCGCACATAGACGACGCCCGCGTCGCCCTTGGAGGTCGCCTTGAGCCCGATCACCTCGCTGCTGGCGCCCAGCGTGTCGCCGGCGTGCACGGGGGCGAGCCAGCGCCCCTCCGCGTAGCCGAGGTTGGCCACCGCGTTCAGCGACACGTCCGGCACGGTCTTGCCGAACACCGTGTGGAACACGAGCCACGGGTTCAGCGGGGCCGGGCTCACCCCGCACGCCGCCGCGAACGGCGCGGAGGAGAAGGGCGCGTGCCGGGGCGCGTGCAGCGCCATGTAGAGCGCCGCATCGCCCTCCGTGAGCGTGCGGGGCGTGGCGTGGACCAGGGTCTCGCCCAGGCGGAAGTCCTCGAAGAAGCGGCCGGCGGAGGTCTTGGTCATGGGAGAAGGCTTAGCGGGTTTCGCCGCGGCGCTCATCCCATTCGCCTGAATCCAGGCGGGCTAGCGGGCCGTCAGCGCCGGCCCGGGGTCCGCCGGCTCCGCGCCGCGTCGCAGCTCCAGCAGGAGCTCGCCGCCCGCCGCGCGCCCGATCTCCTCGCCCGCCCGCACCCGGGCGCCCGGCCCGGCGTCCACCCGGCGCAGGCCCGCGAGGACCACGCGCCAGCCCCCGTCCAGCCGCAGCACCGTGACCAGGCCGCGGCCGCGGAGCGGGCCGGCGTGCTCCACCACGGCCGAGGCGGGGGCGCGGACGGGGGCGCCCTGCGCCACCGCCCAGGTCCAGCCCCGCGAGCGCTCGCCCTCGCGTCCCGCCTGCCCGAACCTGAGCGTGGGAGGGCCGTCCACCGGCGGCGCGAGCCGGGCCGGGGCCGGGCCGGCGGTCGGCTCGGGTGCGGGAGGGGTCGGCAGGAGGTCGCCGGGGCGTGGGCGCGGCGGGGCGGCGGCGAGGCGCGCGTCCGCGGCCGCGCTCTCCTGGGCGAACACGGCGGCGCCCGCGGCCGCGGCCTCCCGCCGGACGCGGCGCAGCGCCTCGGCCTCGCCGGCGAAGCGGCGCGCGCGGCGCTGCAGCTCCGGCGTGATCGCGTTGAGCAGGATGGCGGCGCGGGCGGCGTCGCGCGCGCGGTCGGGGCGAACCAGCAGGGCGGGCGGCGGATCGCGCCGCACGCTCTCCAGGGCCGAGAGCAGCCGCACGAGCGCGGTCCGGTTCGCGCCCATCCGCGCCGAGAGCTCCGCCTCGCGCCGGTTCAGCGCCGCGAGGCGCGCCCGGGCGTCGGGCGTGGCCGCGGCCGCCAGGAGCGGCAAGGCGGCCGCCAGGAGCACCGGCGACCGCATCAGTCGCGGTGGTACGGGGAGCCGCCGATCAGCGTCACCGCCCGATACAGCTGCTCGGCGAGCATGGCGCGCGCCAGGGCGTGCGGCCAGGTCTGCGGGCCGAAGGCGAGGGTCTCGCGGGCGCGGGCGACCAGGGCGGGGTCGAGCCCGTCCGCCCCGCCGATCAGGAAGGCGGCCCGCCGCTCGCCCGCGTCGCGCCAGCCGGCGATCCTGTCGGCGAACGCGCGGGAGGCGTGGGCGCGCCCCCGCTCGTCGCAGGCTGTCAGCAGCGCATCCCCCGCGGCGGCGAGCAGCGCCTCGGCCTCCGCCGCCTTGCCCGGCTTGCGCGCCTCCACCTCGACCACCTCGACGGGGCCAAGGCCCAGCGCGCGCCCGGCGGCGGTGGCGCGGGCGGCGTAGTCTCGGGCCAGGTCGGCCTCGGCGCCGCGCAGGCGGCCGACGGCGACGATGGAGAGGGCGAGGCTCAGGCCGCGCCGAAGCCGCGGTGCGGGCTGTCCACCGACCAGATCTTCTCGATCTGGTAGAAGGCCCGGACCTCCGGGCGGAACAGGTGCACGATCACGTCGCCGGCGTCGAGCAGCACCCAGTCGGCCTGGGGCAGCCCCTCGACCTGCACGCGGCCGAAGCCCGCGTCCTTCAGCGTGCGCTGCAGGTGGTCGGCCAGGGCGGCCACGTGGCGCTGCGAGCGGCCGGACGCGACGATGATCGCGTCGGCCAGGGGCGACTTGCCCTGTAGATCAATGGCCACGACGTCCTCCGCCTTGTCGTCGTCCAGCTTGGCCAGGATCAGGCGCTGCAGCACGTCCAGCCCCGGCTCGTCCGCGGGGGCGAGGGCGTTGGGGAGCTCGGGCGGGGGGAACGGGGGGGCGGAGGTCAGGGCTTGGGGCTCGGGCGTCATGTGGAGCGGAGATCGTATCACGAACGGCCCGGCGCAACCACGGGCGCGGCGGCGAGGACCGCGGTGCGAAGTCGCGTCGAGCTCTCGTGGTTCAACGGCGCCCGCAGCAACATCCAGGCGGGGGCGGGCGCGAACGGCAGCAGCCGCGCCCCGCGAGACGACAGACGGGCGTGCGCGAAGCGGCGCGCCGCCGGGGCGAAGCGCGCGCGCAGGAGCGAGCCCGGCCGGGCGACGATCGCCACCGGAACCTCGTCAAGGATGTCCGTCCAGCCGCGCCAGCGGTGGAAGCCGGCCAGGTTGTCCGCCCCCATCAGCCACACGAAGCGCACGCCGGGGAAGCGCGCCTTCAGCGCGCGCACGGTGTCGACGGTGAAGGTCAGGCCCAGCCGCGTCTCCGCGTCGCTGACCACCATGCGCGGGCCCTGGGCGAAGCGCCGGGCGGAGGCCACACGCTCGGCCAGGGGGCGCGTCTCGCCCCGGCCCTTGAGCGGGTTCTGCGGGGAGACCAGCCAGACCACCCGGTCGAGGCCGAGCCTCAGCAGCGCCGTCTCCGCCACATGGGCGTGGCCGGAGTGGGCCGGGTTGAACGAGCCGCCCAGGAGGCCCACGCGCATCCCGGGCTCCAGGTGCAGGCCGGGCCGCAGGGCGCCGACCCGGCCGGCGGCGGGCAGGCGTGGGGCGGGGCCGGCGATCCACATGCGCGCGGGCGGAACCTAGGGCGTCCAGGCTGCGGGGGGCCGGTCGCCCGCCGCCTCGAGACCCCGCGCCTGCCGCACCGTGGCCAGCGCCTCGCGAAGGAGCGCGCGCACGCCCTCGCCCGACACGCCGGAGATCACCGCCACCTCGGTCCCCGCCGCCTCGGCCAGCTCGCCGCGGCGCGCCTCGCGCGTCTCGGGATCGAGCGCGTCCGCCTTGTTCAGCGCCACGAGCTCGGGCTTGTCCTCCAGCCCCTCGCCATAGGCCGCCAGCTCCTCGCGGATGGTGCGGTAGGCGCCCGCCACGTCCTCCGCCGTGCCGTCGACGAGGTGGATCAGCACCGCGCAGCGCTCCACGTGGCCCAGGAAGCGCACGCCCAGGCCCGCGCCCTCGCTGGCGCCCTCGATCAGGCCGGGGATGTCGGCCAGCACGAACCGCTCCTCGGCCGAGAGGTCCACCACGCCCAGGTTCGGCGTGAGCGTCGTGAAGGGGTAGTCGGCGATCTTCGGCTTGGCCGCGCTAGTGGCCGCCAGGAAGGTGGACTTGCCTGCGTTGGGAAGGCCCACCAGCCCCGCGTCGGCGATCAGCTTCAGCCGCAGCCAGATCCAGCGCTCCTGGCCCTCCTGCCCGGGCAGGGCGAAGCGGGGGGCCTGGTTGATCGGGCCCTTGAAGTGGATGTTGCCGAAGCCGCCATTGCCGCCCTTGCACAGGCGGATGCGGTCGCCGACCGCGACGAGGTCGAACAGCACGGTCTCGTTGTCCTCGTCGAGCACCTCCGTTCCCGCCGGCACGCGCAGCGTCACGTCCTCGCCGTTGGCGCCGTGCATCTGCCGGCCGCGGCCGCCCTCGCCGGAGGGGGCCTTGAAGTGCTGCTGGTACCGGTAGTCGATCAGGGTGTTCAGCCCCTCGACCGCCTCGATCCACACGTCGCCGCCGCGGCCGCCGTCGCCGCCGTCCGGCCCGCCGTACTCGATGAACTTCTCGCGGCGGAAGGAGACGGAGCCCCCTCCGCCATCGCCGGAGCGGACGAAGACCTTGCACTGATCGAGGAACTTCATCGCCCGCTCTATGAAGGATGGCGCTCCGACGCGCCAGCAACGCCGCTTTCCCTCCCCCTCGTGGGGAGGGGGACCATGCGCAGCATGGTGGGTGGGGGGCCGCAACCGGAAGGCGTAGGGTTGGCCGCCTCTTGGCCGACGTCGTGTGCGTGGACCCCCACCCACCCCGCTTCGCGCGGTCCCCCGTCCCCACAAGGGGGAGGGAGACGCTCTCAGGCGGCGTAGCCGTGGAGGAACACCCACACCGCCTCGTCCACATGCGCCTCGAGCTCGCCCTCGGAGAGGGGCTCCAGCACGTTCCACACGCGCTTGTGGTGCACGTTGGACTTGAGCAGGCCGAGCAGGAACGACGCCGCGCGGCGCGGATCGGCCGGGCGGAGCACGCCGGCCTCCATCCGCTCGCCCAGGAAGCCGGCCACGCGCTCCAGCGTGCGCTCCGGACCCGCGGCGTAGAACAGCCGCCCGAGCTCGGGGAAGCGCACCGCCTCCGCCGAGATCAGGCGGTGGAAGCCCAGCGCGACGTCCGACAGGGCGAAGCGCATGAAGCGCAGGCCGAACCGGCTGAGCGACTCCTCCAGCGGCTCGTCGGGCTGGAAGGAGATCATGTCGAGGAACTCGGCCTCGCAGTTGTCCGACACCACCGCGGCGAACAGCTCCTCCTTGGAGGCGAAGTAGTTGTACAGCGTGCCTTTGGAGCCCCCCAGCTTTGCTGAGATGGCGCTCATCGACACGGCGGCGTAGCCCTCGCGCATGAAGGCGTCGCGGGCGATCTCGAGGATGGCCTTGCGCCGCGCGTCCCGGTCGCGCGACCGCGGCAGCGGGGATGGCGGCGAGGCGTCGGCGAGGGCCGCGGCGAGGTCGGGCATTGTTTCTGACCGTACCGTACGGTTGTGACTTGACCGCCTGATAGCACGGGCGCATATGGCCCGCAACTGACCGTACCGTACGGTTCCGATCGACGGTGCGGCCCGCTCGTTTGTGCGTGTGTCGGGGTGGGTATGGGTCTGTTCCGGGTCTTCCGGCCGTCGTGGGCCGCGCTCCTGTCGTCGGCGGGTGCGGCCGCTGTGCTGATGGGCGGCTGCGCGCCGAACCTCGGCGCCCTGCCCGCGCCCAAGCCGGCGAGCGACTACGCCGCCGCGCAGAGCCTGAAGGGACCGGCGGCCGACTGGCCCTCAGACGCCTGGTGGACCGCCTATGGCGATGCGCAGCTGTCCGCGCTCATCGAGGAGGCGCTGGCCGGTTCGCCCGACCTGCGCGCGGCCGCCGCCCGGGTGCGCTCGGCGCAGGCCCAGGCGGAGCAGGCCACCGGCTACCGCCTGCCCGACTTCAGCGGCAACGGCTCGATCCAGACCACCAAGGTCAGCAAGAACCAGGGCTTCCCGGACGAGTTCAAGAGCTTCCTGCCCGGCGGCTTCCGCACGCAGACGCGCGCCACGGTGGACCTGGACTGGCAGCTCGACTTCTTCGGCCAGCAGCGCGCGCGCCTCCGCTCGGCCGAGGCGCTGGCCGACGCCCAGGCCGCCGACCAGGCCGCCGCGCGGCTGCAGCTCTCCACCACGGTGGCCGGCGCCTACGCCCAGCTCGGCCGCCTCTACGCCGACCGTGACGCGGCGGTGGAGGCGGTGCGTGTGCGGCGCGAGACCGTGGAGCTCGTCAACCGCCGCCTGGTGAACGGGCTGGAGACGCGCGGCGAGCTCGCCACCGCCCAGGGCGGCGTGCCGCAGGCGCAGGCCGAGGTGGACGCCCTCGACCGCCAGATCACGCTGCAGCGCCACGCCCTCGCCGCCCTGCTGGGCGCCGGCCCCGACCGCGGCCTGGCCGTGGCCCGCCCGGCCGTGCTGCAGCTCAAGAGCTTCGGCCTGCCGGCGGACGTGACCACCGACCTGATCGGCCGCCGGCCCGACCTCTCCGCCGCCCGCTCGCGCGCCCAGGCGGCGTCGGACCGGGTGGCGGGGGCGAGGGCCGACTTCTACCCCTCCATCTCGCTGACCGGCTCCTACGGCCTGTCCTCGCTGGGGGTGGACACCTTCCTGCAGACGCCCGACTCCATCGTGGGCGCGCTCGGCCCGTCGATCCGCCTGCCCATCTTCACCGGCCCGCGGCTGCGCGGCGCCCTGCGCGGGGCCCGGGCGGAGTACGAGGCGGCGGTGGCCGACTACGACCGGGTGCTGGTCACCGCCCTGCGCGACGTGGCCGACGCCGCGGCCGGGGTGCAGGCGCTGGTTGTGGAGCTGAACGACGCCCGCCAGGCGCTCGCCTCGTCCGAGGCGGCGTATCGCATCGCCCGGCTGCGCTACACGGGCGGGCTCGCCCCCTATCTGAACGTGCTGACCGCGGAGGGCACGCTGCTGAACGCCCGCCGCAACGTGGCCGACCTGCAGGCGCAGGCGGCGGGGCTGGACGTGGACCTGGTGCGCGCGCTGGGGGGCGGCTTCCGCGACCCCCGCGCGCTCCAGCCCCTCACCACCGCCGCGCGCTGACGAACGATCGAGGACCGTAAGATGGCCGACGACATGAGCGACACGCCGCGCGCGGGCCCCGGACCGGGCGTGGGCGCGGGCATCCACGGCGCGAGCCCCCAGGGGCCGGCCGTCCAGGGCCCGGGCGCCCAGGGCGCCGCGGCGCAGGGCGCGGGGGCCGGGGCGAGCGCCAACGCCGGGCGCGGTCGCCTGCGCCGCCGGCTGTTCCTGGGGCTCGGCGCGGTCGTGCTGGTGGGCGCCGTCGTCACCGTGGCGTGGTGGACGGTCGAGGGGCGGCACAACGTCTCCACCGACAACGCCTACGTGGGCGCGGACGTGGCGCAGGTGACGCCGCAGGTGGCCGGCCAGGTCCTGGCCGTGAACGTGGCCGACACCCAGGCCGTGAAGGCGGGCGACATCCTGGTGGAGATCGACCAGGCGGACGCCAGGGCCTCCGTCGCCCAGGCCGAGGCGGAGTACGCCCGCGCCCAGCGCCGCGTGCGCCAGAACCTCGCCTCGACCAGCGCCTTCGGCGCGCAGATCGCCGCGCGGGACGCGGACCTGCTCCGCGCCAAGGCGCAGCTCACCGCCGCCCAGGCCGACCTGGAGCGCGCCCGGGTGGACCTGCAGCGCCGCCAGGCGCTGGCCGCCTCCGGCGCCGTGTCGGGCGAGGAGCTGAGCAGCGCCAAGAACGCCTTCGCCTCGGCCCAGGCCAACCTGGCCGCCACCCGCGCCGCCGGCGCCCAGGCCGCCGCCAACCGCCTGCAGGCCGTCAGCCAGCAGGAGGCGCAGGCCGCCCTCACCACGGGCGCCGGCGTCGACGACAATCCGGAGGTGGCCGCGGCCCGCGCCATGCTCGACGTGGCCAAGCTGAACCTGGCCCGCACCACCCTGCGCGCGCCCTTCGACGGCGTGGTGGCGCGCCGCCAGGTGCAGGTGGGCCAGCGCGTGGCGCCGGGGGCCCAGCTGATGACGGTGGTGCCCACCGACAAGGTCTATGTGGACGCCAACTTCAAGGAGGTGCAGCTGCGCCGCGTGAAGCCCGGCATGCCCGCCGAGCTGACCAGCGACCTCTACGGCAAGAAGGTCGTCTATCACGGCCGCGTGGTCGGCTTCGCCGGCGGCACGGGCTCATCCTTCGCCGTGATCCCCGCCCAGAACGCCACGGGCAACTGGATCAAGGTGGTGCAGCGCCTGCCCGTGCGCATCGCGCTGGACGCGCGTGAGCTGGCCGCCCACCCGCTGCGCGTCGGACTGTCCATGGAGGCCAAGGTGGACCTGGACGCCGACGCCGCGCGCGGGCCCGGCGCGCGGTGACCGACCTTCCGGCCAACACCCGCGGGGGCGGCGACGGCGCGGTTCCGGCCGCCGCCGCCGTCGGGAGCCCGGGGCGCGAGCGCGACCAGGTCGCCGCCCAGGGCGGGGACGCCCAGCCCTTCACCGGCGCGGCGCTCTGGATCGTGGGCTTCCTGCTGGCCACCGCCAACTTCATGGCGGTGCTGGACACCACCATCACCAATGTGAGCGTGCCCAACATCGCGGGCGGCCTCGCGGTGTCGCCCGCCGAGGGCACCTGGACCATCACCAGCTACTCGGTGGCCGAGGCGATCACCGTGCCGCTGACCGGCTGGCTGGCCACGCGCTTCGGCAGCGTGAAGACTTTCGTCGCCGCCATGGTGCTGTTCGGCCTGTTCTCGTTCCTGTGCGGCTTCGCGCACAGCCTGGGCGAGCTCGTGTTCTTCCGCATCTGCCAGGGGCTGGCGGGCGGGCCGATGATCCCGCTGTCGCAGACGCTGCTGCTGCGCGTCTTCCCCAAGCACCAGGCGGGGCAGGCCCTGGCGCTGTGGAGCATGACCACGGTGGTGGCGCCCATCGCCGGCCCGGTGCTGGGCGGCTGGCTGTGCGACAACGTCGGATGGCCGTGGATCTTCTACATCAACGTGCCCTTCACGATCATCGTCGCCTTCTTCGCCTACCGCATGCTCAAGCCGAAGGAGACGCCCGGCGTCCCGGCCAAGGTCGACGCCGTGGGGCTGGGCCTGCTGGTGGTGTGGATCAGCGCCATGCAGATCATGCTCGACAAGGGCAAGGAGCTGGACTGGTTCTCCTCGCCGCTGATCCTCATGCTGCTGGTGGTGGCGGTGGTCGGCTTCGCCTCCTTCATGATCTGGGAGCTGACGCACCCGAACCCGATCGTGAACCTGCGCGTCTTCCGACACCGGAGCTTCGCCACGGCCTGCGCGGTGATGGCGCTCAGCTTTGGCGGCTTCTTCGCGGCCAACGTGCTGGTGCCGCTGTGGCTGCAGACCAACCTCGGCTACACGGCCAGCTGGGCGGGCAAGGCCACGGCGTTCGGCGGCATGCTGGCGGTGGTGTTCTCGCCCATCGTGGGCCGCATCGTGGGCAAGAGCGACCCTCGCGTGCTGGTCACCTTCGGCATCTGCTGGATGGCGGCCATGATGGCCTGGCGCTCCACCTTCACCACCGAGACGCCGTTCAGCCTGATCATCATCCCGCAGTTCCTGCAGGGGCTGGGCGTGCCCTTCTTCTTCATCCCGCTGATGACGCTCGGCACGGGCTCCCTGCCGGCGGAGGAGGTGGCGAGCGGGGCGGGCCTGATCTCCTTCATCCGCACCACGGCGGGGGCGTTCGGCGTCTCCATCGTCACCACCGCCTGGGACGATGCGGCCGACGGCGCGCGGGTGGCCATCCTGAACCAGGGCGGCGCCTTCGACCGGGCGGTGGCCCAGCTGCAGGGCGCCGGGCTCACCTTCCAGCAGGCGGTGGCGCAGTTCGAGGGCATCGTGCAGCGCCAGGCCGTGATGGTGGGCACCGACCGGCTGTTCCTGGCCATCACCTTCGTGCTGGTCTGCGCGGGCCTTTCGATCTGGTGCGCGCCCAAGCCCAGGGGACGGCTGCGGGCGCCTGCGGGCGGGCACTAGGCCCGCGCTCGGCGGGGCCCTACAACGGGCGGCCGCTCACCCGAGGCCGCCCGTGACCATCCAGCCCGTCTCCTTCACGCTCTACGACCAGGACTTCGACCGCTTCTCGGCCGCGCTGGGCGCCTCGTTCGAGCGCTACGGCTTCGCGGTGATCGCCGACCACGACCTGCCGCAGCCCGTCATCGACCAGGCCATAGACGACACCAAGGCCTTCTTCGCCCTCCCCGTCGAGGAGAAGATGAAGACCAGGATCGAGGGCGCCAGCGGCCAGCGCGGCTACACCCCCTTCGGCGTCGAGACCGCCAAGGGCGCCGAGCACTTCGACCTGAAGGAGTTCTGGCACGTGGGCCGCGAGCTGCCCGCCGGCCACCGCTTCCGCGACCACATGCCCGACAACGTCTGGCCCGACCGGCCCGAGCGTTTCCGCGAGCACCTGCTGGCCTTCTACGACGCCCTCGACAGCCTGGGGAACCGCATCCTGCGGGCCATCGCGCACCACCTGCAGCTCGGCGACGGCTTCTTCGAAGACACCGTCGAGCAGGGCAACAGCGTGCTGCGCCTGCTGTACTACCCGCCGGTGAGCGAGACCGGCCCGCACGTGCGGGCCGGCGCGCACGAGGACATCAACGTCATCACCCTCCTGCTCGGCGCGGAGGAGGCGGGGCTGGAGCTGAAGGATAAGGACGGCAGCTGGCTGCCCGTGAACCCGCCGCCGGGCTCCATCGTGATCAACATCGGCGACATGCTGCAGCGGCTGACCAACCACGTGCTGCCCTCCACCAGCCACCGCGTGGTGAACCCCGCGCCCGAGCGGCGGGGCCACGCCCGCTACTCCACGCCCTTCTTCCTGCACTTCGCGTCCGACTACCTGATCCGGACCCTGCCGAGCACGATCACGCCGGACAACCCCGACCGCTACCCCGACCCGATCACCGCCGACGGCTACCTCAAGGAGCGCCTGCGCGAGATCAAGCTGGCCTGACCTCACGCCGGCCCCTCCGCTCATCCCCGCGAAGGCGGGGATCTCCGTCCGATGTGGCGCAAGCGGAGTTCGGGCGGCCCGGGATCCC
This sequence comes from uncultured Caulobacteraceae bacterium, assembly GCA_964244065.1. GTDB lineage: Bacteria > Pseudomonadota > Alphaproteobacteria > Caulobacterales > Caulobacteraceae > JASLDZ01. The sequence goes on along the minus strand of CAXTHH010000002.1, from coordinate 262,076 downwards.
CGCCTCCGCGGGGATGAGCGGAGTCAGCCGCCGGCGGGCTCGACGCCCAGCGCGCGCAGCGCCTCGCGCACGGGCTCCACCTCGCCGACGACCACCACCGTCTCCCCCGCCGCCCGCCACTCGAGCAGCGGCCCGGCGTCGCCCGTCCAGGGCTCGCGCGGGGCGTCGCGGCGGGCCAGGTCGAGCAGGCCCGGGTCCACGTGGCCCGCGATCACCAGCCGGTCCGCCCGACCGAGCGTGCGCGCGTCCCGCACCGACAGCATGTCGGGCTCGGAGGAGGCGGGCATGACCCAGACCGACCCGGCCGCGCCCCCGCCCAGCTCTCCCGCCTCCATCGCGTCGCGGGCGAGCCGCTCGGCCGCCTCGGCCTCGCCCGCCAGCGCCGCCTCGGCCCACGGCCCGGCGAGCAGGGCGGCGAGCAGCCGGCGGCGCTCGGCCCAGTCGTCGGTGGCGTCGCGGATCTCCGGGCGCAGCGCCTCCAGCAGGCGCGCGAGGCCGCCCAGCCCCTGCGGCCAGCGCGCCTCGATCTCCTGGCGCAGGCGCACGGCCAGCACCGGCGCGGCGCCCGCCGTGCCCACGGCGCCGACCACCGCGCCGCGGTCGACGATGCCCGGCGTGTTGAAGTCGCACAGCTCCGGCCGGTCCACGGCGTTCACCCAGGCGCCCGCCGCCCGCGCCGCCTCCGCCGCCCGGGCGCTCCACGCCGCGTCGCCGGCGATGAAGGCCAGGCGCGCGCCGGCGTAGGCGTCGGGGGAGAGCGCGTCGGCGCCCGTCACGCGCACCAGCTCGGCGGGGGAGCCGTCGAACAGGCGCGCCTTGGCGTCGGCGGCCTCGCCCTCCCCGGCGATCACCACGCGGGCGCCGGCCAGCGGCACGAAGGCGGGGAAGGCGTCCATCAGGCCTGCAGGTGCTCCGGGGTGTCCACGTCGAACAGCACGCCGTCGTCGTCCGTCTCCACCAGGGCCAGCTGGCCGCCCAGCGCCTCCAGCAGGCCGTTCAGCCCCACGTCGCCGGTCAAGGTGGCCACCGCCGGCATCAGCGCCGGGCCGACCAGCACCGGGTGGCCGCGCTTGCCCGCGAACACGGGGGCGACCGCGGCCTTGCCGTCCTTCAGCGCCTCCAGGAGCGCGTCGCCGATGCCCGGCGGCGTGCGCGGCATGTCGCCCAGGAAGACGAACACCCCCGCCGCGTTGGCCGGGGCCGAGCTGAAGCCCGCGCGCAGCGAGGCCGCCAATCCCTCCGCCCAGTCCATCGCCTGCGTCACCAGCAGCGGCCGCTGGCCGTCGCAGCGGGCGGCGGCGGCCACCTCGGGGTCGGCCCCGGTCACCAGGGTGATGCGCGCGGCGGGCGAGGCGCAGGCCGCCTCCACCGCCCAGCGGATCAGAGGCTTGCCACGGTAGTCGGCGCGCAGCTTGGCCCCCCCGAACCGCGAGCCCGCGCCCGCGGCGAGCACCACCGCGTGCAGCTCGCAGGCGGAGGTGGGAGGACTGTCGGACATGGCGCGGAACCGGCCGCCCTGTGCTAGGGCTCTAGGGGTATGACGCCTTACGACGCCCCGTCGTTCCCGGCCATCGCGCCGGCCGTGGCCGCGCCGCCTGCGCCCGCGCCGCTGCACGACGGGCTCGGGCGTGCGGTGCGCTACCTGCGGCTGTCCGTCACCGACCGCTGCGACCTGCGCTGCACCTACTGCATGCCCGAGCGCATGGTGTTCCTGCCCCGCGCCGACGTGCTGACCCTGGAGGAGCTGGAGCGCGTCGCGTCGGTGTTCATCGGCCTGGGCGCGCGCAAGCTGCGGCTCACAGGCGGCGAGCCCCTGGTGCGCAAGGGCGTGCTGGAGCTGGTCTCGCGCCTGGGCGCCCGCGTGGGTGACGGGCTGGACGAGCTCACCCTCACCACCAATGGCACCCGGCTGGAAGCCGCCGCCCCCGGGCTCGCCGCGGCCGGCGTGCGCCGGATCAACGTCAGCCTCGACAGCCTGGAGCCCGCCACCTACCGCCGCCTGACCCGGGGCGGCGACCTCGCCACGGTGCTGCGCGGCGTCGACGCGGCGCAGGCGGCCGGCCTGCACGTGAAGATCAACGCCGTGGCGCTGGCGCAGGACAACCGCGCGGAGCTCGCGGGCATGGTGGCCTGGGCGCACGGACGGGGCCTCGACATCACCTTCATCGAGGCCATGCCCTTGGGCGAGGTCGAGGCCGACCGCTTCGACCAGCACCTGAGCCTGCAGGCCGTGCGCGACGAGCTGGCGGCGACCTGGACGCTGACGCCGCTCCCCGACTCCACCAGCGATCTGGGCGGCCCCGCCCGCTACCTGCGCGTGGAGGAGACGGGCGGGCGGCTGGGCCTGATCACGCCGATGACCCACACCTTCTGCGACACCTGCAACCGCGTGCGGGTCACCGCCACGGGCACGCTGCACACCTGCCTTGGCCGCGACGACGCCACCGACCTGCGCACGCCCCTGCGCGACGGGGCGTCCGACGCCGAGCTGGCGGGCCTGATCCGCCGGGCGGTGCGCGTCAAGCCGGCCAGCCACGACTTCCGCCTCGGCCCGGGCGCCGGCCCCGCCGTCGCCCGGCACATGAGCGTCACGGGCGGCTGAGCGATGGCCCGCGTGCTCCTGTTCGGCCCCCTGCAGGACGTGGCTGGCTGGCGCGAGCGCGAGGTGGCGGCCGCCTCGCTCGCCGAGCTGCGGCGGGCGCTCTCGACCGAGGACGCCGCCCTAGGCGAGGCGCTCGCCGGCCGGGGCGTGCGGGCGGCCGTCGACCAGGCGCTGGTGCGCGGCGACGCCGTGCTGACCTCGTCCGCCGAGGTCGCCTTCCTCCCCCCGATGAGCGGCGGGTGAGCGACGTCCGGCTCGTCGCCGAACCCTTCGACCCCGCCGCCGAGCTCGCCGCCTTCACCGCCGACCTGCCGCCCTCCGTCGGCGGCGTCGCCGCCTTCGTCGGCCTGTGCCGCGCCGACGACGGCGTGCTCGCCCTGGAGCTCGAGGCCTATCCCGGCTTCACCGAGGCGGCCGTCGAGGCGGAGCGGGCGCGCGTGCAGGGGCTGCACGGCCTGCATGCGCTTCAGTGCGTGCACCGGGTCGGGCGGGTCCGCCCCGGCGAGGCGATCGTATGGGTCGCCGCCGCGGCGCCCCATCGCCGCGCCGCCTTCGAAGGGTGCGACCGCATGATGGACGTCCTCAAGTCGCGCGCGCCCTTCTGGAAGCGCGAGCACACCGCCGCCGGCGCCCGCTGGATCGAGCCCCGCCCGCAGGACTATGACGACGCCGCGCGCTGGGATGCGCCGCCCCCTGCCGAGGTCTAGAGCGACGATGCCCGAGCCCGTCCACAACCCGCACCCCGCCGAGCCCCGGCCCTCCGACCCCAGGCCCGGCGTGCTCACCCCGGGCGGCCGCATCGACGAGGCCCGCGCGTTCAAGCCGGTGCGCATCGCGGTGCTGACGGTCAGCGACAGCCGCGACCTCTCCACCGACACCAGCGGCGACATCCTGGTCGAGCGCCTCACCGGCGCCGGCCACAGCCTCAGCGGCCGGGCGCTGGTGCGCGACGACGTCGGGGCCATCGAGGAGCAGGTCGCGCAGTGGGTGGAGAACGGCGAGACCGACGTGATCCTCACCACCGGCGGCACGGGCCTGACCGGGCGGGACGTGACGCCCCAGGCGCTGGAGCCCATGTTCGACAAGCGGATCGACGGCTTCTCCGTGGTCTTCCACATGGTCAGCTACGGCAAGGTGGGCCTGTCCACGATCCAGAGCCGGGCGACGGCGGGCGTGGTGGCCGGCGTGTTCGTCTTCTGCCTGCCGGGCAGCAACGGGGCCTGCCGCGACGGGTGGGACGTGATCGGGCCCCAGCTCGACAGCCGCCACGCGCCCTGCAACCTGGTCGAGATCATGCCGCGCCTGCTGGAGAGCTGAGGATGGCCAGGGTGCTGGGCGTGGGCGGCGTCTTCTTCAAGGCGCAGGACCTGGAGGCGACGCGGGCCTGGTACGCCCGCGTTCTGGGCATAGAGGCGGGCGAGCACGGGGCCATGTTCCCGCCGCTGCCGCCGAACGGCATGACGCTGTGGAGCCCCTTCGCGGCGGACACCGCCTACTTCGAACCCTCCACCGCCCCGGTGATGATCAACCTGGCGGTCGACGACCTGGACGGCGTGCTCGCCCGGGTGCGCGCCGAGGGCGTGGAGGTGCTCGGCGTGCAGGACGAGTCCTACGGCCGCTTCGCCTGGATCATGGATCCCACCGGCATCAAGCTGGAGCTGTGGGAGACCGCCGCCGAGCCCGTGGCGGGCGCGGCTTGAGCCGCGGCGGCGTTCTCGACCTCCCGCGCTTGCGGGGGAGGTGGCGCGCGGCGCAGCCGCGTGACGGAGGGGGTGACGCCGACCCGTCTGAAGTCGGCGTCACCCCCTCCACCAGCTTCGCCGGTCCCCCTCCCCCGCGAGCGGGGGAGGTCTGGTGACCGCCCTCACCCACCTCGACGCCGAGGGCCGGGCGCGGATGGTGGACGTTTCCGCCAAGCCCGCCACGGCGCGCGAGGCGACGGCCGAGGGCCGGCTGCGCATGGCGCCCGAGACCCTCGCGCTGGCGGTCGGCGGGCGCGGCCGCAAGGGCGACGTGTTCGCCGTGGCCGAGCTGGCGGGCGTCATGGCCGCCAAGCGCACCGCCGATCTGATCCCCCTGTGCCACCCGCTGGCCCTCGCCAAGGTGGAGGTGACCGCCGCGGCGCTGGACGACGGCTCCGGCCTCGGCGTCACCGCCCGGGTGAAGACCACCGGCCCGACCGGCGTGGAGATGGAGGCGCTGACCGCCGCCTCGATCGCCCTGCTGACGCTCTACGACATGCTCAAGGCGGCCGACCGGGGCATGGTGCTGGAGGGCGTGCGCGTGCTGGAGAAGTCGGGCGGGGCCTCCGGCGACTGGCGCGCCACGTGAAGCTGCTCTCCGTCGAAGAGGCGCGGGCGCGCATGCTCGCGGGCCTGGCGCCCGGCCCGGCCGAGACCGTGCCGCTGGAGCAGGCGATCGGCCGCGTGCTCGCCGAGGACGTCGCCGCCCTCCGCGACCAGCCCCCCTATGACGCCTCCGCCATGGACGGCTGGGCGGTTCGCGAGGCCGACATCGGCGCCGGGCCGCTCGCGGTGCAGGGCGAGAGCGCGGCGGGGCGGCCGTTCCCGCAGCCGCTCGCCCCGGGCGCGGCGGTGCGCGTGTTCACCGGGGCCGCCGTGCCCGCCGGGGCCGACCGCGTGGTCGTGCAGGAGGAGGCGCAGCGCGAGGGCGACCGCGTGCGCCTCGCACCCGAGGGCGCCGCTCGCCACGTCCGCCCGCGCGGCGGCGACTTCCGCGCCGGGCAGGTGCTGCTGCCCCGCGGCGCCCGCATCGACCCCTGGCGTCTGGCGCTCGCCGCCTCGGCCGGTCGCGGCGAGCTGGCCGTCGCCCCGCGACCGCGGCTGGCGATCCTGTCCACCGGCGAGGAGATCGTGGAGGCGGGCGGCGCGGCGGGCGACCACCAGATCTTCGAGTCCAACGGCCCGGCCCTGGCCGCCCGCGCCCGTGGCTGGGGCGGCGACCCCCTCCGGCTCAAGCCCGCGCGTGACGACGAGGCGGCCATCGCCGCCGCGGTGGAGGGCGCGGACGCCGAGCTGATCGTCACCGTGGGCGGCGCCTCGGTGGGCGACCACGACCTGGTCAAGCCGGCGCTCGCCCGGCTCGGGCTGGAGATGAGCGTCGGCAGCGTCGCCGTGCGCCCGGGCAAACCCACCTGGTTCGGCCGGCTGGCGGATGGGCGGCGCGTGCTGGGCCTGCCGGGCAATCCGGCCTCGGCGCTGGTGTGCGCCGAGCTGTTCCTGCGGCCGCTGCTGCTCACCTGGCAGGGGGCCGACCCCGCCTTCCCGCTGCGCCCCGTGCGCCTGGCCGAGCCCCTGGGCGCCACCGGCCCGCGCGAGCACTGGATGCGCGCGCGCCTGAGCTACAGCGAGGACGGGAGCACCCTGGCCACGCCCTTCCCCGACCAGGACTCGGCGCTCGTGGCGGTGTTCGCCGCCGCCGACGCCCTGATCCGCCGCCCCGCGGGCGCCCCGCCGCTGCCGACGGGAGCCGTGATGCAGGCCCTGGGCCTGGAGCGGCTGTAACAAAAACCCTCTCCCGCGCGCGGGAGAGGGACAGACCGCGAAGCGGTCAGGGTGAGGGTGCAGGCCGTCAGGCGTGGTGGGTGAGGGGAGCCCTCACCCTGGCGTCGCTACGCTCTGCCTTCCCTCTCCCGCTTGCGCGGGAGAGGGTTCTAGCGACCCTCCTCCTGGATGGCGCTCACCTTCCAGCCGCCGCCGCCGAAGGCGCCGGGCTGGCGGACGAAGGTCCAGAACTCGGTGCTGTTCACCACGGTGGACGGGTCGCCCTCGACCACGCGGCCGTCGCGGCGGTCGGTCCACCAGTCCAGGCTGGAGAAGCGGATCGCCAGGGTGGCGTAGTCGCCGCTCTCCTCGCGCCAGCTCTCCGTCACCTCGCTGCTGACGATGCGGAAGTCGCGCATCTCGTTCTTGCGGCCTTCCGTGGCGTTGCGCGCCAGCTCCTCGCTCATGAACGACATGACCTCGGGGGTGCAGCGCTCGCGGATGCCGGCGTAGTCCTCGCGGCCGTAGGCCTCCTGCACCTCCAGGAAGGTGCGCTCCAGGCCCTGCGCCTCGCCGCGGCCCAGGCCCAGCTCGTCGCCGCCCTGGCCGCTCCCGGCCTGCCCGCCGAAGCCCTGGGCCTGGCCCTGCGGCTGGCCGCCAAAGCCGCCGAACAGGCCGCCGCCGCCCGCGCCGTTGTTGCCGTTGCCGAAGCCCGCGGGCGCGCCGCCGAACAGGGACGACCCTTGCGACGGAGACGGGCCGCCGTCGAACCGCGCGACGTTGCCCGCGGGGGCCTGCGTCTCGCGCCGGCGACGGAAGGCCTGGAACAGGCGGAACAGCAGGAAGGCCGCGCCCGCCAGCAGCAGCATCTGCAGGATGCCGCCGAACATGCCCGCGCCTCCGCCCAGACCGCCGCCGAAGCCGCCGCCCATCATCATGCCCAGGAGGCCGCCGGCGGCGAGCCCGCCCAGCATCGGCCCGACCCAGGAGCGCCGGCCGGCCTGCGTCTGGGGCCCGCCGAACGGCCGGTTGAAGCCGCCCTGCTGGAAGCCGCCGGGCCGGTTCGGCGTGACCGAGCGCGAGATGGGCGCGCCGAAGGCGCCGCCGCCGAAGCCGCCCGGCGAGGAGTAGGTGCGCGAGCCGCGGCTGCCGAAGGAACCGCCGCGCCGGGCGGCGTCCGCCTCCGTCGCCAGGGCGGCGGAGAGGGAGAGGACGGCGAGGCCGACGGCCAGGAGGCGGCGGCGCGGGGACGAGGGGGACATAGGGGTCTCCGGTGGAGGACCCGCCTCATATGAGCCCGATCCCTCGAAGGTGCGAGCCGTGCACGCCGGACCCGATTGTTTCTTAATGTGTCGGCGATCCGGGCCGGACGTCGTCGTCGCCGTCAGGCCTGGGTGTCCACCTCTCCGCCCGCGGCGGCGGGCGCGGCGGTGTAGCCGTTCGACGCCGCGGCGGCGGACGAGGGGGCGGACGGGGCGGCGGCGCGTGGCGTCACCGCCACCATGGCCGGGCGCACCGTGCGGCCGAACAGCTCGTAGCCCGGCGCCATCACGGCGGTGATCGCGCCGGGGGCCACGCCCTCCGCCTCCTGCTCCATCATCGCCTGGTGCAGGTGCGGGTCGAAGCGGTCGCCCCGGGCGGGGCTGAGGCGCTTGAGGCCGTTGCGCTCGAAGGCGGTCTGCAGCTGCTTCTCGGTCATCTCCACGCCGGAGACGAAGTTCTTCATGGCCTGGTCGGCCACGTCCTTCGGCGCGGAGGCCACCGCCCGGCCGAGCGTGTCGGCGGCGTCCAGCAGGTCGCGGGCGAAGCGCTGGATGGCGTAGGCCCGGGCGTCGTTCGCCTCCTTCTCCGCCCGGCGCTTGGCGTTCTCGGCGTCGGCGGCCACGCGGAGCACCTGCTCCTTCAGGGCGGCGTTCTCGGACACGAGGCGGCTGATCTCGTCGCCATGGTTGGTGGCGGGCTCGGCGGCGAGATCGTCTTGGGGGGTCGCGGCCCCGGTGTTCGCGGCGTCTGGCGCGATGTCGCTCAAGGTTCAGGCTCCTGCAGTCGGGCTCACCCCTCGAAGAGGCGGCCCAGCATGCGCGCGGTGTAGTCCACCAACGGGATCACGCGCGCGTAGTTCAGGCGGGCGGGGCCGATCACGCCGATCGCGCCCACCACCCGCCGCCGGCCGTCCATATAGGGCGCCGCGATCACGGCGGAACCCGACAGGGAGAAGAGCTGCGTCTCCGCCCCGATGAAGATGCGCACGCCCTGGGCGGCGCGCACGTCGTCGAGGAGGCCGATCAGCCGCTCCTTCTGCTCCAGGTCGTCGAACAGCATGCGCACGCGGGTGAGGTCGGCGGCCTCCGCCCCCTCCAGCAGGTTGGCGCGGCCGCGCACGATCAGCGCCCGGTCGCCGTCCGCCCCGCCCCACATGGCCAGCCCCGCCTCCACCAGCCGCGCGGCCGCCGCGTCCAGCTCGCTGCGGGCGGCGCTGATCTCGCCGCCCAGCTCGCCCTTGGCCTCGCCCAGCGTGCGGCCGCGCAGGCGGGCGTTGAGGAAGTTGGACGCCTCCTGCAGCGCCGAGGGCGGCAGGCCGGGCAGCAGCGGCAGGAGGCGGTTCTCCACCTGCCCGTCGTCGAACACCATCACCGCCAGCGCCTGGTCGGGGCCGAGGGCGACGAACTCGACGTGCTTGACCCCCGCCTCGCGCGCGGGGGCCACCACCACGCCCGCCCCGCCCGCCAGGCCCGAGAGCAGGGCGCTGGCGCGGTCCAGCGCCTCCTCAACCGCGACGGGGCCGGAGCGGCCGGTGGGCAGGCGCGCCTCGATGGCGCGCCGCTCCTCCTCCGCCACGTCGCCCACCTCCAGGAGGCCGTCCACGAACAGGCGCAGGCCCTGGTGCGTCGGCAGCCGCCCGGCGCTGGTGTGCGGCGCGGCCAGCAGGCCGAGCTGCGTCAGGTCCTGCATCGTGTTCCGGATGGAGGCGGGGGAGAGCTGCACCCCGCCCTTGCTCATGGTGCGCGAGCCCACGGGCTCGCCCGTCTCCAGGTAGTGCTCGACGATGCGGCGGAAGATGTCGCGGGCCCGGTCGTCCAGCGCGCCCAGGCCGGGCGAGGAGAGGCTGGACCCGGTGAACGGCGCGTCGGTGCGGGGCGGAAGGCTCATGGGGCGAGTGGACGCGGACGGCGGTGTTCAGGATAAGGCCGGGCCTGCCCCGCGCAAGCGTTCCCCCCGAAAGACCCGCCATGCCCCGTCCTTCCGGTCGCGCCGCCGACCAGCTCCGCCCCGTGGTGATGGACGTGGGCGTCAACCGCTACGCGGAGGGCTCGTGCCTGATCGGCTTCGGCCACACGCGCGTGCTGGTCACCGCCAGCGTGGACGAGTCCACGCCGCCCTTCCTGCGCGGCAAGGGCCAGGGCTGGGTCACCGCCGAGTACGGCATGCTGCCCCGCGCCACCCACACCCGCGGCCGGCGCGAGGCCGCGGCCGGCAAGCAGAGCGGCCGCACCCAGGAGATCCAGCGCCTGATCGGCCGCTCCCTCCGCGCCGTGGTGGACATGCGCGCGCTCGGCGAGCGGCAGATCCAGATCGACTGCGACGTGATCCAGGCCGACGGCGGCACGCGCACCGCGTCGGTCACCGGCGCCTGGGTGGCGCTGCGGATCGCCACCAAGCACCTGTTGGCGGAGGGCGTGATCAAGACCGACCCGATCCTCGACCAGGTGGCCGCCATCAGCTGCGGCGTGCACCAGAACGCGGCGGTGCTCGACCTCGACTACGAGGAGGACTCCGCCGCCGAGGCCGACGGCAACTTCGTGCTCACCGGCGGCGGCGACATCGTGGAGATCCAGGCCACCGGCGAGAAGCGCGGCTTCACCCGCGCCGAGTTCGACCGCCTGTTCGACCTGGCGCGCCACGGCTGCACGGAGCTGTTCGCGCGCCAGCGGGCGGCGGTCGCTTAAGCCCCTCTCCCCTTGCGGGAGAGGGAGGGGCCCAACGCGTCAGCGGTGGGAGGGTGAGGGGTCGCACGCCGCCAGCCGGAGGCGGAGCGTCGTCATCGCGCTATCGTCCCCATCATCGAGCACCTCAGCGTTCCACATCCGGATGACGCGGAAACCTTGAGCGCGAAACCAGGCGTCGCGCTCCTGATCCGCCCGCCCTCCATGCTGGCCGCCGTCGCACTCGACGATGAGCTTGGGGTCGAAGCAGGCGAAGTCGGCGATGTAGCCGCCGAGCGGGACTTGGCGGCGGAACTTGAGGCCGTCGAGCCCGCCGTTGCGCAGGAGCCGCCACATGGCCTGCTCGGCGCGGGTGGGCTCGCGCCGCATCGCCTTCGCGCGGGAGAACAGGAAGGCGCGATCCCGCATGGCTATCGCTCTCTAGCGGTCGCGCGACCCCTCACCCTCCCACCGCTGACGCGGCGGGCCCCTCCCTCTCCCGCAGGGGGAGAGGGGTCATCGACTCAGTCGAACAGCTTCTGGTGCAGGTAGGTCATCGTCAGCGCGTCCTGGCGGGCGCGTTGTTTCAGGTCGGCGCCCGAGCCGTGGCCGCCTTCGGTGTTCTCGAAATAGAGGTAGGGGAGCTTCAGCTCCTCCATACGGGCGGCGAACTTGCGGGCGTGCTGCGGGCCGACGCGGTCGTCCTTGGTGGTCGTCCAGATGAAGGGCTCGGGGTACTTCGTGGTCGCCTTGAGCTGGTGGTAGGGCGAGGTCTTCAGCCAGAAGGCGCGCACCGCCGGGTCTGAATAGACCTCGCCGTACTCGCCCTGCCAGGAGGCGCCCGCCGCGATCTTGCTGATGCGGATCATGTCCAGCAGCGGCACGGCGATCACCACCGCGTTCCACAGCTCGGGATGCTGGGTGAACTCCACGCCCATGAGCAGGCCGCCGTTCGAGCCGCCCTCGATGCCGAGCCGGCGCGGCGAAGTGATCTTGCGCCGGAACAGGTCGCGGGCGACGGAGGCGAAGTCGTCGTAGACGATCTGGCGCTTGGTCCCGAGGCCGGCCTCGTGCCACTTCGGCCCGAACTCGCCGCCGCCCCGGATGTTGGCCAGCACATAGGCGCCGCCCTTCTCCAGCCACAGCTTGCCGTTCACCGCCGAGTAGCCGGGCGTCTGCGAGACCTGGAACCCGCCGTAGGCGGTCATCAGCGTGGGCGTGGAGCCGTCCAGCTTCACGTCGCGGCGGTGCACCACGAAGTAGGGCACCCGGGTCCCGTCCGTGGAGGTCGCCTCGAACTGCTCGGTGACGAGCCCCGTGGCGTCGAACTTGGCGGGCAGCGCCTTGAGCGGCTCCACCTTCATGGTGTCGGCGTCGAGCAGCGCCAGGGTGTTGGGGGTGGTGAAGCTCGACACGTTCACGAAGGCGCGGTTGGTCTTGTCGTCGGCCGCGCCGAAGCCGGCCGAGACGTTCGGCGGCAGCGTCACCGCCGCCCTTGTCCAGCCGCCGTTGGCCGCCGGGGTGTAGGCCCAGAGGCGCGGCTGCACGTTGTCCAGCGTCTCGATCAGGAGCTTGTCGCGGCTGGAGCGCACGCCGTCGAGCGCCTCCCGGGGACCCGGCGCCCAGATCAGCGCGGGCTTGAGCGCGCCGGGGTCGGCCTGCACGGCCGCCAGGTCCATCTGCACCACGGCGCCCGCGCCGAAGCTCTTGCCGGCCACGGCCCAGGGCTCGTCGAGGGAGACGATCACGCGCCCGTCCACCAGGTCGGCCACGTCGCTCTTCAGCGGCACGGCCATGCGTTTCACGCCCGCGGGGGTGACCGCGTAGGTCTCGTGCCGGAAGGTGTCGAGCGGGCGGACGATGTAGGTGAAGCGGCGGCCCTGGCCGTCGATGGCCTGCTGCGGGCTGACGCCGTAGCCGCCGTCCGCCTTGCCGCCGCGGTACACCTCCACCGCCGCCGAGAGCGGCTGGCCGCGCTTCAGCCGCTTGACGATGTAGGGATAGCCGGAGGGCGTCAGGTCGCCGGGCGTCCACTCGCTGGCGACCAGGAGCGTGTTCTCGTCCTCCCAGGCGATGCGGTGCTTGCCGCGGGGCAGCACGAAGCCGCCCTCCACGAAGCGGCCCGTGTCCAGGTCGAACTCGCGCACCACCTCGGCGTCCTCGCCCCCGTCGGAGAGGCCGATCAGGCACCGCTTCTGCTCGGGCTGCAGGCAGCGGGCGCCGTGCCACACCCAGCTCTTGCCCTCCGCCTTGCCGAGCGCGTCCACGTCGATGACCGTGGTCCACTGCGGCGCGCCAGTGCGGTAGCTCTCCAGCGAGGTCTTGCGCCAGATGCCGCGCAAGTGCTCCGCGTCGTTCCAGAAGTTGAAGATCTCGCCGTGGGTGAAGCTGGGCTGCGGGATCCGGTCGCGCGCCGAGGCGATCGTCAGCGCCTCCTGGTAGAGTTGCGGATAGCGGCGGTCGGCCTCCAGCCGGCCCGTGGAGAGCTTGTTGCGCGCCTCCACCCAGGCCATCGCCTCGGACGAACCGAAGCTCTCCAGCCAGATGTAGGGATCGGCCGGGTCGCCCGGCACGGCGGGGGCGGGGGTGTCGCGGGCGGGCGCCTGGGCGGCGGAAGGGGTGGACAGGGCGGCGGCCGAGAGCAGGAGGGCGAGGAGCAGGGGCGTGCGCATGGAGGTCCGGGCGGGCGGGAAGGGCCGCATGGAGCCCCGCCGCAGCGCCGGTGGCAAGAGGGGCCGCACGATCCGCCGCGGCCGAAGATCTCCGCCCGGGGCCGGATACGAGAAGGGCGGCGCCCTCGCGGACGCCGCCCCGGAACTCTCTCCGGTCGACGACCTAGAGGCGGCGACCGCGGAACAGGTGCATCACCAGCGAGACCGCGAACAGCACCAGGAAGATCAGGAACAGGATCTGGGCGATCTGCGCGGCGCCCGAGGCGATGCCGCCGAAACCCAGGACGCCCGCGACGAGCGCCACGACGAGGAAGATCAAAGCCCACTGCAGCATCGGACCGCTCCGTGATTGTGAGAACCCCGAGGCTTGCGCCCCAACCGCCCCTTCAACCGCCCAGCTTGACTTTCGTTCCGCGCGCCGACTTGCCCGATCCGGGAATCAGGAAGGGCGCGGATAGCGGTAGCCTTCCCCGGCGCCCGTGGCCGCCGCGAACTGCTGCTCGGCGAAGCTCCAGTTCAGCACCCCGTCGAACCACGCCTCGAGGTAGGCCTTCCGGTCGTTCTTGTAGTCCAGGTAGTAGGCGTGCTCCCACACGTCGCAGCCGGTGATGGGCGCGCCGTCGCGCAGCAGGGCGGTGTCGCCGTTGCCCGTCTGCAGGATGGACAGCTCGCCCGAGGGCGAGGCCTGAATCCACACCCACCCCGAGCCGAACTGGCCGACGCCGCCCTCCACGAACTTGGTGCGCAGCTGGTCCAGGCCGCCGAACGTCTCGACCGCCTCCGCCACCCGGCCCGCTGGCTTGCCGCCGCCGTTCGCGGCCTTGGGCGTCATGGCGTTCCAGAAGAAGCCGTGGTTCCACGCTTGGCCCGCGTTGTTGAACATCTTGGCCTTGGCCGCGTCTCCGGCGGTCTGGCGGATCGCCGTCTCGATGTCGGCGAAGGCGTCGCCGCCGTTGTTGTTGACGAAGGTGACGTAGGCCTGGTGGTGCTTGTCGTGGTGCAGCCGCATGATCTCGGCGGAGATCACCGGCTGGAGGGCGTCGTAGCCGTACGGCAGTTCGGGCAGCGAGAAGGGCATGGCGCGTTCCTTGAGGGCCGCGGCGCCCGGCCGGACTAGTCGCGGCGCGGGCGGGGCGGCTGGTTGATCAGGCCGAGGACGGTGGCGACGAGCGTCGGGTTGCGGAGCGCCAGGAGGCCGGCGGCGAGGGCGCCGGCGGCGGCCACCACGGGGCGCTCGCGCGCCGTGTCCATGGCGCGCTCCAGGAGCGTGCGCGGCTCGTCGTGCGCGTGTTTAAGGGGCTTGGCCGCCTTGCCGCCCTTCCCCGCCTTGCCTCGGGCGCGACCGGCCATCACGGCGGCGACGATCCCGAACACGGCGGCGAAGGTCAGGGCGACCACCGCGGCCGAGGCGGCGGGGACCAGCCAGGTCTTGGCGAAAGCGTAGAGGGCGTAGGCGAGCGACACGGTCACCACCGCGCCGCCGGCCGCCGCCGCGCCGGCCGCCGCCGCGCCCGACATGACGCGTTGCAGGATCACCGGCGCGAGCCGGCCAGGAGCACGCCGAGCAGGAAGCCGACGCCGAGCGCGGCGGCGGCGGCGGCCAGCGGGCGTTCCTGCACCCGGTCCACCACGAACACACGCGCGGTCTCCAGCCCCTCGCCGGCGGCGTCGGCGTACTCCTCGCCGCGGTCCCGCCAGCGGTCCACCCGGTCGCCGAGGACGGCGCGCGCGCGCTCCGAGGCCTGGCGGGCGAACCGGGGCAGCTCGCGGCCGAGACGCTCGGCCTCGCCGCGGACGTCGTCGCGGAGCTGGGTGGCGGGCATGGAGGGGTCCTTGAGCGAACGGAGCCGTGCGGCGCGGCAACGCCCGCCCGCAGGCCCGGTTCCGTGGGCGGGGCCGGTCAGGCCGCCTGGCGCGACGACCGGCCGGGGTGGAAGAACAGCGCCTGGCCGATCGCCGCCTTCACCGTCTCCGGCTGGAACGGCTTGGTGATCAGGAAGGTGGGCTCCGGCCGCTCCCCCGTGAGCAGGCGCTCGGGGAAGGCGGTGATGAAGATCACCGGCACGTCGTGTTGGCCCAGGATGTCCTTCACCGCGTCGATGCCGCTGGAGCCGTCCGCCAGCTGGATGTCGGCCAGCACCAGGCCGGGCGTCCGGCGCTGCACCGCCTCCACCGCCTCGGTGCGGGTGGCGGCGACGTCGAGCACCTCGTGGCCGAGCTCCTTGACCAGCGCCTCGATGTCCGAGGCGATCACCGGCTCGTCCTCGATGATCAGCACCTGGGTGGCGAGCTCGGCGTCCAGCTCGCGCTGGGCGTCGGCGATCAGCGTCTCGATCTCCGGGGCGGGGGCGCCCAGGATCTGGCCTGCCTCCGTGGGGCTGAAGCCCTCCAGCGAGGTCAGCAGGAACGCCTGCCGGCTGCGGGGGGTGATGCGCATCAGCCGCTTGGACGGGTCGGGCGAGTCGTGGCCTGCGGCGGGGCGGCCGCCCTCGTCCAGCGCCGCGCCCGTCGAGGACCAGATGGTGTGGAACACGTGATAGAGCGCCACCCGCGGCGTGAGGTGCGCCGGCAGCTGCCGCTCGCCAGCGGCCAGCGCCTCCAGCGAGGCGCGCACGTACTGGTCGCCCGCCGTCTGGTCGCCCGTCAGCGCGCGGGCGTAGCGGCGCACGTAGGGGAGATGCGGCGCCAGCCGTTCCAAAAGACCCATGTCCACTCCAAGGTCGGGCTCGCCGACGGTGTTCGGGCGGCCGCGCCGCCGCCGGTCGCCGCGTCTGCGCGGCGTTCCCGCAACGTCGGCCCGGCGCCGAGGTTCCGAGGCCCCTTGCCTGCGACGTTCTAGCACGGCCGCGCCGGAACCTAACCCCCTTTTGCGGATTGCGCGGGCTGCAGTCGCTGTCGAGCCATGGACGCGCTGCGGAATGTGAAGGGCTGGATGAGCGCGGACGACGAGCGGCGGGACGAGCCGGCCATCGAGGAGGCGCGCTTGCGCCAGCAGGCGATCGGCGTGAAGCTGCGCCAGATGTTCGACGACATCGTCAGCGAGCCCGTGCCCGACGAGTTCCTGGACATCTTGCGCCGCGCGGACGGCGCGCCACCTCTGAAGGGTGGGCGCGAGCCGGGCGGACAGGACTGATGGTGCGTAGAGTCGAACTGGACGCGGCCGAAGAGAAGATCTTCAAGCGGGACCTCGTCGCCCTCATCCCCCACCTCCGCGCCTTCGCCCGCACCCTGTGCGGCGACGCGGCGGCCGCCGACGACCTCGCGCAGGACGCGGTGATGAAGGCGTGGGACGCGCGGTCCTCGTTCCAGATGGGCACCAACATGAAGGCCTGGACCTTCATGATCCTGCGCAACCAGTTCTACAGCGAGAAGCGCAGGAGCTGGCGCCAGAGCCAGCTGGACCAGGAGGCCGCGGAGCGCACCCTGGTCGCCATCGACGACCCCGCCAGCCCCATCGCCCTGGACGAGATGCGGCTGGCCCTCGGCATGCTGCCCACCGAGCAGCGCGAGGCGCTGATCCTCGTCGGCGCCGGGGGCTTCGCCTACGAGGAGGCGGCCGACATCTGCGGCTGCGCCGTCGGCACGGTGAAGAGCCGCGTCTCCCGCGCCCGCCGGGCCCTGCACGGCATTCTCGAGGACGGGGCCTACGACCGGGACGGAACGCCCGCCGGCGAGGCCATGCGCGCCATCCTGGCGGACGCGGATCGCCTGAGCGGCGGCGCGCGCTAGGCGCGTGGCGGACCGGATGACCATCCGCGTCCGCCTCGCGATCGCGCTCGTCGTCGCCCTGACGCCCGTGCTGGCGCTGGGGGTGCTGCAGGCCCTCTCCTCCTTCCGCTACGACGCCGCCGTCCGCCGCAGCCAGCTGGTGCAGGCGGCCGAGCGCTCCGCCATCGGCGCGCAGGCGCGCGTGGGCGCCGCGGAGACCCTGCTGGAGAGCATCACGCCGCAGACCGCCGGCCTGGGCTGCAGCCTGCGCCTGGCGGAGGTGGCCGACCGGCTGGGCGGCTACACCAACCTCGTGCGCCTCGCCGCCGACGGTCGCGTGCAGTGCGCGGCGCGGACCACCGACACTGACCCGCAGACCCGCCGCGGCCGCGAGTGGTTCCAGCGCCTGGCGGCCGGCGAGCGGCTGGTGCTGGCGCGCTCGGCGCGCACGCCCGGCCCCGAGCTGGTGGCCGCCCGCCGCGTGGACGGTCCGGGCGGAAGCTTCGCGGGGGCCGTGGTGGCGCTGATCCCGCTCTCCGGCCTGCGGCCGGATGCCCGCGACCCCTCCCTGCCCGCCGGCACCGCGGTGGAGCTGGTGGACGCGACGGGCCGCTCGCTCCTGGCGGACAAGGCGGGCGCCTTCGCTCCGATCCCCCCCGGCCTGAAGCCTGACGCGGGCGGCGCCCTCACCTACCGCGCGCGCACGCCCTCCGGCGAGCTGCGCACGCACGTGGTCTCGCGCCTGGTGGAGGACGGGGGCGTGCAGCTGGTGCTCTCGGCGCCGCAGCCGGGCCTGCTCTCCTGGGCCCGGCTGAACCCGCTCACCGTGCTGGTGCTGCCGCTGCTGGCCTGGCTGACGGCCTGGGCGGTGGTGTGGGTGGTGACCGACCGGGTGGTGATCCGCTGGCTGGAGTACCTGGACCGGATCGCCGCCATCTACGCCCGTGGGCGCTTCTCCGTCCGCCCCGTGCAGGCCGCCGTGGCCCCCGTGGAGATCCGCGCCCTGGCGCAGACGCTGGACGCCATGGCCGACGCCATCGTCACCCGGGACCAGGCCGCCCGCGACCACCTGGCGCAGAAGGACGCGCTGATGCGCGAGATCCACCACCGGGTGAAGAACAACCTGCAGGTGATCACCAGCCTGCTGAACATGCAGCAGCGCGCCCTCACCGACCCCGAGGCGAGGGCGGCCATGTACGACACGCGCCAGCGGATCACCGCGCTGGCCCTGATCTACCGCGCCCTCTACCAGAGCGCCGACCTGCGCCGGGTGGACGTGCGCCAGTTCCTGGAGGAGCTGATCGCGCAGCTGATCCAGGGCGAGGGCGCCCTCGGCCGCGCCGGCCCCGTCCGCACCGACCTGGTGGCGGACGACCTGGAGATCGACCCGGACAAGCTCGCCCCCCTGGCCCTGTTCGCCGTGGAGGCGCTGACCCAGGCGCGCAAGGCCGCCGCCGCCAACGGCGGGGCCATCCACATCCGCTTCCGCGTGGAAGGCTCCGAGGTGCGGCTGGAGATCGCCGACGAGGGCGGGACGGAGGCGCGGGCCGATCCCGGCGACGTCGGCCGGACGCTGATGACCGCCTACGCCCGCCAGCTGCGCGGACGCTCGGAGGTCGAGGTCGGCGACGGCGGCGCCCGGACGATCCGCCTCTCGTTCCCGCTGCCGGAAACGCCTCCCGCGCCGCCGGTGGTCGAAACGCTGCGGCCGCCGATGGGGAACCCATTGGCGGCTTGAGCATTGGAACCCTCGCCTGAGAGGGGATGATCGGGCTGGACCGGACCCCTCCCGAAGAGGAGATTCACATGCGCAAGCTCATCGTTCTCGCCGCCGCGGCCGCCGCCCTGGCCGTCTCGGCCTGCAACACCGTCGAAGGCGCCGGCAAGGACGTCAGCGCCGCCGGCGCCGCGGTCACCGACACCGCCCGCGACGTCAAGAACTGAGGCTCGCCTCGCGCCGGCCTGGGCCGGCGCAGGTGACGACGGCGCGCCGCCGGCTCCGGCCGGCGGCGCGATCCCGCGTGGACGCTCCCGCGTTTCGCCCCGCTCCGCCACGGTGCTAAGCCTGCGTGCGACGGAGCGTGGGGAGACGGGATGGCGGCGGTTGAGGCGGGCGGCCTGACGCCCGCGGCGGACAAGCCCGCCGACATGCGCGTGGTGATCGCGGCCTCGGCTGCCGGCACCGCCTTCGAATGGTACGACTTCTTCGTCTTCGTGCCCCTGGCGGGGGTGATCGCCCGCAACTTCTCCGCCGGGCTGGACGACGCCGCCGCCCTCGTCTTCGCCCTGGGCTCCTTCGCCGTGGGTTTCGCCTTCCGGCCGGTGGGCGCGCTGATCTTCGGCCGCATCGGCGACCGCACGGGGCGCAAGGGCGCCTTCCTGATCACCGTCAGCCTGATGGGTGCGGCCACCTTCCTGATCGGCTGCCTGCCCACCTTCGCCCAGATCGGCGTCGCCAGCCCCCTGCTGTTCCTCCTGCTGCGCATGCTGCAGGGCGTCGCGCTCGGCGGCGAGTACGGCGGAGCGGCCATCTATGTGGCCGAGCACGCCCCGCCGGCGCGGCGCGGCTTCTACACGAGCTTCATCCAGACCTCCGCAGCCATCGGCCTCTGCGCCGCCCTGCTGGTCACGCTCGCCACCCGCAGCCTCGCCGGCGAACGGACGTTCGACGCCTGGGCCTGGCGCGTGCCCTTCCTCGCCTCCGCGGGCCTCCTGGCCGTGTCCATCTGGATCCGGCTGAAGCTGTCGGAAAGCCCCTCGTTCAAGGCGCTGGCGGCGGAGGGGAACGTCTCCAAGGCGCCCTACCGCGAGGCCTTCGGCCGCTGGCCCAATCTGAAGCGCGTGCTGATCGCCCTGTTCGCCCTGATGGTGGCCCAGGGGTCGGTCTGGTACTGCGCCTTCTTCTACGCCCAGGTGTTCATCGAGCGCGTCGTGCACGTGGCCCCCGCCACGGTGAACGCGGTGATGATCGCGGTGGTGGTCGCCTCCGCCCCCCTCTACGTCTTCTTCGGCTGGCTGTCGGACAGGGTGGGCCGCAAGTGGGTGACCACGCTGGGCACGCTGCTGGCCACCGCCGCCCTGTTCCCCGGCTTCCAGCTGATGACCGAGCTCGGCAACCCGCGCCTGGTCGCCGCCACCCGCGCCGCGCCCGTGACGGTGGCGGCCGATCCTGAGGCCTGCGCCGTGCAGTTCGATCCCGTGGGCCGGGCGCAGTACCGCTCCTCCTGCGACACGGCCAAGGCGACGCTGAGCGCCCTGGGCGTCTCCTACGTCAACGCGCCACTGGCCGCCGGCCGGCCGGCGGAGGTGCGCGTGGGCGACCGGGTGGTGGTGGCGCCGGAGGGCGCGGGCCTCGACAAGGCCTCCTTCGCCGCCGTGAAGAAGGGCGCCGCCGAGCGGATCGGCGGCGCCCTGCGCGCCGCCGGCTACCCCACCGGCACGGCCGAGGGCACGAACGCGGTGGGCCTGTTCCTGGTGCTGCTGGTGTTCACCGTCGGCGCGACCGCGCTCTACGGCCCGCAGGCGGCGACGCTGGTGGAGCTGTTCCCCACGCGGGTGCGCTACACGGCGCTGTCGCTGCCCTACCACCTCGGCACCGGCTGGGTGGGCGGGTTCCTGCCGGCGACCGCCTACGCCATGGTGGTGGCGAGCGGGAACATCCACTTCGGCCTGTGGTACCCCGTGGTGGGCGGCGCCATCGCGGTGCTGGCGGCGGTGGTCTTCCTGCCGGAGACGCGCGGGACCGACCTGGACGCCTGAGCGTTGCTCCGGTCCATCCACCCGGAGCGCCCCATGCCCGACCCCGACGACCTCTCCCCCGCGGGCCGCGACCCCGCCGAGGGCGGCGCGCCCGAGGGCGACGACGGCCCAGCCCCCGTGGACGCGCCCGAGGAGAGCCACCTCGGCGAGGCCGGCGACCCGGCCGAAGGCTGAGCCCGCTTGTGGGCGGGGCGCTGGCGCGATAGCCGGGGCGCCGCATGAGCGTCCTCCGCCGCCTGCGGCCGCTGCTGGCGGGGGCCGCCCAACTCGTCTGCCTGGGAGGTCTCGCCGCCTGCGCGAGCCTCGTCCCCGCCCCGGCCTTCCAGGCCTGGACCGGCTATCCGGACCGGCCCGCCGGCTACCTGGGCCCGCAGGGCGCGCCAGACGCCGCACGGCTGCTGCCGCCGCCGCCGGCCGAGGGGTCCGCACGCTCCGTCGCCGACCTGGCCGTCTACCGCGCCACTCGCGCGCTGCAGGGCTCCCCGCGCTGGGCTCTGGCCGCCGCGGACGCCGAGCTGGACACGCCCCGCGCGCCCGCGGCGCTGGCCTGCGCCCTGGGCGTCGAGCCCTCCCCGGAGCGCACGCCCGCCCTCGTCACCCTGCTCGGGCGCGTGATGACCGACGTAGACGCCGCCTTGCAGGGGGCCAAGGGCGTCCACGCCCGCCCCCGCCCCTTCGTGGCCGAGCCCCGGCCCGTGTGCCTCTCGCCCGTGCCCGCTTGGCTGGCGAGGTCCGGCTCCTACCCCAGCGGCCACGCGGCCACGGGCTGGGCCTGGTCGCTGGTGCTGGCGCAGGTCGCGCCGGAGCGGGCCGAGGCGCTGCACCGGCGCGGCCTCGCCTACGGCGACAGCCGGGTGGTGTGCGGCGTGCACTACCTGTCCGACGTGGAGGCGGGCCGGGCGGTGGGCGCCGCCGTGGTCGCCCGCCTGGACACGAACGCCGCCTTCCGCGCCGACCTCGCCCGCGTCCGGCGCGAGCTCGCCGCCCTGCGCGCGCAGGGGGCCGCGCCCCCGGCCCGCTGCGCCGCCGAGGCCCGCGCCCTCGACCGCCCCGCCTTCTGACGCCCTGGAGCCGCCCCATGCGCGACCGCCTCGCCGCCGCCCTCGCCGCACCCGTGCTGGCCGTCGCGCTCGCCGCCGGCTCCCAGGCGCCCTCGCCGCCGCCCTCGCCCGCCCAGGTCGCGCCCGCGGCGCAGGCGGGCGGGGCGCGGCCCGTCGAGCAGGCGCCCCGGCCCGCCCCGCCCTACCTCGGCCGCACGCCGGTGGTGGACGGCTACGCCGTGCTGCCCCAGCCGCCGACCCCGGGCTCCCGCGAGCCCGCCGAGCTGGTGGACCGCCGGGCCTTCCAGGCGACGCAGAAGCTGAAGGACACGCCGCGCTGGGCGCTGGCCACGCGCGACGCGGACGAGAGCGCCGCCGCCGTGCTGGCCGACTTCGACTGCGTGTTCGGCCTCGACCTGAACGCGCAGACCGCGCCCGCCCTCCTGCGCCTGCTCACCCGCGCCCGGTCCGACGCCGGGGTGCAGACCACCGCCGCCAAGAACCGCTTCCAGCACTGGCGGCCGTTCGTGAGCTACGGCGGCGACATCTGCACGCCCGAGATCCGTGACGGCGTGGCGCACAGCTGGTCCTATCCCAGCGGCCACACCTTCGTGGGCTGGAGCTACGGGCTGATCCTGGCCGAGCTGGCGCCCGACCTGGCCACGCCGATCTTCCAGCGCGCCCGGGCGTACGGCGAGAGCCGCGTCGTCTGCGGCGTGCACACGGTGAGCGACATCGAGGGCGGCCGCGTCAACGCCTCCATGATCGTCGCCGCCCTGCACGCCAACGCGGAGTTCCGCGCCGACATGGAGGCGGCCCGGCTGGAGCTCGCGGCCCTGCGCTCGACCGGCGGCGCCCCGCCCGCCGCCAGACAGTGCGAGGTGGAGCGCGAGGCGATGGCGCGCACGCCCTGGTTGCCGCTGAAGGACGCCGGCAAGGCCCCGGCGTTCCCGCCGAAAGAGCTGCCGGCCCCGCTGCCGCCGCTGCGGTGACGTGACGCCCCGCCTACCGGGCGGCAGCCTTCCCCTGAGAAGATCGCACCTGCGATGCGGAGTTCGCAGGAGCAGCGCTGCCGCGCCGTTTTCGGGCGGAACGCTGCTACGTCCCGAACACCCGCTGCGGCCCGATCGCCTCGTACAGGTCCGTCCGCCGGTCGCGGAAGAAGCCCCAGGCCGCGCGGTGCGTGTGCAGGAAGTCGAGGTCGAAGGTCGCCGTCAGCACGCCCTCGTCCTCGCGGCCGAGTTCCGCGACCAGGTCGCCCCGGTGGTCGGCCAGGAACGACGAGCCGTAGAAGCTCTGCCCCCCGCCCGGCCCCGGCTCCAGCCCGATCCGGTTCGCCGCGGCGACCGGGATCACGTTGCTCACCGCGTGCCCCTGCATGGCCCGCCGCCACGGATCGCGCGTGTCCAGCGAGCTGTCGTGCGGCTCCGAGCCGATGGCGGTGGGGTAGAGCAGCGCCTCAGCCCCCTGCAGGGCCATGGCGCGGGCGGCCTCCGGGTACCACTGGTCCCAGCAGACGCCCACACCGATCCGCGCAAAGCGGGTGTCCCAGACCTTGAAGCCCGTGTCGCCCGGCCGGAAGTAGTACTTCTCCTGGTACCCCGGCCCGTCCGGAATGTGGCTCTTGCGGTAGACGCCCAGCAGCGACCCGTCCGCGTCCACCATCACCAGGCTGTTGTAGTAGTGCGGCCCCTCGCGCTCGTAGATCGAGATGGGGATCACCACGCCCAGCTCCTGCGCGAGGGGCGCCAGGGCGGTGACGCACGGGTGCTCGCGCCAGGGATGGGCGGTGGCGAACCAGCGCTCCTCCTGCGTCACGCAGAAGTACGGGCCCTGGAACAGCTCCGACGGCAGGACCACCTGCGCCCCCCGCCCGGCCGCCTCGCGCACGAAGTCGGCGGTCCTGGCGATGTTGGCCGCCATGTCCTCGCCGTAGGCGGTCTGGATCACGCCCAGCGTGAGGGTGCGCGCCATCAGAGGGGCTCCTGCTGGGTGATGCAGTGGAACGAGCCGCCACCGGTGAGCAGGGCGCGGCTCGGCAGGCCGATGGTCTCCCGCTCCGGGAACAGCGCCGCCAGCGCGTCGAGCGCCAGGGCGCTCCAGCGGTCCTCGTAGGTGGGCATGATCACCGCGCCATTGGCGATCACGAAGTTCATGTGGCTGGCGGGGACCGCGCGCCCCTCCCCGTCCGTGATCCGCCCCGGCGAGGGGATGCGCGCCACCTGGAGCGGCGCGCCGCGCGCGTCCTTCAGGGCGGCCAGGTCGCGGGCGCAGGCGGCGTAGGCGCCCGCGTTGGGATCGTCCGCCCCCGCCGCCACGGGGCAGGCGACCACGCCCGGCGCCACGAAGCGCGCCAGGTTGTCCACGTGCCCGTCGGTGTGGTCGTTGGCCAGGCCCTCGCCCAGCCACAGCAGCTTCCTCGCCCCGAGCGCCCCGGCCAGCGCCTCGGCGGCGGCGGCCTCGGTCCAGCCGCGGTTGCGGTTGGGGTTGAGCAGGCACTGGCGGGTGGTGAGCACGGCGCCGTGGCCGTCGTGGTCGATCGCGCCGCCCTCCAGCACGAAGCCGTGCTCCTCCAGCGGCGCGCCGGCGGCGGCGGCCAGCTGTTCGGCCACCGCATCGTCGCCCTCCAGCACGTACTTGCCGCCCCAGCCGTTGAAGCGGAAGCCGGCCGCGGCCGCCGCCTCGCCGCGCTTGAGGAAGATCGGGCCGGTGTCGCGCAGCCACACGTCCCCGAACTCGCCGCGCACCAGCTCCACGCCGGCGACGCCCTCCAGCCGCGTGCAGGCGGCGGGCAGGCCCTCCTCCGCCACCAGCAAGCGCACGCGCTCGCGGCCGGGGCCGGCCAGGGCGCGGGCGAGCGCGGCCACCTCGTCCTGCGCGGGGGCGAGGTCGTCCTCCCACAGCTCGGCGTGGCTGGGGAAGCCGACCCACATGGCGCCGTGGGGGCTCCATTCGGCGGGAACGAGGGGCGGGGCGTCGGTCATGGGCGCGCCTAGGTGTGGTCGGCCGGCCCGCGCGTCAACGGGTGCGCCCGCAAGGCGAAAGGGCGGCCGGTGTGCGCCGGCCGCCCTCCCGATAGGACGCCCTGCTCCCGAGGGATCAGAACTTGTAGCGCACGCCCAGCTTCAGCGCCCACAGCGAGGTCGGCGGCTGGCCGGACGAGCCGACGTTGATGCCCGGCACCACGCCGAAGCCCGAGGCCCGGTTGGCGACCGGCGCGTAGCGGTACTGGTTCACCTGGCCCGGGGCGCAGCCCGTGGTCTGGGCGCATGGGATGATCGTCGGCGTCACAACCGTGGCCGTGTAGGGGAAGCCGATCTGGTCGACGACGCCCCAGCCGTTGTTGAGCAGGTTGCCGACGTTGAAGATCGAAAGGTACAGCTCGCCCTTCGCGCCGCTGGGGAAGAAGGCCGGGATCTCCTGCGTGAACTGGATGTCGGCCAGCGTCACCGAGCGCGAGTTGAACTCGTTGCGCGGCGAGATCGAGCCCGAGTAGCGGTTCAGGCCCGACGCCTTGAGGAAGGCGTTGAACGAGGCGATGTCGAAGCCTGCGACGTAGCTGACCTTCGGGTCGCTGGTCAGCGTCACGTTGCCCGAGCTGTCGGCGGCCGGCACGTAGAACAGCTGCGTCGTGTTCGACACCGCGTTCGACAGGCCGAACACGTCGTTCGAGCCCTGGCCCGGCGCGTTGGTCGTGTTGTTGAACGTGAAGGAGTAGGGCAAGCCCGAGCGGCGCGTCACGTACAGGCGCACGCGGCTGGCGAAGTCGCCGAAGAACTTGTGCTCGTAGTTGAACTGGCCCTTGATCGAGTTGCGGATCGAGTAGTTCGACGTGGCCAGGCCGGGGTTGTTCGGATCGCTGAACGCCACCTGGCGGTAGTTGGACAGCGCCACCGAGCTGGTGCCGGGGTTCACGTCCTTGGTGTCGGTGTAGGTGTAGGTGACGTCGAAGTCGAAGCCGTTCTTGAAGCTCTTGCCCACGCCCACCGCGCCGAGCACGCCGTGCCCCTTGTTCGTGTTGGTCAACACGATGTCGTAGGTGTTGGTCCGCGTCGCGGGGATGGCGCGGTTCGGGTTGAAGATCGGCCGGCCGTCCGGCGCCGTGCCGATCACGTTCGTCAGCGTCTGCACGTCCTGCCAGACCACGGCGTCCTGCACCGTCTGGTAGATGAAGTCGCCGTGCAGGCGCCAGTCGTTGCCGATGAACTTGCCGGCGCGGCCCGTCCAGTCCCAGTCGGCGAAGTTGAAGGTGTAGGCGGCGCCGATGGTCGCCTTCCACACCGACGGCGGCTGGAAGTCGGGGTCGAGCGCATTGATGATGCCCGTGCCCGTGTTCGCGGAGGCCGTGTTGGCCGCCTGCACCGTCGGGTTCACCGCCACGCCCTGCACCGTGGAGAGCGCGTTGCCGCAGGTGGCCACGTTGCCGTTCGGCAGCGCCGCGGTGGCGGTGCAGTTCACCTGGCCCAGCAGGTTGCCGGTGTTGGAGTAGTTGTTGGAGATCCAGACGTTCGGGTTGCCGCCCGAGAACAGGCCCAGGCCGCCGTTGATCACCAGGTTGGAGAACGGCCGGTAGTTGAAGCCGATCCGCGGCATGATCACGACCTTGCCGTCCAGGTTGGCCGAGTTGGAGAAGCCGTAGCGCTGGGCGAACAGCGGGTTCTCCTTCGGCTTGTCGTCCGACTCGTACCATTCGGCGCGAAGGCCGGCGCGCAGCGTCAGGTTGGAGAAGGGACGCCACTCGTCCTGGATGTAGCCGCTGTTGGTGACGAAGGTGAAGGAGGCGGCGCCGTCGTCCGAGTTGTTCGACGCCGCGTTGGCGTAGGTCAGGTTGATCGCGCGGCGGTTCTGCAGGTCGTCGATGGAGGCGAAGGTGTAGGTGCCGATCGCGTTCTGGACGAACACGTTGAACACATCCAGGTTCTCACGCTCATAACCGGCGGTCACCGCGTGATTGCCCATGAACGAGAAGGAATAGGTGCCCTTGGCGCGGAAGGACTGGTTGGTGGTCAGCAGCAGGTTGGCCTGACGCGAAGTGTCCTGGCCGACGCGGATGATGGGGTTCGTGCCCGTCAGGGCGCCCGCGACCCCATTGGGCGAGATGACGAAGTTCGGGAAAGGCGCGCCCAGGTTGTCGGTCACGCCGTCCGTGTCGCGGTGCGTGTAGCTGACCTCGGTCGAGAAATTCGGCGTCCAGTTGCTGTACAGGAAGCCCGAGAAGGACAGCAGGGGCTGGTTGAACAGGTAGGCCGTCGACGACAGGCCCAGCGAGGTCGCGGACGACGCCGGCTGGTTGAAGTTGCTGTCCTCGGTCGACTGACCGATGAACACGAAGCGGTGATCCTTGTTGATCTGCCACGTGAACTTACCGAAGTACTTCTCCGACTCGATCGGTGAGGTCGTGCCGAAGCCGCCCGCGTTGTAGCCGTAGACGCTCTGCAGGATCGACTGCACGCGGCCGACCTGGGCGTTGGTGACGCCCTGCACGATGTTGGTCACGCCCGCCGCGTCCTGCGGGCCGTAGCTGACGGTGGTCAGGCCCTCGTACTTCTCGTAGCCGAACTGGAAGAACATGTGGTCCTTCCAGATCGGGCCGCCGAGGAAGAAGCCGTACTGCTTGTCCTTGAAGTTCAGGATGGCCGGCCGGTCGCGGATCTCCTCGCCGGCGCCCAGCTGGCGCGAGTCGTACTCGTAGAAGGCCGAGCCGTGGAAGTCGTTGCCGCCCGACTTGGTGACGAGGTTCAGCACGCCGCCCTGGAAGGCGCCGTACTGCACGTCGAACGGGGCGACCTCGACGTTCAGCGACTGCACCAGGTCCACCGAGATCGGCGAGCGCTGGGTGGGGTAGCCGTTGGCGTTCAGGCCGAAGTCGTCGGACTGGCGCACGCCGTCCACGTAGATGGCGTTGAAGCGGTTGTTGGTGCCCGCGATGATCAGCGCCTGCTGGTTCGTGGGGTCGATCTGCACGAAGGGGTTCAGGCGCGCCGCGTCGCGCAGGTCGCGCGAGAAGGAAGGCAGCGTCTCGATGTCCGTGGCGTTGAAGGTCGAGCGCGGGCCGGTCTGCACCTGGCGCGGCGCGGCGCGGCTGGCGGTGACCACCACTTCGGAGACGGCTCCGGTCGAGTCGGTGGAGGAGGTGGCGGCCTCGGCGTAGTCCACGTCCAGCTGGAAGGGGGAGCCCAGGCCGATGGAGCCGATCTCGGTGGCGCGGGCCGGGTGGGCCGGGTCCTGCGTGGTCACCTTGTAGGGGCCGCCCGGGGGAAGCTGGCGGATGGAGAACTGGCCGCTGGCGTCCGTGGTCGCCGTGAAGGTCTGGTTGGTCGGCGTGTAGACCACCGTCACCTGGGCGCCCGCGACCGGGCGGCCGCCGTCGCGCACCGCGCCGTTGATGCCGCCGGTGGTCTCCTGCGCGTGGGCCGAGGCGCTCATCACCGCGAGCGCGAGCGCGGTCGTGGCTACGCCCGCCGCGAGCTTCTTCATCGTCGTCATGGCTTCCCCTCGCAGACCCGCGCGGGCGCACGGGTGGGCGACGCCGGTGGCGTGTCCCCCCGCCTCCTACCAAACGGCGGGGCGTGCTGGGTGAAGGTTCCATGACGGCCGATCGGCGGGGCGCGAGCGTGTCGCCGCCGCCACAGCGGGGGCGGCGCACCGCCTTTGCCGCGTTCGCGTAACCCGGCGCGGGACGCCCCGGGTTAGGGAGGGGGCATGGCGTCGCAGGCACAGGGGCCGGGTGTTGCAGACCGCGGCGCCGGGGCGCTCGCGGCGATGCTGATCGGCGGCGTGCTCGCCTGGCGGGTGGGCCAGCTGTTCCTGTCGCCGCTGCAGCTCTACCCGGACGAGGCGCAGTACTGGCTGTGGTCGCGCACGCTCGACTGGGGCTACTATTCCAAGCCGCCGGCGATCGCCTGGGCGATCCGCGCCGCCACCGCGGTCGGCGGGAACGGCGAGGCGTGGGTGCGGCTGCCCGCGCCGCTGCTCCACGCCGCCGCCGCCGCGGGGCTGTTCGCGGCGGGGCGGCGGCTGTTCGGCGCGGGGGCCGGGCTCTGGGCCGCGGCGATCTACCTCTTAATGCCCGGCGTGGCCCTGTCCTCGCAGGTGGTCGCGACGGACGCGCCGCTGCTGGCCGGCCTGGCGCTGGCGCTGTGGGCCGGGGCGCAGCTGTGGACGGGGGGCGGCCTGGGCTCCGCCGCGGCGCTGGGGGCGGCGCTGGGGGCGGCGGCGCTGTCCAAGTACGCGGCCTTCTACGCGGTCGGCGGCCTGTTGCTGCACGCCCTGCTGGACGGCGAGGGCCGGCGGCGGCTCTGGACGCCCGGGCGGGCGGCGGCGGCGGCGGCGGGCTTCCTGCTGGTGTTCGGGCCCAACCTCGCCTGGAACGTCCTGCACGGCTTTCAGACCGTGGCGCACACCGCCGCCGACGCCGACCTCGGGCGCGAGGCGCGGGCGCAGCGCGAGATCGACCTGCTGCGGCCGGCGGGCTTCCTGCTGTCGCAGCTTGGCGTGTTCGGCCCCGCGCCCTTCGCCGCCCTGGCCGTGGCCGCCTGGGGCTGGCGGGGGCGCGACCCGCGCGAGCGCTGGCTGCTGTGGCTGACCGCCCCGGCGATCGCGGTCGTGACCGTGGAGGCGCTGGTGGCCCGCGCCAACGCCAACTGGGCGGGGGCGGCCTACGCGGCGGGCTCGCTGCTCGCCGCCCGGCTGGCGACCTCGGGCGGGTCGGGCTGGCGCAGGGCGGTGGCCGCCTCGCTCGGGCTCCAGCTCCTCGTTGCCGCGGGCTTCTCGGCGGTGATGCTGTGGCCTGGGCTGGCTGACGGGGCGGGGCTGGGCAACAGCCTGAAGCGCGCGCGGGGCTGGCGCGAGGCCGCCGAGGCCGCCGCCGACTGGTGCGACCGGGCGGCGGCCGGCGGAGCCGTGACGGCGCTGGCCGTGGACGACCGCTTCCTGTTCAACGCCTTCGCCTACTACGGCCGTGACCGGCTGACCCGCCCGGGCGCGTCGCCGCTGCGGATGTGGGTGCACGAGGACCGGCCGCAGAACCAGGCGGAGGCGGCCGCCCCGCTCCGGCCCGCCGAGGGCGGCCGCGTCGCCTTCGTCAGCGGCGTGTGGCGCGACGAGAGCCGGGCGGACTTCCGCGCGGTGTCAGGCGCGCACGAGGTGCGGGTGCCGCTGGACGGGCGGCGCGACCGGCCGCTCCTGTTCTACGTGGGCGAGGGGTTCGCGCCGCGCCCGCGCGACCCGGTCACCGGCCGCCCCACACCCCCTTGAGCACGCGGTCGCGGCCGCAGCCCTGGGCGTAGAGGCCGTACTGCACCGGGTGCCGGGCCGCGTAGTCCTGATGGTAGGCCTCGGCCGGCCAGAAGGGGGCCGCGTCGCGGATCTTGGTGAAGATCCTGCCTCTCAGCGGTCCCGTGTCGATGGCGGCGCGCGAGGCCTCGGCGGCGCGCCGCTGCTCGGGCGAGGCGACGAAGATGGCGGACAGGTAGGAGGGCGCCCGGTCGCAGGCCTGTCCGTCGGTCTGCGTGGGGTCGATGGTGCGCCAGTAGCGGTCCACCAGCTGGCGGTAGCTGATCCTGGCCGGGTCGTAGGTGACGCGCACCGCCTCCAGGTGGCCGGTCGTCTCGGTGTTCACGTCGTCGTAGGAGGGCCGGGCCGTGCGGCCGCCGGTGTAGCCGCTCTCCGCGCCGACCACGCCGGGGATGTGCTCCATCTTGGACTCCATCGTCCAGAAGCAGCCGCCGGCGAACACGGCGGTCTCCAGCCGGGGCGCGGCGAGGGCGGGAACGGCGGCCAGGGCCAGCAGCGCGGTGGGAACGAGGCCGGCGAGGCGGGCGGGGATCCGGGTCATGCCCGCCAGATGGGCCCGCGCGGCCGCGTCGCCAAGCGGCGAGGCGCCGCACCACGCCCGGGGCTGGAACGCAGAAAGCCCGGCCGTGAGGCCGGGCTTCCGCAGAAGTCCATCGGGACCCCGGCCCGAAGGCCGAGGCGCCCCTCCGGCGGGATCAGCCGCCGAAGTTGATGTTGATGGTGGCGCGACGGTTCAGGGGCTCCTTCACCCCATCGCCGGTCGAGACCGCCGGGGCGCTCTCGCCCTTCCAGTCGACGGACAGGACGGACTGCTGCACGCCCAGGCCGACCAGGGCGTCGGCGACCGTGCGGCCGCGGCGCTCCGACAGGCGGACGTTGTAGGCCGTCGAGCCCGAGGTGTCGGTGTGACCCACCACCACGATGCGCGTGGCGCTGCCGCCCTTGGCGTAGTCGGCGGCCGCCTGGACCACCGCCTGCGCGTCGGTCGTGAGGATCGACTGGTCGAACGGGAAGTACACCACGAACTCGCGCGCTTCCGGAGCCGGCGGGGGCGGCGGAGGCTGGACCGCAGGCGGGGGCGGCGGGGGAGGCGGCGGCGGGGGAGGCGGCGGGGGCGGGGGCGGCGGCGCGGCGATCGGGCCGAAGTTGTAGCGCACGCCGATCGTCAGCGACTGGTCGTTGTAGTGGCCGCGGAAGCTGCCGGGCTGGATGGCCGCCGAGCCCACGGACGCGAAGCGGTGGTCCGCCGTGCCCAGGAAGCGGTAGGTCAGGTCGACCGACAGGCGCTCGGTGGCGTGATAGGCCACGCCGGCGATCGCCTGGTAGGCGAAGGCGGTGTCTTCGTCGCTGATGGTCAGGTTCTGGAAGGCGGGGTTGGCCGCGGTGATCGCGCCCGGAACGCCGCTGAACTGGCCGAACACTTCGGAGTCCACCCGGCTCACGCCGATGCCGACGCCCAGGAAGGGGTCGATCCGGCTGTCCGGCAGGAACTGGTAGAGGATGTTCCCCATCACCGAGTACTCGTCGATGTGGCCGTTGGGGCTGCCGCAGGCGGGGGCGGCGGCGGTGCGGATCACGCCGGCGGCGCAGATGGCGTTGGGCTGGGCGCGGGTCGGGGCGCCGGCCACGCGCTGCAGGTCGCCCTGCCGATAGCCGCCCTCCAGCTCGACGCGCCAGTGCGGCGTCAGCTGATAGCCCAGGCGGGCGAAGCCGGCCCAGGTCGGGTCGTCGATCGAGAACTTGTAGCCGTACGGATTGCCGGTCGAATCGTTGTTCGCCGAACGCGTGTGGATGCCGCCGGCCGTGATCTCGTGCGCGCCGAGGTCCAGCGCGCCGTAGAAGCCGTTGGGCTGCGCGGCTTGCGCGCCCGAGGCGACCAGCGCCGCAAGGAGCGAGGCCCCCGCCATCAAGTGGAGTTTCATCTTCAAGAGCCCTCTTTCCGCCCTTTAACCGTCGCCGAAATCTCGGCCTGGAAACACGTCTATCAAAGCGCGACGAACCGCGACAGTACCGTGGGCGCCACATCCCCGACAAAATTCCGCCGGCCTTCGCCGACGGAGAGATCAGGTTGCGCCTGCCGGGACCCCGACGCTTCGCCAGACCCTTATGGGCCGATCAACACGCGAAAGCCTTTGCGTTTCCTTGTCGTCGGCGCGCACCGGACGGACTGTGGCCCGGACGCCACAAGTCGGCCCCCCGCTCGCCGGATTCCCCGCGGCGCTCAGAGCTCGTCCGACCCTTCGGCCCGGCGGGCGCGGGCGCGCAGCCACAGCACGCCGAACAGGTCGGCGGCCGCGTCCGCCAGCCGGCCGAGGTTGGTGTACTTGGAGCGCCCCGTGGTCCGCGGCCGGTGCCCCACGTCGGCGAAGGCCACGCCCCACCCCTCGCGCTTCATCAGCGCCGGCAGGTAGCGGTGCATGTGGTCGAAGTAGGGGAGCGCCAGGAAGGCGTCGCGGCGGAACGCCTTGAGCCCGCAGCCCGTGTCGTCGGCGTCGTCGTCCAGCAGGCGCCGCCGCACGCGGTTGGCGATGCGCGACGCCCAGCGCTTGCTCCAGCTGTCCCGCCGCCTGGCGCGGCGGCCGCCCACCAGGCCCAGCGACGGGTCGGCCAGCAGCGCGGCGACCAGGGCGGGGGCGTCGGCCGGGTCGTTCTGCCCGTCGCCGTCCAGGGTCACGACCACCGCCGCCCGCGCCGCGGCCACCCCCGTGCGCACCGCCCGGCTCTGCCCCGCGTTGATGCGATGGGCGAGCACGCGCAGGGCGGGCAGCTCCGACCGGGCGGCCAGGAGCGCGCCGCGCGTGCCGTCCCGGCTGGCGTCATCGACGAACAGCATCTCGTACGCCCGGCCCGCGAAGGCGGCGGCGATCTCCCGCGCCAGGGGCACGGCGGCGCCCTCCTCGTCGTGGACGGGCACGACGACGGAGATCTCGGGCGCGGCGCTCATGCGCCGCCTTCTAGCGGAGGGTCCGCGGCGGGAGCTAGGCGCGGGCGCGGGCGGGGGCGATAAGCGGCCCATGTCCGTTCCGGCCGCCGCCCTCGCCGCGCCGCCCTTCGTCCTCGCCCGCCGCCGCCGGCTCCGCCTCGCCCGGCTGGCCGGGGGCTGGCGCGGGCCCGCGCTGGCGGCCGCGGTGGCGGGCGTCGCGGCCCTGCCCGGCGTGCTCGCCCTCCCGCCGCTCGACCGCGACGAGGCCCGCTTCGCCCAGGCCAGCGCCCAGATGCTGGAGACGCACGACGCGGTGAACATCCGCTTCCAGGAGACGCCGCGCGACAAGAAGCCGGTGGGGATCCACTGGCTGCAGGCGCTGTCCGTGGCCGCCCTGTCCTCGGCGGAGGCGCGGGAGATCGCCGCCTTCCGCCTGCCCTCGCTGCTGGGCGCCATGGTGGCCGCCGCGGCGTGCGTCTGGGGGGCGCGCGCCTTCCTGCCGGCGGACGCGGCGCTGCTGGCGGGGCTGATGCTGGGCGTCTGCGCCCTGCTCTCCACCGAGGCGGGGATCGCCAAGACGGACGCCGCCCTGTGCGGCGCGGTCACCGTCGCCATGGCCGCCCTGGGCCGGCGCTACGCCGCCGCCCGCGGCGGGCCGGCGGCGCCGCGAGGAACGCGCGCGCTCCTCTGGGCCGGGCTGGCGCTCGGCGTGCTGCTGAAGGGGCCCGTGGCGCCGCTGGTGTTCGGCGGCGCGCTGCTGGCGCTCTGGGCGCAGGACCGCGACGCGCGGTGGATGCGCGACCTCGGCTGGTGGAGCGGGCTGGGGCTCGTGGTCCTCGTCTGCGGTCCGTGGGCCGCGGCGGTGACGGTGGCCACCGACGGCGCCTTCTGGACGGGAGCCGTGGGCGGCGACCTCGGCGACAAGCTGCGCGGCGCCAGCGAGGGCCACGGCGCCCCGCCCGGCGCGCACCTGCTGCTGGCGCCGCTGCTGCTGTTCCCGCTGGGGGGCCTCGTTCCGGCCGCGGCGGTGGCGGCCTGGCGCGACCGGACGCGGCCCGGGATACGGTTCGCCGTCGCCTGGGTTGCGCCGGCCTGGCTGGTGTTCGAACTCCTGCCCACCAAGCTGCCGCACTACCCGCTGCCCCTCTACGCGCCGGTGGCCGCGCTGGCCGCCGCCGCCGTGTGGCGCGGGCGGGCGGAGGGCGGCTGGGCGCGCGCGGCCGGGGCGGCGCTGGCGGTGGTCGGCGGCGTGATCTTCGCGGCCCTGCCCCTGTGGGCGGCGCGCGCCTACGGGGGATCGACGGCGGCGGCGCTGGCGGCCGCGCTCCCGGCGCTCGCGGCGGGCGCCGCCCTGGCCGGCGGGCTGCTGCTGCGTCGCCCGGCGACAGGAGCCGCGGCGGCGCTCGGGCTGGGGGCCGCGGCGCACATGGCGCTGGCGGGCCTCGCCGCCCCCTCGCTCGGATCGCTGTGGGTCTCGGCGCGCGCCGCCGCCGCCGTGGCCCGGGCGGGACTGGACCCGCGCAACGGCCTGACCCCCGGGCCCGTGGCGGTGGCGGGCTTCGCCGAGCCCTCGCTGGTGTTCGCGCTCGGCACCGCCACCGAACTCGCCGCCCCCGTGGACGCCGCCCAGGCGATCGCCGAGGGCCGGCCCGCCCTGGTCGAGGCGTCGGTGGAGGCGCCGTTCCGCGCGGCGCTGGCCGAGGCCGGGCTGCACGCGCGGACGGTGGCGCGGGTCGACGGGTACGACTACGCGGACGGCCGCGCCGTGCGCCTCGTCCTGTGGCGCGCCGACGCCGCCGAGCCTTCCGGAGGAGCCCCGCCATGACGCCCCGCGCCGTGCAGATCGTGGAGGTGGGCCCCCGGGACGGCCTGCAGAACGAGGCCGTCACCCTCTCCGTCGCCGACCGGCTGGCGTTCGTCGCCCTGCTGGAGGCCGCGGGCGCCTCGCGGATCGAGGCGGTCAGCTTCGTGAACCCCGCCCGCGTGCCGCAGATGGCGGGGGCCGAGGAGATCATGGCCGCCCTGCCCCGGACGCCCGGCCGCTCCCGCATCGGCCTGGTGCTGAACCTGCGCGGCTGGGAGCGCTGCGTCGCCGCCGGCTGCGACGAGGCCAATGTGGTGGTCTGCGCCACCGACACCTTCGGCCGGCGCAACCAGGGCGCCGACACCGCCGAACAGGTGGCCGCCATGCACGCGGTGGCCGGCCGCTCCCGGCCCCTATCCGGCGACGGCGGGGGGCCGCCCGTGTCCGCGACCATCTCCGTGGCCTTCGGCTGCCCGTTCGAGGGCGAGACGCCGCTCGACCGCGTGGTGGGGATCGCGCGCGAGATCGCCTCCGCCGGCGTCACGGAGATCGCCCTGGCCGACACCATCGGCGTGGCCGACCCGTGGACGGTGCGCCGGCGGATCGAGGCCGTGAAGACCGCCGCCCCCGACGCGCGCCTGCGGCTGCACTTCCACGACACCCGCCGCACGGCGCTGGCCAACGCCTATGCGGCGGTGGAGGCCGGGGCGGACGTGCTGGACGCCAGCTGCGGCGGCATCGGCGGCTGCCCGTTCGCGCCGGGCGCCACGGGCAACGTGGCCACCGAGGACCTCGTCTACATGCTCGAGCGCGCCGGGATCGACACGGGCCTGGACCTCGCCCGGCTGGTGGAGGCGGCGCACTGGGTGGCGGGCAAGCTCAGCCGGACCGTGCCCGGCGCCGTGCAGCGGGTGGGGGGCTTCCCGCAGATCTAGCGCGACGGGCTCAGGGTCGAGGTCCCCGCCTTCGCGGGGATGAGCGGAGGTGAGGGCAGTGGGCTTCTTCGTCTACATCCTGGCGAACTGGCCTGACGCTCCGATGTACGTCGGCATGACCGACGACTTGACCGGCCGGGTCTGGCGACATCGAGAGCACGTGCGCAAGGGGTTCACAGACGACTACCGCATAGAGCGTCTGGTCTGGCACGAACTCCACGACCCACACGAGTCAGCCTTCGTCCGCGAGCGACGTATCAAGAGATGGCGTCGGGAGTGGAAGAACCGGCTCGTCCGCGAGATGAACCCGACCCTGGGCCGATCTCTATTTCGACCTGTTCTGATTCCGCTCATCCCCGCGAAGGCGGGGACCTCGACCCTGAGCACCCACCTCTCAGCGGCCTTACCCCCGGCGATAGGCGCGCGCCTGGGCGCGCTCGCGCTGCTTCTGCTTCTTGAGATGGTGGCCGACGGCGCAGCCGCCCAGTGCGCCGACGGTGGCGTGGCGGCCGGCGAAGTGCCCGGCCACGCCGCCGACGAGGGCGCCTCCGAGGCAGCCGGCCTGGGCGGCGGCCGGAGCGGACAGGCCCACGGCGAGGGCGGTGAGAAGAGCGATGCGGCGCATGGGCGATCCCCGACAGGACGAACCCGCCTCCAACGCGCGAACGCGCGGGCGGATCACCGCAGCCAGCCGCGCCCGCGCACGCGCCGCAGCAGCGGGCGCACCACGCTCACCGCGACGATCGCCGGCGTGAGCGCGTAGGCGAGCACGCGCCGCCCCGGCGTGTCGGCGCGTTTCCGGAAGTAGCGGGCCAGGCCGACGCCCTTGTGGAACTCCACACGCACCGGGTGCGTGCGGCTGGTGGAGCCGAGGTGCGTGACCTCCGCCGCCGGGGCGAACAGCACCTGGCCCCCCGCCCGGCGCACGCGCCAGCACAGGTCCACGTCCTCCACGTGCAGGAAGAAGCCGGTGTCGAACCCGCCCAGCGCCGCGAAGTCGGCGCGGCGCATGGCGAAGCACGCGCCCGAGACGGTGGGCACGGGCACGGGGCCGGTCGGCAGCGCATCCCCCTCATGGTGCACCTCGAAGCGCGACAGCCCCGGCAGGTGCGCCAGCCGGGTGAGGCTGAGCAGCGTGGTCACGGGCGTGACCTCGCCGCGCCGGGCGCCGCGCTGCTCGGTCCCGTCCTCGTCGAGGACGCGGGCGCCCGCCAGGCACGGGCCCGCCGCGCCGCCGGCCAGGGCCGCCTCCAGCGCATCGAGGCAGCCGGGCCGCAGGAAGGCGTCGGGGTTGAGGAAGACCACGGTCGTCCCGCGCGCGGCCTCGGCGCCCATGTTGGCGCCGCGCGCGAAGCCCACGTTGCCGTGGCCGCGCAGCAGGATGACGCGCGGATCGCGCGCCGCGGCGTCCAGCACCGCCGCCTCTTCGGGCGTGGAGCCGTTGTCCACCAGGATCAGCTCGCCGACGCCGGGGTCGGCGAGCGCGTGCGCCACGCTCGCCTCCAGCGAAGGCCCGGTGCGGTAGACGACCATGACGACGGAACAGCTCCCTTCCTCGATGGGGGAAGGGTCGGGGTTGCGGGTGAAGGCGCGATGCGCGTCGTCGGACGCGGGCGGCGCCTCCTGCGCTCGACCGGAGGCCGCGGAGCTTACACCCCCATCCCAGGCCCTTCCCCCATCGAGGGGGAAGGTAGAGAGCTGCGTGTTCACTCGGCCGCCATGCGCTCGGGCTCCGCCGCGCGGGCCAGGTCGGGCGGCAGCGCCTCGTCGCGCAGGACGGCCGCCGCCTCGTCCAGCCCCAGCACCTGCTGGCGGTCGCTGCCCAGGCGACGCAGGGCCACGCGCCGCTCCTCCGCCTCGCGCCGGCCGACCACGGCCAGCACCGGCGTCTTGGCCAGGGAGTGCTCGCGCACCTTGTAGTTGATCTTCTCGTTGCGCAGGTCGAGCTCCACGCGCAGGCCCTGCGCCTCCAGCTCGCGCGCGACCTCGCGGGCGTAGGCGTCGGCGTCGTGGGTGATGGTGGCGACCACCACCTGCACGGGCGCGAGCCACAGGGGGAAGGCGCCGGCGTAGTTCTCGATCAGGATGCCGATGAAGCGCTCGAAGCTGCCGAGGATGGCCCGGTGCAGCATGACGGGCCGCTGCTTCGAGCCGTCCTCCGCCACGTACTCGGCGCCCAGCCGCTCGGGCAGCACGTAGTCGAGCTGCAGGGTGCCGCAGGTCCACTCGCGCCCGATGGCGTCCTTGACGATGAAGTCGAGCTTGGGGGCGTAGAAGGCGCCGTCGCCCTCGGCGATCACGGGCTCCACGCCGGCCAGGCGCGCGGCCTCGCCCAGCATGGCCTCCGAGCGGTCCCAGAATTCATCGCTGCCCGCCCGCGTCTCCGGCCGGGTGGCCAGGTCGATGCGGTGGGTGTGCATGCCGAGGTCAGCGTGGATGGAGCGCGTCAGCTCCACGAACATGGCCGTCTCCTCCACGATCTGGTCCTCGCGGCAGAAGATGTGCGCGTCGTCCTGCACGAAGCCGCGCACGCGCATCAGCCCGTGCAGCGCGCCCGAGGGCTCATAGCGGTGGCAGGCGCCGAACTCGGCCATGCGCAAGGGCAGGTCGCGGTAGCTCTTCTGGCCCCAGTTGAAGATCTGGACGTGGCCGGGGCAGTTCATCGGCTTCAGGCTGAGCTCCTCGCCCTCCACCGTCTCGCAGACGAACATGTTGGGCCGGTACTTCTCCCAATGGCCCGACGCCTCCCAGAAGCTGCGGTCGAGCACCTGGGGCGTCTTCACCTCGCGGTAGCCCGCGGCGTCGAGCCGGCGGCGCATGTAGGCCTCCAGCGTGCGCCACAGCCGCCAGCCCCGGGTATGCCAGAACACCATGCCCCGGCCCTCCTCCTGCATGTGGAAGAGGTCCATGGCGCGGCCGATGCGGCGGTGGTCGCGGCGCTCGGCCTCCTCCAGCCGGTGCAGGTGGGCGTCCAGGTCCTCCTGCGTGGCCCAGGCGGTGCCGTAGATGCGCTGCAGCTGCGCGTTGTTGTGGTCGCCCCGCCAATAGGCGCCCGCGAGCTTGGTCAGCTTGAACGCCTTGCCCACGAAGCGGGTGGAGGGCAGGTGCGGCCCGCGGCACAGGTCCTTCCAGGCGCCCTGGTGGTAGACGGTGATCGTCTGGTCCTCGGGCAGGTCGCGGATGATCTCCGCCTTGTAGCCCTCGCCCATGCGCTCGAACTCGGCGATGGCGGCGTCGCGGGGCATCACCTCGCGCGTGAACCGCTCACCGCGGGCCACGATCTCGTGCATCTTCGCCTCGATGCGCGGCAAGTCGTCGAGGCTGAAGGGCGTGTCTCGCGCGAAGTCGTAGTAGAAGCCGTCCTCGATCGCCGGGCCGATGGTCACCTGCGTGCCGGGGAACAGCTCCTGCACCGCCTCGGCCATCACGTGGCTGGCGTCATGGCGGATCACCTCCAGCACGGCGGGGTCGTCGCGCGTCAGGAACTCGATGCGCGCATGACCGTCCAGGCGGCGGTCGTAGTCGAAGAACTGGCCGTCCACCTTGGCGATGACCGCCTTCTTGGCCAGCGAGGGCGACAGGCTCTGCGCCACCTCGCGCGGCGTGGTCCCGTCGGCGAACTCGCGCTGCGCGCCGTCGGGGAAGGTCAGCTGGATCGTCATGCGTCACACGTGAAGGCCGGCCGGGGAGGCGGCACGGGGTCATAGCCGCTCGGACCGCCCGGGCGGCAGCGGCACAGTCGCCGCAGGGCGAGCCCCGAACCGCGCACCGGCCCGTGGGCGATCAGCGCCTCCGCCGCGTACTCCGAGCATGAGGGGGCGAAGCGGCAGGCGTTTCCCAGGAGAGGGGAGAGCGTGAGCTTGTAGGCGCGCTGCGCGGCCCGGATCGTCTGCGCGTACATGCCGACCTTTCCTCCGCTCATCCCGGCGGAGGCCGGGACCCAGGTCCGGGAGCGAAGATGCTGGAGCTCGCCATCTTCAGCGCCGAGCACGGGACCACAGGCGGACCTGGGTCCCGGCCTCCGCCGGGATGAGCGGGATTTAGCTGACCGGCTCGCTCTTCGCCACCGCCGCCTCCCGCGCCGCCGCGGCCGCCGCCTCCCACGCCAGCAGGACGGAGGCGTGGCGGGCCGGGTAGTCTCGCACGGGCGCCAGCGCGGCCAGGGTGGCGAAGCGCCCCTCCGGCGGGGCGGCGCCCGACTTCAGCATGGCGGCCAGGGCGTCGCGCGCCGCCTCGATCTCCTCCACCCGCGCCCCCACCACCGCCTCTCCGAGCACCGCGGCGCCGGCCTGGCCGAGGGCGCAGGCCTGCACCTCCTGCGCGAAGTCGGTCACCACGCCGTCGGCCACGCACAGCTCCACGGACACCCGGCTGCCGCACAGCTTGGCGGTGCGCGCGGCCCGGGCGTCGGGCGCGGCGAGGCGGCCCACCCGCGGCAGGTCGGCGGCGAGCTGCAGCAGGCGCGCGGAGTAGAGGGCGTCGATCACGCGGCCGCCTTGCGCGCGGCCCAGGCGGCCTCGGCCTCGCGCTTCATGGCCTCGCCCATGGCGGCGAAGCCGGCGCGCAGCCGGGCGCGGTGGCGCTTGGAGACGTATCGCGCCCCCAGCCCCTGGCTCAGCACGCCGTTGGAGAAGATGGCGCCCTCGTCGGTCAGCTTCTCGATCTCGAGATAGCGCGTGGTCTCGGCCAGGCGCGCCTTCTCGCGCCAGTGGATCTGGGCGTTGGGCACCCAGTCGATCACCTCGCCCTCGATGCGCTTCAGCGGCTCGCCGTCGAGCTGCATGTCGAGCGACAGCCTGGCGGAGATCAGCAGCCGCCCCTCGGCGCGGGGATAGAGCGGGTTCCAGCGGGTCCAGCCGTCCAGGTCGGCCAGTATGTCCCAGATCACGTCGGCGGGCGCGGCGACGCCGATGCGGTGTTCGGAGCGGAAGGGCATGGGGCCGATGTAGAGAGCGTGTGCGCCGTCCGCTACGTCAGTTGGGGCGCGGCTCGAAGGCCAACAACGAGACGAAGCGGTGACGGTCGGTCGGGGACGACGCCTCGAAGCGGGCCAGCGCCTGCCGCGCGTCCTGCACCAGATCCAGCGCCTCGCTCGTCAGAAGGCGGAGGGACGGGTCGTAGTCGGCCCGGTGTCTCGCCTCCATCAGGTTGACGAACAGGACGGCGAACTCGCGGAGGGCGGGATCGAAGCCGCTCGGCGGCCAGTAGGCCCGCCACTGCGCGCCCGGCGTGGGCTTGTTCAACTCCCGACACAGCAGGCTGACCCGGGCATGTGAGATGCTCCGGTATGCGAGCCGGTAGCGAGGGTTCCGGCGGTTGGCCGCGCCCATGAACTCGTCCGCCACGGCGGACAGCACGCGATGGAACAAGGCGTAGTAGGCTGCGGAGACCGCCCTTCGCTTGTCGGCCTGGCGTGGCGCGCCCCGTTCAGGCGACGCCAGCAGGCGCTCGGCCTGTTCGATCAGGTGATCAGGATTCATCGTCCAGCGACGGGGCGTCGAACTCGTCCGCGGATACGAAGCGTATGTAGGCGAAGCGCGCGTCTCCGACCTCGGCGAGGCGATGCTGCAGCCGCGCGCGTGCGGCGTTGCGGGCCGTGCTGAGCGCCGCCGACCTGGGCGCCCCCGGCCGCGTCAGGGCCGTGATCTCGATCGCGGGCGCTCCGCTCTCGTCCAGGTAGTCTTCGGCGCGCACCTCCTCGACGAAGCCGGGAACAGCCTCGTCGAAGACGGACCGGGCGATGTCGGTGATCTGCTGGGCCGTCGCCATGTGCTCAGGCTATCACGCGGCCCGCGTCTCCGCATCTTCGGTCCAGCGGCCGAGGCTCGCCAGGCCGTTCATCTGGGCGCGGTGGGCGAAGGCGCGCTGGGCGGCGGGGACGTTCTCCGGCTTGCCGCCCCACGCCTTCTGCGTGGAGGCCTGCAGGGCGCGGCCGTAACTGAAGGTCAGCTTCCACGGCAGGCCGCCGATGCGGTTCATGGCGTCGAGGTGCGCGGTGGCCTCCTCGTCGGACTGGCCGCCGGAGAGGAAGGCGACCCCCGGCACGGCGGCCGGCGTCGTCGCCTTCAGGCAGGCCACGGTGGCGGCCGCCACCTCCTGCACGCCCGCGCGGCTCGGGGCCTTCATGCCGCTGATCACCATATTGGGCTTCAGGATCATGCCCTCGAGCGCGACGCGGGCGTCCCACAGGGCGTCGAAGGTCTCCTTCAGCACGATGCGGGTGACCTGGTCGCAGCGGTGCAGGTCGTGGCCGCCGTCCATGAGGACCTCGGGCTCGACGATCGGCACGATCTGGTGCGCCTGGCAGAGGGCGGCGTAGCGGGCCAGCGCCTGGGCGTTCTGGCGCACCGCGCCCTGGGTGGG
Source organism: uncultured Caulobacteraceae bacterium (assembly GCA_964244065.1). GTDB lineage: Bacteria > Pseudomonadota > Alphaproteobacteria > Caulobacterales > Caulobacteraceae > JASLDZ01. Next base: position 220,549 of record CAXTHH010000002.1, on the reverse strand, counting down.
CACGCCGTCCGCGATGTCGATCACCGCGCGCCACTTGGCGAAGCGCGCGCCGCGCGCATAGGCCTTGGCCAGGCGGTCGGGCAGGCTGTCGAGGCCCACGGTGATCGTCTCGCCGGGGAAGTGCGCCAGGGGCTGCACGCCCTGGTCCAGCTTGATGCCGGGGATGGAGCCGGCGGCCGTGATCAGGTCCACCAGCGGCGTGCCGTCGGCGGCGTCCTGGTACAGCGTCTCCTCGAACAGGATCACGCCCGAGATGGCGCGCATGCCCTCCGACCGGAACAGGAGCTCGCGGTAGTCGCGGCGGTTGGCCTCGACGTTCTCCACGCCGATGGCGTCGAAGCGCTTCTGGATGGTGCCCGTGGACTCGTCGGCGGCCAGGACGCCCCGGCCGGGCTCGACCATCTTCTCCGCCACAGCGTTCAGCGCGTTCAGGTCCATATCTCGCCTATGGTCTCCGGTTCGGGCGGCCGCATAGCACGCCCTTTCAAATTCGGTCGCCCTCGGGCCTGACCCGAGGGCCGGGCGCCGGTCGTGCGCGACCTTCGACGAAGAGCCGCGGCAGCTCGGCCCCCGGGTCAGGCCCGAGGGCGACGGGGATAGTGGCTCAGGCGGCCGCGGCCGCCGCGGCTTCCAGCCGTTCGACCAGGCGGTCGTGCTGGGCGTGGAGCTCGGGGGGAAGGTGGGCGCCGAAGCGGGCGTAGGCGGCGGGGATCAGGCTGGCCTCCTCCTTCCACACGCTCACGTCCACGGTGGTCAGCACCTCGAGCGCGTGCGGGTCGAGGTCGAGGCCGTCCAGGTCCAGCGAGCCCTTCGCGGGGAGACGGCCGATGGGGGTGTCCACGGCCTCGGCCCGGCCCTCCAGCCGCTCCACGATCCACTTCAGCACGCGGCTGTTCTCGCCGTAGCCGGGCCACAGGAAGCGGCCGTGCAGGTCCTTGCGGAACCAGTTCACGAAGAAGACGCGCGGCAGCTTGGCCGCGTCGGCCTCGGCGCCCAGCTGGAGCCAGTGCCGGAAGTAGTCGCCCATGTGGTAGCCGCAGAAGGGCAGCATGGCGAAGGGGTCGCGGCGGATCTCGCCCACCCGCCCCTCGGCCGCCGCCGTGCCCTCGCTGGCCACGTTGGAGGCCAGGAACACGCCGTGCTCCCAGTCGAACGCCTCGGTCACCAGGGGCTGGGCGGTGGCCCGGCGGCCGCCGAACAGGACGGCGCTGATCGGCACGCCCTGGGCCTGCTCGCGCTCGGGCGCGTCGATCGGGCACTGGCGGGCCGGGCAGGTGAAGCGGGCGTTGGGGTGCGCCGCGGGCTCGGGGCTCGCCGGCGTCCAGGCGCGGCCGCGCCAGTCGGTGAGGTGCGCGGGGGCCTCGTCGGTCAGCCCCTCCCACCACACGTCGCCGTCGGCGGTCAGCGCCACGTTGGTGAAGATGGTGTTGGCCGCGCAGGCCTCCATGGCGTTGCGGTTCGTCTTCCAGCCGGTGCCGGGGGCCACGCCGAAGAAGCCCGCCTCCGGGTTCACGGCCCAGAGGCGCCCGTCCTCGCCGAAGCGCATCCAGGCGATGTCGTCGCCCACGCACTCGGCGCGCCAGCCCGGCAGGGTCGGCTCGATCATGGCCAGGTTGGTCTTGCCGCAGGCGCTGGGGAAGGCGGCGGCCACGAAGTGCGTCTCGTCCTGCGGCGAGGTCAGCTTCAGGATGAGCATGTGCTCGGCCAGCCAGCCCTCCTCCCTGGCCATGGTGGAGGCGATGCGCAAGGCGAAGCACTTCTTGCCCAGCAGGGCGTTGCCGCCGTAGCCCGAGCCGTAGCTCCAGATCTCCCGGCTCTGCGGGTAGTGCACGATGTACTTGGTCTCGTTGCACGGCCAGCTCACGTCGGCCTGACCGGGCTCCAGCGGGTGGCCGACGGTGTGCACGCAGGGCGTGAACGCGCCGTCGGTCCCGAGCTGGTCCAGCGCGACCCGGCCCATGCGGGTCATGATGCGCATGGAGACGACCACGTAGGGGCTGTCGGTCAGCTCGACGCCCACCGCGCTCAGGGGCGAACCGGGCGGCCCCATGATGAAGGGCACGACGTACAGGGTGCGGCCGCGCATGGCGCCGCGGAACAGGCCCTCCAGCCGGGTGCGCATCTCGGCGGGGTCGGCCCAGTTGTTGGTCGGGCCGGCCGCCTCGGCGGTCTCGCTGCAGATGAAGGTGCGGCTCTCCACCCGCGCCACATCCCGGGGATCGCTGCGGCAGTAGAAGCTGTTCGGGCGCTTGCGCGGGTCCAGCCGCACGAAGGCGCCGGAGGCCACCAGCCCGTCGGTGAGCCGCTCCCACTCGTCGGCGGAGCCGTCGCACCAGACCACCGCGTCCGGCTCGGTGAGTTCGGCCACCTCGGCGACCCAAGCGGCCAGTCGGGCGTGGCGCACGGGAGCCGCCTCGGTGCGCAACTGCGCGTCACTCACATCGACGCTGTCGAAACCCATCGAGCCGTCGTCCTCTGGTCACAATGTCGCACCAAGGCGTCAGAAAAGCGCCCGGAGTCAAGCTAAGTTGCGGACCCGGAGCCGCCCCGTCAGAGGTTTTCCGCAAGGTCCGTCAAAAAGCCCGGGCGCTCAGACGCGCTCCTCGGCCCCGGTCAGCCCGTCCCAGAAGCGGCGGGCCCTGTCGAAGAAGCCGGCGTGGCGGGGGTGGTGCGCCTCCGCCGACCCGGGGGCCGTGGCGGCCAGCTCGCGCAGCAGCTCGCGCTGGCGGGCCGTCAGGTGGGTGGGGGTCTCCACGAACAGCTCGACGATCAGGTCGCCCCGCTCGCGGCCGCGCAGCGAGGGCATGCCCTTGCCGCGCAGCCGCAGGGTGCGGCCTGTCTGCGCGCCCTCGGGCACCTTCACCTTGACCTTGCAGTCGCCCTCGCAGGGGCGCTCGGCGCCCTCGCCGGGCTCGGACAGGCAGGGCGTCTCGATCTCGCCGCCGAGGGCCGCCATCCACATGGGCACCGGCGCGTTGACGTGCAGGTCCATGCCCTCGCGCTCGAAGATCTCGTGCGGGGCGACGGACAGGAAGATGTAGAGGTCGCCGCGCGGGCCGCTGCGGGGGCCGGCGTCGCCCTCGCCGGTGAGGCGGATGCGCGCGCCGTCGTCCACGCCGGCGGGGATGCGGACGGACAGGGTGCGCTCGCGCCGCACCTGGCCCGCGCCGTGGCAGGTGCGGCAGGGATCGGTGATCACCTTGCCCGCCCCGCCGCAGCGGGGGCAGGCGCGCTCGATGGCGAAAAAGCCCTGCTGGGCGCGCACGCGGCCCTGGCCGCCGCAGGTCTGGCAGGTCTGCGGCTGGGTGCCGGGCTTGGCGCCCGATCCGTCGCAGGTCTCGCAGGTCATGGCGGCGGGGACGCGGATCTCCACCTCCGCGCCGGAGAAGGCCTGCTCGAGCGTGATCTCCAGGTCGTAGCGCAGGTCCTGCCCGCGCTGGGGCCCGCTGGACGGCCGCCGGCCGCCGCCGAACATCTCGCCGAAGACGTCGCCGAACACCGAGCCGAAGGGGTCGCCGGGGTCGCCCTGGAAGCCGCCGGCCTGCGCCTGGCCGTTCACGCCCGCATGGCCGAACCGGTCGTAGGCCGCGCGCTTCTGCGGGTCGGAGAGGACGGAATAGGCCTCGTTGCACGCCTTGAACCGCGCCTCGGCCTCGGCGTCGCCGGGATTGCGGTCGGGGTGGTGCTGCATGGCCGCCTTGCGGAAGGCCGACTTGAGCTCGACCTCCGTGCAGGTCCGCTGCACGCCCAGGACCTCGTAGTAGTCGCGCGCCATCGTTCGGTGCGTGCTCTCGCTGCCCTAGGGAAACCGCGGGCTTCGAGACGGCCGCTGGCGCGGCCTCCTCAGCATGACGACGGGGGAGGGCGGCCCCACAAGGTTCGTCATCCTGAGGAGCGCCCGGAGGGCGCGTCTCGAAGGACGCACTGCGTTCCGGCTCCTACGCCGACTTCTTCGCGTCCGACACGTCCTCGAACTCGGCGTCGACCACGCCCGGATCGGCCTGGCCCGCGCCCTCGTCGTTGGAGGCCGCGCCCTGCTGGGCCGCGTACATGGCCTCGCCGAGCTTCATGGAGGCCTGCACCAGCGCCTGGGTCTTGGCCTGGATGTCGGCCACGTCCTCGCCTTCCAGCGCCGTCTTCAGTTCGGCGCGGGCGGCCTCGATGGCGGTCTTGTCCGCCTCGCCCACCTTGTCGCCGAACTCGGCCAGGCTCTTCTCGGTGGAGTGCATCAGGCTCTCGCCCGCGTTGCGCGCCTCGATCAGCTCCTTCTTGGCCTTATCAGAGGCGGCGTTGGCCTCCGCGTCCTTGACCATCTTGTCGATGTCCGCGTCCGACAGGCCGCCGTTGGCCTGGATGCGGATGGACTGTTCCTTGTTGGTCGCCTTGTCCTTCGCCGTCACGTGCACGATGCCGTTGGCGTCGATGTCGAAGGTGACCTCCACCTGCGGCACGCCGCGGGGCGCGGGCGGGATGCCCACGAGGTCGAACTGGCCCAGCACCTTGTTGTCCGCCGCCATGGGGCGCTCGCCCTGGAACACGCGGATGGTCACGGCCGACTGGTTGTCGTCGGCCGTCGAGAAGGTCTGCGAGCGCTTGGTCGGGATGGTGGTGTTGCGCTCGATCAGCGGGGTGAACACGCCGCCCAGGGTCTCGATGCCCAGGGTCAGCGGGGTCACGTCGAGCAGCAGTACGTCCTTGACGTCGCCCTGCAGCACGCCGGCCTGCACCGCCGCGCCCAGCGCTACCACCTCGTCGGGGTTGACGCCCTTGTGCGGCTCCTTGCCGAAGAAGGCCTGCACGGCCTCCTGCACCTTGGGCATGCGCGTCATGCCGCCGACCAGCACCACCTCGTCGATGTCGGACTTGGAGTAGCCCGAGTCCTTCAGCGCCTTTTGGCAGGGCTCGATGGTGCGCGCGATCAGGTCGTCGACCAGCGCCTCCAGCTTGGCGCGGGTCAGCTTGATGTTGAGGTGCAGCGGGCCCGAAGCGTTCATGCTGATGAAGGGCAGGTTCACGTCGTACTGCGACGCCGACGACAGCTCCTTCTTCGCCTTCTCGGCCTCTTCCTTCAGGCGCTGCAGCGCCAGCTTGTCCTTGCGCAGGTCGACGGACGACTCGCGCTTGAACTCGTCGGCCAGGTAGTCGACCACCCGGTTGTCGAAGTCCTCGCCGCCCAGGAAGGTGTCGCCGTTGGTGGCCTTCACCTCGAACACGCCGTCGCCGATCTCCAGGATCGAGACGTCGAAGGTGCCGCCGCCCAGGTCGTAGACCGCGATCTTCTTGCCGTCGTTCTTCTCCAGCCCGTAGGCGAGGGCGGCGGCGGTGGGCTCGTTGATGATGCGCAGCACCTCAAGGCCCGCGATCTTGCCCGCGTCCTTGGTGGCCTGGCGCTGCGCGTCGTTGAAGTAGGCCGGAACGGTGATCACCGCCTTGGTGACCGTCTCGCCGAGGTGGGCCTCCGCGGCCTCCTTCAGGCGCTGCAGGATGAAGGCGCTGATCTGCTGGGGCGAGTAGTCCTTGCCGTGGCTCTTCACCCAGGCGTCGCCCGTGGGGCCCTTGACGATCTCGAAGGGCGAGAGGCCCTTGTCCTTCTCCACCACCGGGTCGCCCCAGGTGCGGCCGATCAGGCGCTTGATGGCGTAGAAGGTGTTGGCCGGGTTGGTGACGCCCTGGCGCTTGGCGGGCTGGCCGACCAGCCGCTCGCCGTCGTCCAGGATGGCCACGATCGACGGGGTCGTCCGCGCGCCCTCCGCGTTCTCGATGACCTTGGGGGTCTTGCCGTCCATGATCGCCACGCACGAGTTCGTGGTGCCGAGGTCGATGCCGATGATCTTGCTCATCAGGGTGCGTCCAACTCCATTGTGACGGTGGCGGGCGGGCGGCTGGAGGCCTTCCTGCGAAGCGCCCGATATGCGCCCGCTCCCTTGCGACCGGCCGGATATGGGGAGGGGGTGGAACGCCGCAAGCCCGCCGCTTTCCGCCGGGGCGAACAGGTTCGGCGAGCGGGCGGGGCGCCTTCACGCCACCCTAGGGGGCGGCGGCCCCCCTCTTCCGAACTCCGCACCGCGTGCGGAGGGAGCCCTTCATCTCATGGAGGCAGCTGAGCGGAGAGCGCCAGCGAACTCAAGGACAGGCGAAGCCTGCCGCTCCGCGGCGCGCCGGAGGCGCGTCCTTGACTTCGCTGGCGCTCTCCGCGGCCCTAGCCTCCAGGAGATCAAGGGCTCACTCCCGCCCCGAGGTGCGGTCGTTCGAGGGGCAGCGCTGCCGCGCCGGCCACGGGCGCGCCCTATCTCTGGGTGGCATGACCCCCGGCTTCCGCCTCATCCCCGACGCGCTCGACGCGGCAGCCCAGGCCGCCCTCGCCGCGGAGGTGGACGCCCTGGCGGCCACCGCCCCCTTCCGCCGCTACGCCACGCCCTGGGGCAGGACGATGAGCGTGGAGATGACCAGCTGGGGCCCGTACGGCTGGACGAGTTCGCGCGCGGGCTACCGCTACACCGACGCCGATCCGCTCACCGGCGCGCCGTGGCCGCCGATGCCGCCGCTCCTCCTCGATCTGTGGCGGGCGCACGCGCGGAGCGAAGAGGCGCCCGACTCCACCCTGGTGAACCGCTATCGCGGCCCGGCGAAGATGGGCCTGCACCAGGATCTGGACGAGGAGGCGCGGGGCGCGCCCGTCCTCTCCATCAGCCTGGGCGACACGGCGGTGTTCCGGGTGGGCGGCGTGGCGGTGTTCCGGGTGGGCGGCGTGGCGCGCGCCGACCCCACCTCCACGGTGCGCCTGGCGAGCGGCGACCTGTGCGCGCTCTACGGCCTGCTCTCGCCCATCCAGCGCGAGACCTGGATCGGCAACGCGACGCTGCTGCAGGTGTTCGACATCACCAAGGTGGGCAAGATCGCCGGCTGCCGCATCACCGACGGCGTGGTCCGCCGCGCGCCCGCACCCGCGTGATCCGCAACGACATCGTGATCCAGGAGAACGGCGTCCTGCAGAGGGTGAAGCGCTTCAAGGACGACGTGGCCGAGGTCGGAAACGGCCTGGAATGCGGCATCGGCTTCGCCAACCTCCAGGACCTGCAGGAAGGCGACATGATCGAGTGCTACACCGTGGAAGAGGTGAAGCGGTCGCTCTGACCGGCACCTCTATTTGGCTTTTGGTGGCTGCCTCGCCTTTGCCCAGAGATGCAGGAGCAAGCCTAGTAAGAGGCCTACACTCGCTGCCTCGATTGTCTCGATCGTTACGCGACCACCGCGATTGAAAAACTCGAAAGTAATAAGCGCTATCAGTAGCGCCATTGCAATCACGTAGGACATGCAGTTTCCTTGGAAAGAGGCGGCGTCGGAGACGCCGCCGAAACGCTATATTCTACTCCCTTCCATTGTCTGGTTCAGGGCCTTTGGCGACTCCGGTGACTGTATCGACAGCGGCGCCCACAAGTCTGATCGCGTTAAGCTCTCCCGCACCCAGCCATCCGCCCAGCCCAATGTGAAGCAGATCTGTAGCCACTCCCAACCAATTGATCGTTCCATGATCAATCTGAGTTTGCCGATCAGGCGTCAAGAATAAATCGTCGCCACATCGCATCATCTGGCCCGGCAGGCCACCTTCCGGGTTATATGGAGTGCATCCGTTGGGAAGGCCTCCGCCGCCTTCTTCCTTAAGCTTCGGCGCTACATAGTTGTCTCCGCCGTCAAGCCCGCCGTCGTCCCAGTAAGGATCGTACATTCGTCGTCTCCCTCGCCGCACTCTATCGGTGCTGACACAACGAGGCTGGATTGAGTCGGCAAGTGTCGCAATCGACACATAGTGCCCTGGGTTAGGCGCAATTCCGGACGGCACATGCGGCGCAACGCCGCCTGCCCTTCGCCCGAATAGCGCACCTGTCTGGAGTGGTGAACGTTCAACCAACGCAGCGAGAAATTTCCCTCTTGGCGCCCACTTCATACAGTGTCTTGATGGTCGGCGGGCACTAGATATGGGGTTCATATGGCGCCGAGCGAATCTGCGATGCGGGTCGAGACCACCGATCGGGCGGCATCGGCGCGCCATCCCTCGTGGCCGTCAAAGGGGCCACAGCTGCGCCTCGTGCGCAAGGTCGAGGTGGACCGCGCGCGCAACGCCCTGCTCACCGACTTCGGCCGCAAGACGCTGGAGGACCGCTACCTCCTGGCCGGCGAGGACCCGCAGGACATGTTCGCCCGCGTGGCCACCGCCTTCGCCGACGACGCGGACCACGCCCAGCGCGTCTACGACTACATGAGCCGCCTGTGGTTCATGCCCGCCACCCCCGTGCTCTCCAACGGCGGGGCCGACCGCGGCCTGCCGATCAGCTGCTTCCTGAACGCGGTGGACGACAGCCTGGAGCACATCGTCGGCGCCTGGAACGAGAACGTGTGGCTGGCGGCCAACGGCGGCGGCATCGGCACCTACTGGGGCGGCGTGCGCTCCATCGGCGAGAAGGTGAAGGGCGCGGGCCAGACCAGCGGCATCATCCCCTTCATCCGCGTGATGGACAGCCTGACGCTGGCCATCAGCCAGGGCTCGCTGCGCCGGGGCTCGGCCGCCGTGTACCTCGACGTGCACCACCCGGAGATCGAGGAGTTCCTGGAGATCCGGAAGCCCTCGGGGGACTTCAACCGCAAGAGCCTGAACCTCCACCACGGCATCTCGATCAGCGACGAGTTCATGGAGGCGGTGCGCGACGGCGCCGACTTCGCGCTGAAGAGCCCCAAGGACGGCGCGCCCGTGCGCACCGTCAGCGCCCGCGAGCTGTGGCAGAAGATCCTGGAGATCCGCCTGCAGACCGGCGAGCCCTACCTGATCTTCAGCGACGCGGTGAACCGCGCCATGCCCGCCCACCAGCGCGAGCTGGGCCTCTCCGTGCGCCAGTCGAACCTCTGCAGCGAGATCATGCTGCACACGGGCAAGGACCACCTGGGCCAGGACCGCACCGCCGTGTGCTGCCTCAGCTCGGTGAACGCTGAGACCTTCCTGGAATGGCGCGACCACCCCCGCTTCGTCGAGGACGTGATGCGCTTCCTCGACAACGTGCTGGAGGACTTCATCACCCGCGCGCCCAGCGCCATGAGCGCGGCCATCTACGCGGCGCAGCGCGAGCGCTCGGTGGGCCTCGGCCTGATGGGCTTCCACAGCTTCCTGCAGCAGCAGAACGTTCCGTTCGAGAGCGCCCTGGCCAAGAGCTGGAACATGCGCATCTTCAAGTCGCTGCGCCGCGCGGCCGACGCCGCCAGCGTCAAGCTCGCCGAGGAGCGCGGCGCCTGCCCCGACGCGGCCGAGCGCGGCGTGATGGAGCGCTTCAGCCACAAGCTGGCCATCGCCCCCACCGCCTCGATCTCGATCATCTGCGGCGGCACGAGCGCGGGCATCGAGCCGATCCCCGCCAACATCTACACGCACAAGACCCTGTCGGGCTCCTTCGCCGTGAAGAACCCCTACCTGGAGCGGCTCCTGCAGACCAAGGGCGCCGACACCGACGCGGTGTGGAGCTCGATCCTGGAGCAGCAGGGCTCGGTCATGCACCTGGACTGCCTGAGCGCCGACGAGAAGGACGTCTACAAGACCGCCTTCGAGCTCGACCAGCGCTGGATCGTGGAGCTCGCCGCCGACCGCACCCCCGACATCTGCCAGAGCCAGTCTGTGAACCTGTTCATCCCCGGCGACGTGGACAAGTGGGACCTGCACATGCTGCACTGGTCCGCCTGGGAGCGCGGCTGCAAGTCGCTGTACTACCTGCGGTCGAAGAGCGTGCAGCGCGCGGCGTTCGCGGGGGCTGACTCCGCGGCGGAAGTCGCGGTGAGCGTGCAGGCGGCGGCGCGGACGGACTACGAGGAATGCTTGGCCTGCCAGTAGGCGTGGAGGGGGCCACCGTGCTCGGTCGCGTCAAGGCACGCTTCGCTCTTCGGCCTTGACCCGCCCTGCGCGCGGCGGCCGACGCCTGAGCGTCGGGACGCGGGGCGTCCCTCCAAAGTTCAACGCCCTGCGGGGCGTCGAACACAGGGCTGAGGGTTGGGGCGGAGTGCGGGAGCGAGGTCCAGGGCGGCCTCCGACGCGTTGCAGACTTTGCCGCCCCATGGATTCATTTACCTAAAACGTGCACGGGGCTCACCATGCGACTAGCCGCGCTTGCAGCATTGATGATCTGCACTGTCCTTGGGTGCAGGGCTTCGGCAGCGGCGGCCCCTCCGCTGCCCTTCCCGATCAGTGCAGCTAAGCTGGCGCAAACCTTCGTAGACGCCGGCACCTTTAGCGGAACGATTCTGATCGCCCGGAACGGCGTTCCGATCTTCTCCCGATCCTACGGGCAGGCGAACCGCGAAGCGGGCGCTGCGAACGCGGCGGACACCGTTTACCGCATAGCATCTGCAACAAAGCAGTTCACGGCGGCAGCAATTATGCGTCTGGTCGAACAAGGCCGAGTCCGCCTCGACGACCCTTTAGCCAAGTATTATGCTGCCACTCCCCCGACTTGGAGCAGCGTCACTCTACGCAATCTGCTGGACCACACTTCGGGGTTATTAGACTACACGCAGGTTAGCGGCTTCCTCCAAAATGGAGCCAGGTTGGATCAGCCCCCTGAGACCCTGATTGGCGCCATTCGGGACAAACCTCCTGAAACCAAGCCAGGAACCCACTTCGCCTACAACAACACCGATTACATTCTGCTGGGCCTGGTGGTGGAGGCTGTAAGCGGCCGCAGCTATGCTCAGTTTCTTGACGCCGAGTTCTTTGGGCCGCTGGGTATGTCAAGCACCCGTTACGACGATCTCGGCGATGTTGTAGCCCGGCGCGCCGCCGGCTACGTCGTTCAAGATGGACGTGTCCGGAACGCGCCCTTCCTAGCGACCTCTGCCGCGTTTGCGGCAGGCGGACTGCGCTCTACCGCCCCCGACCTGCTGGTCTGGGATCAAGCCTTGCATTCAGGCAAGGTGCTCAAACCTCAGTCCGTGTCGCAGATGTTCACGGATTGGGGCCATGGCTACGGCTTCGGTGCTTTCGTGGAGAGGCGAGCGGGCCACCGGCTATGGAGCCACGGCGGCAACCTGCCGGGATTCGCAACTGCCTTCGAGCACTACCCCGATGACGATCTGACCGTAATCGTCCTGTCGAATTTGGACGGGTCGAGCGCCGAACGCCTGAGCAAGCTCTTGGCGCTGGGCTACTTCGGCGAAAGCGCCTCTGGCACGTCCGCCAAAGGGTGGTGACCACCCACAGCAGACATCGAGCGCGACCAATTAAGGGCAACCGCCACCCAGCCCTCAGCCCTGTGTTCGACGCCCCGCAGGGCGTTGAACTTTGGAGGGCCGCCCTGCGTCCCGACGCCCAGGCGTCAGCCGGCGCGCGCAGGGCGGGTCAAGGCCGAAGAGCGGAGCGTGCCTTGACGCGGCCGAGCACGGTGGCCCCCTCCGCAGTCTCCCTCCTCCGCTCATCCCCGAAGGCGGGGATGAGCGGAGGAGAGGGCGGCGGGGATGAGCGGAGGAACGGAGCGGGTTATGCTGCCCAGATGCGACCCCGCCGCGCCCTGATCCCGACCGCCCTCCTCGCCGCCGCCCTCGCCGGCCCCGCCCTCGCCTCGCCGGCCACCGACGCCGTGTGCAAGCGCCTGGCCGGCCGCGAGGCCCCGGCCGCCGACCGGCCGACCCCGGCGCAGACCCGCGCGCTCAGGGGCTGCGACGCGCAGAAACTGTACTACGGCGTCGGCCGCGCCCCGGACTACACGGCCGCCCGCCTGTGCGCCTTCGTGGAGGACGGCTCCGACACGCAGGACGTGTTCGGCGGGCCGACCATCCTGATGCAGGTCTACGCCAACGGCCTCGGCGTGCGCCGCGACCTGGACGTCGCCACCGCCTACGCCTGCGACATCGAGGGCGCGCAGGCCGAGGTGGAGGGCCGCGTCGAGCACCTGCAGGCGCTGAAGCGTAAGCCCTCGCCCACCCGCTTCGACTACTGCGACGACATCACCAGCGGACTGGGCGGCGGCGTCTGCTCGGCCCGCGACTCGGAGATCGCCGCGGTCGGGCGGGATGCGCGGCTCCGCACCCTGCAAGCGCGGCTGCCCGGCGGCCGCGCCCTGTGGCCCGCCATGAGCAAGGCCTTCGACGCCTTCGTGGAGGCGCATGGCGACGGCGAGGTGGACCAGTCGGGCACCGGGCGCGCCAGCTTCGTCATCGACGAAGAGGACAAAACGCGCGAGCGCTTCGCCAACGACCTCGATGCCCTGGCCGCCGGTCGCTGGACGCCCGCCACCCCCGCCCAGGCCAGGGCGGCCGACGCCGCGCTGAACGCGGCCTACCGCAAGGCGCTGGCGCACCTCGCCGCCCACCCGGGCGAGGTCGGCACGCTGAAGTCGGACGAGGTGCGGGCCGCCCAGCGCGCCTGGCTCGCCTACCGCGACCGCTTCGTCGCCTACGCCCGCGCCGCCCGGCCGGAGGTGACCGCCGAGGCCGTGCTCACGCGCCTGACGCGCCTGCGCACCGCGCAGCTGGGCGAGCTGATCTTCTAGATCAGCTCCAGCCGGGTGAGCTTGGCGTCGCCGCGCCACAGCTTGCGGGCCGCCGCTTCCGTCCGCCCCGCCTCGGGCGCCCCCGCGCGCTTCTGCGCCTCGGCGAGGGCGAACAGGGCCAGCGGGTCCTCCCGGTCGTGCGTCAGGCTGCGGGCGAGCTCCGCCCGGGCGCCCGCCACGTCGCCGGCCAGCAGCAGGGCGGCGCCCAGGCTGCGGCGGGGGGTGGCGGGCCAGATCGGCGGGTCGGGGTAGGTGTCCAGCCGGTCGCGCAGGTCCGCCGCCCGGCGGAACAGGTCCGCCCCCTCCTTGGCCCGCCCGGCGAGCAGGGCGGCGCGGCCCTGCAGCACCAGCACCGCGATCTTGGCGCCGGTGTCGCCGCTCGGGCCGCCGCGGGCCTTCATCAGGCGGTCGAGCGCCGCCGCCTCGGCCGCTACGCCGGCCGCGTCGCCCTTGCGGGCCAGCGCCTCGCCGCGGGCGTAGCGCCACAGCGACTCGGCGACCGGATCGGCGGGCTTGGGCGCACCCAGCACCGCCGCGGGCTCGGCGTAGCGGGCGCGGGCCAGCCAGGCGCGGCCGCCCACGCCCTTGCCCCCGTACGCCTGCTCGGCCGCGTCGGCGAACGCGAGCGCCGCGGGGCCGTCGCCGCTCATCATGGCGCCCGCCATGCCGAAGGAGATGTTGTGCGCGTGCAGCGCGAAGCCGGGCAGCCCGCCCGCGGGCTTCAGCGCGCGCACGTGCGCCCGGTCGGCCGCCACCGCCAGGGCGTTGGCGCTGGCCGCGTCCTGGTAGCGCCCCAGGCGGTAGTAGAGGTGGCTCGGCATGTGCACGAGGTGGCCGGCGGCGGGCGTCAGGGCGCCCAGCCGGTCGGCGGCGGCCACCGCCCGCGCGGGCTCGCCCGTCCACTCCATCAGGTGGATGTCGTAGTGGATCGCCGGCGGGTAGTCTGGCGAGCGGGCGATCACCTGCTCCAGCAGCGCCCGGGCGCGGATCACCTCCGGCGGCTTCTTGACCGTGAGGTCGCTCCAGGCTTCCCCGGACGCGATGAGGAGGGCGGAGGCCGCCTCGACCGCGATGGCGTCGTCGTCGGGGAAGCGCGCGTGCAGCGCCTCGATGGCGGCCGCGTAGGCGCGGTTGTCCACGGTGGCGACGCCGCCCTTGAGCGGGTGGCGCGCCTGCTCGGCCGCGATCAGCCCGCGCGCCTTGGGCGACAGGTCGCCCGCGAGCGCCGCCGCCCTGTCCGCCGCCGCCCGGGCCAGCTTGGCCGTCGGCGGATCGACGGGGTAGTTGATGGTCGGCCCCCGCGCCCAGGCCTCGGCCCAGAAGCACATGGCGCACTTCGGGTCGGCGGCCTGCGCCCACTGCAGCGAGCGCACCGCCTCCGGGGCGTTGAAGCTGTGGAAGAACTCCACGCCCTGGGCGAAGTAGCGACCCGCCTCGGCCGAGGCGCGCTCCACCGCGAAGCCGGGCGCGCCGAGGCCGGCGAGCAGGCCCGGCGCCTTGGCCGGGGCGCCGGCGGGCGCGGCTGGCGGCGCGGTGGCGCACACGGGCGCGCCGGCCAGCACGGCGGCCGGGCTCTCCGGCGCGCGGGCGCAGGCGGGCCACACGGCGAGCGCGGCGGCGGCCAGAACGGGCATCAGCGAACGCATGGGCGCCTCCGCCGCCGCTTGTAGACGCCGGAGGGGTCGGCCGGGAGGGGCTTTCGTCCGGGCGCGGCTGGGCTAGGCTCGACCCCGTCGATCGGGAGACACCCTCATGCGCCTCATCCTCTCCGCCGCGCCGGCCCTGGCCCTGGCCCTGGCCTTCACCGCACCCGCCCTCGCCGCCGGGGCACCCTCCAGGATGAAGGTGTGCGGCGGCAAGTGGTCGGCCATGAGCGCCGCCGAGAAGGGCCGCTACAACGACCGGGCCAAGGGCATGAAATCGAAGAAGGGCAACAGCCTCAGCGGCTACAACGTCTGGACGGGCGAGTGCATGAGGAAGGGCTGACGCCCCCGGGCGCGCCCGCGGCCGGAACCGCCGGCGCCCCTCGCCATTCCTCCGGTCGAACCTTCGCCGGAGCACACCATGTCGGACGACACCAAGGATCCCGCCAAGCTGCAGGAGCGGCTGTGGAAGGCGCTGGACGACGTGAAGTTCGGCATGCTGGGCATCGTCGGCGGCGAACCCCACCACATGCAGCCCATGAGCGTGTTCGAGGACCGGGCGAACAACGCCGTCTGGTTCTACTCGAACAAGGACACGGACCTGGCGCGCGACGCGGGGAGCGGCGGCGCCCAAGCCATGCTGTGCATCATGACCAAGGACGACGAGTTCCAGGCCTGCCTGCACGGCCATCTCTCGCTGAGCCACGACCGGACGAAGATCGACCAGTACTGGTCGCCCTTCGTCGCCGCCTGGTTCCCGGAGGGCAAGGACGACCCCGGCCTGACGCTGATCCGCATGGACCTGAAGGACGCGCGCGTCTGGGCCAGCAAGCGCGGGCCGTTCACCTACCCGTTCCAGGTGGCCAAGGCGAACGCCACGCACACCCTGCCCGACGTGGGCGGCAAGGCGGACCTGCAGCTGGGATAAGGAGCGCGCTCTCCCTCCCCATGCTGCGCATGGGGAGGTGGCCCAGAGGGCCGGAGGGGCCGCGCGTGAGCGCGGAAGATACACCGAAGCGGCTTCAGCCCGGCTACGCCGAGCGGCCCCTCCTCCCTCCGGGGCACTCCCCATCCACGATGGGGGAGGCGGACGCCTCAGTCGTCGCCGCGGACGGCTCCGGCCAGGCGGCCCAGGCCGTCCAGCGCCTTGTAGACGAAACCGTAGGTCGGATAGACCGTGGTGCCGAGCGCGCCGTTGGGGTCGTACCAGACCTTCACCTGGCTCCAGTCGCCCTGGGGGGAGACGTCCACCACGGTGACGTCCTTCTCCACCTGGCCGCGCTTGCCGTCGATGCGGCTCCAGTTGGCGTGGGTGACCTGGATGATGCGGTCGGTCAGCACCTGGCTGACCACCGCCACGTGGCCCAGGCGCATGCCGCCCGCCGCGCGGAACACCAGCACCGAGCCGGCCTCGGGCGTCTGGCCCTTGGCGTAGCGGCCGGTCGCCTTCTGCCACCAGCTCCAGGCGTCGCCGCGGATGTCGATGCCGGAGAACAGGCGGGCGAACTGCGCGCACTGCCAGTTGGAGTTCACCGACCTCCAGGCCGAGCCCAGCGCCTCCAGCGCGGAGGGCGGGTCCGACGCGGCGGCGGCGGTCGCCGCCCGCGCCTGGGAGCCGATCGAGAGCGCGAGGGTCGCGGCCAGGACCGCGGCGATCGAACGCTGACGCATGACGTGAAGGGCCTTCCGGTCCACCGATGCGAGAAGGCTAGCGTCGCACGGCAAAGGTGAAAATCGGGTAATCACGCCGTGTTGCGCGGTGTATCGCCGCGCGTTTCGCGAACCTCATACCGAGGGGGCGGCCTCTTCGCGCGGCCGCGCGGGCCGCAGCTCGCCCAGGCGGCGCAGGGCCACGCGGGCCGGGCGCTCCACCAGATGGTGCGCGGCGGCGGCGGCCAGCACGGCCCCGGCCACCAGCGCCAGCCAGGCCCACAGGGGCCAGGCAGAGCCGTCCGCCGTCCCCGACAGCCGCTTCAGCACGTTGCCGAGCGCGACCTCGGTGGGCGTCTTGACCATGTAGAGGGCGAAGCTGACCTCACCCAGCCACACCCAGGCGGGGGAGGCCAGGGCGCGCGAGCCGGACGCCGCCATGCCGGCCAGCGACAGGATCAGCCCGCCGGCCGCCGCCACGGTCACCGCGTCGGGCGCGCCCAGCGTCGCCGAGGCCCCCATCATCGCCACGAACAGCAGCGCGGCCAGCGGCGCGGCGCGGCCCTGCGGCCCCGCCCCGTCGCGCCACGCGCCGTGCAGCAGGCCGCCGTACAGGAAGGGCGGCGCGATCCGCAGCCAGCCCCAGTGCGTGGTGGCGCGCGTCAGCGGGAAGCCGGCCAGCCGCTCGAAGCCGGCGTAGACCGCGAACAGCGCCGCGAGCCCGAGCGCCAGGCCCAGCGCCGGCCGGCCGCGCAGCCGCGCCGCGCCGGCGGCGAACAGGGGAAAGGCGAGGTAGGCCGCCCACTCGGCCGAGACCGACCAGGAGGGGTGGTTCCAGCTGCCCGACGGCAGGAGCCCCCAGGCGTGGACCAGCAGCAGGTTGGCCGGCAGCGCCGCCGGATTGGCCACGTCGTGCTCCACCGCGACCCCCGCCGCGGCGGCGGCGAGCGCCAGCGCGCCCATGGCCAGGGTGGTGAGCAGGTGCAGCGGGTAGATCCGCGCCACCCGCGCCCAGATGAAGGCGCCGTAGCGGAACCGCCCGGCCGCGCGCGCCTCGGCGTAGACGTGGCTCAGGATGAAGCCGGAGAGCACGAAGAACAGCTCCACGCCCAGGTAGCCCTTGGCCACCATCGCCGGCGGGGCGCCGAACGTCGCCTCGGGCCGAAGGAGGCCCCAGAAGCCGAACAGCACCACCCAGGCCGCCGCGAAGAAGCGGAACGCGGTCAGCTGGCGCAGGTGGGCGGGCATGCCCCTCCGCCTTGCCACGCCCCGGCAAACATCCCGCTAACGGCCGACCTCCCCCCGGCGCCCTCGGACTTGATCCGAGGGCCGGGCGCCGGTCGTGCGCCGACACCGGCCCCGTGGAGCCGCGGACGGCTCGGCCCTCGGGTCGAGCCCGAGGGCGGCGGAGGTGGGGCGTGTGGGTTCAGCGAGCCACGCGGGGAGCTCACGCGCGGCTGAAGATCGCCGAGGCGGCGCCGACCGGAGCGCCGTCCACCCGCGCCTGGGCGGCGGCGAACACGAGGGTGCGAGTGGCCCGCTCGACCCACGCCTCCACCTGCGCGACGGCGCCCGGCGCGGGGCGGGCGGCGAACTCGAGGCTCACCGACACGCAGGTCGCGCCCGGCCCCGCGGCCTCCAGCAGGGCGGGCTCGAGGGCCGCCGCCAGCGCCGCCGGGCCCCAGGAGGCGCCCTCCGGCAGGGCCGCCGTGCGGCGGACCCGCGGCGCGCCCTCCCCCTCCATCAGCCGGCGAGGCTCGGGTCGATGCCCTTGCAGGCCTCCACAAGGCCCTGCACCGAGGCCACCGACTTGGCGAACATCTCGGTCTCCGCCGCGTCCAGGGGGAACTCGACGATGCGCTCCACGCCGCCGGCGCCGATCACCACGGGCACGCCCACGTACATGTCGCTCTGGCCGTACTGGCCGGTGAGGTGCGCGGCGCAGGGCAGCACGCGCTTCTGGTCGTAGAGGTAGCTCTTGGCCATGGCCACGGCGCTCTCGGCCGGCGCGTAGAAGGCCGAGCCGGTCTTCAGCAGGGCCACGATCTCGCCGCCGCCGCCGCGGGTGCGCTTGACGATGGCGTCCAGCTCCTCCTGGCTGAGGGCGCCCTGCTCCACCAGCACGTTCAGCGGCAGGCCGCCCACCGTCGTGTAGCGGATCATGGGCGCCATGTCGTCGCCGTGGCCGCCCAGCGTCCAGGCGTGCACGTCCTGCACCGAGACGCCCAGGCGTTCGGCCAGGAACAGGGCGAAGCGCGCGCTGTCGAGCACGCCGGCCATGCCCACCACCTTCTCGGGTGCGAAGCCGGAGAACTCGCGCAGCGCCCACACCATGGCGTCCAGCGGGTTGGTGATGCAGATCACGAAGGCGTCGGGCGCGTGGGCCTTCAGCCCGTCGCCCACCGCCTTCATCACCTTCAGGTTGATGCCCAACAGGTCGTCGCGGCTCATGCCGGGCTTGCGCGGCACGCCGGCGGTGACGATCACCACGTCGGCCCCCGCGATGTCCTCATAGGCGTTGGCGCCCTTCAGACTCACGTCGCCGCCGAACACGGTGGAGCTCTGCGCGATGTCGAGCGCCTTGCCCTGGGGCGTCCCCTCCGCGATGTCGAACAGCACCACGTCGCCCAGCGCCTCGCGCGCGCAGACGTGGGCGAGCGTGCCGCCGATCATGCCGGCGCCCACGAGGGCGATCTTCGCGCGAGCCATGCGGCGGAAATCCTTGTTTCTACGACGGGGGGATGGCCGCGGGGTCTAGACCCGCGCGCAGAAGGCGGCAAGGCGAGCTAGGCTGCCCCGCCCGCCGTCAGGAGCCGCCCCATCCGCCCGCTCGCCGTCCTCCTACTCGCCCTGCCACTCCTGGGCGCCGTGCCCGCGCCGGCGCGGGACACGGTGGACTACCGCCTGTCTCCGGTGATCGAGGGCGGGGCCCTCACCACGCTGGCGGTGGAGGTACGCTTCCGGGGCGACGCGGACGGCGTGACCGATTTTGGGTGGGCTCCGAACTGGGCGGGCGACGACCGGCTGTGGAGATGGACCCGTGACCTCGCGGTGGAGGGCGCCGTCGCCACGCGGGACCTCGGCAAAGGGCGGGTGCGGATCGCAGCACGCGCGGGCGCCCCACTGATCGTGCGCTACCGCGTGGTGTCCGCCTTCGACCACGACCCCACCGCCGAGGACGAGGTCGATCAATCCAAACCGATCGTGCGCCCGCGGTGGTTCTACGCCGTTGGCGAGGCGCTGTTCGGCTACCCGGCGAACCGCGAGGCGGCGCCGGCCACCTTCGCCTGGGAAGGCTCAAAGAGCGGCTTCGGCTTCGCCTCGGACCTAGAGCACCTGCGAGGGCCCGGTCGCACCGGGCTGCGGCAGGGCCGGGTAGGGGACGTGCTGGAGAGCATCGCAATCGGCGGGCCGGACGTGCGGGTGGACGGAAGCCTGGGCGCCGCCTCGCCGGTGCGGGTCGCGACCGTGGGTGGCTACAGCTTCGCGCCCGAGGCGTTCGCCACCCTCGCCCGCCGCGTCATCGAGACCGAGCGAAGCTTCTGGAACGCGCCCGCGAGCAGCCCCTTCCTGGTGACGCTCGCGCCTGTGCAGGCCTCGCCCCGCGCCTTCTCCGTCAGCGGCACGGGCCGTTCTGACGCCTTCGCCATCTGGTGGGACACGCGTGCGCCGCTCTCCGACGCCGCCATCCTGCTCGCGCACGAGTACTTCCACACCTGGAACCCGCGGCGGCTGGGCGGCATCCGCCGCGGCTCGCAGGTCATCGCCTGGTTTGGCGAGGGCTTCACCGACTACTACGCTCGTGCGCTGGCGGTGCGCGCCGGCATCGTCCCGGCCTCGGCGTTCGCCGAGGCTTGGAACAAGACGCTCCTCGCCTATGCCGGGTCGCCCGTGCGCAACCTGCCCAACCCGCAGGTCGCCGCTCGGTACTGGAAGGAAGCCGCCGTCCAGGATCTCCCCTACCAGCGGGGCGCGCTGCTAGCCGCCGTATGGAACGCTAGGCTGCGCGCCCGCGGCTCCAGCCTCGACGAGGTCATGCGCGCGCTGGAGGTGCGCCGGCCGAATGACGGCGCGGCAGACGTCGCTCAGCGGGTCGGAACGGTGGCGCGTCAATTCGGGCTGGATGTGCGGCCCGAGCTTCACGCCGTCGTCAGCCGTGGTGCCACGGTGACGCTGCCCACCGACGCCTTCGGCCCTTGCGCCGAGGTCGTGTGGGAGACCCGGCCCGTCTTCGACCGCGGCTTCGATTCAGCGGCTACGCTAGCGGCCGGTCGTATCGTCACGGGCGTCGACCGCAGGTCCAACGCCTACACCGCCGGGCTTAGGGACGGACAGCGCATTGTCGCGCGCGAGGCGGGGGAGCCCGGCGACTCGTCCGCTCCCTACACCTTGCGGGTGGAGGAGAACGGTGTCGAGCGCGTGGTGCGCTACCTTCCTCAGGGCCGAGCGCGGCTGCGGGTGCAGCAGGTCCGGCTGCGTCCGGGCGCAGACAGTCCGGTCTGCGCCCGCAGCCTCTCCGGCCTGCCTGTCACCGCCTTGCCGTCACCCCAAGCGTGAAGGCGAAGCCGGAGGCGCCGTCGATGCGGCGGCCGAGCACCAGGTCCACGTCGTAGCGGTCGCTCTTTGGCGTCCAGCGCAGGCCCAGCTGATCGCCGGCGAAGGCGCGGGAGCGGCCGAAGTGCTCGGCCATCAGGGTGAAGCCGCGGCCGAGCGCTATCTCCAGCTGCGCGCCGAAAAAGCTCTCCAGCTCGCGGTCGCTGCGGATGTACTGGGCGCCCGCGTTCAGGTTCACGCGCACGCCGGGCCGGACCTGCCAGGTGAGCGGGACGAAGCCGCTGACCGCCTCCACCCGGCCGGCCGCGCCGTCGTAGGTGAGGCCGCCCGTCGCGCCGACGCCCAGGCCCGTGTCGTCGTGGCGGAAGGTGTACTTCACCGCGGGCCCGAACAGGGGCGCCACGCCGCCGCCATCGGCCGCGACCGCCGGTCCGGCGGAGCCCGCCGCCGAGGCGCCCGTGCTGGCGCTCGGCTGCACGAAGCCGCCCAGCTCCAGCCGCGGCCAGCGCTTGGGCGTGCAGCCGGGGCCGAAGTTGATTAGCCCGGCGCGCTCGCCCAGTCGCGTGCCCCACACCTCCAGGTGGCAGCGACCCGCCGCCTCCACCTCCGAGTCGTCCACGTTGTGCGACCCCCCCGAGGCCCAGGCGGGCGCCGCGGGCGAAAGTGCGGCGCCGGCGAGCAGCAGGGGCAGGACGCGGAGCACGGCCTCGCTTGTCGCCCGTCGCCCCGCCTGCGGGAAGGCGTGCACGGGGCATAAAGCTTTCCTTATGTCCACCCCGAGGCTATAGCCCGCGCAGACCCACAAGGTGCGGAACATGGCCGACTACATCGTGCGCGACATCTCCCTGGCGGACTACGGCCGCAAGGAGATCGCCATCGCCGAGACCGAGATGCCCGGTCTGATGGCGCTGCGTACCGAGTTCGGCGCCGAGCAGCCGCTGAAGGGCGCGCGCATCGCCGGCAGCCTGCACATGACCATCCAGACCGCCGTCCTGATCCAGACGCTGGAGGCGCTGGGCGCCGACGTGCGCTGGGCCTCGTGCAACATCTTCTCCACGCAGGACCACGCGGCCGCGGCCATCGCCGCCAACGGCACCCCGGTGTTCGCCATCAAGGGCGAGACGCTGGAGGAGTACTGGGACTACGCGCACAAGATCTTCGAGTGGTCGGACGGCGGCTATCCCAACCTGATCCTCGACGACGGCGGCGACGCCACCCTGCTGTGCGTGCTCGGCCCCAAGGCGGAGAAGGACGCGAGCGTCCTGAACGACCCGCAGAACGAGGAGGAGGAGGCGCTCTACAAGGTGATGAAGCGCTACCTGGCCGAGAAGCCCGGCTTCTACAGCGCCATCCGCGACGCCATCGGCGGCGTGTCGGAGGAGACCACCACGGGCGTGCACCGCCTCTACCAGATGAGCGAGCGCGGCGAGCTGCCGTTCCCCGCCATCAACGTCAACGACAGCGTCACCAAGTCCAAGTTCGATAACCTGTACGGCTGCCGCGAGAGCCTGGTGGACGCCATCCGCCGGGGCACCGACGTGATGCTCTCCGGCAAGGTGGCGGTGGTCTGCGGGTACGGCGACGTGGGCAAGGGCTCGGCCGCCTCGCTGCGCCAGGGCGGCGCCCGCGTGAAGGTGACCGAGGTCGACCCGATCTGCGCCCTGCAGGCGGCCATGGAGGGCTACGAGGTGGTCACCGTCGAGGACGTGGCCGCCGACGCCGACATCTTCGTCACCGCCACCGGCAACAAGGACGTGCTGACGGTGGACCACATGCGGGCGATGAAGAACAACGCCATCGTCTGCAACATCGGCCACTTCGACAGCGAGATCCAGATCCAGGGCCTGCGCAACTTCAAGTGGGACGAGATCAAGCCGCAGGTGCACCACGTCGAGTTCCCGGACGGTAAGAAGATCATCGTGCTGTCGGAGGGCCGCCTGGTGAACCTGGGCAACGCCACGGGCCACCCCTCGTTCGTGATGAGCGCCAGCTTCACCAACCAGACGCTGGCGCAGATGGAGCTGTGGACCCACAAGGCCAAGTACGAGACCAAGGTCTACACCCTGCCCAAGCACCTGGACGAGAAGGTGGCCATGCTCCACCTGGCCAAGCTGGGCGCCAAGCTCACCCAGCTGAAGCCCGAGCAGGCCGACTACATCGGCGTGCCGCCCGCCGGGCCCTTCAAGCCCGAGCACTACCGGTACTGAGGCGCGACGCGCCTTGACGCCCGCGGGGCCATGACGTGCTAGGGTGCGTCATGGCCACTGACGACTCCGACGCCCCCGAGAAGACCGCCGCCGAGAAGCTCGTCGACGCCCTGGCGCGCAAGCGCTCCGCCGGCGGCGACAAGGGGCGGGCTCCGGGCCCGCGATCGTCCGAGCGCGCCGACGCCGCCCGGTCCGCCTCCAAGTCCCGGCCCGCCCCGCGCAAGGGCTGAGGCCTACCAGCGGTCCTGGCGCTCGCCGGCGAGCCCGAGGCCGCTCTCGAAGTCGACGAAGATGTCCAGGAGCTCGGGGGCGGTGATCATGGCCGCGTCCTTGCGGAAGCGATAGCGCCAGAAGCTGGTGATGTGCTGGATGGCGCCCAGCCGGTCGCCCACGCCGAAGAACATGTCGGGGGCGGCGATCAGGAACTCGCGGAAGGCCATGGGGTCGGCCCGCTGCGTCAGCGCCTCGAACGCCTGGTCGTAGCGGTCGAGGGTGGCCTTCACCTCGCGGCAGGCCTTCTTGATGCCGGTCTGCAGCCGCTCCCGGGCGCCCTGGATGTAGGCCTGCTCCTCCGCCGTGGCCTTGCCGCGCAGGCGCACGCTCTCGATCTCGCCCGCCACGTCGTGCGCCAGGCGCACGCAGTCGTTCAGCACCCACTTGTAGTAGAGAAAGCCCTTCCAGCAGAAGATGCCCTCCAGGAACTGCTCCTCGTTCATCTTCAGGGTCAGGCGCAGGGGGTCCATGGTGGCGTCGAGGTCCGCAGCCAGGATCTTCTGGGCCAGGCGCTGGGCCTGGGCTCCGCTGGCCGCCCCCGAGCCGCGGAAGCACAGGTCGACGAGGGGCACGATGTTCTGCTCGACGAACTGGAACATGCGCGCCACATCGGACGGGCTGATCTCGAAGTAGTCGTCGTCGGCGACGATCCCCCGGCGCTTCAGGTGCTCGCGAGTCAGGAACGGGTCGAGCGTAGGCAGCTCGTCGAGCGCGGCCAGCACCTTGAGGTCGCCGTTGTGCTCTTGGTCGCCGAGGGCGACGCCCAGCAGCTCCGCGTAGACCTGCCCGACGCCGCGCTGGCCCACGAAGAAGCTGTGCGCGCCCACCTGCAGGTCGGCGGGATCGATGGGGATCAGCACCTTGGTGGCGACGCTGGGAGGTGAGACGAAGGCGTCCCGCTCGTGCGGCCGCACCCGGTGCTTCACCAGGATGGCGCGGTCGAGCACGGTGTTCGCGAACAGCGCCCGCTTGGGCGTATGGCGCGGGCCCGCCCCGCCGTGCCGGCGCGCAAGGTTCATCACCCGCGCGGTCGACGCGGTGGACACCATCGCTCGCAGACTGCGGACCTCGGCGGACGCGCTCATACCCGCACGGTAGCGCGCCGATGTGTCGTCAAGCTTAACGGTATGCGGACGCGTCAGCCCCGGCGGCGGCTCTCGATCGCGTCCCACATCAGGGCGGTCGCGTCCACGCCGGTGAAGCGCTTCAGCTGCTGGGCGCCCGTGGGCGAGGTGACGTTGATCTCCGTGCAGTGGTCGCCGATCACGTCGATGCCCACGAACAGCAGGCCCCGCGCCCTCAGGTCCGGCCCGATCCGGGCGCAGATCTCGCGGTCGCGGGCGGTCAGCTCCGCGGCCTCCGCGCGGCCGCCCGCGTGCAGGTTGCTGCGCACCGCGCCCTCGGCGGGCACGCGGTTGATGGCCCCCACCGGTTCGCCGTCCACCAGCAGGATGCGCTTGTCACCGGCGCTCACGTCGGGGAGGAAGGCCTGGGCGATCACCGGCTCGCGGCTGGCGGCGAAGAACAGCTCCAGGAGCGAATCGAGGTTGCCGTCGCCGGGCTTCAGCCGGAACACGCCGGCGCCGCCGTTGCCGTACAGCGGCTTGACGATCACGTCCTCGTGCCGGTCGCGGAAGGCGGCGATGGCCAGCGGATCGCGGGTGATCAGGGTGGGCGGCTGCAGGCCGGGGAAGCCGGTCACGTACAGCTTCTCCGGCGCGTTGCGCACCTCCGCCGGGTCGTTGACCACCACGCCCGGGCCGAGCCGCTCCAGGATGTGCGTGCTGGTGATGTAGGCCATGTCGAAGGGCGGGTCCTGGCGCAGGAGCACCACGTCCACGCCATGCAGGTCCAGCGGCTCCGGCGCGCCCTGCGCCGCGTGCTCTCCCTGCACGTCGGTCAGCCCCTCGAGCCGCCGCGCCCGGCAGGAGATGCGGCCGTCCAGCTGCGCGAGGGCGTCGGGCTGGTAGGTCCACACCTCGTGCCCACGCTCCAGCGCGTTGCGCGCCATCAGGAAGGTGGTGTCGGCGGAGACGTCGACCCGGTCGATCGGGTCCATCTGGATGGCGACGCGCATGGGGCTCCTTACCCCGTCCGCTCTTCGCCGCGAAGGCGGGGATGGGCGGCCGACGGATGTTCCACGTGGAACATCAGTTCAGGCGCATGCGCACGCGCTCGCGCTGGGCCCGGGCGGCGAGGGACGCCATGCCGTCCAGCGTCTGCGCCCGGGCGAGGGCCTCCAGCGAGCCCGCCAGCCGGCCCTGGCCCTCGCGCGCCGCAGCCACGTCCAGCCACGGCCGGTGGTCGGAGGGGTCGAGCAGCGCCCGGCGGAGGGCGGAGCGCTCGGCCATGGCGAAGTCGCCCGCCCGAACGGCCCGCGCGTAGATCTGCGCCTGCAGCCGCAGCACCACCTGCCGCGGACTGGAGGGGCGCATCAGGTGCTCCAGGTCGTCGGCGGCCGAGGGGGGCAGGCCCGCCCGCAGGGCCCGGCGCACCAGCTCCGACGGCATCACCACCTGCCCGCCGGTGAAGGGGTCGAGCGCCATGGGCCCTTCCGGCGTCTCCACGCGCAGCAGGAAATGGCCGGGGAAGTCGACGCCCGCCAGGCGCACGGCGCAGCGCCGTCCCGCCTCCAGGAACAGGACGCCCAGCGCGACGGAGAGGCCCCGCCGGCGCTCGCACACGCTGATCAGGTCGGTGTTGTCCGGGCTGTCGGGGGCCAGGAGGTCGCCCTGCAGCCGCAGGTCCATGCCCAGGGCCTCGCACAGGGCTTCGTCGGGCGACTGGCGCTTCAGGCGGGTGCGGAGCCGCGCCTCGGCCTCCGCGGCCAGGGCGCGGGCGGGCTCCGGATCGCGGCCGGGCGCCTCGTGCAGGGCGCAGGAGATGGCGGCCTCGAACAGGGGAAAGCGATCCTCGGCCGCCGCCCCGGCGGCCGCGAGCGTCGTCTCGGCGCCTTCGCGCGTCACGGCCGGCGCTCGCGGGTAGGGGCGTGCACGCCGGGAATATGCCGGGGAGGCCGGCCGGGCGCGAGCGCGACCGTGTCGAGGCGCAGCGCCAGCCCGCGCAGCGCCGGTCGCCGCGCCTGCAGCGCCTCGCCCGCGGCCAGCAGGCGCGCGGCCTGCGCCGGGTGGAGCGCGTCCGACGCCCGCTCCAGCGTCCCCCGCCGCTTCACCTCGACGAGCGCCAGCACCTCGCCCCGGCGCGCCAGGATGTCGATCTCCGCCCCCGGCGCCTGGAGGCGGAAGCCGAGCACGCGCCAGCCGCGCAGCATCAGCCACAGCGCCGCCCGCCACTCGGCCGCGCGCCCCGCCGCCCGGCCCTCCGCCCCCCGCCGGCGTCGCGCCTCGCGCGCCCGGGTCACCCGGCGCCCTTGAGCGCCAGGGCGCGGCGGTAGAGGTCGCGGCGGGGCAGGCCGAGCGCCCGGCTCACCTCGGAGGCGGCCTCCGCCGGGCCGAGCCGGGCGAGCGCCTCGGCCAGCGCCGCGTCGGCGTCCTCGGGCGTGGCCGCCCGGTCCTCGCCGGGGCCGACCAGCACCACGATCTCGCCCCGGGGCGCGTCGAGCTCGGGGTGCACGGCCAGCTCGGGCAGGGCGCCGCGCACGCAGGTCTCGTGCAGCTTGGTCAGCTCGCGCGCGACGGCCGCCTCGCGGGGCCCGAATACGGCGGCCATGTCCTCCAGGCTGCCACGCAGGCGGGGGCCGGACTCGTAGAAGACCAGGGTCGCGCGCACGCCGGCCAGCTCGTCGAAGACGGCGCGGCGGCCTGCGGACCTGGGCGGCGGGAAGCCGGCGAACAGGAAGCGGTCGGTGGGCAGCCCGGCCACGGCAAGCCCCGCCAGCACTGCGGAGGCGCCCGGCACCGGGTGCACCCGCAGGCCCTCGGCCGCCGCCTCGCGCACCAGGCGGTAGCCGGGATCGGACACCAGCGGCGTGCCCGCGTCGGTGGTGAGGGCGACGCTGGCCCCCTCGCGCAGGCGCTGGAGCACCCGGGGCCGCTGCTCCGCCCCGGTGTGGTCGTCGTAGCGTTCGACGCGCGCCTTGATCCCATGGGCGGAGAGCAGGCGGGCGGCCACCCGCGTGTCCTCCGCCAACACCAGGTCGGCGCCGGCCAGGGTGTCCAGCGCCCTCAGGGTGATGTCGCGCAGGTCGCCGATGGGCGTGGAGACGACGTGCAGGCCGGGCTCGACCGGTCGGGGCGGCGGGGCGGCCATGGGGCGGAGGTTAGCGGGTCGCGGCGCGCGGGGGAACGCCGGTGACATCGACGCGACGTCGGTCTCAACGTCCGACGTTGACGGCGGCAGCGCTGCTCCTGCCGACCTCCGCACCTCGCGTGCGGGAGGTCTCACGGGAAGGCTGCCGCCCGGCGATGTAGCCGTCCTCCGCGGTGAGGGGCGGACGTCGCGTCAGTGCCTGAACACGCGCACCCCGGTGAACACCATGGCCACCCCGCGCGCGTCGGCGGCGGCGATCACCTCGGCGTCGCGGATCGAGCCGCCCGGCTGGATCACCGCCGTCGCGCCCGCCTCCACCGCCTCCACCAGCCCGTCGGCGAAGGGGAAGAACGCCTCGGAGGCGCAGGCGCACCCGGCCAGGTCCAGGCCGAAGTCGCGGGCGCGGAGGGCGGCGATCCGGGCGGAGTCCTTGCGGTTGGTCTGGCCCGAGCCGACGCCCAGGGTGCGGCCGTCCCGGGCGTAGACGATGGCGTTGGAGCGCACGTGCTTGGCCACGGTGAAGGCGAACAGCAGGTCGCGCACCTCCGCCCCCGTGGGCTCGCGTCGGGTGACGACCTTCAGGTCGGCGGCCGTGAGCCGGGCGGTGTCGCGGTCCTGCACCAGAAGCCCGCCGGCGACGGAGCGCACCGTCCGGCCGCCCTCGCGGGGGTCGGGCAGGCCGCCCGTGACCAGCAGGCGCACGTTCTTCCTGGCGGCGAACACGGCGACGGCCTCGTCGTCCGCCTCCGGCGCGATCACCACTTCCGTGAAGATCTCCGCGGCGGCGCGGGCGGTCTCGGCGTCGAGCCGGCGGTTGAGCGCCACGATGCCGCCGAAAGCCGAGACCGGGTCGCAGGCCAGCGCCCGGCGATAGGCCTCCCGCGGGGTCGCCGCCAGGCCCACGCCGCACGGGTTGGCGTGCTTGATGATGGCCACCGCCGCCTGGGAGCCCGGGTCGAACTCGGCCACCAGCTCGAAGGCGGCGTCGGTGTCGGCCACGTTGTTGTAGCTCAGCGCCTTGCCCTGCAGCTGGCGGGCGGAGGCGACCCCCGGCCGGCGCTCGGCCGTGCGGTAGAAGGCGGCGGCCTGGTGAGGGTTCTCCCCGTAGCGCATGGCCTGCACCAGCTCGCCGGCCAGGGTCAGCCGGGCGGGCGCGACGTCCTCCACCTCGCGGGCGAACCAGCCGGCGATGGCGGCGTCGTAGGCGGCGGTGCGGGAGAAGGCCCGGGCGGCGAGCCGGCGGCGCAGGTCGAGCGACGTCGCCCCGTCCGCCTCCAGCGCCGCGAGCACCTCGTCCATGGCGGCCGGGTCGGTGGCCACGGCCACATAGGCGTGGTTCTTGGCCGCCGAGCGGATCATGGCGGGCCCGCCGATGTCGATGTTCTCCACCACGGAGGCGAGGTCGCCGCCCGCCGCCACCGTCGCCTCGAACGGATAGAGGGAGACGTACAGCAGGTCGATCCCGCCGATCCCCTGCGCCGCCATGGCGGCGGCGTGCTCCGGCGCGTCGCGCACGCCCAAGAGGCCGCCGTGCACGGCGGGATGGAGCGTCTTCACGCGCCCGTCCATCATTTCGGGAAATCCTGTCAGCTCGGCCACGTCGCGGACCGCCAGGCCCGTCGCCGACAGCGCGGCCCGAGTGCCGCCGGTGGAGACCAGCTCGACACCCAACGCGGCGAGCCGATGGCCGACCGCCTCCAGCCCCGCCTTGTCGCTGAGGGAGATCAACGCCCGACGGGGCCCGACGCGGTCGGGCGCGGGCGGAAAGGCGGGGGCGGCGGGCATGCGGGCGACCTCGGACGCGGACAGGTGAGGATCGCCCAGGCGCGCGGCGACCGGCGCAAGCCGGGCCCGCGCTCCCCGGGGGTCGTCCCCCTCAGCGCCAGTCACGCGGGCCGGTTGGTCCTACCCGGTCGCGCCGCGCACGCCAAGCCGGTCAGCCCGCGATGCAGCGCCCCTTGCGCGTGGCGGCCGCACCCTTCACGCCCACCGTGGACTGCACCATGGAGAGGTCGCGCTTGTCGATGGCCACCACGTAGGCGCCCACGTCGCCGCTCGGACCGGACACGTCGTCCCGGGGGCGGGCGAGCACCACCGCGGTCGGCGAGTCGGCCAGGACGCGGAAGGCGACGCCCTCGTCGTCCCGGGCGTTGGCGCCATCAAGGGTGAACCGCGCGAGGATGGTGCGCCCGTCCGCGCCCGGGAAGCTGCAGGAATAGCCGGAGGATCCCCCGGCCGCGGGCTGCAGCGGCTCGCCGGAAACCGGGGCGGCGTTGACCGGCTGGAGCGAGGTGGACGCCAGGCTGTTCGCGGCCGGTCCGGCCGCCGTCGTGGCCTCGCGGGGGCCGCAGGCGGCCGCGCCCACCAGCACGGCCAGGCCCGTCGCCAAGCTGATCCCTCCGCGCATGGTCGCCGCTCCCCTCGTCGCCGAGCTTGAGCGTGCGAGCCCGGGCGAGGGTTCCACGTGAAACATCCCCGCCCCGGTCGGGCCTGCCGCTAGGGCCCGGTCAGCCGCCGCAGCACCTCGTCCAGCTGCTCGAGCGTGCGGTAGGCGATCCGCACCTCGCCGCCGCCCTTGCCGTTGTCGATGGCCACCTTGAGGCCGAGCATCTCGCTGACGTCGTGCTCGATGGCGGCGATGTCCGGGCTCTTGCCCGCGGGGGAGGGGCGGGGGTCGCGGCTCGTGCGGATGGGCGCAGGGCGGTCCAGCGCCTGTCGGCCGAGCGCCTCGGCCTGGCGGACCGACAGCCCGCGCTCGACCACCTGGTCGGCGAGGCGCCCCGGGTCTGGCGCCGTCATGATCGCCCGGGCGTGACCTGCGGAGAGTCGCCCCGCGATCAGATGTTCGCGCACGCGCTCCGGCAGGGCGAGCAGGCGCAGGGCGTTGGTCACGTGGCTGCGGCTCTTGCCGACGGTCTGCGCCACCTCCGCCTGGGTGTGGCCGAAGCGGTCGAGCAGCGCCTGGTAGCCGAGCGCCTCCTCCACCGGGTCGAGGTCGGCGCGCTGCACGTTCTCGACGATGCCGATCTCCAGCACCTCCGAGTCGGTGAGCTCGCGCACGAGGATCGGCACCTCGTGCAGGCCGGCGATCTGCGCGGCGCGCCATCGCCGCTCGCCCGCCACGATCTGCCACTCGCCGGGCGCGCCGGGGGCGGGGCGCACGAGGATCGGCTGGAGCACGCCGCGCGTCTTCACCGAGGCCGCCAGCTCCAGCAGCTCCTCCTCGGGAAAGCGGCGGCGCGGCTGGTCGGGATTGCGGCGCAGGAGTTCGATGGGCGCGGCCGTGGGCCTGCCCTTTTCCGCCGCCGCGTCCGCCGCTCCGTCCGCCGGCAGGGACGCGCCGGCCCGGCCGGGGGCCCGGATCGGCTCGGCGTCGCCGAGGAGGGCCGAGAGGCCTCGGCCGAGACCTCGTCGCGTGGGTTCCGCCATCCGCTCCTCCTCAGGCCGCCGTGCGCACGCGGGCGCGCTCGCGGCCGATCAGTTCCGACGCCAGCCGCATGTAGGCCTGGCTGCCGGCGCACTTCAGGTCGTAGATCAGCACCGGCTTGCCGAAGGACGGCGCCTCCGACACGCGCACGTTGCGGGGGATCACCGTCTCGTAGACCTTGTCCCCGAAGTGCGCCCGCACATCCCGGGCCACCGCGTCCGACAGGGCGTTGCGGCGATCGTACATGGTCAGGACCAGCCCCTGCAGCTCCAGCCGGGGGTTCAGCGCGCCGCGCACCAGCTCGATGGTGCGCATCAGCTGCGACAGACCCTCCAGCGCGAAGAACTCGCACTGCAGGGGGGCCAGCACCGCGTCGGCGGCGGTCATGGCGTTGACGGTGAGCAGGTTCAGCGAGGGCGGGCAGTCGATCAGCACGTAGCCGTAGCCCGACAGCCCCGCGACGGCGTCGCGCAGCCGGTAGGAGCGTCGGGCGGCCTGGCCGAGCTCCAGCTCCGCCCCCGACAGGTCCGGATCGGATGGGGCGAGGTCGAGCCCCGGCACGGCCGTCGGGGTCACGGCCGCGGCCAGGGGCTCGCGGCCCACCAGCACGTCGTAGACCGTCCTGGCGCGCGCCGAGCGGGGCACGCCCAGGCCCGTGGAGGCGTTGCCCTGCGGGTCCACGTCGACCAGCAGCACGCGCTCGCCCACCGCGGCCAGGGCGGTGGCCAGGTTGATGGCGGTGGTGGTCTTGCCGACGCCGCCCTTCTGGTTGGCGATGGCCAGCACGCGCGGGCGCGCCCCGGCGGGCGCGGCCGGGGGAGGGTCAGCGTCGGCCACGGCTCAGCCTCTCCACCACCACGATGCGACCGGACGGGTCGCTGCGGCTCGGCGCCAGCGAGGCCTCGACGCGCCACTCGCGCCGCGCCGCCTCCAGCTCCGCCTCCGCGGAACGGCCCTTGAGGAAGAGGCCGCGGGCGCCGCCGCGCATCAGGGGCAGGGCATAGCCGAACAGGCGCGACAACGGGGCGCACGCGCGCGCGGTAACGATCTCCACCGCCGGGGGCGGGTCGAGCGCCTCGGCCCGGGCGCGGTGGACCTCCACGGGCAGGTCGAGGGCGTCCGCCACCTCGCGCAGGAAGCCGCAGCGCTTGGCCAGACTCTCCACCAGGTGCACGCGCGCGCCGGGCCGGCCCTTGAGCAGGATGGCGAGCACCACGCCCGGGAAGCCGCCGCCGGCGCCGATGTCGGCCACCGTCACGGCCCCGCCCATCAGCGGCAGGAGCTGGGCGGAATCCCAGGCGTGCCGGGGCCAGAACGCCGCCAGCGCCGAAGGGCCGACCAGGTTCATGCGCTGCGTGCCGCCTTCCAGCAGGTCGCGGTAGCGGTGCAGGTCGGCCATCACGGCGTCCGAAGCGCCGCTGGCCTGCTGGAACGACGGCGCGTCGGACACCTCTCCCTCCCCACTGTGGGGAGGAGGGACGCGCGAAGCGGGTGGGGGGGGGTCCGCGAGCGCAACGTCGACCGTCGAGCGTGCGGACCCCCACCCACCAGGCTTCGCCTGGTCCCCCCTCCCCACAGGGGGGAGGGAAAGCGGAGCGTCACGCGGCACGGCGGCGGACGTGGGCGAGGAGGGCGGTGAGGGCGCCCGGGGTGACGCCCTCGATCCGGCCCGCCTGGCCCAGCGTGAGCGGCCGCACGGCGGCGAGCTTGGTGCGGGCTTCGGCCGACAGCCCGCCCACGGCGGCGTAGTCGAGGCCGGCGGGCAGGGCGAGATCCTCGTCCCGGCGGAAGGCGCGCACATCCTCCGCCTGCCGGTCCAGGTAGCCGGCGTAGGCGGCGTCCGTCTCGATCTGCTCGCGGACCATCGGGCTCCAGCCCCCGATCTCGGGCCAGACGCGCGTGAGCTCGGCCCAGCCGATCTGCGGATAGGCCAGGAGTTCGGGCAGGGTGCGGCGGCGGCCGTCGGCCTTCACGTCGAGCCCCTGGGCGGCGGCCTCGCTGGGCGACAGGCGCAGCTCGGCGGCGCGCGCCCGCGCCGCCCCGAGGGCGGCCGACTTGGCGGCCCAGGCGGCGGACCGCGCGCCGGCCACCAGGCCCCAGGCCTCGCCGAGGGGGGTCAGCCGCTGATCGGCGTTGTCCGCGCGCAGGAGAAGGCGGAACTCGGCGCGGCTGGTGAACATGCGGTACGGCTCGCTGACGCCGTGCGTCACCAGGTCGTCCGTCATCACGCCGATGTAGGCCTGGTCGCGGGCGAGCACCGCGCCCTCCTGGCCGCCGGCGGCGCGCGCGGCGTTCAGCCCGGCCATCAGCCCCTGCGCGGCGGCCTCTTCGTACCCCGTCGTGCCGTTGATCTGGCCGGCCAGGTAGAGGCCTGGCAGGCGCTTGGCCTCGTAGGTCGGCGAGAGCTCCCGCGGGTCCACGTAGTCGTACTCGATGGCGTAGCCGTAGCGGCGCACGGCCACCCGCTCCAGGCCGGGAATGGTGCGCAGGAACGCGTCCTGCGTCGCCTCGCCGACCGAGGTGGAGATCCCGTTCGGGTAGACCACCTCGCCGTCCGCGGAGCCGGGCAGCCCCTCCGGCTCCAGGAACACCTGGTGCGCCGACCTGTCGGCGAAGCGCACCACCTTGTCCTCGATGGAGGGGCAGTAGCGGGGGCCCACGCCGGTGGCGCGGCCGCCGTAGACGGCGCTCTCGCCCAGCCGCTCGGCGATGATCCGGTGCGTCTCGGCCGTGGTCCAGGTGACGCCGCAGGCCACCTGCTCGCGGTCGATCCGGTCGGTGAGGAAGGAGAAGGGCGAGGGCGCCTCGTCGCCCGGCTGCATCTCCAGCCGGTCCCAGGCGATGGAGCGGGCGTCGAGCCGGGCGGGGGTGCCGGTCTTGAGCCGGCCCAGGCGCAGACCCAGGCCGTAGAGCCGCTCGGACAGGCCGAGCGCGGGCGCCTCGCCATGGCGGCCGGCGGGGGTCCGCGTCTCGCCCCGGTGGATGACGCCGTTGAGGAAGGTGCCGGAGGTGAGCACCACCGCCCCCGCGCGGAGAACCTCTCCATCGGCGGTGACGACGCCGGCCACACGACCGTCCTCGACGATGAGGTCCTCGACGGCGGCCGCGGCCACCTCTAGCCCGGCATAGGCGGACAGCGTGCGCTGCATCGCCTCGCGGTACAGTCGACGGTCGATCTGCGCGCGGGGGCCGCGGACGGCCGCGCCCTTGGAGCGGTTGAGCAGGCGGAACTGGATGCCGGCCTCGTCGGCCAGCACGCCCATCAGCCCGCCGAGCGCGTCCACCTCGCGGACCAGGTGCCCCTTGCCGAGGCCGCCGATCGCCGGGTTGCAGCTCATCTCGCCGACGGTGTCGAGGCGGTGCGTCAGCAGCAGCGTGCGCGCGCCGGCCCGCGCGGCGGCGGCCGCGGCCTCGCAACCGGCGTGGCCGGCGCCGATGACGATGACGTCGGGGCGGGTCATGGGAGACCGTGATCTAGGCGGGGCGCCCGTCCGCGTCCAGCGACGTCGGCCGATGTTCCACGTGAAACATCGCAGGCGAGCGGCTACTTGCCGATGCAGAAGGTGGAGAAGACCCGGCCGAGCACCTCCTCCGCCCCGATCCGGCCGGACAGCCGCTCCAGCGCGCGGACCGCCAGACGCACGTCCTCCGCGGCGAGCTCGGGCGAGCGGGCCTCCAGCGCCCGCCCGAGCGCACCCGCCGCGTCGGAGAGGGCGAGCCGGTGCCGCAGGCGCGTGGCCGCGGGCGGCTCCGCGCCGCCGAGCAGGCGCGTCGCCCAGCCGTCCAGCCACTCGCGGAGGTGCTGGACGTCGGCGGGATCGTGGGCGGACAGGCGCATCCGCCCGCTCGCCGACTGGGCCGCATCCTCTCCCTCCCCCCTGCGGGGAGGGGGAGGCGCAAGGTCCGCCTTGTTCTCCAGCACCAGGTCGCCCGGCCGGCGCAGGGCCAGCGCCTCCGCGTGCGTGGCGGGGGCCGTGCCGTCCAGCACCAGCAGGCGCAGGTCGGCGTCGCCGGCCCAGGCGTGGGCGCGACGGACGCCTTCACGCTCAACCACGTCGTCCGTGTCGCGCAGGCCGGCGGTGTCGGCGAGGACGGCGGGGGCGCCGGCCAGCATCAGCCGGCCCTCCAGCACGTCGCGGGTGGTGCCGGGGATCGGGGTGACGATGGCGGCGTCGCGGCCCAGCAGGGCGTTCAGCAGGGTGGACTTGCCCGCGTTCGGCGCACCGACGAGGGCGATGCGCAGGCCCTCGCGCACGCGCTCGCCGCGCCGGTCGGCGGCGGCGGCCTCCAGCTCGGCCCTGAGGCGCCGGAGCGGGTCGCGGGCGCGCGCGGCGACGGCGTCGGGCAGATCCTCGTCGGGGAAGTCGACCGCCGCCTCCAGGTGGGCGAGGGCGTCGAGCAGGGCCTCGCGCCAGGCGGCGTGGCGGCGGGACGCGCCGCCCCCCAGCTGGTCGAGCGCCTGCCGCCGCTGGGCCTCGCCCTCGGCGTCCACCAGGTCGGCCACCGCCTCGGCCTCGGTGAGGTCCATGCGGCCGTTCTCGAAGGCGCGGCGGGTGAACTCGCCGGGCTCGGCCAGGCGAAGGCCGAGGTGGGCGAGCGCCCCGGCGACGCCGGCGACCACGGCGGGGCCGCCGTGCAGGTGCAGCTCCGCCGTGTCCTCGCCGGTGAAGCTGCCGGGGCCCGGCATCCACAGCACGAGGGCCCGGTCCAGCGCCTCGCCGGCGGCGTCGCGCAGGGTGCGGAGCGAGGCGCGGCGCGGCGGGGGCAGGGCGCCCCCGAGCGCGCGGACCGTGGCGTCCGTCCGCGGGCCGGAGAGACGCACCACGGCCACGGCCGCCCGCCCGGGCGCGGTGGCCGGGGCGAAGATGGTGTCCCTGCGGCTCACGCGCCGACCCCGCTCTCCCTCGTCCCGCCATCCGCGGAGGGAAGGGGAGCCGTCCCCGTCGTCACGGCGTGCGGGTGGACGCGCCGGGCATGCCCCCGCCCCTGGCGCCCGTCATGGCGTTCTGGGCCGCGGCCGTCATCAGCTTTTGGAACTGCTCGGTGGCCTGGCCGCCGAAGGCCATCCAGGAGCGGAGCAGCTCGGCGGGCTCCAGCATGGCGATGTTGGCGTCCAGCCGGCGCTTCATCTCCTCGACCATGTGGTCGTTCAGCGGGGTCACGTCCGGCAGGCCGAAGAAGGCGCGGGCCTCCACGGGCGTGAGGTCGATCTCGATGGTCATCTTCATGTCGGCTGATCACCCTCTCGCGGTCCTGGCCCACGGAAACGTCATCCCGCTGGCGCACGGGAGACGCTATGGAGCCCCACCAGTCAACCGAAGGAACGGCCATGCAGGGCGAGACCATGACCATCGACGGCCCGAACGGGAGCTTCCAGGCCCTGGTGCGCCGCCCCGTGGACGCCGAGCAGGGCGAGGGGCCGCGCCCCGCCGTGGTGGTGATCCAGGAGATCTTCGGCGTGAACCACACCATGGTGGAGGTGGCCGAGGGCCTCGCCGCCAACGGCTTCTACGCCGTCGTGCCCGACCTGTTCAGCCAGTTCGAACCGGGCATCGTGCTGGACGACCGCAAGCCCGACGAGCTGAAGCGGGCGTTCGACTACTTCCCCAAGTACGACGTCGATCGCGGCGTGGAGGACATCCAGGCCACCATCGAGGCCGTGCGCGCGCTGCCGGGCGTCGGCGGCAAGGTGGGGGCGGTGGGCTACTGCCTGGGCGGGCTGCAGGCCTTCCTGGCCGCCACGCGCACGGAGGCCGACGCGGTGGTCAGCTACTACGGCGTGAACATCGACGCCTTCCTGGGGGAGGCCGACCGGATCGCGCGGCCCCTGCTGGTGCACATCGCCGGCGAGGACAAGTTCGTGCCGCGCGAGGCGCAGGACCGCATCATCGCCGGGCTGAAGGACCGGCCGGGCGTGGAGGTGCATCGCTACGAGGGGGCCGACCACGCCTTCGCCCGGCGCGCGGGCGACCACTACGACCCGGAGGCGGCGCGGCTGGCCGACCAGCGCACGCACGACTTCCTGCGCCAGAACCTGGATGCGGGCTGGTGAGGGCGGTCCAGATCGCTCGCCACGGCGGGCCCGAGGTCCTGGAGCTCGTCGACCTCCCCGAGGCGGAGCCCGGCCCCGGCGAGATCCGCGTCCGCCACCGGGCGGTGGGGCTGAACTTCATCGACACCTACCAGCGCACCGGCCTCTACCCGGTGAAGCTGCCCGCCGTGCTCGGCATGGAGGCCGCGGGCGAGGTGGAGGCGGTGGGCGAGGGCGTGGAGCGCCACGCCGTGGGCGACCGCGTCGTCTACCAGGGCCAGCCGGGCGCCTACGCGGAGGCCAACGTGGTCAAGGCGGACCGGGCGGTGCGCCTGCCCGACGAGATCGACTTCGAGACGGGGGCGGCGGTGTTCCTCAAGGGGCTCACCGCCGAGTTCCTGACCCGCATCCGCCCGCTGAAGCGCCCCGACTCCGTGCTGGTGCACGCGGCGGCGGGCGGGGTGGGCTCGATCCTGGTTCCCTGGCTGGCCGACATGGGCGTGGCCTCCATCGGCGTGGTCGGCTCCGAGGAGAAGGCGGAAACGGCGCGGGAAAACGGCTGCGCCGCGGTGATCGTCCGCGGCGGCGACCTCGCCGCCGAGGTGCGGCAGCTGACGGCCGGGCGCGGCGTGCAGGTGGTGTTCGACTCGGTGGGCCGGGACACGATGGACGCCAGCCTCAAGTGCCTGGCGCGCCGCGGCCTGCTGGTCAGCTACGGCAACGCCAGCGGCCCGCCCCGGGCGGTGGAGCCGCTGGAGCTCTCCAGAGGCGGCTCGCTGTTTCTGACCCGGCCGACGTTGTTCGACTACGTGGCCACGACCGAGGAGCTGGACGCCGCCGCCGCCCGGCTGTTCGACGTGCTGGCGCGCGGGGCGGTGACCGTAGACATCCGCCAGCGCTTCGCCCTGAGCGAAGTCCGCGCCGCGCACGAGGCCCTGGAGGGCCGCCGCACCACGGGCGCGACGGTGCTCCTGCCGTAGAGCCGACCTTGCCCCGCTCCCGCCCTCCTCCGCTCGTCCCCGCAAAGGCGGGGATCTCCGGCCGACCGAGCTCAGCATGGGTGGGCACCGGGTGAGAGATCCCGCCTTTGCGGGGATGAGCGGAGGGTTCAGGCGCCCGGCTTGTAGGTCACGTCCACGCGGGTGCGCCCGTTCTCCGGAGCGGCGGTGACGCTGAGCCGCTTGGAGGCGTCGCCGCCCGGCGGGTCGGAGCTGTAGATCGCGCCCGTGCCGCCGTCCGCCGCGCCCGGAGACTGGGTGATCTTCCTCAACCCGCCCGCCGTCGCCTGCGCGTCGTAGAAGGCGACGACGTCGTCGGGCTTGGCGTCCACGTGATAGGCGAGGATGCCGTTGCCGCTCGGCATGGCCATGGCCGTCTCCAGCGGGGCGCCGCTCATGGGCGCGGCCCAGGCCGGCAGGCCGGCGGGCGCGGCGACAGCTCCCCCCGGAGCGACCGCGCCAGGCGAACCCCCGGGCGACGCGGGCCCGCTCTGCGTCTTGCCGCAGGCGGCCAGGGCGGCGGTCGCCGCCAGCACGATGATCTTGCGCATAGAGCTCCCCCGCCGCCGTCCGCGCGGCGGACCATCATGCGACGACCGGCTCCACGCGCAAGGAGCCTATGGGGCACGATCTCGACCGTGCGTAGCGGGGGAGGCGGCGCGCGGCGAAGCGCGTGACGGCGCGGGCCACGCGCGCTCGACGTAGCGGCTGGTTCGCCCCCTCCGTCCGCTTCGCGGCCACCCCCGCTTCGCAGGGGAGGAGGTCGCATAGGCTCCCCTACGTGTTCATGGACTGGTAGAAGTCGCCGTTGGTCTTGGACTGGCGCATCTTGTCGAGCAGGAACTCGATGGCGTCCTGCGGGCCCATCGGCGACAGGATGCGGCGCAGCACGTAGGTCTTCTGCAGGTTGGCCTTGTCGGTGATCAGCTCTTCCTTGCGCGTGCCGGACTTCAGGATGTCGATGGCGGGGAAGATGCGCTTGTCGGCCACCTTGCGGTCCAGGATGATCTCGCTGTTGCCGGTGCCCTTGAACTCCTCGAAGATCACCTCGTCCATGCGGCTGCCCGTGTCGATCAGCGCGGTGGCGATGATGGTGAGGCTGCCGCCCTCCTCCACGTTGCGCGCGGCGCCGAAGAAGCGCTTGGGCCGCTGCAGGGCGTTGGCGTCGACGCCGCCGGTCAGCACCTTGCCCGACGACGGGACCGTCGTGTTGTAGGCGCGGCCCAGGCGCGTGATGTTGTCCAGGAGGATGACCACGTCCTTCTTGGACTCGACCAGGCGCTTGGCCTTCTCGATCACCATCTCGGCGACGGCCACGTGGCGGGTGGCCGGCTCGTCGAAGGTGGAGGAGACGACCTCGCCCTTCACCGTGCGCTGCATGTCGGTGACCTCCTCGGGCCGCTCGTCGATCAGGAGCACCATGAGGTAGACCTCGGGGTGGTTGGTCTCGATGGCCTTGGCCACGTTCTGCATCATGATGGTCTTGCCCACGCGGGGCGGGGCGACGATCAGGCAGCGCTGGCCCTTGCCGATGGGCGACACGATGTCGATCACCCGGCCCGTGCGGTCCTTCACCGTGGGGTCGGGCAGCTCCATGGTCAGGCGCTGGTTGGGGTAGAGCGGCGTCAGGTTGTCGAAGGCGACCTTGGTCTTCACCTTCTCCGGGTCGTCGAAGTTGATCGCGGTCACGGTCATCAGCGCGAAGTAGCGCTCGCCCTCGCGCGGGGCGCGCACGCCGCCCTCCACGCTGTCGCCGGTGCGCAGGCCGAAGCGTCGGATCTGGCTGGGGCTGACGTAGATGTCGTCCGGGCCCGGCAGGTAGTTGGCCTCCGGACTGCGCAGGTAGCCGAACCCGTCCTGGACGACCTCCAGCGTGCCGCTGCCGGTGATGTCCGCCCCCTCGTCCGCCAGGGTCTTGAGGATGGCGAACATCATGTCCTGCCGGCGCATGGACGAGGCGTTCTCGATCTCGAGACCCTCGGCGAAGGTCACCAGCTCGGCGGCGGGCTTCTCCTTCAGCTCCTGCAGCGACATGCGCTTGATCTCGCCCACGGGCGGGGCGTTCGGCGCGAGGGCTTCGGCGGAGACCGGGGCTTCGGCTTCGGCTTCGGCTTCGG
Organism: uncultured Caulobacteraceae bacterium; assembly: GCA_964244065.1. GTDB lineage: Bacteria > Pseudomonadota > Alphaproteobacteria > Caulobacterales > Caulobacteraceae > JASLDZ01. The sequence continues at coordinate 180,919 of CAXTHH010000002.1, read as the reverse complement.
CCGGGGCGGCGAGGGTGACGTCGGACATGGGAGGGCTCTGGCGTGCGCGGACGCCGGCCGGCGGGCCGGGCGGCGACGGGTCAAGGTGCGGAGCGGAGGACCGCTCGGGATGTGCGGCGGGGCCGTGCGTGGGTCCGCGGAGTGAGCGCGGGCGCGGCCGAAGGGGCGGGGACCGGCGCGGGTCGCGCACCGATGCCCGACGGACACCATGGAATGCGCGCCGGGTCAAGCCGAGCGGTTGCCCGCGACCCGCCTGTCGTGCGAACTCGCCCAAGCTTCAGGAGGTGATTTTGGCGGCCGGATCCCATCCCTTTCTCGACAAGGTCTTTGTAGGCCACCCCGTGGAGATCGGGACGCTGCGGGCGAAGTATGACGGCTATCTCGCCCCGGGGAAGTCCGTGCTCATGGAGTTCAAGGGCCTGAGGGACGGGATGCTGTTCACCGACCGCCGCGCGATCGTGCTCAACAGCCAGGGACTGACCGGACGCAAGGTGGAGGTGTCGAGCTTCCTGTGGCGTTCGGTGACGGCCTTCTCGGTCGAGAACTCGGGCGCCGTCGACCTCGATGCGGAGCTCAAGCTGTGCGGCTCGGGCTGGGGAGTGTGCGAGGTTGTGCTGACCAAGGGCACGGACGTCCGCGCCGTCGCGCAGTTCATCAACGCCAGGGTCCTGGGCGCGGCCTGACGCTTGCGCGGGCCGGCTCGGGGCGTATCAAGGCGGCGTCGCAGGAGTTCTCGCCATGGCCGACCTCGAAGCCTTCCGCGCCGAGACCCGCGCCTGGCTGGAGGCGAACTGCCCGCCCTCCATGCGCACCCCCATGCCGGCGGACGAGACGCCCTGGGCGGGCGCACGTTTCACGTGGAACAATCCCGACAGCAAGCTGTGGCTGGACCGCATGGCCGAGCGCGGCTGGACCGCCCCGACCTGGCCGCGCGAGTACGGCGGCGGCGGCCTCTCCCGCGCGGAGGCCGCGGTGCTCGCCGCCGAGCTGGCGCGGATCGACGCCCGGCCGCCGCTGATGTCCTTCGGCGTGTGGATGCTCGGCCCGGTGCTGCTGGAGGTGGCCACCGAGGAGCAGAAGCGCCGCTTCCTGCCCGACATCGTCGCCGGCCGCACCCGCTGGTGCCAGGGCTACAGCGAACCGGGCGCCGGCAGCGACCTCGCCGGGCTGCAGACCCGGGCGGAGGACATGGGCGACCACTTCCTCGTCAACGGCCAGAAGGTGTGGACCAGCTACGCCGACCAGGCCGACTGGATCTTCTGCCTGGTGCGCACCGACGCCACCCGGAAGCACGAGGGCATCAGCTTCCTGCTGTTCGACATGACCACGCCGGGCGTGGAGGCGCGGCCGATCCAGCTGATCAGCGGCGAGAGCCCCTTCTGCGAGACCTTCTTCACCGACGTGCGCGTGCCCAAGGAGAACCTGGTCGGCAGGCTCAACCACGGGTGGGACATCGCCAAGAAGCTGCTCCAGCACGAGCGCCAGAACATCTCGGCCGGCGGCTTCGGCGGCGGCGCGGGGATGGAGCTGGAGGAGGTGGCCAAGACCTACGTGGGCGAGGAGGAGGACGGCCGCATCGCCGACGGCGACCTGCGCGCCCGCATCGCCTGGCACAAGATGCAGGCCAAGGCCTTCCAGCTGACGGTCCGCCGGGTGGAGTCGGAGGCCAAGGCGGGCGGGGGCCTCGGCCCCGCCGCCAGCATCGTCAAGTACGCCGCCGCCACCCTGAACATCGACAAGCATGAGCTGATGATCGAGGCGATGGGCTTCCAGGGCCTGGGCTGGGAGGGCGAGGGCTACAGTCCCGGCGAGCTGCGCGAGACGCGCCAGTGGCTGCGCAGCAAGGGCAACTCCATCGAGGGCGGCACCAGCGAGATCAACCTCAACGTGGTCGCCAAGCGCGTCCTGGGCCTGCTCGACCACCAGTGAGCGTGCCGGCCCGCACCGTCGAGTTCTGGTACGACTTCGCCAGCGCCGACAGCCACCCGGTGGCCCAGCTGATCGGCCGCCGCGCCGCCGACGCGCACGTGGCCGTGCGCTGGCGGCCGTTCCGCGTCGCCCCCGTCCTGCGCCGGCGCGAGGAGCGGGAGGACATGCCGCCGCCGGGCGACGACTTCCAGCACGCCTACTGGGCCCAGTTCGTGGAGACGTGCGAGCGCGCGGGCGTACGCGGCCGTCACCCCTCGCACCATCCGCGCGACTCCATCCCCGCGCTCCGTTGCGCCCTGGCCTGCGAGGCGGAGGGGCTGGACCCCGCCGCCTTCGTCCGCGCCGTGTTCGACGCCAACTACGTCAAGGACTGGGACATCTCCGATCCCACGGTGCTGGGCGAGATCCTGGTGGAGATCGACTACGACGCCGCCCGCGTGCTGGCGCGCGCCCGCGACCTCGCCATCCGCGCCCAGCTGGACGCCAACACCGCCGAGGCGCTCCGCCAGGAGTTCTACGACGCCCCCACGGTGGTCGCCCCGGACGGCGAGCGCCACTGGGGCCTGGACGGCCTGCCTGGCGCGCTCCGCGACGCGGCGGCGGGCTGATGCGCGCCCTGCCTCCGCCTCCGCCGCCCGCATCCGCTCATCCCCGCGAAGGCGGGGATCTCTCACCGCTTCGGCTCGATGGTTCAGCCTTCCTGGACCGAGATCCCCGCCTTCGCCGGGATGAGCGGATGACCAGAGGACCGATCTGAATGGCCGTGCTCACCGACGAGCAGACGATGCTGCGCGACAGCGCGCGCGCGTGGATCGCGGCGCGCTCGCCGGTGACCGCCCTGCGCCAGCTGCGCGACTCGGGCTCGGGCGCCGGGTTCGACCCTGCGATCTGGCGCGAGATGGGCGAGATGGGCTGGGCGGGCGTGATCGCCCCCGAGGCGCACGGCGGCTCCGAGTTCGGCTACCTGGGCCTCGGCCTGGTGCTGGAGGAGGCCGGGCGCACGCTCACCGCCTCGCCGCTGCTCTCCACCGCCCTGATCGGCGCCTCGGCGCTGTCCCTGGGCGGCTCGGCGGCGCAGCAGGAGGCGTGGCTGCCCCGCGTCGCCGTGGGCGAGGCGGTGGTCGCCCTGGCCATCGAGGAGACGGCCCACCACGCCCCCGACCGCGCCAGGACCACCGCCCGGCGCGAGGGCGAGGGCTGGCGGCTCGACGGCGCGAAGACCTTCGTGCTCGACGGGGCGGAGGCCGACCTGCTGCTGGTCAGCGCCACGGGCCCGGCCGGCGTCGGCCTGTGGCTGCTCGACCCGGCCGCACCCGGCGTCACCCGCACCCGCCTCGCCACCGTGGACAGCCGGGGCGCCGCCGCCTTGGCGCTGGAGGGCGCCCCCGCCGAACCCCTGGGCGCGGCGGGCGAGGGCGGCGGGGCCGAGGTGCTGGAGCAGGTGCTCGACCGCGCCCGCGCCGGCGTCGCCGCCGAGATGCTGGGCACGGCCCTGCAGGCCTTCGAGACCACCCTCGACTACCTGAAGACGCGCACCCAGTTCGGGCAGCTGATCGGCGGCTTCCAGACGCTCCAGCACCGAGCCGCGCAGATGTTCACCCAGCTGGAGCTGACCCGCTCCTGCGTCGAGGAGGCGCTGATCGCGCTCGACCGCGGCAGCAACGACGCGCGCGCCCTGTGCTCGCTGGCCAAGGCCATGGCCGGCGAGACCCTGCACAAGGTCTCCAACGAGATGGTCCAGATGCACGGCGGCATCGGCATGACCGACCAGGCCGACATGGGCCTCTACCTCAAGCGCGCCCGCGTCCTCGAGGCCGCCTACGGCGGCGCGACCTACCACCGCGACCGGTACGCCCGGCTTCTGGGGTTCTAGACCCATCGTCCTCCCCCGCTCGCGGGGGAGGATGGGACCTGTCAGAGCGCCCCCGTCTTCACCCAAACCGCCTTGTCCTTCAGCACCGCGCCGATCCAGGCGGCGTGGCGGGCGCGTTCGTCCTCGGTGGAGCGGGGCGGGAGGGGGCGGGGGCGGGGGCCGTAGCCGCCGACGGTGAGGGCGCCGCCGGCCGCGTCTCCGGCGGTGAAGTCCAGGCCGCGCTCCTTGCCGCCCTGGAGCTCCAAGTAGACCATGGCCAGGAGCTTGGTGTCGATCAGCGCGCCGTGCAGCGTGCGCTCGGCCAGGCTGATGCGGTAACGCTTACAGAGGGCGTCCAGCGAGTTGTACATGCCCGGGAAGCGGCGCTGGGCGAGCTGGAAGGTGCAGACCCAGCGGCTCTCCGGCAGGGGCGGGCGGCCGCAGCGCTCCAGCTCCATGTTCAGGAAGCCTCGGTCGAAGGCGGCGTTGTGGGCCACCAGCCGCGCGTCGCCGATGTAGTCGAGGAAGCGGTCCACCACCTCCGCGTCGCCGAAGCGGGGGGCGCCGCGGAGCTTGTGGCGGTCGATGCCGTGCACCTTCTGCGCCTCGGGATCGATGTCGCGCTCGGGGTCGATCAGCGTGTGCAGGTGGTGGCCGGTGGGGAGCAGGTCCTCCACCTCGATGCAGGCGAGCTCGATCACGCGGTGGCCGTGGCCGATGCCGGTGGTCTCCGTGTCGAGGACGATCTCGCGCGCCATGCGGAGAAGGTGTGGGGCGCGTCGACTCGCCGATCAAGCGGGCACTTCCGCTCATCCCGGCGGAGGCCGGGACCCAGGTCCGCCCGCTGTCCGGAGCTCGGCGTCGGGATGGCGAACTCCTGCATCCGCGCTCCCGCAACTGGGTCCCGGCCTTCGCCGGGATGAGCGGGGCTAGGGGGACACGCGCATCCGTAACTGCGCGAGCACGGCGGCCACCTGCTCTCGCGCCGCGTCGATCCCCCGGCCGGTGTCGATCACGACGTCGGCGCGGGCGCGCTTGTCGGCGTCGGGCAGCTGGCGGGCGAGGATGGCGTCGAGCCTGGCCTCCGTCATGCCCGGGCGCGCGAGGACGCGGGCGCGCTGCATCTCCGGCGGGCAGGAGACCACCACCACGGCGTCCACGCTCCGCTCGCCGCCGGTCTCGAACAGCAGAGGCACGTCGACCACCACGATCTCGGCGGCGGCCTCGCGGGCGAAGAAGTCGGCCCGGTGCGCGCCCACCAGGGGGTGCACGGCGGCCTCCAGCCGGCGCAGCGCCTCGGGGTCGCCGACCACGCGGGCCGCGAGCGCCGTGCGGTCGACGGCGCCGTCCGGGCCGACGACCCCGGGGAACAGCGCCTCGACGGCCGCCACGGCGCCTCCGCCCGCGGCGTAGAGGGCGTGCACGGCGGCGTCGGCGTCGTAGACGGGCACGCCCGCCTCGGCGAACAGGCCGGCGGTGGTGGACTTGCCCATGCCGATCGAGCCGGTCAGGCCCACCACGATCACCCGCGCCGCTCCAGCTCCGCCAGGCACAGGGCGCGGACGTCCACCGCCTGGGGCGCGGGGCGGCCGTAGAAGGCGTGGAACGAGGGGCGGGCCTGGGCGATCAGCATGGCCAGCCCGTCCGCCACAGCCCAGCCCGCGTCGGCCGCGCTCTGCAGGAAGGCGGTGCGCAGGGGGCGGTAGACCATGTCGAAGGCCGCCGCGCCGGGGGGCGGAGCGGGCCAGGGCAGGTCGTCCAGCGGGTCGGCGCCGCCCAGGCCGCGGGTGGTGGCGTTGACCACCAGGGCCGCGCCGTCCAGCGCCTCGGCCAGTTTGCCCCAGCCGTAGCCGCGGCCCTGCACGCGCCCGGCCAGGGCCTCGGCGCGGGCGCGGGTGCGGTTGACGATCCGCAGGTGGCGCACGCCGGCGGCGCGCAGGGCGGCGGCCGCGCCCTGGGCCCCCCCGCCCGCGCCCAGGATCACCGCCGGCCCGGCGCCCGGCGACCAGCCCCGGGCCTGCTCCACCAGGGCGCCCAGGAGGCCGATCCCGTCGGTGTTGCGCGCCTCCACCGTCCCGTCCGGGGCGAACAGCAGCAGGTTGGCGGCCCCGGCGGCCTGGGCGGAGGGGCCGGCGCGGTCGGCCAGCGCCAGCGCCTCCTCCTTGAACGGGGCGGTGACGTTCAGCCCGCGCACAGCCCCGCCGCGCAGGCCGTCCACGAAGCGCGTGAAGCCGTCCGCCGGCGGGGCGAAGGGCGCGTAGGCGGCGTCCAGCCCCGCCGCGGCGATCCAGGCGCCGTGGATCAGCGGCGAGAGCGAATGCGCCACCGGCGCCCCCGCGACCCCCGCGACGATGGCCGCACCCGTGGTCACTGGGGCAGCTCGCCGCGGAGGCGCAGGAAATCGAGCAGGCCCAGCATCGGCAGGCCCAGGATGGTGAAGTGGTCCCCCTCCACATGTGAGAACAGCTGCACGCCCAGCCCCTCGTACCAGTAGCCGCCGACCGAGCCGGTCAGCGCCGCCCCGGCCTCGGCCATGTAGCGCGCCAGGAAGGCGTCGCCGAAGGGGCGCACGGTGAGCTTGGCGGTCCTCACCTCCCTCCACACCGGCCGGCCCGCCTCGGCCACCACCACGGCCGAGTGCAGGGCATGCGTCTTCCCGCGCATCTGCAGGAGGCGGTCGCGGGCCTCCTCCAGCGTCGCCGCCTTGTCGTGGAGGGCGCCGTCCAGCTCCATCGTGGTGTCGCCGCCGACCACCAGGCCGGGGCGCCGGGCGGAGACGCGGACCGCCTTCAGCTCGGCAAGCGCGTCGGCCACCTCGCGCGGCCGGGCGCCCTCGGCCAGGAGCCCGGCCTTGACCGCCTCCTCGTCCACGCCCGGCGCGACCGCCTCGAAGTCCACGCCGGCGGCGGTGAGCAGGGCGGCGCGGCTGGCGCTGGTGGACGCGAGGGTGATCATGCGGGCCCGATCACGCCGGGCGGGACGCGACGCCGGTGGGCGTCACGTTGGCGCCGCGCTTGGCGTTGAGCAGGTTCAGCACGGCGGCGGCGGTCTCCTCCACGGAGCGGCGGCTGACGTCGATCACGGGCCAGCCCCGGCGCTCGAACAGGCGGCGGGCGCGCACGATCTCCTCGCGCACCGAGTCGGCCTCCACATAGCTGGTCTCCCGGCGCTCGCTCAGCGTGGTGAGGCGGTTGCGGCGCACCTGCACCAGCCGCTCGGGCGAGACCAGCAGGCCCACCACCAGCGGCCCCTCCAGCGTCTCCAGCGCCGGCGGATGCGGCTGGCCGGGCACCAGCGGCACGTTGGCGGCCCGCACGCCCCGGTGGGCCAGGTAGATGCAGGTGGGCGTCTTGGAGGTGCGGCTCACCCCCACCAGCACCACGTCGGCCTTGGCCAGGTCGCGGGCGCCGTGCCCGTCGTCGTGGGCGATGGCGAAGTCCAGCGTCTCGATCCGGTGGAAGTAGTCGGCGTCCAGCGCGTGCTGCGCCCCCACGCGGCTGGAGAGCTGGGCGCCCAGGTAGCGGCCGAGGGCGGCGGTCATGGGGTCCAGCGCGGCGATGCAGGGGGCGTCCAGCTCGCGGCAGCCGGCCTCCAGCATCCCGCGCAGCTCGCGGTCGACGATGGTGTGAACCACCACGCCCGGGGCGTCCTCCACCTCGGCCAGCACGCGCTCCATCTGCCGGGGTGAGCGGACCAGGGGGTAGGCGTGCTCGATCGGGGCCACCGCGTGGAAGCGCGCCACCACCGCGCGCGCCATGGCCGCCAGGGTGTCGCCGGTGGAGTCCGACACCAGGTGCACGTGGAAGTAGGTCGAGAAGCGCGGGGCGCTCATGCGGCGGCGGCCAGGTTCGGGGCGGGGGTGCGACACGCCGGCTTGGGACGGATCGGGGGGGATCCGGGCGGGGCGCCTGTGGACGGGATCGGAGCAAAGCGCATCCCGGGCCCTCCGCCAAGCCGCCCGGTGCGCCCGGCGCCCGGCGGCCGGGGTGCGCGCCCCCGGCGGGGATGGCGCGGCGCCCGCCGCTGCGCGTCCGCGCGCACCCCGCCCCGTCTTCCACCGCGCCTCGACGCGCCCAGGGCCAGGGGCGTTAAGGGTTCGTTAACCCTCGTCCACAGCACGGGACGGCATCGGCAAAGGGTTAACGAGGTGTGAACGACCACAGGCGCCGGGGCGGAACGGGGGTGCGGCGGTCCCCGCCGTCCCCCGTTCCAGAGTCTTCATCCAGAAGAGTCTCTCTTCGAGATAGGAGAGAGGCGAGGCGGCCGGGGCGGCGACCGCTTGAGGTCGCCGAGGCGCTGGGGTCTAAGGCGGCATGCCTTCCGCCGCCGCCGCGCCTCCGACCGCCGCCGGGGTCCCGCCCGTGAGCGCCGCCGGCTGCTCGGGAGCGCGCAGACGGGTCGCGGTGGTCCTGTTCAACCTGGGCGGGCCCGACAGCCTGGAGGCGGTGCGGCCCTTCCTGTTCAACCTGTTCAACGACCCGGCCATCATCGGCCTGCCCTGGCCCGCCCGGCCGCTGCTGGCCGCCCTGATCTCCAGCCGGCGCAACGCCGAGGCCAGCGCCAACTACGCGCTCATGGGCGGGGCCAGCCCCCTGCTGCGCGAGACGGAGGCGCAGGCTCTGGCGCTGGAGGCGGTCGCCGCCGAGGGCGGGGACGAGGTGCGCGCCTTCATCGCCATGCGCTACTGGAAGCCGTTCACCGAGGAGACGACCCTCACGGTGGCCGAGTGGGGCCCCGACGAGGTGGTGCTGCTGCCGCTCTACCCGCAGTTCTCGACCACCACCTCGGGCTCGTCGCTGAAGCTGTGGGCCAAGAGCTACCGCGGCCCCGGCCGCGTCCGCACCATCTGCTGCTGGCCCGAGCTTGAGGGGCTGGTCGAGGGCTACGCCCGCAATATCGAGGCGGTGTGGGACGCGGCGGGCCGGCCCAGGGACATCCGCCTGCTGTTCTCCGCCCACGGCCTGCCGGAGAAGATCATCGAGGGGGGCGACCCCTACCAGTGGCAGGTGGAGCGCACGTCCGCCGCCGTGGCCGCCCGCCTGGCCGACCGCTGGGACGGGCCGCTCGACTGGCGCGTCTGCTACCAGAGCCGCGTGGGCCCGCTGAAGTGGATCGGCCCCCCGACGCCCGAGGCCGTGGAGGCGGCGGTGAAGGACGGGCTGGGCGTGATCCTGGCCCCCATCGCCTTCGTCTCCGAGCACGTGGAGACGCTGGTGGAGCTCGACCGCGAGTACGCCGAACTGGCCGCGCACATGAACGCCCCGCACTACCTGCGCGCGCCCACCGTCAGCGTGCAGCGCGATTTCATCGCCGGCCTGGCCGCCATGGTCGCCCGCGCGCTCGAGCGGCCGGACGGGGTGGAGAGCTTTGACGGCGCGCGCATCTGCCCCGCCCGGTGGCGCCGCTGCCCAGCGGACGGGCCCGCCCCGCCTCCTTCCGCTCCTCCCCGCGAAGGCGGGGATCTCGGGCCGGAGAAGAACCAGGGCGTCGCGAAGGCGGACGGAGATCCCCGCCTGCGCGGGGAGGAGCGGAGACCGTGATGGGTTCGACCTACGACTGGCTGCGCGGGCTGCACATCCTGGCGGTGATCGCCTGGATGGCGGGCCTGCTCTTCCTCCCGCGGCTCTACGCCTACGACGCCGAGCAGCAGGGCAAGCCCGAGCCGCTGCGGGGCGAGATGCAGGCGCTGCTGCGCGGCTGGCAGACCAAGCTGCTGCGCATCATCCTGAACCCCGCCATGGCTCTGGCGCTGGTCCTCGGCCTCGGCCTGATCTGGACGCGCAGCGCCGGGTTCCGCGACACGGCCTGGCTCGGCTCGCCGTGGATGGGCGTGAAGTTCGCCGGCGTCCTCTTCCTCCTGGGCTGGCACGGCTACCTGGCCGCCAGCCGCAAGCGCATCGCCGCGGGCGTGAGCACCCGGTCCGCCAAGTTCTGGCGGGCGGTGAACGAGCTGCCCTTCCTGGCCGCCATCTTCATGGTGCTGGCGGTGACCACCGAGTTCGGCGGCCGCTGAGCTTGAGCCGGGGCCTGCGCGGACCTACCTTGGGGATCGGCGGGTCTTGCTGCGGCTCTCGTCGGAGGCTTCACATCCCGGGGACCTTAATCACCTCACTCGGGGGCTGTCCCTGGCCGGGCTCGTGGGCCCGGGCACACGGCTCCCACCTGGTACGCCAGGTCCGAGGGGATTGAACTCGCCTCCACGGCTCTTCGCGGCGCCGCCACCCTCCACCGCCCGGCGGCGGTTCTCCTGGCGGCTGGGGCTGGCCCTGGTCGTCCTGTGGGCGGTAGGCACGGCCGTCGCCTACGCGCTGGCCCTGCCCGTCTGGGTCTTCCGCCTGCTGCTGCTCTCCGTCGCCCTCGCCTGGGCCTGGCACGTGGCCGGCGTGCTGCGCCACAACGCGCGCCTGGACCGGCCAGGACCGGGGGGCCGGTGAGCAAGGCGGAGCTCCGGGCCCAGGCCGCCGACCGCCGGGCGCGGGCGCACGCCGCCGACCCGGACGCGGGCGAGCGGCTGGCGGCGATGTTTCCCGCAGAACATGCCCCTGCGGCGGGCGCGGTGGTCGCCGGCTACCACCCGTTCCGCACGGAGATCGACCCGCGCCCGCTGATGCGCCGCCTGGCCGAGGCGGGCGCGCGCCTCGCCCTGCCCGCCACGCCGCCGAAGGGTTCGGACCTGCCCCTCGCCTTCCGCCTGCTGCGCGCGGAGGACGCGCTCTCGCCGGCGCCCTCGGGCTTCGGCGTGCGCGAACCGCCGCCGGACGCGCCGGTGGTGGAGCCCGACCTCGTCCTCGCACCCCTGCTGGCCTTCGACCGCACGGGGGCGCGCCTCGGCTACGGCGCGGGGCACTACGACCGCACCCTGCCCGCCCTCGCCGTCCGGCCGGGGTTCCGCGTCCTCGGCCTCGCCTACGCCGCGCAGGAGGTGGAGCGGCTGCCCGTCGAACCCCACGACCACCCGCTGCATGGGATTCTGACCGAGCGCGCCTACATCCCGGTCTCCACGAGTTAGGAGCGCGGATGCGCCTGGCCTTCTTCGGCGACGTGATCGGCTCCTCGGGCCGCGAGGGCGTCGCCAGCCACCTGCCCGCCCTGCGCCGCACCCTGGGGCTCGAGTTCGTGGTGGTGAACGCCGAGAACGCCGCCGGCGGCTTCGGCCTGACCGCCCGCATCGCCGACGAGCTGCTCGACGCCGGGGCCGACGTGCTCACCCTCGGCAACCACAGCTGGGACCAGCGCGAGATGCTGACCCACATCGAGCGGGAGCCGCGCATCCTACGGCCCGTCAACTTCCCGCCCCACAGCCGCGCCCCCGGCCGGGGCGCCAACCTCTACGAGGCGCCGGGCGGCCGGCGGGTGCTGGTGATGAACGTGCTCGGCCGCGTGCACATGGACAGCCTGGACGACCCCTTCGCCGCGGTGGACCGCGAGCTGGAGGCCGCGCCGCTCGGCCAGGTCGCCGACGCCGCCATCGTGGACATGCACGCCGAGATCACCTCGGAGAAGATGGCCATGGGCCATTTCTGCGACGGCCGCGCCTCCCTGGTGGTGGGCACGCACACCCACGTGCCGACCGCCGACGCCCAGGTGCTGCCGGGCGGGACGGCCTATCAGACCGACGCCGGCGGCTGCTGCGACTACGACAGCGTAATCGGCATGGAGAAGACCGAGCCGGTCCGCCGCTTCGCCACCCGCCTGCCCGGCGCGCGGAACACGCCGGCGACGGGGCCCGCCACCGTGTGCGGCGTGTACGTGGAGACCGACGACCGCACCGGCCTGGCGCTGAGGGTGGAGCCGATCCGCGTCGGCGGCCGCCTCAGCCCCGCCATGCCGCAGCCGACGCCCGCGCTCAAGGCGGCGGGCTGACCTTCTCCCTCCCCCTTGTGGGGAGGGGGGACCGCGCGAAGCGGGGTGGGTGGGGGTCCCCCCGCTCGACATTCGACGGTGTGCCCGCAGCCCCCCACCCACCAGGCTTCGCCTGGTCCCCCCTCCCCACAAGGGGGAGGGAGAGGGGCGTCAGAACGGGCGGCGGCGCAGGCCCAGGCGCAGGCGCTCGCGCGGGGGCGACAGGAGGCGGAAGCGAGCCTCCCTGTGCTGCACGAGCGCCGCGATCGCCACCGCCGTCGCCGCCACCGCGCCGGCGGCGACGAGCGCCACGGCCAGCCCCGTCCAGCTGAGGTAGCCGCCGTGGTCGCCCCTCTCGCCCGTGCGGTGCGCGGGCAGCCAGCGCACCACCCGGGGGTTCAGCTCGGGCGCGAGGTCGGGGGCGTAGCTGGTCATGGAGGGCCTCGCTCCCCGTGGTCGACAGGTCCCCGCCGGAACAGCTCAGGTGGGCCCGGGTTCCGCGCCGGTTGGCGCGGGCGCGGCCCGGGCGCTAGAAGGCGCGCCACTCCCGACGACACCCACCAGAACGGGCGCGCATGGCCGGCCACTCCAAGTTCAAGAACATCCAGTTCCGCAAGGGCGCGCAGGACAAGAAGCGCTCCAAGCTGTTCTCCAAGCTCAGCCGCGACATCACCATCGCGGCCAAGGGCGGCCTGCCCGACCCCACGGCCAACGCCCGCCTGCGCCTGGCCATCGCCAACGCCCGGGCGGAGTCCATGCCCCGCGACAACATCGAGCGCGCCATCAAAAAGGCGGCCGGCGGCGAGACCGACACCTTCGAGGAGATCCGCTACGAGGGCTTCGGCCCGGGCGGCGTGGGCCTCGTCGTCGAGGTGCTGACCGACAACCGCAACCGGGCGGCCGCCAACGTCCGCTCCCTGTTCAGCAAGAACGGCGGGGCGCTGGGCGAGACCGGCTCGGTGACCTTCATGTTCGACCGGGTCGGCCGCATCGAGCTGCCGCTGGCCGCAGCCTCCGAGGACGCGGTGATGGAGGCGGCCATCGAGGCCGGGGCCGACGACGTGCAGAGCGACGACGCCGCCGACGCGGACGACGAATACGCCCCCGTCCACACCGTCTTCACCGCCTTCGAGGACCTGAACGCCGTGGCCGAGGCGCTGGAGGCCCGCTTCGGCGCGCCCAAGTCCACCGCCATCGTCTGGCGGCCGAAGACGGAGACGCCGGTGGCCGGCGACGACGCGGCCACGCTGATCAAGCTGGTCGACGCCCTGGACGACGACGACGACGTCCAGAACGTGTTCCTCAACGCCGACCTGGACGCCGCCGAGATGTCGGAGATCGGCGGCCGCTGAGAACCGCCGGCCGACCCGAGGTCAGGCGTCCGGCCCCAGCCCCAGCACGTCCCGCATGCCGTAGAGGCCCGGCGGACGGCCCGCGAGCCACAGGGCGGCGGTCACCGCCCCGCGCGCGAACAGCCGCCGGTCGCGGGCCGAGTGCGACAGGGTGATCAGCTCGTCCTCCGCGGCGAAGGTCACCGCGTGCTCGCCCACGACGCCGCCGCCCCGCAGCACGGAGAAGCCGATGGAGCCCTCGCGCCGCGGCCCGGTGATCCCGTCGCGGCCCCGGTCGGCCACGGCGTCCAGGGCGACGCCCCGGCCCCGGGCCGCCGCCTCGCCCAGCATCAGCGCGGCGCCCGAGGGGGCGTCCACCTTGCGGCGGTGGTGCGCCTCGAAGATCTCGATGTCCCACGCCTCGGGGCCGAGCGCCCGCGCCGCCCGCTCCACCAGCCCCAGCAGCAGGTTGATCCCCAGGGAGAAGTTACCGGAGCGGAGCACCGCCACCCGCTCCGCCGCCCGGGCGACCGCTGCCTCCTGCTCGGGCGAGAGCCCCGTCGTCCCGATCACCAGGGCCGGCCGGCCCGCCCCCGCGGCGGCGGCGGCGAGGGCCGCCGCCGCCGCGGGCGTCGAGACGTCGATCACCACGTCGGCCGCCGCGAGCGCCGCGGCCCGGCCCTCCAGCCCCTTGGCGTCCTCCCGGTCGAAGCGGGCGACCAGGCGGGCGCCCGGCGCCTCGCCCGCCGCCTCGACCACCGCGCGGCCCATCCGGCCGAGCGCGCCGGAGACGGCGAGGGCGACGGTGTCCGCGGGCGTCGCGTCGGGGGCGGCCATCCCCGCCCCTAGTCCCCACGCGCCCCGGGCGTCAACGCGACGCCCCGTCCGCGCCGTCCTTGAGCGCCGCCTCCGCCCGCAGCACCTGCGCCACGCCGCCGACCACCGCGGCGATGCGCAGCGCGGCCTGCACCTGGGGCGGCTGGACGGCGCGGCGGCGCAGCTCCTCCTCGTGCGCGTCCAGGCACAGGCCGCAGCCGTTCACCGCCGACACGGCGAGAGACCAGAGCTCGTAGTCGGCCTTGTCCACCCCCGGGTCGGCCAGCACCTGCATGCGCAGGCGGGAGGGCAGGGCGGCGTACTCGCCGGTCTTCATCAGGTGCAGGGCGCGGTAGTAGACGTTGTTCATGCCCATGATGGCCGCGGCGCTCTTGGCGGCGGTGGCGGCGGCCGCATCCAGCCTCGCGGCCCCGGCGATCTCGCGCACCGTGGTCGGCTCGCCGACGGCGCAGGCGCAGGCCAGGAAGCAGCCCCACTTCTGCTGCTCCGTCAGCACCGTCTCGCCCGCCAGCACGGACAGGTTGGCGGCCAGGTCCCTGGCGTAGGCGGGCAGGGCGTCGCGCAGGGCGTCGAGGGACATGGCGGCTTCCGTCAGGGTTCGGAGTCGAGGTCGCGCGAGTCGGCCCGGTCGTCGTACCCGCGCCGGGCGGAGAAGAAGGCCAGCCACATCAAGAGGCCCGTCAGCAGGCCTGCGCCCACGACGCCGATGGCCATGGCCGCCACGATGTGCGGCGAGCCGCCCGTCCACGAGCCGCCCATGCCCCCGCTCTGCGAGACCACCCAGGCCATGAAGGCGGCCACCACGGCGAAGCCGGCGATGGTGAGCCAGATGACGGGACGCATACGCGCCTCCCCGAACCACGCGACGACAGGCCGGCTCCTTGCCTGCCCCCATCATAGCGCGTAGCGGCGCGCCCGTGACCACCCTGTCGCTGTTCGCCACGCGCGTGCGCCGCGCCTCGCTGCTGGACGGGCGCGAGGGCGCGGGGCTCGTGGGCGACCTGGAACAGGCGGTGCGCGGGCTGGCGGCGGAGGACCGGGCGGGCCGCGCCTGGTGCAGGGCGCACGGCTACGGCGGCTACACCTCCTACGCCTCGCTGGACGACCTGCCCCGGCGGATGAGCGTGTTCGACGTCCTGCGCCGCCGGCTGGACCGCGAGGTGGCCGCCTTCGCCGAGGCGCTGGCCTTCGACCTGGGGGGCGGGCGGCTGAAGCTCGACAGCCTATGGGTGAACGTCCTCAAGCCCGGGGCGGCGCACAGCGGCCACCTGCACCCGCACAGCGTGGTCTCCGGCACGGTCTACGTGCTCACCCCGCCGGGGGCGGGCGCCCTGCGGCTGGAGGACCCGCGCCTGCCCATGCTGATGGCCGCCCCGCCGCGCCGGGCGGACGCGCCCGAGGACGCGCGCACCTTCGTCGAGCTCGTCCCGGCTTCGGGCGACGTGATCCTGTGGGAGAGCTGGCTGCGGCACGAGGTGACCGCCAACCGCGCCCGCTCCGAGCGGATCAGCGTCAGCTTCAACTACGCGTGGACCGGCCGGCGCTAAGCCGGCCGCCCGGTCTCCCCATGCGGCGCATGTGAGGTGGCGTGAAGCGCTGGAGGGGCGGGCGCGCGGAAGCCGCATCGACGCGGTGTTCCGTCCGTCTTCCTCCCCCTTCGGCGGTGCTCCCCCACGATGTGGGGGAGAGAGAAGTCGGCTCAGCCGGGCTCCACCCGCGTCCCGGACGGATGGACGCGTTGGGCGGCCAGCTCGGTCACCAGCCCGGTGAAAGCGCCGAACAGGGCGAGGGCCAGCACGCGCTGCGCCGGCCTGCCGGCCTCCTCCTCGCGCAGGGGCGCGGTCAGCGCCGCCGCTTCCGCCGCGACATAGGCGATCGGCAGGACGCCCAGGCCGAACAGCGCGCCCGCGGCGGCGGGCGGCCCCGGGATCCGCCGGCGCACCAGGCCGTAGACGGCGCCCAGCCCCATCGACAGCAACAGGCGCCGGCCACGCCCGGCCGGCAGCGCGGAGACGGCGAGCCCGCCCGCCAGGCCGCCCAGGGCCCCGCCGACCAGGTCGCCCGTCACGCTGTCGTAGCGGCGCGTCATACGCCCTCGCCCGCCTCGCCCTCGCGCACGGCAGGGTCGCCCTCCACGTCGGCGTCGTCGGGCAGCTCGACGGGGGGAGGCTCGGCCTCGGCGGGCGGGCGGGGATCGGCCATGGCGGGCTCCTGCGGGTCGGGCGGGAAGCGCCGGACGCGCCGCTTCCGTTCCGCGCCCGCGCTGGACGCCCGCCGCTCCGGCGCGCACAAGCGCCGCCCATGACGGAGCCGCGCAGGGTCGAGATGGCGGTCGCAGGCGGCGGCCTGGTGGGCGCCACGCTGGCCCTCGCCCTGGCGCGCGCCGGGCTGGAGGTGGCGGTGGTGGACGCGGGCGCCCCCGCCGACCCCCGCTGGTCGGCCGTGGGCGCCGCCGCCTTCCGCGCCTGGGAGCTCCTGGGCGTCGAGGGCATGGCCGCGCGCTCGCAGCCGGTGACGGCCTTCGTCACCGCCGAGGGGCCGCGGCCGGGCGCCTCCGCCGCGCCCTGGGCGCTGGCCGCCTCGCTGCAGTTCGACGGGCCGGAGGGCGAAGGGCCGCTCGCCTGGATGGTGGAGAACCGCGCCGCGCGCGGGGCGCTCGACCGCGCCCTCGCCGAGGCGGGCGTGACCGTGCTCGCCCCGGCCCGCGTCGCCGGCCTGGACGTGGGCGCGCGCGAGGCGGTGCTGCGGCTGGAGGACGGGACGGCGCTGGCGGCCCCGCTGGTGGTCGGGGCCGAGGGCCGGCGCTCCCGCGTGCGCGAGGCGGCGGGGATCGCCACCGCGGTGAGCCCCTACGGGCGCTCCGGCCTCGCGGCCACCGTGCGGCTCGGCCGCGCGCACGGCGGCGCGGCGCGCCAGCTGTTCCTGCCCGACGGCCCCCTCGCCGTCCTGCCCCTGCCCGACGACCGGGCCAGCCTCGTCTGGACCACCGGCCCGGCGGAGGCCGCGGCCCTGGCCGCCCTGCCCGACGCCGCCTTCCTGGCGCTGCTGAACCGCCGCCTCGGCGACGCGCTCGGCCCGGCGACGGCGGTCGAGGGCCCGCGCGCCGCCTTCCCGCTGGAGCGCCGCCTGGCCGAGCGCATGACCGCCCCGCGCGTGGCGCTGGCGGGCGACGCGGCGCACGTGATCCACCCCGTCGCCGGCCAGGGGCTGAACCTCGGCCTGAAGGACGCCTTCGCCCTCGCCGAGGTGGTGGTGGACGCCCGCCGGCGCGGCGAGGACTTCGGGCTGGAGACGGTGCTGGACCGCTACGCCCGCTGGCGCCGCTTCGACCGCGCCACGGTGGCGGCCGGGGCCGACCTGTTCGCGCGGGGTTGGTCGACGGACGCGGCGCCCGTCCGGCTGGCGAGGACCGCGGTGGCGGGCGCGGTGGCCGCCTCCGCCCCGCTGCGCGCCATGTTCGCGGCCGAGGCCGCCGGGCGGGCGGGCGAGGCGCCGAGGCTGCTGCGGGGCGAGGCGCTGTAGAGCGATCACCAGTCGTGAGGGCGCGGCAGCGCTGCTCCTCGAACGACCACACCGCAGGTGCGGAGGTGTCAGGGGAGGCTGCCGCCTCTTCGGCGTGGCCTCGGCGGCGGGGCTAGGTCGGCCAGGTCGCCGGGTCCATCGCCAGCACCTCGCCGGCCAGGAACAGCGAGCCGGCGATCACCACGTGCGGCGGCGGGCCCTCGCCCTCCAGCGCCGTGTTCAGCGCCGCGCGCACGTCGCCGCGCGCCTCCGCCCGCAGGCCGGCGGCGCGGCACGCCTCCGCGAGCGCTCCGGGCGCGGCGGCGGCTTCGGCGTCGAAGCCGGTGGCGACCACGCGGTCCGCGGCGCCGACCAGGGCCTCCGCGACGCCGGCCGCATCCTTGCGCGCCATCAGGCCGAGCACGAACACCACGGGGCGGCCGTCGCGGGCGCGCAGGCCGCGGGCGAAGTCGGCCAGGGCGCGGGCGGCGTGCGGGTTGTGCCCGCCGTCGAGCCACAGGTCGCTGCCCCGCGCGCGGGCCAGGGCGGCGAGCGGCCCGTCGGTGAGGCGCTGCAGGCGGGCGGGCCAGCTCGCGCCCGCCACGCCCCGCGCCAGCGCCGCCTCGTCGATCCGGCGGTCGCGCAGGGCGAGGGCGGCGGCCACGGCCAGCCCCGCGTTGCCGAACTGGTGCGCGCCGGGCAGGGCGGGGGGCGGCAGGTCCAGCAGGCGGTCGCCGTGCTGCACCAGGAGGCGGCCGGCCTCCGCCCAGGCGTCCCACTCGCGGCCGGCGGCGAGCAGGGGGGCGCCCGTGCGCTCGGCCTCCGCCTCGATCTCCTCGAACGCTTCGGGCCGCTGGTGCGCGGTGACGACGGGGGCGCCCGGCTTGACGATGCCCGCCTTCTCCCGGGCGATGGCGGCCAGGTCCGTGCCCAGGAACTCGGCGTGGTCGTAGTCCACCGGGGCGATCACGCTGACGGCGGGGGCGACCACGTTGGTGGCGTCGAAGCGGCCGCCGAGCCCGACCTCCACCACCGCCAGGTCGGCGGGCACGTCGGTCATGGCCAGGAGCGCGGCCGCGGTGGTCACCTCGAAGAAAGTGATCGCCCCGCCCGCGTTGGCCGTCTCGCAGCGGGCGATCACCTCGGCCAGGTGCGCGTCGCTGATCAGCACCCCCGCCAGCCGGATGCGCTCGGCGAAGCGCACCAGGTGCGGCGAGGTGAGCACGTGCACCGACAGGCCCGCCGCCTCCGCGATGGCGCGCACGAACGCGACCGTGGAGCCCTTGCCGTTGGTGCCGGCCACGTGGACCACGGGCGGCAGCCGCCGCTCCGGGTGGTCCAGCGCCGCCAGCAGGCGCTCCAGCCGGCCCAGGCTGAGGTCGATGACCTTGGGGTGGAGCCCGCGCAGCCGCTCCAGCGCGGCGTCGTGCGGGCGCAGGAGGTCAGTCATCGTCCGACCTCCTCCCCTGCGAAGCGGGGGAGGTGGCGCGCGCCGAAGGCGCGTGACGGAGGGGGCGACGCGGAAACGGCTGCGGCTGCGGGGCCCCCTCCGTCGGCTTCGCCGCCACCTCCCCCGCTTCGCAGGGGAGGAGATCGGTCATCTTCCTGCCCTCAGCACGGAGAGCACGCGGCCGAGCACGGCGGGCAGCTCGCGGCGGGGGACGACCTGGTCGATCATGCCCTTGTCCACCAGGTACTCGGCGCGCTGGAAGCCGGGGGGCAGCTTCTCGCGGATGGTCTGCTCGATCACGCGGGGGCCGGCGAAGCCGATCAGGGCGCCGGGCTCGGCCAGGGTCACGTCGCCCAGCATGGCGTAGCTGGCGGTGACGCCGCCGGTCGTCGGGTCGGTGAGCACCACCACATAGGGCAGGCGCGCGCGCTTCAGCTCCTGCACCGCCAGGGTGGTGCGCGCCATCTGCATCAGGCTGAGCGCGCCCTCCTGCATCCGCGCGCCGCCCGCGGCGGTGAAGGCCACCAGCGCCGCGCCGCGCGCCACCGCCGCCTGGGCGGCGCTCACGAACGCCTCGCCCGCCGCCATGCCCAGGCTGCCGCCCATGAAGGCGAAGTCCTGCACCAGCACCACCGCGGGCTGTCCGCCCACCTTGCCGAAGGCGGAGGTGACGGCGTCGCTCTCGCCCGTGGCCGCGCGGGCGGCTTTCAGCCGCTCGGGATAGGGCTTCCCGTCATTGAACCTGAGCGGGTCCTGCGGGACGGTCGGCGCGGGCAGCAGCTCGAAAGCCTGGTCGTCGAAGGTGTAGGGCAGGCGCAGCTTGGGGCCGATGCGCATGTGGTGCCCGCCCGGGGTCACCCACAGGAGCTGGTCCAGGTCTCCCCGATAGATCATCTCGCCGGTGTCGGGCGCCTTGATCCACAGGTTCTCCGGCGTGTCCGCCTTCTTGGGCGTGAAGCGCACGCCTGGAGCCAGGCGAGAGAGCCAGCCGCCGCGCTTGCCCTCGGCCATCAGGCGACCTCGCGCGCGGCATGGACGGCCTCGGCCAGGGCGCGGGCGAGCGGCAGGACGCGGTCGGCGGGGGCCGAGCCCTCGGCCTGGGCGCGCGCAACCTCCTCGACGAGGGCGGTGCCGACCACCGCGGCGTCGGCGACGCGGGCCACGGCGGCGGCGCGCTCGGGCGTGCGGATGCCGAAGCCCACCGCGACGGGCAGGCCGGTGGCGGCGCGCACGCGGGCCACGGCGGGCGCCACCGCCTCGGCGTCGGCCTCCTTGGTCCCGGTCACCCCCGCCACGGACACGTAGTAGACGAAGCCGGAGGTGCGGCGCGCCACCACCTCCAGCCGGGCGTCGTCGGTGGTGGGCGCCGTCAGGCGGATCAGGCTGATCCCCTCCGCGTCCAGCGCGTCGGCGAGGTCGCCGGACTCCTCGGGCGGGCAGTCCACGCAGATCAGGCCGTCCACGCCGGCCGCCGCCGCGTCGCGCGCGAAGGCGACGTAGCCGTAGCTGAGCAGCGGGTTCAGGTAGCCCATCAGCACCACGGGCGTCTCCCGCCCCGCCTCCGCGAAGCGCAGCGCGCGGAAGCGGGCGACCTGGCCGAGCACCGACCGGAGCGTGGCGCCCGCCGCCAGCGCGCGTTGCGAGGCGAGCTGGATCGCCGGCCCCTCCGCCATGGGGTCGCTGAAGGGGTAGCCGAGCTCGATGATGTCGGCGCCCGCGCCCGGCAGGCCGAGCAGGATCTGCTCGGAGCCGTCCAGGTCCGGGTCGCCGGCCATGACATAGCTGATGAAGGCGGCGCGGCCCTCCGCGCGGAGGCGGGCGAAGGTCGCGTCGAGACGGCTCACGGCTGAGCCCGCCCGATCACCGGATGCGTGGCGACCAAGGTACGCCTCGGCTCGCCGGGCGTGTCCACGGTCACTTCCACGCTGGAGAGCAGCGCCATCGCCGCAAGGAGCAGCAGGGCTGCGGACACGACCGCGATCTGCTTGGCGCGCAGGCTCACGCCACATTCTCCACGCCGCCGGCCAGATGGTCGGCGACGGCGAAGATGTCCTTGTCGCCGCGGCCGCAGAGATTCATCACCACGACGCCGTCCGGCCCCACGTCCCGGGCGACCTCGCCGATGCGGGCCAGGGCGTGGGCGGGCTCCAGGGCGGGGATGATTCCCTCGAGCCGGGTGAGCAGCTGGAACGCCTCCAGCGCCTCGTCGTCGGTGGCGGACACGTACTCGGCGCGGCCGCTGTCCTTCAGCCAGGCGTGCTCGGGGCCGACGCCGGGGTAGTCCAGGCCGGCGGAGATCGAGTGCGCGTCGACGATCTGCCCGTCCTCGTCCTGCAGCAGGTAGGTCTTGTTGCCGTGCAGCACGCCGGGGCGCCCGCCGGTCATGCTGGCGGCGTGCTTGCCGGTGGCCAGGCCGTGGCCCGCCGCCTCCACGCCGATCAGGCGCACGCCCTCGTCGTCGAGGAAGGGGTGGAACAGGCCGATGGCGTTGCTGCCGCCGCCGATGCAGGCCACCAGCGCGTCCGGCAGGCGGCCCTCGGCCTCCAGCACCTGGGCGCGGGCCTCCCGCCCGATCACGCTCTGGAAGTCGCGCACCATGGCCGGATAGGGGTGCATGCCCGCCGCCGTGCCGATGCAGTAGTAGGTCGTGTCCACGTTCGCGACCCAGTCGCGCATGGCCTCGTTCATGGCGTCCTTGAGGGTGCCCGTACCCTGGGTCACCGGCACGATCTCGGCGCCCAGGAGCTTCATGCGGAATACGTTGGGCTTCTGCCGCTCCACGTCCGCCGCGCCCATGTAGACGACGCACTGGAGGCCGAAGCGGGCGCACAGGGTGGCGGTGGCCACGCCGTGCTGGCCGGCGCCCGTCTCGGCGATGATCCGCTTGCGGCCCATGCGCCGCGCCAGCAGGATCTGGCCGACCGTGTTGTTCACCTTGTGCGAGCCGGTGTGGTTCAGCTCGTCGCGCTTCAGGTAGATGCGCCCGCCGCCGTGGTGCGCCGTCAGCCGCTCGGCGAGGTACAGCGGGCTCGGCCGGCCGACGTAGTGCGTGGCGAAGCGGTCGATCTCCGCCTGGAACGCCGGGTCGGCCTTGGCGGCGGCGTAGGCGCGGTCCAGCTCCAGCACGAGCGGCATCAGCGTCTCGGGCACGTAGCGGCCGCCGTAGTCGCCGAAGCGGCCATCGGCGTCGGGCCAGGCGGCCCAGCTGTTCGGCTTGCCGGGGGGCGGCATGGGGGCGTTCACGGGAAGCTCAGCGATCGGCGAGGGGAAGCGCGCTCGCCACGTCCGTCTGCGCGAAGTCATCGCCGACGTAAAGCAGCGGCGCACGCCGCTCCTGCGCCAGGGCGTAGGCGAAGCAGTCGCCAAGGTTCAGCCGGGCGGGGTGAACGCCCTTCCCCCACCGGGCGTAGGCCGCCCCCACGCGTTCCGCGGCCTCGCGCGTCAAGGGAACCACCTCCGGATCGAGACGCGCGAGCACCTCGGCCATCTCGGCCGACCTCCGCCGGCCGGCGGAGACGATCAGCGCCTCCGCAAGCGTGGCGGCCGACATGGCGACGCCGGCCGCCGAGCCCAGAGCCGCCCGGCAGGCCTCCGCCTCCGGCTCACCGAGGATCATCGCCATGAGGGCCGAGGTGTCGACGACCATCAACTCGGCAGGCCGTCGTCATCGTACAGGAAGTCCTGGCTGCGCGCCGCACAGGGGCCGGGGGACGGGTTCGCCCGCCCCGAGGCGATGATCCGCTCCAGGGCCGCATCCAACGCGGCGAGGTCGCGCGCGGGCTTCTCGGACACGATACGCGCGGCGGGGCGGCCGCGCCGGGTCAGCACGATCTCCTCCCCCGCCTCCGCACGTCGCACGAGTTCGGTCAGCTGCGCCTTGGCTTCGCTCACGGAGATCTGCACGGCCGCTCTCCTGGACCAGACCGATGGTCCAACAAGCTCGCAAGCTAGTCGCCGCGTCGGTCCGCGGCAAGCGGGCGACCCGCGGCGCGGAGGAAGGCGGCGATCAGGGCGGGGTCCTTCGCGCCCGGTCCGCGCTCCACCCCCGAGGACACGTCGACGGCCCCCGCGCCGGATGCGGCCAGCGCCTCCGCCACGTTCCAGGGGTCGAGCCCGCCGGCCAGGAACCAGGGGCGGGAGAAGCGCCGGCCGGCCGTGAGGGTCCAGTCGAAGCGGGCGCCCACCCCGCCCGGCAGCGCCGCCCCGGCCGGCGGGCGGGCGTCGAACATCAGGTGCTCCACCACGCCGTCGTAGGCGGCCGCCGCGTCCAGGTCGGCGGCCCCGGAGACGGGCAGCGCCTTGATCGCCCCCGCCCCCGTGCGCGCCGCCGCCTCGCGCACCCGCGCCGGGCCCTCGCGGCCGTGCAGCTGGATCAGGTCGGGGGCGAGGGTGCGCGTCACCGCGTCCAGCAGGGCGTCGTCCGGGTCCACCAGCACCGCCACCACCCGCGCCCGGCCGCGCGCGGGCCGGGCCAGCCGCGCCGCCGTCTCCGGCGGCAGGTGGCGGGGGCTCTTCGGGAAGTGGACGAAGCCCAGGTGCGTGGCCCCCCCGTCCAGCGCGGCGCGCACCGCCTCGGGCGTGGACAGGCCGCAGATCTTGGCGAGCGTCATGACGCCCGGGACATAGGGCGGCGGCGCGAACGGGGCTATGCGTTTCGCCATGAGCGAGGCCCCGCGCAACGCCGATGCGTCCAAGATCCCGGAGGCCTACGAACCCGTCCAGGCGCCCGTGCCCGACGGGCGCGTCTGGATCGACCTGAAACGTCCCTCGGACGGGGAGGTGGCGACCGCGCGCGCGGAGTGCGGGCTGCGCATACCGACCCGCGAGGATCTGAGCGAGATCGAGTCCACCAGCCGGCACTACGTGGAGAACGGGGCGCTGTACCTCTCCGCCCCGCTCCTGACGCACGCGGAGACCGAGGAGCCCCGGCTGTCGCCCGTGGGGTTCATCGTCACGCGCGAGCGGCTGGTCACCCTGCGCTTCGACGACCTGAAGGCGTTCGAGCAGGCCCAGCGCGACGCGACGGCCAACCCGCCGAGCTCGGGCCTGGAGGCCTTCACCCTGGTGATCGAAGCGGTGATCGACCGCATGGCCGACGTGCTGGAGCAGCAGGGCGACGGCCTGGAGAAGCTTTCCAAGGAGGTCTTCCGCCGGCCCAGCGGCAAGAAGCGCGACGGCGAGGAGCTGCGCGGCCTGCTCCGCCGCGTGGGCGAGTTCGGCGACCGCGGCGGCAAGAGCCGCGGCAGCCTGCTGGCCATCGGGCGCATCCTGCCGTTCGTGGTGGACACCTCCGACGGCCGCCTGCCCAAGGACCTGAAGCAGAGGCTGAACGCCGCGCGAGACGACGTGGGCTCGCTCACCGCCTACCAGGAGAACCTGGCCTCCAAGACGCAGTTCCTGCTGGATGCGGCCCTGGGCTTCATCCAGATCGAGCAGAACGACGTCTTCAAGATCCTGACGGTGGTCAGCGCGGTGGGCGTGCCGCCGACGCTGGTGACGTCGATGTGGGGCATGAACTTCAAGCACATGCCCGAGCTGAACCTGACCTGGGGCTACCCCATGGGGCTGGCCACGATCGCCGCCTCCACCGTCGTCCCGCTGCTGTGGTTCCGGCGGAAGGGCTGGTTCTAGGGGAGGTCGGCCTCGCGGCGCACGCGGCCGACGGCGGCGTCGAAGCGGCCTGGCGCGAGGGCGCGCGCCTCCAGGCCCTCGGCGGGGGCCAGCCGCACCTCGCCGCCCCGCAGGAAGACGGGCTGCATCCCCCTCGCGGCGGGCGGCAGCGCGAGCAGCACGCGCCGGTCGGCCGGCGGCAGACGGGCGCGGCGGCCCTGGGCGAGCCCCACCGACCAGCCCGGCGCGGCGGCCCGCACCTCGAAGCGACCGTCCCAGGCGACCGGCTCGCCGGGCGCGAGCGCCACGTCCGCCGGGGCGCGGCGCCCGGGATCGCGCGTGACGTCCACCTCCCCGCCGGTCCAGCCCACGCGCGCTCCGCCGAGGGTGGCCACGCCCTCGGCCTCCGCCGACAGGCGCGCCCGCAGGGCGTCGAGCGCCGGGCCCGCCACGGCGGCGTCCGTACCGGAGGCGCAGGCCAGCGCCGCCCGCAGCGAGCGCCGGGCCGCGCTCGAGCCCTCCGCGACGCGGTCCGGCGGCAGGCGCACCCGGCCGTCCGGCGTGGCGTGGCCGAAGCCGTGCAGGGCGTCGGCGGGGTCGGCCGAGGGCGCGGGCCCCGCAGCGCGGGCGCGGGCGCGGGCGAAGCGGGGGTCGAGGTTGGCCGGGTCCTCCAGCCAGGCGACGCCGTCCGCGGCCAGCCGGGCGCGCAGCTCGGCGCCGCCCGTGTCCAGCAGGGGGCGGAGCAGGCACACGCCTCGCCCCTCCGGCCAGGCGGGCGAGGGCGCCCAGGGCCGCAGCCAGCCGAGCCCGGGCGCGTCGCCGCGGCGCAGGGCCGCCTCCTCCGCCCGGTCGTCGGCGGTGTGCGCCAGCAGCACCACGCGGGCCCCCGCCCCGCGGGCGGCCTCGGCCAGCAGGGCGTGGCGGGCGCGGCGGGCGGCGGCGGGCAGGCCCGTGGCGGGCTTCGGCCCCGTCCAGGCGAGGGCGCGCCAGGCCGCCCCGGCCTCGGCGGCCATCCGCCCGGCGCGCGCGGTCCAGGCCCCGCTCTCCGGCGAGAGGCCGTGATCCACGGTCAGCGCCAGCAGCGGCCGGCCGGCGCGGGCGCACCAGCCGGCGGCGAGGTGCAGCAGGGCGAGGCTGTCGCTTCCGCCCGACAGGCCGAGCGCCACCGGGCGGGCCGAGCCGCGCTCAAGCCGGGCGTCGAGCCGGGCCTCGACCCGCGCCCGCAGCGGGTCGGGCGCGAGGGCGTCGGCGGTCGGCCCGCCGCCCCGTTCCAGGGGGTGCTCGGCGGTCAGCCCGCCGCGCACTGGGCGCGGGTGCGCGTGGTCGCCGCGCGGGTCTTCACCGCCGCCGCGGCGGTGGCGGCGTAGCGTCGGTTGAACTCGGCCAGGGCGGCGCAGGCGCTCTGCGTCTGGTTGATCTGCGCCAGCGACTGGGCCAGCTTCACGGTGGCGTCGGGGGCCCACCGGGTCTTGGGCCAGCCGCGCAGCGCCTCGGCGTAGGCGCGGGCGGCGGGGCCGTAGTCCTCGCG
Source organism: uncultured Caulobacteraceae bacterium (assembly GCA_964244065.1). Taxonomy (GTDB): domain Bacteria; phylum Pseudomonadota; class Alphaproteobacteria; order Caulobacterales; family Caulobacteraceae; genus JASLDZ01. The sequence continues at coordinate 155,039 of CAXTHH010000002.1, read as the reverse complement.
CACGTAGAGGCTCTGGCCGACGTAGTAGCGGGCCTCCGGCGCGCGGGCGCTGGTCGGGTTGCGCGCCACGAAACCCTCGAAGCCGGCCTGGGCGCCCGGATAGTCCGCGTCCACCAGCCGCTGGTAGGCGGCCTGGAACGCCGCGTCGGGGCCGGCGGGCGCCGCGCCGGCGGGGGCCCCGAACTCGGAGGCGTCGCCCGCCTGGGTGCGCGCGGTCAGCTCCTGCGCCCGGCGCGAGGCGGGCGGGCGCGTGGCCGGCGACGGGGTGGCGGCCGGCGCAGCGGGCGGCGGGGGGACGTCGGCCACGGGGGCGACGGCCGCCGGCGGGGCGGCCTGGGCGGCCAGCTGCTGCTCCAGCCGGGCTATGCGGGCGTCGGCGGCCGCGCGGTAGGTGGCGCTCTCCGCCTGCAGCTGGCCGGCGGTGCGGCGCGCCTCCTCCAGGTCGCGCTGCAGCACCTCGTTGGCGCCCACGGCCTGACGCTGCGCCTCGGCCAGCTCGTTCACCCGCGCCTCCAGGGCGACCACCTGCGGGTCGGGGCCTACGGGCCTGATCTCCACGGGCTGGCCGGTGTCGCGCCCCTGGAACACGATGGCGCGCAGCTCGCGCACCTGCCGCTCCAGGTTCTGCACGCGGCGGTCGTCCTGCGCCGCCGCGGGGCTGGCGGCGAGGAGGGCGGCGGAGAGCACGAGCGCGGAGCGGAGGCGGGTCATGTCGTCAACCTATACCGTGTTTCTCACCCGCACCTTTCTCCGTCGCCCTCGGACTTGATCCGAGGGCCGGGCGCCGGTCGTGCGCGACCTCGCCGGTCGCGTGGCGGACCGCTCGGCCCTCGGGTCGAGCCCGAGGGCGACGGAGGTGAGGCGGGTTCGTCACATCGTCAGGGCGGAGTGGGCGTTGCGGTTCTTGGCCATGCCGTCCTCGGAGCCCGAGGTGTCGACCGGGCGCTCCTTGCCGTAGCCGATGGTGTTCAGCCGAGAGGCGGCCACGCCCCGGCCGGCCAGGTAGGTGCGCACCGCGTCGGCCCGGCGCTGGGACAGGGCGAGGTTGTACTCGCGGGTGCCGCGCTCGTCGGCGTTGCCCTCGATGCGCAGGTTGATGGCGGGGTGGCCCTGCAGCCACTGCGCCTGGCCGTCGAGCACCCGGGCGGCCTCCGGCTTCACGTCCGCGCGGTCGTAGTCGAAGTACACCCGGTCCGCGCCCGCCCGGCGGGAGAACTCGGCCTGCATGGCGGCGGAGGCCAGCGCCCGGTCGGCGTCGGCCTCCTGCACGCCGCGCGAGGGCGCGCCCGCAAGGTCGGACGGCGGCGGCGGCGCGCCCGCGTCTTCCAGGGGCGGCGGCGGCTTCTTGCTGGCGCAGGCGGACAGCGCCAGCGCGGCGGCCCCGGACAGGGCCAGGAGCCGAAGGGCGTTCGGGGAGGGCATCGGGAGTTCCTTCCTTCCAATCACTTCAGGAGCGGCGACCACGAGGGATCGCTGGCGCCCCCGGCGTAGGGCACGGCGCGACGGGCGCGGCCGTTCACATCCACCGTCCACAACCGCGAGGGGGCCCCGGCCGTTGCCTGGTGCGAATACATGATCACCCGTCCGTTGGGGGCGAAGGTGGGCGCCTCGTCCAGGTAGGAGGAGGTGAGCAGCCGCTCGCCGCCCCCGTCCGGCCGGATCACGCCGATGCGGAAGCGGCTTCCGTCCTGCCGCACGAAGGCGATCAGGTCGCCCTTGGGGCTCCAGGTCGGCGCCGTGTAGCGCCCGCCGCCGAAGCTGATGCGCCGGGCCGGCCCGCCGCTCGCGCCCATCACGTAGAGCTGCGGAGAGCCGCCCCGGTCGCTGTTGAACACGATGCGCGCGCCGTCGGGCGAGTAGTCGGGCGAGGTGTCGATGGCCCGGTCGCTGGTCAGCCGGGTCACCGCGCGCGAGCTCAGGTCCACCACGTGGATGTCGCTGTTGCCGCCCGTGTCCAGCGCGAAGGCGACCTTGGTCCCGTCCGGCGAGAAGCGGGGCGACATGGCCATGCCGGGGAAGTCGCCCAGGCTCTCGCGCCGGGCCGTCTCCACGTTGAACAGGTGCACCCGGGCGCTGTCGGCGCGCAGCGACATGTAGGCGATCTCGCGGCCGCTCCTGGAGAAGCGCGGCGTCAGCACCTGCTCCGGCCCGCTGGAGAGGAAGGCGGGGTTGGCGCCGTCCTGGTCCATGATGGCCAGGCGCTTGTTCAGCCGGCCGCCGGGGCCGCCGCCCGCCTCGGCCACGAACACCACGCGGCTGTCGAAGTAGCCCTCCTCGCCGGTGAGCTTCCTGTAGACGGCGTCGGCCACCTTGTGCGCCAGGCGCCGCCCGTTCTCCGGCGTGGAGGTGAAGGAGGTCCCCGCCAGCTGCTGGCCGTCGGCGGTGCTCCACAGGCGGAAGTCGACGCGCAGGCGGCCGTCGGCGTCCACCACCGCGCGGCCGTTCACCAGCGCCGCGGCGCCCTTGGCGCGCCAGCCGTCCAGCCTGGGCTGCACGTCGGTGTCGGGGCTGGGCTCCGGGTAGGCCGAGGCCGGCAGCAGGCGGAACAGGCCGGAGCGCTCCAGGTCCGCGGCGATGATGCGCGACAGCTCCGCCCCCTGCGCGCCGGCCAGCGGCGGGATGGCGATGGCGGTGGCGGCGCTGACCTGCCCCTGGTTGATGTCCACCTCCACCTGCGCGCGCGGGGCCGCCGCGGGCGAAGCCAGCAGCAGCAGGGCGGGCAGGAGGGGGGCGAGGCGGCGGGCGGGGATCATCGGTTCCGGCAGGCTTGGGCGGCGTTGAAGTTGAGTATGGCGGGATTCATGAACCGGCGCTGATCCGGCGGCACCTCGGTGAACGGCGCGGCCGCCCGCACCGCCGCCTCTGCGCCCCGGGCGAACGCCGCCTTGGCGCCCTCGGACGCCTCGCCGGTGACGGAGACGGTGGAGGGCGCGCCGGCCAGGGCGCCCGCGGCGTCCACGCTGAAGCGCACCTTGACCACCACCGTGTCCGCCCCGTCCAGGTCGCAGTTCAGGCTCCAGCGCGGCTGCACCTTGGCCCGCAGCGCGCCCGCCACGTCGCCGGAGAGGCCGGCGCGCACGGGCGGGGCGACCGCCGGGCGCGCAGGACCCCGCGCGGCGGCGGCGGGGGCCCGCGCGGGAAGGCTGGAGGCCAGCCGGTCGAGGTCCAGCGAGGGCGCGGCGGGCCGGGCGGCGCTCCGCGGCAGGTTGCGCGCCAGCTGCTGCAGGTCGAGCGACGCCTCCGCCGGCCGGCGCTGGGGCAGCGAGCGCGACAGGGCGTCCAGGTCCAGCGCCGGACGGCGCGGGGCCGGCGTGGGCCGGGGCGGCGTCGGCGCCGGGCGCGGCGGGGCGGGGCGCGGCGGTGTCGCAGCCTGTGGCGCGGGTCGCGGGACGGGCGGCGGCGTGGGAGCGGGCGGCGCGGGTCTCGGCGGCGCCGGCGCCGCGCGTGGGGCGGGTCGCGGCGCCGGGGGCGTGGGAGCCGGCGGCTCCGGCGCGGGCGGCGTGGGCGCGGGTTCGGGCGCCTGGGCCTTCACGGGTGCGGGCGCGGGCGTCGGCGTGGGTTCGGCCGCGGGCGCCTCGGAGACGATCGACACCGGCGTGGAGGCGCCCAGGGTCAGGGGCGGCGGCGGGGGGGCGGCGCGGCGCATCCCGAGCACCACGGCGACGATCAGCCCCGCGTGCAGCAGGGCGGAGGCGGCCACCGCGGGGGAGCGCACGGCCGCCACGGCTCAGCGCCCCCGCCCGGAGTCGCGCCCGGCGGGCGAGGCGGCCGAGGTGTCGGTCACGAGGTTGAGCTTGGCGAAGCCGTTGGCCGACAGGCGCGCCATCACCTCGGCCACCCGGGCGTAGGGCGCCCGGCCGTCCGCCCGCACGTACACAGGCTTGTCGGCCCCGCCGCCGGGCGTCGCGCGCACGCGGGCGGGCAGCTCGGCCAGGGAGACCGCGTCCTCGTTCAGGTGCAGGGCGCCGTCGCGGCCGACGGTGACGGCCACCGGCTTCTCCTCGTCCTGCAGCGCCCCCGCCTCCGTCTTCGGCAGGTCCACGGGCACGCCCACGTTGAGCAGCGGGGCGGAGACCATGAAGATGATCAGCAGCACCAGCATCACGTCCACCAGCGGGGTGACGTTGATCTCGCTTAGCGCCCCCCGCCGCCGCCCGCGGCGACGGCCGCGGCGGCCCGTGGAGAAGGCGTCGTTGGCGGAGAGGGCCATGGCTCAACCCGCCAGTCGGCGCGACACGGCGGTCGCGAGGTCGTCGGCGAAGCTCTCCAGCCGGGCCGAGAACTTGCCCGCGTCGGTCGAGAACTTGTTGTAGGCGATGTAGGCCGGGATGGCGGCCACCAGCCCGATGGCCGTGGCCAGCAGCGCCTCGGAGATGGCGGGCGCCACCACCGCCAGGTTGGTGCTCTTCTGCGTGGCGATGGCGCGGAAGGCGTCCATGATGCCCCACACGGTGCCGAACAGGCCGACGAAGGGCGAGGCGGTGGCCACGATGGCCAGGCTGCCCAGCCCCTCCTCCACCCGCCGGGTTTCGCGCGAGATCACCGCGTCCAGCACGCGATCCACGCGGTTCAGCGTCAGCCCGGCGGTCGCCTCGGCGCCCGGTCCGCGGCGCACGTCGCGCCACTCGCGCACGGCGGCCTGGAGCATGCGCGCCAGCGCCGAGCGCGGCTCGGGCCCGGCGGCCTGCGCCACCTCCTCCAGCGAGCGGCCGCCGTTCACCTGGTCCTCGAAACGGTCGGCCTCGCGGTTCAGGGCGGCGAAGCGGACCAGCTTGTCGAGGATGATGGCCCACGACCACAGCGAGGCGAGCGTGAGCCCGATCATCACCAGCTTCACCACGGGGTCCGCCCGCAGGAAGCTGTGGACGAGGCTGAACGTCTCGGGGGAGGCGGTCTCGTTCATACGGGTCGAGGTCTCGCGTGGGCGGCGGGCGACAATATGGCCCTAGCCTGCTTCGGGCTCCGGCGGGGCCAGGATCGGGGGCAGGATCGGCTTGATCCGCGCCACCAGCTCGGGCGAGGCCCGGCGCGGACGGCCGTTCAGGTCGATGCAGGCGGCGTGGACCTGCGCCGTGCACAGCAGCTCCTCGCCCCGGAAGATGCGCTGACACGCGTCCAGCCGCACCGCCGTCATGCGCTCGTAGGTGCTGACCACGGTGAGCGCGTCGTCGATCCGCGCGGGGCGGCGAAAGTCGACCTCCATGCGCGCGATCACGAAGGCGGCGGCGTCCCGGTCGTGCAGCTCGGCGTGGCCGACCCCCAGCACGCGCAGGAAGTCGCTCCGCCCCCGCTCGAAGTAGCGCAGGTAGTTGGCGTGGTAGACGAGGCCGGTGAAGTCGGTGTCCTCGTAGTAGATGCGCACGCCCAGGTGATGCTCGCGCCCGATCAGCACGCCGGCGGAGGGCGCCTCGCGGTGGGATGAGGTCATGACCTCCTCCCCTGCGAAGCGGGGGAGGTGGCGGCGAAGCCGACGGAGGGGGCGAACCAGGCTCGACGTCGCGGGCGCGTCGCCCCCTCCCCCACGCGTCGCGGGCGCGTCGCCCCCTCCCCCACGCTTCGCGTGGTCCCCCTCCCCCGCTCCTGCGGAGCAGGGGAGGGGATCATAATCCGGATCACGGCTCCTCCTCGAACAGGCCGGCCTGGGCGGCGGCGGGCTTGGCGGGCGGCTTGAGGCCCAGGTGCTCATAGGCCTTGCCGCCGGCCACGCGGCCGCGGGGGGTGCGCAGCACGTAGCCCTGCTGGAGGAGGTAGGGCTCCACCACGTCCTCCACCGCGTCGCGGCTCTCGGCCATGGCGGCGGCCAGGGTCTCGGCGCCCACGGGGCCGCCGCCGTAGGTCTCGGCCAGGGCGCGCAGGTACTTGCGGTCGAGGGCGTCGAGGCCCGCCTCGTCCACGTCCAGCCGGGCGAGGCCCCGGGCCGCCATCGGCCGGTCGATGCGCTCGCAGCCCTCCGCGTCGGCGAAGTCGCGCACGCGGCGCAGCAGCCGCCCGGCCACGCGCGGCGTGCCCCGGCCGCGCCGCGCGATCTCGCGCGCGCCGTCCGGCGTCAGGTTGGCGGGCAGCCGCGCGGCGGCGTGCGCCAGCACCTGCTCGAGCTCGGCGGGGGTGTAGAACTCCAGCCGCAGGGGGATGCCGAAGCGGTCGCGCAGGGGCGTGGCCAGGAGGCCCGCGCGCGTGGTCGCCGCCACCAGGGTGAAGGGCGCGAGGTCGATGCGCACCGAGCGCGCGCTCGGCCCCTCGCCGATCACGAGGTCCAGCACGTGGTCCTCCATGGCCGGATAGAGGATCTCCTCCACCGCGGCGGGCAGGCGGTGGATCTCGTCGATGAACAGCACGTCGCGCGGTTCGAGGTTGGTCAGGATGGCCGCGAGGTCGCCCGCCTTGTTCAGCACCGGCCCGGCGGTGGCGCGGAAGTTCACCCCCAGCTCGCGCGCCACGATCTGCGCCAGGGTGGTCTTGCCGAGGCCGGGCGGGCCGAACAGCAGCACGTGGTCCAGCGCCTCCTTGCGGACGCGGGCGCCCTCGATGAAGACGCGCAGGTTGGCCTTGATCGGCTCCTGCCCGAAGAACTCGGCCAGGGTCTGCGGCCGCAGCGCCTTGTCGGAGGGGTCGCGAGGCGCGTCGGAGGCGACGAGGCGGGTCATGGACGCACCCTCACCCTGACCGCTGACGCGGTCTGTCCCTCTCCCGCAGGCGGGAGAGGGGAGTCATCGGGCGGTCTCCTGCAGGGCGGCCTTGATCAGCGCCGGCAGCTCGGCGTCGCGGCCGAGGCGCGCGGCGGCGGCGTCGACGGCGCGGCGGGCGGCGGGTTCGGGCAGGCCGAGGCCCATCAGCGCGGCGGTCGCCTCGCCGCCGAGGCCGACGGGCGCCGCGGGCGCGCTTGCGGGGGCGAACTCGGCCAGCGTGCCGCCGCCCAGGGGCTTGCCCTTGAGCTCGGTGACGATGCGCAGGGCCAGCTTCGGCCCCACGCCGTTGGCGCGGCCCACGGACGCCTTGTCCTCCCGCGCCACGGCGGCGGCGAGGTCGCCGGGCGGCAGCACGTCCAGCACCGCCAGCGCCGCCTTGGGGCCGACGCCCTGGATGGCGGTGAGCAGGCGGAAGGCGGCGCGCTCGTCGGTGCGCAGGAAGCCGTAGAGCGTCGGGCCGTCCGCCTCCGTCCAGCGATGTTCCACGTGCAACGTCGCGGCCTCGCCCACCGGCAGCCGGTCGAGCGCCCGGGCGCCCAGGCGCACGACATAGCCCACGCCCGCCACGTCGATCAGCGCCTGGTCGGCCTCGACCTCCGCCACCTCGCCGCGCAGGCGCCCGATCATGCGGCGGCCATGCGGGCGTGCGAGGTGCGCAGGTGCGCGTGGGTGATGGCGACGGCGAGCGCGTCGCAGGCGTCCGCCCCCGCCTCGCCGACGCCCGGAAGCAGCCGGCGCACCATGAAGCCCACCTGGGCCTTGTCGGCCCCGCCCGTGCCGGTGACCGCCTTCTTGACCGTGACGGTGTTGTACTCGGCCACCAGCAGGCCGGATCGCGCCGGAGCGAGCAGCGAGCAGGCGCGCGCCTGGCCGAGCAGCAGCGACGAGCGGCCGTTGGCGTTCACGAACACCTCCTCCACCGCCGCCTCGTCGGGCGCGTGCGCGGCCACCACGGCGAGGATGGCCTCCAGGAGGTCGTGCAAGCGGGCGGACACGGCGAGGTCTGCGTCCACCCGGATCGTCCCGTGCGCCACCAGCGACAGGCGCGAGCCCGCGCAGTCCACCACGCCCCAGCCGGTGCGGCGCAGGCCGGGGTCGAGGCCCAGGATGCGGAGAGCGTTCGTCATGTGTTCCCCGGCCGTTGTCGCGCGATCCGCGCGCCAGGGGAAGCGGCCGACAGGGTTGCCGGGCGGTTAAGAGCGCGGCGCGGTCCCGGTCCGCCGTCACGACCGCTGGCCCGCTTACGCGTACGGCCGGTAGACGTCCCGCCGCGGTGGCGGCTGGGCCGGCACGTCGTAGTACCGCGGATCGTACCCGCGCGGCTCGGGCCGCGGCTCGTCCCCCTCGTAGGCGGGCGAAGGCGCCGGGCGGCGGAGCGGGCGGCCGTAGGGGTCGCGGGGCGGGGCGGCGGGCTCCTCGTCCACCGGCGCGGGGTCGGCGGGGGCCGGGGCGCCGCCGGTGAGCTCCTCGCCCTCGCCGTTCTGGCCGGTGGTGTTGAGCAGGTCGGCGATCGGGTCGGAGTTCGCGGCCTCCGGCGCGGCCGCGCCCGGGCCGGCGGGGATCTGGCCGACGCGCAGGCGCGGCAGGGCGGCGCTCATGAAGGCGCGCCAGATCTCCGCGGGCGCGCCGCCGCCGGTGACCTTGCGCATGGGGGTGTTGTCGTCCTTGCCGACCCACACGGCGGTGGTGAAGCCGCCGGTGACGCCCACGAACCAGGCGTCGCGATAGTCGCTGGTGGTGCCCGTCTTGCCCGCCAGGTCGTAGCCCGCGATGGCCGCGCGGGCGCCGGTGCCGGGGCTGGTCATCACGCCCCGCATCATGCGGACCATGTAGCCGAGCGCCGGCTCGCCCACGACCTGGCCGCGGTCGGCGGCGCGGTGCTCGTTCAGCACCTCGCCGTCCGCGGTGCGGATGCGCTCGATGCCGTAGGGCTTGGCGCGCACCCCGCCGTTGGAGAAGGGGGCGTAGGCCCCGGCCATCTCCAGCGGGCTCACGCCGGTGGTGCCCAGCGCCATGGCCGGGTCGGTGTTGATGGTGCTCGTGATCCCCAACCGCCGGGCGACCGCGGCCACGTTGGAGCGCCCCACCTCGTCGGCCAGCCGGGCGGCCACGGTGTTGATCGACTGCGCCAGCGCGGTGGCCAGGGTGATCGGGCCCAGGTAGCGGCCCGTGTAGTTGCGCGGGCTCCAGCCGGCGATGGTCACCGGCTCGTCCACGGTGGCCGTGTCGGGCGTGCGGCCCGCCTCCATGGCGGCGAGGTAGACGAACGGCTTCCACGAGGAGCCGGCCTGGCGGCGCGCGTCGACGGCGCGGTTGAACTGGCTCTCGCCGTAGTCGACGCCGCCGATCAGGGCGCGGACGCGACCCTCGCCGTCCACGGCCACCAGGGCGGCCTGCTTCACGCCGGCGCGGCCCTCGCGCTCGACCACCTGGCGGGCGGCCGCCTCGGCGGCGGTGTCGATGGGCAGGTCGAGCGTGGTCTCGACCACCAGGTCCTTGGCGTTCGGCCCGTCCAGGCTGTCGGGCACGAGGCGGCGCACCTCCGCGTCCACCCAGTCGATGAAATACTGGGCGTGCTGGGTGGAGAGTGTCTTCGACACCGTCACCGGCTGGGCGAAGACGGCGTCCTCCTGCGCCTTCGTGATCGCCCCGGTCTCCACCATCTTGTCGAGCACGATGGTGGCCCGGCGCGCCGCGCGCTCCTGGTCGTTCACCGGGCTGTAGCGGCTGGGCGCCTTGAGCAGGCCCGCCAAGAGCGCGGCCTCGCCGATGGTCAGCTTGCTGGCGGGCTTGCCGAAGTAGCGCTGCGCCGCCGCCTCGATGCCGTACGCCCCCGCGCCGAAGTTCACCCGGTTCAGGTAGAGGGCCAGGATCTCCTTCTTGGAGTACTTCCACTCCAGCTGCACCGAGAGGATCAGCTCCTGCACCTTGCGGCGCATGTTCTGGTCGGGGCTCAGGAACAGGTTGCGCGCCAGCTGCTGGGTGATGGTGGAGCCGCCGCGCAGCGGGCCGCCGTGGTGCGTCAGGTTGTAGATCTCCGACCGCACCATGCCGCCCAGGTCGAAGCCCCAGTGGCGGTAGAAGCGCCGGTCCTCCACCGAGACGAAGGCGGCGGGCACGTACCTCGGCAGGGCGTCGAGGTCGGCGGGGGCGGCGTAGGGGCTGCCGCGCACCGCGATCAGCGCGCCCGAGCGGTCCAGGTAGCTGATCGAGGGCGCCCGGTGCGGCTCGGTCAGCCGGCCGATGTCGGGCAGGCCGCGGGCGAACAGCGCCAGCACCACCAGGCCCAGGATCAGCACCCACACGAGCGCCACCAGCGCCCAGTAGACCGCGCGCTGCAGCGGTGGCCGGCTCGTTCGGCCCGAGGGGGGCCGGGCCGCCGGGGGCCGACCCGCGCTGCCCGCTCCGCCTCCCCCCGCGTTCACCATGCCCGTCGCGCTCCGCCGCGAGCGCAGGCGCGCCCGATCACGAAGCCGTGATCGTGGCCGGTCGCGGGGGCGGGATCAAGGCGGCGAGCGCCTCTGCGCCCCGCCGCTCCTCTCCGCTCGTCCCGGCGGAGGCCGGGACCCCGTTGCGGGAACGAGGGAGGCCGGAGCTCGCCATGCCGAGGCCGAGTGCGGGACTACGGTCGGACCTGGGCCCCGGCCTCCGCCGGGATGAGCGGAAGGCGAAGTCACTCGTCGGGGATTAGCCGCCCGGGCGCCTCGGGCGCGGGGCGCTCGAACAGGCCGACGTCGAGCGGCTGCTGCGGGCGCACGGCGCGGAGCGGCTGGGCGGCGAGCCGGCCCAGCGCCCGGGCGTCCAGCCGCGCGCCCTCCGCTGTGCGGCGGGCCTGGCGCGCGGGGGCGAGCGCCGCCTCCGTCGCCTCCGCCGCCGGCCGCCACCAGCTGACCTGCAACCGCCACAGCGCGGGAGCGCCCGCGGGCTCGGGCCAGCGACGCGGGCCGGACGAGAGCGCGCGGACGGGCGGTCCGGGGCGGGCGCCCTCCGGCGCGACCGGGCGCAGGGCGCACCAGGCGGAGCCCGTCTCCAGCCGCGCGCCGTAGGCCTCGGCCGCCGCCTCGCGGGTGGCGAAGGCGGGACCGACCCAGCCGGTCTCGAACACCACCTCGCCCCCGACGAGCCGGGCGGCCTCCGTCTCGCGCGCGGCCCAGCCGTCGGGCGCATGCAGGGCGGCCTCCGCGGTGGGGGCGACGGGGAACAGGGGCGCGGTCACGGAGGCTCATGGTGCGCGGGGATGCGCTTGGTTCCAAGGTTCTGTTCCTCCCCGGCAGAGCTGGGGAGGTGGCCGCGGAGCGGACGGAGGGGCCGCGCGACAGCGCGGAAGACGCGGCGGGTGCGGCTTCCGTCGGGCTACGCCCGCCGGCCCCCTCCCGGGCTTCGCCGGTACTCCCCCATCTGCGATGGAGGAGAGGACTTCAGCCCAGCCCCGCCGTCAGCGCCTCGATCCGGGCGGCCGCGCCGTCCAGCGCCTGCGCCGCCCGGGCGTCGGCGCGGGCGCCGTCGGACTGCAGGCGGCCGAGCTCCGCCTGGGCCTGGGCGAGGCGGGCGCGGGTGTCGGCCAGCTCGTCGCCGGTCACCAGGGCGGCCATCAGGAACAGGCGCAGGTCGCTGACCTGGCCCACCTGGCCGCCCACCTCGCGCACCTGGGCGTCGTAGGTGCGGGCGAGCTGGGCGACATGCGCCTCCTGCCCGTCCTCGCAGCCGACCACGTAGGGGCGGCCGTTGATCTCGACGGTGACGGCGCCCACGGCTCAGGCCTCCGCGGCCAGGGCGGCGCGCACCTCGGCGGCGGCGCGGCCCAGCGCCGCGCTGGCCTCGGCGGCCACCTGCTCGAGTTGGCGCTCGCGCTCGTGCGCCCCTGCCAGCTCCAGCTCCAGCCGGCGGCGCTCGCGCTCGCTCCCCGCGTCCGGCGCGGGGCGGGGCGGGGCGGCCTTGAGCGCCTGCACGCGGGCGGCCAGGGCGTCCACGGCGCGCTCCAGCCGGCGCTGGGCGTGGTCGAGGGCCGAGGGGGGCGGCAGGAGGTCGTCTCGCATAGGCGCGTACCGGGGCGGGGCCGACCGCTATAGCCTGCGCCGCCCCGCGCTCGGAAGCACGATCAGGGCTGGGTGATCAGCGCGCAGGCGACGCGCGCGCCCGCCCCGCCGATCGGCTGGCTGATCCCGTCGTCGGGGCTGGCGTGCACGATCAACGCCGAACCGTCCTGGTCCATCAGGTTGGCGCGCTCCTTGTCCGCCTTGTCCGCGGCGACGCGGGTGGAGGCGACCTCGGCGTGCACCTCGCCCTTGGCGTCGGCCCACACGTTGGGCAGGTCGCCCGCGTCCGGCCCGCCCGGGTTGAGGAAGCCGTGCGGTCGCTTCTCGCCGTGCTGCACGTGCGCGCCGGACTTCTGCAGGCCGGCGTCGCTGCAGTCCGCCGTCTGGTGGAAGTGGACGGCGTGCCAGCCGGGCGCCAGGCCCGTCAGCTCCAGCCGCACGATCACCCCGCGCGGGCCGGCGGTGAGCACGCCCGCGCCCCGCGCCTGGCCCTCGCCCGACTTGAACACCAGCGGCAGCCCGTCCGGCCGCTTGGGCGCGGGCGCCGCGGCGGGCGGGGGGGCGGCGGGGGCCTGGGCGAGCGCCGGGGCGGCGAGCGCCAGGGCGGCGGCGAGGGTGACGGCTGTGCGCACGATGAGGCTCCGGGCGGCGGGTCTGCACATGCAACGCGCCCAAGCTCGGCCGGTGGCGCCGCCCGAGCTTGACTTGGCCGGGCGCGGCCGCGACACGACGCCGCAAAAGCGCCGCCCCCGAGGCGGGCGCGCACCCGAACAGAACCTGGAGACCTCCCCGCAATGGCCGTCCGCGTCGCCATCAACGGCTTCGGCCGCATCGGCCGCCTGGTGCTCCGCTCCATCGTCGAGCACGCCCGGCGCGACATCGAGGTGGTAGCGATCAACGACCTGGGCCCGGTGAGCACCAACGCCCACCTGCTGCGCTACGACTCCACACACGGCCGCTTCCCCGCCCACGTGACCACCGGCGACGACTGGATGGACGTGGGGCTCGGCAAGATGCGCGTCACCGCCATCCGCGACCCCAAGGCGCTGCCGCACCGCGAGCTGGGGGTCGACATCGCCTTCGAGTGCACCGGCATCTTCACCGCCAGGGACAAGGCGAGCGCGCACCTGGACGCCGGCGCGAAGCGCGTGCTGGTCAGCGCGCCGGCCGACGGGGCGGACAAGACCATCGTCTACAAGGTGAACGACGACCAGCTGACGGCCGACGACCTCGTGGTCTCCAACGGCTCCTGCACCACCAACGCCCTCGCGCCGGTGGCCAAGGTGCTGCACGACCTGTTCGGGATCGAGCGCGGCTACATGACCACGATCCACAGCTACACCAACGACCAGCCGTCCCTGGACCAGATGCACAAGGACCTGTACCGCGGCCGGGGCGCCGGGCAGTCGATGATCCCCACCTCCACCGGCGCGGCCAAGGCGCTGGGCCTCGTGCTGCCCGAGCTGAAGGGCAGGCTGGACGGCTCGTCGGTGCGCGTGCCCACCGCCAACGTCTCTGTGGTGGACCTGGTGGTGGAGGCCGGGCGCGAGGTCTCGGCCGAGGAGATCAACGCCGCGGTCAGGGCCGCCGCCGACGGGCCGATGAAGGGCGTGCTGGGCTATACGGACGAGCCGCTGGTCTCCATCGACTTCAACCACATCGCCAACAGCTCCACCTTCGCCCTGCCGCAGACCCAGGTGGTGGGCGGCCGCCTGGCCCGCGTGCTCAGCTGGTACGACAACGAGTGGGGCTTCTCCACGCGGATGGCCGATACGGCGCTGGCGATGGCCAAGTTCCTCTGAAGCGGCGCGGGCGGGGCGAGCGTGGTAGGCTGAAGGCATGAGCCCGCCAGACGACCACCCGGAGATCGCCCCCGCCGAGCCGGAGTGGGGCAGCGACGCCTGGGTCGAGGCGCTGCACAGGCACCCCGCCTATCTGAAGATCCTGGACGAGATCGACCTGGACGACGACAGCCCGGGCATCCCGGCCGAGAAGGTGTTGGCCTGGGTCAAGTCGTGGGGCACGGAGAACGAGCTGCCGAAACCTGAGCCGGAATGAAGGTCAGCTTCGATCGACGCGCTTCGAGTGACCTCGACGACATCCGCGACCAGATCACGCTCCACAGCCCCAAGGCGGCGGCGCGGCTCTACGACGAGCTCCGGTCCGCATGCGACAGGCTGAGCGACTTCCCAATGCTGGGCGTCCCCTCATTTCGCGGCGGCCTTCGAGAGCTCCGGACCGTGCGCCCCTACATCATCGTCTACAGCGTCGGCGCGGACGTCGTCCGCATCCGGCGCATCGTCCATGGCGCGCGCCTGCGCTGACCCTCGGAGACCCATGCCCTACCGCACCCTCGACCAGGCCGGCGAGCTCGCCGGCCGCCTCGCCCTCGTCCGGGTGGACTTCAACACGCCCATGGAGGACGGGCGGATCAGCGACGACACGCGGTTGCGGGCGGCGCTGCCGACGATCGCCGCCCTGTCCGCGCGCGGGGCGAAGGTAGTGCTGCTGGCCCACTTCGACCGGCCCAAGGGGCGGCGGGTGGACGGCATGAGCCTGCGCCCGATCGCCGAGCCGCTCTCCGCCCTGCTGGAGCAGCCGGTCGCCTTCGCGGACGACTGCGTCGGCGAGGCCGCGCATGCTGTGGTGGACGCGCTGGAGCCCGGCGGCGTGGCGCTGCTGGAGAACGTGCGCTTCCACGCGGGCGAGGAGGCGAACGACCCCGCCTTCGCCGCAGGGCTGGCGGAGCTCGGCGACCTCTACGTCAACGACGCCTTCAGCGCCGCGCACCGGGCGCACGCCTCCACCGAGGGGCTGGCGCGCCTGCTGCCGGCCTACGCCGGCCTGGCCATGGAGCGCGAGCTGGATGCGCTGGAGCGGGCGCTGGGCAAGCCGCGGCGGCCGGTGATGGGGATCGTGGGCGGGTCCAAGGTCTCCACCAAGCTCGACCTGCTCAAGAACCTGGTGACCAGGCTGGACAAGCTGGCCATCGGCGGGGGCATGGCCAACACCTTCCTCTACGCCCAGGGCCACGACGTCGGCGCATCCTACTGCGAGAAGGAGCTGGCCGACACGGCGCGCGAGATCATCGGCCTGGCGGGCCGCAACACCTGCAAGCTGTTCCTGCCGCTGGACATCGTGGTGGCGGAGAAGATGGCCGCCGGCTCTCCCGCCCGCGTGCGCGGCCTGGGCGAGGTGGACGACGACGAGCGCATCCTGGACGCCGGGCCGGAGACCGTGGCCCGCCTGAAGCGCGCCATGGAGAACTCGCACACCCTGATCTGGAACGGCCCGCTGGGGGTGTTCGAGATCCCGCCCTTCGAACGCGCCACGGTGGAGGCGGCTCGCCACGCCGCGTCCCTGGCCAGGGACGGGCGGCTCGTGGCGGTGGCGGGCGGCGGCGACACGGTGGCCGCCCTGAACCACGCGGGCGTCGCGGGCGACTTCACCTTCGTCTCCACCGCCGGCGGCGCCTTCCTGGAGTGGATGGAGGGCAAGGTGCTGCCGGGGGTGGCGGCGCTGGAGGCCTGACCTCACCGCCCGCCCGCTCATCCCGGCGAAGGCCGGCACCCGGTTGCGGGAGCGAGGATGCAGGAACTCGCCATCCCTATGCCGAGCGCGGGACCGCAGGCGGACCTGGGTGCCGGGATGAGCGGAGGTGGAAAATCAGCGCACCCGGTTCTCCAGCCCGTTCTGCGTGCGGGTGCGGGCGATCTCCTCCCGCGTGCGCCAGGTCTCGTCGCGAAGCCCCTGCAGGCCCTCGCGTTGCCTGGCGTAGGCGGCGGCGTAGCGCGTCTTGGAGGTGAAGCCGTTCGGGTGGGCCGCGTCCCAGGCCAGCACCGCGTCCAGGGTGGCCACGAGCTTGGGGATGTCGCCGAAGGCGTACTGGTTCACCGGCCCGCCCATCACGTCCATCATGCTGGCGAACAGCGCCGGCCCGCCGCTCGGGTCCGGGTCGGGCCGGGCGGCCAGCTCGAACCGCCAGCGCAGCTGGCCGAGATAGAACCAGAACACCGCCTCGTCCGACCGGCCCGCCTTCAGCCGCGTGGCCGCGAGCTCGACGTAGGCCGAGGGGTGGCGGCCCTCAATGCCGGGCGGGGCGGTGGGCGCGGGGGCGGGGGCCGCGGCGGGTGGGGGCGTCTGGAGCGGGAGCACGCCGCGATCCTCGCGGCGCCTCGCCCCGCGTCAAGCGTCTCCCTGGCTCCGGGGCCGCCGACCCCCTAGCTTGCGGCCGGCATGCCTGCGCTCCGCCCCGCCCGCATCGAGCACGTCCTGGACGGCGCGCGGCTGCGCGCGCAGCTGACCGCGGCGGCCCGCGACGCGGGCGGGGACGCCGCCGCCGCCCGCGCCCGCGCCCTGGAGCTGCTCAAGGGCGCCCTGTTCCGCGGCCGCATGATCGCCAAGGAGCGGCTGGAGGAGGGCGCGGGGGGCCTGGAGACCGCGCGCCTCCTGTCCCGCGTCACCGACGAGGTGGTGGGCGCGCTGTACGACTTCACCACCGTCCACGTTCACCGCGCCCGCAACCCCACGGAGGGCGAGCGCCTGGCCGTGGTGGCGGTCGGCGGCTACGGCCGCGGCGTGCTGGCCCCGTTCAGCGACCTGGACCTGGTGTTCCTGCGGCGCTGGAAGAGCTCGGCGCACGTGGAGAGCGTGGTGGAGTTCATGCTCTACGCCCTGTGGGACCTCGGCTTCAAAGTGGGCCACGCCAGCCGCACGGTGGAGGAGTGCCTGCGCCTGGCGCGCGAGGACCACACGATCCGCACCGCCCTGCTGGAGGGCCGCCGCCTGTGCGGCGACGCCCCCCTGTCCGAGGAGCTGGGCCGCCGCTTCCGCCGCGAGGTGGTGGAGGGCACGGGCGCCGAGTTCGTGGCGGCCAAGCTGGCCGAGCGCGACGCCCGCCACGCCCGGGCGGGGGTGAGCCGCTACCTGGTCGAGCCCAACGTGAAGGAGGGCAAGGGCGGCCTGCGCGACCTGAACACCCTCTACTGGATCGCCCAGTACCTGCACCCGCCGCCCAGTCCCGGGGACGCCGTGCCGCTGGACGCCTTCACGCCCGTGGAGCTGCGCGGCTTCCTCCGCGCCTCCGACTTCCTGTGGATGGTGCGCTGCCACCTGCACTGGGCCATGGGCCGCCCGGAGGAGCGCCTGTCGTTCGACGTGCAGCCGGAGGTGGCGCGGCGCATGGGCTTCGGCGACCGGGTGCGCACCCGGTCGGAGACCGGCGGAGAGCCGGCGGTGGAGCGCTTCATGCGCCGCTACTTCCTCACCGCCCGCGAGGTCGGCTCGCTGACGCGCACCTACTGCGCCAAGCTGGAGGCCGAGCAGGCCAAGCCGCGCTCCAGCGGGCTGAGCCGCTTCTTCCCGCGCGGCGGCGCGGCCAGGCGCCAGCCCCTCGGCGGCGGCCTGCACGCGCAGGACGGGCGGCTGGACGTGGACGGCGCCGAGGTGTTCCGCCGCGACCCCGTGATGCTGCTGCGCCTGTTCGTGGAGGCCGACCGCCGCGACCTGGACCTGCACCCGGACGCGTTCGCCGCCGTCACCCGCTCGCTGGGCGTGGTCGGCCCGACGCTGCGCCGCGACCCCGACGCGGCCGCCGCCTTCTTCGACGTGCTGGCGCGCGGGCGGGAGACGCACCGCACCCTGACGCTGATGAACGAGAGCGGCCTCCTCGGCCGCTACCTGCCCGAGTGGGGCCGCATCGTCGGGCAGATGCAGTTCAACATGTACCACTCCTACACGGTGGACGAGCACACCCTGCAGGCGGTGGGCGTGATCGCCGACATCGCCGCCGGCCGCCACCGCGACGAGCACCCCCTCTGCGGCCAGGTCTGGCCCCTGATCGCCGACCGCGAGGCCCTGTTCCTGGCCATGCTGCTGCACGACACGGGCAAGGGCGGCGAGGGCGGGCAGGAGCGCGCGGGCGCGGTGAACGTGCGCAAGGCCGCCGCGCGCCTGGGCTTCTCCCCCGACCGGATCGAGGTGACCGCCTGGCTGGTGGAGAACCACCTGGCCATGAGCGACTACGCGCAGAAGCGCGACGTGTCCGACCCCTCCACCGTGGCCGCCTTCGCCCGGCTGGTGCAGACGCCGGAGCGGCTGCGCATGCTGCTGGTGCTGACGGTGGCCGACATCCGCGCCGTGGGTCCCGGCGTGTGGAACGGCTGGAAGGGCCAGCTCCTGCGCGAGCTCTACGGCGCGACGGAGGCCGTGTTCCGCGGCGGCCGCACCGCCGACCCGATCCGCCACGTGCGCGAGGAGCAGGCGCTGCGCGCCGCGCAGGCCCGCGACGCGCTGGCCGCCGCCGCCGATCCGGACGGGGCCGAGCCCGTGGAGGCCTGGGCCGCCGGGCTGGAGGACGCCTACTTCACCGCCTTCTCCGCCGCCGAGCACGCGGCGCACCACGCCCTCTCGCGCCAGGCCGCGGCGCAGGGCGGGGCCGCCGCCATCACCGCCCCGGCGCCCGGCGGCTATGCGGTGGAGGCCTCCGTCGTGGCGCGCGACCGGCCGGGCCTGTTCGCCGACCTGGCGGCGGCCCTGGCGGCCGCGGGGGCCAGCGTGGTCGGCGCGCGCATCCACACCTCCGCCGCCGGCGAGGCGCTGGACGTGTTCCTGCTGCAGGACGGGGAGGGCCGGCCGTTCGGCGCGGAGTCGCCGGGGGCCCTACCCCGCCTGGCCCGCGCCCTGGAAGCCGCCGCCCGGGGCGCGCCCCGCGAGCCCTGCGCCCCCGCCCGCGTCGGCTACGGCCGCGCCGACGCCTTCGCGGTGACGCCCACGGTGACGGTGGACGAGGCGGCGTCGGACGAGGCGACGGTGGTGGAGGTGTCGGGCCGCGACCGCCCCGGGCTGCTGGAAGCGCTGGCCCGCACCCTGGCCGAGGCGGGCCTGCAGGTGCGCTCGGCCCACGTGGAGAACTACGGCGAGCGCGCCGTCGACGCCTTCTACGTCACCGACCTGCAGGGGGCGAAGCTGGCCGACCCGCAGCGCGCGGCCGAGCTGGAGACGGCCCTGTGCGCCGCCCTGCGCTCGCCCGAACCCGCCCGCCCCCGCCGCCTGCCCCGCGCCCGCGCCAGCGCGGGACGGTGACTAGACCTCGCGCGCGGCGATGAAGTCGCGGACCCGGGGGTAGATCTCCTCGCGGAAGCGGCGGCCGTTGAACACGCCGTAGTGGCCGACCTTGGGCTGGACGTAGAGCTGCTTGAGCTCGGCGGGCAGGTTGGGCGTCAGGTTGTGTGCGGCCTGGGTCTGGCCGACGCCCGAGATGTCGTCGTGCTCGCCCTCCACCGTCATCAGGCCGACGTCGGTCAGGGCGTTCAGGTCCACGGGCCGCCCGCGGTGATACAGCAGGCCCTGAGGCAAGAGGTGCCGCTGGAACACGTAGTCGATGGTCTGGAGGTAGAACTCCTCGGTCAGGTCGAGCACGCTCAGGTACTCGTCGTAGAACTCCAGGTGCTTGGCCTGCCCGTCGCCGTCGCCCTGCACCAGGTCGTCGAAGTAGCGCCGGTGCGCGTCGCGGTGGCGGTCCGCGTTCATGCTCATGAAGGCGTAGAGCTGGACGAAGCCGGGGTAGACGCGGCGCATGGCCCCCGCGTGCGGCGGCGGCACCGTGTCGATCATGTTGGAGCGGAACCAGGCGAACGGCTTGGCCTGCGCCAGGTCGCACGGCGCGGTGGGCGCGAAGCGCGCGTCGATAGGGCTGCCCATGAAGGTCATGGAGGCGGGGCGGCAGGGGTCGCCGTCCTCAGCCATCAGCGCCGCCGCGGCCATCACGGCGGGGCCGGGCTGGCACACGCCCACAACGTGCGGCCGCGGGCCGAGCACGCGCAGCATGTCGCGGACGTGGTCCATGTAGTCGTGGAAGTCAAACCGGCCCTCGGAGATCGGCACCTCGCGGGCGTTCACCCAGTCGGTGACATAGACCTCGTGGTCCTTCAGAAACGCCTGCACCGTGCCGCGCAGCAGGGTGGCGTAGTGGCCGGAGAGCGGGGCCACGATCAGCACGTGCGGCTCGCCGCCCTTGCGGCCGGCCCGGCGCATGTCGGTGGTGTCGCGGGCGAAGTGGAGCATGCGCACCCAGGGGGTGGACCACTCCTCCTCCACGCGCACGCGCACGGGGGCGCCGTCGATCTCCACGGAGTCGATGCGCCAGTCGGGCTTGCCGTAGCGGCGCGTGGCGTCGCCGAACAGCGAGGTGGCGGCGTAGGCCTGGCGGCCGATCCCCGTCGTGGACAGGGGATTGGCGGCCGACCCCCAGAACTCCCGGGCGGCGAGGGCGGCGGCGCGCCAGGGCTGGGCGGCCTGGTAGCCCCATTCGTTCAGCGCGTAGATCATCGGGCTCCGCAGGCGACGACGGTCGCGTGGCGCAAGGGGTAGCACAGGGGCCTTGCGGAAGGTGAACGACGTTCGGGCGGGGTCGTTGCCGGGTGCTTGATCGGTGAGGGCGGCGGCGGCGCCGTGCTCGGGCGCGTCAAGGGCCGCTTCGCTCCGCCCTTGACCCGTCCTGCGCGCGACGGCTGACCGGAGGGCTCGGGACGCGGGGCGTCCCGTCCGTAGGTTCGACGGCCTGCGGCGCGTCGAACACGGGGCTGAGGCGTACCCGTGCGTGGATCAGCGGTGGAGTTCTGACGTCCTCTCCCGTTTACGGGGGAGGTGGCGCGCGCCGCGGGCGCGTGACGGAGCGGGCTACGCCGGTCGAGGTCGAGCGTGCGTTCGCCCCCTCCGTCCGCTCCGCGGCCACTCCCCGCTGCGCAGGGGAGGAGATCAGGACGCACCGCGCCTCAGCTCCTGTTTGCCTCAGCCCCGAGTTCGGCGCCCTGCAGGGCGTTGAACTTGCAGGAGGAGGGACGCCCCGCGTCCCGACGCCTACGCCACGGCGGCATCCCCGACGCCGTCCGCCCCGAGCGCCCGCACCATGCCGCACCCTACATCTAGCGTTCCTGTGCATAAGGCCTATGGCGCCCATTGTGGCTCGCCGTCGTTCAGCTACCGTATGTCGTGTGCTCACGTCGCGCTCCTCGCGGCGCACGCACAACATCTAGGGCGCGCCGGACCGGCGGCCCTCAGCGGCGGAGCGGGCTCATGGGCTGGACCGACGATCGGGTCGAGGCGCTGAAGAAGCTCTGGCTCGAGGGCCACTCGGCCAGCCAGATCGCCAAGCAGCTCGGCGGCGTCACCCGCAACGCGGTGATCGGCAAGGTGCACCGCATGGGCCTGTCGGGCCGCGCCGCCCCTTCGCAGCCCGCGCGCCCCGCGACGTTCAAGACGGCCAAGCCCGTGCGCCCGGCGCCCGCGCCCCAGCCGGCCGTGCGCCGCTGCGAGCCCGTGGCCCCGGCCCCCGGCGTCGTGGCCGTGCCCGCGCGTCCCGAGCGGGCCGAGGCGCCCGGCTCGGCCACCGTGCTGACGCTGGGCTCGTCCATGTGCAAGTGGCCGATCGGCGATCCGTCCACCGACGGCTTCACCTTCTGCGGCGGCCGGGCGACGCAGGGGCCCTACTGCGCGACGCACGCGGCCGTGGCCTACCAGCCCGCCGCGCCCAAGAAGAGCGGCCGCTCCGGCGCTGCCGACCTGGCCCGCTCGCTCCGCCGCTACATCTGATCGCCCAGGCCGGAGGGCGCCCTTCCCCGTCCTTGGGGGGCCCGCTCCGGTTGTCCGCCCCCCGGCCCGGCTCTATGACCGGGCGGACACGGAGGCGGTTTCCCCCAATGTCCGACGACGCCAAGCGGTCCTTCACCGACGAGGAGGCGCTGGCCTTCCACAGCCAGCCCACGCCGGGGAAGATCGGCGTGCGCGCCACCAAGCCCATGGCGACGCAGCGCGACCTGAGCCTGGCCTACTCGCCGGGCGTGGCCGTGCCCGTGCTGGCGATCGCCAAGGACCCGGACCTCGCCTACGACTACACGTCGAAGGGCAACATGGTCGCCGTGATCTCCAACGGCACGGCCATCCTGGGGCTGGGCGACCTGGGCTCGCTGGCCTCCAAGCCGGTGATGGAGGGCAAGAGCGTCCTCTTCAAGCGCTTCGCCGACGTGGACTCCATCGACATCGAGGTGGACTCCAAGGACCCGGACACCATCGTCACCGTGGTGAACAGCATCGGCGCCACCTTCGGCGGGGTGAACCTGGAGGACATCAAGAGCCCCGAGTGCTTCATCATCGAGCAGGCGTGCCAGGCGGCGCTCGACATCCCCGTGTTCCACGACGACCAGCACGGCACCGCCATCATCTCCGCCGCCGGCCTGATCAACGCCTGCCGCGTCACCGGCCGCGACCTGAAGGACGTGAAGGTGGTGCTGAACGGCCCGGGGGCCGCGGGCATCGCCACGCTGGAGCTGATCAAGGCCATGGGCGTCACGCCCGCCAACGTGATCGCCGTGGACCGCAAGGGCGTCCTCTTCCAGGGCCGCACCGAGGACATGAACCAGTGGAAGTCGGCGCACGCCGTCGACACGCCGCACCGCACCCTGGCCGAGGCGCTGGTCGGCGCGGACGTGTTCATCGGCCTGTCGGTGAAGGGCGCGCTGACGCCCGAGCTGGTCTCGACCATGGCCAAGCGCCCGATCATCTTCGCCATGGCCAACCCCGACCCGGAGATCACGCCGGAGGAGGTGCTGAGCGTGCGCCCGGACGCCATCGTGGCCACCGGGCGCAGCGACTATCCCAACCAGGTCAACAACGTCCTGGGCTTCCCCTACATCTTCCGCGGCGCGCTGGACGTGCGGGCGCGCTCGGTGAACCACGAGATGAAGATCGCCTGCGCCCGCGCCCTGGCGGAGCTGGCGCGCGAGGACGTGCCGGACGAGGTGGCCGCCGCCTACGCCGGCCGGCGGCTGAAGTTCGGGCCGGACTACATCATCCCCACACCCTTCGACCCGCGGCTGATCTGGTACGTGCCGCCCTTCGTGGCGCAGGCGGCCATGGACACGGGGGTGGCCCGCCGGCCGATCGAGGACATGGACGCCTATCGCGCGTCGCTGGCGCGCCGGCTCGATCCCGCCGCCGCCTTCCTGCAGAAGATCACCGGCACGGTCTCGGGGGCGCGGGAGAAGCCGCGGATCGTGTTCGCCGAGGGCGAGGAGCCCAGCGTGATCCGCGCCGCCTACGCCTTCGAGACGCAGGGGCTGGGCCAGGCCGTGCTGTGCGGCCGCGAGGACCTGGTGCGCGCCAACATGCGCGAGGCGGGCGTGCCCGAAGACGCGCCGCTGGAGATCGTCAACGCGCGCGTCAGCCACCGCAACGACGCCTATGTGGACCACGTCTACGCGCGGGTGCAGCGCTCCGGGTATCTGCGCCGCGACGTGCAGCGGCTGATCAACCAGGACCGCAACAGCTTCGCCGCCGCCATGGTGGCGCTGGGCGAGGCGGACGGGATGGTCACGGGCGTGACCCGCTCGTTCGACGTGTCGCTGACCGAGGTGGCGCGGGTGATCGATCCCACGCCCGGCGGCCGCGTGCTGGGCCTCACCGTGCTGCTCACCCAGGGCCGCACCCTGTTCGTGGCGGACACCGCCGTGACCGAGATGCCCAACAGCCACGACCTGGTGGAGATCGCGGTGCAGGCCGCGCGCTCCGTCCGCCGGCTGGGGCACGAGCCGCGCGTGGCGTTCCTGAGCTACTCCACCTTCGGCAACCCGCGGGGCGAGCGGGCCGACAAGGTGCGCGCGGCGGTGGAGGAGATGGACCGGCGCGCCCGATCGACAGGAGGCGACATCGACTTCGAGTACGAGGGCGAGATGCCGCCGGAGATCGCGCTGGACCCCGAGCGCCGCGGCGCCTTCCCCTTCGTGCGCCTGACCGGCCCGGCCAACGTGCTGGTGATGCCGGCGATCCACTCGGCGGCCATCTCCACGCAGCTGGTGCGCCTGCTGGGCGGGGCGACCACGGTGGGGCCGGTGCTGGTGGGGCTGTCCAAGCCGGTGCAGATCGCGCCGCTGGGCGCCGGCGTCAGCCAGATCCTGACCATGGCCACCTTCGCCGCCTACGACGCGGCGACCTCCAGGGCCTGAATGACCTCCTCCCCTGCGAAGCGGGGGAGGAGGTCATGTTTCCAGGGTGGCGAACCACTCGGCGTAGGGCGTGGTCCGCGCCATGCGGCGGTTGAGGTCGGGCGCGCCGTCGGTCCACCACACCGGGCCGCGCTCGCCCAGGGCGCGCTTGGCCGCGTCCACCGCCGCGCGGGCTTGGGCGAGCTCGCCGCGCCCGGCCAGCGCCTCGCGCACGGCGCGGCGCGCGGACATCAGCTCGCGCACCAGCGTCTCGCGCCGCTCAGGCGGCAGCGCCGGGTCGGAGCACCGCCACAACCGCCCGCGCACCACGAAGTAGCGGCCGTCCGGCGTGACGGGATGCGCCGTCCGGCTCAGGCGGTCGCGCGCCCCCGCACGCGCCCGCGGTCGATCCAGGCGAGCCACAGCACCAGCGCCAGGGCCGGGACGCCCACCAGCGAGGCGTAGAGAAAGTAGGTGGCGTAAGCATGGGTCAGGTCGCCGCCCCTGGCCGCCAGCGCCTTCACCCACGCGCCGGAGTAGCCCTTCAGCGCCTTGCCGGTGAGGGCGAGGGCAGAGGTGAGCAGGGCGTACTGGGTCGCGGTGTAGCCCAGGCTGGTCAGCGTCGAGATGTAAGCGATCAGCACGACGCCCGCGAAGCTCATGCACACATCGTCGAAGGCCAGGACGGCGGCGAAGGCGCGGGGGTCGGGACCGGTCAGGGCCAGGAGCGCGAAGGCCGCCACGGCGACGGGTTGCAGAACGGCCCCGACCAGGAGCGCCGGGAAGCGTCCGAAGCGCGCCGCGAACAGCCCGCCGCAGGCGATGCCGACCATGGCGGAGGGAATGCCGATCCAGAACCGCAGCGTGCCGACCAGGCTCTTCGGCAGTCCGATCTGAACATAGAACGGGTTGATCATGGGGCCGCGCAGGTAGTCGCACAGGTGATACGTGGTCACGACCGCCAGCATCAGCAGCGCCGCCCAACCGAATTTGCGGAAGAACTCGATGAAGGGGCCGACCACCACATCGTAGATGCGCTGCAGGCTGAGCGCGCGAACCGCGCGCCCTCCCGGCGCCGCGTCGGTGCGCAGGGGCTCGCGCGCGGCCAGAGTGCCGCCCAGCCCCACCACCATCGCAGCCGCGAAGATGGCGTAGGAGATCGGCCATCCCAGCGCGTCGGCCAGGATCAGGATCGTGGACTGGGTGAGGATCATGGCGATGCGGTAGGCCAGCGAGTAGCTGCTGGTCAGGATGTCGAGCTCCGCGCTGTCCTCGGCGATCTCGATCCGCCAAGCGTCGACCGCGGTGTCCTGCATGGCGGACCCGAACGCCGCCATCACGGCGAAGGCGACGCAGGTCGCCAAGCCCTGCCCGGGCGCGTTGGCGGCCATGCCGAGCAGACCGGCGGCCACCAGGACCTGCGTGACGATCATCCACGCCCGCCGACGGCCGAGGCGGGCCAGGAGGGGCACCGGCACGCTGTCCACCACCGCGCCAAGGATAAACTTGAAGGTGTAGCTGAGCCCCACCCACGACGCGAAGCCAACCAGCTTCAGATCCACCTTCGAGTCGGCGAGCCAATAATTGAAGGTGTTGCCGACGAGCATGAACGGCAGGCCCGACGAGAAGCCGAGCGCGAACATCACCGCCACCTTGGGCTGGCGCAGGGCGCGCAGCACCTCCAGCAGCGAGCGCTTGCGGCGCGTCGGCGCCGCCCCGACGGAGGCTCCCGGGTTCACCGGCTCGCCGTCCACGACGGGGGGGCTGATTTGCGGACTCATGGGGGGAGCCTGACGACCCTCGCGCTTCGGTCAAGCCGGCCGCGCTTTCGCCGTCGCCCGTTCGCGGGCATAGAGCGCGCCGTTCCTCCCGGACGCACCCCCATCGAGACGAGACCATGGACCTTTCCAAGATCCCCACGGGCGTGAACCCGCCCTACGACGTC
Source organism: uncultured Caulobacteraceae bacterium (assembly GCA_964244065.1). Classification (GTDB taxonomy): domain Bacteria; phylum Pseudomonadota; class Alphaproteobacteria; order Caulobacterales; family Caulobacteraceae; genus JASLDZ01. Next base: position 129,394 of record CAXTHH010000002.1, on the reverse strand, counting down.
TACGCCGTCATCGAGATTCCGCAGGGTGGCGAGCCCGTGAAGTACGAGCTCGACAAGGACAGCGGCGCGATCTTCGTCGACCGCTTCCTGCACACCAGCATGTTCTACCCCGCCAACTACGGCTTCATCCCGCACACCCTGTCGGAGGACGGCGACCCGGCGGACATCATGGTGGTGAGCCAGACGCCGGTGGTGCCGGGCGCGGTGATCCGCTGCCGGCCGATCGGCACGCTGAAGATGCGCGACGAGGCGGGCAGCGACGAGAAGATCGTGGCGGTGCCGGTGGACAAGCTCCACCCCTTCTACACGGGCGTGGACAGCTGGCGCGCGCTGCCCGGCATCCTGACCGACCAGATCCAGCACTTCTTCCAGCACTACAAGGACCTGGAGAAGGGCAAGGTGACCGAGATCCTCGGCTGGGCCGACCCGGAGGAGACCGCCCAGATCATCCGCGACGCCATCGACCGCTACAAGGCGCAGGGCGCCCCCCGGCTGAAGGCGGCGGAGTAGGCCGCGGCGTCGCTCGGCCTCGCCGGGCGTGCTATCCTATGGTCATGGGCGCCTACGACCGCGACTTCCACGCCTGGGCTGCGGAGCAGGCCGAGCTGATCCGTAATCGGTCGGCCCACGCGATCGACTGGGACAACGTCGCCGAGGAGATCGCCAGCTTGGGGCGCCAGGAGCGAGGAGAACTGTACAACCACTTCGTCGTGCTGCTCGCTCATCTGCTCAAGTGGCGCTACCAGCCGAAGCGTCGCAGTCGTAGCTGGCGGACGACCGTCGTGAACCAGAGACTCGACATCGGCCGGCAGCTGAAGCTCAGCCCTAGTCTGAAGGCGGTGCTGCAAGAGGAGTTCGGCGACGCCTACCCCCGCGCCCGCTCGCAGGCGGAGGGCGAGACGCGCCTGCCCGCGGAGACCTTTCCGGAAGCTTCACCCTTCACGCTGACGCAGACGCTCGACCACGACTGGTGGCCGGAAGATTGAACCCTCTCCCGCGCGCGGGAGAGGGACAGGCCGCGTAGCGGCCAGGGTGAGGGTGCGTGCAGCACTACAGGACCGACCTGCAGAGGCGCCTGCGGCAGGAGCAGACCGCATCTGAGGCGCGCCTGTGGGAGCTACTGCGCGGGCGGCGGCTGGGAGCCAAGTTCCGGAGGCAGCATCCGGTGCAGCCCTACGTGGCCGACTTCGCCTGCGTGGAGGCGCGCCTGGTGGTCGAGCTGGACGGCGGCGTGCACCGCCTGCGCGAGACGGAGGACTTCGTGCGGCAGCAAACGCTGGAGGCGGCGGGCTGGCGGGTGCTGCGTGTGGCCAACGAGGCGGTCTGGGGCGACCTGGACGGGGTGGTCGAACTGATCCGGGCGGCGCTGCGGCGCGCACCCTCACCCTGACCGCTGACGCGGTCTGTCCCTCTCCCGCGCGCGGGAGAGGGTTGATCCTACTCCTCCACCTCGGTCAGGGCGGCGGCGGCCTCGGCGGCGGTGACTTCCTTCAGCATGGCGGGAACCTGGGTGACGGCGAACACCAGGGTCAGGATCAGCAGGCCCGGCATGCGGAACAGCACCCAGGTGGCCTCCGGCTGGGTGCGCCACACCAGCTCGTTCAGCGCCGCCATGGCGAAGAAGAAGACGCCGTAGCGGATCGTCAGCTTGCGCCAGGTGGGGTCGGAGAGCGTCAGCGTTTCGCCCATGATCGCCTTGAGCGGGTTGCGCTTCAGCACCACGCCGCCGAGCATGGCCATGCCCAGGGCGAAGTTCATGGCCGTGACCTTCACCTTGATGATGCGCGGGTCGTGGAAGACGAGCGTGAGCAGGCCGAACACCAGCGCCGCCCCGCCCCACACGGCCGGCAGGATCGCCACCCGCCGCTCCAGCCCATAGGCGATCGCCAGCCCCACCGCCGAGCCGGCCACCAGCCACCAGGTGGCGGGCAGGATCTGGCGGTGGACCAGGTAGCCGACCAGGAAGGCGCCCGGGCCGATGTAGTCCACCGCCGTGCGCATCCAGGGCGGCGCGGCGCGGCGCGCGGCCGGGGCGGGCGAGGCGTCGCTCACGCGGCGGTCCTTTCGGGCTGGGGCGTCAGGCCCACCAGGGAGCGCGCAAAGGCGCGGGCGTCGAAGGGCTGCAGGTCGTCGAGGCCCTCGCCCACGCCGATCAGCACCACGGGCGCGGCGCTGGCGCGGGCCACGGGCACCAGCACGCCGCCGCGGGCGGTGCCGTCCAGCTTGGTCATGACCACGCCGGTGATGCGCGCCGCCTTGTCGAACTCCGCCATCTGCCCGAGGGCGTTGCGGCCCACGGTGGCGTCGAGCACCAGCAGGGTGTCGTGCGGGTAGGCCGGGTCGAGCTTCTTGAGCACGCGCACGATCTTGTGCAGCTCGTCCATCAGCCCCTGCTTGTTCTGCAGCCGGCCGGCGGTGTCGATCAGCACCACGTCGAAGCCCTCGCGCCGGGCGCGCTCCACCGCCTCGTAGGCCAGGGCCGCGGCGTCCGACCCGGCGGGCTTGGAGATGATCGCCGCATCCGCCCGCTCGGCCCACACGGTCAGCTGCTCGATGGCGGCGGCGCGGAAGGTGTCGCCCGCCGCGATCAGCACCTTGGCGCCCCGGCGGCCCAGGTCGGCGGCGATCTTGCCGAGGGTGGTGGTCTTGCCCGAGCCGTTCACGCCCACGAACAGCACCACCTTGGGCCGGGAGCCGAAGCCCTCCAGCGGCGCGAAGCGGCCCTCGCGGTGCCGGATCTCGGCGGCCACGGCGTCGGCCAGGAGCTCGCGCACCTCGGTCTCGGTGGCCTCCTTGCCGAAGCGCCCGGCCCCGAACCGCTCGGCGATGCGGCCCGCGGCCTCGGAGCCGAGGTCTGCCTCGATCAGCATCTCCTCCAGGGCGTCCAGGTCGGCCTGGTCGAGCTTCTTCTTGGTGAGGGTTGCGACGACCTGCTCGGACAGCTGGGCCGAGGAGCGTGACAGCCCCTTGCTCAGCCGCTGCATCCAGCCCGGGCGCGGGCCGGTGCCGGGGATCGGCGCGATGATGAAGCCGTTGTCCGGCGCGTCGGTCATGGGCGGGGATGTAGGCGCTTACGGCGCCGGTGCGAAGCGCGGGCTAGCCGGCGCGCGCCCGGCGGCCGTCGTGGCCGGCGATGCGCAGCGGGAGCACCGCGCCGGGCGCCGCCTCGCCCTCGAAGGCGACCTCGGTGAAGTCCTCGGCGCGGGCCAGGCCCGGCCGCTCCACCAGGGCGGAGACGACGCGGCCGACCTGGCGGTCGAGGTGGCGCACGCCGGCCGCGGCGCCGGCCGCGCGCAGCCGCTCGGCGCGCTCGCGGACCAGAGCACGGTCCAGCTGCGGCATCTGCGCGGCCGGCGTGTTCGGGCGCGGGCTGAAGGGGAAGGCGTGCACCCAGGAGAGGCCCGCCGCCTCCACCAGCGACAGGGTGTTCTCGAAGGCGGCGCTGCTCTCGGTGGGGAAGCCGGCGATCAGGTCGGCGCCGAAGGCGACGTCGGGCCGGACCGCGCGGACGCTCTCCACCAGGTGCAGCGCCTGGGCGCGGCCGTGGCGGCGCTTCATGCGCTTCAGGATCAGGTCGTCGCCGTGCTGCAGGCTGAGGTGCAGGTGCGGCATCAGCCGGGGCTCCTCGGCGAACAGGCGCAGCAGGTCGGCGTCGATCTCCGCCGCGTCGATGGAGCTGAGGCGCAGGCGGGGCAGCTCGGGCGCGAGCTTGAGCACGCGGGCGACCAGCTGGCCGAAGGTGGGCGCCCCCGGCAGGTCGGCGCCCCAGCTGGTGACGTCCACCCCCGTCAGCACCACCTCGGCCACGCCGGCCCGCGCCAGCGCCTGGACGGCGGCCACCACCTCGCCCGCGGGGATCGAGCGGGAGGGCCCGCGCCCCTGGGGGATGACGCAGAAGGTGCAGCCGTGGTCGCAGCCGTTCTGCACCTCCACCTCCACCCGGGCCCGGCGCGCTGGGTCGGGGGCGACGGGCAGGGCGGGGCTGCGGGTCTCGAAGGCGTCGACGCGCACGCGCTCGGCGGAGGGCAGGTAGGCGCCGGGCGCGCTCTTCAGCCCGTTGCCGAGCACCTGGTCCACCTCCGGCATGGCGGCGAAGGCGGCGGGGTCGATCTGTGCGGCGCAGCCGGTGACGACGATGCGCGCGCCGGGTCGCTCCCGCCGCGCCCGGCGGATGGCCTGGCGCGCCTGGCGCACCGCCTCGCCCGTGACCGCGCAGGTGTTGAAGATCACCGCGTCTGCTAGGCCGTCGGCCGCCGCGCGGGCGCGGACCTGCTCGCTCTCGTAGGCGTTCAGCCGGCAGCCGAAGGTGACGACCTCCAAGTCCGGCCGCGCGTGCACAGGGGCGGTCGCGCTCATCGTCTCCCCCGTCGCCCTCGGACCTGATCCGAGGGCCGAGCCGTCCGCCGCTCGACGGCCGAGGTGGCGCACGATCGGCGCCCGGTCCTCGGGTCAAGCCCGAGGACGACGGAGCCAGGAGGGGCCGGGCCGCTCACGGCAGCACGCCCGTGAACTCCAGCTCCACGGCGCCGGTCATCAGCACGTGGTCGTCCGCCTCGCGCCAGTGGATGCGCAGCACCCCGCCGTCGAGCTCCACGTCGGCCTCGCGCGCCGCCTTGCCGCGGCGGGCGCAGGCCACCAGCGCGGCGCAGGCGCCCGTGCCGCACGCGCGCGTCAGGCCGGCCCCGCGCTCCCAGACGCGCAGGCGGATCTGGTCGGCGGCGAGGACCTGGGCGAAGCCGACGTTGACGCCCTGCGGAAACAGCGGGTGGCGCTCGATCATGGAGCCCACCTGGCGCACCGGCGCGCCCTCCGCGTCGTCGGTGAAGAAGACCACGTGCGGGTTGCCCATGCTGACGCAGCCCGGCGTGTGCAGGGTCGGCGCGGTGGGCGGGCCGACGGCCAGCTCGATCCCCCGCGTGTCCATCTCCTCCGCGAGCGGGATGTCGCGCCAGTCCAGCCCCGGGCGGCCCATGTCCACCGCGATGCGCCGGTCGCCGGCGCGCGAGGCGTGCAGCAGGCCCGCGCGCGTCTCGATCGCCGCCTCGTCGCGGCCCGAGGCCTCGGTCAGCAGCCAGCCGACGCAGCGGGCGGCGTTGCCGCAGGCGCCCACCTCCTCGCCGTCGGCGTTCCAGATGCGCATGAAGGCGTCGCCGCGCTCGGAGGGCTCCACCGCGATCAGCTGGTCGCAGCCGATCCCGTCGGGTCCGCGGCCGGCGAGCGCCCGCACGAACGCCGGCGAGGGCGCGAAGGGCGCGCCGGCCGGGGCCTGGACCACGACGAAGTCGTTGCCGAGGCCGTTCATCTTGAGGAACGGGCGGGACATGGGAGCCATATAGGGCAGTCCTCCCCCGCGATCACGGCGCGGGACGACGAGGCGGATTGAACGGCGCCCGCCCGCCCGCCTATGCCTGCCGCATGGACTTCGTGATCGCGGTCGACGGGGCCGCCGCCTCGGGCAAGGGCACGCTCGCCGCCCTCCTGGCCGCCGAGCACGGGCTGCCGCACCTGGACACGGGCCTGCTCTACCGTGCGGTCGGCCGCGACGTGCGCGCGAGGGGCGGCCCGACCGACGACGCCCGGGCCGCGGCCGCGGCCGCGGCCGCGCTCGACCTCGCCACCCTGGACGACCCCGAGCTGCAGACCGCCCCCGCGGGCGAGGCCGCCAGCCAGGTGGCCGCCCATCCGGAGGTGCGCCGCGCCCTCTACGACCTCCAGCGCCGCTTCGCGCTCCGGCCGGGCGGCGCGGTGCTGGACGGGCGGGACATCGGCACCGTCATCGCGCCCGAGGCGCCCGCCAAGCTGTACGTGGACGCCGACCTGGCGGCGCGCGCGCGCCGCCGATGGCTGCAGGTCTCCGCCCGGGGCGACACGCGCACGCCGGAGGCGGTGGCCGACGACCTCGCCCGCCGCGACGCCCGCGACGCCGGACGCGCCGAGGCGCCCATGGTGCGCGCCGCCGACGCCGTCTTGCTGGACACCACGTCCATGAGTATATCCCAGGCCGCCGATGCGGCCCGCCGCATCGTCGAGGCCGCGCGCGCCCGCTGGCTGGAGCATCGCTCCGCCGCCCTCGGGTAATCCCAACGCGCCGCCGAAGCGGAACACCGATCCGAACATCCGCCCGCCGGCTCGCTCGCGGGCTCTCCACGCCCTTCAACCCCCAACCGCATCCGCGGACGCCCGAGCGCGCCGCGGAGGCCCGGAGACACCTGTTTGCCTGACGACATGAGCATGGGCGGCATGAGCCCCTCGCGCGACGACTTCGCCGCGCTCCTCGAAGAGGCCCTCGGCGGCCGCGACCTGGCCGAAGGCACCGTGGTGCACGGCCTGGTGACCGGCATCGACAAGGACTTCCTCATCGTGGACGTCGGTCTGAAGACCGAAGGCCGCATTTCGGTGAAGGAGTTCCAGGAGCCCGGCAAGGAGCTGCCCAAGAAGGGCGACACCGTCGAGGTGTTCCTGGAGCGCGTCGAGAACGCCATGGGCGAAGCGGTGATCAGCCGCGAGAAGGCCAAGCGCGAGGAGGCCTGGACGCGCCTGGAGGTGGTGTTCAACGCCAACCAGCCCGTCAACGGCACCATCGTCGGCCGCGTGAAGGGCGGCTTCACCGTCGACCTCGGCGGCGCCTCCGCCTTCCTGCCCGGCAGCCAGGTGGACATCCGCCCGGTGCGCGACGTCGGCCCGCTGATGGGCAAGGAGCAGCCCTTCGCCATCCTCAAGATGGACCGCCCGCGCGGCAACATCGTCGTCTCGCGCCGCGCCATCCTGGAGGAGGCCCGCGCCGAGCAGCGCACCGAGCTCGTCTCGCAGCTGCACGAGGGCGAGGTGCGCGAGGGCGTGGTCAAGAACATCACCGATTACGGCGCGTTCGTGGACCTGGGCGGCATCGACGGCCTGCTGCACGTCACCGACATGAGCTGGAAGCGCGTCAACCACCCGAGCCAGGTGCTCGCGGTCGGCGACACGGTGAAGGTGCAGATCGTCAAGATCAATCCGGACACCCAGCGCATCAGCCTCGGCATGAAGCAGCTGCAGTCCGACCCGTGGGACGACGTGGAGACCAAGTACCCGGCGAACAGCAAGTTCACCGGCCGCATCACCAACATCACCGACTACGGCGCCTTCGTGGAGCTGGAGGCCGGGGTCGAGGGCCTGGTGCACGTCTCCGAGATGAGCTGGACCAAGAAGAACGTTCACCCCGGCAAGATCGTCTCCACCTCGCAGGAGGTGGAAGTCATCGTGCTGGACGTGGACGCCTCCAAGCGCCGCATCTCGCTCGGCCTCAAGCAGGCGCAGACCAACCCGTGGGACGACTTCGTGGCCGCGCACCCGGTGGGCTCCACCGTGGAGGGCGAGGTCAAGAACGCCACCGAGTTCGGCCTGTTCGTCGGCCTGGAGGGCGACATCGACGGCATGGTCCACCTGTCGGACCTGGACTGGAACGCCGCCGGCGAGGAAGCCCTCGCCAAGTACAAGCGCGGCGACATGGTCAAGGCCAAGGTTCTGGACGTGGACGTCGAGAAGGAGCGCATCTCGCTCGGCATCAAGCAGCTCCAGGGCGACCCGATGGACGACGGCGCCTACAAGCGCGGCCAGACCGTCACCGCCACCGTCATCGAGGTCTCCTCGGGCGGGCTGGAAGTGAAGTTCGGCGAGGATGACGCGGCCATGACCGCCTTCATCCGCAAGACCGACCTTTCCCGCGACCGCGCCGAACAGACCCCGGAGCGCTACAAGGTCGGCGACACCGTCGACGCGCAGGTGACCAACGTCGACCGCGGCGCCCGCCGCGTGAGCCTGTCGGTCAAGGCGCTGCAGCTCGCCGAGGACAAGGAGGCGCTCGAGAAGTTCGGGGCCACGGACACCGGCTCCTCGCTGGGCGACATCCTGGCGGCCGCGCTGCGCGAAAAGGCCAAGGGCGGCTGATCCCAGCCGCCTGCGACGGAGACGAGGGCGGCCCCGGCGACGGGGCCGCCCTTTTCTTTGATGCGGCGCCCGGGACGCGGCGTAGGGACGCGGCGAGGCCTTGGCGGGGCGGCCGTCGCTTGCATCCGGCCGGACCCGCGGCCCATAGCTGCGGCCAAGCTCAGCCTCGGGAGGTCAGGGCGTGATCCGATCGCAACTGGTGGCGCGCCTCGCCGCCGAGCGTCAGCTGTCGCGCGAGGACGCCGACCGCGTGGTCTCCACCGTGCTGGACGAGGTGGCCGGCGCTTTGGCGGCGGGCCGGCGGGTGGAGCTGCGCGGCTTCGGCGCCTTCTCCGTGCGCGCCCGCCCCGCGCGTCTGGGCCGCAACCCGCGCACGGGGGAGGCGGTGGAGGTGCCCGGCAAGGCCGCCCCCTTCTTCAAGGGCGGCAAGGAGCTGCGCGACCGGCTGAACGCGGGGGACGAGGGCGCGGAGGGCTGACGACCGGGCCATCGCCGACCCGGCTCGCTCCGCCGATGCGACGCTGACCGGGCAGCAGCCCTCCCCTGAGGACTCCGCACCTGCGGGGCGGGAGGGACCCCTTCATCTCATGGAGGCAGCTGAGCGGATCGGGAAAGCGAACTCAAGGACAGGCGAAGCCTGCCGCTCCGCGGCGGCCCTTCGGGCCGTCCTTGACTTCGCTTTCCCGATCCGCGGCCCTGGCCTCCAAAAGATCAAGGGCCCCCTCCCGCACGCAAGGTGCGGTCCCTCGAGGAGCAGCGCTGCCGCGCCTCTCAGGCCGAGGTCGGCCGCTCGTCGCGCAGCTCAACCCGTGGCGGCGGCCGCCGCCTGCTGCAGCATCTCCGCGGCCGACGGCGCGGCGTCCGCGCGGCGCTTCTTGGAGCCGGAGAACTCGCCCGAGTTGAAGCGGCGCCGGTCGGGGCCGACGTACATCTGCGCCTCGATCCACAGGCGCGGGTTCAGCGCCACGTTCTCCACCCGGCGGAACAGGTCGCGGGCGGTGTAGGGCTTGCGCAGGAACTCGTGAACGCCCGAGTCGCGCGCGGCCTTGATGCTCTCCACCGTCGCCTCGCTGGTGATCATCACCACCGGGGCGGTGCGCGCGTTCAGGGTCGAGCGGCGCAGGCGGCGGACCAGCTCGGGCCCGTCGAAGTCCGGGCCGCGGTACTCGATGCAGATCAGCTGCGGGTCCACGTGGGCGATCAGCTCCAGCCCCTTCAGCGTCTTGCCCGCACAGGTCACCTGCCGCGCGCCCATGTCCTTCATCAGCTCGGACATGAGCTTGGCGGCCGCGGGCTGCGGGTCGAACAGAAGCACGCGGCCGAGATGCGGCGCGAGGCGGGCGATGACCTTGGGATCGGCGTTGAACATCAGCGGCTCCGGTCCGTCGACCCTGTCCCAAAGCCGTAAAGAACGCGTTTCCCATGCCCCGCCGGGGGTCAGCCCCCGCGGCCGGCGGCCTCCTCGTCGCCGCCGCGCCGGGCGGAGCGGCGGCCGCTCTCCGCCTCCGCCTTCTGCTCGCGCCAGTAGTCGGCACCCTCGCGCGGCTTGAAGAAGGTGCGCGGCGCCCCGTCCTTGCGCGCCACGGCGAACAGGTTGGCCTTGCCGTCGTACATGAGCCTGTCGCCGTTGCGCACGCGCGTGGCCGTCTCCGTGCCGGCGGGCGGATCGCTGACAAAGGCGTGGACCTTGGCCACGCAGTCGTCGAGCCCGCGCGCGCCGATGTCGCTCCCGTGCTTGTCGCACTGGTACTCGGCGTTCTCCTTGGCCGTGTGCTTGCGGTTGTCCGCCCACATCGGCTTGCCCTTGAACAGCGGCGCGGGCTCGCCGGAGGCGCGGTCGCGCCCGCCGCCCTCGCCGCGGCCGCCGTACGCGCCGCCGCGGTCCTCGCCGCCGTAGCTCCGCTCAGACCCCCGGTCGGCGTAGCCGGCCCCGCCGCCCTCCGACGCCCGGGCGGGCGCCTCCTCGCGCTGCGCCCGGCTCGGGGCCGACGCCCCTCGCTCGCACCCCGCCAGCGCCGCCAATCCCAAGGCGCCCAGCGCCACTCCCGCGACCCACCGCATGCCCGCCTCCCTGAACAGCTCCAGACGAGAACATAACGCGAAACTTGGTTCCGGAGTCCAGCCCCGTGCTACACGCGCGGGCATGACGGCCGAGGTCCGCTCCGCCCCGCGCGTGCTCCTGATCGTCGGGGGCGGCATCGCCGCCTACAAGGCGCTGGAGCTGGTGCGCCTGTTCGCGCGGGCGGGGGTGGGCGTGCGCGCGGTGCTGACTCGGGCGGGCGCCGCGTTCGTGACGCCGCTCTCGCTGGGCGCGCTCACGGGCGACAAGGTCTACGCCGACCTGTGGTCACTCACGGACGAGGCGGAGATGGGCCACATCGAGCTCAGCCGCTCGGCCGACCTCGTGGTGGTGGCGCCCGCCACGGCGGACCTGATGGCCAAGGCCGCGAACGGGCTGGCCGACGACCTCGCCTCCACCACGCTCCTGGCCACCGACAAGCCGGTGCTGATGGCGCCCGCCATGAACGTGCGCATGTGGCTCCACCCGGCCACCGTGCGCAACGCCGAGCGCCTGCGCGCCGACGGGGTCGCCTTCGTCGGGCCGGACGAGGGCGAGATGGCCTGCGGCGAGTTCGGTCCGGGCCGCATGGCGGAGCCCGACGCCATCCTGCGCGCGGCGCTGGCCCGCCTGCGGCCGGAGGCGGGCGGGGCCGGGTCGCTCGCGGGTCGCCGCGCCCTCGTGACGGCGGGCCCGACGCAGGAGCCGCTGGACCCGGTGCGCTTCCTGTCCAACCGGTCGAGCGGCCGGCAGGGTTATGCGATCGCCGCCGCCCTGGCCGAGCTCGGGGCGGAGGTGACGCTGGTGTCCGGCCCCGTGGCGCTGGAGCCGCCGCCCGGCGTGCGCCGCGTCTGGGCGGAGACGGCCGAGGCCATGGCGCGGGCGTGCGAGGCGGCGCTTCCCGCCGACGCGGCCGTGCTCACCGCGGCGGTGTCGGACTGGCGGGCCGCCGCTCCGCTGACCCTGAAGCGCAAGAAGGCGCCCGGCGAGCCGCCGCTCGCGCTGGAGCTGGTGGAGACGCCCGACATCCTGCGCGCGCTCTCCGCCCCCGGCCCGCGCCGGCCGCGGCTGGTGGTGGGCTTCGCGGCGGAGACCGACCGGGTGCTGGAGCACGCGCGCGAGAAGCTGGCCCGCAAGGGCTGCGACTGGATCGTGGCCAACGACGTCTCCGGCGACGTGATGGGCGGGGCGGAGAACGCTGTCACCCTCCTCACCGCCGCCGGCGAGGAGAGCTGGCCGCGCCTGTCCAAGGCCGAGGTGGCGCGCCGGCTGGCGGCGCGGATCGCCCAGGCCCTGTCGGAGACGCCCGCCCCGTGACCGCCCGCCCCGCGACCTCCCCCCCCGTCCGCGTGCGCCTGCTGCGCCTGCCCCACGCCGAAGGCCTGCCCGCGCCCGCCTACGCCACCGACGGCGCCGCCGGGCTGGACCTGCGCGCCGCCGCGCCCGCCGAGGCGCCGCTGGTGCTCGCGCCGGGCGCCCGGGCGCTCGTGCCGACGGGCTTCGCCATCGCGCTGCCGGCGGACCACGAGGCGCAGGTGCGGCCGCGCTCCGGCCTGGCGCTGAAGAGCGGCGTCACCTGCCTGAACAGCCCGGGCACCATCGACGGCGACTATCGCGGCGAGGTGGGCGTGATCCTGATCAACCACGGGGCGGAGCCGTTCACCGTCGCGCGGGGCGACCGGATCGCCCAGCTCGTGATCGCCCCGGTGAGCCGGGCGGCGTGGGACGAGGTGGAGACGTTGGACGACACGGCGCGCGGCGCGGGCGGCTTCGGCTCCACCGGACGGGGCTGAGGGCGCGTCAGCCGAGGGCGTGCAGGGCGGGCCCGTGCTCGCGCAGCCAGCGGCGGGCGGGGGCGGGGTCGCCGTACAGCCGCGCCACCACGGCCCAGTAGGCGGGGGAGTGGTTCGGCTCCACCAGGTGCGCCGCCTCGTGCGCGGCCACGTAGTCCAGCACCTCCGGCGGCGCCATCACCAGCCGCCAGCTGTAGCGGATCGCGCCGGGGTCGCCCGCGCGGGGACCGCGGCACGAGCCCCAGCGCCCCTTGGCGTCCGCCACCGCCACCGGCGGCTGCGGCAGGCCCAGCGCGCGGACGTGGACGGCGGTGCGCGCCGCCAGCCGCCGCAGCGCCTCGGCCCGCAGCGCGCGCAGGGCGGCGCGGGCGTAGGCCTCGCCCTCGCCGGAGGCGACCAGCCGGGCGGGCTCGTCGGGCGTGGCGGGGACCAGGCGCGGCGGGATGCGCTGCGCCGCCCGCTCCAGCCGGCAGGGCGCCCCGCCGAGCGGGACCAAAAGGCCGGGGGCGAGCGGGCGCCGGGCGGGGGCCGCCTCCAGCTGCGCGGCGATCCAGTCGGCGCGGGTCTCGGCGAAGGCCAGGGCGTCGCGCAGGCGGCGGGGGGAGGGCGCGGTGGCGGTGGCCTCCCGCCGCGCCGCATCGACGCGCAGCGACACGCGCCGGGCGCGGGGGTTCACGCGCAGCCGCAGCGGGCAGCCGGCGACCTCGACCACCTGGCCGTGCGCGAGCGCCGGGGCGCGGCGGAGGAGGGCGGCGAGACTCACGGGTGGAAGATAGCACGCTGTGACGAACAACACCGGCGTTGGAGGCGCGGCAGCGCTGCTCCTGAAACATCGCACGCGTGCGGAGTCCTCCAGGGGACGGCTGCCGCCCTTCGATCGGCGGCGGGTGGCCGATCGGCGCCCCGCCGCCCACACGCCGCGGTGACGGCGCGGGCGGCTTCCGCTAACGCGGGCGGGTGACCGCCGCCGGCCGCCCGCCCTCTCCGCCCACCGACGCGCCCGGCCTCGACGCGCCCGCGGCGGACGACCCCGCGGCCCAGGCGCTGGTCGGGTCTCCCGCCCCGCCCGGGGCCGGCCGGGCGAGCGTGCTCAAGTCGTCGGCCGTCTATTCCGGGCTGACGCTGATCAGCCGCCTCTTGGGCTTCGTGCGCGACCTGGCGGTGACGGCGACCATGGGCGCCTCGGCGGGCGTGGCGGCGGACGCGTGGAACACCGCGCTGGCCTTCCCCAACCTGTTCCGCCGCTTCTTCGCCGAGGGCGCGTTCGCCGCCGCCTTCGTGCCCGCCTACTCCAGGAGCCTGGCCAAGGACGGGGAGGAGACCGCCGACATCCTGGCCGCCGACGCCATGGCCACCCTGGCGGCGGCCACCATCGTGCTGACGCTGGCGGCCGAGCTGACCATGCCCTGGCTGATGCACCTGATCTCGCCGGGCTTCGCGCGCGATCCGGCCAAGTTCAAGCTGGCGGTGCTGCTGACGCAGATCACCATGCCATACCTGCCGTGCATGGCCATCTACGCCCACCTGTCGGGCGTGCTGAACGCGCGGGGGCGGTTCGTCTTCTCCGCCCTGGCGCCGTCGCTGCTGAACATCGGCACGCTGGTCGCGGTGCTGCCGCAGAAGACGGCGGAGGGCGCGGCGGTCGCCGCCGCCTGGGGCGCCGTCGGCTCGGGCGTGGCCCAGGCGGCCATGCTGTGGTGGGGGGTGCGCCGCTCGGGCGCCCGGGTGGACGTGCGGCTGCCGCGGCTGACGCCCGAGATCCGCGCGCTTATCGGCCTGGCCATCCCCGGTGCGGTGGCCGCCAGCGCCACCCAGCTGAACATCTTCATCTCCGGCTTCCTGGCCAGCCTGGTGGACGGCGCGCGCTCCTGGCTGGCGGTGGCCGACCGGCTGTACCAGCTGCCCCTGGGCCTGGTGGGCGTGGCGATCGGCGTGGCGCTCTTGCCGCGCCTGTCCACCGCCGTGCAGCGGGGCGACAGGGCGGAGGGCCAGGCCGCGACGGACGAGGCGGTGGTGATCGGCATGGCGCTGACCCTGCCCGCCGCCGCGGCCCTGGTCGCCATGCCCTACTTCCTGATCGACGCCCTGTTCACGCGGGGCGAGTTCCTGCCGGTGGACGCGGTGGCCACCTCGCGCGCCCTGTTCTTCTACGGCCTGGGCACGCCCGCCTTCGTGCTGATCCGCGTGCTCTCCCCCGTGTTCTTCGCCCGGCAGGACACGAAGAGCCCGATGCGCTTCGCCCTGGTCTCCGTGGCGGTGAACATCACGGCGGGGGCGGGGCTGTTCTTCCTGCTGAACCGCATGGAGACGGGCGGCGCGCGGGGGGCGGAGGGCATCGCCGCGGCCACCGCCCTGGCCAGCTGGATCAACGTGGCGCAGATCGTGTGGACGCTGCGCCGGCGCGACCTGTGGCGGCCGTCGGCGGCGGCCGTGTCGCGGCTGGTGCGGGCGCTGGCGGCTGCGGCGATCATGGGTGCGGTGCTGGCCGGGCTCTCCGCCACGCGCGCCGCGTGGGAGCCGTTCCTCTTGCGCAAGGAGTTCGCGCTAGCTGCCGCGGTGGCGGCGGGAGGGGTGGCCTACGCGCTCCTCGTTCTGCTGCTGCGGGTGATCACAGCCGCCGAGCTGCGGGCGGCGGTGCGCAGGCGGCCGGGAGATCGCGCGTTGGCCTCACCCACCAGCGACGCGTAGAGGCGCGGCAGCGCGCTCCTCGAATGACCACACCTTGCGTGTGGGAGAGAGCCCTTGATCTCTTGGAGGCCCGATCCGCTCAGCCGCCTCCATGAGATGAAGGGCCCTCTCCCGCACCGCAGGTGCGGAGTTTCGAGAGGAGGGCTGCCGCCCTTTGAGCGTAGCGGCTCGCGGGGTATGGCCGCGGCGATGAGCCATCCTCCTGAAGTCCCCGCCTACGCCGGCCCGCGCCGCATCCTGTCCGGCATCCAGGCGTCGGGCTCGCTGCACCTCGGCAACTACCTGGGCGCGCTGAAGCGCTTCGTGCCGTTGCAGGACGCGGCCCCCACCTTCGTGTTCGTCGCCGACCTGCACGCCGTCACCGTGCAGCAGGACCCGACGCTCCTGGCGGCGCAGACGCGTGAGATCGCCGCCGCCTACCTGGCCTCGGGGCTCGACCCGCAGCGCACCGTCATCTGGCCGCAGTCCGCCGTGCCCGGCCACGCGGAGCTCGCCTGGATCCTGCAGTGCACGGCGCGCCTCGGCTGGCTCGACCGGATGACGCAGTTCAAGGAGAAGACGGGCGCGCACAAGGAGCGGGCCAGCGTCGGCCTCTACACCTACCCCGTGCTGCAGGCGGCCGACATCCTGCTCTACAAGGCCACCGACGTGCCGGTGGGCGAGGACCAGAAGCAGCACCTGGAGCTGACCCGCGACATCGCGCAGAAGTTCAACACCGACTTCGCCCGCCCCGGCCTCTTCCCCCTGCCCGAGCCCCTGATCGAGGGCCCGGCCCCCCGCGTGATGAGCCTGCGCGACGGCGCGGCCAAGATGAGCAAGAGCGACCCCAGCGACGCGTCGCGCATCAACCTCTTGGACGACGCCGACGCCATCTCGAAGAAGATCAGGCGCGCCAAGTCCGACGCCGAGCTGCTGCCCGACAGCCTGGACGCGCTGACGGGGCGGCCGGAGGCGACGAACCTGCTGGCGATCTACGCGGCCCTGGCCGACATCCCGAAGGCCGAGGCGCTCGCCCGCTTCGCCGGCCGCGGCTTCGGCGCGCTCAAGCCCGAGCTGGCCGACCTCGCGGTGGAGAGCCTGGCCCCCGTCACCGCCCGAATGCGCGAGCTGATGGCCGACCCCGCCGAGGTCGACCGCGTGCTGCGCGACGGCGCCGAGCGCGCCCGCGCCGTCGCCGAGCCGGTGATCGCGGAGGTGAAGGCGGCCGTCGGCTTCTGGCGCTGACCGCGTGTCCTCCCCCCGCGAGCGGGGGAGGTCAGGAAGCTAGTGCTGGCTCTCCGGCATGCGCACGACCAGGCCGTCCAGCGCGTCGGTGACCTTGATCTGGCAGGAGAGGCGGCTGTTCGGCTTCACGTTCTCGGCGAAGTCGAGCATGGACTCCTCCATGGCCGAGGCCTCGCCCGTCCTGTCGCGCCAGGCCTCGTCCACATAGACGTGGCAGGTGGCGCAGGCGCAGGCGCCGCCGCAGTCGGCGTCGATGCCGGGCACGTTGTTCTTCACCGCGCCCTCCATGACCGAGAGGCCGGGCTTCACGTCCAGCACGTGTTCCGCGCCGTCGAACTCGACATAGGTGATCTTGGCCATGCGGGCCGACATATCCGCCACGCCGCGCGACGCAAGGCCCTGCGCCCGGCTTGAGGCGGGGTGCGGCGCGTGGGACACGGACGCGGTGTCGAGCGCCGAGCTGATCCTGCACGGCCCGGAGGCCACCGCGGCGCTCGGCGCACGCATCGCGGCGGCGCTGCGGCCGGGCGACCTGGTGGCGCTGTCCGGCCCGCTGGGGGCCGGCAAGTCGGTGTTGGCGCGGGGGCTGGTGCGCGCCCTGACCTCGCCGGACGAGGAGGTCCCGAGCCCCACCTTCACGCTCATCCAGCTCTACGACGGCCCGGCCTTCCCGCTGGCCCACCTCGACCTCTACCGGCTGAAGCGGCCGGAGGAGGCCTGGGAGCTGGGGCTGGACGACGCCCTGGCCGACGGCGCCGCGGTGGTGGAGTGGCCCGAGCGGCTGGGCGACGACCTGCCCGCCGACCGCCTGCAGGTCGCCCTGGCGTCAGTCGCGGACGCGGAGGACCCGGGCGCGGCGGGCCGCCGCCTTGCGCGGCTGGAAGGCTTCGGCGCATGGACGCAGCGTGTCGCCGACCTCCTCCCCTGACGCGCGCGAGCCGGTCCGCGCGGCCTTCCTGACGCGCGCCGGGCTGGGCGGGGCGCGGCGCGTCCCGCTCGGCGGGGACGCCTCCACCCGCCGCTACGAGCGGCTGCACCCGGCGGGCGGGCCCTCGCTGATCCTGATGGACCAGCCCCCCTCGGCCGAGTCCCGGCCCTGCCCGCCGGGCGCGGACGCCGCCGAGCGCGCGCGGCTCGGCTACAACGCCCTGGCCCGCCTGGCCGCCGGCCGGGTGGACGCCTTCGCGGCGTGCGCGGGTTGGCTGCGCGCGCAAGGCCTCTCCGCCCCCGAGGTGCACGCGCACGACGACGCGGCGGGGCTGGCGGTTCTGGAGGACCTGGGCGACGACCTCTACGCGGCCGTGCTCGCCCGCGGCGGCGACGAGGCCGAGCTGTACGACGCGGCCGTCGACGCCCTGGCCGCCCTGCACCGCGTGCGTCCGCCCGAGCGGCTGGAGGGGGCGGGGGCCGGCTGGCCGCTGCTGGTCTACGACGAGCTGGCGCTGCGCACGGCGGGCGACCTGTTCGTGGACTGGCTGCCCGTGCTCGGCGCGGTCCCCCCGTTCACGCCCGAGGCGCGGGCCGAGTGGGAGGCGTTCTGGGCGCCCGTGCGCGCCCGGGCCGAGGCGCGGGCGGAGGTCTTCTGCCACCGGGACTACCACGCGGAGAACCTGGTCTGGCTGCCCGGGCGCGAGGGCCCCGCGCGCGTCGGCCTGCTCGATTTCCAGGATGCGGTGAGGGCGCCGCGGGCCTGGGACCTGTCCATGCTGCTGCACGACGCCCGCCGCGACGTCTCGCCCGGGCTGCGCGCCCACGCGCTGGACCGCTACCTGGCGCTGGAGGCGGGCCGCACCGACTCCGAGGCCCTGCGCGCCGACTTCGCCCTGTTCGGCGCGCTGAACATCGTGCGCATCATCGGCGTGTTCCACCGCCTGGTCGGCCGCGACGGCAAGGGGCGCTACCGCGAGTTCCTGCCGCGCATGTGGGGCCACCTGCACGAGGTGCTGGCGCATCCGCAGCTCGCCCCGCTGGCCCGTTGGCTCGACCGGCACGTGCCGCCGGACGCGCGGGCGTGAGCGCGCCGCGCACGGCCATGGTGCTGGCGGCGGGGCTCGGCGCCCGCATGCGCCCGCTCACCGACGACCGGCCCAAGGCGCTGGTGGAGGTGGGCGGCCGCGCGCTGATCGACCACATGCTCGGCCGGCTGGCCGCCGCCGGGGTGAAGCGCGCGGTGGTCAACGTGCACGCGCACGGCGACCGGCTGCTGGCCCATCTCGCCGCCCGGAGCGGCGCGCCGGAGATCGCGACCTCTGACGAGCGTGATGCGCCCCTGCCGCTGGAGACGGGCGGCGGGCTGAAGCGCGCCCGGCCGCTGCTCGGCGAGGGGCCGGTGTGGGCGGCCAACATCGACTCGGTCTGGATCGAGCGCGCGCCGGCGCTCCCGGCGATGGCGGCCGCCTGGAATCCGGCGCGGATGGACACGCTGCTGCTGCTGGCGCGCCTGGAGCGGAGCCTGGGCTTCGACGGGCCGGGAGACGCCTTCCTCGATGCGGAGGGCCGGGTCACGCTGCGTCGCGGCTCGGGCGAGGCCACCGCGCCCTACGCCATGGCCGGCGTGCAGATCACCGACCCGGCGAGCGCCGGCGCCCGCGCGGAAGACGCCTTCAGCCTGTTCCCGCTGTGGGTGGAGCAGGCGGCGGCGGGCCGCCTCCACGGTGTGGTGCTGGACGGCGACTGGATGCACGTGGGCGACCCCGCCGCGCGGGACGCGGCCGAGGCGCGGCTGGCGGCGGCGGGCGGATGAGCTGCACGCCCGGGCGTCGAAGGGCGGCAGCCCCCCTCTTCCGACCTCCGCACCTGCGGTGCGGGAGGGAGCCCTTCATCTCATGGAGGCAGCTGAGCGGATCGCCAAAGCGAACTCAAGGACGGCCCGCAGGGCCGCCGCGCCGCGGCAGGCTTCGCCTGTCCTTGACTTCGCTTTGGCGATCCGCGGCCATGGCCTCCAAGAGATCAAGGGCTCTCTCCGCACGCGGTGCGATCCTTGAGGAGCAGCGCTGCCGCGCCGGCGGCGTGGGCGGCGGTCGGTGACCGACACCCCCGACCTCTTCGCCGACCTCCCGCCGCCCACCGGCCTCTTCGCCGCCCCGGGCCCGCGCTGGTTCACCGTCGCGCCGCACCGCCCCTTCCTCGACGACCTCGCCGCCGGCCTGCTCGCCGAGCTGGAGCCCGGCGGGGCGGAGGCGCTGGGCGATGCGGTGGTGCTCACGCCCACGCGCCGCGGGGCGCGCGCGCTCGGCCAGGCGTTCGTCCGCGCCGCCGGCGGGCGGGCGCTGTTGCTGCCGCAGATCCGCGCCCTCGGCGACCTGGACGAGGGGGAGCCGCCGTTCGAGCCCGGCGAGGTGGCCGCCGACCTGCCGCCCGCCGTCAGCCCCCTGCGCCGCCGCTTCGAGCTGGCGCGGCTGGTGGTGGAGAACGGCGCGGCGCTCGGCCGCGAGCCCGATCCCGCCGGCGCCCTGGAGCTGGCCGACGCCCTGGCCGGCTTCCTCGACTCCGCGGCCATCGAGGAGGTGGAGGCCGCCGACCTCCTGCCCGCCCTCGTGCCCGACGCCCTGGCCGAGCACTGGCGACGCTCGCTGGAGTTCCTGGAGCTGGCCGTGAGGGCCTGGCCCGCGCGCCTGGCGGAGCTGGGCCTGGTGGACGTGACGGCGCGCCGCACGGCGCTGCTGCGGGCGCTCGCCGACCAGTGGCGCGCCTCGCCGCCCTCGCACCCGCTGGTGGCGGCGGGCTCCACCGGCACGGCGCCCGCCACCGCGGACCTGCTGGCCGTGGTCGCCGCCGCGCCGCGCGGGGCGGTGGTGCTGCCCGGGCTGGATCGCGAGCTGGACCCGGCGGTCTGGGCGGTGCTGCCGGGCGCGGAGGGCGAGGCGCACCCGCAGGGCGCCATGGCGCGCCTGCTGCTCCGCGCCGGCGTGCTGCGCGACGCGGTGCGCTCCTGGCCGGGCTCCCGGCCGGAGGAGGCGGGCGTCGGCGCCGTCGCCCGCGCCCGGGTGGTCAACGAGGCGCTGCGCCCCGCCGCCGCCACGGAGGACTGGCTCGGCGTGCTGAGCGCCTTCGAGGAGCAGGGCAGGATCGCCGGGATCAGCCCGCTCAAGGAGGGGCTGGAGGGCCTGGCCGTGCTCTCCGCCGCCAACGAGGAGGACGCCGCGGCCCAGGCCGCCGTGCTGCTGCGCGAGGCGCTGGACGTCCCCGGCCGCACCGCCGCCCTGGTGACGCCGGACGTCGCCCTGGCGCGCCGCGTCTCCGCCCGCCTGCACCGCTGGGGCGTCTCCGTGGACAACTCCGCCGGCCTGCCCCTGTCGCTGCTGCCCGCCGGCCAGCTCCTGACGCTGACCGCCCGCGCCGCGGCCGAGCCGCTGGACCCGGCGACGCTGCTGGCCATCGCCAAGCACCCGCTGAGCCTCATGGGCGTGAAGGCCTCGCAGCTCGACCACGCCCGCCGCCAGTTCGAGCGCCACGGCCTGCGCGGCCCGCGGCCGGACGGCTGGACCGCCCTGGCCGACCGCCTCAAGGACCAGGAGGACGCCCTGGCGCTGCTGGCCGGGCTGCAGGGCGCGGTGGAGCACGCGCGCGCCGCCTTCGCTCCGGGGGGTACCGCGATGGCCGACGCGGCCGCGCGCGCCCTGGCCGAGGCCATGGAGCGGCTGGGCTCCGACGCGGACGGCCGGCTCGGCGAGCTGTGGGCCGGTCCGGGCGGGGAGTCCGCCGCCGCCCTGGTGGCGGGCCTGGTGCAGGACGGCGCGGGCCTGCCCCCCGCCACGCCCGCGGGCTTCGCCCAGCTGGTGGAGTCGCTCGCCGGCCGCGAGACGGTGCGGGCGGGGGGCGAGGCGCACCCTCGGCTGCAGATCCTGGGCGCCATCGAGGCCCGGCTGGTGCGCGCCGACCGGGTGGTGCTGGCCGGGCTGGAGGAGGGGACCTGGCCGCGCGCCGCCGCCGTCGATCCTTTCCTCTCCCGCCCCATGCGGCAGGGGCTCGGCCTCCCCCCGCCGGAGCGCCGGGTGGGCCTCTCCGCGCACGACTTCGCCCAGGCGGCCTGCGCCCCCGAGGTGCTGATGATCCACGCCGAGCGGCGCGGCGGCCAGCCCGCCGTCAAGTCGCGCTGGCTGTGGCGGCTGGAGACGCTGGCCCGCGGGGCGAGGATCGAGCTGCCCGGTCGGCCGGACGCCGCCCGCTGGGCGCGCGCGCTCGACGCGCCGCTGGTGGACGCGCCGGAGGAGCTGCGGCTGGCGCCCCGCCCCGCGCCGACGCCGCCGGTGGCCGCCCGGCCGCGCAGGATGGGCGTGACGCGGGTGGAGGAGTGGGTGCGCAACCCGTACGCCACCTACGCCCGCTACGTGCTGCGGCTGAAGCCGCTGGACCGGCCCGACCAGCCGGTGGAGGCGCGGCTGCGCGGCGAGGCGGTGCACCGCGCCTTCGAGCTCTACGCCGCCAGCGAGGACGCCGGCGCCGACCTGTTCGAGCGCCTGCTGGTGGACGAGCTGCACGCGCGCGGCCTGCCCGCCACGCGCATGGCGCGCGAGCGGCCGCTGGCCCGCCGCCTCGCCGCCTGGGCCGCCGCATGGCGGGCGGAGCGGGCCGACGCCGAGCCCTTCAGCGAGGCGCAGGGCGAGCTCGCCCTCGACGGCCCGGCGGGCGGCTTCCTGCTCACCGCCAAGGCCGACCGGCTGGAGCGGCGGGCCGCGGGCGTGGACGTGCTGGACTTCAAGACCGGCGGCTCGGCCACGCCCAAGCAGGTGCGCTCCGGCTTCTCGCCGCAGCTGACGCTCACCGCGGCGATCGTGGCGGCGGGCGGGTTCGCCGCACTCGGCCCGCAGCCGCCGGGCGAGCTGGCCTATGTGCGGGTCACCGGCCGCCGCATCCCCGCCGAGGTGCAGCCCCGCGCCGCCGCCGGGGGCGAGAGCGCGGAGATGGCGCAGCGCGCGCTGGAGGGCCTGGTGCGCCGCGTGGCCGAGTTCGACGACCCCGCCAAGCCGTACGCCGCCTGGACCGCGCCGCAGTTCATCAGCCAGCGCGGCGGCGACTACGACCACCTCGCCCGCCTGTGGGAGTGGCACGTCATGGCCGACGGCGGCGACGAGGGCGCGGCATGACGGCCCTTCCGTCGCCCCAGACCCAGGCCTCGGACCCGGAGGTCAACGCCTTCGTCGCGGCCAACGCCGGCTCGGGCAAGACCACCACGTTGGTCAACCGGGTGGCGCGCCTGCTGCTGGCGGGGGCGGACCCGGAGGCGGTGCTGTGCCTCACCTACACCAAGGCGGCCGCCGCCGAGATGCAGCGGCGCCTGTTCGAGACCCTGGGCGGCTGGTCGGTGCTGGACGACGACGCCCTGCGCGAGGCGCTGCGCCGGATCGGCGACTCCGGCCAGGCCCTGCCCCGCGCCCGCACCCTGTTCGCCCGGGCGCTGGAGACGCCGGGCGGGCTGAAGATCCAGACCATCCACGCCTTCTGCGAGAAGCTGCTTCGCCGCTTCCCGCTGGAGGCCGGCGTCTCCCCCGGCTTCGCCGTGCTGGAGGGGGCGGAGGCGAGCGAGGTGCAGGCCCTCGCCCGCGAGCGCCTGGCCGAGCTGGCGCTGGAGAGCGCGGAGGTGGGCGACGCCTACGCCCACATGGCCGTGGAGCTCGCCCCCGGCGACTTCGAGGCGCTGTTCACCGCCTTCGAGTGCGAGCGGCAGGGGCTGGCCGACTACCTGCACACAGCGGGCGGCTGGCGCGAGGACGTGTGGCGCCGCTGCGGCTTCCCCTCCGGCGAGCCCGCCGACCCCGAAGCCATCGAGCGCGAGGCCGCGGGCGCCTGCCGCTGGGAGCGCTGGCGCGAAGCGGCGCACGCGCTCCAGGCCACCGGCTCGGCGCAGGACGCCAAGCTCGCGGGCAAGCTGCTGGAGCTGGTGGCGTGCTCGGAGCATTCGCCCGGCGGCTTCGGCCGCTGCCTCGCCGTCTTCTCCACCGCCGAAGGGGGCAAGCTCCAGCGCCTGGCCACCAAGGCGCTCCACCCCGCCCAGCTCGACTGGCTGGTGGAGGAGCAGGCGCGCCTGCACGACGCCTGCGGCAGGGCCAAGGGCGCGCGCATGGCGGTGGACACGGTGCACGCCCTGACGCTGGCGAGCGCCTACGTCTCGCTCTACGCGGGGGCGAAGTCGGCGCGGGGCGCGCTCGACTTCGCCGACCTGATCCGCGCCACGCGCGAGCTGCTCACCGAGAAGGCGGACGCGGCCTGGGTGCTCTACAAGCTCGACGGCGGGATCGACCACGTGCTGGTGGACGAGGCGCAGGACACCGCGCCCGAGCAGTGGGACATCGCCCGCGCGCTCACCGCCGACTTCTTCGCCGGCGAGGGCGCCCCGCGCGGCAAGCTGGCGCGCACCGTGTTCGCCGTGGGCGACCCCAAGCAGTCCATCTACGGCTTCCAGGGCGCCGAGCCGCTGCTGTTCGGCGAGGAGAGCCGCCGCTACGCCGCGCTGGCGGCCGCGGCGGACCGGCCGTTCGCGGCGCCCGACCTCGTGGAGAGCTGGCGCTCCACCTCCGCGGTGCTGAGCTTCGTGGACCGGCTGGGGCAGGACCCGGCGTTCCGCGAGTCCATGGCCCAGCCCGAGGCCTCGGACGTGTTCCGCCACGTGAAGGGCCGGCGCGACGACCACCCCGGCCAGGTGGACCTCTGGCCGCCGGAGATCGACACGCCGCGCGAGGAGCCCGACGCCTGGGACGCGCCGGTGGACGCCCGCGCCGACGAGGGCTCGGTCAAGCGCCTCGCCAGGCGCATCGCCGCCGAGGTGCGCGGCATGGCCGAGCGCGGCGAGGCGGTGTGGGACAAGGCGCTGCCCGATGGAAACGGCGGCCGCGGCGCGCCCCGCCCCGTGCGCCCCGGCGACGTGCTGATCCTGGTGCGCCAGCGCGGCCGGCTGTTCGAGGAGATTCTGCGGGCGCTCAAGAAGGCGCGCGTGCCCGTGGCGGGGGCCGACCGGCTCAAGCTGTCGCAGCACGTGGTGTTCCGCGACGTCGTGGCCCTGCTGCGCTTCGTGCTGTTCCCGTGGGACGATCTGACCCTGGCCGCCCTGCTGCGCTCGCCCTTCTGCCCGGTGGACGAGGCGGGGCTCTTCGACCTCGCGCACGACCGCGAGGAGCGGACCTCCCTGTGGGCGGTGCTGAACCGCCGCGGGCACGAGCGGCCGGACTGGACGGAGGCCCTGCGCTTCCTGGCCGACGCGCGGGAGATGGCGCGGGGGCGCGGGCCGTTCGACGTGCTGGGCCGGGCGCTGAGCTGGCTCGACCGCGAGGGCCGCACGCTGCGCCAGCGCCTGCTCACCCGCCTCGGCCCGGAGGCGGAGGACGCGCTCGACGAGATGCTGGCCGCCGCCCTCGCCGCCGAGGGCCGCGGCGTCACCGACCTGGAGCGCTTCGCCGCCGAGCTGGAGCGCGCCGACCTGGAGGTGAAGCGCGAGCTGGAGGGGGCGGGCGACGCCGTCCGCGTCATGACCGTCCACGGCGCCAAGGGGCTGGAGGCCCCCGTGGTGATCCTGCCCGACACCTGCGGCCAGGCGCAGAAGCTGCAGTCCAAGCTGCTGCCCACCGGCGACGGCGGCTGGCTGTTCGCGCCGCGGCAGGCCGACGACACGCCGGCCTCGCAGGCGGCCCGCGATCGGCTCAAGGCCAGGCAGGCGGAGGAGGGGCTGCGGCTGCTCTACGTCGCACTGACGCGGGCGCGCGACCGGGTGATCGTCTGCGGCCGCCTGCCCGCGCCGCGCAGCGAGGGCGGCGTCTCCCGCCCGCCGGAGGGCTGCTGGTACGCGCGGATCGCCGCCGTGTTCGACGCCGCGCCCGAGGTGCGGCGGGTCGAGGTCGCGGGCCAGGCGATCCGCCGCTGGGGCGAGGATCCGGCGCCCGCCCTGGAGCTGACCTCCCCGCCGGCGGCCCTCGAAGCCCCGCCCGCCTGGCTCCGCGCGTCCGCTCCGCCGGAGCCGGAGGCGAGCCGCTGGGCCTCGCCCTCCACGGTGGCGGAGGGGCGGCGCGGGCCGGCGCCCTCGCCCCTGTCGGCCACGCCCGGCGGGCTGGGCCGCTTCCGCCGCGGCGAGCTGATCCACCGGCTGCTGCAGCTGCTTCCCGACCTGCCCGCCGCCGAGCGCCCGGCCGCGGCCGAGCGCATCCTGGGCCGCGAGCCCGACCTCTCCGACGATCAGCGTCGCGAGATGGCCCGCGCCGCGCTCGCCGTTCTGGAGGACGCGCGCTTCGCCGAGGTGTGGGGGCCGGGCGGCCGCGCCGAGGCCGCCGTCGCGGGCTCCGCCCCCGACCTGCCGGAGGGGCTGGCCATCTCCGGCCGCGTGGACCGGATGCGGATCACGCCGGACAAGGTGCTGGTGGTGGACTTCAAGACCAACCGGCCCTCGCCCGACCGGATCGAGGCGGCCGACCCCGCCTACCTGACGCAGATGGCCGTCTACGCCGCCGTGCTCCGCGCCGTGTTCCCCGGCCGGCGCGTGGAGGCGGCGCTGGTGTGGACCGACGGGCCCAAGCTCATGCCCGTTCCAGATAATGTGATCGAGGCGGCGCTGGCCCGCCTGCGGCTTGGCCGTTGAAGCGGGGGCGGCCGCCGCCTACTTGTCGCGGTCAGCTTGGAGACGACGCACATGGCCACCGTGAAGGTCACCGACGACAGCTTCGAGTCCGAGGTGCTCAAGGCCGGCAAGCCCGTGCTGGTGGACTTCTGGGCGGAGTGGTGCGGCCCCTGCAAGCAGATCGCCCCCGCCCTCGACCAGATCAGCGAGGAGCTGGCCGACCAGGTGACGGTCGCCAAGGTGGACATCGACGCCAACCCCATGAGCCCCGGCCGCTACGGCGTGCGCGGCATCCCCACCATGCTCCTGTTCAAGGACGGCCAGGTCGCCAGCATGAAGGTGGGCGCCATGCCGAAGAGCAAGATCCTGGAGTGGCTGGCCGAGTCCGACGTGAAGGCCTCGGCGGCCTGACCTCTCTCCGCTCATCCCGGCGAAAGCCGGGACCCAGTTCCGGGAGCGGAGAGCAGAAACTCGCCATCAGGACGCCGAACTCCGCACCACGGTCGGCCCTGGGTCCCGGCTTTCGCCGGGATGAGCGGAATGGAAAGCGCGGAGCGCTCGCGTTAAAGACGCGCCCGTGAAGCGCCTGCACATCAAGACCTACGGCTGTCAGATGAACGTCTACGACAGCGAGCGCATGGGCGACCTGCTGCGCCCGCTGGGCTACGCGGTCGCCGACGCGGCGGAGGACGCCGACCTCGTCGTCCTGAACACCTGCCACATCCGCGAGAAGGCGGCGGAGAAGGTCTACTCCGACCTCGGCCGCCTCAAGGCGATCCGGGCGGAGCGGCTAGAAGCCGGCCACGCGCGCTCCACCATCGTGGTCGCCGGCTGCGTGGCCCAGGCCGAGGGCGCGGAGATCATGACGCGCCAGCCGGCGGTGGACCTGGTGGTCGGCCCCCAGGCCTACCACCAGCTGCCCGAGCTGATCGCCCGCACCGCCCGCGCCCGCGGCGAGCGCTTGGCCGCCGACTTCGCCGCCGAGGACAAGTTCGACGCCCTGCTGGCCTCGCCGCGGGAGGTGAGCGGCCCCACCGCCTTCCTCACCGTGCAGGAGGGCTGCGACAAGTTCTGCAGCTTCTGCGTCGTGCCCTACACGCGCGGCGCGGAGTGGAGCCGCCCCGCGGCCGCGGTGCTTGACGAGGCGCGCGCCCTGGCCGCCGCCGGCGTGCGCGAGGTGACGCTGCTCGGCCAGAACGTGAACGCCTACAACGGCGCGGGCGAGGATGGCGCGCCATGGACGCTGGCGCGGCTGGCGCACGCCCTGGCCGAGATCCCGGGTCTGGACCGCATCCGCTACACCACCAGCCACCCCAACGAGCTGACCGACGATCTCGTCGAGGCGCACGGCGCCCTGCCCGAGCTGATGCCCTACCTGCACCTGCCCGTGCAGTCGGGCAGCGACCGCGTGCTGCGCGCGATGAACCGCAAGCACACGGCGGCCGCCTACCTGGCCAAGGTGGAGCGCCTGCGCGCCGCCCGGCCCGACCTGGCGCTGACCAGCGACTTCATCGTCGGCTTCCCCGGTGAGACGGAGGCCGACTTCGCCGCCACCCTCGCCCTAGTGGAGGCGGTCGGCTACGCGGGCGCCTACTCGTTCAAGTACTCGCCCCGCCCGGGCACCCCCGCCGCCGCCCTGCCGGGCCAGGTGGACGAGGCGGTGAAGGACGAGCGGCTGCAGCGGCTCAACGTCCTGCTCCTGGCCCAGAAGGCGGCCTTCGACGCCGCACAGGTGGGCCGCACCCTGCCCGTGCTGTGGGAGAAGATCGGTCGGCGCCCCGGTCAAATCATCGGCCGCAGCCCCTATCTGCAATCGGTCTGGGCCGAAGCGCCCGCGAGCCTCATCGGCTCGATCACCGAGGTCGAGATCATCAGCGCCAACCCGAACAGCCTGACCGGAGCCACCCTTCGCGAGATCGCCGCCTGATGGCGCGACCCGCCCGCGGGAGCGAGGAGTTCCTGCCCTATGGCGACGCGGTGGTCCGCGCCGTCTCCGGCCCTCACAACCGCCACGCCGCCTTGATCGAGAGCGGGCTCGACGTGCTGGTCGAGACCCCCGGCGGCGGTGTGCGCATCACCGGCGACCCGCGTGGCCGCAGCGCCGCCCGCCGCGTGGTGGATCTCCTCGCCGACCGTCTGGAGGCCGGGGCGGAGGTGGCGGAGAGCGACGTGCGCGCCGCCGTCGCCGCCAGTCGCCACGGCGGGCCCGGCCCCGCCCCCGCCGGCCCCGCCCTGCCGCTCGGCCGCCGCGGCGCGGTCGCGCCCAAGACCCGGGCGCAGGCCGAGTACCTGGAGGCGCTCGCCCGCAACGAGCTGACCTTCGGCGTCGGCCCCGCCGGCACGGGCAAGACCTTCCTGGCCGTGGCCTACGGCGCGGGCCTGCTGCTGCGCGGCGAGGTGGACCGCCTGGTGGTCACCCGGCCCGCGGTGGAGGCTGGGGAGCGGCTCGGCTTCCTGCCCGGCGACCTGAAGGAGAAGGTCGATCCCTACCTGATGCCGATCTGGGAGGCGCTGAGCGACCTCGTCGGCCGCGAGCAGCTGGAGCGTCGGCGCGAGAAGGGCGAGATCGAGGTGGCGCCCATCGCCTTCATGCGCGGCCGCACCCTGGCCCACGCCTTCGTCATCGTGGACGAGGCGCAGAACACCAGCCGGCTGCAGATGAAGATGGTGCTCACCCGCCTGGGCGAGGGCGCGCGTATGGCGGTGACCGGCGACCCGGGCCAGGTGGACCTGCCCAACCCCGGCGACAGCGGCCTGGCCCACGCCGTGCGCATCCTGGAGGGGGTGCAGGGCGTGGCGGTGAGTCGCTTCGAGGCGTCAGACGTGGTGCGCCACCCGCTCGTGGAGCGGATCGTCAAGGCCTACGACACCGACGCCGCCGCCCGCGCGGTGGGGCGGTGAGCGGTCGCTCTCCCTTCCCCCTCGAGGGGGAAGGGAGTTCGGTCGAGGTGGAGGACGACGCCTGGCTCGCCGACCTGCCCGACGCGGAGACGCTCGCGGCGTCCGCGGCGGAGGCTGCGCTCGACCGGCCCGGCGAGCTCACCGTGCTTCTCACCGACGACCTCACCGTCCAGGACCTGAACGCCCGCTTCCGCGGCAAGGACGCGCCCACCAACGTGCTCTCCTTCCCCGCCGCCCCCTCCGCGGCGCCGCATCTGGGCGACATCGCCCTGGCCCACGGCGTGTGCGCGCGCGAGGCCGCCGCCCAGGGCAAGCCCCTCGCGCACCACCTGCAGCACCTGGTGGTGCACGGCGTGCTGCACCTGCTAGGCTCCGACCACCTGGACGACGCGGAGGCGGAGGCGATGGAGATGCGGGAGCGCGCGATCCTGGCCATGCTCGGCGTTCCCGACCCCTATGCCGCGCAGGACGCGGCGCCGCCCGAGGCCTGAGCGCCGCCGCCATGTCCGACCCCGAAGGGCGAAGTTCCCCCCCCGGCGAGCCTCGCCGCCGCCGCGGCCGCGGGCCGGAGGGCTGGCGCGGGCGGCTGATCCGCTGGCTCGACCCCGACGCCTACGCGCCCCCCCCTCCGGCCCCGCCTCCGGCCTCGCCGGAGGGTCACCACGGCCCGGCCCCCGGCACCGCCCCCGGCGACGACATCGATCTGGTGGAGGGCGCGGAGGCCTTCGCCTCGCTTCGCGTGTCCGACGTGACCACGCCGCGCGCCGACGTGGTGGCGCTGGAGGCGGCGACCCCGCTGCGCGAGGTGGTGGCCCGCTTCGTGGAGGTGGAGCTGACCCGCCTGCCGCTCTACCGCGAGAGCCTCGACGACCCGGTGGGCGTGCTGCACATCAAGGACGTGGTGCGCCTGATCTCGCCCGGGCAGGGCGGGGCCGAGCCCGCCTGGGAGCAGCCGGTCCCCGCCTCCATGATCCGCGAGGCGCTGTACGTGCCGGCCTCCATGCGCTGCGCCGACCTGCTCCTGCGCATGCGCGTGGCCCGCATCCACATGGCGCTGGTGATCGACGAGTTCGGCGGCACCGACGGCCTGGTCACCCTCGAGGACCTGATCGAGGCGGTGGTCGGCGACATCGGGGACGAGCACGACGAGGACGTCGCCCCCGAGATCCAGGAGCGCCCGGGCGGCTGGGAAGCCGACGCCCGCGCACCGCTGGAGGCGCTGGAGGCGGTGGTCGGCGCGGCCCTCGCCCCCGAGGACGAGGACGAGGAGATCGACACGGTGGGCGGCCTGGTCTCCGCCCTGGCCGGCCGGGTGCCGCAGAGGGGCGAGGTGATCGTGCATCCCGGCGGCTTCGAGTTCGAGGTGCTGGACGCCGACCCCCGCCGCGTCCGCCGCGTCCGCGTCCGCCGGGGCGCCCCCGCGACGACCGGCGAGGCGAAGCCGGCGCCGGCGGCCGACCCGCCGGCGCTTGACGCCTCGGCCGCCCTCCCGCCGGGCGACGGCGCCCCGTGAGCGGAGGCCGGCTCCGCCGCTGGGGGCCGGCGCTGCTGGCGCTGGCGGGGGGCGCGGCGGCCGCGGCGGCGCATCCGCCGATGGGTTGGCTGCCCGGCCTGTTCGGCCACGCCCTGGTGCTCGTGGCCCTGCGGGCGCCGGGCGGGGAGGGCTGGGGCGCGGCGTTCCGGCGCGGCTGGGCGGCGGGCGCGGGCTACATGGCCGTGTCCACGCTGTGGATTGCGGAGCCCTTCCTGATCGACGCGGCCCAGCACGCCTGGCAGATCCCCTTCGCCATGGCGGGGATGGCGGGGGGCGTCGGCCTGCTGTGGGGCGTGGGCGGGCTGCTGCATCGCGCGCTGGCGCCCGCGGACGCCCGGCTGGGCGCGGCGGTGCTGGCCTATGCGGCGGCGTTCGGCGCGGCCGAGTGGCTGCGGGGGCACGTGCTCACCGGCTTCCCGTGGGACCTCGTGGGCGAGACCTTCCGCGCCGGCTCGCCCCTGAGCCAGGGCGCGGCGCTGGTCGGCGCCTACGGACTGACGCCCGTGGTGCTGCTCATCGGCGCGGCCCCGGCGGTGCTGGCCGAGCGTGGGAGCTCGCATGCCTGGGCCGGGCGGCTGGCCGCGCCCGCTGCGGCTGCGGCGCTGGTGGGCGGGCTCGGCGCGTGGGGAGCCGCTCGCCTCGCCGCCCTGCCGCCTCCCCCCGCGGGCGCCCCGATCATCCGGGTGGTGCAGCCGGACCTGCCGGAGCCGCCTTCCTGGTCGCCGGAGGTGCTGGACCGCGCGCTGGACCGCTACCGCCGCATTTCGCGCACGCCTTCGGTAGGGCCGCCGCCTGCCATCGTGGTCTGGCCGGAGGGCGCCCTGCCCGCCTCGCTGAATGAGACCCTCGCCCCCGGCGGGCCGATCGCGGGCGTCCTCGCCGAAGCCACCGCGCCCGGCGTGACGCTGGTGCTGGGCGGCGCCCGCGCCGAGGCCCCCGGCCCCGACGCGCGCTGGTTCAACACGCTGGCCGTGCTGCACCACGGGTCGGACGGCCTGCGGCTCGCCGGCCTGTACGACAAGCACCACCTCGTGCCCTTCGGCGAGTACCTGCCGCTCGCCCCGGTGCTGGGGCGGCTCGGCCTGCGCAAGCTGGTCAGCGTGCCCGCGGACTTCGCGCCAGGCCCGCCGCCCCGCCCGCTGCGCCTGCCGGACGGGACGTGGGTCCAGCCCTTGATCTGCTACGAGGCGCTGTTCCCGGGCCTGGCCGGCCGGGCCCGCGCGCCCCGGCCGGGCCTGCTGGTCAACATCTCCGACGACGCCTGGTTCGGACGCGGCATGGGGCCGTGGCAGCACCTGAACCTCGCCGCCTACCGCGCGGTGGAGGAGGGGCTGCCCATGGTGCGCGCCACGCCCACCGGCGTCTCCGCGGTGATCGACGCGGGCGGACGCGCCGTCCGCCTGCTCCCGCCCGGCCGCGCCGGCGTGCTGGACGCGGCCCGGCCCGCCGCGCTGCCGCCCACGCCGTATGCACGGTGGGGGGACGTGGGCTTCATTCTGATCGAGCTGGCGGCGCTCGCGGGCGCTCTGGCCGGCGGCCGGCGGTCAATGGTGGCGATGCGGCCCCGGACGCGCTAACAGCGCGAAGCAGGCCGCTCGGAATCCCTCAATTCATGACCGACACTGGCGAGGACAAGGCGCCGCATCACGTCGACCAGCACGTCGGCCGGCAGATCCGTGAGCTGCGCCGTCGCCTGCACGTCAGCCAGGAGAAGCTGGCGGAGACGCTGGGGCTCACTTTCCAGCAGGTGCAGAAGTACGAGAAGGGCGCCAACCGCGTCAGCGCCTCCAAGCTGTTCGAGGTGGCCGGGGCGCTCGGCGTGGACGTGGACTACTTCTTCCGCGGCCTGGCCCGGCCCGCCGCCCCCGGCGTGTCCGAGGACGAGACCGAGCCGTTCGTGCACGCCGCGCCCATGACCGTCGAGGCGATCGAGATCGACCGGCTGTTCCTGGACATGAAGCGCAAGCACCGCCGCCTGGTGCTCGACATGGCCCGGGCCCTCGTCGCGGAGGGCAGGGGCGCGGCCGAGGTCGAGCCCGAGCCCGAGTCCTAGCCGCCGCGCTCCAGCCGCTCGCGCGCCCCGCCGATGCGGTGCAGGCGGTCCCAGCTGTACAGGCCGCTGTCGTGGCCGTCGTCGAAGCCGAGGCGCACCGCATAGCGGCCCACGGGCGCGAGCGAGGTCAGGCGGACGCCCGGCGATACGCCCGGAACGGGGGCGAAGCTCGGACCGCCGTGGCCGCGGTCCGCGGCGCTGGGGGTCATGGCGCGGAGCAGGGGCGCGGGCAGCTCGAACCGGGCCCCGTCGTCGAAGCTCACCGTCAGGGCCGCGCCGCCCGCGGCCACGCGCAGCTCGGTCGGCCAGGGCGCCTCGGCCGTCACGCGGGCGCGTCCAGCGCGCGCGCCTCCTCCGGCAGCATGATCGGCACGCCGTCGCGGATCGGGTAGGCCAGGCGCGCGCCGCGGCTGACCAGCTCCTGGCGCTCGCGGTCGTACTCCAGCGGGCCGTGGGTCAGGGGGCAGACCAGCACCTCCAGCAGGCGCGGATCGAGATCGTCGGGGGCGGGGGCGCTCATGCCGGGCCTATTGCACGGGGGGAGGCTCGTCGTCCTCCCCCGCGGCCGCCCCCATGCGCAGGAGCGCCCGCAGAGTGTCGAGCCGCGCCTGCAGGTCGGTCGCCTCCAGCAGCGCCTGCTTCTCGGCGGGCTCGAAGGGCAGGGCCATGGACAGGCTGTTGACCAGCGCCTCCACAGGGGCGGCGTTCGCGGCCTCCCAGTCCACGGCCAGGCCGCGCCGCTCCAGGTAGGCGCGGAGGGCGGCGAGCAGGTCCGGCCGCGCTTCCGGCGCGTCCTCCTCGGCCTCCAGGTCGGCGAAGGCCGCATAGTCCAGGCGGGCCTGCCGGTAGGGCGTCGGCGCGGACAGCTCGGGGCCGAGGCGGAAGCGGCTGAGCCCGGTCAGGGTGAGCAGGTAGCGCCCGTCCGAGGTCTCGGCGAAGCTCGTGACCCGCCCGAGGCACCCGACGGCGGCCAGGGGCGGGCGGGTGCGGTCGCCGCCCGGGCGCGTCTGGATGACGGCGATGCACCGCTCCGACCCCATCACGTCGTCCACCATGTTGAGGTAGCGCGGCTCGAACACGTTCAGCGGCAGCTGCCCGCGCGGGAGCAGCAGCACCCCCGACAGCGGGAACAGGGGCGCCACCTGCGGCAGGTCCGAGACCTTGGTGTACGAGCCCGCCATGCGCCCCTCCCTACGAGAACAGCAGCGAGGAGAGCCGGCGGCGGCCGCTGCGCGCCACCTCCGAGCCGGGGCCCGCGGCCTCGAACACCGTGAGCAGCTGCTTGCGCGCCGCCTCGTCGTTCCAGCCCCGGTCCCGGCCGATCAGCTCCAGCAGCTCGTCGGCCGCGCCCTGCAGGTCGCCTTGACCGGCCAGCGCCTCGGCCAGGGCGAAGCGCGCCGCGTGATCGTCCGCGTCCGCTTGCAGCCGGGCGCGGAGGCCGGCGGTCTCGCCGTCGTCGGCCGGGGCCCCGCCCGCGAGCTTCAGCGCGGCGCGCACCGCGTCCAGCTCCGGGCTCTTGGCGTCGGCGGGCGCCATGTCGGCGATCTCGCGCGCGCGGTCGGCCTCGCCCAGCTGCAGATAGCAGCGCGCCAGGCCCGCGATGGCGGCCACGCTGTTGGGATCGTCCTGCAGCAGCTGGGCGTAGGCGGCGGCCGCGGTCGCCATGTCGCCCGCGGCGGCGGCCTCGGCGGCGATGGCCAGCAGCTCTTCCGGCCCGCCGGGCGCCTCGCCCGCGCCGCCGCCACGGAACTCGGCCGCCAGCCGGTCGATGAAGCTCTTCACCTGGCTGTCGGGCAGGGCGCCCGTGAAGCCCTGGAAGGGCTGGCCCTGATCCACCACGAACACCGCCGGGATCGACTGCACGCGGAATTGCTGCGCAATGCGCGGGTTCTCGTCGATGTTGATCTTGGCCAGGCGCACCGCGCCGCCCTTGGCCGCCACCGCCTTCTCCAGGCTGGGCGTCAGCTGGCGACAGGGACCGCACCAGGGCGCCCAGAAGTCGATCACCACGGGGCGGGTGCGGCTCTCCTCCACCACCTCCTTCGCGAAGGTGGCGTCGGTGACCTCCACCACGTCCCCGCCTCCGGCCGCGACGGGCGCCGGCGAGGGCGGCTTGGCCTTGGTTCCGAACAGGTCGAGCGCCATGCGGCCTCCGGTGGACGAGTCTCTTCCCGCCCAAATGAGCGCGGGGCCGCCTTCGTTCAATCGGGCGCGGCGAGCGCGGCGAAGTCGACGGGCAGCGGCTCGCGCCCGAGCGCCCCGAGGAAGCTGCGGAACCCGGCCTGCGACAGCGCGGTGGTGGCGTCGTTCGACAGGGGGTGGAAGTTGACCGGGTCGGCCGCCAGCAGGCGCGCGTCGGCCACGAAGGTCACCGCGCGCCCGGGATCGTTGATGAGCGCCAGGGCCGTGACCGAGCCCGGGCGCACGCCCAGCGCCGCCTCCAGCCGCTCGGCGCTGCCGAAGGACAGGCGGGCGGAGCCGATGGCGGCGGGCAGGCGCTTCAGGTCCACGGCGGTGTCCTGCAGGGCGCTGACGAGCCACAGCCGGCCCTTGGCGTCCTTCAGGAACAGGTTCTTGGTGTGCCCGCCCGGCAGCGCCGCCTTGATCTGCGGCCCCTCCTCCACGCGGTGCACGGGCGGGTGCTCCAGCGTGCGGTGGCCGATGCCATGGGCGTCGAGGAAGGCGAACAGCTCGGCGCGGGTGTGGCGAAGCATCCGCGAGCCCTGGGCGCGCCGGTTCCGCCGGTCAAGCCGCCCGGGCGACGCGGCCCAGGCCTGGCGCGCCGCCTATCCCTCGGGCCACAGGTCGAACGCGACGCCCTTGCGGTTGAGCATCCGCGCCGCGCGCTTCACCACGGCCAGCAGGCGCTGCGTGCGCGCCTCCCCGTCGTAGGCCAGGCGGGCGCGGGCCAGGCCCTCCAGCATGAAGCGGGCCAGGTCGCGGCTGGCCTGCAGGCGCGGCGTCGAGCCGCCCTGGACGAGGTCGAACATGTGCTCGCCCACCTGCGCCCGGTCGAACGCCTCCTGCGCCGGGGCGATGAGGGCCGCCAGCGCCGGGTCCGTGCGGGCGGCGCCCTCCAGCTCCGAGAAGGCCACGAAGGCGGGGTCGGTGAGCAGGCGCCAGTAGCTGTCGATGGCGTGGTCCGTGCGGTCAGCCCCGTGCGGGGCGGCCGCGGCGGCCTCCTCGAACAGGACGGCGCGGCGGTCCTGGATGTGGCTCACCGCCGCCTTCACCAGGCTCTCGCGGGTGGGGAAGTGGTACAGCATGGCGCCGCGCGTCAGGCCGGCGGCGGCGGCGATCACGGGGTTGGGGCTGGCTGCGTAGCCCTGCTCGGCGAACAGGCGCAGCGCCTCGCGCAGGATGCGCGCCCGGGTGCGGCGCGACTTGGGGCTGTCGCCGGCGCGCGGCCGCTCGAGCGCGGGAGGCGCGCGCGAGGGGGTCGGCAGGGAAGCGAGCTCGGCCATGTCGGCTCCGAACGGGAAGCTGGACGGCTAGCAGATGGTGTCGCTGCAGCGCAGCAAAAAGGGGTCGTCGTCTGGCGCCCCCGCCGCGGCGCCGCTAACCGTGGCGCCCGGACGTCCCGAAAGACCGGGCCGGAGGACCGCCCCGCCGCATGCGCGTGCTGATCGCCACCGACGCCTGGGAGCCGCAGGTCAACGGCGTGGTCCGCACCCTGGCGCGCACCACCGCCGAGCTGCGCGCCATGGGCCACGCGGTGGAGATCGTCAGCCCCGACCAGTTCAAGACGGTGCCGCTGCCCACCTATCCGGAGATCCGGCTGGCGCTGAACGCCTACGAGCCCATGCAGGAGCGCTTCAAGGATTTCGAGCCCGAGGCGGTGCACATCGCCACGGAGGGTCCGCTGGGCCTGGCCGCGCGCCGGCTGTGCCTGGAGTGGCGGCTGCCGTTCACCACCAGCTACCACACGCGGTTTCCGGAGTACGTCAGCGCGCGGCTTCCCGTGCCCACGGCGGCGGGCTACGCCTTCATGCGCTGGTTCCACAAGCCGTCGGGCCGGGTGATGGTGGCCACCCCCACCATGCGGGCGGAGCTGGAGAAGCGCGGCTTCCGCAACCTGTCCCCCTGGACGCGCGGGGTGGACACCGAGCTGTTCCGCCCCCGTGCGCCCGGCGACGCCGACGCGCTCCAGGGGCTGCCCCGCCCGGTGTTCCTGAACGTCGGCCGGGTGGCGGTGGAGAAGAACATCGAGGCCTTCCTGGAGCTGGACCTGCCCGGCTCCAAGGTGGTGGTGGGCGAGGGACCGGCGCTGGAGGAGCTCCGCGCCAAGTACCCGCAGGCGCGCTTCCTGGGCGCGAAGTTCGGCGCCGAGCTGGCGGCCGTGTTCGCCGCGGCGGACGTGTTCGTCTTCCCCTCGCTCACCGACACCTTCGGCCTGGTGATCCTGGAGGCCATGGCCGCCGGCGCGCCCGTGGCCGCCTTCCCGGCGCCCGGGCCGGTGGACATCATCCCGGGGTCCGGCGCGGGCGTGTGCGACGCGGACCTGCGGGCGGCGTGCCTGGCCTGCCTGCCGCTCGACCGCGAGGGGGTGCGCGCCTACGCCGAGCGCTTCAGCTGGCGCGCCTCCGCCGAGCAGTTCCTGCAGAACCTCCAGCCCTATCCGGAACCGGAGAAGACCCGCTTCTGGCGCCGCCTGCGCCGCCTGGCCCGCCTGCGCCGCCGCCGGGTCGCCGCCTAGAACCGGACCTGCGCCTCCAGCTCGTCGGCGCGAGCGGCGGTCTTGGTGACGATGCAGGCGGCGTCGATGGTCTCGCCGTTCACCTTGCAGCTGTAGTCGCGCTCCTTGATCCAGGAGCGCTGGCGGTCGCGCAGGGCGATCCTCTCCGCGGGTCGGCTGGTCAGCTGCCTCATGACCTGCTGGTAGGCCTTGTTCAGCCGGTCGTCCTGCGCGCCCATCTCCGCGTTGCCGCACACCCCGCGCTGCACGATGTTGTTGCCGGCCCGGCCCACGCAGGCCTCGAACCTGGCGGACAGGCCGCCGGCCTGCGCCGCGGCGGGCGCGGCGGCGGAGAGAAGAAGGGCGATCAGGGCGCACGCACGCATGGCGTCGGTCTCCGGCTTGCGTGCGGAGCTTTCCCCGCGCCGGCACCCCGCGTCAACGCGGGCCGACTGACTCGGCGGCGGCCCCGGTGTAAAGCGCGGCCATGGCCGCCGCCGCCAAGCCCGAACCCGAACGGCTCCCGACCGCCGAGGCGGCGCGGCTGACGGCGCTGGCCACCACGGTGTCGGTGCTGGTGGCCACCAGCCTGACGGCGGCCAAGGCGATCGCCTGGCGGTGGAGCGACTCGACCGCCCTGCTGGCCTCCGCGGCCGACTCCGCCCTCGACCTGGTGGCGGCGCTGGGGGCGTTCTGGGCGGTGCGCTACGCCGTGGCCCCGCCGGACGCCGAGCACCGCTTCGGCCACGGCAAGGCG
Organism: uncultured Caulobacteraceae bacterium; assembly: GCA_964244065.1. Lineage (GTDB taxonomy): Bacteria > Pseudomonadota > Alphaproteobacteria > Caulobacterales > Caulobacteraceae > JASLDZ01. The sequence goes on along the minus strand of CAXTHH010000002.1, from coordinate 92,243 downwards.
GAGGCGGTGGCCGCCCTGCTGCAGGCCGGCCTGGTCGCCGCCTCGGCCGCGCTGGTCGCCCGCGAGTCGGTCGCGCACCTGCTGCAGCCCCGCCCTGTCCAGGCCGAGGCGGCGGGGCTGTGGGTGATGGCGGGCTCGCTGGCCGCCACCGCCGCCCTGCTGGCGCTGCAGAGCTGGGTGGTGCGGCGCACGCGCTCGGTGGCGGTGGCCGGCGACCGGGCGCACTACGCGGCGGACCTGCTGTCCAACCTGGCGGCGGCGGCGGGGCTGGGCCTCGCCCGGCTGACGGGCGAGCCGCGCTGGGATGCGGCGGCCGGCCTGGTGGTGGCCGCCTGGCTCGCCTGGGCCGCCGTGAGCGTGTTCCGCACCGCCGGCCGCGAGGTGATGGACCGCGAGCTGGAGGGCGACGAGCGCGACCGCATCCTGGAGCTGGCCGTGCAGGACCCCCGGGTGCTCGGCGTGCACCAGGTGCGCACCCGGGCCTCGGGCCCCTTCCTGCACGTGCAGATGCACATGGACCTCGACCCCGAGCAGACGCTGGTCGAGGCGCACGCGGTGATCGCCGCCGCCGAGCGCCGCATCGTCAAGGCGTTCCCGGCGGCCGACGTCCTGATCCACCCCGATCCCTACGGCCACGCCGAGGTGCACGAGCGGGAGTTCGACGACGCGAGCTGAGGCGAGCTTTCGCGCCTCCGCCCCCGATCTTCACGCGGCCCGCTCCTCCGTCGCCCTCGGGTCAAGCCCGAGGGCGACGGAGGTGGAAGGCCGCCTTTGGTCAGCGCTCCACGGCGCGCGCGTAGAGGTGCCAGGTGGCGTAGCCGAGCACCGGCAGCACCACCGCCAGCCCCACGAACAGCGGGATCGACCCCAGCACCAGGAGGCCGGCCACGGTCAGCCCCCAGGCGACGATCACGCCGGGGTTGGCGCGCGCCACGCGCAGGGAGGTCTCCGCCGCCGTCACCGGGCCCGCCTTGCGGTCGATCACCATGGGGAAGCTGACCGCGCTGAGCGCCAGCGCCACCCCCGAGAAGGCGGCGCCCACCAGGTTGCCCACCACGATCAGGCTCCAGCCCTGGCCGGTGGAGAAGATGCGCGGCAACACGGACGCCAGCCGCAGCGGCTCGGCGCCGAAGATGGCGGAATAGATGCCCCAGGCGGCGAACAGCCACAGGGCGAACAACGCGAACAGCAGGGCGGAGAGGCCCGCCAGCGCCGCGAACGGCGGCGTCCTGAACACCTCGAACACGCAGGTCCAGTGCGGGTCCTCCCCCGCGTCCCGGCGGCGCGCCAGCTCGTAGAAGCCCGCCGCCAGGGCGGGGCCGAGCAGCGCCAGGCCCGCCGAGAGCGGGAACAGCATGGGCAGCAGGTCGCTGTTGGAGAAGGCGGCGGCGGCGATCAGGCCGACCACGGGATAGATCAGGCCCAGGATGATCATGTCCCCGCGCTTGGCGCGGTAGTCGTCCCAGCCCTGGCGCAGGGCGATGCGGATGTCCTCCAGGCCCAGCTTGCGGATGGCGGGCCGGACCGGCGCCGCGCGTCCCGTGGGATAGATCATGTCGGCCATGGCGACCTCCGTGGAGCGGCGGCTCCGCCGGCGGCGGAAGCGCCGGGCGTTAGACTAGCACGATCTCTGTCGGGCAGTGGTCACAGAAGCGGGAGCGCCCCGGCGTTGCCGTCGCGCCCGCCAGGTTCTAGACCGCCCGCGCATCCTTCCGGAGTGTCCATGCCCCGCTACGACGTCGCCGCCGTCGGCAACGCCATCGTCGACGTGCTCGCGCCGGCCGACGACGCCTTCCTGACCGCCGAGGGGCTGGTGAAGGGCTCCATGGGCCTGATCGACGACGCGCAGGCCACCGCGCTCTACGCCCGCATGGGCGGCGGCGTGGAAGCCTCGGGCGGCTCCGCGGCCAACACGGTGGCGGGGGTGGCCTCGCTCGGCGGCCGCGCGGCCTACGTGGGCAAGGTGGGCGACGACGCCCTGGGCGAGGTGTTCACCCGCGAGATCGCCGCCGGCGGCGTGAGCTTCCACCCGGCGATCGGCCGCGGCCAGCTGACCGGGCGATGCCTGGTCAACGTCACCCCCGACGGCCAGCGCACCATGTCCACCTTCCTGGGCGCCGCCAGCGGCCTGACGCCGGAGGACGTGGACACCGCGGCCATCGAGGACGCGGCCATCGTCTACCTGGAGGGCTACCTGTTCGACCCCGAGCCCGCGCGCCGCGCCTTCGAGCTGGCGGCGGACGCGGCCCGGGTCGGTGGCGGCCGCACCGCCCTGACCCTGTCCGACGCCTTCGTGGTCGAGCGCCACCGCGAGGAGCTGCTGCGCTTCCTGCCCCGCATCGACATCCTGCTGGCCAACGAGGCGGAGGTGCTCGCCCTGTGGCGCACCACGGACCGGGAGGAGGCGATGGCCCGCACCGCCGAGGCGGTCCCGCTCGCCGCCGTCACGCTGAGTGCGGAGGGCTCGGTGGTGCTGCGCCGCGAGCAGCGCTTCGCCGTGGCGGCCGCGCCGGTCGAGGCCGTGGTCGACACCACCGGCGCCGGCGACCAGTACGCCGCGGGCTTCCTGCTGGGCCTGGCGCGCGAGCTGTCGCCGGAGGCCGCCGCCAGGCTCGGCCACCTGGCGGCGGGCGAGGTGATCTCGCACTTCGGCCCCCGCCCGCAGACCCCGCTCGAACCGCTGGCGCGCGCCGCCGGCCTGCTCTGAGGCTCGCCATGGCCGCCCGCACCGCCGAGGTCACCCGCGAGACCCGGGAGACGCGCATCCGCGTGCGCCTGGACCTGGACGGGACGGGCGCCTGCACCGCGCGCACGGGCGTCGGTTTCTTCGACCACATGCTGGAGGGCTGGGCCAAGCACGCGGGCTTCGACCTGGACGTCTCCTGCGAGGGCGACACGCACATCGACGACCACCACACGGTGGAGGACACGGGCATCGTGCTGGGCCAGGCGTTCAAGGCCGCCTGCGAGGGCTTCAAGGGCGTGCGCCGGTTCGGCCACGCCTATGTGCCCATGGACGAGACGCTGACGCGCTGCGCCGTCGACCTCAGCAACCGGCCGTACCTGATCTGGCGCGTGGTCTTCCCCACGCCGAAAATCGGCGCCTTCGACACCGAGCTGTTCCGCGAGTTCCACCACGCCTTCGCCATGAACGGCGGCGCCTGCGTGCACATGGAGACGCTCTACGGCCTGAACAGCCACCACATCGCGGAGAGCGGCTTCAAGGCCCTGGCCCGCGCCCTGCGCACGGCGGTGGAGCCCGACCCCAAGTCCGGCGGCCAGGCGGTGAGCACCAAGGGCGTCCTATGACCCCTCTCCCACCTGCGGGAGAGGGAGGGGCCCGCGCGCGAAGCGCGTGGGAGGGTGAGGGCTGCGCGCGCACCCGCTTCCCCCTCACCCTCCCAGCCTCCGGCTGGGCCCCTCCCCCTCCCGCGGGCGAGGGAGGGGCATGACCACGGTCGCGCTGATCGACTACGGCATCGGCAACCTGCGCTCCGCGGAGAAGGCGCTGCTCGCCGCCGCCCATGCCGCGCCCTCCGCCCCCAGGGTGGCGGTGACCTGCGAGCCGGAGGCGGTGCTGGCGGCCGACCGCATCGTGCTGCCCGGCGTGGGCGCCTTCCGCGCCTGCATGGCGGCGCTGGACGCGCGCCCCGGCCTGCGCGAGGCGTTGACCGAGGCGGTGCAGACGCGCGGCAGGCCGTTCCTGGGCGTCTGCGTGGGCATGCAGATGCTCGCCGACCGCGGCTGGGAGTTCGGGGCCACCCCCGGCCTGGGCTGGATCGCCGGCGAGGTGCGCCCGCTCCGGACCGACGGCCCGCACGCCAAGGTCCCCCACATGGGCTGGAACACCCTGCGCGCCGAGACGCCCGGTGCGCTGATCGAGGACGGCCGAGACCTCTACTTCACCCACAGCTACGCCCTGACGCCCGACGACGCGGAGGACGTGGCGGCCAGCGTCGATCACGGCGGCCGCTTCGCCGCGGCGGTGACGCGCGGCAACGTGGCGGGCGTGCAGTTCCACCCGGAGAAGAGCCAGGCCGCCGGCCTGGAGCTGATCGGGCGCTTCCTCGCGTGGCGGCCGTGACCCTGGAGCTCTACCCCGCCATCGACCTGAAGGGCGGCCGCTGCGTGCGCCTGCTGAAGGGCGAGATGGACGCGGCCACCGTCTACAACGACGACCCGGCCGACCAGGCGCGGCGCTTCGCGCGGGACGGGTTCCGCTGGCTCCACGTGGTGGACCTGGACGGCGCCTTCGCCGGCGCGAGCGTCAACGCCGCGGCGGTGTCCGCCATCCTGGCCGCGACGCAGGCGCCCGTGCAGCTGGGCGGCGGGGTGCGCGACCGGGCGGGGATCGCGCGCTGGCTGGAGGCGGGGGTCGCCCGCGTGATCCTGGGCACCGCCGCCGTGCGCGACCCCGACCTCGTGCGCGAGGCGGCGCGCGAGCACCCCGGCCGCATCGCCGTGGGGGTGGACGTGCGCGACGGCCGCGTGGCGGTGTCGGGCTGGGCGGAGGCGTCGGCGCTGTCGGCGGTGGACGTGGCGCGGCGGTTCGAGGATGCGGGCGTGGCCTCGCTGATCATCACCGACATCGGCCGCGACGGCACGCTGGAGGGCGTCAACGTGGAGGCCACCGGCGCGCTGGCGGACGCGGTGGCCATCCCGGTGATCGCCTCCGGCGGTATCGGCTCGCTGGACGACCTGCACGCGCTCAAGGCGCGGGACGGGGCGCCGATCTCCGGCGCCATCCTAGGCAAGAGCCTCTACGCCGGCCGCATCGCGCCGGCGGACGCGCTTCGGCTGGCGGCGTAGGTCCCCGAGCCCTTGCGCGAGGAGAGACGAAGATGGTCAAGACCCGCGTCATCCCCTGCCTGGACGTGAAGGACGGGCGCGTGGTGAAGGGCGTGAACTTCGTCGCCCTGCGCGATGCGGGCGACCCGGTCGAGCAGGCGCAGGCCTACGACGCGGCGGGGGCGGACGAGCTGATGTTCCTCGACATCACCGCCAGCAGCGACGGGCGCGGCCTGATCCTGGACGTGATCGCGCGCACCGCCGACGTCTGCTTCATGCCCCTGTCGGTGGGCGGCGGGGTCCGCTCACGCGAGGACGCGCGGGCGCTGCTGCGGGCGGGGGCGGACAAGGTCTCGATCAACACCGCCGCGGTGCAGCGGCCGGAGCTGCTCAGCGCGTGCGCCGACGCCTTCGGCAGCCAGGCGGTGGTGGCCGCCGTGGACGTGAAGGCGGTCGCGCCCGGCCGGTGGGAGGTGTTCACCCACGGCGGCCGCACCGCCACCGGGATCGACGGGATCGCCTACGCCGCCCTGGCCGTCGAGAAGGGGGCGGGGGAGATCCTGCTCACCTCCATGGACCGGGACGGCGCCAGGACCGGCTACGACCTGGACCTGCTGCGCGCGGTGACGGCCGCGGTGCCGGTGCCGGTGATCGCCTCGGGCGGGGCGGGCGAGGTCGGTCACCTGGTCGAGGCGGTGCGCGACGGCGGGGCGGACGCGGTGCTGGCCGCCTCCATCTTCCACTTCGGCGAGGTGAGCGTGGGCGAGGCCAAGGCCGCGCTGGCCGCCGCCGGCGTGCCGGTGAGGGCTGCTGCGTGACCGCCGACCGGCTCGCCGAGGCGCTGCGCGCGCTCGCCGCCACGGTGGAGGCGCGGCGGGGCGCGGACCCGGCCTCCTCCTACACCGCCCAGCTGCTGGCCGACCCCGCCCGCGCCGCCAAGAAGCTGGGGGAGGAGGCGGTGGAGGCCGCCATCGCCGCCGTGCAGGGCGACCGCGAGGCGCTCGCCGGCGAGGCGGCCGACGTGCTGTACCACTGGCTGGTGCTGCTGGCCGCCGCGGGCGTGGAGCTCGACGCGGTGGCCGCGCGGCTGGAGGCGCGGGCGGGCGTCAGCGGGCTGGACGAGAAGGCGGGGCGCGGGCGCTAGGCCAAAACTTCCGCTCGTCCCCGCGAAGGCGTGGATCTCCGTCCGCGTGCGCAGCGAGGTCGAGCCTCCCCCGGCCCGAGATCCCCGCCTTCGCGGGGATGAGCGGAGGTCTGGAGGGCGCATGCGGCTGCGCGGCTACCCCTCAGCCCGCCGCTTCAGCGCCACGTAAAGCGCGCCCTCGCCCCCGTGCCGCGCCTCGGCGGGAGACACCCCCGCCACCGCCGCCCGCGCGGGCGGCTCGGCGAGCCATTCGGGCACGCGCTGGCGCAGCACGCCGATGTCGCCGCCGCGGCCCTTGCCCGTGATCACCAGCACCGCCCGGGCGCCGTCCGCCTGGGCGCGGAGCACGAAGGCGTGGAGGGCGGCGCGGGCGCGGTCCTGGTCGTGGCCGTGCAGGTCCAGGCGGCCGCCGATCGGCTCGCGCGCCCGGGCGATGCGGCGCTTGCGGTTGGGCTCGATCGGCCCCGGGTCGGGGACGTGCGGACGCGGCGGCGGCCGGGGCGCGGGGTGGGCCCCCACCCCCGCATGCGCCAGGGCCGCCAGCGCCTCCGCGGTCGGTCGCAGCGGGGGTCGAGGGGCGGCGGCGGGCGGAGGGGGCGAGCGCACGGGCGCGTAAAGCGGCTCGGCCTCGGGCGGCGGCGGCGCGATCCGCTCCGGCCCGCGCCGCCGGACGGTGGCGGAGACCAGCGACCACAGCCGCGCCTCCTCCGGACGCAGCGGCCGGCGCACGTGGGCTCAGCGCTCCCAGGCGGGAACGGGCGTCAGGCGCGTCATGCGCAGGGTGTGGCGCACGCGGCCGGCCTCGCGCCCCGCCTCGTCGCCCCGTCCCGTGTAGAGGTCGGCGCGCACCTCGCCCCGGATGGCCGACCCCGTGTCCAGCGCCAGGGCCAGCCGGCGGTAGCGCCTGGCCGCGCCGGCGAGGATCGGCGCGTCCGCATCGATCCACCAGAGCTCGCCGTACGCGTGGCGCGAGGGATCGACGGCCAGCGAGCGCCCGGGCGGCAGCGACACGCCCGAGGCGCCCGCCGGGTCGCGCCCGTCGTCGGGCTGCAGGGCGAAGAAGATGTAGCGGGCGTTGCGCCGCATCACCGCGTCCGCCTCCGGCCCCGCGTGGTCGGCCAGCCAGCGGCGGATGTCCTCGCCGCCGCTGCGGTTGCGGGGCAGCAGGCCCAGCTCGGCCATGGGCCGGGCGATGGCGGTGAACGGCCGGCCGTTGTCGCCGGCGTAGGCGGCGCGGGCGCGGCGCCCGTCCTCGAAGACGAGGGTGCCCGAGCCCTGGATCTGCAGGAAGAACAGGTCCTCCGGCCGCATCCAGGCCAGCGCCTCGGGCGCGGGGGTCTGCTCGATGGTGGCCCGGTCCACGGTCAGCAGCGAGCCCACGGGGGCGGGCGCGCCCTCCAGCAGCAGCGTGGGATCGTCCACGGGCGCGTACACCGCGGCCGACGAGGGGCGGGGGCGCACGGGGGCGGTGAAGGGGCCGGACGGCGCCGTGCGCGCCGGGTACTCCGGGGCGAAGTAGGCCGTCAGCACGCCCTCGCCCGAGACGGCCGCGACGCGGAAGCGGGTCTCGAAGAAGCGGCGCGCGTCCGAGGGCCCGAGCGGTCCGGCGGCCCGGGCCTCGGCGCAGACGGCCTGCATGCCGGGGTCGCGGGCGACGCCGCAGCCGGCGCGGAGCGCGGCGAAGGCGGCCGCGTGGTCGTCCTCCGCCCAGCCGGGCAGGTCCTCGACGCGCCCGACCGACCGCGGCGTGGGGGTCAGCGGCGCAGGGGGCGGAGCAAGCGGCGTCTCGTAGACCGGCGCGCCCGGGCGGCGGGGCGGCGTATAGGGCGCGCCATGCGGCGGCTGCGCGGCGCGCGGCCGGGCGGTCGGCGCGGCGGGAGAGGTGCGCGGAACGGGCCGTCGGCCGCCGCGCGTCGGCGTCTGGGTCGTGGGCCGCTCGGTGGCGCAGGCGGCGGCCAGGAGCAGGACGGGCAGGAGCGCGGGCGCCGCCGACGGGCGACGCACGGACTAGGCCTCCGCCGCGTCGACCCGGGCCAGCGTCCAGCCCGACCCCTTGGCGTCCACCGGGCGCTCGAACGTCCACAGCTCGGCGGTGCGCCGCTCGTCCACCCGCTCGTCCTGGCCCTGGCCCTTCACGCGCGAGCGCAGCTCGGCCAGGAAGCGCACCTTCAGGCGGGCCAGCTTGCCGGAGACGTCGGCCTCCTCCAGGTCGGCCCGGGGCGGGTGCAGGAACTCGACCACCTCCTCGCGCCCCTCGGCCTCGCGGCCGGCCATGGCGGGCTCGAACGCCTGCAGCACCTCGGGGTTGGTCAGGGTGCGCAGCGTCTCGCGGTCGCCGCCCGCGAAGGCGCGCACGATCTGCTCGTAGGCGCCCCGCGCGCCCTCCATGAACTTGCCGAGCTCGAAGGCGGGATCGCCGGCGCGGATGGCGGCCAGGCCCGGGTGCTGGATCTCGGCGGAGACCTCGGCGGGCGGGCGCGAGGGCGGCGTCTCGGCCCGGCGCAGGCGCAGCCCGCCCTGGATGGGACCGTCCTGAGGCTGGCGTCCCACACGTCGCCCCAGCACGCTGTACAGCATGTAGAGCACGATCGCGGCCAGCGCGGCGAAGATGATGAGCTCGAGCATCGCGTCCGGGACAATGGGGCGGTTAAGTCAGCGAACCGTCAATATAGGGCAGGGGCGCGCCCGCGTCAGTCCCGCCGTGCGATCAGGCGCGGCGCGTTGCTCCGGCGGGCGGGTGCGTGCTAGCGACCCGGCCTCCGCGCCCGGCCTGAAGGGCGCGCCGCCGGACGCGAAGACCAGCCCTCATGACCGACCTGCCCGCCGATCCCGCCACCGCTCCGCCCGCCGAAGGCGAGGCCACGCAGCCGAACATCCGCATCCTGGCCCAGTTCACGCGGGACTTCTCGTTCGAGAACCCGCACGCGCCCGACAGCCTGCGCGTGCCCGGCCAGCCCTCCATCGAGCTCGGCGTCGAGATGAGCGCCCGCGGCCGGCAGGACGGCCTGTTCGAGGTGGACCTGAAGCTCTCCGCCCGCGCCGAGCGCGAGGGCAAGGCGGCGTTCCAGGTGGAGCTGCTGTACGGCGGCCTGTTCGAGATCGTGGGCGTGCCCGAGGAGCACCTCGAGCCCGTGCTGCTGGTGGAGTGCCCCCGCTACCTCTTCCCTTACGCCCGCCGCATCATCTCCGACGCCACGGCGGAGGGCGGCTTCCCGCCGTTCCTGCTGGAGCCGATCGACTTCGGCGTGGTCTACGCGGCCCAGCGCGCGCAGCGCGACGGGCTGGAGGGCGTGGAGCCGCAAGGCGTCGCCTAACCCTGCAGGCGCCGGCCTCCGCTAGTCCGTCGAGACCGGCGCCGCGCCCTCGTACAGCACCCGCGAGGGGCACAGGTCGGCGATGCGGCACGCCTCGCACTTCGGGCGGCGCGCGACGCACACGTAGCGGCCATGCAGGATCAGCCAGTGGTGCGCGCGCGTGCGGGCCCACTCGGGCGTGCGCACCATCAGCTCCTGCTCCACCCGGTCGGGCGTGGCGCCGCGCGCGAGCCTGAGGCGGGCGCTGACGCGGAACACGTGGGTGTCCACCGCGATCGCGGGCTCCACGCCGAGCTCGTTCAGCACCACGCTGGCCGTCTTGCGCCCGACGCCCGGCAGCGCCTGCAGCGCCTCGCGGTCGAGCGGCACGATCCCGCCGTGCGTCTCCTCCACCAGGCGGGAGAGCTCCATCACGTTCTTCGCCTTGGAGCGGAACAGGCCGATGGACTTGATGTGCTCCGTCAGCCCCTCGACACCCAGCGCGAGCATGGCGGCGGGCGTGGGCGCGACGGCGAACAGGGTGCGCGTGGCCTTGTTCACCGCCTTGTCGGTGGTCTGGGCGGAGAGGGCGACGGCCACCACCAGCGTGTAGGGGTCGCGGTACTCCAGCTCGGGCCTGGGCGCCGGGTCGTGGTCCTCGAAGCGGCGGAAGATCGCCTCCACCCGCTCGCGCTCGGCGGGGGGCAGGCGGCGCGGCGCGGCGGGTCCGCGGCGACGCGGCTTGGGCTTGGGAACGGCGGGCATCGGCAGGCGCACGGTGGCGGGCCGGGGCGCTCGCGTCCATATGGCCGGCGGTGAGCGCGGACGCCGGCCCCTTCTACCTCGACCGCAGGATCGCCCCGCGACGGGCGCTGTCGCCCCGCGGCCTGGCCCTGCTGGTGGGCGGGCTGGTGGTCTGGAACCTGGTGGTCGGCGGCTTCCTGTTCGCCGTGGGCGCCTGGCCCGTGCCCATCTTCCTCGGCCTCGACGTCGTCGGCGTGCTGATCGCCTTCATCGTCTCCAACCGCCGGGCGCGCAACGGCGAGCGGGTGAGCGTGAGCGCGCGGGCCGTGTCCGTGGAGCGGGGCGAGGGCGCGGTGGTGTGGGTCGCTCCCACCGCCTGGACGCGGGTGGAGGCCCCGCCGCCGGGCGCGCGGGGGTCGCTGAAGCTCACCTCCTCCGGCCGCTCGGTGGTGGTCGGGGCGGCGCTGGGCGCGGCCGAGCGCCGCCGCTTCGCCCAGGCGCTGGAGCACGCCGTGGCCGCCGCCCGCACGGAGCGCTGGATCGGCTGACTTCATCCTCCCCAGCCGTGCTGGGGAGGTGGCGCGGAGCGCCGGAGGGGCCGTGCGCGAGCGCGGAAGCCTCATCGATGCGGCCTTCCGCCGGGCTCCGCCCGCCGGCCCCCTCCCGGCCTCCGGCCGTACTCCCCCATCTGCGATGGGGGAGATGAAGGTTAGAGGATGAAGCGGCTCAGGTCCGCGTCCGCCGCTAGGGCGCCGACGCGGTCGCGGACGTAGGCGCCGTCGATCACCACCTCGCCGCCCGAGCCGGCGCGGTCGCTGGCGGAGAAGCTGATCTCCTCCACCACCTTCTCCAGCACGGTCTGCAGGCGGCGGGCGCCGATGTTCTCCGTGCGGCTGTTCACCTCCACCGCGGCGTCGGCGAGCGCGTCCACCGCGTCGTCGGTGAAGCGCAGCGCCAGGCCCTCGGTGGCCATCAGCGCCTGGTGCTGGCGCACGAGGTTGGCCTCGGGCTCGGTGAGGATGCGGCGCAGGTCGTCGCGGGTCAGCGCCTTCAGCTCCACGCGAATCGGCAGGCGCCCCTGCAGCTCGGGGAGGAGGTCGCTGGGCTTGGCCACATGGAACGCGCCCGAGGCGATGAACAGGATGTGGTCGCTCTTCACCGGCCCGTGCTTGGTGGAGACGGTGGTGCCCTCGATCAGGGGCAGCAGGTCGCGCTGCACCCCCTCGCGGGAGACGTCGGCGCCGCGCCGCTCGGAGCTGGCGGCCACCTTGTCGATCTCGTCCAGGAAGACGATGCCGTGGTTCTCGGTCAGCTCGATCGCCTCGCGGGTGACCGCCTCCGGGTCGAGCAGCTTGTCGCCCTCCTCGGCGATCAGCGGGGCCCAGGCCTCGGCCACGGTCAGGCGCACCTCCTTGGTGCGCGGGCCGCCGAACTTGGCCATCATCTCGGACAGGTTGATCACGCCCACGCCCGGCTGCCCGGGGATGTCGAAGCCGCCGGCGGGCGAGCTGTCGGCGAGCTGCAGCTCCACCGTCTTGTCGTCGAGTTCGCCGGCGCGAAGCTTGGCGCGGAAGCTGTCGCGGGTGGGCTTGGAGGAGCCCGCGCCCACCAGGGCGTCGAGGATGCGCTCCTCGGCCGCCGCCTCCGCCTTGGCCTTCACCGCGGCGCGCTTGCGGTCGCGCACGAGGCCGATGGCGGCTTCCAGGAGGTCGCGCACGATCTGGTCCACGTCGCGGCCCACGTAGCCGACCTCGGTGAACTTGGTGGCCTCCACCTTCAGGAACGGCGCCTGCGCCAGGCGGGCGAGGCGGCGCGCGATCTCGGTCTTGCCGACGCCCGTGGGGCCGATCATCAGGATGTTCTTGGGCGTCACCTCCGGCTGCAGGTCCGCCGGCAGGCGCTGGCGCCGCCAGCGGTTGCGCAGCGCGATCGCCACCGCCCGCTTGGCCTCGGCGTGGCCGACGATGAAGCGGTCGAGCTCGGAGACGATCTCGCGGGGAGAGAAGTCGGTCATGCCTCCAGCACCTCCACCGTGACGTTGTGGTTGGAGTAGACGCAGATGTCGGCCGCGATGCGCATGGCGCGCCGGGCGATCTCCTCGGCGTCGAGGTCGAACTCCAGCAGGGCGCGGGCGGCGGCCAGGGCGTAGGGGCCGCCGGAGCCGATGGCGGCGACGCCTGCCTCGGGCTCCAGCACGTCGCCGGCGCCGGTGATGGTGTAGACGGCGGACGCGTCGGCCGCGATCATCATGGCGTCCAGGCGGCGGAGGTAGCGGTCGGTGCGCCAGTCCTTGGCCAGCTCCACGCAGGCGCGGGCGAACTGCTCGGGGTGCGCCTCCAGCTTCTGCTCCAGCCGTTCGATCAGGGTGAAGGCGTCGGCGGTGGCCCCGGCGAAGCCCGCCACCACGCGGCCGCCCGCCAGGCGGCGCACCTTGCGCGCATTGGCCTTGACCACCGTGGCGCCCATGGACACCTGCCCGTCGCCGGCGATGACCGTCCTCCCCGCCTTCTTCACGGCCAGGATGGTGGTGCCGCGCCAGCCGGGCGCGGGAGGGGAGTCCGACATGGGCGGTGATGTGAGGCGGGCCGGCGACACGCGCAACCTCTCCCTCCCCCTCGTGGGGAGGGGGGACCGCCGCAGGCGGTGGGTGGGGGGCCACGGGCACAAGGCAGGCCGTCGAGCGTGGAGACCCCCACCCACCCGCTTCGCTGGTCCCCCCTCCCCGCAAGGGGGAGGGAAGATGTCGTGAGCTTCACCCCCGGGGAGGTCGAGCGCTACTCGCGGCACCTGCTCCTGCGCGAGGTGGGCGGGCCGGGGCAGCAGCGGCTGCGGGCGGCGCGGGTGCTGCTGGTGGGCGCGGGGGGGCTCGGCGCGCCGGCGGCGCTGTACCTGGCGGCGGCGGGCGTCGGCGCCCTTCGGATCGTGGACCCGGACGCGGTCTCGCTCTCCAACCTGCAGCGGCAGGTGATCTACGACACCGCCGACGTGGGCGCGCCCAAGGCGGCGCGGGCCGTGGAACGCCTCGCCGCGCTCAACCCCCACCTGGAGCTGGAGGCGCACGCCTACGCCTTCGACGCCGAGAGCGGGGCGGCGCTGCTCGACGGCTGCGACCTGGTGCTGGACGGGACGGACGATTTCGCCGTGCGCTTCGCGGTGAACGCGGCGGCGGTGGCGGCGGGCGCGCCGCTGGTCTCCGGCGCCCTGGGCCGGTGGACGGGGCAGGTGGGCGTGTTCGCCGGCCGCCCCTGCTACCGCTGCCTCGTGCCCGAGGTCCCGCCGGATGCGGAGACCTGCGCGGCGGTCGGGGTGGTGGGCGCCCTGGCCGGCGTGGTCGGCTCGCTGATGGCGCTGGAGGCGGTGAAGCTGCTCACGGGGGCGGGCGAGGCGCTGACCGGGCGCCTGCTGGTCTACGACGGTCTCGCCGCCGAGGCGCGCACCGTGCGGGTCGGCGCCGACCCCGGCTGTCCCGTCTGCGCCCACGGCCGGCCACGCGCCGGCCTTGAGACCGCCGCCGGGGCGGCCTAGCTGCGGCAGATGCTCCGCCGCCCCCTCGCCGCCGCCTTCGCCCTCGGCCTGTGCGCCACCGCCGCCCTCGCCCAGGCCCCGGCCCCGCCGCGCCCGGCGCTGCGCACGCCCTATGCGCTCTCGCCGGAGGACCGGGCCTCCGCCGACCGCGCGGCGGACTACCTGCAGTCGCTGTCCACCGTCTCCGCCCGGTTCACCCAGACGGCGCCGGACGGGCGCAGCTCGACGGGGCTGCTCTACATGCAGCGGCCGGGCAAGGCGCGGTTCGAGTACGACGCCCCCGCGCGCATGCTGATCGTCTCCGACGGGCGGAACGTGGCGGTCAGCGACATGCGGCTGAAGACCTTCGACCGCTATCCGCTCTCGGCCACGCCGCTGAACCTGCTGCTGGCCAAGCAGGTGCGGCTCGACCGCGGCGTGAAGATCGGCCGGGTGGACCGGAACGCCGAGGGCTTCGCCATCACCGCGGTCGACATCGCCCACCAGGCGGACGGGCGCATCGTGATCTACTTCGGCGAGGCGGGCGGACGCCTGTCGCTGAAGGGCTGGAACGTCATCGACGCCCAGGGCCGGCTCACCCGCGTGCGCCTGGGCGACCTCCAGCCCCGCGGCGGGCTGGACGCCGCCCTGTTCCAGATCCGCGACCCTCGCCGGGGCTGAGTGTGACCCCCCTGCGACAGGCAAGAAAATTCGCGTGAGGGGGTTGAAGGGTCGCAGGCGCTCGCCATCTGGGTGACAGGCCGGCGGGGACGATCCCCCATCACCCGCTGCGCCGGCCGCCGCCGGACCTCTTCCCCCTCCGGCCGCGGCCAAGTTACGAGAGCCCTGGCCCCGGCGCTTCCCCCCGCGCCGGGGCCTTTTCGTCTCGGCGATGAGGGCTGTCCCGTGCGCGTGGCCACCTGGAACATCAACTCCGTCCGCCTGCGCATCGCGCAGGTCCGCCGCTTCGTGGCCGAGGCGGGCGTCGACGTGCTGCTGCTGCAGGAGACCAAGTGCCAGAAGGGCGAGTTCCCCCTGGCCGACTTCCAGGAGGCCGGGATGCCGCACGTGCGCATCGCCGGGCAGAAGGGCTGGCACGGGGTGGCCGTCGCCTCGCGCCTGCCGCTGGAGGACGCACCGGAGCTGGATCTCTGCCGGGAGGGCCACGCCCGCTGCCTCGCCGTGCGCGTGGGCGGGGTGGAGATGGTCAACCTCTACATCCCGGCCGGCGGCGACACGCCCGACCGGGGCGTGAACCCCAAGTTCGATCACAAGCTGGACTTCTACGAGCGGCTGACCGTGCGCATGGCCGCCCGCGATCCGGCCGCGCCGCTGCTGCTGGCCGGCGACCTCAACATCGCGCCGGGCGAGTGGGACGTCTGGAACCACCGGCACATGCTCAAGGTGGTCAGCCACACGCCGGTGGAGATCGAGGCCGCCGCCCGCCTGCAGCAGAGCCTGGGCTTCGTGGACCTGGTCCGCCGCGAGCGACCGGAGCCCGAGACGCTGGCCACCTGGTGGAGCTACCGCGCCGCGGACTTCCGCGTGTCCAACCGCGGCCTGCGCCTGGACCATCTGTGGGCCAGCCCGGGCCTGGCCCCCCGCGCCACCCGCCCAATGATCCACACGGACGTGCGCGGCTGGGAGCGCCCCAGCGACCATGCGCCCGTCACGGTGGACCTGGAGGTCGGGTGACCATCCGGCCCACGCCAACCCCGCGTCGCCCTCGGGCTTGACCCGAGGGCCGGGCGCCGGTCGTGCCCGACATTAGGCGATGAACCGTGGACGGCTCGGCCCTCGGGTCAAGCCCGAGGGCGACGGGGTGGCGTGTGGGCGTCACCCGGCCAGGCGATACCCCCGTCCCTCGGTCAGGATCAGCTTGTCCGCGCCCGGCGGCTCCACCTTCTGGCGCAGGCGATAGACGTGGGTCTCCAGCGTGTGGGTGCTGACGCCCGCGTTGTAGCCCCACACCTCGGCCAGGAGCTCCTCGCGGCCGACGGGCTCGCCGCCCTTGCGGTAGAGGTACTTGAGGATGGAGGTCTCCTTCTCCGTCAGCCGCACCTTCCGGCCGCGCGGGTCCAGGAGCAGCTTCTGGGCGGGGTGGAACTTGTAGGGGCCGATGACGAAGACCGCCGCCTCCGACTGCTCGTGCGTGCGCAGGTGGGCGCGGATGCGGGCCAGCAGCACGGCGAAGCGGAACGGTTTGGTCACGTAGTCGTCGGCGCCCGAATCCAGGCCGCGGATGGCGTCCGCGTCCTCCGCCGCGCCGGTCAGCATCAGGATGGGGGCGGCCACGCCGGCGTCGCGCAGGCGGTGGCACAGGTCGCGGCCATCTGTGTCCGGCAGGTCCACGTCGAGGATCAGCAGGTCGGGCCGGCCGTCGGCCGCCGCCCGGGCCCCCGCCGCGCCCGTGGGCGCCTGCAGCACGTGGAAGCCCTCCGCCTCCAGCTGCTCGGCCAGCGCCTCGCGCAGGTCGTCGTCGTCGTCGACCACGAGGAGGGTGCGGGCCTGGACCATGCCGTGGATAAGCTCCCGAGCTGGGCTCGAACTTGCCGGGGCGGCGGCGCCCCACTAGGTTCCGCCCCCTTCCGACGCCCCTAAGTCGCTCCGCCCGCCCGCGAGATCAACGGCGGCGGGCCCGGACCCCCGCCGCCATGTCCACCGCCTCCGCCCTCCTGCAGGTGATGATCGCCGCCGCCCGCAAGGCCGGGCGCAAGCTGAAGCGCGACTTCGGCGAGGTGTCGGAGCTGCAGGTCAGCCGCAAGGGCCCGTCCGACTTCGTCACCAAGGCCGACCTGCAGGCGGAGCAGACGCTGGTGGAGGAGCTCTCCAAGGCGCGCCCCGGCTACGGCTTCCTGGCCGAGGAGCGGGGCGTGGTGGAGGGGTCGGACAAGACCCACACCTGGATCGTCGATCCCCTGGACGGCACCACCAACTTCCTCCACGGCCTGCCCCACTTCGCCGTGAACATCGCCCTGGAGCGGCGGGATGCGGGGATCGTGGCCGCGGTCACCTACAACCCGGCCACCGACGAGCTGTTCTGGGCGGAGAAGGGGCGAGGCGCCTGGCTCGGCGACACGCGCCGGCTGCGGGTGGCCGCCCGGCGCAACCTGTCGGACTGCATCCTGGCCACCGGCATCCCCTTCCAGGGCCACGGCCAGCACACGCGCTTCCTGAAGGAGCTGCACCAGGTCGCGCCCCGGGTGGCGGGGGTGCGCCGGTTCGGCTCGGCCGCGCTGGACCTCGCCTACGTCGCCGCCGGCCGCTTCGACGGCTACTGGGAGCGCGACGTGAAGCCGTGGGACATCGCGGCCGGCGCCCTGCTGATCACCGAGGCGGGCGGCGCCGTGACCACCGTGGACGGCGGCCCGTGGACCCCGGAGGCCACCGAGATCGCCTGCGCCAACCTCGACCTGCAGCCCCAGCTCCTGGAGCGGCTGGCCGCGGCGGCCTGATCGGAGGGCGGCGACGCCATCCGGCTAGCCCCGGCGGCGAGGGAGGGCGTAGGCTCTCCCCATGCCCACCCCGGACGCCGACGCCCTGCAGAGCCGCGCGCTCGCCCACCTGGAGCGGCTGGTCGCCTTCGACACCACCTCGCGCGGCTCCAACCTGCCGCTGGTCGAGTATGTGGAGGCCGAGCTCCGCGGGCTCGGCGTCGAGAGCCGGCGCGTGCCCAACCCCGAGGGGACGAAGACCAACCTCTACGCCACCCTCGGCCCGGCGGCGGCGGGCGGGATCGTGCTCAGCGGCCACACGGACGTGGTGCCGGTGGACGGCCAGCCCTGGACCACCGACCCCTTCGCCCTGACCCGCCGCGGCGACCGGCTGTTCGGGCGCGGAACCTGCGACATGAAGGGGTTCCTGGCCCTCGCCCTGGCCGCCGCGCCCGAGGTGCTGGCCGCGCGGCCCGCCCGACCCGTGCACCTCGCCTTCTCGTACGACGAGGAGGTGGGCTGCCTGGGCGCCCCCGACATGATCGCCGAGATGGTGCGCGTGCTGCCCCGCCCGGCGCTGGTGGTGGTCGGCGAGCCGACGGACATGCAGGCGGTGAACGGCCACAAGGGCGTGACCACGCACGTGGTCACGGTGCGCGGGCGCGAGGCGCACTCGTCGCTGCCTGACGCCGGGGCCTCGGCCATCATGGCGGCCATCCCGCTGCTGGCCTCGCTCCACCGGCTGGCCGCCGAGCTGGCCGCGCGTCCGGACCCGGCCTCCGGCTTCCACCCGCCGCACGCGACCCTGACCGTCGGCCTGCTGAAGGGCGGCACGGCGGGCAACATCCTGGCGCGCGAATGCGAGTTCCTGTTCGACCTGCGCACCCCGCCGGGGATCGATCCGCTGGAGGTGCTGGCCCCGTTCCTGGCCGAGTGCGCCGCCGCCGACGCCGCGCTCAGGGCGCGCGCGCCGGAGGCGGGCGTGACCGTGCGCCGCCGCTCGCTGACCCCCGCCCTGGCCCCGGAGGCCGGCGGGGCGGCCGAGGCCTTCGTGCGCGGGCTGACCGGCGACAACGGCCCCGCGCAGGTGGTGAGCTACGCCGCCGAGGCCGGGCAGTTCCAGGGCGCCGGCCTCTCCACCGTGATCTGCGGCCCGGGCTCCATCGCGCAGGCGCACCAGGCCGACGAGTACGTGGAGGTCGAGCAGATGGCGCGCGGCGGGGCCTTCATGGCCCGGCTGGTGGAGGCGCTGTAGCCGCCCGCGCCGGCGCGTCAGAACGCCCCCGCCTCGATCCGCCCGTCGGCGTGCAGCACCGCGCGCTTCATCCCCGACGAGCGGAACGGGGTCGCTACCCGCCCGTCCGCGTCCACCGCGATCAGGCCGCCGTCGCCGCCCAGCGCGGCCACCTCGGCCAGCGCCGCGTCCGCCGCCTTCGCGAGCGCGGCCCCACCGAAGCGCATCCGGTGCGCCACCTGCGCGGCCACCGCCAGGCGCAGGAAGTACTCGCCCTGGCCGGTGCAGGAGACGGCCACGCGCCGGTCGGCCCAGACGCCGGCGCCCGGGATCGGGCTGTCGCCGACCCGCCCCTCGAGCTTGCCGAACACGCCCGCGGTGGAGGTGGCCGCCGCCAGCCGGCCCTCGCCGTCGCGCACGACGCAGCCCACCGTGCCGTGCGCGAGCGCGCCCGGCGCGTGGTTCGCTTCGCCCCCGCCGGCGCGCGTGAACCAGGCCCCGGGATCGCCTACGGGCTCCAGCCCCTGCGCGTGTGCGAAGGCGCCCGCGCCCGCACCCGCCAGCATCACGTGCGGCGTGCGCTCCATCACGGCGCGGGCGGCGGCGACCGGCGAGCGGACGCCCTCCAGCGCGGCCACCGCGCCCGCCCGGCCGGTGGCGCCGTCCATCACTGCGGCGTCCAGCTCGTAGCGTCCTGCCGCGCCCGGCGAGGCGCCGCGGCCGGCGATGTACAGGCCCGAGGCCTCCAGCGCCGCCACCGTCTCCACCGCCACTTCCAGCGCCGAGGCGCCCGCGGCCAGCCGGTCGCGCGCCGCCTCGACCAGGCCGCGCATGTGGGCGATCTCGCGGGCGTAGTCGCGGCCGGGCTTGGCGCCCGCGCCGCCGTGCAGGGCCAGGGCGAAGGGCATGGACGGCTCCGGTCGGGGCGCCTATGCCGGCGCGGGGCCGTCCGATAGCGTCGCCCCCGGTCGGACGCCAGGGAGGACGGGCATGCGCGCGGTGCTGAGCAGGGAGGTCGGCGGCCCGGACACGCTGGTGGTCGAGGACGTGGCCGATCCCGTCGCCGGCCCCGGCCAGGCGGTGATCCGCGTGCGCGCCTGCGGGGTGAACTTCCCCGACAGCCTGATCATCGAGGACAGGTACCAGTTCAAGCCCGGCCGTCCCTTCAGCCCCGGCGGCGAGGTCGCGGGCGAGGTGGAGAGCGTCGGCGAGGGGGTCACCGCCGTGAAGGTGGGCGACCGGGTTATCGGCTCGTGCGGCTGGGGCGGCATGGCCCAGCGCGTGGCGGTGGACGCCGACCGCTGCATCCCCATGCCCGACGCCATGCCCTTCGACGAGGCCAGCGCCTTCATCCTCACCTACGGCACGAGCTGGCACGCCCTGAAGGAGCGGGCCCAGCTCAAGGCGGGCGAGACCCTCCTGATCCTGGGCGCCGCGGGCGGCGTGGGCGTGGCCGCCCTCGAGCTGGCCAAGGCGGTGGGCGCCCGCGTGGTGGCCGCCGTCTCCAGCGAGGACAAGGCCGCCTTCTGCCGCGAGCACGGGGCCGACGCCGCGGTGGTCTACCCCACCGGCCCGTTCGACAAGGACGGCAGGAAGGCGCTCGCCAAGCTGTTCAAGGACGCCTGCGGCGAGGACGGGGCGCACGTGGTCTACGACGCGGTGGGCGGCGACTATGCGGAGGCCGCGCTGCGCGCCATCGCCTGGGAGGGCCGCTTCCTGGTGGTGGGCTTTCCCGCGGGCATTCCCGCCATCCCGCTGAACCTGGCGCTGCTCAAGGGCTGCCAGATCGTGGGCGTGTTCTGGGGCGCCTGGGCGGCCCGCGACCGCAAGGCCTTCGCGGCGGGCGTGGGCGACCTGATGCGCTTCTACGCCGAGGGGAAGGTGAGGCCCGTGGTGTCCAAGACCTACCCGCTGGAGCAGGCCGGGCAGGCCATCCGCAACCTCGCCGAGCGCCGTGCGCAGGGCAAGATCGTGGTGACGGTGGACTGATCCTCGGCCCCGATACCGACTGTCGAGGTGGGCGCGGGCGAGGTAACGTGGCCCGATGCTGCCGCTCGTCCTGCTCCTGATCGCGGCCCCCCCGGCGCCCGCCGATCCGCTCGCGGCACTGGGGATCACCGTCGCCAAGCCGCTCGCGCCCGCAGAGGCGGCGCGCGTGCGGGCGGAGGTTGACCGTGAGCTTGCCCGCACAGGGGCCGCCGCCGAGTTCGACAACGTGTCGGACGCCTACGCCGGGCGCGTGCGGCACAGGCGCTCGGGCCTCACCTGCGCCCTGGGCACGCCGGGCGCCGTCGTCTCGGCCCAGGCGGACGGTTCGGCGCGGTGCGCGGGGAAAGGCGCGGCTGGCCCCTTCGAGACGACGATCGCCCCCGCGCCGGCCGGTGCGACGCTGGACCAGGTCGCCGCTGCGGTGCTCGAGCGGGCGCGGCGGGAGCCGGGCTTCCGCCCCTACAGCGGCATCAACGTGGTGGCGCAGCCCAAGCCCGGCACGGACGGCGTGGAGCACCGCACGCTACGCTTCCATGCACGGCAGGGCTTCGGCTCGGTGTTCGTCACCGAGCGTGTCGGCCTGTTCGGGCCGTGGCTGCTGATCGAGCGCAGCGTGGGCGCGCCGCCGAAACCGGGCGAGCCCGACATGAAGGACCTCATGGGCGAGATCATGTTCGGGGCCGCGCTCAAGCCCGCCGCCGGCCCGCCGACCGCCCGCTAGGCGGAAGCGGAGCTCACCGCCAGCAGCGGGCCGAGGAAAGCGTAGAGCAGGGCCAGGGCGGCGGCCGAGCGGAACAGGCGCTCGTCCGGCCGGATCGGGCCCGGCCCGCGGGCGCGGCGGACCAGGGCGAGAGCGCCCGCGCCGGCCAGCAGCGCCACGCTCAGCATCGAGACGGCGAGGAAAGGCGGAGCGGCGGCCGCGCCGAGCGCCGCCAGCGCCAGGACGGCGACCGGCAGGGGCGCGAGCACGCCCACGGGGCCGCCGCGCAGCACCGGCCGGGTCGCCAGCAGGGCGCCGCCCCCGGCCGCGACGATGGCGCCGCCCGCCAGGCGCCAGGGCTCGGCCACCAGCGCGCCCACGCGGCCCATCTCGAACAGCAGGGCGGCGAGCAGCAGGTAAGCGACCGTGGTGACCGAGACCTCGGCGGGCGCGGCCTCGGGCGCGCGGGCAGCCGTCAGCCCGTCGGCCACGGCCAGGGCGGCCAGGGTCAGGGCGAGCAGCGCGGGTCCGTCGAACGCCCGGCAGGCCAGGGCGCAAACGGCGGCGGGCGCGCCGCGCAGCAGCCTGCGCCAGGGGCGGGGCGAGGCGGCCAGCGGCGTGAGCAGGTCGGCGGCCGCGAGCGCCAGGGCGGCGGCGGCCCAGCCCTGCGCGGCGGTCACTCCGCCTCGCCGGCGATCCGGTCGAGCTGGGCGCGGGCGATCTCGCGGTGCTTCGGCTTGATCGACCGGCGCGCCAGCGCCAGGGCCGCGGCGATCACCGCGGCGTCGTCGGTGAAGCCGAGCGCCGGGAGGAAGTCGGGCAGGGCGTCGGTGGGGATCACGAAGTAGGCCAGGGCGGCCATGAGCGTCGCCTTGGCCACCGTCGGCGTCTCCGCGTCCGTGGCGGCGGAGAATAGGGCCAGGGCGTCCTCGGCGAAGGGCACATGGCGCGCCACCCTGCGCAGCTTGGGCCAGAAGCCGCGGCGCACCAGGGTGGCGTTCACCTTCACCGCATAGGGCGTCAGCGCGCGCGACGGGTCGAGCGGCGTCGCGGGATCGAACCCGGCTTCGGGCGCGTCGGAGGGCTTGGCGTCGGCGGCGGTCACGGTGCTACAGGCTCGGGCCACAGGGGGCGTCGGCTCAGAGAACGCCCGATCGCGGGAGAGGTCCATTGCGCATCGACGGGAACACGGCGGCGGTGGTGACGGGGGCTGCCTCGGGCCTCGGCCTGGCCACGGCGCGGGCGCTGGCCGAGGCGGGGGCCAAGGTCGCGATCTTCGACCGCAACGCCGAGGCGGGCGAGCGGGCGGCCGCAGAGATCGGCGGCGTGTTCTGCGAGGTGGACGTGACCAACGAGGCCTCGGTGGACGCCGCCTTCGCCAAGGCGCGGGCGGCGCACGGGCAGGAGCGAATCTGCGTCAACTGCGCGGGCGTGGGCAACGCGGTGAAGACCGCCGGGCGCAAGCGCGACACGGGCGAGATCAGCCACTTCCCGCTGCAGGCGTTCGAGTTCGTGATCCAGGTCAACCTGATCGGCAGCTTTCGCGTGGCCGCCAAGAGCGCGGCGGGGATGCTGACGCTGGAGCCTGTGGACGGCGAGCGCGGCGTGATCGTCAACACCGCCTCGGTGGCGGCGGAGGACGGGCAGATCGGCCAGGCGGCTTATGCGGCCAGCAAGGGCGGCGTCAAGGCGCTGACCCTGCCCATGGCGCGCGACCTCTCGGGCGAGGCGATCCGCGTGTGCGGGATCATGCCGGGCATCTTCGAGACGCCCCTGATGAACGCGGCGGGCGACAAGGTGAAAGACGCCCTGGCCGCCTCCGTGCCCTTCCCCAAGCGGCTGGGCAGCCCCCCGGAGTACGCCTCACTGGTGCTGGAGATGGTCCGCAACGGCTACTTCAACGGCGAGACCGTGCGGCTGGACGGCGCCATCCGCATGGCCCCGCGCTGAGCTTCGGAGGCGGGGAGCGGCGCACGGCCGCTCCCCTTCCGCAGCCTTACGGCTGGGGCAGTTCGATGCCCGTGCGCAGGTTGTCGATCACCTGGCGTGCGTCGAAGGCGCGGCGGTCGCCCGCCGGCTTCGGGCCCTTGCCCATCAGGATCTCGGCCGTGGCCTCGTACTGGCTGATCTGGTTCAGGTCGTAGCCGCCGGCGCCGTAGCCGAACCGCCCGCCGAAGAAGGGGTCGCCCCAGCCGCCGTAGCCCCAGCCGCCGTAGCCGCGGTTGTAGAAACCCCAGCGCGGACCCCAGTAGCCGCCCCACCCGCCGTAGCCGTAGCCGCCGTACCCGCCGAAGCCGGTGGAGTAGTAGCGGTCGGTGCGCTCGGTGTTGCGGTCCACCGCGGTGAACCAGTCGTAGCCGCGCTGCACCGTCAGGTCGGCCGCGCGGTAGAGCAGGTAGCGCTCCACGCGGTCGCGCGAGGTGAGCGAGTTGCCGCGGAAGCCGACGCGGAAGCGGTTGGCCTCGACCTGCGTCTCGTAGAAGCCGCCCGAGGCGCGCGTGCCGCGCACGCCCAGCGGCTGGTAGGGGGTAGCGGTCTCGCAGGCCGACAGGGCGAGCGCCCCGACAGCCGCGGCCGCTGCAAGAAGAAGCCTGCGCTTCATGTTCGGATAGGTCTCCGGAGGAAATGTTCGCCCTTGCTGGAGCAAATAGGCGCGCGGCCCGCGCGTTCCAGCGTCACCGGCGAGTCAGCGCGATTAAAATCGCCGCCGCGATCAGCAGAAATCCACTGACCAGCGAGAAGTGTCGGGCGCCCGACGGCGTGCGGAGTCTGTCGGCGAGCGCCGCACCTCCCAGCCCGTAGAGCGCGAGGCCGAGATAGTCGATGCCGATCCCGGGAATCGCCAGCAGCGCCAGCTGCGGGGCCAGCGGGCGGGCGGCGTCCAGGAACGGCGGCAGCACGCCGGAGAAGAACAGCACGATCTTGGGGTTGGCCACCTGCACGGCGAAGCCGTCCGCGAAGGGCGAGCGCCCCGGCCGCACCCGCGCGCTCTGCGGGCCCACCGCCGTCCCGGCGAGGCCGGCGCGAACCTTGCCGAGCCCGAGCCACAGCAGATAGCCGACGCCGAACCAGGTCAGGATCGTGAACAGCCAGGGCGCGGCGCGCATCAGAGCGCTCAGCCCCACCCCGGCGCCCAGGAACCAGAGCAGGCTCGCCGCCGCGATGCCCGCGCACCCCGCCAGCACGCCCGCCGCGCCACGATGCACGCCGTTGGCGATGGAGAACAGCACGGCGGGGCCGGGCGTCGCCGCCAGCGCCACCATCAGCCCCGAGAACAGGGCGAACCGTTCGGGGTCGACGGGAAGAACCACGGGCGGCGGTTAGACCGCCCGCCGCCCGGCCTCAAGGCGGGCCCGTGTCAGCGGCGGCCGCGCTCGCGGTCCAGCTCGGCGCGCAGGCTCTTCAGCTCCTCGCGCAGCTGGCGCATCTCCTCGCGCAGCGCGGTCATGTCCGGCCCGCCGGCGGCGAAGGGGAAGCCGGGGCCGAAGCCCGGCGGGCGTTGGCCGTCGATCATCACCATCGGCCCGTCTCCGCGCCTGGTGAAGAGGGTCATGTCGCGCCGGCCGAGGTTGGCCACGTCGCGGCCGCGCATCGCCTCGTCCATAGCGCGGTGCGCGTCGTCCATCGCTTCCCGGCGGATGATGATCGACTGCTCGCGGGCGCGGCGACCCTCCTCGCGGGCCATGCGACCCGCCTCGCGGGCGCGCTGACCCTCGACCCGGGCGCGCTCGCCCTCGGCGCGGGCGCGGGCGCCGGCCTCGCGGGCGTCGGCGCGCATCTTCTCGACCTGATCGCGGGTGACGGGCTTGTTGGAGAACACGCGCACGTCCTTCCCGTCGGCGTCCTTGTAGGACAGCACCTCGCGGGTGTCGTCGCCGCCCCAGCTCATGCCGGAGCCCGGCCGGCGGGCGACGATGGTGATCCGCTGGCCGTTCTCGTTGCGGCTGATCACCTCCGAGCCGCCGGAGCCCCAGACCATGGCCCCCCCGGCGGGTGCAAGCGGCGGAGCGGGCGGGGCCGGAGGCGCGACGGCGGCGGCGGGCGCGGGCGGGGCGGGCGGCGCCGGCGGCGCCGACGGAACCTGCGCCAGGGCGGGCAGGGCGGCGGCCGCGGCGATCCCCGCCCCCAGGATGGTCGTGAGCTTCATCTGAACCTTCTCCTCGCATGCCCCTTGGAGCCTGCGGACACGCTGTCACGCGGCCCGTGCGGAGGCACGTTACGTCTTGGTCAGACAAGAGGAGCGGGCACGGATGGTCCCCGTGGACTCGTCCGCCATCGCCGAGATCGGCTACCTCGGCCGGGAACGGACGCTGCTGGTCCGCTTCAGGTCGGGCGAGGGCTACGCCTACTTCGCCGTGCCGCCGGAGACGCACGCGGCCTTCCTGGCCGCGCCCTCCAAGGGCGCCTTCTTCCGCGCGCGGATCGATCCCGTGTTCAGCTTCCTGCGGCTGAACGCCTAAGACGCGAGCCTCAGCGCACCCCGGCGCGGCGGTCGCGGCCCGCCAGCACGCGCAGCCGCAGGGCGTTCAGGCGGATGAAGCCCGCCGCGTCCCGCTGGTCGTACGAGCCGGAGCCCTCCTCGAAGGTGACGAGGTCCTGGTCGTAGAGGGCGTAGGGGCTCTCGCGGCCGATGATGGCGACGTTGCCCTTGTAGAGCTTCACCCGGACACGCCCGGCCACGTGCGCCTGGCTGTGGTCGATGGCGGCCTGCAGCATCTCGCGCTCCGGGCTCCACCAGAAGCCGTTGTAGATGAGCGACGCATAGCGCGGCATCAGCTCGTCCTTCAGGTGCATGGCCCCGCGGTCGAGGGTGATGCTCTCGATGCCCCGGTGCGCGTGCAGCAGGATCGTGCCGCCCGGCGTCTCGTAGACACCGCGGCTCTTCATGCCGACGAAGCGGTTCTCCACGAGGTCGAGTCGGCCGACGCCGTTGTCGTGGCCGAGCTGATTCAGCTTCGTGAGCATGGCGGCGGGCGACAGGCGCTCGCCGTCCAGCGCCACCGGGTCGCCGCGCTCGAAGTCGAGCGTGAACACGGTGGGCGTGTCCGGCGCGTCCTCGGGCGCGATGGTGCGCATGTGCACGAACTCGGGCGCCTCCACCGCCGGGTCCTCCAGCACCTTGCCCTCGCTCGAGCTGTGCAGAAGGTTGGCGTCCACCGAGAACGGGGCGTCGCCGCGCTTGTCCTTGGCGATGGGGATCTGGTTCTGCTCGGCGAACTCCAGCAGGCGCTCTCTGGACTTGAACTCCCACTCGCGCCAGGGGGCGATGACGCGGATGTCGGGCTCCAGGGCGTAGTAGCCGAGCTCGAAGCGGACCTGGTCGTTCCCCTTGCCGGTGGCTCCGTGGCACACGGCGTCCGCGCCCACCTGGCGGGCGATCTCGATCTGGCGCTTGGCGATCAGCGGCCGGGCGATGGAGGTGCCGAGGAGGTACTGGCCCTCGTAGACCGTGTTGGCGCGGAACATGGGGAAGACGAAGTCCCGCACGAACTCCTCGCGCAGGTCGTCGATGAAGATGTTCTCGGGCCGGATGCCCAGGAGCTCGGCCTTGCGGCGCGCGGGCTCCAGCTCCTCGCCCTGGCCCAGGTCGGCGGTGAAGGTCACCACCTCCGCCCCGTACTCCGTCTGCAGCCACTTCAGGATGATGGAGGTGTCGAGCCCGCCGGAGTAGGCGAGCACCACCTTCTTCACGGGGCGGCTGTCGGCGAACATGGGCGGCGGTCCTGGAGAGGGCGGCGGGACGGACGGCGCGGCTTACGGACGGGGGGGCGGGGGGTCAACCGAGCGGGCCGGCGTGTTAGGCTGCGCGCCATGGCCGACGACCGCCCCGAGCTGCACGAGACCGCCGCCGACTGGGACGACGACCGCGACCCCACGCCCGAGGAGCAGGCGGAGGAGGACGCCTGGATCGCGGCGAACTTCGACGAGATCAAAGCCAAGATCGACGAAGCGTTGAACGATCCGCGGCCGGCGCTGACGATGGAGGAGGTCGACGCCCGGATGGAAGAGACGTATCGCGAGCTTGAGGCCAAGTACGGGCGTTGAGGACGCTGCCGGTCCGGTTGTCCGAGGAGGCTCGGATGGACCTCGATGCGATCGCAAGGTGGCTAGCCTCCGACGGCGCATCGACGCGCGCGGTCCGCGCCTACATCGGACGCATCAGGAGTCGCTATGGGCGGATCGGCCTTGCGCCGCTCGGCGGCGGCGTTCGGGAGGAGTTCGGTCGCGCCGTGCGCAGCGTTCCCTTCGAGCGGACGGCGACGATCTATTACCGCGTCGAGGCCGACCGGGTCCTGATCCTGCGCATCCTGCGCCGCGGCCGCGACGTGTCGCGGCCGTTCACACCGTGACCTGCGCGCCCATCTCCACCACCCGGCCCGGCGGGATGCGGAAGAAGTCCGTCGGGTTGGTCGCGTTCTTCAGCAGGAAGATGTAGATGTTGTCCTGCCAGAGCGGCATGCCGCTCTGCGCCGAGGGCACAACCGAGCGACGGCCCAGGAAGAAGCTTGTCGACATGATGTCGAACTTCAGCCCCTGCTTGCGGCATACGCCCAGCGCCTTGGGCACGTTCGGCGTTTCCATGAAGCCGTAGTTGACGATCACCTTTCGGAAGTCGTCGTTGATCGGTATGATCTCGACGCGCTTGGCCTCGGACACGCGCGGGGTCTCGGCCGTGCGCACGGTCAGGATCACGTTCTTGTCGTGGAGGACCTTGTTGTGCTTCAGGTTGTGCATCAGCGCGACCGGCGCCAGGTCCGGGTCGCTGGTCAGGAAGATGGCGGTGCCGGGCGCCCGGTGCGGCCGCCGCGCCTGCAGCATCTGCATCAGGTCCACCAGCGGGATCGCCTCGCGCCGCGTCTTCTCCGTCAGGATGCGCGAGCCGCGCACCCAGGTGGACATGATGACGAACAGCGCCCCCCCCAGCAGGATCGGGAACCAGCCCCCGGAGGCGATCTTGAGCAGGTTCGCCGAGAGGAAGGTGAGGTCCAGCACCGCCAGCGGGGCGGCCAGGGCCAGCGCCTGCCACATCTTCCAGCCCCACATGCGCCGGGCGACGATGTAGGCCAGCACCGTGGTCACCAGCATGGTGCCCGTCACCGCCAGGCCGTAGGCGTGGGCCAGGCTGTCGGCTGTGCGGAACATGACCACCAGCACGAGCACGCCCACCAGCAGCAGCAGGTTCACCTGCGGCAGGTAGATCTGGCCGGTGTGAGTCTCGCTCGTCCGGCGCACGTTCATGCGGGGCAGGAGGCCCAGCAGGATCGCCTGCTGGCTCAGCGAGAAAGCGCCGGTGATCACCGCCTGGCTGGCGATCACCGAGGCGAAGGTGGCCAGGAGCGCCAGCGGCAGGCGCAGGTTGTCGGGCGCCATCAGGTAGAACCAGTTGGCGTCGGCCAGCGGCTTGCCCGCCGCCCGCGCCGTCTCCAGCGCGTGCAGCACGAAGGCGCCCTGGCCGAAGTAGTTCAGCGCCAGGCAGGGCAGCACGAAGAACAGCCACGCCGCCTGGATCGGCCAGCGGCCGAAGTGGCCCATGTCGGCGTACAGGGCCTCGCCGCCCGTGACCGTCAGGAACACCGAGCCGAGCACAAGGAAGCCGATGTAGCCGTGGGTCGCGATCAGGCGCAGCCCGTACCAGGGGTTCACCGCCTGGAAGACGCCCGGCGCGTCGGCGATGTGCATCACGCCCATCGCGGCGATCACCACGAACCAGACCACCATCACCGGCCCGAACAGCAGGCCGATGCGCGCCGTGCCGCGCGACTGCACCATGAACAGGGCGAACAGGATCACGATGCTGATGATCATGATCAGCTTGTCGGTGACCTTGGGCCCGATGCCCGGCAGCGTCTTGAGCCCGTCCTCCGCCCCCAGCACCGAGACGGCCGGGGTGATGATGCTGTCGCCGTAGAACAGCGCCGCGCCGATCAGGCCCAGCGCGAACACCAGCCGGGTGCGGCGGCCGATCGCGCGCTGCGCCAGCGCCATCAGCGAGAGCACGCCGCCCTCGCCCTTGTTGTCGGCGCGCATGACGAACAGCACGTACTTGACCGTGACCACCAGGATCATCGCCCACAGCGCCAGGGAGACGACGCCGATCACGTCCGCCTCGCGCGCCCGCGCCTCCAGCGGGGTCAGCGCCGCGCGGAAGGCGTAGAGGGGGCTGGTCCCGATGTCGCCATACACCACGCCCGTGGAGCCGAGCGCCAGTCCCCAGAAGCCGGCGTGCCGGCGCTTTCGCTTGTCCTTGCCGTGCAGCACGTGCTCGGCGTTGGCGGCGGAGACGTCGCCGGACGGCGGGTCGCACGGGGGCGCGATCTGGAACCCCGGCTTCTCCCCGCCGGCGGTGGAGCGGGCGTCGCCGTCGGCGGCCGCGCCCGGGGCTTCAGCAGCCATCGACGTCCTCCGGAGCCGCACCGTCGTCGCGGGGTCGCCGCACGAAAGATTCCGCTCCAAACAAAGCCCGCGACGGCGGGCGCGCCGAGATAGTCCGTTTAGCCCGGCGGTTCAACGGAGAGGGCGCGCGTTGATCGCGGCCCTGCCGCGCCTATCTACTGGAACACCCGCGGGCACGGTTGGCCCGCGTTCCGGAGGCCGCGGCCCGCCCGCCATGAGCGACAGCCAGAGATTCCCTGTCGCCGCCCATGCGCTCGCCTATCTGGCGCACGCGGGCGCCTTCGCGCCGGGCGGGGCGGTGAGCTCGGCGGCGCTGGCCGCCTCCATGCCCACCAACCCGGTGGTGGTGCGCCGGGTCACCGCCATGCTCGCCCGGGCGGGCCTGATCGGCACGCGCGCCGGCGCCTCCGGCGGGGCGTGGCTGCTGCTGGCGCCGACCGCCATCACGCTGGACCAGGTGCTCCGCGCGGTGAATGGCTGCGCCCACTTCGGCTGTCCGCCGCCGGGCGCCAAGGGCTGTCCGGTGGGCGAGCGCATTCCCCGGCAGGTCCTGCGCGCCATCGAGGCGGCCGACCTCGCGGCGGCCGACCGCCTGTCCCACATCACGGTCGCCGACCTGCTCAAGGCCGACTGACGGCCGGGCTCAACCGACGGACGCCGCCTGGCGCAGGGCGGCGTTGGCGATGGTGAGCTTGGCGAAGGTCCAGCCGCCGCCGCCCGTCTCGATCTCCGCCACCGTGCGGCGCGCCCGCGCCACCGCCTCGCCGCGGGGAGCGGCCCAGCGCTCCAGGGCGGCGGGCGCCGGCTCGGCGGGGTGCGCGCCCGCCAGGGCGGCGCGCGCCAGGTCGGTCTGCTCGGCGGTGAGGTCGGCGACGAGGCCGCGGAGCGCGGTGCGCTCGTAGGGATCGGCGGCCGGCAGGGCGGCGGCGGCGGCGCGCAGCCGGTCGAAGCCGAAGGCGTCCCCCGCCGCGGCGAACATGCGCGCGGCCTCGGCGGGGTCGCGGCCGAGGTCGCGGGCCAGGTCGGCGATCTCCACGGTGGCCGTGGCCGCGCGCAGGGCGGCGACGCGGGCGGCGAGCTCGGGCGGGGCCCCCGCCTCGCGCAGGCTGGCGGCGCGGCGCGCCACCGTCTCGCGCTCGAAGGGGCTGAGCAGGTCCGCCCCGCCCTGGCCCAGGGCGTCGGCCGCGGGGCGGTAGGCGTCCACCAGCGCCTGGACCCCGCCCGGGCGGGGATTGAGCGCCTCTCGCCGGGCGATCCAGAAGGCGTGGGCGCGGACCGCGCGCGCCACCTCGCGGTGCAGCGCCAGCTGGGCGCGGGCCGGGGCCTCGGGGCCGAGCACGGCGATCTCGCTCCAGACCGCCTCCAGCCCGAACACGGCGCGCGCCGCCTCGAACGCCTCGGTGATCGCGCCGGCGTCGGCGCCCGTGGCCGCGCGCACCCGGTCGACGAAGGTCGGGCCGCACCAGTCCACCACCCGGTTGGCGAGCACGGTGGCGACGATCTCGCGCCGCAGCCGGTGGCGGCGCATGCCGTCCTCGAACCGCGCCAGGGCGTCGGGGAAGTAGTCCGCCAGCGTGCGCTCGAACCACGGGTCGTCGGGCGTCGCGCCCTCCACCAGGGCGGCGGAGAGCTCCAGCTTGCCGTAGGCGGTGAGCACGGCCAGCTCGGGCCGGGTCAGGCCGCGGCCGGCGGCGCGCAGGTCGGCCAGCGCCTGCGGGCCGGGCAGGCCCTCGACGTGGCGGTCCAGACGGCCTGCGGCGACCAGGTCGGCCATGAAGCGGGCGTGGGCGTCCAGCTCCTCGACCGCGTCCATCTCCTGCAGGCTGAGCGCCAGCGTCTGCGCCCGGTTGTGCGCCAGCACGTGCTCGGCCACCTCGTCGGTCATGGAGGCCAGGAGGGCGTCGCGGTCGCCCGCGGCCAGGAGGCCGTCGCGGATCGCCTGGCCGAGCAGGATCTTGATGTTCACCTCGTGGTCGGAGGTGTCGACGCCGGCCGAGTTGTCGATGGCGTCCGTGTTGATGCGCCCACCGCCGCGGGCGAAGGCGATGCGGCCCGCCTGGGTGAAGCCGAGGTTGGCGCCCTCGCCCACCACCTTGGCGCGCAGCTCGCCCGCGTCGATGCGCACCGCGTCGTTGGCCTTGTCGCCCACGTCGCCGTGGGTCTCGCCGGGCGCCTTCACGTAGGTGCCGATGCCGCCGAGGTAGAGCAGCTCAACCTCCATGCGCAGGATGGCGCGGATCAGGTCGGCGGGGGGCAGCTCCGCCTCGGCCACGCCCAGCATGGCCCGGACCTGCGGGCTGAGCGGGACCGACTTGAGCGCGCGGGAGAAGACGCCCCCGCCCGGGGAGATCAGCGCCCGGTCGTAGTCCTCCCAGCTGGAGCGCGGCAGGGCGAACATGCGGGCGCGCTCGGTCCAGCTGGTCGCGGGATCCGGTTCGGGGTCGAGGAAGACGTGGCGATGGTCGAAGGCGGCGACCAGGCGGATGCACTTGCTCAGCAGGGCGCCGTTGCCGAACACGTCGCCGCTCATGTCGCCGACGCCCGCCAT
Source organism: uncultured Caulobacteraceae bacterium (assembly GCA_964244065.1). Taxonomy (GTDB): domain Bacteria; phylum Pseudomonadota; class Alphaproteobacteria; order Caulobacterales; family Caulobacteraceae; genus JASLDZ01. The sequence continues at coordinate 60,471 of CAXTHH010000002.1, read as the reverse complement.
GGTGAAGGGGGTGGACTGGATGTCCTTGCCCATCTCGCGGAAGTGCCGCTTCACGGCTTCCCACGCGCCGCGGGCGGTGATGCCCATGGCCTTGTGGTCGTAGCCGGCCGACCCGCCGCTGGCGAAGGCGTCGTCCAGCCAGAAGCCGTAGTCCCGCGCCACGCCGTTGGCGATGTCGCTGAAGGTGGCCGTGCCCTTGTCGGCGGCCACCACGAGGTAGGGATCGTCGCCCTCGCCGGAGATCACCACCGCGGGCGGGTGCGCGACCGCGCCGGCGGCGTCCAGGTTGTCGGTCACGTCCAACAGGCCCGAGAGGAAGGTCCTGTACGCCTCCACCCCCTGCGCCCGCACCTGCTCGGGCGGCAGGCCGCGGGTGGGCAGCTTGGGGAAGAAGCCGCCCTTGGAGCCGACGGGCACGATCACCGCGTTCTTCACCTGCTGGGCCTTCACCAGGCCCAGCACCTCGGTGCGGAAGTCGTCGCGCCGGTCGCTCCAGCGCAGGCCGCCCCGGGCGACGGGGCCGAAGCGCAGGTGCACGCCCTCCACGTGCGGGGCGGAGACGAAGATCTCGCGGAAGGGCTTGGGCGCGGGCAGGTCCTCCAGCTCGCGGCTGGCCACCTTGAAGCTGATGTGCGGCTTGGGCGTCCCGTCCGGCCCGGCCTGGTAGTAGTTCGTCCGCTTCAGCGCACGGACCAGGAGCGCGATGCGGCGCAGGACCCGGTCGGCGTCCAGGCTCGCCACCGCCTGCAGGGCGGCCGTGATCTCGCCGAAGACGCGCTCGGCGGCCTCGACCCGGTCCCCGTCCCGCGTGGCGACGGCGGGGTCGAACCTGGTGCGGAACAGGTCGAGGATCAGCCGGGCCACGCCCGGGTTGTCGGCCAGCGCCTGCGCCTGCACCGCGCCCGAGGGGTCGAGCCCCGACTGCGCGCGGTAGCGGGCGAGGGCGCGCACCAGCGCCGCCTCGCGCCAGGAGACGCCCAGCTCCAGCGTCAGCCGGTTGAACGGGTCGTTCTCCGTGCGGCCGGTCCAGACGGCCTCGAACGCGTCCTCGAACGGGGTCTGGATGTCGCCGAAGCGCAGGCGCTCGCCGTGCTCGTCCTCCAGCAGGAAGTCCTGCACCCAGACGGCCGGGCCGTCCGCCGGGCGGAGCGCGAAGGCCTCCTCCTCGATCGCCTTCAGGCCCATGTTCTCCAGCACGGGCACGATGTCGGCCAGCGGCGCCGGGTGGTCGCCGCGGCGGTAGAGCTTGAAGCGGAACTGCCGCGGGGTGCAGGCCGCATCGCGGAAGGCGCGCACGGCCAGGCCGTCCTGGAAGCCGGGCGTGGCCATCACGGCCAGGTCGGCCAGGGTCTCGGCGGCGTCGTAGCGGTCGCGGTAGCCGACGGGGAAGGCCTCGGCCCAGCGCGCCAGCGTCTCGGCCACCGGACCGCCGGCGGCGCGCACGGCGGCCTCGAAGCGGTCGCGCCAGGTGCGGACCGCCTCCTCCACCTCCGCCTCCAGCGCGCGCAGGTCGGGGCGGGGGTGCTCGCCGGGGGTGACGCCGATGATGAAGTGCACCCGCGCCAGCGGCTCCTCGCCGAAGGCCGGGTAAAAGGCGCTGATGCGGCCGCCCCAGGCGCGCGCCAGGATCTCGCCCACCCTGGCGCGGACCCCGCTGTCGTAGCGGTCGCGGGGGGTGAACAGCAGCACCGACATGAAGCGGCCGAACGGGTCGGGCCGGGCGAACAGGCGCACGCGGGGCCGGTTGTAGAGGTGCAGGACGCCGAGCGCGGTGTCGTGCAGCTCCTCCGCGCTCATCTGGAACAGCTCGTCGCGCGGGAAGGTCTCGACGATGTGGCGCAGGCGCTTGCCCGTGTGGCCCAGCGGGTCGGCGACGGAGCGCGCCAGCACGTCCGCCAGCTTGCGGCGGATCAGCGGGATCTCCCGGGCGGGCTCCTCGTAGGCCTCGGCGGTGAACAGGCCGACGAAGCGCGTCTCGCCCACCGCCCGGCCGTCGGCCCCGTACCGCTTCACACCCACGTAGTCCATGTAGGCGTGGCGGTGGACCCGCGAGCGCAGGTTCGACTTGGCCACCACCAGCGGCGCGTCGGCGTCGAGGTAGGCGGCCAGCTTGTCGGTGCGCATGGCGGGCTCGGAGCCCCGGCGCAGCACCGGCCGCGCGAGGTCGCGCAGCACGCCCAGCGAGGTGCCCTGCACCACCGAGGGCTCCTCCGCGGCGTAGGCTCCCGTGGCGTCGCGGGGGTAGAGGTAGTCGCGGGCGCCCAGGAAGGTGAAGCGCTCGTGCTCCAGCCAGCGCAGGAAGGCGAGGTGCTCGTCGAGCATGGGGCCCGACCGCTCGCGGCCCGCGGGCGAGCTGACGAGCTCGGCGGCGCGTTCGGCCATGCGGTCGCGCATGGCCGCATGGTCGGCCACCGCCATGCGCACGTCGGCGAAGGTCTCGCGGGCGCGGCTCAGCACCGCCTCGCGCCGGTCGGCGCCCACCTCGCCCAGCACCACCAGGATGGTGGAGCGGCCGCCGACCACGGGGTGGAACATGGCGCGCACGTCCAGCCCCATGTCGGCCACCTCGCCCATCAGGCTGTCCACCAGGAACGGCGCGTCCGCCTGCACGGCGTAGAGCAGGTCGACACCCAGCGGGCGTCCGCCCGCCCCGCTCGCCGGGCGCAGGTCGAGCGTCGCCGCCTCGCCGCCGTCCGCCGCCCGGGCGAAGCGCCAGAAGCCGGCCAGCACGCAGGCCAGGTCGTCGGCGCCGACGCCCGGCAGCTCGTCGTCGCGCACGTCCTGCGCGGCCTGGCGCAGGAACTCGGCGGCCTGCGCGTCCGCATCGCTTCCCAGCGCGGCGGCGAACGCCTGGGCGAGGGGGCGGGTCGGGTCGGCGGGCGCGAGCATGGGATGGACCTGTCGTGGCGGCCCTCTGACGGGGCCTGTTCGTGCGGCCGGACCCTAGTCGCCCGCGCGCTCCGTTCAACCCGCCGGGGCCAGGGGCGGACCGTGGTGCGGGATCCGCGCGGTGGCGCGCGGCTCCGGCTGGCCGTCGCCCGAGAGCAGGATGGCGATCCAGCGCGAGCTCTCGAACTGCGCCAGCACGATGATCAGCATGACGGTCAGCGGCGTCGACAGGAACATGCCCGCCACGCCCCACAGCGCGCCCCACAGGGTCAGCGACAGCAGCACCACCACGGGGTCGATGTTCAGCCCGTCGCGCTGCATCTTGGGCTGGAGCACGCTGCCCACCATGAAGAAGACGACCTGCAGCGCGGCGAACAGGGCGATGGCGCGCCAGTAGGCCTCGAACTGCAGCAGCGCGAACAGCGGCGGCAGGAGCGCGCCGACGAAGCCGCCGATCACCGGCACATAGCTCGCCACGAAGATCAGGAACGCCCAGAACACCGCGTTCGACAGGCCCAGCGCCGCCATCGCCGCCCAGGAGCCCGCGGCGATCAGCAGGGCGCCGACCGTCTGGATCCACAGGTAGCGCTCCACCCCGTCGCGGATGCGGATGAACACGGTGGTGGCGTTCTGAAGCTCGCCCAGGTCGGGGAACAGGGCCAGCGCCTTGCGCCGGAAGCCGGAGCGGGAGGCGATCAGGAAGCCGAGGTAGATCAGCGCGTAGAGCGCGCCGGACCCGAACGACTGCATGGCCCCCACCACCTGGCCCAGGTACCGCGTGGGGTTCAGCTGGTCGGCCAGGGACTGCACCGTGGGCGGCACGGTCACCCCGAACAGCCCGGCCGCCCGGGCCAGCACCACGTTCAGCCGCGGCCCCTCCTGCAGGAGCTGCGTGGCGAAGCCCGCGGCGTTCTCCAGCACGATCAGCAGCGTCACGCCCAGCGCGGCCAGCAGGATCAGGATGGCGGCCGGCAGCACCGCCCATTCGGGCAGGAACCTGACCTTGGCGTGGAGCACGCGGGCGAACCCGTCCACCATGATCAGCAGGAAGACGGCCATGGCCAGCGGCGTCAGGATCGCCTGCATCCACCACAGGGCGGCGCCCACCGCGATCACCGCCAGCACGACGAGCGAGTTGCGCGTGGTGGAGGAGCGCAGCGCGGGGGCGGGGGCTTGGGTCGTCATCTTGGCCAAAGCATAGCAGACGCCGCGCAATCCATGATCTCCTCCCCTGCGAAGCGGGGGAGGCGGCGCGCGCCGCAGGCGCGTGACGGAGGGGCTTCGCAAGCTCGATCTTAGAGCCGTTCGCCCCCTCCGTCCGCTTCGCGTCCACCTCCCCCGCTGCGCAGGGGAGGAGGTCAGGGGGCTAGAACGCGAGTTCGGGGTGCGCCGCGCCGGCGTAGGCGGTCTCCGGCAGGTGGCAGGTGAAGACGGCGCCCTGGCCGGGCTCGCTCTCCAGCGACACCCAGCCGCCGTGAAGCTCGGTCAGCGCCTTGACCAGGGCCAGGGCCAGGCCCGGCCCGCCCCGGTCGCGCCCGATGAAGCGGTCGAAGATATGCGCCTGCACGTGGAAGGGAATGCCGCGCCCGGTGTCGCGCACGCTGACCACCACCTCGCCCAGGGCACGGCGGGCGGAGAGGGTCACCAGGCCCCCGGGCGGGGTGGAGCGCACCGCGTTGGCGAGCAGGTGGTCCAGCACCTGGCCCAGCCGCTTGCCGTCGGCGCGGATCACGCCGGCGTCGTCGTCCGCCTCGACGGCGAGCCGCACGCCCGCCTCCTCCGCCGGCCGCTCGGCGCGGGAGGCGGCGTCGTCCAGCAGGCGCGTCACGTCCACGTCGCCCAGGCTGAGCTCCATCTCGCCCGCGTCGATCTGCGCCATGTCGAGCACGTCGTCGATGGAGCGCGCCAGCTGCGTCGCGGCGAGCCGCACCGACCCCACGTGCGTGCGCGCCCGGTCGGGCATGGCGTCGCCCATGTGGTCCAGCAGCTCGCTGTAGCCGATGATGGTGGTGAGCGGGGTGCGCAGCTCGTAGGAGACGTTGCCCACGAAGTCGCGCTTCAGCCGCTCGGTCTCGGCCAGGGCGTTCGACCGGTCGGCCAGGGCCTGCTCCAGCTCGCGCGTGGCGGTCACGTCGTCGAACCCGATCAGGGTGGCCCCGTCGGGCAGGGGCCGCGTCTGGTAGGCGACGATGCGCCGGTCGCTGGTGCGGATCTCGCCGGTGATGGGCGCCCGGGCGGTGGGGTCGGGGTCGGCCACCCGCGCCTTGAGCTCGCGCCAGAAGCCCCGGTCGTGCACCACCGCCAGGCACAGCTCCACGATGCCGTCGAAGTCGCCCGCGTCGGCTGTCGCCTGGGCGGACAGGCCCCAGAAACGCTCGAACGCCTCGTTGTGCAGCCGCAGTCGCCCGTCCGAGCCGAACACGGCCACCGCGTCGTTCAGCTTGTCGAGCGTGGCCTGCTGCACCTGGACCAGGCCGTTGTACTGGGCGCGCAGGCGCAGCTCGCCGGTGATGTCGCTGAACAGCAGCAGCAGGCCGCCGAACGGGTGCGGCTGGCGCACCACGCGCAGGGTGCGCCCGTCCGGTAGGCTCCACAGCTCGTCGGGCGGCGGGTCCAGCGTCTCGTAGAAGCCGAGCTCGCGGGCGCGGAAGGCGGCGTAGTCGCTGGTCTCGGGCAGGCGCCGGCGCTGGCGCAGGCGGTCCAGCACCTCGCCGTGGCTGGGGCTCTCCGCCAGCCAGGCGGGCTCCACCTGCCACAGCTCGGCGAAGGCGGTGTTGTGGAAGGCCAGCCGCTTGTCGGGGGCGAAGATGGCCACCGCGTCCGCCAGCCGGTTCAGCGTGTCGTCGTGGGCGGAGACGGTGCGGTCCAGCGCCTCGCGCGTGTCCTCCGCCTCCGTCACGTCGTGGGCGACGGCCCCCGCGCCCCCGCCGTCCAGCGGGTGGGCCGAGACCTGGAACGCCCGGCGGCGCCCGGCCACGGGCGCCCAGCGCAGGCCGCGCCGGCGCGCGCCCGCGGACGCCGCCTCCGCCGCCAGCTGCTCGACCCCGCGATCGAAGTGCAGGCCGCGCGCCAGGGCGTCGTCGGCGTTGGCCGCCTCCGCGCCCTCCAGCCACGCCCGGTTGGCCCAGGCGAGCCGGCCGGAGCCGTCGGTCAGCCAGGCGGGGTCGGCCAGCCCGTCCAGGAAGGCGGCGAAGCGCGCGGCGGAGGGCAGGCCCTCGCCCTGCGCCACCGACAGGCGCAGCCAGGCGAAGGCGCCCGCCGTGCGCCCCTCGGCCAGCACCAGGGAGCGGCCGCCCACCGCGCGCACCTCGAAGTCGCAGGGCTCGCCCCGCTCCACCAGCTCGCGCAGGCGCCTGGCGTGGCCCTTGTCGGCGCCTGCGAGGGCGACGACCACGGCCGCGGCGTCGGCGAGGGGGTCGAGGCCAAGCGCGCGGGCGCAGGCGGCCAGGGCGTCGGGGCCCGAGGCGAGGCGCGCGTCGGCCGCCCCGTCCATCACCACCACGGCGCTGTCGAAGGCCTCGGCGGAGGCCTGGGCGTCGCCCACGCGCAACGCCGCCTCCGCCATGGCCGCCTCCATGGCGCGCAGCTCCGCCCGGGCGCGCCGCCGCTGGGCGAGCGCCCACAGGGTGGCCGCCAGCGCCAGGCTGACGGCGCCCGCATTGGCGATCAGGGCGGTGTCGACAGGCATGCCTCGGCTTCGCGGTTGACGAATCGCAAGCATAGCGGAAGCGGGCGCGATCCCCGACGGGCGTTGACTCCCGCACGCGGCGCCCCCTTCTCCCGCCCATGCTGGACGTGACGCCCGCCGCGCGCCTCCGCGCCGCCGCGGCCGACTGCGGCTTCGACGCCGTGGGCTTCGCGCGGGTGGACGACCTGGCCGCCTGGCCCGCCGCCGCCCGCCTGGCCGCCTTCGTCGAGGCTGGCCGCCACGGGACCATGGACTGGCTGGAGACCACCGCCGAGCGCCGGGCGCACCCCCGCGCCATGTGGGGGGAGGCGCGCTCGGCCGTGGTGCTGGGCCTGAACTACGGCCCGGACGAGGACCCGCGCGCCGCCCTGGCCGAACGCTCCCGGGCGGCGCTCAGCGTCTACGCCCGGGGGGACGACTACCACGAGGTGGTCAAGGCGCGGCTGAAGCGGTTGGCCCGCTGGATGGTGGCCGAGCTCGGCGGCGAGCTGAAGGTGTTCGTGGACACCGCCCCTCTCCTCGAGAAGCCGCTGGCGGAGGCGGCGGGCTTGGGCTGGCAGGGCAAGCACACCAACCTGGTCAGCCGCACCCGCGGCTCGTGGCTGTTCCTGGGGTCGATCCTGACCACGCTGGAGCTGCCGCCCGACGCGCCGGGCGCGGGCGGGGCCGGGTGCGGCACGTGCGACGCCTGCCTGCGGGCGTGCCCCACCGACGCCTTCCCCGCGCCGTTCCAGATCGACGCCCGGCGCTGCCTCTCCTACCTCACCATCGAGCACGCCGGCCCCTGGCCGGAGGAGTTCCGGGCGGCCATGGGCAACCGCGTCTACGGCTGCGACGACTGCCTGGCCGCCTGCCCCTGGAACAAGTTCGCCCAGGGCGCGCGGGAGGCGGCGTTCCACGCCCGCGCCGAGCTGCGCTCGCCGGCGCTGAGCGATCTGCTCCGGCTGGACGACGCCGGCTTCCGCGCCCTGTTCCGCAAGAGCCCGGTCAAGCGCATCGGTCGCGCTCGGTTCCTGCGCAACTGCCTCTACGCCGCCGGCAACTCGGGCGACCCCGCGCTGGCGGCGCCCGTCGCCGGGCTGCTGGCCGACGAGGCGGAGGTGGTGCGCGACGCGGCGGCCTGGGCGCTGGCCCGCCTCTCGGCCGCGAGCGCGCCGCACTCCCCGACTCCCCGCCCCGGTGCTACGCCCGGCGCATGAACGCGCTCACGCCCGAGCCCCAGCTCCCGCCGGAGGCGGAGGGCGCCACGCCGGTGATGGCGCAGTTCTTCGCCGCCAAGGCGGCCCAGCCCGAGGCGCTGGTCTTCTTCCGCATGGGCGACTTCTACGAGCTGTTCTTCGACGACGCGGTGCGCGCCGCGGAGTGCCTGGGCATCACCCTGACCTATCGCGGCCAGCACCAGGGCCAGGCCATCCCCATGGCCGGCGTGCCGGTGCACGCGGCCGACGCCTACCTGGCCAAGCTGATCCGCTCAGGCTTCCGCGTCGCCGTCTGCGAGCAGATGGAGGACCCCAGGGCGGCGAAGAAGCGCGGCTCGAAGGCGATCGTCCACCGCGAGGTGACCCGCGTGGTCACCCCGGGCACGCTGACCGAGGACAGCCTCTTGGACGCGCGCGGCGCCAACCGGCTCGCGGCGCTGGCGGTGCGCGGCGGCGCGGCGGCGGTGGCCACCGTGGAGCTCTCCACCGGCGAGGTGGAGGTGGCGCCCTGCCCGCGCGAGGCGATCGGCCCGGCGCTCGCGGCGCTGCGCCCCGCCGAGCTGCTGCTGCCCGACCGGCTGTTCGCCGACTCCGCCGTCGCCGAGGCGGTGAAGGCGCTGGGCGCCCCGCTCCAGCCCATGCCCGCCGCCCTGGCCGAGCCCGGCGCGGCCGAGGCGCGGCTGAAGCGGCTGTACGGCGTCGCCACCCTGGACGGCTTCGGCGCCTTCTCCCCCGCCGAGCTGTCGACGCTGGGCCTCCTGGCCGCGCACCTGGAGACCACGCAGGCGGGCAAGCTCCCCGCCCTGCAGCCGCCGCGCCGGGGCGGCGTCTCGGACACGCTGCTGATCGACCCCGCCACCCGGGCGAGCCTGGAGATCGAGCGCAGCCAGGCGGGCGCCCGCGAGGGCTCGCTGCTGCACGGCGTGGACCGCACCGTCACCGGGGCGGGCGCGCGCCTGCTGGCCGACCGCCTCGCCCGGCCGCTCACCGACCCGGGGCGCATCGCCGCCCGGCTGGACGCGGTGACGCTGTTCGCCGAGCGCCGCACCCTGCGCGAGGATCTGCGGGCGGCGCTGCGCGGCGTCGGCGACATGGCGCGGGCGCTCAGCCGCCTGGCCCTGGGCCGCGGCGGCCCGCGCGACCTCGGCGCCCTGCGCGACGGTCTGGCGGCGGGCGAGGGGCTCTGCGCCCTGTTCGCGTCGGCCGCCGTCGACCCGCTGCGGCCGACGCCCGCCGAGGTGGAGGCCGCCCTGGAGGCGCTGTCGCTCGCACGCCGGCCCTACCTCGCCGTGCTGCTGGGCTCGCTCAAGGCGGCGCTCGGCCCCGACCTGCCCCTGGCGGCCCGGGACGGGGGCTGGGTGGCGCCGGGCTGGCGGCCGGAGCTCGACGCCACCCGCGCCCTGCGCGACGACAGCCGCCGCGTGGTCGCCGCGCTGGAGGGCCGGCTGCAGGGCGAGTGCGGCCTGTCCGTCCGCATCAAGCACAACGCCGTGCTGGGCTACTTCGTGGACGCCACGGCCAAGCAGGCGGAGGCGCTGCTCACGCCCGCCTGGTCGCACCTGTTCATCCACCGCCAGACCACCGCCAGCCAGGTGCGCTTCACCACGCCCGAGCTGGCCGACCTCGACGCCCGCATCAGCCAGGCCGCCGACCGGGCGCTCGCCCAGGAGCTGGAGGCCTACGAGGCGCTGCGCCGCGAGGCCTGCGCCCACGCCGCCCCGATCCAGGCCGCCGCCCGCGCCCTGGCGGAGCTCGACGTCGCCTCCGCCCTGGCGGAGTGGGCGGAGGAGGTGGGCGCGGTGCGGCCGGAGGTCGACGGCTCGTGCGCCTTCGAGGCGGAGGGCGCGCGGCACCCGGTGGTGGAGGCCGCGGTGCGCAAGGCCGGCGGCGCCTTCACCCCCAACGACTGCCGGCTGGACGGCGAGGGCGGCCGCTGCCCGCGCTTGGCGCTGGTCACCGGGCCGAACATGGCCGGCAAGAGCACCTTCCTGCGCCAGAACGCGCTCCTGGTGGTGCTCGCGCAAGCGGGGAGCTTCGTGCCCGCGCGCCGCCTGCGGCTGGGCGCGGCGGACCGGCTGTTCTCCCGCGTGGGCGCCGGCGACGACCTGGCGCGCGGCCGCTCCACCTTCATGACCGAGATGGTGGAGACCGCCGCCATCCTCACCCAGGCGACGCCACGTTCGTTCGTGGTGCTGGACGAGATCGGGCGGGGCACCGCCACCTACGACGGCCTGGCCATCGCCTGGGCGGTGGCCGAGCACCTGCACGACGCCTGCCGCGCCCGCGCCCTGTTCGCCACGCACTACCACGAGCTGGCGCGGCTGGAGGGCCGGCTCGCCCACGTCTGCAACCTGAACATGCGCGCCCGCGAGTGGAACGGCGAGCTCGTCTTCCTGCACGAGGCTGCGCCGGGGGCCGCAGACCGCAGCTACGGCGTGCAGGTGGCGCGGCTGGCGGGCGTGCCGCCGAGCGTCACCGCCCGGGCGCGCGAGGTGCTCGAGCGCCTGGAGGCCGAGCCCGGCTCCCCGGCCCGCCTCGACGACCTGCCCCTGTTCGCCGTGCGCGAGGCGCCCGTCGCCGCGCCCGCCCCGCCCTCCCCCGCGCTGGCGGAGCTGGCGGAGCTCGACCCGGACGCCCTCAGTCCGCGCGAGGCGCTGGAGGCGCTCTACCGGCTGAAGGCGCTCTAGAGGTCCGTCGCCCCTCGGGCTTGACCGGAGGGCCGAGCCGTCTGCGGCTCAACGGCCGAGGTCGAGCACGACCGGCGCCCGGTCCTCGGGTCAAGCCCGAGGACGACGGAGGGGGGTCCTCGGGTCAAGCCCGAGGACGATGGAGGGGATAGCGCGAGAGGTGATCAGCCCGCGGGCGAGGCCTCGTGGAACTGCACCACGAGCTGCACCTCGGTATCCAGGCACTCTTCCGGGTGGTTGCGCGGCACCAGGGCGTCCCGGCCGGCGTCGCCCGTGTAGGTTTGGGTGTCCACCAGGGCGCGCAGGCGCCCGCGCCTGGCCAGCTGGGGGCCGAGGTAGGTCTGCGACACGGGCACGGAGACGAACTGGTCGCCCCGCTGCTTCAGGATCACCGACAGGAGGTTGCCCGCCACCGCGTGCTGCGCCCGCACCTGCGGCGTGGCGTTCACGCCGCCGTCGGCGGGGGGCGGGCTGTCTCCGGGAGTCAGGGTCACCAGCGCCGCGCGGACCCAGCGCTTGGCCGGGTCGGCGTTGGAGCCGGAGACGCCGCTCGCCACGCCCTCGATCCGGTCGATCCACACGTCGCGGTCGCCGGCGCCCAGGCGGATGTCGAACCACTGGTCGCCGCACTGCCAGGTCTCGAAGCCCCACGTCACCGCCCGCACCGGTGCGGGAGCCGGGGCGGGCGTGTCGGCGAGCGAGGCTGCGGGCGCGAGGGTGAGCGCCAGGGCGAACGTCACGTTTCGGAGCAGGGCGCGTCGCATAGCGCGCGCCCTGCACCTTGCGGGCCGGTCAGCCCTTCACCTCGACTCCGAACAGCTTCTGCCAGCGGCGCGGCGTGCGGGCCCGCCAGCCGCCGCGGTGGTAGGCGTCCGAGCCGATCAGCGGCACCACGGTGGTGGCCTCGGCGAACACCATCTGCTCGTAGGTGACGTCCACCTTGCCCCAGGAGCAGGCCTCCTTGAGCGTGGACGAGGAGCAGGCTCCGTCGCGCACATCGGCCACCGTGATCTGCACGGCGTACTTGTGCATCTCCGCCTCGACGCCGAGGATCTCGGCGCAGACCACCGTGTCCTGCGCGAAGTTCTTGGGCACGCCGCCGCCGACCATGAACAGGCCGGTGGAGCCCGCCGCGATCTTGATGTCGGTCAGCTCGCGGAAGTCGGCGACGGAGTCGATCGTGAGGTAGGGCTGCTTGGCCGCGATCCGCTCCTTCTGGTGCTTCACCAGGCCGAAGCCGGCGGAGCTGTCCACGAAGGCCGGGCAGAAGATCGGCACGCCCTCCTCAAAGGCGGTCTGCACCAGGCTTCCGGGCTTCTTGGCGTTGCCCGCCGCGAGCCACTTGCCCATCTCCCAGATGAACTCGCGCGACGAGTAGGGGCGCGGCTCGAGCATGTTGCACAGCTCATAGATCGTGCCGTCGCAGCTCTGGAGCTCCTCCTCGTCGATGTAGGTGTCGTAGATGCGGTCGATGTAGAGCTCGCGTAGGTCGCGGTCGTCGACGGTGCTGTCGGCCTGGTAGTGCTTGAAGCCGAGCGCCTCGAAGAAGTCCATGTCGACGATGCTGGCGCCGGTGGCGACCACGCAGTCGATCATGCCGAACTTCACCATGTCGCGGTAAACGTGCATGCAGCCGCCGGCGCTGGTGGAGCCCGCCAGGATCAGCCAGGGCGAGCAGGCCTCGTCCTCGATGGCCATGTTGAGGATGTCGGCGGCGCGCGCGGTGTCTCGGCTGGTGAAACTCATCTTGCGCATGGCGTCGATCACCGGCCGCGCGTCGTAGGCGGTGATGTCCACGTGCTCGACGGTCTTGGAGAGGAGCTCGGCCTTGCGGTTGCTGTTCACGGGAGCGTTCATCGGTTCTCTTCCAGCGCCTGTCGTTCACCGGACAGCGCGACGGCGTTGAACCCCTCGCCCCGGCAGGGAGAGGGAGGGACCCGCGCGCGTCAGCGCGTGGGAGGGTGAGGATGCGAGGACGGGGTTAGGGCGGGACGGTGACAGCCGTGTGGCTTCCACTTCGCCCTCACCCTCCCGCTCCCGCGAGCGGGAGAGCGGACTATCGCCGCCGGCTCTTGCGGCCTGCGGAGCCCTTGGGGCGGCTGAAGCGGACCACCTTGCGGCGCTCCTCCTCCTCCACCCGCGGGGCGCCCAGCGAGCGGCGAGCGAGGCCGAACATGCTGGCCATCGGCGCGTCCGCGACCTCGGCGAGCTCGGTGTCGCCGTAGCCGTTGAAGCGGGTGGCCATGGCGACGCCGTAGGCGCCGGTCATGCCGATCTCGATGTAGTCGCCCTCGTCGATGTCGGCCGGGAGCATGTACGGGCCCGGCATGTGGTCGATCGAGTCGCAGGTCGGGCCGTAGAAGCGGAACGGCTTCAGCTCGGCGCCCGCCTCGCCGTCGCGCACCAGCTTCACCGGGAACGGCCACTTGAAGTGGGTGGCGTCGAACAGCGAGCCGTAGCTGCCGTCGTTCAGGTGCAGCGCATCACCCTTCTTCAGCTCGACCTTGACCAGCAGCGAGGCGGCCTCGGCCACCAGCGCGCGGCCGGGCTCGCACCACAGCTCGCAGGTCTCGGGCACGGGCATCTCGGCGAAGCCGCGGTGGATGGCGGCGGCGTACTCGGCCATGTCGGGCGGGGTCATGCCCGGGTAGACCGAGGGGAAGCCCCCGCCCACGTCCACCACGTCCACGAACACGCCGGCGCGGGTGATGGCGCGCGACACCTGCGCCATGGCCGCCTGATAGGCGGTCGGCCGCATGCACTGGCTGCCCACGTGGAAGCTCACGCCCATCAGGCCGGCGGTGGCGCGGCGGGCGGCCAGCAGCAGCGCCGGCGCCTGGTCGAGCGGCACGCCGAACTTGCCGTTCAGCGTGTACTGCGCCCCGTCGGCCGACACCGCCATGCGCACGATCAGGTTCAGGTCGGCCGCACCGCCCGTGACCTCCAGGATCTTCTGGAGCTCCTCGTGGCTGTCGAGCGCGAAGGTGCGCACGCCGAACTCGCGGTAGGCCCGCGCGATGGCGCTCCGGCTCTTCACCGGGTGCATGAAGGCCATGCGGGCGCCGGGCGCATGCTCGGCCACCAGCTCGATCTCGGGGATCGAGGCCACGTCGAAGCCGGTCACGCCGGCCTCGTGGAGCGCGTGGATCACCCAGGGCGAAGGATTGGCCTTCACCGCATAGAGGACGTCCGCCTTGAGATTGTCCTGGAACCAGGTCGCCGCTACGGCCACCGCGCCAGGTCGCACGAGGGCGACAGGACGCTCAGGGGACCGCACGCGGACCAGGTCCAGGGGAGCATGGTACGTGACCAATTCACGTAACCTCCCGCTGATTGTTGAACCTAGCCGGCGTTAGCAGAACGGATCGAAATCCGTTGGCTCGGGTCCGCCGGGACGCGCCAAATAGGGGAGGGGGTCCCCCCTGTAAAGCGGTGGTTTTCGGAGGGCGCGCATTGTCGCGGCCGGGGGTGCGGACGCGAGGCGGGGCCAGGGCTTGCGCGACGGCCTCAGCGAAGGCTGGCGACCGCCGCCTCGGCCGCCGCCCGCCCGGTCTCGAACGCGCCGTGGGCCGAGCTGTACGCCCCCCGGCTGCACGCCTCGCCCGCGAAGAACAGCCGGCCCGCGGGCTCGGCCAGCCGGTCGCGGTCGGCGACCCGGCCGGGCAGGGCGTGGCTGTAGGCGCCCCGCGACCACGGATCGACGCTCCAGGCGGTGGCCGCCAGGGGGCGCAGGCGCGGGCGGATCGCGGAGCCCAGAGCGTCCGCCATCCAGCCGATGCAGGCCGCCGCCGCCGCCTCGGGCCCCGCCGCCTCCAGCTCGCCGGCCGTGTCGCCGCCGAAATAGCTCTCCACCACCGGGCGGCCGAACGGGCGGATGTGGAAGCTGGCCGTCCGCTCGGAGGTGGTGGAGCCGTAGAGCAGGCTCTCCGGAGCGAAGTCGCGCTCGGCCCCGTCCAGGTGCAGGAACACCTTGCCCGCGCAGCCGAGCGGCAGGCCCGCGGCGGCCTCCGCCTTCTCCGGCAGGGGCGGGTCGAAGCGCACCGCCTCCCGCGCCAGCAGGGAGGTGGGCACGGTGACGATCGCCGCCTTCGCCTCCACGGCGCCGCCGTCGGCCAGCTCCACGCGCACCCGCGGGCCCCCGTGGTCGATGCGCGTCACGGGGGCGTTCAGGCGCACGGGCAGGTGGCGCGCCGCGTGCGCGATCCCCGCGCCATAGCCTCTGGGCGCGCGAATGTCGGTCTCGCCCTCGTCGAAGGCGGCGTAGTCGCGCACGGAGATTCGGTCGAAGGCGGCGCCGTTGTAGGCGGCGGAGAAGGCGTTCAGCAGGGCGTTCCAGCGCCCGCCGGGCGCCAGCAGCGCGGAGGCGGCGCGGTCCGGCCCGTGCTCGGCGGCCTCCGCCAGCCGGTCCTCCAGCGCGCCGAACGCCCGGTGGAAGTCGGCCTGCTCGGCGGGCGGGAAGTTGGCGTCGAGCGCCGGGCCGCCCCAGGGCGGGGGCGTGCGGTCGAGCGTTGCGCCGTCGCGCGCGAACAGATCGGCCCAGGCGTTGCGCTCGCCCCGGTGCAGCCAGCCGCAGCCGAGGTCGAGCGGCAGGCCCTCGCACACGACCGTGTGCGCCCGGCCGCCGACACGGTCCCGCGCCTCCAGGATCAGGGCCTCGACGCCCGCCTCGCGCAGATGCAGCCCCGCCGCGATCCCCGCCGCGCCGGCCCCGACCACGACGACGCGCGGCACGCTCATGCAACCGCTCCCGCCGGAGAACATTTCAGCAACGACCTATCCCCTCCAGGAGCACCGCCATGGCCGATCCCGAGATCGACGCCCGCAACGTCAAGCAGGACCCGCACCCCCCGTCCAACGCCGAGAAGGACCCGGACGACTGGGTCACCGGCGACGAGCCCATGACCGGCGCGCAGATGAGCTACCTCAAGACGCTGTCCGAGCAGGCGCACGACCCGGAGGCCTACTCCGACGGGCTGACCAAGGCCGAGGCCAGCAAGCGCATCGACGCGCTGAAGGAGAAGGCGAACGTGCACGGCCAGAGCGGCTAGGCCGCAGATAGCCCTCTCCCAGAGGGAGAGGGTTGGGTGAGGGGACCGACCTTGCCGACCTCGCGCCGGCGGGAGCCACCTCGGCGAGGTCGGTCCCCTCACCCTCCCACGCTGCGGCGCGGGCCCCTCCCTCTCCCTCCAGGAGAGGGATCACCGCCTACCCTTCACCAGTTCGTCCACCACGCCCGGGTCGGCCAACGTCGAGGTGTCGCCGAGCTCCCCCGTCTCGCCCTCCGCGATCTTGCGCAGGATGCGGCGCATGATCTTGCCCGAGCGCGTCTTGGGCAGGCCGGGCGCCCACTGGATCGCCTCGGGCGCGGCGAAGCGGCCGATCTCGCGGCGGACCTGGTCCAGGAGCTCGCCGCGGAGCGCCTCGTCCGCCTCGCGGCCGGTCTTCAGCGTGACGAAGGCGTAGAGGCCCTGCCCCTTCATCGCGTGCGGCACGCCGACCACCGCGGCCTCGGCGACGGCCGCGTGGCCCACCAGCGCGCTCTCCACCTCGGCGGTGCCGATGCGGTGGCCGCTGACGTTGATCACGTCGTCCACGCGGCCGGTGATCCACACGTTGCCGCCCGCATCCCGCCGGGCGCCGTCGCCGGTGGTGTACTTGCCCGGGTGCTGGACGAAGTAGGTCTGGACGAAGCGGGCGTGGTCGCCCCACACGGTGCGCATCTGCCCCGGCCAGCTGTCGGCGATCACCAGCTCGCCCTGCGCCTCCCCTTCCAGCACCTGGTGCTCGGCGTCGACCAGCTGCGCCTGCACGCCGGGCAGCGGCAGGGTGGCGGAGCCGGGCGGCGGGTCGGGTGTGGCGCCGGGCACGGGCGAGATCAGGCAGCCCCCCGTCTCCGTCTGCCACCAGGTGTCCACGATCGGCAGGCGGCCGCGCCCGATCCTGTCGTGGTACCAGCGCCAGGCCTCCGGGTTGATCGGCTCGCCCACGGTGCCCAGGAGGCGCAGGGAGGAGAGGTCCCGCCCCTGCAGCGGGCCGTCGCCCTCCTTCATCAGCGCGCGGATGGCGGTGGGAGCGGTGTAGAAGACGTTCACGCCATGCCGGTCGATCACGTCCCAGCAGCGGCCGGCGTCGGGCCAGGTGGGCACGCCCTCGAACATCAGCGTGGCCCCGCCGTTGGCGAGCGGGCCGTAGACCACGTAGCTGTGGCCGGTGACCCAGCCCACGTCGGCCGTGCACCAGAAGAGGTCGCCGGGGGCGTGGCGGAACACCAGCTCGTGCGTCCAGGCCGCCCAGAACAGGTAGCCGCCGGTGGTGTGCAGCACGCCCTTGGGCTTTCCGGTCGAGCCCGAGGTGTAGAGGATGAACAGCGGGTCCTCCGCCCCCATCGGCTCGGGCGGGCATTCGTCGGACACGCCCGCGGACGCGTCGGCGTAGGCGAGGTCGCGGCCGGCGGTCATGGCCACCTCCGCCCCCGTGCGGCGCATCACCAGCACCCGCTCGACAGGCCCGCCGGCGGCCAGCGCCTGGTCCACGTTGGCCTTCAGCGGCACGGTGCGGCCGCCGCGCACCGCCTCGTCGGCGGTGATCACCAGCCTGGAGCCGCAGTCGGCGATGCGGCCGGCCAGCGCCTCGGGCGAGAAGCCGCCGAACACCACAGAGTGGACCGCGCCGATCCGCGCGCAGGCCAGCATGGCCACCGCCGCGTCCGGCGTCATGGGCAGGTAGAGCGTGACGCGGTCGCCCCTGGCGACGCCCTGCGCCTTGAGCACGTTGGCCATCCGGCCCACGCGCCGGTGCAGCTCGCGGAAGCTGATGCGCTCGCCGGTCCCCGGGGCGTCGCCCTCGAACAGGATGGCGGTCTCGTCGGCGTGGGTCGGGAGCCACCGGTCGACGCAGTTGACGCTGGCGTTCAGCTCGCCGTCGGCGAACCAGCGGATGTGCAGGTCGGACGCGTCGAAGGAGACGTCCTTCACCTGCGTGAAGGGCTTGGACCACTCGAGCCGGAGCGCGGCCTCGCCGAAGACGCCGGCCGGGTCCTCGGCCGCCCGGCGGCGCAGGGCGGCGTAGGCGTCGGGCGTCAGGGGCGGCTGCGGCATGGCGGGAGCCTAGCGCGGGTTCAGGCCGGGCGGTATCGGAGAGCGCCCTTCCCACCGTCGCCCTCGGACTTGATCCGCGGGCCGGGCGCCGGTCATGCGCCACCTGCGCCGTGGAGCCGCGGACGGCTCGGCCCTTGGGTCAAGCCCGAGGGCGACGGAGGTTGGGACGCCTAGCGCGCCCAGCGGGCCACGTAGTCGGCCAGGCCTTGCGGGCTCATGTGCCGGGCGTCGGAGAGGGCGGTGACCTGGTCGCGGTTCAGCACCTTGTCCGTCCTGGGATCGACGACCACCAGCGCCGGCACGCCCTGGATCTTCAGGTCGTAGCGGGCGGCGACGTCCTGGTTCTTGCCGCGGTCCTTGCCGCCGATGTCCACGGCCACGAACTCGAAGTGGCGATCGATGAAGGGCTTGAGCTCGGTCTGCTCGATGGTGCCGGCCAGGATCCGGCAGTCGGGGCACCAGTTGCCGCCGAAGTCGATGAGCAGGCGCTTGCCCGACTTGCGTGCGCGCTGCCGCGCCGCCTCCACCTGCCGGCCCGCGTCGGCCTTCTCGTCGTAGGGGTAGGGCAGCGGCGTGCGCAGCTTGTCGTAGCTGGCCAGCGACAGGTGCGGCGCGGGGGCGGCGCTCACGGCCGAAACGACCGAGGGGGCGGCCACGAGGGCGAGGAGGCCGGCGAGGGCGGTGCGGCGGAGGGCGGACGGCATGGTGCGCCAAAGGCCCCCCGACGGCCGGGCGTATCAATCCCAGCTTTCCTGAGGCTCACCCCCGCTTGAACTGGGGCACCAGGGCCTGCAGCCGCTCCAGCGTCAGCGCCTCGTCCTGCGCCCGCGCCGCCTCCAGCAGCGCCTCGACCGGCCCGGAGAGGGCGGACCAGCTGGGCGTGGGGTCCGCGGCGGAGAGCACGCCGTCCACCTCCGTCGGGCGCACCTCCTCGGCGGCGTAGAAGATCTCCTCGAACAGCTTCTCGCCCGGGCGCAGGCCCGTGTGGCGGATGGCGATGTCCACGCCGGGGCGCAGCCCGTGCAGGCGGATCATCTGCCGCGCGAGATCCTCGATCCGCACGGGCTCGCCCATGTCGAGCACGTGCACGCCGCCCGCGTCGGGCAGGGCGCTGGCCTGCAGCACCAGCGACGACGCCTCGCCCACCGTCATGAAGAAGCGGACCATGTCGGGGTGGGTGATCGTCAGCGGCCCGCCCTCGGCGATCTGCCGCTCGAACAGGGGCACCACCGACCCGGCGGAGCCGAGCACGTTGCCGAAGCGCACCACGGCCGCGCAGCACGGCGAGCCCGCCAGCACCGCCCGCACCGCCTGCTCGGCCGCGCGCTTGGTGGCGCCCATGACGTTGGTGGGGTTCACCGCCTTGTCGGTGGAGATGAAGGTGAAGACGCCCGCCGTGTCCCGCGCCAGCCGCGCGCAGATCAGCGCGCCGCCGAGGTTGGTGCGCACCGCCTCGGTGGGGTTCAGCTCCATCAGCGGCACGTGCTTCAGGGCGGCGGCGTGCAGCACCACCTCGGGCCGGGCCCGGGCGAACAGGGCGGCCATGCGGGCGCCGTCGCGCACGTCGCCGAGCTCCACCGACCAGCCGGGCGCGCCGGCGTCGGCCAGCTCGCGCTCCATGGCGTAGAGGTTGAACTCGCTCGCATCCACCAGCGTCAGGTGCGCGGGGCCGAGGGCCAGGGCCTGGCGCGTCAGCTCCCCGCCGATGGTGCCGCCCGCGCCGGTGACCAGCACGCGCCGCCCGGCGATCAGGTCGCGGGCGCGGGCCGCGTCGAGCACCCGGGGCGCACGGTCCAGCAGGTCGGCCGTGCCCACCGGCGAGAACTCGCCCGCCGAGCCGCCCTCCGCGCGGACGCGGCTGATGCGGGCGCCCGCCTCGCCGGCCACGGCCACCACCGCGTCCATCAGGGCGCGGCCGGGGCGGGGCTCGGCGACGATCACCTGCGGCGTGCGGTCGGCCCCCGCCTCCAGCGCCTTGAGGATGGGGCCGAGGCGGCGCATGTCGCCCAGCAGCTCCACGCCCTGGATCGCGCGCCCCTCCTCCGCCGGCTCGGGGGTGACGATGCCGGCGATGCGCAGCTCGGTGTCGCGCCGCCGGCGGCGGGCGGTGAGGTAGCTGGCCGCAGCTCCCGGCGAGCCCACCAGCACGGCGGGGGCCCGGCTCCTGTCCTCCGGACGAAGCGCCGCGCCGAGGTCGCCGTGGAACCAGGCCTGGCTCACCGCCCGGTCGAAGGCGAGCCCCGCCAGCAGCAGCGCCGCCGTCACCAGGGGCGCAGAGCGCGGGAAGTCCTCCAGCCGGTTGGTCAGGAACAGCACGGGCAGGAAGGCGGCCACCGCCGTCGCCACCGCGCCCGCGATGCGCGCGACGTCGTTCAGCGCCGTGTAGCGCCACATGCCCCGGTGCAGGCGGAACAGCGGGAACACCACCGCGCACACCGCCACGAACACGAGCGTGGAGCGGAGCACCAGGCCGTCCGGCGCGGCCTTCCGCTCCAGCTGGTAGCGGGCCGCCAGCACGCCCGCCATGACCGCCGCCGCCCAGGCGAGGTCGTGGGCGTACACCGCCCAGGGCTTCAGCCGCCCGATGCGCTGGGCGGCGTTCACGCGCGCCCTCGGGCCCCGGGCGCCGGCACGGGGGCCAGCTTCCAGCGCACGCGGGCGCCGTCGCGCGCCGCCTCTCCGCGGAGCACCACCTGCAGGGTGGGGAGGGGGGCGTCGCGCTCGATCGCAACCGACGGCTCCAGCGCCACCTCCTCGGCGTCGTTGCGCAGCCACCAGCCGCGGTCGCCGGCGGTGCGCAGGAGCACGCTGCGGCCGTCGCGCGCCAAGGTGGCCCGCACCTCGGGGGGCAGGTGGAAATGTACGGCGTAGCTGGCGGGCCGCGGCGGGGCGCCGCCCGGCAGCGGCGCGAACCGGTCCTCGCCCCGCAGCTCGCCCGCGGCGCCGTCGAGGAACAGGCGCCGGCCGTGGACGAAGCCGGTGGACGGGACCCAGCCGTCGTGCGCCAGCTCCAGCCACACGCCGGGCCCGTCCTCCTCCCGGTGCGCGGAGACCTCGCCCGGGCCGCCGTGCAGGCGTGGGCCGAGCGCCCGGGCCGCCAGCCCGGTCAGCGGCCGGCCGGGCGAACCCTCGCCGAGCGTCGCGGTTGAGGCGGCGGCGGCCAGGCGCAGCGCCTGGGGCGCGGCGGCGTCCGGCGTCCAGCCCGCGCCGGCGATCAGCCGCTCGCGCCCGGCGGTCACGACCATGGCGAGCGGCTGGGCGCAGGCGGCCTCGCTCCAGCCCTCCGGGGCCGGTCGCCCGGCGTCGATCATCACCTGCAGCCCCGCGCCCTCCAGCCGATGGTAGCCCGAGTGGGGGGCGTGGTCGTAGGGCCGCGCCGCCCCGTCGCCATAGGCCAGGGCGGCCGCCACGCGCGCGCGGTCGCTGGGCCCGCCCCCCTGGAACGGGGCGAGCCGGCCGTCGTGGAGGGCGAAGAAGCGCACCGCGCCGCCCAGCCGGTCCAGGGCGCGGCTGACCGGCTCCGGCGTTTCGCGCCCGCGCTGCACCAGCACGTCGTCCAGGGTCATCAGGTCGAACTGCAGCTCCATCGCCTGCTCGGGCGAGCGGGTGCGCAGGCCGCCGTCGCCCAGCACCGCCGCGTCCAGGGCGGGGCCGAGCCGGCGCAGGGCCGCGGCCAGGAGCCGGGCGCCCGCCGCGCCGCGAAGGGCCGCCCCGGCCGTCGCCACCGCTGTGAGCCGCTCCGCCCGCCGCGCCGGCGAGGGGTCGAGGCGCAGCAGGTGACGCGCCTGGCGGGCGAGCGACCCGGCCAGGGTCGCCCCCTCCGCCTCGGACGCCGCGTCGGCCAGCGCCGGCAGGCCGCAGGCCCAGTTGAACACCCGGCGCTCCAGCGTCTCCGCCCCCCAGGCGAAGGCGCTGGGCCGGTCGAACAGCCGCCGCCAGGCGAGCGTCAGCCGCAACCCTTCGCGGGCGCCCGCCTCCCCCTCAGCCAGCAGCGAGGCGAGCCAGGCGAAGCGGTGCAGCTCCACCGCCAGCCGGCGCGAGGGGCTGGCGCGGTTCCACGGGTCGCCGCCGGGGCCGACGTCGAGCGCCGCCGCCGCGAGCGGGAAGCGGCCGGCCAGCACGGCGGGCCCGAGCCCCTCGCGCGGCGGCCGCAGCTCGCGCGGGCGGGCGACGAGGCCCGTGGCCCGGGGTCCGCCCAGGGTCAGGGCGTAGAGGCCGGTCCCCCGCCACTCCAGCGCCGCCCGGCCGCGCAGGGCGCCCAGCGCCACCCGCAGCGGCAGCGGCGCCCAGGGGCCGCGCTCACGGTCGGGCGGGGCCACGCCTCACCCCCTCAGCGCCCGCAGGTTGTCGGCGTAGCGGGCCGCCCCGCCGGAGAAGGCGGCGTTCCCGGCCACCAGCGCGTCCGCCCCCGCGTCCCGGCACAGCCGGGCGGTCTCGGGCGTGACGCCGCCGTCGATCTCGATCGTCACCGGCAGGCCCTGCGCGTCCACCATGGCCCGCAGCCGCGCGATCTTCTTCAGCTGCGAGGTGAGGAAGCTCTGGCCGCCGAAGCCCGGGTTCACGCTCATCACCAGCAGCAGGTCCACGTCGTCGAGCATGAACTCCACCGTCTGCGGCGGCGTGGAGGGGTTCAGCGCCACGCCCGCCTTGGCGCCGAGCTCGCGGATGCGGCGGCAGGTGCGGTCGAGGTGCGGCCCGGCTTCCGGATGCACGTGGATGTGGTCGGCGCCGGCGTCGCGGAAGGCCTCCAGCAGGGCGTCGGGCGCCTCGATCATCAGGTGCACGTCGAACGGCTTGGCGGTGAGCGGGCGAAGCGCCTTGATGACGGGCGGGCCGAAGGTGATGTTCGGCACGAAGCGGCCGTCCATCACGTCCAGGTGGATCCAGTCGGCGCCCGCGGCGTCGATGGCGCGCACCTCCTCGCCCAAGCGCGCGAAGTCGGCCGACAGGATCGACGGCGCGAGCAGGGGAGCGCGGAGCGCGGACATGACGGCGGCTTAGCGGGCGCCGGGCCGCCCCCGCAAGGCGACGGGGGGACGCGCCGGCTCATGTGCGCCGGCGGGCCCGCCCTCTCGCCGCGCCGGCCCGCCTGCGCTAGGGGCTCGGCCCATGATCGACCTGGGCTCGGGCGTGGTGGTGGGCGACGACGAGGTGCGGCTGAAGTTCATCCGCTCCGGCGGGCCCGGCGGCCAGAACGTCAACAAGGTCTCCACCGCCGTCCAGCTGCGCTTCGATGCGGCGCGCTCGCGCGGCTTGAGCGACCGGGTGCGCCTGCGGCTGCTAGAGCTGGCGGGCGCCCGGCTGACCACCCTGGGCGAGATCGTGCTCACCGCCGACCGTCACCGCACGCAGGAAATGAACCGGCTGGACGCCCTGAACCGCCTGCGCGCGCTGGTGGCCGAGGCCTCGGCCCCGCCGCCGCCCAAGCGCCGCGCCACCCGGCCGACGCTGGGCGCGGTGCGCCGCCGGCTGGAGGGCAAGACGCGCCGCGCCGGCGTCAAGGCCGGCCGCGGCCGGCCGCGCGGGGAGGACTGACGCCGCCTCGCGCCGCCGCCGGCGGTCAGTGCGCGACCCGCAGGCCCGCGATCTTGCCCGCGATGTCGTTGAACGCGTCCTTGATGCCGGACGCGCCCGCCACGTCGATGAAGTTCTCGGGCTTGGTGGCGCAGGTCTGCAGGGCTGATTTCGTGGCGCCGTCGGCGACGCCGACGGGCACGGTGTAGACGATCACCTTCTGCGTATCGTCCGGGTTCTTCGCCTTCAGGTTGGAGCAGAGCACGGCCAAGCGGCTGTCCAGCGCATCGGCCGTGGCGGCCGCCGTGCCGGTCGAGCTGATGCGCTTCTGCCGGGCGTAGGCGTAGGCGGTGTAGTTGGAGAGGTTCAGGTTGTTCGACGTTCCGTAGGTGTTGTCGCCGTCCGTGACCAGCACGATGATCTTGATCTTCCCCTTCGCGCCGTAGGCCGAGCCGTCCGCGAAGGGGCCGTTGGGCGACAGCAGGTGCCAGCCCCAGACCAGGCCCAGCGGAATCTCGGTGTCGCCGGTGGCGATCATCTCGTTCAGCTTGCTGCGCACCGCCGTCATGTCCTTGGTCAGGCGCAGGAGCGGTGCGATGCGGCAGCCGGAGTTCGGCCCGACGGCGTCGCCCCAGAACGGGTTGGTCGAGTTCGCGCCCGTCCTCGGCGACGTCTTGTACTTGCTGAGGTTTGTCTGACGTTCTAGGTAATGGGTGCTTCCCACGTTGCTCCTGGTGATGTTGTTCGTGGCGCCCGTCGTGTCTGCGGTGTAGTCATCGTTGAGGTAGTCATTGTTCCAGGTGACATGGCTGCCGTCGTTGCTGTAGTGCATGTAGATGTTGGAGCCGTACTTGTAGTAGCCGGCATCGGGCTCATCGGGGGCGAAGAACGGCACGAACAGCGAAGCGCCGGCGACGGGGGGCGCGTCGCTCACGTCGTAGTCCTTGGGCCGGCTCTCGACACAGCCGCCCCAGGTGCGGTTCACCTTCTGGAACAGGGTGAAGCGGTTCGGATGGCTGTCGTCCACGGCGTCCGCGTCGACGCCGTAGGCCGCGGGCATGGCGCCGCTGATCCAGCTGGCGTTCTGGTACTGGCTGCCGACGTTCACGGTCATGGAGAAGGGCACCACGCCGATCTTGAGCGCTTCCGCGTCGCCCGAGGCCAGGGCCGACGCCTCCAGCGTGTCGACGAGCTTGCTGGCCGCGTCCTTGAGCGCCTGCAGCTTGCCGTCGGCCGCCATCGACCCGGTGTTGTCGAGCACCAGCGCCAGCTCGATGTGGCTGGTGCCGTACTTGACGGTGGAGGCGCCGTACACCTGCATGGTCGAGACGCCCAGGAGGCCGGAGAAGCTGGTGGCCATCTGCCCGTTGGCGGTGAGCTTGATCTCGCCGATGACGCGCTGGGGCGGGTCTACCACCAGGCTGCTGCGGATGGCGGGGTCGGTCACGTTGGCCAGGATCCACTCCTTGGCCTTGGCCTGCAGGGCGGCGGTGGGCGTGGACGCGGGCATCCGCGCCAGGGCCAGGTTGGCCGCGTCGGTCGCGTCCTGCAGCTGGGAGCGCGAGGAGACCAGGCGCCCCACGTCCACCGCCACGCCCACGCTGATCAGCAGGGGGATGAGCGAGACGGCGACCATCGGCGCGATGGCGCCGCGACGGTCGGTCCACAGGCGCTGCAGCGTCGCCTTCGGCTTCGAGACCCTGCCGGTCATGACGTGTCGGTTCCCCGCCGGGCGCAAGCCCGCTCGCAGCCCCGTTCGCACGGCCGCGGTGAACGTCACGCTTACGGGAAGGGTGAACGGTTCCTTGCCCCGCAAGGGGCGACGTGCGTCAGCGGCGCAGGCACCAGGCGAGGTCGTCGGCGCGCACGATGCGCGCGTTGGCGCCGATCCGGCGCGAGCGGCCGCGCACGTAGCGGCCCGGGTTCACCGCCCGCCACCGCAGGGGGCTGGGCAGGATCGCCGCCAGCCGGGCCGACTGCTGCGGCGTCAGCCGGTCCGCGCCCACGTGGAAGTAGCGCCTGGCCGCCGCCTCCGCCCCGTAGACGCCCGGGCCCCACTCCACGACGTTCAGGTACACCTCCAGAATGCGGCGCTTGCCCCACAGGCCCTCGATGAGGACGGTGTAGCCGGCCTCCAGCCCCTTCCTCAGATAGTCGCGGTGCGGCCACAGGAAGACGTTCTTGGCGGTCTGCTGGGTGATGGTGGATCCGCCGCGCACCTTGCCGCCCCCGTTCCTGGCGTTCTGGGCGTTGCGCTCGGCCGCGGCCTCGATGGCGTCCCAGTCGAAGCCGCGGTGCTCGCAGTACCGCGCGTCCTCGGCCGCGATCACCGCCAGGGGCAGGCTGGGCGCCATGCGCGACAGGGGTCGCCAGGACTTGTCGAGGCCCCGGCCCTCCGCGGCGCGCTGGAGCATCAGGAACGTCACCGGCGGCGGCAGGAGGCGAAAGGCGAGCACCGGCCCGAGCAGCGCGGCGAGGCCGAGCAGACACACGATCAGCAACGCTCTTCCCCAGCGCCGTCGCTTTGGAGGCGGACGCGAGTCTCCTTTCCCCCCGATGGGGGAAGGGCCGAGGACGGGGGCAGGGGCGCGGTGCTGATCGGAGAGTTGGGGAGGCTCGGCGCTCGGCGCCTCCCGCGCCTGATCGGACGCTGCGGAGCCCTCACCCCCATCCCCGACCCTTCCCCCATCGAGGGGGAAGGGGGATTTCTCGTCCGCCATCGCGCCTTGCCCTGCCGCAGGGTCTCCATGCTAGCCGCTTGCCGTCGGTTAGAGGAGGCGCGCGCATGGATGTGACCGAAGCGGTGGAGCGGCGCACCTCCGTCCGCGCCTTCCTGCCGGACCCGGTGCCCGCGGCGGTGGTGGGCGAGCTGATCGAGCAGGCGCACCGGGCCCCCTCCGGCGGCAACCTCCAGCCCTGGCGCGTGCACGCCCTGGCGGGCCCGGCGCTCGCCGACCTCCGGGCGCTCATGACCCGCCGCCTGTCCGAGGCGCCGCGGGGCGAGCCGCCGGAGTACGCCGTCTATCCCGAGGCCCTGCACGACCCCTATCGCGGCCGGCGCTACGCCGTGGGCGAGGCCATGTACGCCCGCCTGGGGATCGCGCGGGAGGACAAGCTCGGCCGGCTCATGTGGTTCGCCCGCAACTTCGACCTGTTCGGCGCGCCGGTGGGCCTGTTCTTCTCCATCGACCGGCGGATGGGGCCGCCGCAATGGTCCGACCTCGGCATGTACATGCAGACGCTGATGCTGCTGGCGGTGGAGCAGGGGCTGGACACCTGCGCGCAGGAGGCGTGGTCGCTGTGGCCGCAGACGGTGGGCGGCTTCCTGGGGCTCGACGCCCAGCACATGCTGTTCGCCGGCATGGCGCTCGGCCGCCGCGATCCCGCCCATCCCCTGGCCGAGTTCCGCAGCGACCGCGAGCCGTTCGCCGCCTTCGCCGAGATGCGCGGATTCGAGGAGGATCAGGGTTGACGACAGGTTTCGACGGCCGCGCGGTGCTGGTCACCGGGGCGGCCCGGGGCATCGGCGCGGCGATCGCCCGGTGCCTGGCGCACGGCGGCGCCCGCGTGCTCGTGGCCGACGTGCTGGAGGCCGAGGGCGCCGCCCTGGCCGACGAGGTGGGGGGCGCCTTCGTCCGGCTGGACGTGACGGACGAGGCCGGCTGGGCCGCCGCCCTCGCCGCCGCCGCCCGGCTCGGCCCCCTGCGGGGACTGGTCAACAACGCGGGCGTCCACCTCGCCGCCACCGTGCTGGAGACCGCGCCCGCCGAGTTCGAGCGCGTGATGCGCGTGAACGTGCTGGGCGCCTTCCTCGGTCTGCGCCTGTGCGCGCCGGCCATCGCGGAGGCGGGCGGGGGCGCGGTGGTGAACATGAGCTCGGTGGCGGCCCTGCGCTCCCCGCGGGGCCAGGCGGCCTATGCGGCGAGCAAGTGGGCCATCCGCGGGCTGACCAAGGCGGCGGCGGGCGAGCTCGGCGCCTCCGGCGTGCGCGTGAACAGCGTGCACCCCGGCCTGATCGACACGCCCATGACCCAGCCCTTCCCCGCCGACCGGATCGCCGCCCGGGTGGAGGCGACCCCGCTCGGCCGCATCGGCCGGCCTGAGGACGTGGCCGACACCGTGGCCTACCTGTTCTCCGACGCCGCCGCCTTCGTCACCGGGGCCGAGCTGACGGTGGACGGGGGCGTGAGCCTTTAGCCTCACCGCGTTCATTCAGCTCCGTCGCCCTCGGGCTCCACCCGAGGGCCGGGCGCCGGTCGTGCGCCGACATCCACCGTGAAGCCCCCGGACGGCTCGGCCCTCGGGTCGAGCCCGAGGGCGACGGATCAGGTCAGCGGCTCCACCCCCGCGGCGCCCGCCTCGTCGCCCCAAGCGCAGCGCCCGCCGGCGACGGCCAGGGCGGGCTCGGCCTGCGACTCCTCAGCTCCGTCGCCCTCGGGCTCGACCCGAGGGCCGGGCGCCGGTCGTGCGCCGACATCCACCGTGGAGCCCCGGACGGCTCGGCCTCGGGTCGAGCCCGAGGGCGACGGATCAGGGCAGCGGCTCCACCCCCGCGGCCCCCGCCTCGTCGCCCCAGGCGTACCGCCCGCCGCCCACCGCCAGCGCGGTGACGGGCGCGCCGCCCGCCTCTCGCAGGGTCTGGCGGGCGGAGGAGAGCAGGTCGGCGCTCCACACCTCGCCGTCGTCGCGGCCGGCCACCAGGCGCGAGCCCTCGCCGGCGACGCGGGTGACGAGGGCGCCCTCCTTGAAGCCGATCTCCACCGCCTCCTTGCCCATGGGTCCGTTGGCGCCGGCGAAGGGCCAGATCACCGCCCCGGGCGCGCCCGAGCTCGCCATCAGCGCCCCCTTGGAGAGGAAGGCGAGGCTGCGCACCTTGGCCGGATAGCCGGCCATGCGCATGTCCCTGGCGTCGGACAGCCGCCAGCCGTGCAGCTCGCTCTCCTGCAGCGAGGAGATCACGTAGCGGCCGTCGGGGCTCCAGACCACGTGCAGGTGCGCGCCCGGCCACCTGAGCGCCTGCGGCTTCTGCTCGGCCACGCGGGCGTACCGCAGCTGCACCCCGCCGTAGGTCGCGGTGGCCAGCCGGCGGCCCTTGGGGTCGAAGGCGAGGTCCGTCACCGCCCGCTCGTGCGCGAAGGTGCGCAGGAAGCTCGCGTCCGCCACGTCCAGCACGCGCGCCTCGCGCCCGGCGGCGAAGGCGATCAGCCCGGTGGCGGGCGCTACGGCCACGGCGTCGATCCAGCGGCCCGCGACCTTCGCCAGCTCGACCGCGCCGGAGGGCCGCGACCACGCCAGCCGCCCGTCGTCGCCGCCCGTGACCACGCCCTCGCCGGAGGGGTGGACGGCGGCGCTCAGCACCGGTCCGTCGTGCGCCTCCACCGTCGTCCCGTCCTCGAAGCGCACCGTGCCGTCCCCCAGGGCGAAGGCGGCGCCCTCCCGCGGGAACAGGGCGGCGGCGACGTAGGCGTCGAAGCGGAAGGCGGGCATGGCCCGCCGTGTCGGCCGGGCCGAAGGCGGGCGCAAGGCCCGCGACCGCCTGCCGCTGGCGTCAACGCGCCGTTCAGGCTATGGGGGAGCCGCGTGCGCGCCGTCGCGCGATCAGGGTCCGCATGCCGGGCCGCGCCCTCCCCCAAAGCTCCGAGCCGATCCGCCCCGCGTCCCGCGGCCGCAGGTGTCGGCGGCGCTTCGGGGTCGGGCGTGCTTGATCGGGCGAGGGTTCCCCGTTCTACTCACCGACCGTGCGCCGGCGGGGAGAGCGGGGCGTGCGTTCGGCGGCGGCCCGGCGACGGCCGCGCTTGACGAGGTCATGAGTGAATGGACGCGTTCTCGCGCCCGGAGTCCCCGCTGAGCCTTCCCCTGTGCGAGGGGCGTCCGCTGGACGTCCGCGCCGTGGAGCGCTTCGGCCCCCCTGAGAGCGGCCGTGCGCCGACGCTGGTGGTGGCCGTTCCGGTGCGCGACGAGGAGGAGCGCATCGGCCTCTGCCTCGACTCGCTGGCCCGGCAGGAGGAGGTGGACTTCGCCGAGATGGCGGTGGTGCTGCTGCTCAACAACACGACCGACGGCACCGCGGACCAGGTGCGCGCCCTCGCCCCCCACGCCCCCTACGCCACCTACCTGCACCAGGTGACGCTGGCCCCCGGCCAGGCCAACGCCGGCTGGGCGCGCCGCCTGGCCATGGACGCCGCCTTGGCCCTGGTCGCGCCCGACGGGCTGCTGCTGACCACCGACGCCGACACCCTGGCCAACGACGACTGGGTCGCCTCCAACCGCCGTGAGGTCGCCGCGGGCGCCGACGCGGTGGCGGGCTACGTGATGGCCGACCCCCTGGAGCTGATGCAGCTCGACCCCGCCGTGCTGGATCGCGGGCGGCTGGAGTGGCAGTACCAGCAGCTCGCCGCCGAGCTCGTGGCCCGTGTCGACCGCGAGGCGCACGATCCGTGGCCGCGCCACAACCAGAACTGCGGCGCCTCCGCCGCCATCACCGCCGCCGCCTACCGTCGTATCGGCGGCCTGCCGCCCAAGCCGGTGGGCGAGGATCGCGCCCTGTTCGAGGAGGTGCGCCGCCACGACGGCCGGGTGCGCCACTCGCTCGAGGTGCAGGTGGTCACCAGCGCGCGCACCGACGGGCGCGCCACGGGCGGCCTCGCCGACGAGATCCGCCTGCGCACCGATCCCGACCATCCCTGCGACGAGGCGCTGGAGCTGGCCACCGCCACCCTGCGCCGCGCCCTGTGGCGCTGCGAGATGCGCCAGGGCTGGAGCTCCGGCCGGCTGGACGCCGCCCGCTGGGGCCGTCGCCTCGAACTCACCGAGCTGGAGGTGCGCCAGGCGCTGCAACGCCCGCACTTCGGCCAGGTCTGGGCGGAGTTGGAGGCGAAGAGCCCGAAGCTGCGGCGCCAGCTGGTCACCTCCAACGGCCTGCGGCGCGAGCTGCGCCGCATGCGCCGGATCGTCTCCGCCGCCCGCCTGTGGGAAAACGCGGAGCTGCACCAGCTGCCCCGCGCTCTGCGCGCCGCCGTCGCCTGAGGCGTCAGGCCAGCCAGATCATCCGCCGGCCCTCCACGGGCCCGCCGCGGGCGACGCAGGGGTAGGGGACGCGGCGCCCGGTGTAGAGGAACCCGGCCTTCTCCAGCACGCGGCCGCTCGCCGGGTTGTCGATGAAGTGGCCCGCGGCCACCGCCTTCCAGCCGCGCGCCGCCGCCCAGCCCAGCCCCGCCCGCGCCGCCTCCGTGGCCAGGCCAGCGCCCCAGTAGGGGCGGCCCAGCCAGTAGCCCATCTCCGGCCAGGGCCCGTCGATGCAGCCGTGGAAGCCCATGACGCCGGCGAGTTCGCCCCGGTGCTCCACGGCGAAGGCCCGTTCGTGGTCGGGCGCGGCGGCCTGCGCGTCCAGGAAGGCCCGCGCATCGGCGAGCGCATAGGGGTGCGGCAGGGCGCCGGTCTGGCGCGCCACGTTCCAATCGTCGGCCAGGGCGACGATCCGGGCGGCGTCGGCCGCCGCCAGCGGCCGCAGCCTCAGCCGTTCCGTGTGGATCGGGTCGGTCCAGGCGCTGCACATGCGATCCCCCTTACCGGCCTTGTGCGACCGGACTGCGCCTGCGGGGATGCGGAACGGAAACGGGGAGCCCTGTCGATCCGGACTCCCCGCAAGCTTGTGTCGCCGCGGTCCGGATCGGGGCTTGGGCGCCCGACCCGGACCTCGTGGTCTGGAGCGGAGCCCTACTCGGCGGCCATCGCCATCGGGGAGGCTGCCGGCTCGGCGGCCGGCACGATGTTCACGTAGGTGCGGTCGTCGCGCTTGGTCGTGAACTTCACCTGGCCGTGGGCGGTGGCGAACAGCGTATGATCGCGGCCCAGGCCGCAGTTCTCGCCCGGGTAGAACTTGGTGCCGCGCTGGCGCACGATGATGTTGCCGGCGAGCACGTGCTCGCCGCCGAACTTCTTCACGCCAAGGCGCTTGGAGTGCGAGTCGCGGCCGTTGCGCGACGAGCCGCCGGATTTCTTGTGAGCCATGGGAGGGCAGCCTTACGCTGGAATTGCTTACACGTCCGCGTCGTCGCCGAGGACGGCGGTGTCGCGGGTGATCGTTTCGTCGGTCGAGGCTGCGGCCTTCTTGGCGCGCGGCTTCTTCGCGGCGGGGGCGGTCGTCTCCTCGGACGCCATGGAGCCGGTCTCGGCCGCGGCGTCGGGGTCGACGCTGGTCTGGGCGCCGACGGCCGGCGTCTCGCTCACGGGCTGCTCGACCATGGCCTCCGTCGTGGAGGTTTCAGGCGCCGCGGCCTTGCGGGCGCGCTTCGCCCCCGCGGTCGTCTCGGCGGCGGACGTCTCGGCGGCGGACGTCTCGGCGACGGGCGGCGCGGCGGGCTGGGCCTGCACGGCGGGGGTGGTCACCATCGGCGCCAGGCCGCGGGCGCGGGCCACCAGCTCGGCGCGGGTCGTCAGGTCGACGGTCCCGTCCCACTTGGCGGACTGGCCGGCGCCCTCCAGGCCGGTGATGCGCAGCACGCTCTCCGACTGGCGATGGCCACGGGTGCGGCGATAGCCCTGGCGACGGATCTTCTTGAAGACCTTGATCTTCTCGCCGCGGCGGGTCTCGACCAGCGTGGCGCGCACCCGCGCGCCCTCGACCGTCGGCGCGCCGAGCGTGACGCCCGCGTCCGACCCCACCATCAGCACCTGGTCGAACGAGACCTCGGCCCCGACGTCGCCGTCCAGCTTCTCCACCACCAGCACGTCGCCGGGCTGGACGCGGTACTGCTTCCCGCCGGTCTTGATCACCGCATACATGGTCGGAGGCCTTCTTGGTTTTGGCGCACGCGCGGCTTCTGAACGGCCGCGTCTCGGCATGAACAACGAACGCCCGACGGAGGTCCGCGGGCGGGAGGCGCGTACCTACAGGGGCGCGGCGGTCAGGTCAACGCGGGAGGGGCAGCCAACGCGCCAGGCTGGCGATCGCCCCGAGGATGACGAGCGTCTGAAAACCGATCGTGCCAACCATCCACTTAAGAAGGTCGGCTTTCACCTCGGCCAGATCCGCCTTGGACGCCAAGTGCGCCAAGTCCGACTTCCTGGCCAAATCAGCCAGCTCGACCTCGCGCGAGCGACGGACCATGGAGGTCACGGCCTCGGCCTGGCTCTCACTGAACCCGGCTGCGGTCAGCTCCTTGACGAAGGCGTGGGTGTCGAACGCGATCGCGGACATGTGGCGAAGGTAAGCGCACGCTCGGCCGAAGTCCACGCGCCCTTCCCCCGCGCGCACGGGCGCGCCACATGGGCGCGATGACCGAACCCGTGCCCGTCACCGTGCTCACCGGCTACCTGGGGGCCGGCAAGACCACGCTCCTGAACCGCATCCTCACCGAGGACCACGGCCGCCGCTACGCCGTGATCGTCAACGAGTTCGGCGAGATCGGCATCGACAACGACCTCGTGGCCTCGTCCGACGAGGAGGTGTTCGAGATGAACAACGGCTGCGTCTGCTGCACCGTGCGCGGCGACCTGATCCGCATCGTCAACGGGCTGATGCGGCGGCAGTCGGCGGGCGGCAAGGGCGGGTTCGACGCCATCGTGGTGGAGACCACCGGCCTCGCCGACCCCGGCCCCGTGGCGCAGACCTTCTTCGTGGACGAGGAGGTGAAGGCCAGGACGCGCCTCGACAGCGTCACCACCGTGGTGGACGCCCGCCACGTGCTCGACCGGATCGCCGACTCCCGCGAAGCGCGCGAGCAGATCGGCTTCGCCGACCAGATCGTGCTCAACAAGATCGACCTCGTCACCGCGCCGGAGCTGGCCGAGGTCAAGGCGGCGCTGCGGCGGCTGAACCCGCTGGCGCCCGTGCACGAGGCGGTGCGCTCGGACGTGCCGCTGGAGGCGGTGCTCAACCGCGGCGGCTTCGACCTCGACCGGATCACCGAGGTGCAGCCGGAGTTCCTGAACCCCGCGCACGGGGAGGCCGGGCACGTCCACGACGACTCCTGCGGGCACGACCACCACGATCACGCGCACCACGACCACGGGGCGCGCGGCCACGCCCACGCCGACCAGGACATCCGCGGCGTCTCGCTCAGCCTCGACCGGCCGGTGGACGGGCAGAAGGTCTCCGCCTGGCTCAACGGCGTGCTGCAGGCGCAGGGGCCGGACATCCTGCGCGCCAAGGGCATCGTCGACGTGAAGGGGGAGAGCAAGCGCCTCGTGTTCCAGGCGGTGCACATGATCCTGGAGGGCGAGCTGCAGCGGCCCTGGCGCGAGGACGAGCGCCGCTGGAGCCGCATGGTCTTCATCGGCCGCAACCTGGACGAGGCGGAGCTGCGGCGCGGCTTCGAGGCGTGCGCGGCCGCCTGAAACGAAGAAGGCCCGCTCCGGAGTGCGGAGCGGGCCTCGAGCTCAGGTCCGGAGCGGCCGGATCAGAGGCGGTCTTCGGTGATCAGCGATATCTTGTAGAAGCCGCCGTCTTGCAGCGTGTTCAGCACCTGCATGAAGGTGACGTACTTCACCTCCTTGTCGGCGCGGATGTACACCGTCTCCTTGCGGGCGTCGGGGTTGCCCGTCGCCTGGGTCAGGACGCGCGAGACGTCGGACACGAGGTTCTCGACCCGCGTCTCCTGCTGGCCGATGTAGAAGTGGCCCGACTTCTGCAGCGAGATCACGGTCGGCGGCTTCGGCTTCACGTTCGTGGGCGGCGCGGTCGCCGGCGGCAGGTCGAGCTTGATGGACACGGTGGCCAGGGGCGCGGCCACCATGAAGATGATCAGGAGCACGAGCATCACGTCCACCAGCGGCGTGATGTTCATGTCGGCGTTGGCGCCCTGGGAGTAGTTCTTTCCAACGCCGCCGCCGGCCAACTTGGAGCCCATGCGTTCCTCTCCGGATGGCTCGCGCGCGATGTGGCGCACGGGCGATGTCTCCCGGGACCATTGCCCGCCCGCGTTCGCCAAGGCAAGCGGGCGGAGGGCGGAATCCCGAGTCCCGCCTAGGCCTTGGGCGCGAGCGCCACAGCGTCCACGCCTCGCGCCCAGGTGCGGGCTGTGGTGGCGGGGGGTGTGGCTTTGATTGTCTACGTCCGGAGCCTTTCCGAGGCTCGCGCGCACCTGAGGGAGGAGTGCTGACCCTGCGTCAACCCGCCTCGGCCAGCGCCTCCTCCAGCCCCTGCTCGCGCACCTTTCTATACAGGGTGGAGCGGCCGATGCCGAGGCGCTTGGCGACCTCGGTCATGTGGCCGGCGTAGATCTCGATGGCCAGCTGGATCAGGTCGCGCTCGATCTCCTCCAGGGTGCGCAGGTGGCCCTGGGCGTCGAGGATCTTCACCGGCGCATCCGGGCCGGCGGCGTCCGAGGGCTCGGCGGGGGCCGGCGCCTCGCCCGTCGGGGCGGTGACGCCCGACACGGCGGGAAAGTCGTGCGGCTGCAGGTAGGGGCCGTCGGCCAGCACCACCGCGCGGTAGACGGCGTTCTCCAGCTGGCGGACGTTGCCCGGCCAGTCGTGGGCGGCGAGCATCCCGGCGGTCTCGGGCGTGGCGGCCACCACGCGCTTGCCCTCCTCGGCGGCGAAGCGGCGGATGAAGGCGTCGGTCAGGGCGGCGATGTCCTCGCGCCGCTCGCGCAGGGCGGGCGCCTCGATGGGGAAGACGTTCAGGCGGTAGAACAGGTCCTCGCGGAAGTCGCCGGTCTTTACGCGCTCGGCCAGGTCGCGGTTGGTGGCGGCCAGGATGCGCACGTCGACCTTGATCGGGCGCTTGCCGCCGACGGGATCGACCTCCTTCTCCTGCAGGGCGCGGAGCAGCTTCACCTGCATGTCGAGCGGCAGCTCGCCGATCTCGTCCAGGAACAGCGTGCCGCCGTTGGCCTCCAGGAACTTGCCGAGGTGCTTCTCGTGCGCCCCGGTGAACGACCCCTTCTCGTGGCCGAACAGGATGGACTCGACGAGGTTGGTCGGCAGGGCGCCGCAGTTCACCGCCACGAAGGGCTTGGCGGCGCGGTCGCTGGCGGCGTGGATCGCGCGCGCGATCACCTCCTTGCCGACGCCGCTCTCGCCGAGGATGAGCACGGGGATGGCGCTCTTGCCGGCGCGCTCCCCTAGCGCCTTGACCTGCCGCATGCCGGCGCTGGTCCCGACCAGGTCGGCGAAGGTGACGCCGCTGGTGGCGGGGCGCTTCTTCAGCCGGTCCACCTCCTGCGCCAGGTTCCCCATCTGCAGGGCGTTGCGGATGGAGACGATGATCCGCTCCGGGCTCGCGGGCTTGATGAAGAAGTCCTGCGCGCCGGCCTGCATGGCGCGCACCACCACCTCCACCCCGCCCGTGGCGGTCAGCACGATCACCGGGGCGGCGAGGCCCTCCGCGCGCATGGCCTTCAGGGTGTCGATGCCGCCGAGGCCGGGCATCACCAGGTCCAGGATCACCACGTCGGGAGCGACGCCCGCGGCCAGGCGGTCCAGGGCGGCCTCGCCGCTCTCGGCGGCGGCCACGGCGAAGCCCTCGCGCTCCAGCACCGCGCCGATCAGGCGGCGCTGGACGGGGTCGTCGTCGACGAGGAGCACGGTCTTGGCCATCGATCCCGTCTAGCCCGGGAACGGTGAAGACCGGGTTGCGCAAACCCTGCCGCGCGATTCACCATCCCGCCGCTCAAAGGCGTTTGCCGCCGTTCACGCGCCGCGCGATACGATGCGCCCATGACCCAGCTTCAGCCGCCCGCCGCCTTCGCGGGCGAGGCCCTGCCCGAGTGGCGCCTTGACGACCTCTATGCGGGCCGCGACGACCCGGCGGTGGAGCGCGACCTGGACGCCGCCCGCGCCGCGGTGGCCGACCTCGTGCGGCTGAAGGGCGCGTTCGTCGGCGCCCGCGCCCAGCCCGAGCGGCTGGGCCTGCTCATCGACCAGGCGGTCGGCGTCTACGAACGGGTCGTCGACCTCTTGGGCGCGGTGGGCGCCTACGCCTCGCTCGCGGCCTCCACGGCGCGGGACGATGCGGCCTGGGCCAAGTTCGAGGGCGACATGCGCGCCCGCGGCTCGGCGATCAGCGCGGACACCCTGTTCCTGACCCTGGAGCTCAACCAGCTCGAGGAGTGGGAGGTCGAGGCCGCCCTGCGCGCCCGGCCCGAGGCGGCGCGCTGGCGGCCGTGGCTGCGCCGCGTGCGGCTGGGCCGCGAGCACGAGCTGGCCCCCGACCTGGAGCGGCTGTTCATCGACCGCGCGCCGGCGGTGGCCAACTGGGTGCGCCTGCACGACGAGACCCTCGCCCGCCTGACCGCCGAGGTGGACGGCGAGGCGCTGACCCTGGCCGAGGCGCTGAACCGCCTCAGCGACCCGGCGCCCGCCCGGCGCGAGGCGGCCGCCCACGGCCTGTCGGCGGCGTTGGAGGCGCGCGTTCCCGTCCTGGCGCTGGTGCTGAACACCACTGCGCAGGAGAAGCAGGTGGAGGACCGCTGGCGCCGCTTCGCCGACCCCGCCGCCAGCCGCCACCTGGCCAACGAGGTGGACGCCCAGTCGGTGCGCGTGATGACCGAGGCGGTGACGGAGGCGTACCCGGCGCTCAGCCACAAGTACTACGCGCTCAAGGCCAAGGCGCTGGGCCTGCCCGCGCTGAACTACTGGGACCGCAACGCGCCGCTCACCCAGGCGCCGCCGCGCGTGTACGGCTGGGGCGAGGCCAAGGGCGTGGTGCTCGACTCCTTCGCCGCCCTCGCCCCAGAGTTCGCGGACAAGGCGCGCACCTTCTTCGATCGGCCCTGGATCGACGCGGCGCCCCGGGCGGGCAAGACCTCGGGCGCCTACTCGCACCCGGTCACCGCGCCCAAGCACCCGTACGTGCTGCTCAACTACATGAGCGAGCGGCGCGACGTGCTGACGCTGGCGCACGAGCTCGGGCACGCCGTGCACCAGACGCTGGCCGCCCCGCTCGGCACGCTCCTGGCCGACACGCCGCTGACGCTGGCCGAGACCGCGTCCATCTTCGGCGAGGGCCTGGTATTCGAGCGCCTGCTGGCCGAGGCCACGGGGGCCGAGCGCAAGGCGCTCCTGGCCGGGCGGATCGAGGACGGGCTGAACACCGTCGTGCGCCAGATCGCCTTCCACCGCTTCGAGGAGCGCTTCCACGCGGAGCGGCTGGAGGGCGAGGTCGCCCCCGACCGCATCGCCCGCCTCTGGCTGGAGGTGCAGGGCGAGAGCCTGGGCCCGGCGGTGACGCTGAACGCGGGCTACGAGCCCTACTGGGCCTACGTCAGCCACTTCGTGCACGCGCCGTTCTACGTCTACGCCTACGCCTTCGGGGACCTCCTGGTGTCGGCGCTGATGGAGGCGCGGCGGGCCGACCCGGCCGCCTTCGCCCCGCTCTACACGCGACTTCTGGCCGACGGCGGCGCCAAGACCTACGTGGAGGCCCTCGCCCCCTTCGGCCTCGACCCCCGGCAGAAGAGCTTCTGGGCCGCCGGCTGCGCCCGCCTGGCGAGGCTGGTGGACGAGTTCGAGGCGCTGGGGTGAGCTGAGATCTCCGACCGCCTACTCACTCCGTCGCCCTCGGGCTTGACCCGAGGGCCGGGCGGCGGTCGTGCTGGCGGCCTGCGGCCGTAAGCGGCGCGGCGCACCACGCTCCGCCCTCGGGTCAAGCCCGAGGGCGACGGAGGTGTGGAGGGGTCAGGAACTCAGCTCAGCGCGCGCCGAACAGGGCCGAGCCCACGCGCACGCGGGTGGCGCCGAAACGGATGGCGGTCTCGAAGTCGCCGCTCATGCCCATGGAGAGCTCGGGCAGGCTGTGGCGGGCGGCGATGTCGGCCAGGAGCGCGAAGTGCGGGCCGGCGGGCTCCGCCTCGGGCGGGATGCACATGAGGCCTTCGACGGTCAGGCCGCAGGCGTCCCGCGCGTCGCGGATCAGGGCGTCGGCCTCGGCGGGGATCACGCCCGCCTTCTGCGGCTCCTCGCCCGTGTTCACCTGCACCAGCACGCGGGGCGTGCGGCCGAGCTTCGCGCCCGCCTCGGCCAGGGCGCGGGCCAGCTTGGAACGGTCGAGCGACTCGACCACGTCGAACAGGGCGAGGGCGTCGGCGGCCTTGTTGGTCTGCAGCGGGCCGATCAGGCGCAGCTCGACCGCCGCCCGGTCGACCCCGTCGGCGAGCCAGCGGCCCTGCGCCTCCTGCACGCGGTTCTCGCCGAACACGCGCTGGCCGGCGGCGAGCACGGGGGCGATCCGCTCCCACGGCTGTTGCTTGCTGACGGCGGTCAGGCTCACCTCCGCCGGGTCGCGCCCTGCCGAGCGGGCGGCCGCGGCGATGCGGGCGAGGATGTCGTCGCGGGGGGAGGCGGGGCTGGACGGGTCGGCGGAGCTGGAGCGCATCGCACGCAGACTCGGGGCCCGCGGGGCCGCGCGCAAGGGCGCGCGTCGCCTGCCGACGCTATGGCTGTTCACCGACCCGGACCGCACGCCCGACCCGGCCGCCGCCGCGGCGCGCCTGCCCCGGGGCGCGGGCGTCGTGTTCCGCGGCTTCGGCCGGGCGGACGCCGAGGCGCGGGCGCGGGAGGTGGCCACGGTGGCGCGCCGACGCGGGCTGGTGCTGCTGGTGGGGCTGGACGCG
Organism: uncultured Caulobacteraceae bacterium; assembly: GCA_964244065.1. GTDB lineage: Bacteria > Pseudomonadota > Alphaproteobacteria > Caulobacterales > Caulobacteraceae > JASLDZ01. Next base: position 21,840 of record CAXTHH010000002.1, on the reverse strand, counting down.
CGGCTGGCGGCGAGGGTCGGGGCGGCGGGCGTGCACCTACCCGAGCGCGCCTTACGCCTCGCGCCCCACCTGCGCCGCTCCCGGCCGGACTGGATCGTGACGGTCGCCGCGCACGGGCCTCGCGCTCTTGCCTCGGCTCAGCGGGCGGGCGTGGACGCGGTCTTCCTGTCCGCCGCCTTCGCCAGCCGCTCCCCATCCGCCGGCGCGGCGCTCGGAAGCGTGCGGTTGGCCAGACTGGCGCGGTCGGTGCGGACGCCGGTGGTGGCTTTGGGCGGGGTGGGAGCAGGCACCGCCCGCCGAACGGCGGGCGCGGGCGTCTACGGCCTGGCGGCGGTGGAGGCCCTGGCCGGGCCGCCCGTCAGAACTTGAAGTTGGTCTCGAGCCGCACGCGGGGGGCGGAGTCCTGCGGGCGGAAGGCCTGGGGTGAGGGCGTCTTGTCGTTCAGGTTCACCGTGCCGCCGACGCGCACGCGCGGGCCGATGCGGAAGTAGGCCCCGGCCTGCACGTCGCGCAGGTCCTGGTCGCGGGCGGAGGGCTGCACCATGTCCAGCCGCAGGCCCCAGCGGCCGTTGCTGTCGAGCTGCAGCGAGCGGCGCGGCGCGGGGGCGAGGTTCAGCGGCGAGGCGTCGCCCTGCGGCTCCAGGCTCTGCGAGACGGGGGTGGCGCTCACCCCGGCGAACTCGCGCAGGCGCAGCGCATCCTCGCCGGGTGCGGCGGCGGCCGGCGAGGCGGCGGCGGCGAGCACGGCCAGCGCCGCCCCCCCGAACCCCGCCCTGATAGCCGACGACCACATTCGTCCGTTCCGCCCCTGCTGCGCCCTGCATATAGGCGCCGACATCCCGACCGCGATCCAAAGCCGCCGGGGTCCGTCGCGTCAACGCACGACTCCGATTCAGGCGCCAGGCGGCGTGACGGACCTGCGCGCCTGTGCCCTTCTCGCCACGTCGAATCCCGCTTGGGGCGCGCTTGGCCCTTTGCTATGCACGCCGTTCGCCGTTCCGGCCCACACCAGGCCGCGAAAGGGGGAGGGGGCGCACGCCGGCGCCCGCCCGGGGCCCGAGACGGCCCGCGGGCGTCCGGCCAGGAGCGGAGCGGTTGATGATCGGTCTTGGTAGGGGTCCCGTCCGCGTCGCGGCGGTGACGGCGCTGGCGCTCACCGCGGCGGCGTGCGCCGGTGGTCGCTCGCGCTCCAATGGGCTGCGCATCCCCGGCGGCGGCCGGGCGGCCGCGGCCCCCGCTCCCGGCATCGGCGTGAACGCTTACCTGTGGCGCGCCACGCTCGACACCCTGGCCTTCATGCCCCTGGCCAGCGCCGACCCCTACGGCGGCGTGGTGCTCACCGACTGGTACATCAACCCCGAGAAGCTGGACGAGCGCTTCAAGGTCACCGTCTACATCCTGGACACCCGCCTGCGGGCCGACGGCCTGAACGTGAGCGTCTTCAAGCAGGTCAAGGGCGCGGACGGGCAGTGGACCGACGCGGCCGTCACGCCGCAGACCTCCATCGACTTCGAGAACGCCATTCTGACGCGCGCCCGCCAGGTCCGGCTGTCCACCCCGGCGGGCTGAGGCCCGTGGCGACGCGATACGATCCCAAGACGGAGGAGCCGCGCCGCCGCGCCGCCTGGGCGGCCGCGAACGCCTTCCGCACGCCGCCGGCCGACGACCCGCGGCCCAAGGCCTACGTGCTGGAGATGTTCCCGTATCCGTCGGGGGCGATCCACATGGGCCACGTGCGCAACTACGCCATGGGCGACGTGGTCGCCCGCCACAAGCGCGCCACCGGCCACGCCGTGCTGCACCCCATGGGCTGGGACGCCTTCGGCATGCCGGCGGAGAACGCCGCCATGGAGCGCGGCGTCCACCCCAGGGCGTGGACTTACGCAAACATCGACGCCATGCGCGCCGAGCTGCAGACCCTCGGCCTCTCCATCGACTGGGAGCGCGAGTTCGCCACCTGCGACCCGGCCTACTACGGCCGCCAGCAGGCCATCTTCCTGGAGTTCTTCCAGCGCGGCTTGGTCGATCGCAAGGAGGCCACGGTCAACTGGGACCCGGTGGACAACACCGTGCTGGCCAACGAGCAGGTGATCGACGGGCGCGGCTGGCGCTCCGGCGCGCCGGTCGAGAAGCGCAAGCTCACCCAGTGGTTCCTGCGCATCACCGACTACGCCGACCGGCTGATCGACGGGCTGAAAACGCTCGACCGCTGGCCCGACAAGGTGCGGCTGATGCAGGAGAACTGGATCGGCCGCTCCACCGGCCTGCGCATGAGCTTCCGCTGGGCGGGCGCGCCGCCCGCGGGCGCGGCGGCCGAGGGGCTGGAGGTCTACACCACCCGGCCCGACACCCTGTTCGGCGCGAGCTTCCTGGCGGTCGCGCCCGACCACCCGCTGGCGCAGGCGCTCGCCGCCGCCGAGCCTGCGGTCGCCGACTTCATCGCCGAGGCGCGCCGCGGCGGCACCAGCGAGGCGGAGATCGAGGCGGGCGAGAAGCTCGGCCGCGACACGGGCGTGCGCGTGCTGCACCCGTTCACGGGGGCCGAGCTGCCCGTGTGGATCGCGAACTTCGTGCTGATGGATTACGGCACGGGGGCGATCTTCGGCTGCCCCGCGCACGACCAGCGCGACCTGGACTTCGCGCGCAAGTACGACCTGCCGGTGCGGGAGGTGGTGCTGCCCGCGAGCGCCGTTCCCGACACGTTCCACGTGGAACATGAGGCCTACACCGGCCCGGGGCGCATCTTCCGCTCCGACTTCCTGGACGGGCTCGAGATCGAGGCCGCCAAGGCCGAGGCGGTGCGCCGGATCGAGGCGCTCGGCCAGGGCCAGGGCGCCACCGTCTACCGGCTGCGCGACTGGGGCGTCTCGCGCCAGCGATATTGGGGCTGCCCCATCCCGATCGTCCACTGCCCGGCGTGCGGGGCGCTGCCCGTCCCCGCCGACCAGTTGCCGGTGGTGCTGCCGGAGGACGTGACCTTCGACCGTCCGGGCAACCCGCTGCTGCGCCACCCGACCTGGCGGCACGTGAGCTGCCCGGGCTGCGGCGGGGCGGCGGAGCGCGAGACGGACACGCTGGACACCTTCGTGGACAGCTCCTGGTACTTCGCCCGCTTCACCGACCCGACCGCGGTCGAGCCGGTGAACACGGCGGCGGCCGACCGCTGGCTGCCCGTGGACCAGTACATCGGCGGGGTCGAGCACGCGGTGCTGCACCTGCTGTACGCGCGGTTCGTCACCCGCGCCCTGTCCGACGCCGGCAGGCTCTCGGTGGAGGAGCCGTTCGCCGGCCTGTTCACCCAGGGCATGGTCACGCACGAGACCTATCGCGCCGCCGACGAACGCTGGCTCACCCCCGCCGAGGTGCAGCTGCGCGACGGCCGCCAGGTGGAGGCCGCCACCGGCCAGCCCGTCGAGACCGGCAGCGTGGAGAAGATGTCCAAGTCCAAGCGCAACACGGTGGCGCCGAGCGACATCTTCGCGCGCTACGGCGTGGACGCCGCCCGCCTGTTCGTCCTCTCCGACAGCCCGCCGGAGCGCGACGTGCAGTGGACGGAGTCGGGCGTGGAGGGCAGCCACCGCTTCATCGGCCGCGTCTGGGCCGAGGTGGACGCGGAGCCTCCGGCCGGCGGTTCGCAGGCGGGCTCCGCCGAGCTGCGGCGCGCCACGCACAAGCTGATCAAGGCGGCGGGCGAGGGGCTGGACCAGCTCAAGTTCAACGCGGTCATCGCCCAATTCTACGCCTTCCTGAACACCCTGCGCCGCGACCGCGAGGCGGGGGCGGCCGACGCCGCCGCCCGCGCCGAGGCCCTGCGCGCGTTCGCCGTGCTGATCTCGCCCTTCACGCCCCACCTGGCCGAGGCGGCGTGGGAGCGGCTGGGCGGGGAGGGCATGGTCGTCGACGCGCCCTGGCCCGCCTACGACCCCGCGCTCGCCCGCGACGAGGAGGCCGTGCTGCCCGTGCAGATCAACGGCAAGCGCCGCACCGAGGTGCGCGCGCCGCTGGGCGCGGACGAGGAGACGGTGCGCGGCCTGGCGCTCGCCGACGCCGAGGTGGCGCGCCACCTGGAGGGCCTGACCGTGGCCAAGGTGATCGTGGTCAAGGACCGCATCGTCAACATCGTGGCCCGGGCCGCGTGACCCTTCCCCCCAGATCACCCGCTCATCCCCGCGAAGGCGGGGATCTCTTGCCGGAGCGGCGCCCGAGCGCCCGGAGGTCCCCGCCTTCGCGGGGACGAGCGGGTCGTTCGATGTTGGGCGCGGTTCTCCTGCCGCTGCTCGCCGGCTGCGGGTTCACGCCGCTGTACGCGGAGGGGCCGATCGGGACCTCGCTGCGCGCCGTGGCGATCGAGACGGCCGATCACTCGCGCACCGGCTACTTCCTGCGCCAGCAGCTCGACGACGAGTTCGGGCGCGACCGGGGCGCGGCCCCCCTCTACCGCCTGTCGCTCGACGTGAGCGAGAACCGCTTCCCGCTGGGGGTGCGTATCAACAACGTGGCCAGCCGCTACGAGATCGCGCTGACGGTGCGCTGGACGCTGCTGGACGCGGGCACGGGCGCCACCCTGACGCAGGGCGTGACGCCCGTGCGCATCTCCTACGCCTCCGCCGACCCGCCCTACGCCGGCGTCGCCGCGCAGCAGGACGGGGTGGAGCGCGCCGCGCGCGAGGCCTCCGTCCGCGTGCGGCAGGACGTGGCCCGCTGGCTGGCCGCGCACCCGAAGGCGGGCTGAGCCATGATCCTGGCGAAGCGGCCCGAGGTCGACCGCTTCCTCAGCCAGCCTCCGCCAGGCGTCCGCGCCGCCCTGATCCACGGCCGCGACCGGGGCGGGGTGCGCGAGCGGGCCGACGCCCTGGCCCGCCGGATCGTGGAACGGCCGGACGACCCGTTCGACACCGCCCACCTCTCCGAGACCGACCTCGACGGCGACCCCGCCCGCCTGCCCGACGAGCTGGCCGCCCTGTCCATGCTCGGCGGCCGTCGCCTCGTGCGCGTGCGGCTGGAGGGCAAGGCGGGCGCGGAGAAGCTCGCCGCCGAGGCGCTGAAGCTGCACGCCGAGGGCGGCTACAACCCCGACGCCTTTTTGATCGTCGAGGCGCAGGCGCTCGACCGCGGCTCGGCCCTGCGCAAGGCGGCCGAGGCCTCGCCCGCCGCCGCCGCCATCGCGGTGTACGAGGACGAGGGCGGCGACGTGGCCCGCATGGCGCGCGAGGCGCTCAAGGCCGACGGCGTGTCGCTCACCGCCGAGGCCATGGAGATCTTCGCCGCCCGCCTGCCCAAGGAGCGCGGCGTCGCCCGGGCGGAGATCGAGCGGCTGATCCTGTGGCTCGGCCCGGGCTCGGGCGCCCAGGCCGGCCCCGCCGAGCTGACCGAGTTCCTGGGCGTGGAGCCCGAGGCCTCGCTGTTCGAGGCCGCCGCCGACGCCTTCGGCGGCAGGCTGCTGCCCGCCTTCACCGCCCTGCGGCGGGCCGCGGCGGAGGGGGAGGCGGGCGTGCCCGCGGTCCGCGCCCTGTCCTCGCACGCGCAGAAGCTGCGGCGGGCCCTGGTGCTGCAGGCGAGCGGCCTCTCGCCCGCGGAGGCGGCCAAGCGCTCCGGCGTGTTCTGGAAGGCCGAGCGCGAGTTCCTGCGCCAGCTCGCCCGCTGGCGCCTGCCCGACCTCGACGCCCTTCACCCCGAGATCCTGGACGCCGACCGCGCCTGCAAGCGCGCCGGGGCGCCCGACGCCCTCCTGGCCGAGCGGCTGGCCATGACCGTGGCCGGGCGGGCGCGTCGGCTGGGGCTCTAGTCGCCCGCGTCGCCGTCCGTCCGGGCGCGGGCCACCCGTTCGTCGCGTTTCCGGCGCGCGTTCGCCGTGACCATCAGCATGAGGGAGAGGTCATCCTCGCCCACGCCGCGGGCCATCGCGGCCAGCTGCCCCATCATGTCGAGGATGTACTCGAGCGTCTGCGACTCGCGGCCGAGCTCGGATAAGACGTCCATCTACCACGCCCTCTTCCACCGATCGCCCGGCGGCTTGCCGGATGCGTCAGGTGAGAACGCGCCACCGTGGCTCGTATCGCCCTCCCCGCCAGGACAAAAGATCGTGATCTGACCGATGGCGCCAGGGGGAGGGTCGCGTTGCCCGGGGCGGCCGGTTCCTCTAAGGCCGCGCAGCCGACGGGCCGGCCGGGAGTTACAGGCGCATGCAGGGGCTGGTCACCGTCTTTGGCGGCTCGGGGTTCGTGGGCAAGTACGTGGTCCGCGCCCTGCTGCGCAACGGCTGGCGCGTGCGCGTCGCCTCGCGCCGCCCCGGTCGCCGCCCCGAGCTGATGGTCATGGGCGAGGTCGGCCAGATCGAGTTCGCCCAGGCCGACCTGACGAACCCGCAGAGCGTGGAGCTGGCGCTGCACGGGGCCGAGGCGGTGGTGAACCTCGTCGCGGTGCTGTTCGAGAGCGGCGGCCAGACTTTCGAGGCGCTGCAGGCCCAGGGCGCGACCCGGTTGGCGCAGGCCGCAGCCGCCCGGGGGGTGACGCGCTTCATCCAGGTCTCCGCCATCGGGGCGGACCCTCAGGGCGCCTCGGCCTACGCCCGCGCCAAGGCGCAGGGGGAGGCGGGGGTGCGCGGGGCCATCCCTAGCGCCACCGTGCTGCGGCCCTCCATCGTGTTCGGGCCGGAGGACAAGTTCTTCAACCGCTTCGCGGCCATGGCTGCGATCTCGCCCGTGCTGCCCGTGGTGGGCGCGGACACCCGCTTCCAGCCCGTCTACGCCGGCGACGTGGGCGCGGCGGTGGCGGAGGCGATGAAGCCTGGCCGCGACGCCGACGGCCGCACCTACGAGCTGGGCGGGCCGGGCGTGTACACCTTCCGCGAGCTGATGCGGATCATGCTCCACGACATCCAGCGCAAGCGGCCGATCCTGCCGATCCCGTTCAACATCGCCGGGCTGCTGGGCGGTCTGGGCGACCTGCAGGCCAAGCTCCTGCCCCTCGCGCCGCCGATCACCAGCGACCAGGTGCGCCTGCTCCGCGCCGACAACGTGGCCGACCCGGCGCTGCCCGGGCTGGCGGACCTGGGCGTGGAGGCCACGGCGATCGAGGCGGTGCTGCCCACCTACCTGTGGCGCTTCCGCTCGGGCGGCCAGTTCGCCCAGGTGGCGGCCCACGACGCCAACACTCCACCGAGTGGACAATCCGACTCGGGCGGAGGCGCGGGCTTCAAGCCGGAGATCACCGGCTGAACGCAGCTCGTCCCGAAGGTGGACGACCGGCGTGCCAGGGGCAGACCCTTGCCGTATAGGCGCGTGGACCCCCGCCTCGCGGGTCGGAGCGCTCAACCTTGGACGAGCTGTTGCTCAAGTTCGCCGTCACGCCCCGGGCGACGCCGCACAAGCGGGGCGCAGGCGAGCGCGCGCGCGACTTCGGGGAGATCTACGCCGGCTTCTCTCCGCCCGAGGCGGGCACGCAGTCCTCGCGCTGCAGCCAGTGCGGCGTGCCGTTCTGCCAGTCCAAGTGCCCGCTGGGCAACGACATCCCGGACTGGCTGCGCCTGACCGCCGAGGGGCGGCTGCGCGAGGCCTACGAGCTCAGCCAGGCCACCAGCACCCTGCCCGAGGTGTGCGGCCGCATCTGCCCGCAGGACAGGCTGTGCGAGGGCGCCTGCGTGGTCGAGCAAGCGGGCTTCGGCACCGTCACCATCGGGGCGGTGGAGGCCTACCTCTCCGACATGGCCTGGGCGGAGGGCTGGGTGGAGCCGCTGCGGCCCGCGCGCGAGCTCGGCCTCTCGGTGGGGATCGTCGGCTCCGGCCCGGCGGGGCTGTCGGCCGCCGACCGGCTGCGGGCGCTGGGGTACGCGGTGACCGTCTACGACCGGCACGACCGGGCGGGCGGCCTGCTCACCTACGGGATCCCCGGCTTCAAGCTGGACAAGGTCGTGGTGGAGCGCCGCGTGCGGCGGCTGGAGGAGGGCGGCGTCGTCTTCGCCCTCAACACCGACGTCGGCCGCGACCTCGCCTTCGACGACCTGCGCGCCCGGCACGACGCGGTGCTCGTGGCCACCGGCGTCTATAAGGCGCGCGAGCTGGCGGGCGGCGCCCGGGCCGTGGCGGCGCTGGACTACCTGACCGCCTCCAATCGCGCCGGCTTCGGCGACGGCGCCCCGCCGGCGGAGCTCGATGCGGCGGGCAAGCGCGTGGTGGTGGTGGGCGGCGGCGACACGGCCATGGACTGCGTGCGGACCGCCGTGCGCCAGGGCGCCGCCTCCGTCACCTGCGCCTACCGCCGCGACCGCGCCAACATGCCGGGCAGCGCGCGCGAGGTCGCGCACGCGGAGGAGGAGGGCGTGGTGTTCGACTGGCTCGCCGCCCCCGCCGCCGCGGACGGGCAGGGCGTCACCCTGCAGCGCATGAGGCTCGGCGCCCCCGACGCGGGCGGCCGCCGCGCGCCCGAGCCGGTGCTGGGCGCGGTGGAGCGGCTGGACGCGGACCTCGTGATCGGGGCCCTCGGCTTCGACGCCGAGAACCTGCCGGGCGGCTGGGACGCGCCCGAGCTCGCCGTCACCCCGCACGGCGCGGTGCGCACGCCCGGCCGCGGCTTCGCCACCACGCTGGAAGGCGTGTTCGCGGCGGGCGACATCGTGCGCGGCGCCTCCCTGGTGGTCTGGGCGGTGAAGGACGGCATGGACGCCGCGGTGGAGATCGACCGCTGGCTGCAAGACCGCCCCGCGCTCTTGGCGGCCGAGTGACGGCGGTGAGCGGGCCTCACGTCGGCGCCTTCGCCATCATCCCCTGTAACGACCTGGACGGGGCGATGCCGTTCTGGGCGCGGCTGGGGTTCACGCAGGAGGGGGGCGACGAGGGCTACCGCATCCTGCGCGGCTGGGGCTGCGAGCTGCACCTGCAGCCCTCGTCGGAAGGCTGGCGGGCGCCTGAGAACAATCCCTTCGGCGTCTTCATCCGCACGCCGCAGGTGGACGAGGTCGCCGCCCGCGTCGACGACCTGATCATCCGCCCCGGAGGCGTCCTGCGCCACCGCGAGTGGGGCATGTACGAGTTCGCCGTGAACGGGCCGGACAACCTGCTGGTGCGGGTGGGCTGGCCTTCGGATTCGGAAGGGAGCGTGGCGTGAGGCTCTTGGACAGGGAGCGCCAGATCATCCGCGAGGCCGTCACCGAGATCTATGGTCCGGCAGCGGTGGTGCGGTTGTTCGGCAGCCGCGTGCATGACCACCTGCGCGGGGGCGACATTGACTTGCACATCCAGGCTGCCGAGCCCGACGTCGTCCTGATCGGGCGGGGCGGGCTTCGCGTGCGGCGTAGCGATCGGCTCTGGCTGCTGCTGCAGCGCCGACTCGGCGAACAGAAGATCGATATCGTGGACATCACGCCGGACGCCCGATCCAGATCGATCGACGAGGCCGCCTATGCGGACGGCGTGCCGCTATGATCCCGCCTCACGAGAAGGCGCGCATCAGGCAGGCCGTCGTCATCGCCGAGAAGCTGCTCGAGGAGCTGCAGGTCGGGCTCGCCGACATGGACGAACTTGGCCCGCTCACATCGGAGCGCCTGGAGGGTCTCACCCGCGTGGAACGCGCGTTTCTCCTGGCTTTCCTCAAGCGCTTCGAGAACGCCGTCGAAGGCGGCAAGGGCCTCTTCCGAGCCGCCCTCAACCTCGCTGCGGTCGAGGTTGTCACGATGTCGACGCACGATCTGCTCGATGCAGCGGAGAAAGAGGAGATCCTCGGATCCGCCGACGAATGGCGCGAGGTTGTGCGCGCCCGTAACGTCGTCGCGCACGAGTATGTGATGTCGCCCACGGAGGCGGCGGCGGCGCTGGAGAACGCCCATATCGCCGCGCGCACGGCGGCCGAGCTGCTGGACGGCGTCCTTGATGCTGTGCGCAGGCCGCCGATGGCGGCGCGGCTGGTCGAGGATGAGCCATGACTCTCTCCTACCAAGCCATGCGCGACCGCCTCGTCGCCGGCCACGCCTACGACCCCGCGGAGGAGCGGGACGCGTGCGGCGTGGGCCTCGTCTGCGCGCTCGACGGCAAGCCGCGGCGCGAGGTGGTGGAGCTGGCGATCCGCTCGCTCAAGGCGGTGTGGCACCGGGGCGCCGTGGATGCGGACGGCAAGACGGGGGACGGGGCGGGCGTGATGGTGTCCGTGCCGCAGGCCTTCTTCGCCGACCAGGTGGCGCGCACGGGGCACAAGCTGCGGCCCGGCCCCATCGCCGTGGGGCAGATCTTCCTGCCGCGCACCGACCTGGCCGCGCAGGAGGCCTGCCGCACGCTGGTGGAGAGCGAGGTGCTGCGCGCCGGCTTCTACATCTACGGCTGGCGCCAGACGCCCATCGACCCCGCCGTGCTCGGCGACAAGGCGGCGGCCACCCGGCCGGAGATCGAGCAGATCCTGCTCGGCCCGCCCGCGGGGCTGGACGGCGAGCCCCTGGAACGGGCGCTGTTCCTGGTGCGCAAGCGGATCGAGAAGGCGGGGCCGCAGCTGCCGCACCTCTACGTGTGCTCGCTGTCGGCGCGCTCGCTCGTCTACAAGGGCATGTTCCTGGCCGAGCACATCGACGCCTTCTATCCCGACCTGCGCGACCCGCGGTTCGAGGCGGCGGTGGCCATCTTCCACCAGCGCTACAGCACCAACACCTTCCCCGAGTGGCGGCTGGCCCAGCCCTTCCGCATGCTGGCGCACAACGGCGAGATCAACACGCTGCGCGGCAACGCCAACTGGATGAAGAGCCACGAGATCCGCATGGCCGCCACGGCCTTCGGGGACCGGCCGGAGGACGTGAAGCCGGTGATCCAGCCCGGCGGCTCGGACAGCCAGGCGCTCGACAACGTGTGGGAGATCCTGGTGCGCGCGGGCCGCTCGGCGCCCATGGCCAAGGCGCTGCTGATGCCGGAGGCCGCCAGCCCGCACATGCCGCCGGCGCACGCGGCGCTCTACGGCTACTGCAACGCGGTGATGGAGCCCTGGGACGGCCCGGCCGCCGTCTGCGCCACCGACGGTCGCTGGGTGGTGGCGGGCAAGGACCGCAACGGCCTGCGCCCGCTGCGCACCGCCGTCACCGACGACGGCCTGCTGATCGTCGGCTCCGAGGCCGGGATGAGCGGCGTCGACGACCGGCGCATCCGCGAGAAGGGCCACATCACCGCCGGCCGGATGATCGCGGTCGACTTGGCCGAGGGCCGGCTCTACGGCGAGACCGAGCTCATCGACCAGCTCGCCGCCGCCCACCCCTACGCCCAGTGGCTCGGCAACGTGGTGGCGCTGGAGCAGCGCATCGGCCCGGGCCCCGAGCCCCGCCGCTTCGGCGCGGAGGAGCTGCGCCGCCGGCAGGTGGCCGCGGGGATCAGCCTGGAGGACCTGGAGCTGATCCTCTCGCCCATGGCCGAGGAGGCCAAGGAGGCGATCGGCTCCATGGGCGACGACACGCCGCTGGCGGTGCTGAGCGAGCGCCACCGCCCGCTGAGCCACTACTTCCGCCAGAACTTCGCCCAAGTGACCAACCCGCCCATCGACCCGCTGCGCGAGGCGGGCGTGATGAGCCTGAAGACGCGCTTCAAGAACCTCGGCAACATCCTGGCCGAGGACGCCACGCAGACCGACGTCTACGTGCTGGAGAGCCCGGTGCTCACCAGCGGCATGTACGCGCGCGTGGTCGGCTTCATCGGCGCGGCGAACGTGGCGGTGCTGGACGCCACCTTCGCCCGGCCCGGCCCGGGCGATCCGCCGGGCACGGCCCTGCGCGCAGCGCTGGACCGCATCCGGGCGGAGGCGGAGGACGCGGCGCTCAGCGGCCGCTCGCAGATCGTGATCACCGACGAGGCGTCCGGGCCGGACCGGATCGCCATCCCGTCGATCCTGGCGACCGGGGCGGTGCACAGCTTCCTCGTGGCCAAGGGGCTGCGCTCGTACGTGTCGCTGATCGTCCGCGCGAGCGACTGCCTCGACGTGCACGCCTACGCCGTGCTGGTGGGCGTGGGCGCCACGGCGGTGAACGCGCACCTGGCGCAGGAAAGCTTCCAGGACCGGCAGGAGCGCGGCCTCTGCGGCGGCCTGTCGCTGCGGGACGTGTGCCTGAACCACAAGAAGGCGGTGGAGGCGGGGCTCCTCAAGATCCTGTCCAAGATCGGCGTCAGCGTGATCAGCGCCTACCGCGGCGGCTACAACTTCGAGGCGGTGGGCCTCTCCCGCGCCCTGGTGGCCGAGCTGTTCCCGGGCATGACGAGCCGCATCAGCGGCATCGGCCTGGGCGGCATCGAGAGCGAGATCGCCGCCCTGCACGCCCGCGCGTGGGACGGCGCCGCGGCGCCCCTGCCGGTGGGCGGCCTCTACCGCCAGCGGCGCACGGGCGAGGCGCACGCCTTCGAGGCCACGGCCATCCACACGCTGCAGAGCGCCTGTGACCGCGGCGACTACACCGCCTACAAGGCCTTCAGCGACATGATGCGGCCGGAACGCCCCATCGCGCTTCGCGACCTCCTGGAGATCAAGCCCGACCGCGGCGCGATAGCGCTCGGCGAGGTCGAAAGCGTCAACGCCATCCGCCAGCGGTTCCTCACCCCCGGCATGAGCCTGGGGGCGCTGAGCCCGGAGGCGCACGGCGTGCTGAATGTGGCCATGAACCGGATCGGCGCCCGCTCGGTCTCCGGCGAGGGCGGCGAGGTTCCGGAGCGCTACGCGCCGCTGCCGAACGGCGACAACGCGAACAGCGCGGTGAAGCAGATCGCCAGCGGCCGCTTCGGCGTCACCGCCGAGTACCTGAACCAGGCCAGAGAGATCGAGATCAAGGTGGCCCAGGGCGCCAAGCCCGGCGAGGGCGGGCAGCTGCCGGGCTTCAAGGTCACCGGCCTGATCGCCCGCCTGCGCCACGCCACGCCCGGCGTGATGCTCATCAGCCCGCCGCCGCACCACGACATCTACTCGATCGAGGACCTGGCCCAGCTCATCTACGACCTGAAACAGATCAACCCGGTCGCCAAGGTCACGGTGAAGCTGGTGGCCCGCTCGGGCATCGGCGCGGTGGCCGCGGGCGTGGCCAAGGCCAAGGCCGACACCATCCTCATCAGCGGCCACGTGGGCGGCACGGGCGCCTCGCCGCAGAGCTCGATCAAGTACGCCGGGGCGCCGTGGGAGCTGGGCCTCAGCGAGGCGCACCAGGTGCTCACCCTCAACAACCTGCGCCACAGCGTGACGCTGCGCACCGACGGCGGCCTGCGCACCGGGCGCGACGTGGTGATCGCCGCCCTGCTGGGGGCGGAGGAGTTCGGCATCGGCACCGCCACCCTGATCGCGGTGGGCTGCCTGATGGTGCGCCAGTGCCACTCCAACACCTGCCCCGTGGGCGTCTGCACGCAGGACGAGGCGCTGCGGGCGAAGTTCTCGGGCTCGCCCGACAAGGTGGTGAACCTCTTCACCTTCATCGCCGAGGAGGTGCGCGAGATCCTGGCCGGCTTGGGCTTCCGCACGCTGCAGGAGATCGTGGGCCGCACCGACCTGCTGCAGCAGGTCTCCCGCGGGGCCGAGCACCTGGACGACCTCGACCTGAACCCGCTCCTGGTCCGCGCCGACCCCACCGCGCCGCCGCCGCCCTACCCGCGCGAGCGCACCGCCGTGCCGCCCTCGCTGGACGAGGAGGTGCTGCGCGACGCGGCGCCGCTGTTCGAGCGACGCGAGAAGATGCAGCTGGCCTACACGGTGCGGAACACGCAGCGGGCCATCGGCACGCGGTCGTCGTCCGAGATCGTCCGCCGCTTCGGCGCGGCGGGGCTGGAGGACGGGCGGCTGACCCTGCGCCTGTCCGGCTCGGCGGGGCAGAGCCTCGGCGCGTTCGGCGCGCGCGGCCTGCGCATCGAGCTGGTGGGCGACGCCAACGACTACGTGGCCAAGGGCCTCTCGGGCGCGGTGATCGCCATCCGCCCCTCGCCGCACCTGCACGAGGCGGGCGCGCAGGCGCTGATCGGCTCCACCTGCCTCTATGGGGCCACCTCGGGCGCCCTCTACGCGGCGGGCGTGGCGGGGGAGCGGTTCGCGGTGCGCAACTCGGGCGCGGTGACCGTGGTGGAGGGCTGCGGCGCCAACGGCTGCGAGTACATGACGGGTGGCGAGGCGGTGATCCTCGGCCCCACCGGCCCGAACTTCGCCGCGGGCATGACGGGCGGCATGGCCTGGGTGCTCGACGCGGACGGCGCCTTCGGCCGCCGGCTGAACCCGGAGAGCGTGGTCACCGCCGCCGTCGGCCCCCTGTGGGGCGAGCGCCTGCGCGGCCTCGTCATGGCGCACGCGGCGGAGACGGGCAGCCTCAAGGCGCAGGCCCTGCTGGCGGACTGGCCCGCAGCCCTCCTGCGCTTCGTCCAGATATGTCCGAAGGAGATGGTGTCGCGGCTGACCCTTCCCCTGGCGGCCTAGGCTGCGGCCGCCCCTGCACCCAGCAGGTCCAGGCTGGCGGCGATGACGGGTCCGGCGAGACGGTCGGCGGCTGGCTTGTCGGATCGGCGCGCCGGCTGCGGCGAGCTGATCAGGTATAGACCCTAGCTCTTCAGCCGCCAGCCCGAGCGGAACAGGGCGTAGGTCAGCACCGCCAGCGCCACCGTGAGCCCGCCCGTGTACAGCGCGCCCACCGCGAGGCTGCCGTCGGCGTGGCCGGTGAAGCCCGCGCGGAAGCCGTCGATCAGGTAGAAGAAGGGGTTGAAGTGGCTGGCCGTGCGGAACGGCTCGGGCAGCACGGTGACGCTGTAGAAGGTGCCCGACAGGAAGGTCATGGGCATGACCACGAAGTTGGTCACCGCCGCCAGGTGGTCGAACTTCTCGCTCCACAGGCCGGTGAGCACGCCCACCAGCCCCATCAGCGCCGCGGCCATCAGGGCGAAGACCAGCACCAGACCCAGCTGGGCGACGCCGAAGTGCGAGAAGGGCCACACCGCCGCCGCCGTCACCAGGCCCACCATCAGCCCGCGCGTCACCGCCCCCAGGGTGAAGGCGGCGCACAGCTCCAGCGGCGACAGGGGCGGGGTCAGGAAGTCGGGCGCTGTACCCATGATCTTGGCCTGGATCAGAGACGAGCTGGCGTTGGCGAAGGCGTTGTTCATCACCGCCATCATGATCAGGCCCGGGCCGACGAACTGGGCGAAGCTCACCCCCTCCACCACGCGCCGGCCGCCCATCGCGACCACGAACACCATCATGTAGAGCAGGGTGGTGACCACGGGCGCGGCCACCGTCTGCATGCCCACCTTCCAGAAGCGGCGCACCTCCTTGCCGTAGAGCGTCCAAAGGCCGGTCCAGTTGACCCCGCCCTCGAACTGGCGCGGCGCGGCCATCGGCCGAGCGGGGATCGACCCGGCCGGCGCGGAGCGGGTCGCCGGGGCGAGGGCGGCGGGGGAGACGGCGGTCATGGCCGCCCATGTGCGCCCGGCGCCGGCTCGCCGCAACGGGGCGCCGTCGCGGGCGGCGAGGCTATGGAACGGCGCCTGGGGCGGCGGCGCGTCAGACCTTGATGTCGAGCAGCGATCCGGGGCGCAGCGGGCGGGCGGGCGGCGGCGCGGCGGGGTCGATCGCCGCGCGCACCTCGGGCGCGGGCCGCGGCGAGGTCGCCTCCACGCGGGCGGGCCCTGCGGGCGCGGCGGCCGGCTCGCCCGCGAGCGCGGTGTCGAAGAAGGCGCGCTGGGCCGCGCGCACCGCCTCCGTGCGGGGCGAGGCGGTGCGCGCGCCCGGGATCAGCGCCGGGGGCGAAACGGCGATCTTCAGGTCGGCCATGGGTCGCGGACCTCCGCTGCGCGAAACGCGCCCATCCTAGCGCAGGTTCGCACGGAGGTTAACGCGCGGCGGCCGCGGCCTGCAGCAGGCGGTCGGCGTCGGCGGGCTCCAGCGGGCCGGAGTGCTTGGCCAGGACCCGCCCGCCCGGCCCCAGCACGAAGGTCTCGGGCACGCCGGAGACGCCCCAGTCGATCCCGGCCGCCCCGTCGCGGTCCACCAGCACCGTGGTGAAGGGGTCGCCGCGACGCTGCAGGAAGCGGCGCGTGGCCACCGGGTCGTCCTTGTAGGCCACGCCCACGATGGGCACGCCCTGGGACGCCAGCGCCTGCAGGGCCGGGGCCTCGGTGGCGCAGGGCACGCACCAGGAGGCGAAGAAGTTCACCCACACCACGCGGCCGGGCTCGCCCGGCGGCCGGGCCAGCCCGCCGTCCAGCGGCGGCAGCGGGCGCACCGGCGCGGCGCGGCCCACCAGCGCGTCGGGCACGACGCGCGGGTCGCGGCGCAGGCCGTAGCCCACGAACAGCACGGCCAGCGCCGCCAGCACCAGCAGCGGCGCCCAGACGATCCAGCGCCTCACGCCCGCTCGCGCCCCTCCCGCCGCGCCGCCTCGGCCCGCTCGGCGCGACGCCGCCAGCGGGCGGCGCGGACCAGGGTGTCGACGACGAGCCCCAGCAGCACCAGGGCGCTGATGCCGTAGGCCGGCCAGACGAAGCCGCCGTAGCGGCCCATGTCGATCGCCGCGGGGTCGATCACGCGCGCGCCTCCGCCGCCAGGGACCGGCGGCGCCACACCTCGGCCCGGATGCGCACCAGCCACAGGGCGCCGAACAGGCTCAGGTAGGCGAAGGCCATGCCCCAGAACGGCAGGCGATAGGCGGGGGCCAGCTTGCCGCCGCCGGCCAGCACGGTGGAGCCCTGGTGCAGGCTGTTCCACCACACCACCGAGAAGTGGATCACCGGCAGCATCACCAGGCCGACCAGCCCCAGGATGGCGGCCATGCGCGCGCCCACCGCCTCGTCCTCGAACGCCGAGTGCAGCGCCATGTAGGCCAGGTAGATCAGAAACAGGATCAGGAACGAGGTCAGCCGCGCGTCCCACACCCACCAGGCGCCCCACTCGGGCCGGCCCCACAGGGAGCCCGTGACCAGGCCCAGGAAGGTGAAGGCGGCGCCCAGCGGGGCGGCGGCCTTGGCGGCGGCGTCGGCCAGGGCGTGGCGGAACACCAGGCCGAAGAAGCTCGACACGCCCAGGGCGAGGAAGGCCCCCATGCCCGCGAAGGCGGCGGGCACGTGCACGAACATGATCCGCACCGTCTCGTGCTGCTGGTAGTCGGGGGGCGCATGCAGGCCCGACCACAGGCCGATCGCCGCGAGCCCGGCCGCCAGCACGCCCAGCGCGGGCGCCAGCGGCCGGCTGATCGCCATAAAGCGCGCGGGGTTGGCGAGGACGGACCACATCGGGCGTCCGGCTTACGGCTGTTGACGAGGAGCGGCAAGCACGCCCCTCCCAGGTCCGTCGCCCTCGGACTTGATCCGGGTCGTCCCCCTCGGACTTGATCCGAGGGCCGGGCGCCGGTCGTGCGCCGAGGGACGCCGCTCGCCCGCGGAGGGCTCGGCCCTCGGGTCGAGCCCGAGGGCGACGGAGGAGGGGAGGGCGGGCCTACCGGGCGCGGGGCGGCTTAGGCTTCGGCGCGGGCAGCAGGCCTTCGCGCTGGGCGCGCTTGCGGGCCAGCTTGCGGGCGCGGCGCACGGCCTCCGCCTTCTGGCGCGCGCGCTTCTCCGACGGCTTTTCGTAGTGCACGTGCCGCTTCATTTCGCGGAAGGTGCCTTCGCGCTGCATCTTCTTCTTCAGCGCCTTGAGCGCTTGGTCGACGTTGTTGTCGCGGACGAAGATCTGGACCAGGGCCAGGCCCTCCTGCTCTGAGGCCTCCCGCGGCCTCCGAGAGCCTGAGCGGGATGGTGAATGGGAAGCAACCCGGCGGGACAGGTCCCGTCGGGCTGGGGAGCGGCGTCCTACCCCAACGTGACGGCGCTGTCCACGGGGCCCGCGCGCACCTATCTACCGCCCCATGAGCGAGGCGCACGAGCAGGATTGGGCGGCGGCGGCCGAGGCGCGGGTGCTGGACGCCGCGGTGCGCCTCGCGCCTCAGCTGGGCTGGGGCGCGCGCCTGTTCGAGGCGGCGCGGCGGGAGGCGGGGCTCGAGCCCGCCGTGGCGACCCTGCTGCTGCCCGGCGGCGCGCGAGACCTCGCCGCCCTGCTGTGGCGCCGGCACGACGACGCGGCGCTCGCCGAGCTGGCCGCCGTCGATCCGGCCACGCTGAAGGTGCGCGAGCGCATCCGGCTCGCCGTCGGGGCGCGGGTGGAGGCGGCCGCCGTCGACCTCGAGGCCGAGAAGAAGGCGTCCGCCTGGCTGGCGCTGCCGCACCACGCGCCGCTGGCGGGCCGGCTGGCCTGGGCCACGGCCGACCGGCTGTGGCGCTGGGCGGGCGACGCCGCCACCGACGAGAACCACTACAGCAAGCGCGCCATCCTGGCGGGCGTGCTGGTCTCCACCGCGCTCCGCCGCATGTCCTCCGGCCAGGAGGCGGCGGCCGCGCACCTGGACGCGCAGATCGCCCGGGTGATGCGGTTCGAGACCTGGAAGGCGAAGCTGCCGAGCCCGGGCGCGACCGCGCTGGACGTCGCCGCCCGCCTCGGTCGGATGCGGTACGGCGCGCGCTAGGCGGCGTTGCGCAGGTTCTTCCTCGCCTTGGCGAGCGCGCGGTCCCGACGCAGGCGGCTCAGGTGGTCGGTGAACAGCACGCCGTTCAGGTGGTCGATCTCGTGCTGGATGCAGACGGCGTAGAGGTCCTCGGCCTCCTCCTCCACCCGCTCGCCCCCCAGCGTGGTGTACGCCACGCGGACGCGGGCGGGGCGCTCCACCTCGTCGTAGATCTCGGGGATGGAGAGGCAGCCCTCCTCCCACGGCTTGGTCTCCTCCGAGGCCCAGGTGATCTCGGGGTCGATGAACACCTTGGGCGCGGGCGGCTCGTCCTCGCGGTGCAGGTCCATGGTCACGATCCGCCGCAGCTCGCCGACCTGCACCGCCGCCAGGCCGATGCCGGGGGCGGCGTACATGGTCTCCAGCATGTCGGCGGCGAGCGCGCGCACCTCCTCGGTGACGGCGCCGACGGGGGCGGAGACTTGCTTCAGCACGCGCGCGTCTTCCGGGACGGCGACGTTCAGGATGCGACGGACGGCCATGGCGGCAGGATAATCGCGCGGGCTGCGCGAGGCCAGCCGCCTAGAACCAGCCGCCCTCGCGCAGGGCCGGCGCATAGGTGCGGCTGACGGGCGCCTGCACCCCGTCCTTCAGCACCAGGGTCGCGCGGCCGTCGCCCCGGCGCACCTCCGCCACCGCGTCGCGGGCCACCCACCAGGAGCGGTGCGTCTGCGCGCCCTCGATCCCGTCGAGCTCGGCCAGGGCGTCGGCGAGGCGGAGCAGGATCAGGTCCGACCCGCGGCTGGTGTGCAGGCGCAGGTAGTGGTCCTCCGCCTCGACGGCGTGCAGCTCCGCCCCGCGCAGCTTCGGCGGCAGGCGCTCCAGGAAGCGGACGGGCGCGGGCGTGGGCGGCGCGCCTTCACGCGGCCCGGCCTCGGCCGCGTGCGTCACCACGGCGGGCCGCCCGAGCAGCAGGTTGAGCAGGGTGAGCACGGCGGAGATGATCACCACGGCCGGCAGGTAGTTCGGCAGCGCCTGCACGCGGGGCGTGCGCCCGGCGAACAGCGCCTCCGACACCGTCCACACGATCAGCAGCACCGGGGCGCTGACCGCCAGGGTGAGCAGGGCCGCGACGCGCCAGAACGGGCCGTCCATCCAGCCGCGCTGCACGAACAGTTCGGAGACGCCCGCCCCGGCCAGCCAGCCCCCGGCCATCACGACCAGCCAGTAGACCACGCGCACGGGCGCGGAGATCCCGCCTGAGCCGAAGGCCCCGCTGACGGCCAGCAGGCCCGCCGCCGCCAGGGCCAGCAGCGCGCCCCGCGCCGCCCGCCGCGCGACCTCCGTCCGCGAAGCGTGAACGGCGATCCCCGTCCGTCCGCGAACGGCGGGCGGCGGGTCGCGCAATGCGGCGTGCGGGCGCTGGGTCACCGGGCTTAGCTCGCTCCATCGCCAGGGCCGGCCGGAGCCCGCCCCAGGAGACGCCCTTCATGTCGCAAGCCGCCCTCCCCACCAACCCCGTCCCGCGCGTCGCCCTCTCCCGGCTGAACCGGGCCAGCCTGGCCTTCACCGCCGTCGTCGTGCCCGTGACGCTGATCGCCCTGGCGGCCGGGCCCCGCGGCCGCGCCTACTGGGCCGACCGGCTGACGCACCTGCACGTCCACGCGCCCCGGCTGGAGCTCCTGGCACGGGTCTGGCGCGAGCACCCGATCATCATCCTGCACATGACCTGCGCCTTCGCCGCGCTGGGCGTCGGCACGGCGCTGATGATCGGCGTGAAGGGCACGCAGGCGCACCGCACGCTGGGCTACGCCTGGAGCGCCTGCATGCTGGTGACGGCGGTCAGCTCCTTCTGGATCCACACCTCCACCGGCGGCCTGAGCTTCATCCACTTCCTCAGCGGCTGGACCACCCTGGCCGTGCCGCTGGCCATCGCCTTCGTCCGCAGGAAGCAGGTGCGCCGGCACGCGCGCATGATGACCAGCGTGTTCGTCGGCGGCCTCCTGATCGCGGGGCTGCTCACCTTCCTGCCCGGCCGGTTGATGTTCGCCCTGTTCTTCGGCTGAGGCGCGCGGTTGCGGGGGGCGGGCCGGGGCCGGTAGAAGGCGCGACCCTCCGCCCCCGCCCCGGACCTCTCGCAGCCCATGAACATCCACGAGCACCAGGCCAAGGCCGTCCTCAAGACCTTCGGCGTCCCCGTCTCGCGCGGCGAGGCGGTGACCACGGCGGAGGACGCGCGCCGCGCGGCCGAGACCCTGGGCTCGCCCCTGTTCGTGGTGAAGAGCCAGATCCACGCCGGCGGCCGCGGCAAGGGCAAGTTCGAGGGGCTGGGCCCGGAAGCCAAGGGCGGCGTGCGCCTGGCCAAGAGCGCCGACGAGGTGTTCACCCACGCCCAGGAGATGCTCGGCCGCGTGCTCGTCACGCACCAGACCGGCCCCAAGGGCAAGCAGGTGAACCGCCTCTACATCGAGGAGGCGTCGGACATCGCCCGCGAGCTCTACGTCTCGCTGCTGGTGGATCGCGAGACGAGCCGCGTGGCCCTGGTCGCCTCCACCGAGGGCGGCATGGACATCGAGGACGTGGCCCACGCCACGCCCGAGAAGATCGTCACCATCCAGATCGACCCGGCCACGGGCGTGCAGCCGCACCACGGCCGCGCCATGGCCAAGGCGCTGGGCCTCGACGGCGGCCTGGCCAAGGAAGGCGCCAAGCTCCTCGGCCAGCTCTACACGGCGTTCGTCGAGACCGACATGGCGATGCTGGAGGTGAACCCCCTGATCGTCACCGACGAACCGGACGGCGGCCACCTGCGCGTGCTCGACGCCAAGGTCAGCTTCGACGGCAACGCGCTCTATCGCCACCCGGAGATCCTGGAGCTGCGCGACGTCACCGAGGAGGACGAGAAGGAGATCGAGGCCAGCAAGTACGGCCTCGCCTACATCGCGCTGGAGGGCGAGATCGGCTGCATGGTCAACGGCGCGGGCCTGGCCATGGCCACCATGGACATCATCAAGCTCTACGGCGCCGAGCCCGCCAACTTCCTCGACGTGGGCGGCGGCGCCAGCAAGGAGAAGGTGACGGCCGCCTTCAAGATCATCACCGCCGACCCGAATGTGAAGGGCATCCTGGTCAACATCTTCGGCGGCATCATGCGCTGCGACATCATCGCGGAGGGCGTGATCGCCGCGGTGAAGGAGGTGGGCCTGCAGGTGCCGCTGGTGGTGCGCCTGGAGGGCACCAACGTGGAGAAGGGCAAGGCCATCCTCGCCGACAGCGGCCTGAACGTCGTCGCCGCCAACGACCTGGCCGACGCGGCGGACAAGATCGTGAAGGCGGTTCGCGCCGCCTAGAGTCTGTACTCAACCGGGGTTGAGGCTGCGGCCGAAGCCTGATTCATC
>CAXTHH010000001.1:0-748285 GCA_964244065.1 uncultured Caulobacteraceae bacterium | reverse complement strand
CGATGAATCAGGCTTCGGCCGCAGCCTCAACCCCGGTTGAGTACAGACTCTAGGCCGCCAGTTGCACCACGACGGGCACGTGGTCGGAGGGCTTCTCCTTCGCGCGCATGTGCTTGTCGATGCGGCAGCTCTCCAGGAGGTCGGCGGCCTGCGGCGAGAGCAGGGCGAAATCGATGCGGATGCCGATGTTCCGCTGCCAGGCGCCGGCCTGGTAGTCCCAGAAGGTGAAGCCGTGCGGGTCGGCGCCCGCCGCCAGGTTGGCCTCCACCAGCCCGAGGTTCTTGAGTGCGCGGAATGCGTTGCGCGTCTCCGGCCGGTACAGGGCGTCGCCCGTCCACATGGCCGGGTCTGAGCAGTCGGCCGGGGTGGGGATGCAGTTGTAGTCGCCGACCAGGGCCAGCGGCTCCTCCAGCTCCAGGAGCTCGGCGGCATGGCGGCGCAGGCGCTCCATCCAGGCCAGCTTGTAGGGAAACTTGTCCGTGTCGACCGGATTGCCGTTCGGCAGGTAGATGCTGGCCACGCGCACCGGGCGGGGCGCCGCGACCACCGCCTCGATGTAGCGGGCCTGCTCGTCGGCGTCGTCGCCCTGCAGGCCCCGGCGCACGTCCTCCAGCGGGTGCTTGGAGAGGATCGCCACGCCGTTGTAGCTCTTCTGGCCGAGGACGGCGGCGTTGTAGCCCAGGGCCTCGAAGTCGAGGTACGGGAACTTCTCGTCCACGCACTTGATCTCCTGCAGGCAGGCCACGTCGGGGTCGGCCTCCTTGAACCAGTCGAGCACGGTCTGCAGCCGCGCGTTGACCGAGTTCACGTTCCAGGTGGCGATCTTCATGTCGCGAGCCTCACGGCGTGGCCGGAACGGCGTCGGGGCGCGGGCCGGTCAGCTCGCCCTCCCACTTCGACACGGCGGCGGCGGCGACCGAGTTGCCCAGCACGTTGGTGGCGCTGCGCCCCATGTCGAGGAAGTGGTCGACGCCTAGCACCAGCAGCAGGCCCGCCTCCGGAATGTTGAAGTAGGGCAGGGTGGCCGCGATCACGACCAGCGAGGCGCGGGGCACGCCGGCGATCCCCTTGGACGTGACCAGGAACAGCAGCAGCATCAGCAGGCGCTGCGACAGGTCCAGGTGCACGCCGTACACCTGGGCGATGAACAGGCTGGCGAAGGTGCAGTACATCATCGAGCCGTCGAGGTTGAACGAGTACCCCAGCGGCAGGACGAAGCTGGCCAGCCGCTTGGACACGCCGAACCGCTCGAGCTCCTCCAGCGTGCGGGGATAGGCGGCCTCCGACGTGGCGGTGGAGAAGGCCAGCAGGATCGGCGGGCGCAGCCGGCCGAACAGGTCGCGGATCCGGCCGAAGCCCACCACCGCGCCCCCCGCCGCCAGAAGCACGGCCCAGAGCACGGCCAGGGCGAAGAAGAAGCCCACCACGAACTTGGCGTAGGTCTTCAGCACGTCCAGCCCCTGCGTCGAGACCGCGGCGGCGATGGCGGCGAACACGGCCAGCGGCGCGACCAGCATCACGTAGTTGGTCACCTTCAGCATGACCGTCGCCAGGCTCTCGAAGAACACCAGGATAGGCTTGCCCGCCTCGCCCACCGCGGCGGTGCCGACGCCCAGGAAGGTGGCGAAGACCACGATCTGCAGGATCTCGTTCTTGGCCATGGCGTCGATGGCCGAGGCCGGGAACACGTGCTCCAGGAAGACCTGCAGCGACAGCGAGGTCGCCACGCCTGGCGCGCCCGGCCCGTCCTTGGGAACGGTGGAGGCCAGGTTCAGGCCCGCGCCCGGCTGCACGATCTCCGCCACGACCATGCCGATCACCAGCGAGGCGATTCCCGCCACGACGAACCAGCCGATGGTGCGCGCGCCGATCCGGCCCACCGCCGAGCCCGTGCCCATGTGCGCGATGCCGCTCACCAGGGTGGCGAGCACCAGGGGCGCGATGATCATCTTGATCAGGCGCAGGAAGACGGTGGTGACCAGCCCCAGGCCCCCCGCCGCCGCCTTGGCGTCCGCCGGCGAGGCGAACGCATTGATCCCCGCCCCGAGGGCCAGGCCGAGCGCCATGCCGGCGAGGATGAAGAGGGTGAAGTAGCGCGACATCGCGGCGGACTTGGCCGGAGCCGGGCGGCATTGGCAAGCGCCGCTCAAGCCGTTTCCTCCGCTCCTCCCCCGCGAAGGAGGGATGGGCGAAGATCGCCCAGCTCGACGGGCCGAGGACTCAGGCGAAGTTGCGGGGCAGGCTGTTGTGCACGGCCACCGCGGCGCGCGCCGCCTCGCCGACGGCCACGGCCACCTGGTTGAGCCCGCGCACCAGGTCGCCGGCGGCGTACAACCCCGAGACGGAGGTCTCGCCGTGGTCGGAGACGACCAGCCGTCCGTCCTCGCCCAGCTGCGCCCCGGCGCTCACCGCCAGCCGGTTGTTCGGCTTGGAGCCCAGGGCGGCGTAGACCACGTCGAACCGGTGTTCCTGCCCGCCCACCGTCATGCAGCCCACGTCGGAGCCGTGGACGCGCAGCGCCTCGTCCTGCGCCTCCACGAGCGCGATGCCGGCCTCCTGCAGGTCGCGCCGACGCGTGTCCGAGACGTGGCCCAGGCTCTCCGGCACGATCACGGTGATCCTGTCGGTGTAGGTGCGCAGGAACAGGGCCTCCGCCGCCGCGTGGTCGCAGGAGCCGATCACGCCGAGGTTCAGGCCGGAGCTCTCGTAGCCGTCGCAGATGGGGCAGATGCGGATCAGGCCGCGCTTCACCGCGTCGAACAGGCCGGTCTCGTCCGGCTGCTCGGGCTCCTTGTCCTCGACGCCGCAGGCCAGGATGGCGCGGCGGGCGCGGACGGGGCCGGCCTCCGTGTCCAGCCGGAACAGGTCGCCCTCGCGCTGAAGGTCGGTGGCCCGCGCCTGCAGCACCGGCGCGCCGTACCTGGCCGCGCCGGCGCGTAGCTTGGCCAGGAGCGCCTCGCCGGTGACGCCCTCCGGAAAGCCGGGGATGTTGTGGCTGGTCGGGATCCAGCGGGCGCGGCTGTCGCCGCCGTCCACCACGCGCAGGCTGCGACGCGCACGGGCGAGGTACACGGCCGCGGTCAGGCCGGCGGGGCCGCCGCCGACGATCACGCAGTCCAGGACCTCGCCGTCGCTCATGACCTCGCCAGATAGTCGGCTCCGGCGAGCAGGAACAGGAAGCTCGCCCAGACGAGCCCGGCCAACGCCGCCAGCCTGACGAGGTTGCTCGATCGGTTGAGCCGCATGAACACGAGGCCGATCAGCACTGCCTTCACCCCGGCGACGGCCAGGCTGGTGGACGTCTTGAACGGGCCGAGCGGCGCGTAGGCGGCCGCGACGCTCAGGCCCAGGAGCGCCACCAGCGCCGCCCAGACCGCCAGCGGCGCGCGCCACACGCTCCCGCGGGCGGCGCTCACCGGCCCACCAGGTACAGGCAGGGGTAGAGCCCCACCCAGATCGCGTCGACGAGGTGCCAGTAGAGGCTGGTGGCCTCCATCGAGTCCGGCCGGCGGGCCAGGACGCCCCGGTGCGCCATCCAGGCCAGGCGCGCGATCAGGGTCAGGCCGACGGTGACGTGCAGGGCGTGCAGGCCGGTGGAGGTCCAGTACAGGCTGTAGAAGACGCGGGCGGCCGGCTCTGGGAGGGCGAAGTCCGGCGCGGGCCACAGGTGCTCCTCGACGTCGAGGCGGTACTCGATCGCCTTCACGACCAGGAAGCCGACGCCGAGCGCCAGCGTGGTCCAGACGCCGGCCACGGCGGTGCGCACGCGCCCCGCCTCCAGCGCCCGGCCGGCGACGGCGATGGCGGCGGAGGAGGTCAGCAGCAGGAGCGTGTTGACCGTGCCCAGCAGCGCGTTGGTGTGCTGGGCGGCGACGGAGAAGGCGGGCCCGTCGCGCCAGCGGTGCACGGCGTAGACCAGGAACAGCCCGGCGAAGAGCAGCACCTCGCTGGCCAGGAAGCACCACAGGCCGAACACCGTCGCCTCGCGCTGGCGGGCGCGGGTCTCGAAAGGCTCGTGCAGGGGCGCGGCGTCGGCCACCGCTCAGCCGCCCTGGCGCGAGCGCGGCTGGGCGCCGTGCTCGGGCCCCTCGTGGTCCGCATGGTAGTCGTACGGCGCCTCCCGAACGGTTGGGATCTGGTCGAAGTTGTGGGTGGGCGGGGGCGAGGCGGTGCGCCACTCCAGCCCCGTCGCCCGCCAGGGATCGTCGCCGGCCGGCTTCCCGAAGCGCAGCGACCAGGCGAAGTAGCCGAGCGGCAGGAGGTAGGCGACCGCCAGCACCGCCGCGCCCGTGGTGCTCATCACGTGCCAGGGCTGGAACTCGGGCAGGTAGCTCGCGTACCGGCGCGGCATGCCGAGGTAGCCCATCACGAACTGCGGGAAGAAGGTGAAGTTGAACCCGAAGAACAGGGTGATGGCGGTGAACCGCGCGATCCCCTCCGGATACATGCGCCCGGTGATCTTGGGCCACCAGAAGTGAAGCCCGCCGAAGAAGGCCGACACCGAACCGCCCACCATGATGTAGTGGAAGTGCGCCGTGACGAAGTAGGTGTCCGTCACGTGCACGTCGAGCGGGATGGAGGCCAGCATCAGCCCCGTCAGCCCGCCGATGGTGAACAGACCCAGGAACCCCATCGCGTAGAGCATGGGCGCCTCGAAGCTGATCTGGCCGCGGTAGAGCGTGGCCGTCCAGTTGAACACCTTGATGGCGCTCGGCACCGCCACCACGAAGCTCAGGAACGAGAACACGAGGCTGGCGAACGGGCTCTGGCCCGAGACGAACATGTGGTGGCCCCACACCAGGAAGCCCACCGCCGCGATGGCCAGCACCGCGTAGACCATGAAGGCGTAGCCGAAGAGCTGGCGCCGCGCGCCCGCGGTGATGATCTCGCTGACCACGCCCATGGCCGGCAGCACCATGATGTAGACGGCCGGGTGGCTGTAGAACCAGAACAGGTGCTGGAACAGCAGCGGGTCGCCGCCGAAGCGCGCGTCGAAGATCGGCAGGTGGAACGCGCGCTCCGCCACGATCAAGAGCAGGCTGGTGGCCAGCACGGGCGTCGCCAGCACCATCACCAGGCTGGTGGCGTAGATGGCCCACACGAACATGGGCAGCCGGAACCAGGTCATGCCCGGCGCGCGCAGCAGGTGCACGGTGGCGATGAAGTTCACGCCCGTGGCGATGGACGAGAACCCCACCGTGAACACGCCCAGCGCCGCCAGCAGCACCGCCGAGTTCGAGTACACCGAGCTGTAGGGCGCGTAGAAGGTCCAGCCCGTGTCCACCCCGCCGGCCACCAGCGCCGCCACCGTCAGCGCCGCGCCGGCGATGTTGATGTACCAGGACGCCAGGTTCAGCTTGGGGAAGGCGACGTCGCGCGCCCCGATCATCAGCGGCAGCAGGAAGTTGCCGAGCGTGGTCGGGATCGACGGCACCAGGAAGAACCAGATCATCACCACGCCATGCAGCGTGAACAGCTTGTTGTAGGTGTCGTGGCCGACCAGGGCGCCGCGCGGCTCGATCAGGTGGGCGCGGATGACCGCGGCCGCCGCGCCGCCGACGAAGAAGAAGACGGTGATCGTCACCGCGTAGAGCACCGCGATCCGCTTGTGGTCGACGGTGGTCAGCCAGGAGCGCGCGGTCCAGCCGTCCGTCCAGAAGCTGCCCTGCTGGGGCTTGTCGTCCATGGCCGGCGCGGCGGAGTCCTCGCGGCGGCCGGCGGCGCTCTCGGGAGCAGGCAGGGCGGCGTCGGTCATGAGGAGCGTCCGGCGACGGCGGGCCCGAGGCCGGGCCGAAGCGTCTTCAGGTAGGCGACCACGTCGATCACCCCCTCGGGGTCGAGCGCGTCGGCGTAGGAGGGCATGGCGGCGGGCCACCCGGCCACCACGTTGCGCTCCGGATGGACCAGCACCTCCGCCAGCCAGGCGTCGTCCGCCACCACCGTGCGGCCGTCGGCCAGGGACACGCGCGAGCCGTACAGGCCGTAGAGGCTGGGCCCGCGCGGCCCGCGCCCGCCGGCGCCGTGGCAGCCGCCGCAGCCCAGCCGGGCGTAGTGCGCTTGGCCCCGCGCCACGTCCGAGCCCGCCAGCGGCTGCACCGCCTGCCAGCGCGCGAAGGCTTCGGGCGTCATCACCGTCACCGTGCCGCCCATGGTGGAGTGGTCGGCGCCGCAGTATTCGGCGCACTCGATGGGGAAGGTCCCAAGCTTGGTGGCCTCGAACCAGGTTTGCGTCCAGCGGCCGGGCAGCACGTCCGACTTCATGCGGAAGGCGGGCACGTAGAAGTCGTGGATCGTGTCCTGGCTGGTCATGATCAGCCGCACGGGGCGGCCGAGCGGCGCGTGCAGGGCGTTGATCTCGCGCGCGCCGCCGGCATGCTGCACCTTCCACATCCACTGCCGGCCGACCACGTGCACCTCCAGCGCGTTGGCCGGCGGCACGAGCGTCCTCAGCTGCGAGCTGGCGGCCCACCAGAAGATGAACAGCGCCAGGAACAGGGCGCCCGCCGTCCAGCCGATCTCGAACTCGCGGCCCACGGCGGCGGCCAGGGGCGCCCGGTTGGCCGCCGAGCCGCGGCGGAAACGGATGCCGAACACCCAGATCAGCGCGATCACCGTCAGACCGATCACGGCCGACAGCGCGAACAGTCCCCAGAAGATCAGGTCCACCGCCTGGGCGTTGGTCGAGGCGGCCACGGGGAACAGCCTCATGCCGTCTGCCTCCGGCGCCGGGCCAGCCAGAGGAGCGAGCCGCCGAGCGCCAGCACCGTGGCCGCGCCCGCCGCGCGCAGGCCGCCCAGCACCGCCGCGTCCCGCCCCGTGGCGGCCGCCAGCACGCGATGGCAGGTGATCGCCACCAGCTCGGCGAAGCCTGTGGGCGCGCGCCCCGTGCGCGCGTCGGCGATGGCGGCGCGCAGCTCCGGCGCGGTCAGCGCCACTTCGGACAGGGTGCGCACGACCCGCCCGTCGGGCGCGAGCACGAACGCGGCCACCGGGTGGGCGAAGGTGCGCGCCTCCCCGTCCCACACATAGCCGTAGCCCGCCGCCGCGGTCGCCTGGCGCACGACCTCCGCACCGCCGGTGAGCGCGGTGGCGGCGGGGAGCACCGACGCGGGCAGGCGCGCCGCCGCGAAGGCGCGGGCTTGCGCGGGCGCGCCGTCCGGGGCGAGACCCACGACCGCCAGCCGCCAGTCCCGCCCGGGCGACAGGCCCGTCTGCGCCAGGCGGTCGCCCGTGATGGCCAGGGCCGGGCCGCACAGGGTGGCGCAGCCGTAGTCCGCGAACACCAGCACCAGCGGCCGGCCCGCGGCGACCTCGCCCAGGGTCCTCGGGCGGCCCAGGCCGTCGCGGAAGGCGAGGCCGGGCGACACGCGCGCTCCAGCCGGGGTGCGCACGCCCACGCGCGCCAGCTCTGCGGGCGTGAGCGCGGCGCGGGCCGCGGACGGCGCCGCGACCGCGACGGCGGCGAGAAGCAGGGCGCGCCTCACCGGGGCGCCGCCGGCCAGGGGTCGTAGGCGGCCGGCCCGCGGGCGGCGGTCTCCGCAATCGCGGCGCTCAGGCGCGGGTCGAGGGGCGGGTCGCGCCCGGCGCGCGCCGCCTGCGGGCGCTCGCGGTAGGGACGCGGGCCGGCCTCTCGCTCTTCGGTGGCGCGGGGAGCCACGGAGGTCTCCAGCTGCGGGCGGGGGAAGTCGCGCGCCACGGGTTCGCGCCAGCCGCTACCCTGCCACCACCACAGGCCGCCCACCGCGGCGAAGGTCAGCGCCAGCACGGCGAAGGCGGCGAGCACCGCCAGCAGCACGCGCCCTGTGGCGACGCCCGGCGGCTCCATCGTGTCGCGGGCGGGCGGCTCAGCCACCGAGCCGCTCCGTCGCCCGGGGCGCGCCGCCCGCGGCCGCCAGCCACAGCCCGCCCTGCGCCACGGCCGCCAGGGCGGCGGGGACGAGGCAGGCCGGGCCGTAGCTCGGCGCGAACAGCCACACGGCGTAGAGCGCCAGCCCGGCCCAGGCGGACGCGCCCGCCGCGAACAGGGCGCGGCGCACGCCGATCCGCCTCCGCAGCGCCAGCAGGATTGCGGGCGGCAGCAGCCCCGCCGCGAACGCCAGCCCGGCGAGGTACCCCCACGGCGCGGCGGTGCGCGGCCCCCACCAGCGGTTCAGCCCCGGCCGGTCGGCGTACCAGGCCACCAGCCACGCCATGAACACGAGGTAGCTCAGCCCGAGCGCGGTGGCGAACAGCAGGCCGCCCAGGTCTCCCGCGGGCCGCCTGGCGGGCCGGTCGGCGCCCTGCAGCGCCGCCCAGCCGAGCGCCGCGGTGAGTTGCACGGTGACCAGCGTCATCCCGGCCGCAGAATTGGTCACCCCCGGCTCGATGGCCACCACCGCCATCGGCGCGACCACGCTGACGGCCAGCCCGGTGAAGCCGAGCCCCAGCCCGGCCCCGAGCCGTCCGAAGCGCCCGCGTCGCAGCGCGAGCAGGCTCCACCCGGCCAGGGCGGATCCGCCCACCAGGACGTAGGCGACCGGGTTCAGCAGCCAGGCGCGCACGGAGGCGTCCACCGCCTCCGGCCGGGCCGCCCACGGGTAGAGCGTCGCCAGGCCGAACGGCAGGGGCGCCGCCAGCAGCAGGAGCACGGGCGTGGCGCGGGCGGCGGGCGCCAGCTCCGCCGCGAACGCCTCGCCCCACCGCCCGCCGGTCAGCCGCTCGACCAGGAGCAGGTTGAGCGCGCCCACCGAGGGCGCGCTCCAGAAGGCGAAGGCGATCAGCCAGCCCTGGAGGGCGGGTCCGGGCGCGGCGAGCGCCAGGGCCGCCCAGCCGCCAAGCGCCAGCAGCCCCACTCCCGCCGGGGCGAGGCGGGCGAGCGGGGGGCGGGGCGGTGTGGAGAGAGCGACGGCGCTCACGCCGCAGGCTCCCGTCCGGCGCGCTGCAGGGCGCGGATGTAGGCCACGATGGCCCAGCGATCGGCCGGCTCGACCCGCTCGGCCTGCGGGTACATCACGCCGTAGCCGTTGGTGATCGCGCCGTAGAGCTCGGCGGCCGGCGCGGCCTGGAGCCGCGGATGCGTGTAGGGCAGGGGCGGCGGGAAGCCCCGGCGGACGATGGCGCCGTCGCCCGCGCCGGCCTCCCCGTGGCAGGGCGCGCAGAAGATCCGGTGCCGCTCGCGCCCGCGCAGGATCAGCCCGGGCGTGACCGGCGGCGGCGTGGCGGCCGCGGCGAGGCGCGCCGAGGCGCCCTGGTCGACCACGCCCGGCGGAGGCGCCTGCGCCTCCACCCCGCCGGGCAGGGCGGCGGCGGGGGCCAGCGGCGTCAGCTTGGCCTGCCGGTACATGGACTGCTCGGCGTCGCAGCCGGCCAGCAGCAGGGCGGCGAAGGCGAGGGCGAGCCTCACAGCTCCGCCTCCTCGACCCAGGCGGCCCCGTGTTCGGCGGCGAAGCGGCGCAGCTCGGCCCGGGCGTCCGGGTCGGGGGGCAGCGGCAGGGCGAGCACGAACTGGTCCTGGCTGGCGCGCTCGAAGGCGAG
The DNA here is from genome assembly GCA_964244065.1 of uncultured Caulobacteraceae bacterium. Taxonomy (GTDB): domain Bacteria; phylum Pseudomonadota; class Alphaproteobacteria; order Caulobacterales; family Caulobacteraceae; genus JASLDZ01. Next base: position 738,772 of record CAXTHH010000001.1, on the reverse strand, counting down.
GCTCTCGAACAGAGGATGGTGCAGGCGGGGCAGGCCGCCGCCGCGCACCATCAGCACGAAGCCGGTCAAGGCGGCGGCCAGGATCGCCAGCTCCACAGGCGCGATCAGGAAGGCGGGCCAGGAGTGGCCCGGGCGGCCGCCCACGTTCAGCGTGTAGCCCTCCGTCGCGCTCCACCATTCCAGCAGGTACAGCCCCGTCCCGACCAGGAGCCCGCCGGCCAGCATCGCCCAGGGCAGGCGCGGCTTGGCGAGGGCCAGCGCCTCCGCCGCCCCCTCAACCGGGTAGGGCGTGAAGGCGTCCAGCGCCGGGCGGCCCGCCGCGCGGGCGGCCCGGGCGGCGGCCAGCAGGCGCTCCGGGGCGTCGAAGCCGGCGAGCAGGGCGGCGCTCACGCGGGCCGCTCCGCGTCGGCCAGCTCGCGCATCTCGTGCAGGCTCACGGCCGGGATCACGCGCACGAACACCAGGAACATGCAGGCGAACGCCCCGACCGAGCCGAACAGGATCGCCCAGTCCCAGAACCGCGGATGGAAGGCGGCCCACAGGCTCGGCAGGTGGCCGTGGCCCAGGGTGTTCCAGATGATCAGGATGCGCTCGAACCACATGCCGACCAGCACGCAGGCCGAGATCATGGCCAGCGCCGGCAGGCTGCGCCGCACCCGCGCGCTCCACAGCGCCTGGGGCAGCAGGCAGTTGAACAGCAGCATCAGGCCGTAGACGCCGCCATACCGGCCCGTCCAGGCGTAGGCGAGGTAGCTGCGCTCCGCCCGGTCGCCGCTGAACCAGGCGGTGAACCCCTCGGTGGCGTAGGAGAGCGCCATGACGCAGCTGCCGGCCAGCAGGATCTTGGCCATGGCGTCGAAGTGGCGGGGCGTGATCAGGGCGTCGAGGCCGAGTCCCCAGCGGATCAGGGCGGCGATCAGCACCACCATGGCGAAGCCGGAGAACATCGCGCCCACCACGAAATAGGGCGGGAACAGGCTCTCCTCCCAGCCCGGCATCAGCGAGGCCGCGAAGTCCAGCCCCACGATGGAGTGCACCGAGCAGACCAGCGGCACCGCCAGCCCGGCCATGGTCTTGTAGAAGCTTCCGTGCAGCGCCCACTGCCGCGCCGACCCGCGCCAGCCCAGGGCGAAGACGGCGTACAGCCGGCGGGTCCGCGGGCGCTTCGCCCGGTCGCGCAGGGTGGCGAGGTCGGGGATCAGGCCCGTGTACCAGAAGGTCAGGCTGAACAGCAGGTACGAGCCGATGGCCCAGAAGTCCCACACCAGCGCCGAGCGCCACTGCGGCCACAGCGCCATCGGGTTGGGGTAGGGCGCCAGCCAGTAGGCGAACACCGGCCGCCCCAGGTGGAAGATGGGGAACAGCCCGGCGATGGCGGCCGCGAACAGCGTCATCGCCTCGGCGAAGCGGTTGATCGAGCTGCGCCACGCCTGGCGCGTCAGCAGCAGCAGGGCGGAGATCAGCGTGCCGGCGTTGCCGATGCCGATCCACCAGACGTAGTTGGCGATGTCGAAGCCCCACACCAGCGTCGTGTTGTTGCCCCACACGCCGATGCCCTGCGTGGTCGAGACCGCGAAGCCGGTCAGGAACAGCAGGCCGAAGGGCAGGGCGCACAGGAAGGCGATCCACCAGCGCCGCCACGGGCGCGTGCCGAGCTTCACCGCCCCGATCAGCGGCGCGGTGATGACGGTGTTCAGGGCGTCGTAGCTCGCCGCCTCCGGGCGGAGCCACGGCTCCTCGCGTGGAATGGCGCTCATCTCTCCCTCCCCCTTGTGGGGAGGGGGGACCAGGCGAAGCCTGGTGGGTGGGGGTGACCGCACGCGCGACGCGTGGGTGTGAGCACGTTCCATCGGCTGGCCATGAGCGCGCGGCGCCCCGCCCACCAAGCTGCGCTTGGTCCCCCCTCCCCACCAGGGGGAGGGAGAAGAAGGGTCGGGTTCACGCCTCCCTCTCCAGCGCCAGGTTGGGGTTGCGGAGCCTTGCCAGGTAGGTGGTGCGCGGTCGCGTGCCGAGCTCGCCCAGGAGCGCGTAGTGGCGCGGGTCGCCCCGCAGCGCCGCCACTTCCGAGCCCTGTGCGTGCAGGTCGCCGAAGCGGATGGCGCGGGTGGGGCAGGCGTTCTGGCAGGCGGTGGCGGCGTCCTCGGGCCGGATGGGGCGGCCCTCGCGCTCCGCGGCGCGCCGCGCGCCGGAGAGGCGCTGGACGCAGTAGGTGCACTTCTCCATCACGCCGCGCCCGCGCACCGTCACGTCGGGATTCTTCTGCGCCGCGTAGTCCTCCGCCCCGGTGTCGGCGTAGGCCTGCTCGTGCGCGTAGCCGTGGAAGTTGAAGCGCCGCACCTTGTAGGGGCAGTTCGCCTGGCAGAAGCGCGTGCCGATGCAGCGGTTGTACACCTGCGCGTTCAACCCCTCGTGGTCGTGCACGCTCGCCTCGACCGGGCAGACGGGCTCGCAGGGGGCGTGCTCGCAATGCATGCAGGGCACGGGCTGGAAGGCGGTGTGGCCGTCCACCTCGTAGGCGTCGATGCGCAGCCAGTGCATGTCGCGGCCCCGCGCCACCTCCCGCGGGCCCACCACCGGCACGTTGTTCTCCGCCTGGCAGGCCACCACGCAGCTGTTGCAGCCGATGCAGGCCGCGGCATCGATCACCATGGCCCACGCCGGCGTGTGCGCGGGCTGGTCGGGGTAGAGCGAGGCGGGCCGCAGCTCCCGGTCCAGCGCCTCGGCCGGGATCGCGGCGCCCACGGCCAGCACGGGGGACAGCCTGCGCGCCTCGCCCTCCAGCGACCGCGTCTCGGAGAAGGTGGGCGGCCGACCCTGCCCGGGCGCACGCCGGGCCGAGACCAGGGCGACGTCGGCCAGGTCGGGCGACCCGGCCGCCGCACGCAGCTTCGCCACATCCCAGCCGACGCCGGAGCCGACCGGCCCCGCCGCCCGGCGGCCGCCGCCGAGGAAGGCGGTCAGCGCGCCCTCCGCCTGGCCGGGCGTGACGCGCACGGGGGCCTCGACCGCGCCGGACACACCTTCCAGCCGCAGGTGATCGCCGGTCTCGACGCCCAGCCGCTCCGCATCCGCCGGGGCGATGGCGACGGAGGCGCCCCAGACCTCGTGGGTGAGCGGCTTTGGGCATTCCTGCAGCCAGGCGTTGCCGGCGTACCGGCCGTCGTAGAGCGTCGGGTCCGGGCTGAAGGTCAGCTCGAAGGGAGCCGTCGCCGAAGCCTCGGACGCGGGATATCCGCCGCGCAGGGGCGTGATCGGCGGCGGGGCGGCCGGCGCCGTCGCCGAGCCCTGGACGACGCCGGCGGTGAGCGTCTCCCGCCACCAGGCCTCGAACGCCTCGCCCTCGCCCCGATCGGCCCAGGTCGCACGCACGAGCGCCTGCCCTTCCGCATCGGAGGCGCCGGACAGGATGGCGAGGAGCTCCGGGGCGGAGCGGCTCGCGTGGAGCCGCCGCACCAGCGGCTGACGCAGGGCGGCCGTCCCGTCAGTCCAGCGTCCGTCGCCCCAGCTCTCCAGCGGGTGGGAGAGCGGCAGGCGCCAGGGCGCGAGCGCGGTGGTCTCGTCCGGCGAGAGCGCGGCGGCCGCGACCCAGCCCGCGCGCCGCAGCAGGTCGGCGGACGCCTTCGGCAGGTGCGCGACCGGGTTCACGTCGAGGGTCACCAACGTCTCGACGCGGCCGGCTCGCAGGTCGTCGAGGAATGCGCTCAGCGATGCGCCGTGGTCGTCGGGATGCGGGTCGACGGGCCGGCGCGCCTCGAGCGGAGCGTCCAGCTCCGCGTTCAGGCGGTGGGCGAGGGCGTGCAGCGCCGCGGGCTGCCCCGGGCCGACGAGCACGGCGGCGCGGCCTCGGGCGGCGCGCAGGTCGTCCGCCGCCGCGGCGACGAAGCGCTCCGCCCCCGGCGACAAGCGGGGACCGACGCTCGGGGAGGAGGCGCCCAGCCGCGCGGCGAGCGCCGCGCCGAGGTCGGCGAGGCGCTCGGCGCGCAGGGGCAGGCGGTGGTCGGCGTTGGCGCCGGTCAGCGACCAGCCGGGCTCCGCCGCGTAGAGGCGCAGGAAGGGCGTGCGGCCCGGCTGGCGCGCCTGCGCATAGGCGCGGCCGTTCGCCGCCTGGTCGGGCCCGGGCCCCAGGGGATCGGCGCCCAGGCAGAGGACGACGGCGCAATCCTCAAGGCGCGGCCGCACGTCCAGCACCTGGCCGAACGCGAGGCGTGCGCCCGCCCGCGCCCGGTCGTCGTCCACGGGCTCCCACCGCCGCCAGCGCATGCCCGGCAGCCGACGCCGGAGCTCGTCGATGAGGCGCAGCTCGGTGGGCGAGGTGATCCGCCCTGTGAGCAGGGTGAAGCCCTCGCCGCCCCGGGCCTGCGCGCGGGCCAGGCGGGGCGCCCAGGCGGCGGCGAACTGCGCCCAGTCGGCCGGGCCGTCCGCCGTCTCCGGCGTGCGGAGGCGGCCGGGGTCGTACAGCGACAGCACCTCCGCCTCGGCGAACACGTCGGTGGCGCCCAGGCTGGCGGGGTGGCGGGGCGAGCCCTCCAGCTTGGTCGGCCGGCCGTCGCGGCACAGCCCGACCACACCGCGGTCGTAGCCGGCCAGCGGGACGGTGGTGGCGTAGCGGCGCACCTCCCCGCTCGCGAGCCCCTCGGGCTGCTCCAAGTAGGGCAGGACCTCGGCGGGCGGCTTGCCCGAGCAGCCGCCCATCAGCGCCGCCGAGCCCGCGGCCATCCAGGCCAGGGCCTCGCGCCGGTCCAGCCCCTCGGGCTCGGGCGCCGGTGCGGGCGGGCGGCCGCGCGCGTCGATGACCGTGAAGCGGCTCACCGGTGGCACACGGTGCAGTCGGACAGCCGCTGAGGCGCGATCCCATAGTGCGCGACATAGGCCCGCGCACGGCGATCCCGGTCAGGATCGGCGTGGTCGCGGGCGGTCCAGGCGGTGTCGTAGATCGCCTCGCGGGGGCGCAGGTGCGGGCCCGGGTTGCGGTGGCAGTCCAGGCACCAGCCCATGGTCATTGGCGTGGCCTGCCGCATCAGCTGCATCTCGTGCACCGGGCCGTGGCACTCGGAGCAGCCGACCCCCTTGGCCACGTGCACGCTGTGGTCGAAGTAGACGTACTCGGCCACGCGGTGGACGCTGTTCCAGCGCATCGGCGTGCGCGTGCGCCAGCTGGCGCGCACGGGCTCGAGCACGCCCGCATTGGTCCAGATCTGCGAGTGGCAGGTCATGCAGGTCTGGGTGGAGGGGACGCCCGCATAGGCCGCGCGCTCCACGCCCGTGTGGCAGTAGCGGCAGTCGATCCCGAGGTCGCCCACGTGGTGCTTGTGGCTGAAGGGGACCGGCTGGTCGACCGTCACGTTCTGCCCGGTGGCGTAGGGGCTGACGCGCACGCCATAGGCCAGGGCCGCCCCGGCGAAGGGCAGGGCGACCAGCGCCAGCAGCACGAGCCGCAGCACCGTGTCCGCCCCTGGCCGGAACAGCTGCGCCACTCAGCGCTGCTCCCGATGCACAGCTTCCGCCCCCGCACGCACGCCACTCCGCCTTCGTCCAACACCCGTTCAGGGCGCAGGTCCAGAGCGCAGACGAACGCCCGGCGGGACGAGCCGCCGGGCGTCGCGCGATCCATGCGGCCGAAGCCGGTGGCGATCAGTCCTTCTTGTGCTCGTCGTGACGTCCCGTGCCGCCGTCGGTCACGTTCCGCACCGCCCCCTCCGCGGCGCCGGCGGAGGCGAAGGTCCCGCCCGAACCGCCCGACGTCGCGGCCGACCCGGCGCCCGAACCCGCGGCGCCCGCAGCCGAGGACGCGCCGGAGGTGGAGGCAGAGCCCTCGCCGCCCGTGGCCGCCCGGTTCAGCGCCTGCGTCGTGGAGCCCCGGTCGGACAGGTCGCCGTTCTGCTTGGTGCGCCAATCGTCGAACCCGCGCGAGAACTCGCTGTGCCGGTGATTGCGGTATTGATCGTAGTCCGCGTGGTACTTCCTGGCCTGCTCGTCGCGCCAGCGGCGGTAGTCGGCGTCGTGGCTCCTCATCTGGCGATCGTGCCAGTCGCGATAGCCCGGCTCATGGTGGTCCTCGAACGCGCCCTGCGACGACCCCTGGCCGTAGCTGGTCTGCAGGTCGCGCCGCTCGTACGCGTCCTGGCCGTTGCGATCCTGCGCATAGGTCGGGCCGTAGCCGGACTGCGAGGGGCCCTGGTCCGTGCGGGCCTGCGAGCGCTGGGCCGAGCGGCCGTAGTCGTCCTGCCCGTAGGTGCCGCCGCCCTGGCCGAACCCCTGGCTGAAGCTCTGGTCGCTGCGGCCCGAGGCGCGCTGGAAGGCTGTGCCCTGCGTGCCGAGCCCACCGGCCGCGCCGCCGCCGCCCCACTGCGAGCCGCCGCCCCCCTGGCCGGCGAAGCCGTAGCCGCCGCCCCCGGACTGGCCCGTGCCGCGGTCCGCGGAGGCGCCGAAGCCGCTGGAGCCCTCGCCCCAGCCGTCCTGCCCGCCTTGGCCGCCCTGGTTGTAGCGGGTGTAGCCGCCCTCGCCGGAGCGACCCTGGCCGCCCTGGTCCTGCCCGGACCGGCCGTAGCCGCCCTGAGCGTCCTGGCCGCCGCCCTGCGAGCCGTAGCTGCGGCTCTCGCCGACGTCCTGATCGCGGGCGTGGCCCGCGTGCCGGTAGCCGCCCCGGCCGTAGTAGGAGCGGTCTCCATCCCGATCCCGGTCCTCGCGGCCCGATCTCCAGGCCTGCTGATCCCTGTCCGCCATGTGATCCATCCTTCCGAGGGGAGAGTGCGGGAGGAAAACCGCCCCGTTCGGGCGCAGGTTCCGCCGCCGCCCGTCACGGAGGGGGCTCGACGGGGGTGCGACAACTTTGCTACCCCTCCCGCCAGGACGGCCGGATTCGGCCTCTTGGGAGTTCGGTCGGACGCATGGGGAAGCCCCGTCCCGAGTTCGCAGCGCCGGGGGCGCTGGATCTGTGCCAGCCGCAACTGGGCGATCAGCTGAAGCGGATGTTCGGCGAGGTGAGCGCCGGCCCCATGCCCAGTCGTTTGATCGAGCTGACCGATGCGCTGGAGGAGGCGTTCCAGCGCGGCGAGCTGTTCGACCCCGCCGCCCGGCGGCCCCGCGCCTCCTAGCTCAGGCCGGCGCGGCCCCTGTCGAGGAGGCGAAGGCGTCGGCCGGGTCCTCCAGGTCCATCAGCTGCATCAGGCGGTGACGGGCGCGGTTCACGCGGCTCTTGATCGTGCCGAGCGCGCAGCCGCACACCTCCGCCGCCTCCTCGTAGCTCATCCCGGCCGCGCCCACGAGGATCAGCGCCTCCCGGTGCTCGTCTGGCAGCTTGCGGAGCGCCGCTTCCAAGCCCCGCATGGCCACAGACCAGTCCTGCGTAGGCGCCTCGGACAGGGCCGCGGCGTGCTTCCCGTCCTCGTCCGCCACCTCGCGCCGCCGCCGGACCACGGCCGTGTAGTAGGTGTTGCGCAGGATGGTGAAGAGCCAGGCGCGCAGGTTGGTGCCCGGCTCGAACTTCTCCCGGTTCGACCACGCCTTGATGAGCGTGTCCTGGACAAGGTCGTCCGCGTCCGACGCGTTGCGGCACAGGGACCAGGCGAAGGCGCGCAGGGGCGGGATCTGCTCGACCACCTGGTCGCGCCAGGTGCGCTCGGCGGCCGAGGGCGCCGGACCATCCACCTTCTCGACGCTCGCGGCGACGGCCATGCTCACTCCGAGCCGCACCCGTGCGGCGGACGGCGGGACGCGCCCGTCGGGCGCATTCGGGGATGTCGGTCCGACCTCAGTCCGTCTTGCGCCGGGCGCCCTGGCTGGCCTCGCCGCCCTTGCGGCCGGCGGCGGCGGCGAGCTCGCGGTCCTGGCTGAAGGACCGCTTCTCGTTGGGCACGCTCTCACCGCCCTTGCGGGCGATGGCGCGCTGCTTCTCGCGGTCCATGGAGGCGAAGCCGCGGTTGGACTTGGTCGGGGTCTGTGTCGCTCCAGCGCCTTGCGCCATCTCCGATTCCTCCAGTTGCGCCGCCTTGGGGGGGGTGCGGCGTATGGAAGCGTAACCGGCTCCCCAAGCCAGGGTTCCGTCCGGTTCCCGACCTAGGGCTCAGCCCGGATCGGCGCTTCCGGCGCCCATGACGGAGCCGTCGATGGGGCGGCCCAGACCGTCGTCTGGCAGCGATGCGGGGGCGGGAGATTCGTCCGGCGCTCCGGCCGGATCGATCTCGGGGAAGGGCGGCGAGGGCACGTCCTCGGAGGGCGGGGGATCGAGCGGATCGGGCATGGCGGGGTCCTGGAGCGAGGGGCTCGCTGACGTGAACACGGCAGGCGCCCGGGCGATCCCCCGCGCGCCAATCTGCCATCTCGCCGGGCCCCGGGCGCCGTGCGACGAGACGCTCGCGCCACCGGGAAGCCCCTCGCGGGCAGGAACTTGAATGAAGCTCGGCCGTTTTTCCGTCGCTGCACGTCGCGGGGGTGAAGCCCCTGAGGCCGTGCGCGCCCAGGCCGGGAGCGAGCCTGCAGGCGGAGGGGACGGAGGCCGCATGCCCAAGCAGATCGTCCGCCAGGCGCCGTACCTGCGCCGCTATGCGCGGGCGCTCACCGGCTCGCAGGCGCAGGGCGACGACCTGGTGCAGGCCACGCTGGAGGAGCTGCTCTCCGGCGCCCTGCGGCTCGACCCCGACGCGCCGCTGCGTCCCGCGCTGTTCCGGGCGCTCTACACGGCCTGGCGGCGGTCGGGCGGCTACGCGGCGGGCGCGGGCACCGGGGCGGACGAACGGCTGCAGACGCTCTCGCCCGAGCATCGGGCGGCGCTTCTGCTGGTGGCCATGGAGGGCTTCACCACCTTCGAGGCCGCGCAGGTGATGGGCGTCGCCCCGCCCGAGCTCGAGCGCAAGCTCGCCCAGGCGCAGGCCGAGCTGGAGCGCCAACTGGCCACCGACGTGCTGATCATAGAGGACGAGCCGATCATCGCCCTCGACCTCACGCGCCTCGTGCGCGAGCTCGGACACAACGTCGGCGGCGTGGCCACCACGCGCGACGAGGCGGTGGAGACGGCGCGCGGCGTGCGGCCGGGCCTGGTGCTCGCCGACATCCGCCTGGCGGACGGCTCCAGCGGCATGGACGCCGCCAGCGAGATCCTCAAGTCGTTCGACATCCCCGTGATCTTCATCACCGCCTTCCCCGAGCACCTGCTCACCGGCGAGCGGCCCGAGCCCGCGTTCCTGATCACCAAGCCGTTCCGCGAGGAGGCGGTGAAGGCGCTGATCGGCCAGGCCCTCTTCTTCCACAAGCCCCAGGCCGCGCGCTCCGCCGCCTGAGCCGTCGGGGAACCTGGGCCGTAGGCGCACGTTTTGCGGCGACCTCCCGGGAGCCTTTCATGACCGACGCCACTGCAGACACCCAGACCGAGGGCGGCGCCCCCGCCGCCGCGCGCAGCCTGAAGGCGGACGCCCAGAAGATCGCCGCCTCCGCCCAGGAGCGTGCGCAGCAGACCGCCGAGCAGGTGCGCCGGGCCGTGGGCGAGCAGTCCGCCGCCGCGCGCGAGTGGGCGGCCGACCAGGCCGACGTGCTGCGCGACACGGTGCAGACCAAGCCCTTCATCGCTGTGGGCGTCTCGGCGGGCTCCGCCTTCGCGGCCGGCCTGATCCTGGGCGTTCTGCTGGCGCGCCGCTGAGGCCCTAGCGCGGCGGCCGCCGCCCCGGCCCGCCGCGGCCGGCGCGGCGCTCCGCCTGCACCTGCACCGCCGTCCTGGGCAGGGCGGCCAGCGTCAGCGTGCCCGCCGAGGCGGTGTCGAGCAGCGTGAAGCGGCGGCGGGTGCGGGCGCGCCATTCGGCCAGGCTGACCTTGCCGTCGAGGTCCGAATCCGCCGCGCGAAGCGGTTCGGGCTCGGCGAGCATGCCGTAGGCGGCGGCGCCGCTCATCAGGTCGTCGCCGGCGCGCAGGCGGCGGCTGCGTTCGGTCTGCCCATCCCCACGCTCGCGCCCGCCGCCTCGGCCGCGCCCGCCGCGCTCGCCGTCGAACAGGCGCGGGTTCTGGCCCTCGTCGGCGCGGAGCCGACCGACCCGCGGCAGGATCTCCGGGGCGATTCGCTGCTCGTAGTCGGCGATCTCGAACCCGTCGATCACGCCGTCGCCGTCGGCGTCGTAGCGCCGGAAGGCCCGCTCGGCGTCGGCCAGGAACTCGGCGGGCGCGAGCCGGCCGTCGCCGTCCGCATCCGCGCCCCGGAACCAGGCCGCCGAGGGATAGGGCTCGCCCGGTCCGGCGCGGAACGGCTCGCCGGCGGGGCTGATGAACACAGCGGGGCCGACCCGGCGCGGCCCCTCTGGCCCGCCCGGCGGACGCCCGCGCCCCGTGTCGCCGTCCGAGGCGCAGGCGGCCAGGGCCAGCACGCCGGCGAGCACGAGCGGGGCGGCCCTCACGCCGGGCTCAGCGGCAGCGGCAGGCGGGCGCGGGCGCGCAGGCCGCCGTCGGGCCGGTTCTCCAGTTCCGCCTCGCCGCCGTGCGCGCGGGCGATGGTCCGCACCACCGCCAGGCCGAGGCCGGCGCCGCCCGTGGCCCGGCTGCGGGAGGGCTCGCCGCGGTGGAAGGGCTCGAACACGCGCTCGCGCTGGTCGGCGGGCACGCCGGGTCCGTCGTCGTCCACCTCCACCACCGCCGCGCCGTCCTGGGCGTAGACCCGGGCGCGGGCGCGCGCGCCGAACTTCACGGCGTTGTCCAGCAGGTTGGTCACGAGGCGCCGCAGCGCCAGGGCGTCGCCGTAGACCACCACCGGCGCCGAGGAGTCGGACCGCACGTCCAGCCCCGTGTCGGCCATCTCGTCGGCCACGGTGGCGACCAGGGACGACAGCTCCAGCCGGCGCCGCTCGCCCTGGTGCGTGGCGTCTCGCACGAAGGCGAGCGTATCGGAGATCATCTGCTCCATCTGCTCGATGTCGGCCGTCATCTTGGCGGCCAGGGGCGCGGGCGCGTTCTCGACGCGGAAGCGCAGGCGCGTCAGGGGGGTGCGCAGGTCGTGGGCGATGGCGCCGACCATGGCCGTGCGGTCCTGCACGTAGCGGCGCAGGCGCTCGCGCATCTCGTTGAAGGCCGCGGCCGCGGCGTCCACCTCCGCGGGTCCGCGAGGGGCCACCAGCGGCGCGGCGCCGGGGTCGCGCCCCAGCCGCTCGGCGGCCGCGGCGAACTCCACGATGGGCCGGGAGAAACGGCGGGAGAACAGATACGCGAGCGGCGCCATGACCAGCACGGAGAGGGCGAACCACAGGGCCACCCGCTGGCTCCAGGTGGAGAAGGGCGCCGTCTCCACCTGCCGCACCACCGCCCAGCGGCCGTCGGGCAGGCGGGCCGCGGCCTCCAGCGGCGCGACGATCCAGTGGTCGCTCTGCAGGTCGCTGGGCTCGGGCGCCAGCTGCCGCTGGTAGGTGCGCACCGAGCGGCTGACCGGGCCGCGGTAGGAGTCGAGCAGCAGCAGCCGCGAGCCGCCCCGCGGCGCGCCGAGCTTGGCCGCCAGCTCGGCTTGCAGCACGCCGGACATGGCGCTCGGGCGGGTGTTCCGCGGCGAGGCCAAGGCGGGCGCGATCGTCGCCGCGAGCACCCGCCCGTTGCGCGCGGTCACCGGGGCGCCCTGCGCCTTCAGCGCGGCGGCGAGCTCGCTCACGCGGAAGAACTCGGGCGGCGGGGGCGGCACCAGGTAGATGATCCCCACGTTCACCGCCCAGGATCCGACGAGCGACAGCAGCACCAGGGCGAACAGCTGGGTGAAGAAGGAGGCGGAGCGCCGCCGCCTTCGTCCTTCCAGGATCCGCGCGACGATCGGCTCGCCCCGCTTCACCGGCGGGTGACCGCGGGGGTGAAGACGTAGCCCTCGTTGCGCACGGTGCGGATCAGCCCGCCGGACGGGGCGGCGACCCCGTCGTCCAGCTTCTTGCGCAGCCGGCTGATCTGCACGTCGATGGCGCGGTCGTAGGCGTCGCTGTCCGGGCCGCGCGCGTGGTCCAGCAGCTGGTCGCGGGTCATCACCCTCTGCGGGTTCTCCACAAAGGCGCGCAGCAGCGTGAACTCGCCGCCGGAGAGGTTCACCACGGCGCCGTCCGGGCTCTTCAGCTCGCGGCGCACGAGGTCGAGGCGCCAGCCGTCGAACTCGCAGGCGGCGGCCAGGCCCTCGGCGGCGCGCGCCTCGCCCCGGCGGCGGAGCACGGCGCGGACGCGGGCCAGGAGCTCGCGGGGGTTGCAGGGCTTGGCCAGGTAGTCGTCGGCGCCGAGCTCCAGGCCCACGATCCGGTCGGTGTCCTCGCCCATGGCGGAGAGCATGATCACCGCCGGCGCATCCGGCTGGGCGGTTATGCGGCGGCACAGGGTCAGGCCGTCGTCGCCGGGCAGCATGACGTCGAGCACGATCACGTCGGCGGGGGCCACGGCCAGGGCGCGGGCGAGGCCCTGGCCGTCCGCCGCCTCCGCCACCTCGAAACCGTGGCGGCCGAGGAACTCGCCCACCGCGTCCCGGATGCCGGGGTCGTCGTCGACCACCACCACGCGCCCCGCGCTGGTGGGCTCCGCCGCGTCCGCCGTGCTGGCCGTCGTCGTCATGTCGGCACGCTAGAGCGCGATGGAGGCGAGGCGATGGCGGGCGTGAAACACGCTCCGCCCCGGCGCGCGGGCCGTCAGGCCCGCTCGATCCCCGTCAGGTCGTCGTCGTCGTCCGAGTCCACCACGCCCCGGGCCACGTTCGAGCGCCAGTAACCGTAGGCGAAGTAGAAAACGAGGCCCAGCGCCGCCCAGCTCGCGAACAGCACCTTGGACTCGGCGTTCAGGCTGGCGAACAAGACCAGGCAGCCGATGATCGACGCGGGCGCCACCACGAACAGCAGCGGGGTGCGGAACGGCCTGTGCCGCGTCTTGTCCGTGAAGCGCAGGATCATGACGCCCACCGAGACGGCGGCGAAGGCGAACAGGGTGCCGGCGTTGGAGTAGTCCGCCAGCTGGCCCACGGGCAGGAAGGCGGCTGCGATGGCCACCACCAGCCCCGTCACCATGGTGATGATCCACGGTGTCTTGAACTTGGCATGGACCGCGCTGAGGCGGCGGGGCAGCAGGCCGTCGCGCGCCATCACGAAGAAGATGCGCGTCTGGCCGTACATCATCAGCAGGACTACCGAGGGCAGGGCGATGGCCGCGGCCAGGCCGATGGCGTTGCCCACCCAGGGCGAAGCCACCTTGCGCGCCACATAGGCCAGCGCCTCCTTGGAGCAGACGGTGGGCGCGTTCGGGCTCTGGCACTCCGCCGCGGCGCGCAGGGCGGGCGAGCCGTCGGCGTAGAAGACGCCGTTGGCGTCGGCCAGCGGCTGGGCGCCCCAGGCGCCGATCACGCCGGAGGCGACCAGGAGGTAGAAGACGGTGCAGATCAGCAGGCTGCCGATCAGGCCGATCGGCACGTTGCGCTGCGGGTTCTTGGTCTCCTCGGCGGCGGTCGAGACCGCGTCGAAGCCCACGTAGGCGAAGAAGATCGAGGCGGCGGCGCCCAGCACCCCCGCGCCCGAAGAGCTGAGCGGGTTGCCCCAGCCGCGCGGCGTGAAGGGGGTGAACCGGTCCATGTGGCCCGTGATCACCGGCAGGGTGACGATCAGGAACACCGTCAGCGCCGTGATCTTGATCACCACCAGCACGGCGTTGACCGACGCGCTCTCCTTGGTGCCGACGATCAGCAGCAGCGTGACCAGGCCCGTGATCAGCACGGCGGGCAGGTTGAACAGGCCGCCCACCTCGCCGCCCTTCAGGAAGCCGAGGTTGATCGGGGGGCCCACGGTCAGGGCGTGCGGAAGGTGCAGCCCCACGCTGTCGAACAGCCCCGTGATGAAGCCCGACCAGCCGACCGCCACGGCGCTGGCGCCCAGGGCGTACTCCAGGATCAGCGCCCAGCCGACCAGCCAGGCCACCATCTCGCCCATCACCGCATAGCTGTAGGTGTAGGCCGAGCCCGCCACGGGCACCATCGACGCCAGCTCGGAATAGCAGAGCGCCGCCACCGCGCAGACCGCGCCGGCGATGATGAAGGAGACCATCATCCCCGGGCCGGCCTTCTGCGCCGCCGTGGCCGTGAGCACGAAGATGCCGGTGCCGATCACCGCGCCGATGCCGAGGAGGGTCAGCTGCACGGGCCCGAGCGAGCGGGACAGCGACTTCTTCTCGGCGGTCGCCAGGATCGCGTCCAGCGACTTCACACGCCACATGCGCGGCACTCCAGAATGGGGGGTTCGCCGCGCATACAGGCGGTCGCGGAAACGTCAACGTGGCTTGCGCGCGCGAGGTCGGTCAAGCTCTAAGCCGCGGCGCCACCGCCATGCTTCCGATCCACGCCGCCCTGCCGCAGCTGAAGGCCGCGCTCGCCGCGGGGCGCAACGCCGTGCTGGTCGCGCCACCGGGCGCCGGCAAGACCACGGTGACCCCGCTGGAGCTCCTGGCCGAGCCGTGGACGGCGGGCGGCAAGCTCATCGTGCTGGAGCCCCGCCGGCTGGCTGCCCGCGCCGCCGCGACCCGCATGGCCGAGGTGCTGGGCGAGCCGGTGGGCGGGACGGTCGGCTTCCGCGTGCGCCTGCAGTCGCGGGTGAGCGCCCGCACGCGGATCGAGGTGGTCACCGAGGGCGTGTTCACCCGGATGGTTCGAGACGACCCGGGGCTGGAGGGCGTGGCCGCCGTCCTGTTCGACGAGTTCCACGAGCGCAGCCTGGACGCGGACCTCGGCCTCGCCTTCGCCCTCGACGCCCAGGCGCAGCTGCGGCCCGACCTGCGCCTCCTGGTGATGAGCGCCACGGTGGACGGGGCGGTGGTCGCGCGCCTCCTGGGCGAGGACGCGCACGTGGTGGAGAGCCTGGGCCGCGCCTTCCCCGTGGAGACGCGGCACGTGGAGCGCGATCACGGCCGACGCTTCGAGGACGACGTGGCGCGGCTGGTGCGTCGGGCGCTCGGGGAGGACGCGGGCGACCTGCTGGTGTTCCTGCCGGGCCAGGGGGAGATCCGACGCGTGCGCGACCGGCTGGCCGACGAGGTGCGCGACCCGTCTGTGCTGCTGGCCCCGCTCTACGGCGCGCTGCCGCCGGCCGAGCAGGACCTGGCCATCGCGCCCGCGCCGCACGGCCGGCGCAAGGTGGTGCTGGCCACCTCCATCGCCGAGACCAGCCTGACGCTGGAGGGCGTGCGCGTGGTGGTCGACGGCGGGCTTTCCCGCGTGCCGCGCTACGATCCCGCCCGCGGCCTGACCCGGCTGGAGACCGTGCGCGTCAGCCGGGCCGCCGCCGACCAGCGCCGAGGCCGGGCGGGGCGCGTCGGCCCGGGCGTCTGCTGGCGGCTGTGGGGCGAGGCGGAGACGCGCGCGCTCCCGGCCTTCGACCGGCCGGAGATGCTGGAGGCCGACCTGTCCAGCGTGGCGCTCGACCTGGCTATGTGGGGCGCCCGCGACCCGGCGGGCTTGCGCTTCCTCGATCCACCGCCCGCCGCGGCCTTCGCGGAGGCGCGGGCGCTGCTGACCCGGCTGGGCGGCCTGGACGCGGGCGGCGCGCCCACGGCGCACGGGCGCGGCATGGCCGGGCTCGGCCTGCCGCCGCGGCTCGCGCACATGGTGCTGTCCGGCGCGCGGGCGGGCGGGGCGGAGCGGGCCGCGGCGCTCGCCGCCGTGCTCAGCGAGCGCGGGCTGGGCGGGGAGGGGACGGACCTCTCCGACCGCGCCGACCGCTTCGCCCGTGACCGCGACGGCCGCGCCGCCGACGCCCGCCGGCTCGCCGCCCGCTGGGCGCAGGGCGCGGGCGGCGGGCGCGGGCTTGGCCTGGCCGACGGCCTGCTGGTGGCGGAGGCCTACCCCGAGCGCATCGCCCGCCGCCGGGGGGCCCCGGGCGAGTACAAGCTCGCCTCAGGCCGGGGCGCGCGGCTGGAGGCCGCCGACCCGCTCGCCCGCGAGCCGTGGCTGGCGGTGGCCGAGCTCGGCGGCGGGGCGCTCAGCGATCGCATCCTATCCGCCGCCCGGCTGGACGAGGCCGAGCTCCTGGCCGCCTTCGCGGACCGCATCACGGAAGAGGTCCGGGTGGAGCCGGACGCCGACGGCCGTGTGCGCGTGAAGCGCCTGCGCCGCCTCGGCGAGCTGGTCGTGGAGGAGCGGATCGAGGCGCGGCCCGATCCCTCGCTCCTGGGGCGGGCCCTGCTGGACCGCCTGCGCACGGAGGGCCTGGACCGGTTGCCCTGGGGCGAGGCGGCGGCCGGCTTCCGCGCCCGCGTCGCCTTCCTCCGTGCGCTGGAGGGCGACCCCTGGCCAGACCTCTCCGACGCCGCCCTGCTCGCCGCGGCCGAGGCCTGGCTGCCGCCGCTGCTGGAGGGCCGCGCTCGGCTGGAGGCGGTCGACCCAGGCGCGCTGGACGCGGCGTTGCGGGCGCTGGTCCCGTGGGAGCTGCAGCGCCGGCTCGACGCCGAGGCGCCGCCGCGGCTGGAGACGCCGGCCGGGACGAGCGCCGCGATCGACTACGCCGCCGAGGGCGGGCCGCGCGTGGAGGTGCGGGTGCAGGAGCTGTTCGGCCTGCGCGAGCACCCGGCCGTGGCGCGGGGCCGCGCGCCGCTGACCCTGGCGCTGCTCTCCCCGGCGCGACGGCCGGTGCAGGTGACCCGCGACCTGCCGGGCTTCTGGCGAGGCTCCTGGCGCGAGGTGCGCACGGAGATGAAGGGCCGATACCCCCGCCACCCCTGGCCGGAGGACCCCACCACCGCCCCGGCCACGACCCGCGCCAAGCCCCGCGGGACGTGAGCGAAGCGGTGGCGGCTACTTGGGCGCGAGCCGGGTGGAGACGATCCAGCCGCGGTTGCCGGTCTCGTCGTCGACCTCCCACCAGATGCCGTTCTTCTGTCCCGTGGGGTAGACGGTGTCGCCGGGTGCGAAGCTCCGCACCATGCGGCCGGTGGGGGAGGGGGCGCCCCGCAGCGCGCCCGGCCCGGTCACCGCGTAGCTCTGCACGGGGGCCGCGGCCTGCGCGGCGCCCGGCTGCCCGCCCTGCATGTAGGCGACCAGGTCCACGAAGGCGTTCAGGTAGGCCTGCGAGATCACCTGGCCGATGCTGGTGTTCGAGTAGCCGCCGCCCACGCCGCCGAGCGCGCCGCCGAAGCCGCCCACGCCCAGCGAGACGTTGGTCTTCGACGTCGTTCCCTCCGCCACGTACTCCTGCTCCGTGGTGCGCACGTTCACCAGGCTCAGCAGCACGCGGGCGGTGGACTGCTGCGTGCGGATGCCGCCCGCGATCGCGCCCACCGCGCCGAAGCGGCTGCCCAGCAGGCCCCCCAGCCCGGCGCCGAGGCCGCCCTGGTTGGCGTTCGCATCCGCCACGTCCGGCACGATGGTGTAGTCGGCCGCCTTGATCTGCCCGGCGCCGACGTTCGAGCCCCGCTGCAGCTCGCCGCCCAGGCCCCGCTCGACGCCGCGCATGGCCAGGCCCTTGCCGCGGTCCACCACGCGCAGGCAGCCCGAACGCTGCACCATCAGCTTGATGAGCTGCTCGGGACTGGAGAGCCCGTACCGCGTCCACCACTCGTTGTCGGGCGGCGCGATGGAGACGGTGCCGAGCGGCCGGGCGCAGCGCGGCACGTCCGTGGGCGGCGGCGCCCGGTTGAACTGCGCGGCGGCGGGCGACGCGGCGAGCGCGACCAGCGCGGACGCGGCGAGCGCGCAGAGCGTACGAGTCATCTTGGACCTCCCCAGGCCGCCGGCACGCTAGTGTCGGCTGCCCGACCCCGCAATCGGGCGGGGACGCGGCGCCTCGCCTCAGTCCCGCGGCACGTCCAGCCGCCTGGCCCGGACGCGGTCAGCCGGTCGCCGCGTAGATCATCACGCCGGTGGCCACGGCCAGGTTCAGGCTGTCGGCCCGGCCGCGCATGGGGATCTTGACCGCCGTGTCGCAGGCGGCCGCCAGCTCCGGCGGAAGGCCCTGCGCCTCGTTGCCCATCAGGAGGAGGGTGGGGCGGCGATAGTCGGCGCCGCGATGGTCTTGCGTGGCGGTGAGCAGCGTGCCGACCACGGCGCCCGGCCAGTCGGCGCGCCAGGTCAGGAACTCGCCGTCGGTGGCGCGGAACAGGGGGACGGCGAAGATGGAGCCCATGGTGGCCCGCACCGCCTCCACGCTCCAGGGATCGCAGCAATCGCCCACCAGCAGCACGCCGCCGCAGCCCGCCGCGTCCGCCGTGCGGATCACCGTGCCGAGGTTGCCGGGATCGCGCACCGCCGCCAGCGCCACCCACACGGGCGCCGTCGCGGGGTCGAGCGCCTCCAGCGGCGTCCAGGCCTGGGGGAAGACGCTGACCACCGTCTGCGGATTGTCCTTGCGGCTGACCTTGCCGAGGATGTCGCGCGTGACCTGCACGGCGTCGCCGCCGCGCTCGCGGGCGAAGCCGACGAGGCGCTTCAGCAGCGGGTGGTCGGCGGCCTCCGCGGCGTACATGACCGTATGCGGGGCGCGGCCGAGCTCCATCGCCTCCACCGCGATCTTCAGCCCCTCGGCGAGGAACAGCCCGGTCTCTTCGCGCGCCTTGCGCATGTGCAGGGCGCGGGCCGCCTTCACGCGCTCGTTCTGCAGGCTGGTGATGACGGTCACGGGCGCGACCACCGGGCGAAGAACGACAGCCCGACCGCGCGAGGGTCGGCCGCCTCCTCCTCAAGCGCGAGCTCGCCCCACTCGACGCGGCCGCCGGGCGGGGCATGGGCTGCCAGCAGGTGCGCGAGGCTCAGGCCGGAGACCCGCTCCGCATAGGCGTTGAGCAGCAGGAAGCCGCCGCGCTCGCTGAGCAGGCCGGCGCACAGGCGCACCAGCTCCGGCAGGTCCTCGTACAGCCGCCAGACCTCGCCGCCCGGGCCGCGGCCGTACTTGGGCGGGTCGAGCACGATCCCCTCGTAGCGGGCGCCGCGGCGCGTCTCCCGCTCCACCCAGCGCCGCGCGTCCTCGGTCAGCCAGCGGATCGGGTGCTCGGCCAGGCCGGAGAGGGCCGCGTTCTCCCTGGCCCAGGCCACCGACTTCCTCGAGGCGTCCACGTGCGTGACGTGCGCCCCGGCCGCCGCCATGGCGAGCGAGGCGACGCCCGTGTAGCCGAACAGGTTCAGCACCCGCGGCGCCCCGCCGTCCTCGCCCGTGCCCGCCATCGCCCGGACGGTCGCGTCCAGCCATGTCCAGTTGGACGCCTGCTCGGGAAAGAAGGCGAGGTGGCGGAAGCTCGTGAACCGCGCGTCGAAACGCACCTCGCGCCAGGCGAGCTGGAAGCGCTCGGGCGGGGGTGCACGGAAGCGCCAGCGGCCCGCGTCCTCGTCCTCGCGCTGAGCCGCGGGGTCGAACACCGCGTCCGCCAGCTCCCACACGCCGGCGTGCAGGCGCCGCGGCCACAGGCACTGCGGCTCCGGCCGCACGACGGAGAAGCGGCCGTACCGTTCCAGCTTGGACCCCTCGCCGGAGTCGAGGAGCGCGTAGTCCGGCCAGGCGGTGGTGGTCAGCACGAGCGGGGAGGAGGAGATCACGCGTCTGACTTACTTTCCCGCTCATCCCCGCGGAAGCGGGGACCCGGTGTGAGCGGCTCCGCTCCGGCCGGTCGTGGGCGTGGGGCCAGACCTGGATCCCCGCTTCCGCGGGGAAGAGCGGAGGGGGTGGGCTTGGCTCGTCGGGTTGACCTCGCTTCGGCTATGCCCTTCAAGCCGCCGCTCCCGTCAACTTTCTGTTGAAACCTCGACTCCCCCATGCACGCCTATCGCACCCACACCTGCGCCGCCCTGCGCAGCACCGACGCGGGCGCGACCGTGAAGCTGTCCGGCTGGATCCACCGCAAGCGGGACCACGGCGGGCTGATGTTCATCGACCTGCGCGACCACTACGGCCTGACGCAGCTGGTGCTGAGCCCCGGCACGCCGGGCTTCGACGTGGCCGAGCACGCCCGCGCCGAGAGCGTGATCCGCATCGAGGGCGAGGTGGTCGCCCGCTCGGCCGAGACGGTGAACGCCGACCTGGCCACCGGCGAGATCGAGGTCCGCGTGCGGGCGCTGGACGTGCTGGGCGCGGCGCAGGAGCTGCCGGTGCCCGTGTTCGGCGAGCCCGACTACCCGGAGGACCTGCGCCTCAAGTACCGCTACCTCGACCTGCGGCGCGAGACGCTGCACGCCAACATCGTCCTGCGCTCGAAGATCATCAGCTCGATCCGCCGCCGCATGGTCGAAGCCGACTTCACCGAGTTCCAGACGCCGATCCTGACCGCCAGCTCGCCGGAGGGCGCGCGCGACTTCTTGGTGCCGAGCCGCCTGCATCCCGGCGAGTTCTACGCGCTTCCCCAGGCGCCGCAGCAGTTCAAGCAGCTGCTGATGGTCTCCGGCTTCGACCGCTACTTCCAGATCGCGCCCTGCTTCCGCGACGAGGACGCCCGCGCCGACCGCTCGCCCGGCGAGTTCTACCAGCTCGACTTGGAGATGAGCTTCGTCACGCAGGAGGACGTGTTCCAGACCATCGAGCCCGTCATGCGCGGCGTGTTCGAGGAGTTCGCCGGCGCGAGGAAGGTGGTCGAGGGCGCCTTCCCGCGCATCCCCTTCCGCACGGCGATCCAGAAGTACGGCAGCGACAAGCCCGACCTGCGCAACCCGATCGAGATGCAGGACGTCAGCGACCACTTCCGCGGCGGCGGCTTCGGCGTGTTCGCCCGCATCCTGGAGGGCAGCGACAAGGCGCGCATCTGGGCCATTCCCGCGCCCAAGGGCGGCTCCCGCGCCTTCTGCGACCGCATGGACAGCTGGGCCAAGGGCGAGGGCCTGCCCGGCATGGCCTACATCTTCTGGAGCACGGCCTCCGAAGAAGAGGGCAAGACCGCCGAACTCCTTGGAGGTATGGAGAAGGAGGGCGTTCCGTACTTCGCTTCTCGCGGGCCCGTCGCCAAAAATCTCGGAGGCTCACAAACCGAAGCACTTCGGCAACAGCTTGGCTTATCTGCCGGCGATGCCGTCTTCTTCGCTGCCGGTGATCCTGCCGCCATGTACAAGTTCGCCGGCGCGGCGCGCACCAAGGTCGGGACCGACCTGGGGCTGATCTCGCAAGACGAGTTCCGCTTCTGCTGGATCGTCGACTTCCCCATGTTCGAGTGGAACGAGGACGAGAAGCGCGTCGACTTCAGCCACAACCCCTTCTCCATGCCGCAGGGCGAGATGGAGGCGTTGGAGACGATGGATCCTCTGGATATCCTTGCCTACCAGTACGACATCGTCTGTAACGGCGTGGAGCTGAGCTCCGGCGCGATCCGCAATCACCGCCCCGACATCATGCTCAAGGCGTTCGAGATCGCCGGCTACGGGCCGGAGGTGGTGGAGGAGAAGTTCGGCGGCATGCTGAACGCCTTCCGCTATGGCGCGCCGCCGCACGGGGGCATCGCGCCCGGCATCGACCGCATCGTCATGCTGCTGGCCGGCACGTCGAACATCCGCGAGGTGATCGCCTTCCCGCTGAACCAGCAGGCGCGCGACCTGCTCATGCAGGCGCCCTCGCCGGTGGGCGAGAAGCAGACGCGCGAGCTGCACATCCGGCTGGCGCCGCCGATCAAGGGCTGACGCGCGCCGGTCGCGGGCGCGTCAGGGCCGCGGGTCGATCCCGGCGCGGGCCAGCGCCTCGCGCACCCTCGCCATCACCTCGGCGCTCAGCCCCGGCGGCGCCGGCGGCGCGGGGGCGATCGGCGGCGCGGGCGGCGCCGGTGGGCGGATCATCACCGCGCCGGGGACGCTCACGATCACGCGGGTCAGTCGGCAGCGGTCCGGGCTGCGCAGCCTGCCCGGCAACCGGGTCGCGCCGTCCGCGCAGGCGTTGTCCAGCTGGTCCTGCGTGAGGCCCCGCGCGCCGGAGAGGTCGGCGCCCCGCAGATCCGCCCCGTCCATCTCGGCGCTGGTGAAGTCCGCTCCGTCGAAGCTTCCGCCGCCCAGGCGCGCGCCCCGCAGTTCCGCCGAGCGGAACGAGGCCCGGTCGAAGCGCCCCTTCAGCGCGGCGCCCTGCAGGCTGGTGGAGGTGAAGTTGGCGCGCTCGAAGTCGCCCTCCGCGAACTGGGCGCCCTGCATCTCCGCCCCCTTGAACACGGCCCGGCGGAAGCGGCCGCCGACGAACCGGGCGCCCTGCAGCGAGGCGCTGGTGAAGTCCGCCCGCTCGCCACCGGCGTCGGAGAAGTTGGAGGCCTTCAGGTCGGCGCCGACCAGCACCGCCTCGGCCAGGCCCGCCCCGCTGAAGTCGCTGTTCACCAGGGAGGCGGACTGCAGCTTCGACCCCGCCATGCTCGCCCCGGCAAAGCGCAGGGCGCGGCCCTCCAGGCCGCTCATCATCGCCCCGGTGAAGTTGGCCCGGTCGAAGCGGCTGGCGGTGACGTCGGCCGAGCGCAGGTCCGCGCGGCTGAAATCCGTGTCGGAGAAGTTGGAGGCCACGATGGCCGCCCCGCGCAGATCGACGTCGCGCAGGTCGGCCCCCGAGAAGTTGGCGGCGGTGAATCGGGCGCCGGTCAGCTTCTTGCCCGCCAGCACGCACTTCACGCAGGATCCGCCCAGCGAGACCCGGCGCGCCACGTCGCGGTCGATGACCACGGCGCGGGCCGGGCCGGCCATGGCGGCCAGCGCCAGCGCGCTCGACAGGATAAGGCGGGACAGCATCGGGAACACGGAACCTGAAGGCGGCGAGACTGTCCACAGATGAGGGCGCACCGGCCCGAGCACCAATTAAATGTGGGTCATGCCTCCTGGAAGCTCAGCGGCAGGGCGGTGCGGCTAAGCCTCTGGGCAAGGTCGTCGCCGCATCGCCGCAGGCGCGGGCGAGTTGCGCGGCCGAGAGGCCGCGGGCCCGCGACAACTCGGCGCCCGACAGGTTCGCCCCGTCCAGCCGCGCCCCGGCCAGGTTCGCGCCCTGCAGGTAGGCCCCCACCAGGGTGGCGTTGGTCAGGTCCGCGCCGGAGAGGTCCGCGCCCGAGAGCAGGGCGCCGTAGCCGTTCAGGTCGCGCAGGTCGGCGCGCGCCAGCCGCACCCGGCTCATCACGGCGCCCGAGGCGTCCGCCTGCCGCAGCCGCGCCCTGCGCAGGTCCCGCCCCTTCAGCTCCAGCCCGGCGAGGTCCGCCTGGAACAGGTTGCAGCCGGGGCACGCCGCTCCGGCCCGCACCCGGGCGATCTGACCCGGGTTCTGCGCCTGGGCGGGCGAAGCCAGCAGGGCGGCGGCGAGGGCGGCGACGGCGAGGCGCATGCGGAGCTCCGAGGATGGCGCGGAACGTAGCGGCCGCCAGTCAAGGAGGACTTAAGCCCGCGCACAGTCAGCCGGATGTCGGGCGGGCCGCCGATCCCGCCGGCCGGAACAAAAGCCGCGAGGCTAGGGTTGGGCTCGGCCCTCGGAAAGGATGCCCATGTCCACCTCTGCCTTCATCCCCTCGCTGTTCCTGTTCACCCTCATCGCCGTCGCGGTCATCGCCATCGGCGCCTACCTCCTGTTCATCCGCAAGCGCCGCAACCGCCATCCCGTCGAGACGCCCGGCCTGGCGGGCAGGACGATGGCGCCGACGAAGGAGAAGTAGCGCCCGAGCGCGCCGAGGCGGGCGCCGGAGCGGGCCGGCGAGGTCGGCGCGCCGGGGTCAGCCGTCCGCATCCTCTACGCGGCGGAGCGGCAGGAACACCAGGTTGTCGCCGGCGCCGCGGCTGAAGCCCTTGGAGATCAGGCGGGAGGCGGAGAGCGGCTCGGGGGCGTCCTCGGGGTCGCCGCCGACCTCGTCAGCCGCGCCGCCGCCCAGGCCGTCCGCGTCCAGCGCGTCGGGATCGCTGGTGGCGAGGTCGTCGCGGCCCAGGTAGCTGACGCCCAGCTCGCGGAACAGGTAGTCGAGGATGGAGGTGGCCGAGCGCACCCGGTCGTTGCCCGCGACCTGTCCGGCCGGCTCGAAGCGGGTGAAGACGAAGGCGTCCACGAACTCGTCCAGCGGCACGCCGTACTGCAGGCCCAGGCTGACCGCGATGGCGAAGTTGTTCATCAGGCTGCGGAAGGCGGCGCCCTCCTTGTGCATGTCGATGAAGATCTCGCCGAGCTCGCCGTCCTCGTACTCGCCGGTGTGCAGATAGACCTTGTGGCCGCCGACGCTGGCCTTCTGGATGTAGCCCTTGCGCCGGTCGGGCAGCTTGCGGCGGCTGCGCTCGCGCTCGACCAAGCGCTCCACCACGCGCTCCACGGGGGGCGCGGTCGCGGCCGGGCGGAGCCCGGCGTCCGGCTCTGGCGGCAACTCCAGCGGCGGGCCGGCGACGGGGGCCAGGCGCAGGGTGGGGAGCCGGGCGGCGGCCGCGAGCGCCGCGAGCTCGGCGTCCGGCAGGTCGGCGGGCGCCTCCCACCGGTGCAGCACCAAGCCCTCGGGGCCGGCGAGGGCGCGGGCCAGGGCCAGGCGCTCGGGCAGCGCGGCGGGGGCCAGCAGCGCGGCGGCGGCCGGGCCCAGCGACGCGCCGGAGGGGTCGCCCAGGAGCTCGCGCGCCGCGCGGTCGCGCGCGCCGGCGTCGAGGCCGAGGGCGTCGAGCACGTCGGCCCCGCCCAGCACGTCGCGCACGAAGCCCTCGCCGACCACGGCGGGGGCGAAGGCGTCCTCCAGCCGCGCGGCGCGGGAGAGTGCGGCCTCGACCGTGGCCAGCTCGTGGTCGGTGAAGCCCAGGCCGCGCAGGGCGGCGATCGTGGGGGCGGGGGCGCCCGCGAGCGAGCGGCGCCCGCCAAGTCCGCGCCTGGTCTCGTCCGGCGCGATCCCCAGGCGGGCGAGGCCGGCCAGCGCCGCGGGCCTCGCCTGCCCGCCCGCGCAGGGGCCGTCCCAGGCCGCCGCGCCCAGGGCCGCGCCGCCGAGCCGAAGGCGGAGCCGTACGTCGTCGGTCAGCAGCAGCTCGGCCCCGGCCTCGGCGAGCAGGCCGCCCAGCCGCGCGGCCTCCGCCCGCGCCTTGGGCCCGCCGGGCGGCAGGCCCCGGGCCGTCAGCACGGCGTCCACGCCCGCGGGCACGAGGGCGGCGAGCCCGCCGGCCCCGGCCAGCGCCCCCGCCCACAGCCGGGCGAGACGCAGCAGGCGCCGCTCGTCCAAGCCGCCCTCCGCGTCGAGGAAGGCGGACACGTCGAGCGCCACCCGGCGGGCGGCCAGCGCGGCGACCGCGCGCTCCGCCGTGGCCCGGTCCGCACAGGCGACGACTCCGCCGCCCGCCCAGCCGTCCGGGCCGGGATCGCCGACCACGAGCAGCGGGGCGAGGGAGGGCGGGAGCGCCGGGACCCGGGCCGGTCGGCCCGCCATGGCGGCGCGCAGCAGGGCGTCGTCGGCTCCGGCCGCGCGGGCGCCGCGCAGGGCGCGGGCCAGGGCGGGGTTGGCGCGCGGGTCGGCGCAGACGACGCGGTCGCCCTCGCAGCGGTCCACGGCGTCCGACACCGCGCGGAGCCGGCCGGCCAGCCCGTCCGCCGCGGCCGCCGCGAGGCGGGCGCCGTCGACGGCGAGGCGGTGCGCCTCCAGGGCGGCCCGGCCCTCGGGGCGGGACAGGTCGGCGACGCCGGCGATCGGCTCGCCGGGGCCGACGGCGGCGAGGCCGAGCAGCAGGCTGGCCTCCAGCTCGGCGGCGAGCTGAAGGGCGGCGGCGGGGCTCAGCCCGTCGGCCGCGGCGGTGCGGGCGGCGAGGTCCGTGGCGAGCGCGCGGGGGCCGCCGCCCAGCGGCCGGTCGGGCTCCGCCCCGTCCACCGTCGCGCTCCAGGCGGCCCAGGCGGCCACGCGGGCGTCCGCCCAGTCGGCCGGGGCCAGCACCTCGCCGCCGGGCAACGCACGGGGCTCCAGCGCCAGGGCGAGGGCGGCGTCGGCGAGGGTGGGCGCGCGCATAGGGGCAGAGTCCGTCGATTCCCGCCCGCCGACGAGGCGTCGGGCTTGGAGCGCCGCCGGTGCGAGGCTAGGTTCCGCCCCTCTCAGGACACGGACTTCCCGCCGGTGCTCGAAAAGATCTTCACCTGGTGGAGCGGCGCCTCGCTCGGTGCGCTGTTCACCATCCGCCGCACCTCGGTCGCCGTGGGCGAGGACGAGTTCGGCAACCGCTACTTCCAGGCCAGGACCGACCGGGAGAGCTACGACCGCGGCCGCCGGCGGCGCTACGTGATCTACAAGGGCTACGCCGAGCCCACCAAGATCCCGCCCGAGTGGCACGCCTGGATGCACTACCTGACCGACGAGCCGCCCAGCGTCGCCCCGCTGAAGCGCCGGTCCTGGGAGCGCGACCACGTGCCGAACCTGACGGGCACGGTCTACGCCTGGCGGCCGAAGGGCTCGATCGCCCGGGGCGGCGAGCGGCCGAGCGCGCCCGGCGACTACCAGGCCTGGAGCCCCGGCGAGTGAGCGGCGGCGGCGCGGGCCAGGCCTGGGCGGAGACGGCGGTGGGGGCGGTGGTGCTGGCCGTGGCGGGGGCCTTCCTGACCTACGCCCTGGGCTCCAGCCTGACGGATCGCGCCGGCGGCGGCTACGAGCTCGTGGCGCGCTTCGGCCAGGCGGGCGGGCTGGCGGCGGGGGCCGACGTTCGGGTGTCCGGCGTGAAGATCGGGCAGGTGACGCGGATCGACCTCGATCCCAAGACCTTCCTCGCGCGCACCCGCTTCCGCATCGACCGGGACGTCAAGCTGCCCAGCGACTCCAGCGTGAAGATCACCTCGGACGGCCTCTTGGGCAGCCAGTACGTGGCGGTGCAGCCCGGGGGCGCGGCCGAGGACCTGAAGCCCGGGGGCGAGTTCGAGAACGTGCAGGGCGCCGTCGACCTGTTCGGCCTCATCGGCCAGGTGATCCGGCCCCAGCCCGCGGCCGGGGCTCCCGCTGCGGGCGCTCCGACAGGTGCGGGGCCCGCGACGCCCAGCCCCGCCTCCACCCTGCCGCCGGTCGGGAGCGGGTCGCAGTGAGCTCGCGCGCCGTCGGGCTGCTGGCGCTCGCCGCCGTGGCGCTCGGCGGGGCTGCCGCGGCGACCGTGGCTCAGGACCCGCCTGCCGCGCCGGAGGCTCCCGCGGCCGCGCCTCCAACGCCGCTCCCGCCCGAGGCCCTCCCGCCCGAGGACCCCGCGCCGCCCGCTGCGGTCGAGGCGCCCCGGGCGGCCGCCCCCTCGCCGTCACCGCCCAAGCCGGTGGAGCCGCTGAAGCGCCCGCGCTTCGCCTCCGCCGTGCTCCAGGCCACCGACAAGATCACCGCGGAGACGCTGCGCTTCGAGGCCAGGGTGGGCGAGCCCGTGCGCTACAAGGGCGTGGTGGTCACGGTGCGCGCCTGCGAGACCACGGCGGCCGACGAGCCGGTGTTCGACTCCATGGCGCACCTGGACGTGCTGAGCCAGCCCGCCGCCGGCCCCGGCCGCCCCGCGCCCGCGCCGCGCTCGGCCTTCCGGGGCTGGATGTTCGCGGGCTCCCCGGGCCTGCACCCGTTCGAGCACCCGGCCTACGACCTGTGGCTGATCGCCTGTAAGACGCCGGCCCCCGTGGTCGCCGCGCCCAGCGCGTAGAAGTCGGCCGGCCGCCGCACGGCCTCGGCCAAGCGGCGGCGGTACTCCGCGCGGCTGATCTCCACCGCGCCCAGGCTGGCCAGGTGCTCGGTCAGGAACTGGGCGTCGAGCAGGCGGTAGCCGCCCGCGCGCAAGCGGCCGACCAGGTGCACCAGCGCGACCTTGCTGGCGTCCGTCGCCCGGCTGAACATGCTCTCGCCGAAGAAGGCCGCCCCGATCGCCACGCCGTAGAGGCCGCCCACCAGCTCGCCCCCGATCCGGCACTCCACGCTGTGCGCGTGCCCGCGCGCGTGCAGCTCGGCGTAGAGGGCGCGGATGGGCGCGTTGATCCAGCTGTCCTCCCGCCCGGGACCCGAGGCGGCGCAGGCTTCGACCACCCCGTCGAACGCCGTGTCCGCCGTCACCGCGAAGCGGTCGGAGCGCACCGTCCGCGCCAGCCGACGGGACGGCGCGAAGCGCTCCAGCGGGAACACCCCGCGCCTGGGCGGGTCGACGAGGAACAGCTCCGGATCGTCCCGCGTCTCGCCCATGGGGAAGACGCCGCCGCGGTAGCAGGCCAGCAGGTCGTCGGCGGTCAAGGTAGGCGGTTCACCGCCCGCCGGAGGCGACGACCACCGCCTCGCCGGTCTCGTCGTCCACGCGCACGGACAGCCCCGCTCCGATCGTAGGCGTCCAGAACCACCAGGTGGTGCGCCCGCCCTCCGGCCACACGCCGCGCAGCACCAGCCGGTCGTGCAGCGGGTGAGCGGCGGCGGCGCGCAGGGCCATGCCCTCCGCCTCCGCTTGGGTGAGCCGTGTCACCGGCGGCTTGCGCCCGAACAGCCGCTGAAGGAAGTCACCGCGCGCCATGCTCAAGGCCTCGCCGCCGGGCCGGGCTGAAACCAGATGGTGAAGGAGATGCCCGCGGCGAAGCCCGTGCCGATCAGCGCGCCACCCTCGCGCAGCACGCCCTGGCCGCCCATGGCCGAAGAGAAGCCGCCACCCCGCCGCAAAAGCACGTAGCCCTCCAACACCGGAAAGCGCAGCCCGTCGAGCACGCCGGCCAGCCCGCCGCCCGTCTGCACCTGCGCCGCCGTCTCGGCCAGCGCCTCCTCCAGGTAGCGCGACAGCGACGAGCGGAAGTAGGAGTGGGTGCGGCTCTGCACGCGCACCCTACGCAGGGCGTAGAGCTTGGGCGTGAGGATCTGGTGGATGCGTTCGTGCGCCAGCACCAGAGCCTGGTCGCGGGTCGAGCCCCGCAGCGAGTAGACGATGTCGCCCCAGGCGCCGGTCGCCCCCTGACCTGCGGGCATGGCGGCGTCGCCTGCGATCCCCGGTCGCGCGCGTAAGCCGGGCGTGCGGGGCGGCTCGGGGCCGACCGGCAGCGGCTGGCCGCGATAGGTCTGCGGGCGGCCTCTGAACAGCACGGCCAGGACCGCCTGGACGCCAAGGATGGCGACCGCGTGCGCGAAGTGACGTCCTGCGATCTCCAAGTCCCCGTCCGTACGGGCGCGGTAGACGCCGGAGGCGAAGGCCCACAGCTCGTCCATGCCGCTGAACACCGCCAGCCCGATGGAGAAGGCGCCGACGACGCCCAGTACGATGTCGATCGCCTCGCCGACACCGAAGGCGTGACTGGCCACCCAGGCCACCAGCACGCCGGCCACCACCGCCAGCGTCGTAGGGTTCAGGATATCCTCAACCGCGCGCCGGGCCTCGGGGGCCAAGTGGGGCAGGGAGCGCCTCAAGGCCGCGCCCAGCCGCTCCTGGAAGCTCATCGCGGCGACATCAGGCACCGGTCGGTCTCCAAGGGACGGCGGCCTGCCTAGTCGCCATGATCAGGCCGAGCAAGCGGAGAGGCGCTATGACCCGTGCTTGGCGATCCACTGCTCCAGCCAGTGGATGTGGTAGTCGCCGGCGATGATGTCGGGCTGCTGCAGCAGGTCCTGGAACAGGGGGATGGTGGTCTCCACGCCGCCGACGACCATCTCGTTGAGGCAGCGGCGCATGCGGCAGACGGCCTCCTCGCGGTCGCGGCCGTGCACGATCAGCTTGCCGATCAGCGAGTCGTAATACGGCGGGATGCGATAGCCGCTGTAGATGGCGCTATCGAGCCGCACGCCCAGGCCGCCCGGGGCGTGGAAGTCGGTGATCGTGCCCGGCGACGGCGTGAAGGTGCGCGGGTTCTCCGCGTTGACCCGGCACTCGATGGACCAGCCCTCGAAGTGCACGTCCTCCTGGCGGAAGGAGAGCGGCTCGCCGGCGGCGATGCGGATCTGCTCGCGCACGAGGTCGATGCCGGTGATCGCCTCGGTGACCGGGTGCTCCACCTGCAGGCGGGTGTTCATCTCGATGAAGAAGAACTCGCCGTCCTCGTACAGGAACTCGATGGTGCCGACGCCGAGGTAGCCGATCCTGCGGACGGCCTCGACCACCACGGCGCCGATGCGGGCGCGCTGCTCGGCGTCGATGGCGGGGGAGGGCGCCTCCTCCAGCACCTTCTGGTGGCGGCGCTGCAGCGAGCAGTCGCGCTCGCCCAGGTGCGCGACGGCGCCGTGCGCGTCGGCGATCACCTGCAGCTCGATGTGGCGGGGGCGCTGGAGGTAGCGCTCCATGTACACCGCGCCGTCGCCGAAGGCGGCCGCGGCCTCGGCGCTGGCGGTCCGCACCGCCTCCTCCAGCGAGTCGGCGGTCTGGGCGACCTTCATGCCGCGCCCGCCGCCGCCGGCCGCCGCCTTGATCAGCACGGGGAAGCCGATGCCCTCGGCCGCGGCGAAGGCCTCGTCCACGGTGTTCACCGCGCCGTCGGAGCCCGGCACCACGGGAATGCCGGCCGCCTTCACGGCCTGCTTGGCGCTGATCTTGTCGCCCATCACCCGGATGTGCTCGGGGCGCGGACCGATGAAGGTCATCCCGTGCGCCTCCACGATCTCGGCGAAGCGCGCGTTCTCGCTGAGGAAGCCGTAGCCCGGGTGGATCGCCTGGGCGCCCGTGATCTCGGCGGCGGCGATGATGGAGGGAACGTTCAGGTAGCTCTTGGCGGCGGGGGCGGGGCCGATGCACACGCTCTCGTCGGCCAGGCGCACGTGCATGGCGGAGGCGTCGGCCTCGGAGTGCACGGCCACGGTGGCGACGCCCATCTCCTTGCAGGCGCGGATCACGCGCAGCGCGATCTCGCCGCGGTTGGCGATCAGGATCTTGTCGAACACGGCCGTGCGCCTACTCGAGAACCACCAGCGGCTCGCCGTACTCCACCGGCTGGCCGTCGCCGACCAGGAGGGCGCGGACGACGCCGGCGCGGGGAGCGGGGATCGGGTTCATGGTCTTCATGGCCTCGACCAGCACCAGCGTCTGGCCCTCGGCCACCGTGTCGCCGACCTTGACGAAGGGCGCGGACCCGGGCTGCGCCTGGAGGTAGACGGTGCCCACCATGGGCGACTTCACCTCGTCGCCCGCCGGCGGCGCGGGCGCGGGCTCCGCCGCGGGCGCGGGCTGGCCGGCCGAGGCTGCGGGGGCGGACGGCGCCGCGGGCTGAGCGACCGCGGGCATGGGGCCGGGAGCCTGCACCGTCACCTCCCGCGCCACGCGGATGCGCAGCGAGCCCTGCTCCACCTCGATGGTGGTCAGGTCCGTCTCCTTCAGGATCTGCGCCAGGTCGCGCACGATCGCCGTGTCGATCTGCGGCGCGCCCAGCAGCGGGGCGTCCGTGGAGAGGGCGAAGGGAGGCGTGTCGCTCATGGGGTCGCGGGCTCGGGGTTGGCCGGCTCGGCCGGGGCCGCGGGGGCGGCGAGGCGAGCGGCGGCCTCGACCGCCAGCCCGTAGGACAAGCCGCCGAAACCCGAGACGATCCCGCGGGCGGCTTCGGAGACGTAGGAGCGGCGGCGGTAGGACTCGCGTGCGCCGGGGTTGGACAGGTGGCACTCCACCACCGGCACGCCGCAGGCGCGCAGGGCGTCCAGCAGCGCCACGGAAGTGTGGCCGTAGCCGGCGGGGTTGATGACGAGCGCGCAGGCGCGCTCCCGCGCCTCCTGCACCCAGTCGATCAGCTCGCCCTCGTGGTTGGTCTGGCGGAACACGACGGTGCAGCCGGCGTCGGCGGCGCGCGCTTCGCAGAGCTTGCGCACGTCCTCCAGCGTCTCGCGGCCGTACACGTCAGGCTCCCGGACCCCGAGGAGGTTCAGGTTGGGGCCGTTCAGCACGTAGATCGGTTTCGGCATGCGCCTCGCCGCGAGTCGGGCGGGCCTTGTATCCGCCACGTCACACCCTCACAAGCTCGCCCCATGGGGTTGCACCTGACCGTGAACGGCGAGGCGCGCGAGACCGCGGCGGCGACCATCGCCGCGCTGGTGGACGAGCTCGGCCTCGACCGGCGCAAGGTGGCCGTGGAGCGCAACCTGGAGATCGCGCCCCGCTCGCAGCACGAGCGGATCGCGCTGGCGGACGGCGACCGCATCGAGATCGTGCAGTTCGTGGGCGGCGGCTGAGCGCTGCGCTATATGGCCGGCATGAACGCCCCCGTGCCGCCCGCCGCCCTCGCCAACGCTGAAGAGACCTGGACGGTGGCCGGGCGCACCTTCCGCTCGCGGCTGATCGTGGGCACCGGGAAGTACAAGGACTACGCCCAGAACGCCGCGGCGGCCGAGGCGGCGGGGGCGGAGATCGTCACGGTGGCCGTGCGGCGTGTGAACCTGACCGATCGCTCGCAGCCCATGCTGGTGGACTATGTGAAGCCCGACCGCTTCACCTTCCTGCCCAACACCGCCGGTTGCTTCACAGGCGAGGACGCCGTGCGCACCCTGCGGCTGGCGCGCGAGGCGGGGGGCTGGGAGCTCGTGAAGCTGGAGGTGCTGAGCGACCCCAAGCACCTTTACCCCGACATGGAGGAAACGCTCCGCGCCCTGAAGCTGCTGATCGCCGAAGGCTTCCAGGTGATGGTCTACTGCTCGGACGACCCGGTCTATGCGCGCAAGCTGGAGGAGGCGGGGGCGGCCGCCATCATGCCCCTGGGAGCGCCGATCGGGTCGGGGCTGGGCATCCAGAACCGCGTCAACATCCGGCTGATCGTCGAACAGTCCACGGTGCCCGTGCTGGTCGACGCGGGCGTGGGCACCGCCTCGGACGCGGCGGTGGCCATGGAGCTCGGCTGCGACGGGGTGCTGATGAACACCGCCATCGCCGAGGCCAAGGACCCGGTGCGCATGGCGCGGGCCATGAAGCACGCGGTGCTCGCCGGGCGCGACGCCTACCTGGCCGGCCGCATGCCGATGAAGCGCTACGCCGACCCGTCCAGCCCCTTGGCCGGGCTGATCTGAGAGGCCGCGGCCAGGCGCAGGAAGCCGGCCACGTCCACCGTCTCGGCGCGCACGTCGGGGTCGACGCCGGCGGCGCGGCACAGGGCCTCGCCGCCCAGCGCCTTGAGCGAGGAGCGCAGCATCTTGCGGCGCTGGCCGAAGGCGGCGGCGGTGACGCGCTCTAGGGCGGTGACCAGCCTCGGCGCCGGCCCGTCCGCGTGGGGAACGACGCGCACCACCGCCGAGTCCACCTTGGGCGGCGGGGAGAAGGCGCGGGCCGGCAGCGTCATGATCACCTCCGCATCGGCCAGCGCCTGGGCGAGCACGCCGAGGCGGCCGTAGGCGTCGTCGCCTGCGGGGGCCGCGATGCGCTCGGCCACCTCCTTCTGGAACATCAGCGTCATCGACCCCGGGCGGAACGGGCCGGTGAGCCAGCCGGTGAAGAGGGGCGTGCCCACGTTGTACGGCAGGTTCGCCACCACCGCGGTGGACGCGCCCGGGGCGTGCAAGGCGAGCTGGGCGGCGGCGTCCACGCGCAGGGCGTCGCCCTCCACCACGCGCAGGCGGCCCTCGGCGGCGTCTGCGAGGTCGTGGAGCAGCGGGAGGAAGCGCCGGTCCTTCTCCACGGCCACGACGCGGGCGCCCGCCTCCAGCAGCGCCCGCGTCAGCCCGCCGGGGCCAGGGCCCACCTCCAGCACCGCCGCGTCCTGCGGCAGCTGGGCGAGGCGGGCGATCTTGGCGGTGACGTTCAGGTCGAGCAGAAAGTGCTGGCCGAAGCGCTTGTCGGCCGAGAGGCCGTGCGTCGCCAGCGCCTCTCGCAGCGGCGGAAGGGCGTCCAGCCTCACGGGCGGGCGACGCGGGCGGCCTCGCGCCGGGCGGCCATCTCCGCGGCCATGCGAACGGCGGCGATCAGGCTGTCGGGCCGCGCCAGGCCGCGGCCTGCGATGTCGTAGCCGACGCCGTGGTCGGGCGAGGTGCGCACGATGGGCAGGCCCAGCGTGGCGTTCACACCGCCCCAGAAGTCCAGCGTCTTCACCGGGATCAGCGCCTGGTCGTGGTACAGGCAGACCACCGCGTCGTAGCGGGCGCGCGCCTCGGCATGGAACAGGGTGTCCGCCGGCTTGGGGTCGGTGATGTCGATGCCCTCGGCGCGCAGGCGGGCGGCGACGGGGGCGACCACCTCGATCTCCTCACGTCCGAGCGTCCCGCTCTCGCCGGCGTGCGGGTTGAGCGCCGCCAGCGCGAGGCGCGGGCGCGCGACGCCGAAGTCCTCGCGCAGGGCGTGGGCCGTGGTGCGGGCCGTGGCGGCGATCGCCTCGGCGGTGATGGCCCCCACCGCGTCGCGCAGGGAAAGGTGGATGGTGACCAGCACGGTCCGCAGGTCAGCGGCGGCCAGCATCATCACCGGGCCGCGGGGGCCGGCGTAGGCCGCGCCGCGCGTGAGCTCGGCCAGGAACTCGGTGTGGCCGGGAAAGCCGAAGCCCGCCTCGTACAGGGGCGCCTTGGCGATGGGCGCGGTGACGAGGCCGCCCACCTGGCCCGAGAGCGCCAAGCCCGCCCCTGTCTCGATCCAGCGGATCACCGCGTCCGCGTAGGCGGGGGAGGGCTTGCCCGCCACCACCGGCGCCTTCAGCGGCATGTCGATCACCGGCAGGGCGTCGGCGAACACCCCGGGCGCCTGGCTGGCCGAGCCCACCCGGCGCACGGGCGTGCGGCCGCTGGCGGAGGACAGGGCGTCGGCGTCGCCCACCACCACGAAGGGCGTCGTGCCGCTCCGCAGCGCGCGCCACGCCTTGACGACGATCTCCGGCCCGATCCCCGCCGGGTCGCCCAGGCTGAGCGCGAGGGGGCGCGTGGGACCGACGGGCGGCCTCAACGGTTCTCGATGGCCGCGCTGTTGCGCAGGTCGCGCAGCAGGCGCCGGGCGATCATGCCGAGCTGCTCGCCGAAGATCTTGTTCTCCACCTCGGCGCGGGTCGGCTCCTTGGTCCCGCCGATGCGGCGGCCGCAGAGCGCCACCAGGTGCAGGCCGGAGCCGGTTCGCACGGGGGTGCTGATCTCGCCCGCCTTGAGCCCGTCCACCGCCTTGCGGAAGTCGGGGGAGAGCTCCTCCAGGCTGGTCTCGCCCAGGTCGCCCACGGTGACGCCGGGCGTCTTGGCGGCCTCCGGCGCCAGCTGGTCGCAGCTCTTCACCTGGGTCCGCAGGCCCTCCAGCCTGGCCTGGGCGGCGGCCACGTCGGCGGCCGGCGCGTCCTTGGGCAGGCGCAGGGCGGCCTGCTTGAGCGAGACCAGGATCGCGCCGGAGCCCGCCCGCTTCTCGCGCAGCTGCACGATGTAGACGCCGTCGCGTACGGGGATCGGCTCGGAGATCTGGCCGGGCTTCAGCGTCTCCAGCGTCCGCTCGATCTCGGGCTGGAGCTCGCCGGAGGTGAGCCAGCCCGCGTCGCCGCCGTTGGCCGCGGTGGGCAGGCCGGAGAACTGGCGCGCCACCGCGGTGAAGGGCGCGCCGCCCTTGAGCTGCGTCACCAGCTGCTGCGCGCCCTCCAGCGCCTGCTGCTGGCCGCCGACGCGGGCCGAGTCGAGGAACACCTCGCTGACCAGGTACTGCGGCTTGGCGGAGGAGGCGTTGATGCGCGCCATCATGGAGGTGACCTGGTCGTCGCCCAGCCGCACGTTGTCGCGGAAGGCGCCCTGGATGTACCGCCGCCAGGCGATCTGCGTGCGCAGCTGGTTGCGCAGGGTCTGCGGCTCGATGCCGGCGGCGGTCAGCGTCTTGACCAGCTCGGGGCCCTTCACGTTGTACGAGGCCGCCATGTCCTCGATCTCCTCGTCGATCTCCTTGTCCTTGGGGAAGACCGACGCGCCGCCCTTCCGCCGGCTGTCCAGGCGCTGGAGCTCCTGGGTCTGCAGCCGCTCGTCCACCAGGGCGCGCAGGGCCTCGCGCTCGATGGCGGGCAGGTTCTGCTCGGTGGGCTGCACGCCGGTGGAGACGATCAGCAGGCGGATGCGCTGGCGCACGTCGTAGGTGGTGATCACCTCGTTGTTGATCGTGACCGCTACCGACTCGCTCATCGGGCGCGGGCCGACGGGGGCGGCCGGGGGGGCGTCGGCGGCCGCGGCGGGCGCAGCCTCGGCGGCGGGCGCAGGGGTCGCGGCCGCCGGCGCGGTCGCGGCGGCCGGCGCGCGGGGCGCGGCGCGGCGCGGTTTCTGGGCCTGGGCGGCGGGCGCCGCCAGGGCCGTGATCAGGGCTGCGCTCGACAGGAGGCGCGCTGGAGACATGACGGAGTTCCGAGCTCTTGGGCGAGGGCGACACGCCTGGCGGCGGTCTAGGGCCTAAAGGGGGAGCCTGTAGCACCCAGTGTGGCCAGCGTAAGGCGCACGCTGATGCTGTTCGATGCGCCGATCGCCGCACGGTAGGTCTCGTCGCGGGCGTAGATCACGTCCACGCGCACGCATTCGTCGCGGTAGATCAGCGACACCTGCGAGTAGGGCAGCGTCTTCAAGCGCAGGTCGCGGACCGCGATGCCGCTGACGCCCCAGTTCCCGGTCAGCCACACGGTGGCCGCCGCCGAGGCGTCCTCCACCCGGCCGATCCGGGTCACGCCGGTGGGGTCGATGGAGAAGCCGCTCTCGTTGTACGAGTAGCGGGCGCTGCCCGACAGGCGCGACCAGCCCACGTCCAGCCCCGCTTCGTTGCGCCGCACCTGCAGCGTCTCCGAGTCCAGCCGGGTGCGGATGAAGAAGTTGGTCCCCGTCAGCGGCGACACCTGGGCGGTGGCCACATAGTCCGACGAGCGGCCGGACAGGCCGGAGCCGAGGGTGAAGGTCGGATCGGGCTCGGTGCGGTAGACGCGGCCGATCGTGCCGGTGGCCGAGCGGTTCGCGCCCCAGCGGAAGTTGGCCCGGGCGCCGATGTTGAAGCGGGCGCCGCTCTCGTAGAGGTCCGAACCCGGGAAGCGGTTCAGCGAGAACAGGGTGGTCTCGTCGAACTCGAACGCGACGCTGTCCTCGTTGGGGATGTTCCGGTCGGGGCTGAGGCGGGGCGAGACCAGGGCCTGCACGATCGGCTCCAGGATCAACGAGGAGTTGGCGGTGGTGCGGATGAAGGGCCAGCTGGCGGTGAACCCCCCGGTGGCCTGGCCGATGGTGGTGACCTCGTCGGCCGCGCGGGTGCTGTTCGCCAGCCCGTTGGAGGTGGTGAGCAGGCCCGAGCCGACGCCGTAGACGTCGCCGCGCACCTGCACCACCGGCTGCAGCTTGACGCCGTTCCTGAACACGAAATCGCGCCGCCACTCGGCCCGGGCGCTGGCGCGGCGGCTGTCGTCGTACACCAGCGCCGCGCTGCCGGCGGGAAGCACGGAGCCCAGCTGGCCGGTGAGCCGCTGGGGCCCGAGCGGCTGCAGGCCGGTCGGGTCGGAGACGGAGATCACCTCCTCGTTTCGGCTGAGCATCACCGCCGAGCCGCGCAGGCGCAGCCGCCCGCCCAGGATGGGCACGGGTGTATCGTACCGCGCCTCCACCAGCGGGGCGACGATGGGGAAGCCCTTGTTGCCCTCGAAGGTGGGCCGGCCCAGCGCGTCCTCGCCATAGGCGCGGATCGACTGGAAGCTGAGCGCCGTGACCGAGACGTAGGATGTCGGGTCCGTCCGCTGGGTGTAGAGCTGGGACACCAGCCGGTCGGT
Source organism: uncultured Caulobacteraceae bacterium (assembly GCA_964244065.1). Lineage (GTDB taxonomy): Bacteria > Pseudomonadota > Alphaproteobacteria > Caulobacterales > Caulobacteraceae > JASLDZ01. Next base: position 701,357 of record CAXTHH010000001.1, on the reverse strand, counting down.
GTCGGCCGGGTACAGGCCGCGGTTCCCGAACACGCTGCGCACGTCGTAGCGGCGGAACAGCGTGGGGTCGGTCACGCGCTCCGCCCCGAACCCCGCCTCCCAGAACCGGTCGAAGGTGAAGCGGCCGTTGGCGAGCACGTAGGAGCGGTCGGTCAGCTCGTCGTACTTGCCGTTGTTGTCGAACAGCCGCTCGCGCGTATAGCCGCCCCGCAGGTCGATGTAGCCGTTGGTGAAGCGCCGGCGATACTCGAGGTCGGCCAGCGGGTTCACCTGCGAGTTGACCTGCAGCGAGGCGGTCAGGTCGGAGGAGGGGGAGATCGCCCAGTAATAGGGGACCTGCACGGAGGCGCCGCGCCGCCGGTCGGCCCCGATGCGCGGCGGCAGGAAGCCCGACTTGCGCTCGGACGAGGGCGTCGGCGTGACCAGCACGGGCAGCCACATCACGGGCACGCCCTTCACCCGGATGACCGCGTCCCGGTAGTAGATGACCTTGCGCGCCTGGTCCTCGACGATGCTGCGCGCCTGGATCGCGTAGGTGGGGCGCTTGGGCGTGACCCCGTCCGCCTTGCACACGTCGCAGGGCGTGTAGACGGCGCTGCGGAGTTCGACCACGTCCTTGTTGCGGCGCACCACCGCGCCCGCGGCGATGGTGACGTTGTTCTGCAGGCGGGCGGAGAAGCCCAGCGCCACGCCGGCGCGCATCTGGTCGTCCAGCTCGGTCTCGTCGGCGAACACCGTCTCGCCGTTCGGCTGCACGATGGAGACGTGGCCGACCGCCTTCGCCGTGCCGAGGGTGGTGTCGTAGATCAGCTTGTCGGCGCGCACCGTGCGGCCCTGCACGCGCGCCTCAACGCCGCCCTCGGCGGTGATGATCTTGGTCTGGCGGTCGTCGGCGAGCTGGTCGGCCTCCAGGTACACCTCGTCGGGGGAGAGACCGTCGGGGGAGGGGGCCGGCGACGGGGCGGGCCGCGCGCTCTGGGCCTGCGCGGCGGAGGCGAGCGCCAGGGCCGCAGCTCCGGCGAGCCAGGCGGCGCGTCGAGGGCGGGGGGACGGGGACGCGCGCACGGCCGGACGTGTCGAACGCGGCGGAGCCCGGGTCAACCGTCCTCCGTCCAAAGCACCAGGGTGACACCCGCGAGCAACGCCAGCAGCGGTGGGGACCACGCGGCCAGCACCGGCGGGATCACCTCGAAGCGCCCCAGCGCCGCGCACAGCTGGCTGACGAAGAAGAAGACGAAGCCCAGCCCCACGCCCGCGCCCGCCAGCTGCGCCAGTCCGCCGAGCCTCAGGAGGCGGAGCGAAAACGCCGCGGCCAGCACCGCCATGGCCGCGTACATCAGCGGCGTGGCCAGGAGCTGCTGCAGCTGCAGCCGGTAGCCGGTGGCGGAGAAGCCCGCGCGCTCGGTCGCGCGGATCACGCCGGGCAGGCTCCAGAACGGCACCGCCTGGGCGTTCACCTCGCTCGCCAGGGCGCTCGCCGGGTCGAGGTTGGAGGGCACCGACAGGGTGTCGTAGCGGGTGGCCGCCGCCCCCGGCGCGCCCTCCAGCGCGGCGGAGAGCACCCAGGCCCCACGCTCCAGCACCGCTTCGGCCGCGTCGATCCGCCGGGTGAAGCGCAGGGCGCCGCGCTCGTCCACGGCATAGACGAAGAAGGAGGGCTGCATCAGCCGCACCTCCGGCCCGGGCCCGCGGCGGGCGGCGCGGATGATCGCCTGGCCACGCCGGTCGCCCTGGCGCAGCCACACGGCCTTGGGGTCCTCGGCGAGGTAGCCCTCCATCACCGCCGCCTTGCGCCGCTCGTACACGCCGTTCAGGGCGGAGGCGGCGGGGTTCAGCGCCACGGCCGTGACCACGCCCACCGCCGCCGCCCCAAGTGCGGCCGGCGCGATGAAGCGCCAGGCGGAGACGCCGGCCGCGCGCATGGCGACGAGCTCGCTGCGCCGGTTCAGCTGGGTGAAGGCGCCCAGCACGCCGAACAGGAAGCCGAACGGCGCCAGCGTGAGCACCACCGCGGGCGACTGCAGCAGCGTCAGGCCGAACAGCTCGCCCACGGAGGTGTCGCGCGCCCGCACGCCCACGTCGCGCGACAGGGCCACGAAGTCGACCAGGAGGATGATCACCGCGATCACGCCGATGGCGACCCCGACCGCGCTCAGCGTGCGGCGCAGCAGGTAGAGGTCGAGTCGCGTCACGTCGGCGCCCCGACCATAGGCACGACGAGCGGAACGAAGCGCCGCCGGGGACGCGCATCACGCAGGAACAGCGTCCACCCAAGCCACAGCGCCGGCGCGAGCGGCACGAGGTACTGCAGCACGTTAAGCGAAGGCGCTCCGTCCGCCGCGGCCTGCACGCCGAAGCCCGCCAGCCGCACGGTGACCGCCGCGAAGCACGACCAGGCGATCCGCCGCCCGTAGCCCACCCGGCTGAAGGCTCCGCCGAACACCGCGTTCAGCGCGATCAGCATGACGGTCAGGTTGTACAGCGGCGAGGCCAGGCGGCTGTTCGCCTCGGCGAGGAACTTCTTGCGGTTGCGCCGCTCCCAGTCGCCGCGCAGGTCGGGGAACACCAGCTCGTGCAGGTAGCGGTCGCTGATCTTGAACACGAGCGCCTCCTCCGTCCGCAGGTAGGGGGAGAGGTCGAAGACGTACTCCTCGAACGCCAGGTGGTTCAGCACGTCACGGTCGCTGAACTGCTCGTTGGAGCCGTCGCGCAGCACCAGCACGGGCCGCTCGCCCTGCCGCGTGACCACGCCCCGGGCCGCCGAGAAGACGGACGCCTTCGTCCCCTCGCCCTGCTGGTGGATGAAGACGTTGCGCAGCGCGCCGCCCCCGTCCGTGCTCTGCGCGTAGACGGTCAGGCCTGGGGAGGGCTCGGCGAAGCGGCCCTCCCGCACCAGGCTGGAGGCCAGATCGGTGCGCACGCGGTAGAGCTCGGTGCGCACCTGCCGCGCCGCCCAGGGCGCGACGTACAGGTTGACCAGCAGGGCCAGCAGCGCCGCGCCGGCCGCCAGCCGCAGGGCGGGGGCGGCCACCCGCCAGCGGCTCATGCCGCCGGCGAAGCAGACCACGATCTCATGCTCGGTGTGCAGCCGGTTCAGCGACACGAGCGCGGCGACGAAGACGGCGACCGGAAGCACCACCACCGCGGTGCCCGGCAGGCCCAGCAGCAGCACCTTGGCGAACACGCCCACGCTCTGGCGGTGGTTCACGACGATGTAGAGCGTCGACAGCGTCTGGCTCAGCACCGCCACCGCCAGCAGGGCCGCGACGGCCAGCAGCGTGGGCCAGAGCAGCTGGCGCAGGAGGTAGGACTCGATACGTCGCATGGGGTCCGGCTGCGGCGCCCGCCGCCGCCCGCCCGCCCCGAGGGCGCGGGCGGCGCGTCCGCCGGCTTCTACACGCGCGGCGAGGCCCGGCCAACGGCGCGCTTGAGCCGGGCGGCGCGGGCGGCGTAAGCCGGCGCGGTCACACCCGCCGCGAGCCCGCCATGCAGATCACCTTCGTCGCCGCCGCCGACGCTCCCGCCGGGGGCGGCGCGCTCGCCCTGCTGCACCGCTCCGGCGCGGGGCCGACCGGGGCGGCGGCGGCGTTCGACGCGGCCGCGGGGGGCGCGCTGACCCGCGGGCTGGGGCTGGGCCGCTTCACCGGCGCGAAAGGCCAGACCCTGGACCTGGTCGCGCCCGCCGGCGGGCCGGACCGGGTGATCGTCATGGGCGCGGGCGCGGAGGGCGAGCTGGACGGGCTCGGCGTCGAGCACGCCTCCGCCTCCGCCTTCAACGCGGTGAAGGGCTCCGGCGCGACGACGCTGACCGTCGCCTTCGACGTCGGGGCGGAGGAAGCGGCGCGGGCGGCCTACGGGATCGAGCTCGCCAGCTACCGCTTCGACCGCTACCGCACCAAGGAGAAGCCGGAAGCCAAGCCCACGGTCACGGCCGTGCGCATCGCCACGGCCGACCCGGCCGCCGCCGAGGCCGCCTACGCGCCGCTAAGGGCGGTGGCGGACGGGATCCGCTTCACCCGCGACCTGGTCTCCGAGCCGCCGAACGTGCTGTTCCCCGACGAGTTCGCCCGCCGCGTCCAGGCGCAGTCCGAACTCGGCCTTGAGATCGAGGTGCTTGATGAGCCCGCCATGGAGGCGCTCGGCATGGGCTCGCTCCTGGCCGTCGGGCACGGCAGCCGGCGCGAGAGCCGGCTCGTGGTGATCCGCTGGAACGGCGCAGCGGATGCGGCCGCCCAGCCCGTCGCCTTCGTCGGCAAGGGCGTCACCTTCGACACCGGCGGCATCTCCATCAAGCCGGCGGACGGCATGGAGGACATGAAGTGGGACATGGGCGGCGCGGGCGCCGTCGCCGGCCTCATGGTCGCGCTGGCCGGCCGCAAGGCCAAGGTCAACGCCGTGGGCATCCTGGGCCTGGTGGAGAACATGCCGGACGGGGCGGCCATGCGGCCCGGCGACGTGCTCACCAGCATGAGCGGCCAGACCATCGAGGTGCTGAACACCGACGCGGAGGGCCGGCTCGTGCTGGCCGACGCCCTCTGGTACTGCCAGGATCGGTTCAAGCCGCGCTTCATGGTGGACCTGGCGACGCTCACGGGCGCCATCATCGTCAGCCTGGGCAACGATTTCGCCGGGCTGTTCACCGGCGACGACGCGCTCAGCGAGGGGCTGCAGGCCGCGGGCAAGGCGGAGGGCGAGCTCCTGTGGCGCATGCCGCTGCCGAGCGCCTACGACAAGATGATCGACAGCCCCATCGCCGACATGAAGAACATCGGTGGGCGAGCGGGCGGCTCGATCACCGCCGCCCTGTTCCTGAAGCGCTTCATCAACGAGACGCCCTGGGCGCACCTGGACATCGCGGGCACGGCCTGGCGCAAGGGCGGCGGCGCGCCCACCAACCCGGAGGGCGCCACGGGCTTCGGCGTGCGTCTGTTGGACCGGCTGGTGCGCGACGGCTTCGAGGGGTGAGCGCGGGCGCGACCGAGGTCTGGTTCTACCACCTCGAGCGCTCCGGGGCCGAGGAGGTGCTGCCGCCGCTGCTGGACCGCACCCTCGCCCGCGGCTGGCGGGCGGTGGTCCGCACCGCGCGCACCGAACGGCTGGCGGCGCTGGACGCCAGGCTGTGGACGGCCCGGCCCGACCTCGTCATCCCGCACGGCCTCGCCGACGGCCCGCACGCCGACCGCCAGCCGGTGGTGCTGACCGCGGCGGAGGAGAACCCGAACGGCGCCCAGGCGCTGTTCCTGCTGGACGGGGCCGAGACAGGCCCGCTGGAAGGATGGTCGCGCGTGCTGGACCTGTTCGACGGGCGGGACGACTCCGCCGTGGCCGCCGCCCGCGAGCGCTGGCGCGGGCTCAAGGCGTTGGGCGCCGCCCTGTCCTACTGGACGCAGACGGAGGCGGGGCGGTGGGAGAAGCGCGCGTGAGGCGGACGGCGGCCCTGCTGTCGCTCCTGGCCCTGGCGGGATGCGCGAGCTCGCCTCCGCTCCCCTCGCCAGTCGTGGCGCCCGCGCGCCCGCCGCCCGCAGCGACGACGCTGCCGTCCCCTGCCGCACCTGCGACGCCGCCCGCACCCGCGCGGCCGGTGAGGGACACGTGCGGCCTCCAGCCGCTCGGCGATCTCGTGGGGAAGCTCCGCTCGGAGATCCCCGTCCCCGTGGACCTGACGCGGCGGCGCGTGGTCTGCGAGGGCTGCCCGGTGACGCAGGACCTGCGGCCGGACCGGCAGACGATCTGGTACGACCAGGCCACCGGGCGTGTCACGCGGACCCAGTGCGGCTGACCCTGTCCGGCACGCCCTCGTCCGCTCATCCCGGCGAAAGCCGGGAGCCAGGTGCGCGAGCGGAGATGCAGGAACTCGCCCTCAAGACGCCGAACTCGGGACCACGGTCGGCACTGGGTCCCGGCGTTCGCCGGGATGAGCGGGTGGGAGGGGTTGCGGCTGAATGCGAGCTCCACCCGTGACGGCTTAACGGTTTCGCCATGCCGGCTGCGCTAGACGCGGGCGGGATGAAGGTTCTCAGGCGCGAGGACGGACGCCGCCGCTGGGCAGTCCTGTGGCTGCTCGGCCTCCTGCTGGCCGGCGGCGCAGGGGCCGTCGCACTCGCGCACAACGACCCGGGCGGCGGCGTGCTCAAGGTGCGCGTGGGCGGCGACGCCCGGCGCACCCGCGTGGTGATCGAGCTGGACCGGCAGGTCACCGGCCGGCTGCTCTCGGGCGAGGCGCCCTCCACCAAGGTCGTGCTGGCGCTGACCCGCGCCTCGGTGGTCGACGACATGGCCGGGCAGGGCGCCGGCCTCGTACGCGGCTGGACGGTGGACGACGCCGGCGGCGCGGCGCGGCTCAAGCTGGACCTCGCCGGGCCCGCCGTGGTGACCCGCCGCTTCCTGCTGGCCCCCGCAGACGGCGTGGACGTGTACCGCTACGTGCTGGACGTGGAGCGCCGCGGGCCGGAGGCGGCCACCTCGGGCGCCGCGCCGGTCGCGCCCCCCTCGCGCCCGCTGGAGCTCGCCGTGGCGTCATCCACCGCGCCCAAGGTGATCGTCATCGACGCCGGGCACGGGGGTAAGGACCCCGGCTCCTCCGGCTCCGGCGTGCGCGAGAAGGAGGTCACGCTGGCGGCCGCCCGCGCCCTGCGCGACGAGCTGCAGCGCTCCGGCCGGTTTAAGGTCGTGCTGACGCGCGACACCGACGTGTTCGTGCCGCTGGAGCAGCGCGTGCGCATGGCGCGGCGCGCCAACGCCGACCTGTTCCTGTCGCTGCACGCCGACACGGGGACGGAGCCCGGGCTGCGGGGCGTCAGCGCCTACACCCTCTCCGACCGGGGCGGCGAGCGCGTGTCGCGCAAGGTGATCGGCGGCGGCGACTACTTCATCGACGTGAACCTGGGCGGCGGCGATCCCACCGTGAAGCAGATCCTGCTGGACCTCGCCCAGCGCGAGACGCGCAACCAGTCGGCCGTGTTCGCCGACCGCCTGCTGGACCGCGTGGGCCGCCGCACCGCCCTGGTGCGCCGCAGCCACCGCAGCGCGGGCTTCGTGGTTCTGTTCGCCCCCGACGTGCCCGCCGTGCTGATGGAGATGGGCTTCCTGACCAACGGCGACGACGCCAGCGCCCTGGCCGACCCGGCCGCCCGTCGCCGCATGATGGCGGGCGTGGCCGAGGCGATCGAGGACCACTTCGCCGAGGGCCGCCGCACGCTCGCCCTGCGCTGACACGACGCGCTGCCCGCGCGGCGCGAGCGCGGCTGGGGCGGCCAGCAGGCCGACTTATCCCCCCTCTGCGCGGCCAGCCGCATGCTCCGGGGGTGAACCATCTCGCCGCCGCTGTCGTGTCGCGTGTCGTGTCGCCGAAAACGTGTCGCGACGACACGGCCCGCTGCGGCGGGGCTGCGCGCGGACGCCGCCTTGACGGGGCGGGCGGCGTGCGGGAGGGCAGGGGAGGCGCTCACGTGGGCGCGCGTCGGGGTTCCGCCTCTGTGTTCAAGTCCGCCGGACGCTGGGTCGCCATCGCGGGCATCGCCTGCCTTTCGGCGGTGGCGCTGGCCGGCTTCAGCCTGGCCATCTACGCCGCTTGGCTGTTCCACGACCTGCCGGACGCGGGCGACCTGGCCGAGTACCGGCCCCCCACCTCCACCCGCGTCTACGCCTGGGACGGCACGCTGATCGGCGAGTTCGGCCGCGAGCGCCGCATCTTCGCCCCCTACGACCAGATCCCCCAGACGGTGGTGCGCGCCTTCCTGGCCGCGGAGGATCACAGCTTCTTCCAGCACGGCGGCATCGACGTGCAGGGCGTCGGCCGGGCCCTGGGCCGCGACGTGCTGCGCGTGGTGCAGGGCGAGCGGCTGCAGGGCGGCTCCACCATCACCCAGCAGGTGGCCAAGAACATCCTGCTCACCGACGACCAGTCGATCGGCCGCAAGATCAAGGAGGCGATCCTCGCCCGACGCCTGGAGCAGACGCTCAGCAAGGAGCGCATCCTCGAGCTGTACCTGAACGAGATCTGGCTCGGGAACCGCAGCTACGGCGTGGCGATGGCGGCCAACAACTACTTCGGCAAGCCGCTCGCCGAGCTGACGCTGGCGGAGGCCGCCTACCTCGCCGCCCTGCCCAAGGGGCCGTCCAACTACGACCCCGTGCGCCGCCGCGCCAACGCCGTGGCGCGCCGCAACTGGGTGCTGGGCCAGATGGTGGAGACCGGCTGGGCCGACCCCTCCGCCGCCCGTCAGGCGCAGTTCGATCCTCTCGACGTGCAGAAGGAGCCGCAGCGCGCCCGCTACAAGGACGCCGACTACTTCCTGGAGGAGGTGCGGCTGCGCGCCCGCGGCACCCTGGGCAAGAAGGCGGAGGACGGCGGCTACTACATCCGCACCACGCTCGACAGCCGCCTGCAGACCGCCGCCCGCGTGGCGCTGATGAAGGGGCTGGAGGCCTATGACCGACGGCACGGCTGGCGCGGTGCCTGGGGCCGCGTCGCCATCCAGCCCGGCTGGGAGCAGGAAGCCCTGAAGCAGACAGTGCCCGCCGAGCGGCGCGACTGGCGGCCGGCGGTGATCGACCGCGCCTCCGCCGCGGGCGCGCACGTGCTCCTGGCCACGGGCGGGGAGGGCGAGCTGGTGGGCGGCGACGTGGCCTGGGCGCGCGCCGGCAAGGGCCTGGCCGAGGGCGACCTCGTGTTCGTCGAGCCTACGGAGGGCGGCCGCGCCTACAACCTGCGCCAGACCCCGGCGGTCAACGGGGCCCTGGTGGCCATGGAGCCGCGCAGCGGCCGCGTGCTGGCCATGGTGGGCGGCTACAGCTTCAGCCTGTCGCGCTTCAACCGGGCGACGCAGGCCAAGCGCCAGCCGGGCTCGGCGATCAAGCCGTTCGTCTACGCCACCGCGCTGGAGAGCGGCGGCTTCACCCCGTCCTCCATCGTGCTGGACGCGCCCATCAGCCTGCCGGGGGCGGACGGGCAGGCCTGGACGCCCGAGAACTACGGCCACGGCTCGGCCGGCCCGACCCTGTTCCGCAACGGCCTGGTGCTGTCTCGCAACCAGATGACGGTGCGCATCGCCATGGCCACCGGCATGCGCAAGATCAGCGCCTTCGCCGAGAAGGCGGGGATCATGGACAAGATGGCTCCGGTCCTCGCCATGAGCCTGGGCGCCGGCGAGACCACGCCCCTGAGGCTCACCGCCGCCTACAGCACCTTCCCGAACGGCGGCCGCCGGGTGGACGCGCACCTGATCGAGGAGGCGGGGGACCGCACCGGTAAGGCCGTGTGGCGCGCCGACAGGCGCGACTGCCCGCGCTGCGCCGCGCCCTACTCGGGGGAGGAGAGCCCGCGCCTGCAGCCGGGGGGGACGGAGATCCTGGACCCGGTCACCGCCTACGCCATGACGCTGATGCTGCAGGGGGTGGTGCAGAACGGCACGGCGGTGTCGGTCAGCTCGCTGGGCCGGCCGCTGGCGGGCAAGACGGGCACCACCAACAACTATCGCTCGGCCTGGTTCGTGGGCTACTCGCCCGACCTGGTGGCCGGCGTGTTCGTGGGCTTCGACGACAACCGCAGCCTGGGCGAGGGCGAGACGGGCACCCAGAACGCCGTGCCCATCTTCATCGACTTCATGCGCGAGGCGCTGAAGGCCACGCCGCGCGCGGACTTCAAGGCGCCTCGGGCCGCCCGGCTGGTGCGGGTGGGCAATCACGTGGAGGCGTTCCGGCCGGGCGCCGAGCCGCGCGTACGCTTGGCCGCGCCCTCCTCCCCGGGTCCGGCAGGGCCGGGGCCCGGCCCCGGCGGGGCGCCCATCCCCTACGACGAGCTGGTGGGCGTCAAACCGCCCGAGCCGCCCCCGCCGCCGAGGAAGGCGCCCGCGGACCTCAGCGGCCTCTACTGACGACGGAAGGGGCGGAGCCGAAGCTCCGCCCCTCGGCCTCAGCGGCCGTAGCCGTAGCCGCGCCCGTCGTAGCCGTAGACCGGCTGGGCGTAGCCGTAGGCCTGGCGACCATAGCCGTATCCGTAGGCGGGTGCGGAACGGCGGTCGTAGCCGTAGCCGCCGCGCCCGTAGCCGGCCCGGCCGCGGTAGCCGTAGCGGCCGTAGTCGCGGTAGCCTCCGCGGTTCGAGGTGGCCGCCGCGCCCAGCAAGGCGCCGGCGCCCGCGCCCACGATGGCGCCCGTGGCGTCCCCGCCGATCAGCCCGCCCGCGAGCGCGCCGACCAAGCCGCCGATCACCGCATTGTCCGCCCGACGGCTCTGGGCGCTGGCCGCCGCCGGGAGGGCGAGGGCGAGGCCGGCGACCGCCACGGCCGCGGCCTTGGTGAGCTTGGTGTGCTTGATCATCTCGTCTCTCCTTCGCGCCCGTCGGGAGCAGCCCCTCCGCGTCGCTTGGGATGAGTTCTAGAGGCCCCCGCTTGAACGCACCCTGAGGGGTGCGTCAGCCGCCGTTCATCGCGGCGGGCCTCCTGGCGTCAGGAGCCCGTGGCCGCCTCGATCTCCGCCTCGCCGCGGTGCAGCGGGTCGGGAAAGGGCTCGTCCTTCGGCGTGAAGCTCAGCGCCACCGAGTTGATGCAGTAGCGCAGGCCGCTGGGGGGCGGCCCGTCCGGGAACACATGGCCCTGATGGCTGCCGCAGCGCGCACACAGGGTCTCCGTCCGCACCATGCCGTAGCTGCGGTCCTGCTTGAGCTCGACGTGCGCCTGGTCGTAGGGCGTGTTGAACGAGGGCCAGCCGGTGCCGCTCTCGAACTTGCCGCCCGAGCGGAACAGCGGCAGCCCGCACAACCGGCAGCAGAAGGCGCCCTCGCGCTTCTCGTCGAGCAGCACGCCGCAGAACGGCGCTTCCGTCCCGTGGCTGAGGAGCACGTGCGCCTCCTCGCGCGAGAGGCCCGCCTCCAGCCCGCGCCGCTGGGTGGCGTCGGGCGGCGTCAGGTCGAAGCCGGACGGCGAGCGGTGGGCGGGGACGGCGAAGTCGGGCATGGCGGGGCTCCCTGGCGAGACGCGCCTGATGTAGGGTCTGGAGCATGAACGCGCTCGCGCCGGTCACCCTCCGCTCGCAGCCGGAGCGGATGCGCTTCACGCAAGCCGACGTCGATCTGCTTGTGCGCGTCGGCGTGATCGCCGAGGGCGCCAGGATCGAGCTGATCGACGGGGATCTCATCGAGATGCCGAGCGAGGGGGGCGAGCACGTCCGCTACAAGGTCGAGTTGAGCCGCTGGTTCGCGCGGGCTCTGCCGGACGCGTGGCGAGTGGCTCCGGACTCCACGCTACGCCTCAGCGACCAGAACGCCCCGTCGCCCGATCTCTACATCTACCCGACCGCCATGCGCGAAGAAGACGTGCGCGGTGGTGACGTGGCGCTGGTCGTCGAGCTGGCGGTCACCACGCAGGTCTTCGACCTGCAGCGTAAGGCGATGCTCTACGCCAGCCACGATGTCCGCGAGTACTGGGTCGTCGATGCCGTCGCGAGGCGGGTGCACGTGCACGCGGCCCCCTCGGTGAGCGGGTACACCGACGTGCGCGCCGTGACCTATGACGAAGTGCTCAAGGTCACGGCGTCGGAGCCCCTCGCGCTCCGGATGGCCGACCTGGAGCGACTGTAGTTCAACCGACGGCCCGCCGCACCGCGTCCACGATTCGGTCCTGCGTGGGCGGGTCAAGGTCGGGATGCATCGGCAGGCTGACCACCACGCCCGCCTTGGCCTCCGTCACCGGCAGGCCGTTTCCGCCCAACGGGTAGGCGCGGTAGGCCGACTGCATGTGGATGGGCTTGGGATAGTAGGCGGCGGTCGGCACGCCCTCCGCCCGGAGCGCGGCCATGAGCCCGTCCCGATCGGGCGTCTCGATCGTGTACTGCGCCCAGGTGGAGACGCCGTCCTCGATCACCGTAGGCGTGGTCACGACACCCGCCAACAGCTCCGTGTAGCGGGCGGCCACGCGGTTGCGGGTCTCGATCTCCTCGGGAAACACGGCCAGCTTCTCCAGCAGGATGGCTGCCTGCAGGGTGTCGAGCCGGCTGTTCATGCCGATGCGCACGTTGTCGTACTTGTCCGTCCCTGCGCCGTGGTTGCGCAGGCTGACGAGCACCGCATGCAACTCGGCGTCGTCGGTCAGCACGGCCCCGCCGTCGCCGTAGGCGCCCAGGGGCTTGGCCGGGAAAAAGCTGGTCGTGGTGCAGTCGGCCCACTTCAGCGGGTGCTCGCCCTCCAGCGTGCAGCCGAAGCCCTGCGCCGAGTCCGCGATCACCTTCAGCCCGTGCGCACGGGCGACGGCCGAGATCGCCGGGTAGTCCGCGGGCTGGCCGAACAGGTCGACGGCGATGACCACGGCCGGCCTGAGCTTCCCCTCCGCCTTCACGCCAGCGATCGCCAGCTCCAGGTGCGCGGCGTCCATGCCGTAGGTGTCCGGCAGCACGTCCACGAACACGGGCGTGGCGCCGAGCCAGGGGACGACCTCCGCCGTCGCGGCGAAGGAGAATGAGGGGCAGAACACCGCGTCGCCCGGGCCGATGTTCCAGGCCATCAGCGGCAGGGCGATCGCCTCCGTGCCGTTGGCGCAGGACAGCACGTGCCGCGCGCGCCCGAACTCGCCCAGGCGCGCCTCGAACTCGCGCACCTCCGGCCCCATGATGAAGCCGCCGTGGTCCAGCACCCGCCGGATGGCCGCGTCGATGCGGTCGCCCAGGCGACGGCGCTGCGCCAGGAGGTCGATGAAGGCGAGAGGCGAGGGAGACGCGGCGTCCGACATGCCGGCGCTCCCTAGGCCGATGCGGGCCGATCCGGAAGACACGCGCGGTTTCCCGCTGTTTCCGTAGCGCTATGGACCGGAGCGGGTTGCTGATGTTCAGTCGGGGCCTCGCAGCCTCGAGTCCCTGCCCGCCCTGATGATCCACGCCCTGCTCCTCGCCGCCGCGCTCCAGGCGGCCCCGGCCGACAAGACCGCCGCCAAGCCCACGCCGCCCCCGCCCGCCGCCGCCGCGCCGACCCCGGCCGACACGGGCCCGCGCGCCAAGAGCTACGGCGACCTGGCCCTGAGCCCGGACGGGGCGCAGGTGGCCGACGTGGAGAGCGCCGGCGCCCGCCAGATCATCCTGGTGCGCCCGGTGGCCGGGGGCGCCGCGGTCGCCGCGGGACGGGTGGACGCCTTCTGCGCGGGCTGCCGCGTGGGCGACCTCGCCTGGTCGCCCGACGGGCGCGCGCTCGCCTACGTCGCGCGGGACGCCAAGGCGGGCGTGGCCTTCCTGGTGACGGAGGCCGTGGGCCCCCGCGGGGCCGCGCCCCGGGCCGTCACCCGGCTCAAGGGCCTGATGTCCACGCCGCGCTGGTCGGCCGACGGGCGCACGCTCGCCGTGCTGGCCACCGCCAACCCGCGCAAGCTGACGGGCGCCACGCAGGCGGGCGCGGCGATCGTCGGCGAGATCGGGTCGGCCTTCGACAGCCAGCGCATAGCCGTCGTGCCCGCCACCGGCGGCGAGCTGCGCTTCGTCAGCCCCGACGGGACCTTCGTCTACGAGTACGACTGGACGCCGGACGGGCGCGGCTTCGCGGGCACGGCCGCCAAGGGCGACGGCGACAACAACTGGTGGGTGGCCAAGCTGGAGGCGTTCGGCCTGGACGGCTCCGAGCGCGTGATCGCCGCGCCCGCCATGCAGATGAACTTCCCGCGCGTGAGCGCCGACGGCCGCTCGGTCGCCTTCATCGGCGGGCTGATGAGCGACTTCGGCTCCGTGGGCGGCGACGTCTACGTGGCGCCGATCGGCGGCGGAGAGCCCCGCAACCTGACGCCCGGCTACAAGGGCACCTTCACCTCGATCGCTTGGCGGGGAGGGGCCCTGTTCGCCTCTGCCCTGATCGGCGCGGATTCGGCCATCGCCCGGATCGAGCCGGCGAGGAGCGGGGCCGAGGTGCTGGCCAAGGCGCCCGTGACCCTGAGCGCCGGCGACGGGCGCATCTCGCTCTCGGCCGACGGGAGGATCGCCGCGGCGGTGACGCAGGACTTCGAGCACGCCCCGGCCATCTCGCTGTTCGAGGGCCGCGGCCTTCGCCAGCTGACGCACGACAACGACAACCTTCCGCCCAACACACGCGCGCAGAGCGTCACCTGGACGCGCGCCGGCTTCACCGTGCAGGGCTGGCTGCTGGCGCCGCTGAACGCGCCGGCGGGCAAGGCGCCGCTGCTGGTCAAGGTGCACGGCGGACCGGCCGCCGCCTCGACGCCCACCTACCTGGCCGGCGGCACGGACAAGCGGCTGCTGGAGAAGGGCTACTACATCTTCCTGCCCAACCCCCGCGGCTCCTACGGCCAGGGCGAGGCCTTCGTGCAGGCCAACAGGCGCGACTTCGGCGGCGGCGACCTGCAGGACATCCTGGCCGGGGCGGACGCGGCGGCCAAGGTCGCCCCCGTCGACCTCGACCGCATGGGCGTCTACGGCGGCAGTTACGGCGGCTTCATGAGCATGTGGTCGGTGACCCACACCAACCGCTTCAAGGCGTCGGTGGCCTCCGCCGGCCTGTCCAACTGGTCCAGCTACTACGGCACCAACGGCATCGACCAGTGGATGATCCCCTACTTCGGCAAGAGCTTCTACGAGGACCCGGAGATCTACGACAAGCTCTCCGCCGTGCGCTACATCAAGGACGTGAAGACGCCCACGCTGATCATGGTCGGCGAGCGCGACATCGAATGCCCGCCCGGCCAGTCCATCGAGTTCTGGCACGGCCTGAAGCAGTACGACGTGCCCACCACGCTGGTGATCTACGAGGGCGAGGGCCACGGCATCCGCGATCCCAAGAAGGCCCGGGACGCAGCGGACCGCACCATCGCCTGGTTCGACAAGTACCTGGCCGCCAGGTGAGGAGACCCATGCGCCCCATCGCCAGCCTCGCCGCGGGCTTCGCCGTGCTCGGCCTCGCCGCCTCCGCGCTCGCCGCCAGCCCGCAGATGAACGCGGTCGACTCGATCCGCGCCCGCCAGACGCACTACAAGGAGATCGGCGCCTCGTTCAAAGCGATCCGTGACGAACTGGCCAAGCCGGCGGTGGACAAGGCCAAGGTGCAAGCCGCCAGCGCCCAGCTGGCCGCCTTCGCCCCGCAGATCACCGGCTGGTTCCCGAAGGGCACGGGCTCGGAGGCCGGGCTGAAGACCGCCGCCAAGGCGGAGATCTGGTCCGACCCCAAGGGCTTCGCCGAGCAGGCCGAGACCTTCGTCGCGCGCACCAAGCGCTTCAACGCCATCGCCATGAACGGCGACGTGGCGGAGATGAAGCAGGCGATCCCGCAGCTGGGCGGCGCCTGCAAGAGCTGCCACGACCGCTTCAAGGTCTCGGACAGGTGAGCGAGGCCCGGCCCGCGACAGCTGTCGTCGCGGTCTGGGACTGGCCGGTGCGGGTCACGCACGGGCTTCTGGTGGTGCTGTTCGGCCTGCAGTGGTGGTCGGGCGAGACGGGCAAGCTCGACCTGCACACCAAGTTCGGGATGATGTTCGTCGGCCTCCTGGCCTTCCGCATCCTGTGGGGCCTGTTCGGCTCGTCCACGGCGCGCTTCGCCGGCTTCGTGCGCGGCCCGCGCGCCGTGCGCACCTACGCCGCAGGCCTGTTCAGGCCCGCCGAGGGCGCGGCCATGATCGGCCACAACCCCATGGGCGGCTGGAGCATCGTCGCCATGCTCGGGCTCCTGCTCCTGCAGGTGGGCTTGGGCCTGTTCGCGGTGGACACGGACGGGCTGGAGTCCGGCCCGCTCGCCTACAAGGTCAGCTTCGAGCAGGGGCGCTGGGCGGCGCACACCCACGATCTCGTGTTCAAGCTGCTGCTGGCGCTCACGGCCCTGCACGTGGCGGCGGCGCTCTTCTACCTCGTGCGGCGGAGGGAGAACCTGATCGGCCCCATGCTCACCGGCCGCCGGCGCGCGCCCGCGGGAACGGCGCCGATGACGCGCGTGGGCTGGTGGCGCGTGCTGCTGGCGCTCGCGCTGGCCTACGGGGTGATGTCGCTGGTCTGGTTCCACCCCTTCTGAGGGGCGGGAGTGGTGGACGCGGTAGGGATTGAACCTACGACCCCACCCGTGTGAAGGGTGTGCTCTCCCGCTGAGCTACGCGTCCGAACCGGGGGAGGCGTGCCTATAGCGGAGGGCCCCGCGGCCTTGCAAGCGGCGTTCAGGTCGCCCGCGCCAGCAGCTCGCGGCAGGCGGCGGGCAGGGCCTCGAAGCTGTCGATCAGCCGGTCTCCGCCCAGCTCCGCGGCGGGCGTGTCCGTGTAGCCGAAGCTCACCACGATGGACGGCGCGCCCGCCCCCCGGGCCGCGGCCACGTCGGCCAGGCTGTCGCCCACCAGCAGGAAGCGCTCCGCCCCCCCGGCCGCCTCGATGCTGGCCAGCAGGTGCCGCGGATCGGGCTTGCGCGCCGGCGCGTCGTCCGGCCCGGTGACGCAGACGAAGTGGTCTGAGAGCGCCAGCTTCTCCAGCAACAGCCGGGCGAAGGCGGTCGGCTTGTTGGTGCACACGGCCAGGCGCGCCCCGTCCGCCTCCAGCGCGTCCAGCGCGGCGGCGAGGCCCGGGAAGGGCCGGCTCTCGTCGGCGATGTGCTCGCGGTACACGTCGAGGAAGCGGGCGACGCAGCGTTCGGCCTCCTCACCCTCCAGCGTGCGCCCGGCCTCGGCGAAGCCGCGCACCAGCAGCGCGCGGGCGCCCTGGCCCACGAGGTGGCGGGCGGCGGCGAGGGGCAGCGCGGGCAGGCCCTCCTCGCCCAGCACCCGGTTCAGCGCGCCGATCAGGTCGGGCGCGGTGTCCACCAGCGTGCCGTCCAGGTCGAAGGCGATCACGGTCCCGGCGAGCGGGCGGTCGGCGTCAGGTGCGGTCACGGGCGGCTCGGGCTTGGGGCTGGGCTTACGCTCTGGGGCGGAGCGGTCTAGACCGGCGGCGACCCGCGCCGCCAGCCTGGAGAGCTTCCGCATGACCGCCCGCGCCGCGGTGATCCTGGCCGCCGGCCTCGGCAAGCGGATGCGCTCGCCTTTGCACAAGGTGCTGCACACCGTCGGCGGCCGCACGATGCTCGACGCGGTGATCGACGCGGCGCAGGACCTCGGGGCCGAGCGGATCGTGGTGGTGCACGGCGCCGAGCCCTCGCCCGTGGCCGACCACGCCCGCCGCCGGCTCGGCGAGGCCGGCGCCGCGCTGCAGGCCGACCCGCAGGGCACCGCCCACGCCGTGCGCGCGGCGGAAGGCGCGCTCGCGGGCTTCGAAGGCGACGTGCTGGTCACCAACGCGGACGCGCCGCTGCTGGGCGCAGAGGCGGTCGCGCCGCTGTTCGCCGTGCGCGAGGCGGGGGCCGACCTCGCCGTGCTCGGCTTCCGGGCCCGCAGTCCCGGGAGCTACGGCCGCCTGGTGCTCGGCCCCGGCGACCGGCTGGACCGGATCGTGGAGGCCAAGGACGCCAGCCCTGAAGAGCTGGCCCTCGACAGCTGCAACTCCAACGTGATGTGCGCGTCCGCCCCGCTGCTGTTCGAGCTCCTGGCCGAGGTGCGCAACGACAACGCGCAGCGCGAGTACTACCTGCCCGACGTGGTCGCCATCGCCGGCGCCCGCGGCCTGGACGTGCGGGTCGCCTGGGCGGAGGAGGCCGACCTCCTGGGCGTGAACAGCCAGTCCGAGCTGGCCGACGCCGAGGCCGCCTTCCAGGCGCGCATGCGAGCGGGGGCGCTGCACGGCGGCGTCTCCATGCCCGCGCCGGAGACGGTGATGTTCAGCTGGGACACGCGCCTTGCCCGCGGCGTGCGCGTGGAACCCTACGTGGTGTTCGGCCCGGGCGTGACGGTCGGGGAGGGCGCGGTGCTCCGCAGCTTCAGCCACCTCGAGGGCGCCGTGGTGCGGGCCGGGGCGACCGTCGGCCCCTACGCCCGCCTGCGGCCGGGGGCGGACATCGGCGAGGGCGCGCACATCGGCAACTTCGTCGAGGTGAAGAACAGCACCGTCGGCCCGGGCGCCAAGGCCAACCACCTCGCCTACGTCGGCGACGGCTCGGTGGGGGCGAAGGCGAACCTCGGCGCGGGCACTATCTTCTGCAACTACGACGGCTTCACCAAGAGTCGCACCGAGGTGGGCGAGGGCGCCTTCGTCGGCTCCAACAGCTCGCTGGTGGCGCCTGTGCGGATCGGGGCGGGCGCGTACGTGGCCTCGGGCTCGGTGATCACCGCCGACGTCGAGGCCGACGCCCTGGCGCTCGGGCGGGCGCGGCAGGAGAGCAAGCCCGGCTGGGCCGCCCGCTTCCGCGCCGCCATGGCCAGGCGCAGGCGATGAGCGCCGCAGCGGGCAAGCGGGCGGCGGGCGAGGCGGCGGCGGCCCTCGTCAAGGCCGGCATGACCGTGGGCCTGGGCACGGGCTCCACCGCCGTCTTCTTCGTGGCGGCGCTCGGCCGGCGCGTGCGCGAGGGCCTGCGCCTGCGCGGCGGCGTGGCCACCAGCCTGGCCACCGAGCGGCAGGCGCGGGAGGAGGGGCTGGAGCTCCTCGACCTGAACGACGCGGGCCGGATCGATCTGACCATCGACGGGGCGGACGAGGTCGGCCCGCACCTGGCGCTGATCAAGGGCGGCGGCGCGGCGCTGACGCGCGAGAAGCTGGTGTGGACGGCCTCCGACCGCTGCGTCGTGGTGGCCGACGCCGGCAAGCTCGCGCCGATGCTGGGCGCCTTCCCGCTGCCGGTCGAGGTCGTGGCGTTCGGGCACGCGACCACCGCCGCCCGCATCGCGGACGCCTGCGCTCATGCGGGTTCGCCCGTCCAGCCCCGGCTGCGGCTGCGCGACGGTGCGCCGCTGGTGACGGACAATGGCGGGCTGATCTACGACCTGCCCCTCGGCCGCATCCCCGATCCCGTGGCGTTGGCCGGGGCGTTGAAGCCGCTCACCGGCGTGGTGGAGCACGGGCTGTTCCCGGGCCTCGCCGAGCTGGCGCTGGTGGGCGGGGAGGACGGCGCCGTCCGTTCCGTCCGGCCCGGCGACGTCCTAGGTTAAGCCGCCCAGCGTTCCGGACACCCCATGGCCGACTTCGACTACGACCTCTTCGTCATCGGCGCGGGCTCCGGCGGCGTGCGCGCGGCGCGGCTGGCGGCCATGACCGGCGCGCGCGTGGCGGTGGCCGAGGAGAGCCGGGTCGGCGGCACCTGCGTGGTGCGCGGCTGCGTGCCCAAGAAGTTCATGGTCTACGCCAGCGAGTTCTCCCGCCTGTTCGAGGACGCGCGCGGCTATGGCTGGGAGGTGGGGGAGCCCGCCTTCGACTGGAGCGAGTTCCGCGCCCGGCGCGACATGGAGGTGGCGCGCCTGTCGGGTCTCTACGAGGCCAACCTCGGCAAGGCGGGGGCGGACCTGATCCTCGGGCGCGCGACGTTCGAGGACGCGCATACGCTCCGCATCCAGGGCGAGCACCCACGTACGGTCCGGGCGGACAAGGTGCTGATCGCCGCCGGCGGCCGGCCACGCCTGCCGGACGACGTGCCGGGCGTCGAGCACGTCCTCACCTCCGACCAGGTGTTCGACCTGCCCGAGCTGCCGAAGACGATGCTGATCGTGGGCGGCGGCTACATCGCCATCGAGTTCGCCTGCATCTTCCACGGGCTGGGGGTGGACGTGACGCTGGCCTACCGCGGCTCCAACCTGCTGCGCGGCTTCGACGACGACGTGCGCGCGCACGTGGCGGAGGAGCTGAAGGCGCGGGGGCTGAAGGTGGCCCTGGCCTGCCAGCACGAGCGGCTGGAGAAGCTGCCCGACGGCCGCATCTGCAGCCACGTGCTGCGCGCCAAGCCGCTGGTCAGCGACGTGGTCATGTTCGCCACCGGCCGCGAGCCGCACGTGAGGGGCCTCGGGCTGGAGAAGGCCGGGGTCGAGCTGAACGACCGGGGCGCGGTGCGGGTCGACGCCTATTCCAAGACCACGGCCGACAACGTCTGGGCGGTGGGGGACGTCACCGACCGGCTGAACCTCACCCCCGTGGCCATCCGCGAGGCCGCGGCCTTCCACGAGACCGTCTTCTGCGGCCGGCCCACCGCCTTCGACCATGCGGACGTCCCGACCTCCGTCTTCTCCCAGCCCCCCGTCGGCGTGGTCGGGCTGACGGAGGCGCAGGCGCGCCACGGCGGGCGCAAGGTGGACATCTACCGCGCCAGGTTCCGGCCCATGCGCAACGCCCTCGCGGGCAACGACGAGCGGGTGCTGATGAAGCTGGTGGTGGACGCGGAGACCGACCAGGTGCTCGGCGTCCACATCGTCGCGCCGGAGGGGCCGGAGCTGATCCAGCTCGCCGCCGTCGCGGTGAAGGCCAAGCTGACCAAGGCGCAGTGGGACGCCACCTGCGCCCTGCACCCCACCGTGGCCGAGGAGCTCGTGACCCTGCGCGAGAAGTACGTGCCCAGCGAGCTGATGGCGGCGGAGTGACGCGGGCGGTTCGAGGCGGAGCGGGGCTCGCGGGCGGGGCCGCGCTGCTGGTCGCCGTCGTCGCGCCCCTCGTCGCCTATGTGGGCAACCTCGGCTTCGCGCCGCTGCTGGCGCTGGCGGGGGCGGCCTGCCTGCCCGCGGCCGTCTCCCGGGGCGGTCGGTCCGCGCCGCTGACCGTGCTGCTCGCGGCGGCGATGCTGGCCGCGGCGAGCTACGGCTGGGGCGTGATCCGCCCCGCGGCCTTCCCGCGCTACGGCGCGGTGGAGGCGCTGACGGCGCTGAAGCTGCTGCTGCAGTTGGCCCTCTACGGCGCCTTCGTGGTCGCCGCCGCGACGCTGTCGCCCGGCCAAGGACGGCGCGCCATGCTGGTGCTGGCGGTGGGGTTCGCGCTGATGGGCGCGGTGCTGCTGCTCGAGGCGCTCGGCGGGGCGACGCTGTACCAGTGGATCAAGCGCGAGGCGCACCAGGCCACGCGTCCGGACCTGGCGCGGCGCAACGTGGCGCGTGCGGCCTACGCCGCCGTGCTGGTGCTGTGGCCGGCGGGGCTGGCGCTCGGCGCGCGGGGCTGGCGCTGGGTCGCCCTGGCGCTGGGCGGGGAGCTGGCCGCCGCCGCCGTGCTGCTGCGCGTGGATGCGCCGCTGGCGGCCCTGGCCGCGTCGGGCGCGGTGTTCGTGCTGGTGCTCCGGATCGGCCCCGTCGCCGCCCGGGCGCTGGGCGTCGCCGCGGCCGGGCTGATGGCCTTCGCCCCGGCGCTCGCCCTCGTCCTGACGCGCGTGCCCGGGGCGGCGGAGACGGGGGGCGGGCTGGCCAAGGCTTCCTGGGGAGCCCGCGTGGCGGTGTGGCGCTTCACCGCCGAGCGGATCGCCGAGCGTCCGCTCACCGGCTGGGGGCTGGACGCCAGCCGCGCCTTCCCCGGCGCCATCCCCCTGCACACGCACGACCTGGCGCTACAGGTCTGGCTGGAGCTGGGCGCGGCGGGGGCCGCGCTGGCGGCCGCCTTCTGGTGGCTGGTGTTCGAGGGCTGCGCCCGCCTGCGCGCCCACGACGCGGGGCTGGGGGCGGCCGCGGCGGCGAGCGCCACCGCCTATCTCGTCATCGGCGCCCTCTCGTTCGGGGCGTGGCAGGAGTGGTGGCTGGCGCTGGGCGCGCTCGCCGCCGCCGCGGTCGCCTGGACGGCCCGGGCTCGGGAAACTTCCCCGTCCGGCATGCCGGGCCTATACCCCGCCGCGTCATGAGCGAGCGTTGGACCCCTCAGAGCTGGCGCGCCCGGCCCGGCCGGCACATGCCCGCCGACTACCCCGACCCCGCGGCACTGGCCCGGGTGGAGGACGAGCTCGCCTCCATGCCGCCGCTGGTGTTCGCCGGCGAGGCGCGTCGGCTGACGCAGCAGCTGGGCGAGGTGGCGGAGGGCCGCGCCTTCCTGCTGCAGGGCGGCGACTGTGCGGAGAGCTTCAAGGAGTTCCACGCCGACAACATCCGCGACTTCTTCCGGCTGATGCTGCAGATGGCCGTGGTGCTCACCTTCGCAGGCGCCAAGCCCGTGGTGAAGGTGGGCCGCATCGCCGGCCAGTTCGCCAAGCCGCGCTCGGACGAGACCGAGACGGTGGGCGGCGTGACCCTGCCCTCCTACCGCGGCGACAACATCAATGGGTCGGAGTTCGACCCGGCCACGCGCACGCCCGACCCCCAGCGGCTGCTGCGCGCCTACGGCCAGTCCTCTTCGACGTTGAACCTGATCCGCGCCTACGCCCAGGGCGGCTTCGCCGACCTGTACAACATCCACGAGTGGACGCTCGGCTTCGTGGAAGGCAGCCCCAACGGCGAGCGTTACCGCGAGCTCAGCGAGAAGATCGCCGAGGCGCTGACCTTCATGCGCGCGGTCGGCGTCACCGCCGAGACTCATCCCGACCTGCGCCGCGTGGAGATGTTCACCAGCCACGAGGCGCTGCTGCTTGGCTACGAGCAGGCCATGACGCGCCTGGACGGCGGCGCGGGCGAGTGGTTCGACACCAGCGCCCACATGCTCTGGATCGGCGAGCGCACCCGCCAGCCGGACGGCGCCCACGTGGAGTTCCTGCGCGGCGTGCGGAACCCCGTCGGCCTGAAGTGCGGGCCCTCCATGGAGCCCGACGACCTGCTGCGCCTGATCGACCGGCTGAACCCGCACGACACGCCCGGCCGCCTCACCCTGATCGGCCGGTTCGGCGCGGAGAAGGCGGCCGCCCGCCTGCCGCGCCTCATGGCCGCCACCCGGCGCGAGGGGCGCAGGGTGGTCTGGGCCACCGACCCCATGCACGGCAACACGCTGAAGGCGGCCAACGGCTACAAGACCCGCCCGTTCGACCGCATCCTGTCGGAGGTGCGCACCTTCCTCGACGTGGCGGCGGCGGAGGGCGTGCATCCCGGCGGCGTGCACCTGGAGATGACCGGCCAGAACGTCACCGAGTGCCTGGGCGGCGCCCGCGCGCTGCGGGAGGACGAGCTCAGCCGCCGCTACCACACGCACTGCGACCCGCGGCTGAACGCCGAGCAGGCGCTGGAGCTGGCCTTCCTGGTGGCCGAGCGGCTGCGGGCGGCCCGCGGCGCGGAGCCCCTGCGCGCTACGGGGTGACCGCCTCGACCGGCTCGTGGGGCGTCTTGCTCCAGTGGAACGGGCGCGCCACCAGCTCCCACACCGCGAACATGGCCGCCAGCGACTGCAGCGGCCAGTAGGCGAGGGCGCTCAGGGAGTCCCACGCGCTGAGCCTGCGCCCGCACCGCGCCTCGCCCACGGCGATGGCCAGCATGGCGCTCGCCCAGCCGCCCACCAGGAGCATCCAGTCGGCTGACGTGATGTAGGGCGCGTGCAGCCCGGCGGCGGCCACCGTCAGGCAGGCGAGCACGCCCGCCGCCATGGCCCCGTGCATCACCGATGAGACCAGGCTCAGGCCAAGGGTGGCCTGCAAGCCGACGGCGCGACGCCAGTCGCCCAGGCCCGGCCGGCGCATGTGCACGCCCCAGGTCTGCATGTGGCCCTTGATCCAGCGGCTGCGCTGCGGCGCCCAGACCTCCAGCGCGACGGGCGCGGGCTCCCAGGTCGGGCGGGCGAGCGCGCCCAGCCGCCAGCCGGCGGCGGCCAGGCGGAAGCCGACGTCGGCGTCCTCCGTCACGTTCCAGGCGTCCCACCCGCCTACGTCCGCCAGCACGTCGCGACGGAAGTGGTTGCTGGTGCCTCCCAGCGGGAACGGCAGGCCCAGCACGGCGAGCGCGGGGACCACGACGTCGAAGAGGGCGGCGTACTCCATGGCGAACTGCCGCTGGATCCAGCCCCGGCCGGGGAGCACGCGCAGAGGGGCCTGCAGGCAGGCCAGCCGGCCGCCCCGGTCGGCCGCGAAGCGCGCGGCGGCCTCGCGTAGCTGGCCGGGGTGCGGCTGATCCTCGGCGTCGTAAACGACCACCAGCTCGCCGGTCGCCATCCGCAGGGCGGCGTTGCAGGCCTTGGGCTTGGTCTGCGGGCCGGAGCGGGGCGACAGCGCCACCTCGACCGGGAGCGGCGATCTGGCCGCCCGGGCGCTCACGGCGGCCCGCGTGTCCCCGTCGTGGGGCTCCAGCGCGAAGATCACCTGCAGGCGATGACGCGGATAGTCGAGCCGCTCGAAGGCGTCGAACAGCCCGGCGACCATCTCCGCCTCGCGGTGCAGGGGCGCGATGATGGAGTAGGAGGGCAGGGCCGCGTCGGCCAGCGGCGGGGCGACCGGAGGCGGCCGCAGCACGCTCACCACCGTCAGCGCCGCCCGCTGCGCGCCGGCCCAGGCGAACACGAGCAGGAACAGCAGGTGCACGAGGCCCACCGTGGCGGTCGGCGCGAGCTTCAGCGGAACGGCCATGGCGATCACGGCGCAGGCCGCGAGCCCGTATTGCTCCGGCGTGGGCCCGGTGCGCGCCTCCGCCGCCCAGGCGACCGGGCGCGCCTGCGCCCGCAGTTCGATCGCGTCCGTCACTCGCGGCTCCCCAGCCAGCCGCAGTCTGAGAAGCCGTCCCGGCACCGGGCCAGCAATCCAAGGTTGTGGATGCGTCCGGAGAACAGTCTTATGAGGGCTCGCAAGAGGGGTGACGCTTGGCTCTGACGACCGACGAACGGCCCGCGCGCTCCGCCCGCAAGCCCAAGGGCGACGGGCACCTGCGCCGCGCCGAGATCCTGAAGGCCGCCGAGCGCATCTTCGTGGAGCTCGGCTACGAGGGCGCCACCATTCGGCGCATCGCCGACGAGGTCGGCCTGTCCTCCACCGCCCTCTACATGCACTTCCGCGACAAGGGCGAGATCCTGCTGGAGATCTGCGTCGGCCAGTTCGAGGCGCTGACCCGCATCAACGCCGAGCTCCTGGCCGAGGAGATGGACCCGGTGATCCGCGTGCGGCGCATGCTGGAGGGCTATTTCGATTTCGCCTTCGCCAACCCCAACGTCTACCGACTGGCCTTCTGTTCGCCGCAGCTGCTGGTGAGCGTGGGGCAGGGCGACGAGATGATCCGGCTGGGCCGCCGCACCTACGACCTGTTCAGCGAGGGCGTGCGCCGCATCGCGGCGGCGGGCCGGCTGCGCGGGGCGGACGTGGACCTGGCCTCCCAGACCGCCTGGGCGGCGTGCCACGGCATCGTCTCGCTGGTGCTGACCCGCCCGTGGGTGCGCTGGGGCGACCTCGGCGGCCTGCGCGGCTCCATGCTGGAGACGGTGATCGCGGGCCTCGCGCGCCCATGATCCCGCCCGTGTTCGCCGACGTGGAGGCCGCCGCCCGGCGCATCGCCGGCGTGGCCGTGCGGACGCCGCTGCTGCGCTCCGACGCCCTGGACGCGGCGGCCGACGCCCGCGTGTGGGTCAAGGCCGAGCCGCTGCAGCACACCGGCTCGTTCAAGTTCCGCGGCGCCGCCAACCGCATGCTGCAGCTCACCGACGCCGAGCGGCGCGCGGGGGTGGTGGCCTACTCCTCGGGCAACCACGCCCAGGCGGTGGCGGCGGTGGCCAGGCGGATCGGCTGCCCGGCGCTGATCGTGATGCCCGCGGACACCCCGGCCATCAAGGTGGAGAACACGCGCGGGCATGGGGCCGAGGTGGTCCACTACGACCGGTACACGGAGAGCCGCGAGGAGATCGCCGGGCGCTACGCCGCCCAGCGCGGGGCCGTGCTCGTGCCGCCCTTCGAGGACCCCCGCATCATCGCCGGCCAGGGCACCGCCGCGCTGGAGGCGCTGGACGACATGGCCGCCCAGGGCGAGGCGCCCGACGTGGTCTACGTCTGCTGCTCCGGCGGCGGGCTCACCGCCGGGACCAACCTGGCCGTGGAGGGCCGGGCGCCCGGGGCCCGGGTGTGGAGCGTCGAGCCCGCCGGCTTCGACGACACCGCCCGCAGCCTGGCCGCCGGCGAGCGTGTGGCGGTCTCGCCCGACGCCCGCTCGGTCTGTGACGCGCTGCTGACGCCGACCCCGGGAGAGCTGACCTTCTCCATCAACCAGCCGCGGCTGGCGGGCGGCGCGGTGGTGACCGATGCGGAGGCGCTGGGGGCGGTGGCCTTCGCCTTCGCCCGATTGAAGCTGGTGGTGGAGCCGGGCGGCGCCGTGGCCCTGGCCGCCGCGCTCCAGCGCCGGCCGGAAGCGCGGGGCCGCCGGGTGCTCGTCATCGCCTCCGGCGGCAACATCGACCCCGACGTGTTCGTCCGAGCGATCACCGCCTGAGCATCTCTCGTCTCTTCTCCCCATCGCGGATGGAGGAGAACCCCGGAGGGGGAGGGACAGGAACTCGGCTTAGGGTTGTCTGGAAAGCGATCACGATCGCGTGATCAGCGCGGCGTCGTGAGCTCGGAGTAGGGCACCGGGCCCGTCGTCGGGCTCGCGCCGGCCAGCGTCGTGGGCGTCCAGCTGCCGCGTTTCAGGTCGGCCGCCAGCGTCAGGGGCGCGGAGCCGCCCGCCAGCCGCGCGCGGTAGATCTGGAAGTTCTCCATCACGCGCATGACGTAGTTGCGCGTCTCGGCGAACGGGATGCACTCGATGAAGTCCGCTGCGTCCGACGTGCCGCCGCGCGGGTCGCCGCAGTCTCCGGCCCACTTGGCGGGCCGCCCGGGCCCCGCGTTGTAGCCCGCCGCCGCCATCACGTAGCTGCCGCCGAATGTGTCCACGAGCCCGCCCAGGAAGGTGGAGCCGAGGGTCAGGTTGAACACCGGCTCGTAGAGCCGCTCCTCGCTGTAGCTGAGCCCCAGCCTGCGCGCGACGCCCGCCCCCGTGGAGGGCCGCAGCTGCATCAGGCCCCGCGCGAACGCCGAACGGGCGCGAGGATCGAAGTTGGACTCCTGCCGCGCGATGGCCAGGCTGAAGGCGGTCTCCGCCGCGCCGGGGGTGTCGGGCAGAGTCACCAGCGGCCAGCCGCGCTCCAGAAGCGGCGTGCCCTTCTGCCCGGCGGCGCGGGCCACGCGCATGGCCAGGTCCTGGTCGCCGTAGCCCTTGGCCAGGTCGTGCAGGGCGGCGAGGTCGGCCGGCTCCGCCAGCTCATCGTCCAGCGCCAGCACGAAGCTGCGGAAGGCGTCCCGCGCGCCGGCCTCGGCCAGGAGGCGGGCGGCGCGCACGGGCTCCCGCGCCTCGAACGCGGCCCGCTGGGCGGGGGTGGGCTGCGGGTCGGCGGCGAGCACCAGCCGCGTCTCGCCCGCGCGCTGGGCGGCGAGCTGGCCGTAGAAGGCGGTGGTGAAGGCGCCGCCCTGGCGGAACCAGCCCTCCGCGGCCGCCGCCTCGCCCGCCGCCTCCGCCGCGCGGCCGCGCCAGTAGAGCGCCCGGCTGAGCGTGACGGGCGACTGGCCGATGGCCTGGATGGCGGCGAAGTGGCGCTCGGCCGCGCGGGGATCGCGCAGCCGGGTCAGGGCGATCCAGCCGGCGAAGAACTCGGCCTCGGCCTGGTTCTCGCCGCCGCCGGTCATGCCGTGCTGCGCCGCCGCCGCGTAGGCGCCCGGGAAGTCGCCGGCGGTCAAGGCCGCGCGCATGATGGTGCGCCGCTCGCTCCAGGCCGCCTGGCCCGCTTCGTTGGTGGGGGGCGTGGAGGCGCGCAGGGCGGCGATGGCCATGCCGTCCAGCCCGCGCTTGCGATAGTAGCGGGCCCGGTCGTAGGCTAGGCCGGCGTCGGCCTGCAGGGCGGGCGGGACCAGGTCGGCGACCGATGAGGCGTCGCCCCGGTCCGTCCGGAAGGCGATCCGCGCCTCGGCCAGCGCCCGGTGGTCGGCGTCCACCAGGTCGAGCATGGCGCGGCAGGCGGGGCCCTGCTGGCCGTAGAGCAGCACGTCCAGCCGGCGGGCGTGATCCTCCAGGCTCAGCGAGGGCGCGAAGCGGGCGAGCATGCGCGCCTGCACGTCGGCCTCGAAGATGCGGTCGCGCCACCAGCTGCGGATCAGCGCCTGCGCGTCGGCGCGACGGCCCTGCGCCTCCAGCGCGGACGCGAGCGCCATGGCGCCCTCGGGGGTGGTGGGCGCGCGGGTGGCGAACCAGGCGACGACTTCGGCGGGCGAGCGGCCGGAGACCTCCAGCCCGCGCTCGGCGGCGGCGACGCGGCGAGCAGGGCGCGGCCAGCCGGCCAGCTCCAGCCGGGCGCGCTCCGCCGGGTCGAAGCCGACGCGGGCCCCGCCGTCGATCAACGCCCAGAGCACGAGCTTGCGCGCGGCGGGCTCGCCCAGGCCGGCGGCCAGCGCCTCGGCCCGGGACGCATCCCCCGCCCGCGCCGCGCGCAGCGCGTCCGCCAGCGGCGAGCCGGAGGGGGCGAACTGACCGTAGGGCAGGGGAGCGGCCGGCGTGTCGGCGGCGCCGAGCTCGCCGTAGGGGATCGGCTGCCCGTGCGCGGCCCCGGCGGCGGCGACCGCGCCGGAGACGGCGAGCGCCGGGCCGAGGCGGGCGAGGAGAGAGACGAGGCGGGACGCGAAGCGACGGGCCATGGAGGGGGGGACTCCGACCGGAACTGGTTCCTAGCGATGGCGAGCACGGGGGTTGCGGGCAAGCGCGGCGGGTCGGTATGTCGGAGGACCAAACGCCACACCGCTCCGCCTCCGACGCGGGGCTCGCCGCCGCGTCGCCCCGCGGCCCCCTCCCGAAGCCCCGCCGACCATGCCCCAGCCCCTGTTCTCCGGCGTCCTCACCGCGCTGGTCACGCCGTTCCGCGACGGCCGGGTGGACGAGGATGCGCTCGTGCGGCTGGTGGAGCGGCAGATCGCGGCGGGCGTGCACGGGCTCGTGCCCGTGGGCACCACCGGCGAGACCGCCACCCTGAGCCACGACGAGCACCGGCTGGTGGTGGAGCAGGTGGTGGCGGCGGCGGGCGGGCGCGTGAAGGTGGTGGCCGGCGCGGGCTCCAGCTGCACCGCCGACGCTATCCAGTTGGCGCGCTACGCCCAGGAGATCGGGGCCGACGGCGCCCTGGTGGTGACGCCCTACTACAACCGCCCGAACCAGGGGGGGCTCTACGCCCACTTCGCGGCCGTGGCCGGGGCGGTGGACCTGCCGATCCTGATCTACAACGTGCCCACGCGCACCAGCGTCGACATCGCCAACGACACCGTGGTGCGCCTCGCCGAGCTGCCGAACATCGCGGGGCTGAAGGACGCCACCGGCGACCTCGTGCGCGCCAGCCTGCTGCGCCGCGCCTGCCCGGAGACGTTCGCGCTCCTGTCCGGCGACGACGGCTCCGCGCTCGGCTACATGGCGCACGGGGGGCACGGGGTGATCTCCGTCACCTCCAACGTGGCCCCGGAGCCCTGCGCCCGGCAGATGGACGCGGCGCTCGCCGGCGACTTCCGCACCGCGCTGGAGATGCAGGACCGCCTGATCGGCCTGCACCGCAGCCTGTTCCTCGACGCGAGTCCCGCCCCCGCCAAATGGGCGCTGGCCGAGCTCGGCCTGTGCTCGGCCGACGTCCGCCTGCCGCTCACGCCCTGCGCCGAGACGGTGCGGCCGCAGGTGCGCGAGGCCATGCGGCTCGCCGGCGCGTTGGACGCCCATGGCTGAGCCCTCCACCCAGAAGCTGATCGCCGAGAACCGCCGCGCCCGGTACGACTACTTCATCGAGGAGACGGTCACCGCCGGCCTCGTGCTCACCGGCACGGAGGTGAAGAGCCTGCGCCTGGGCCGGGCCAACATCGCCGAGAGCTACGCGGCCGCCGAGGGCGGCGGCATGACGCTGATCAACGCCTACATCCCCGAATACCCGCCCGCCGCGCGCTTCAACCACGAGCCGCGCCGGCCGCGTCGCCTGCTGCTGCACCGCAAGGAGATCGGCAAGCTGGCCGGCGCGGTGAACCGCGAGGGGCGCACCGTGATCCCCATGCGCCTGTTCTGGGACGAGAAGGGCCGGGCCAAGCTCGAGCTGGCCGTCGCCAAGGGCAAGAAGGCGCACGACAAGCGTGAGGCCACGGCCGAGCGCGACTGGCAGCGCGACAAGGCCCGGCTGATGCGCGAGAAGGGCTGAGCTAGGCCGGCTCGTCCAGGGGGTGGTCGGCGGCCTCCGTGCGGGTGGCCCACCATCCGACCACCGCCGCCACCGCCAGCAGCGCCGCCCCGAGCAGGAAGGGCGCGCCGGCCGCCCAGGCGGGCTGTCCCGGCCGCACGAACCAAGCGAAGGTCAGGCTGAACAGGGTGGGGCCCAAAAGCTCGCTGATGCCGGTCAGGCTGGCGTTGGCCCCCTGCAGCTGGCCCTGCTCGCTGGAGTCCACGTGGCGGGTCATCAGCCCCTGCACCGCCGGGCCGGACAGGCCCCACAGCGCCAGCAGCGGCACGGCCCACCACACCGCGGCGCCCGTGGAGGCCAGGCCCGCGGCCGCCAGCCCGGCGACGCCGAACAGCAGGCCCGTGGTCACCGCCGTGGGCTTGCCGAAGCGCTTCACGAAGCGGCCGAGCACCACCACCTGCACCAGCGCCACGGCGACGCCGACCACGGCCAGCGTCACGCCCACCTGCCCCGTGCCCCAGCCGAAGCGGTGGATGACGTAGAGCACCACCGTCGTCGGCAGGCTCACCTGCGCGAGGTTGGACAGGAAGGCGACGGCCGCCAGCCCCGTCAGCTCCGGATGCCGCTTCAGCAGCACCAACGCGCCGATCGGGTTGGCGCGGCGGAAGGAGAAGCCGGCCCGGTGCTCCGGCCGCAGCGATTCGGGCAGCACGAACAGGCCGTAGAGCGCGTTGGCCAGGCTGAACGCCGCCGCCACCACGAACGGGATGCGCGGCCCGAACTCGCCCAACAGGCCGCCCAGCGCCGGGCCGATGATGAAGCCGAGCCCGAGCGCGGCCCCCAGGAGCCCGAACGCGCCCGCCCGCTTCTCCACCGGCGTGGTGTCGGCGATGTAGGCGCTGGCGGTGCCGAAGCTCGCGCCCGTGACGCCGCTGATCAGCCGCCCCAGGAACAGCCACTGCAGGTTGGGCGCCCAGAACATCAGGAGGTAGTTGAGGCCCAGCCCGATGTTGCTCGCCAGGATCAGCGGGCGGCGGCCGAACCGGTCGGAGAGCCCGCCGATCACCGGCGAGAAGAAGAACTGCATCAGCGCGAACACGGTGTTGAACAGGCCGTACACCGCCGCCGCCAGCGCCACCGTATCCCGCGGCAGGCGGCGCGCGATCCCGCTCGGCAGGGGCTCGCCGGCCAGGAGCGTGGCCACCAGCTTGGGCAGCACGGGCGCGACCATGCCGAGCGCCAGGGCGTCCAGCATGACGGTGATGAAGATGAACACCAGCGCGCCGGAGGGCGCCCCGGAAGGCGGCGGCGCCGGCTGCGACGGGGAAGGCGCGCCCTCGAATCCGGAACCGGGAGAGCCGGCGGCGTGGGGGACGGCCTCGGTCACCCGGGCACCCTACACGGCCCGGGCAGGGCCGGACGGCGGCGAACGGTCACGCGCCGTCCAGGTGGCGGCGCACGGCGGCGAACACGGCCTCGAACATGGCGGGGGTGAGCCGGCCGGTGTTCGTGTTCAGCCGCGAGCAGTGGTAGCTCGAGAACACCCGCACCGCTCCCACCTGCGTCTCCACCCCGTGCCCCGGCGGCGCGGCGTCCGGCCGGGCGCCCAGGGCGCGGAAGAGGTTGCGGCGGCTCACGTCGCCCAGCGCCACCACGGCGCGCAGGTTCGGCAGGGCCGCCAGCCGCGCCTGGAGGAACGGGCGGCAATCGCGCTCCTCCGCCCCCGTCGGCTTGTTCTCCGGCGGGGCGCAGCGGACGGCGTTGGAGACCATGCAGTCCACCAGCTCCAGCCCGTCGTCCGGCCGGGCGTCGTAGCGGCCGCGGGCGAAGCCGGTCTTCAGCAGCGTCGCGTAGAGCAGCACGCCGGCGAAATCGCCGGTGAACGGCCGCCCCGTCCGGTTCGCGCCCATGCGGCCGGGGGCGAGGCCCAGCACCAGCAGGCGCGCGTCCTCCGGCCCCCAGGAGGGCGGCGGGCCGTTCCACCAGTCCGGGTGCGCCGCCCGGTTGGCCTCGCGGTAGCCCACCAGGCGCGGGCAGATGGGGCAGTCGCGCGCGGGCTCCGGCCCCCAGAGCTGATACAGGGCGGCGATGTCGGGGCTCGGCGTCGGCGGAGGCAAATGTGATCCTGGCGGACGACGACGAGGCGGTGTTCGTGGCGCTGGGCGCCAGCACGGGGGGGCCGTGGGGCGGGCCCGCCGAGGCGCTGGAGCGGGCGCTCGCCCGGTTGTCGGACGCGGGCCTCCCCGTCGTCAAGCGCTCGCGCCTGTGGCGCGCGGCGGCCTGGCCCGATCCCGCCGACCCGCCGTTCCTGAACGCGGTGGCGCGGGTGGAGACGGCGCTGACCCCCGCCGGGGCGCTCGCCGCCCTGCACGCGCTGGAGCGGGAGGCGGGCAGGGCGCCTTCCGCCCGCAACGCCCCCCGGCCGCTGGACCTCGACCTGATCGCCTGGGGCCGCCGCGTGGAGCGCGGGCCGCCGGCCCTGCCGCATCCTCGCGCGGCCGACCGCCGCTTCGTCATGGGCCCGTTGGCGCAGATCGCCCCCGGGTGGCGCCACCCCGTGACCGGCGATACGGCGGAACACCTGGCAGCACTTGCTACCGTGGGATTGGACGCCCGCCCCGTTTAGAGCTGTTCCTCCCCATGGGTGCATGGGGAGGTGGCGGCGAAGTCGACGGAGGGGCCGCGCGCGAGCGCGGAAGACGCAACGTGTGCGGCTCCCGTCCGGCTGCGCCGGCCGGCCCCCTCCCGCCCTTCGGCCGTACTCCCCAGCCAGCTGGGGAGGAGAAGCGAACCTGTGTTACATTGCCTTCGCACGCCGGAACGCCTATCTGCGCCGGCTACCTAACGCACGAGATCGTCCATGGCCCGCGTCACCGTCGAAGACTGCGTCGAGAAGGTCCCGAACCGCTTCAGCCTCGTGCTGCTGGCGGCGCACCGGGCCCGCGCCATCTCCACGGGCGCGCCGCTGCAGATCGACCGCGACAACGACAAGAACCCCGTGGTCTCCCTGCGCGAGATCGCCGAGGACGCGGTGAACGCCGAGGACCTGCGCGAGACCTTCATCGCCACGCTGCAGCGCGTCGACGAGCGCACCGAGGCGGAGGAGGAGGCGGAGACCCTGGCCCTCCTGGCCGACCCGCAGCACATGCACATGAGCGAGCAGGAGCTCGTCCGCGCCCTGCAGAGCGACCGCGAGGGCGCGCAGGAGGAGCGCTACTGACGCCCCCGGGCGCCAGCACGCTCCTTTCCCCTCCGGCGCCGACCGGCGCCGGACCTTCGGACGCGGCGTCGCCGCCTCCCGTTCCCGACAAGGCCAAGCCCCGCTACCTGCGGCAGTGGGAGCTGATCGACCGGGTGGTCGCCTACGACCCCACCGCCGACGAAGGCCTGCTCAACCGCGCCTACGTCTACGCCATGAAGATGCACGGGGGGCAGCTGCGCGCCTCGGGCGACCCCTACTTCGCGCATCCCATCGAGGTGGCCGGCATCCTGACCGAGTACAGGATGGACACCGCCACCATCGTCACCGCGCTGCTGCACGACATCATCGAGGACACGGAGGTCAGCCGCGAGCAGCTGGCCGAGAGCTTCGGCCAGGAGGTGGCGACCCTGGTCGAGGGCGTGACCAAGCTCTCCAAGCTGGAGTTCTCCGCGGAGGCCAAGCGGCAGGGCGAGAACCTCCGCAAGTTCATCCTGGCCATCAGCCGGGACGTGCGCGTGCTGATGGTCAAGCTGGCCGACCGCCTGCACAACATGCGCACGCTGCACTTCATCAAGAACGCGGCGAAGCGCGAGCGCATCGCCCGCGAGACGCTGGACATCTACGCGCCGCTGGCCCGCTCCATCGGCGTGCACCGCATCACCTCCGAGCTGGAGGAGCTGGCGTTCGAGCACCTGCAGCCCGCCGCCCGCGCCGCCATCATCCGCCGCCTGAAGGTGCTCAAGGAGGAGCAGGGCGACGCCCTGGCCGTGCTCAGCCACGAGATCGCGCAGAGCCTGGAGGAGGCGGGGCTCGAGGCCTCCGTCTACGGCCGCGAGAAGAAGCCGTACTCCATCTGGCGCAAACTGCAGAAGAAGTCTGTCGGCTTCTCAAACATCAGCGACATCTACGCCTTCCGCGTGATCGTGCAGGCTGAGGACGACTGCTATCGCGCCCTCGGCGTGGTGCATCGCGCCTGGAACAACGTGCCAAGTCGCTTCAAGGATTACATCTCCACGCCCAAGCGGAACAACTACCGCTCGCTGCACACCACCGTGGTGGGCCCGCGCGGCATGCGCGTGGAGCTGCAGATCCGCACCGAGGCCATGGATCGCGTGGCGGAGGAGGGCGTCGCCGCCCACTGGCGCTACAAGACCGGCGCCTACGGCTTCGACCCGGAGGGCGCGGCCGCGCAGGGCGGCGTCGACCCGCTGCAGAACCTGCGCCACCTCGTTCAGGTGCTGGAGCACGGCGGCGACGCGGAGGACCTGGTCGAGCACGCGAAGCTCGAGATGTTCCTCGACCAGGTGTTCGTGTTCACGCCCAAGGGCCGGCTCGTCACCCTGCCGCAGGGGGCCATGCCGCTGGACTTCGCCTATGCGGTCCACACCGACGTGGGCGACACCACTGTGGGCGTGAAGGTCAACGGGGAGCTGCGCCCCCTGCGCACGCCGCTGCTGAACGGCGACGTGGTGGAGGTGGTGCGCGGGCCCAAGCCCTCCACCCCGCCCGACTGGCGGTCGCTCACCGTCACCGGCCGCGCCCGCTCTGCCATCCGCCGGCAGATCCGCTCCACCGAGCGCGAGGAGTTCGTGCGCCTGGGCCGCGCCGCGGTGGACCAGGCCTTCGCCCGCGCCGGCAAGTCGCGCAAGGACGTCTCGCTCCGCCCGGCGCAGGAACGTCATGCCGCCGCCACCGAGGACGACCTGTTCGATCTGGTCGGCCGCGGCCGCGTGCCCGCCGCCGCCGTGCTGGGCGAGGTGTTCCCCGGCCTGAAGGAGGACGAGCGCGCCGCCGCCGCCGCCCGGGTGCGCATCGAGGACGGGCGCGGCGCGCGCCTGTACGTCCGCGGCGAGGCGATCGCCGCCGGCGCCGGCCTGCACTTCGCCGAGTGCTGCACCCCCGTGCCCGGCGACCGCATCGTCGGCATCCGCGCGGCGGGGATCGACGGCCTGACCGTGCACGCCATCGACTGCGCCCGCCTGGCCGAGTTCGAGGATGCGGAGGACGCCTGGCGCGACCTGCACTGGACGGCCGAGGCCGAGCGCCACACGGTCTCCCGCGCCCGCATCGTCGCCACCGTGAAGAACGCGCCGGGCGTGCTGGGCCTGGCCTGCACGCTGATCGGCGAAGCCGGCGGCAACATCGCCAACCTGAAGATGACCCACCGCCAGTCCGACTTCTTCGACGTGGAGTTCGAGATCGACGTCGTCGACAACAAGCACCTGGCCCACATCAGCGCCGCCCTGCGCGCCTGCCCCGAGGTGGAGACGGTGGAGCGCGTGCGGGGCTGACCCCCGCCATGTGGCGGCAAGGCGACATCACAATTCTTACACCCAGCCGTCGCCGAAGCTTCGCCGTGATGAAGCGGAACTGACTTGCAGCCTGCCTAGTGACGGTCCCAGCCGAGGGCGGACGCCGCCCCGTCGGGGGACAACTGATGACTTCCAAGACCACGGCGGTGTCGATCGCCGCTCTCGCCTTCGCCATCGCCGGCCATGCCTGGGCCGCCCAGCCCACGCCCGTCACGTCGCAGCCGACACCGGGCGACCGGCCCTCCGCCGTCGCGACGCCCGCCACCAGCGCCGGCCAGCCCGCCTCCACCGCCACGCTGGAGGATGACGGCGCCGCGCTCCAGGAGGTGGTCGTCACGGCGCTGAAGCGCGAGACCAACCTGCAGAAGACGCCCATCGCCATCTCCGTGCTCGGCAGCGAGCAGCTGGCCGACCGCCACGCGCTGAGCCTGATCAGCCTGCAGGACGGGACCATCCCATCGCTGCGCGTGGCCACCTTCGAGGCGCGCCAGTCGGCCCTCACCGTCGGCATCCGCGGCATCGTGCCGTTCGACGCCAACCAGACCGCCCGCGACCAGGGCGTGGGCGTCTACATCGACGGCATCTACCTGGGCCGTCAGCAGGGCCTGAACACCGCGCTCCTCGACATCGACCGGATCGAGGTGCTGAAGGGCCCGCAAGGCACCCTGTTCGGCCGCAACACCGAAGGCGGGGCCGTCAGCCTCGTCACCAAGGGCCCGACGGGCGTGTTCGGCGGCCGCGTGGTCGCCGGCGGCGGCAACTACGGCCAGTACAACTTCGAGATCCACCAGGACTTCGACGAGTACGCGAAGACCGCGCTCAAGATCGACGCCATCGTCCAGCACCAGGACGCGACCACCACCAACCCCGCGAGCGGCCAAGCCGGCTGGAACCAGTACGACCGCCAAGGCATCAAGGCCTCGGCGCTGATCCGGCCGACGGAGCAGCTCAGCGCCCTGATCTCGGTGGACTATACGCACGACGAGAACACGCCGTTCTTCAGCCAGCTGGTGAACTTCAATCCCTACGGCAAGCGCGTCCGCAGCCTGGCGGAGATCACCGCCGTCGCCGCCGCCCCGGCCGGCACGATCAACCCGCTGGCCCCGCTGGTGCAGATCCGCACCAGCCGACAGGACTCCTCGGACATCGGCACGATCCAGCAGCCCAGCGTGGACGAAACGGGCGGCGTTTCGGCCATCCTCAAATACAAGCTGTCGCCCAACCTGGAGCTTCGCTCCATCACCGGCTTCCGCGCGGTGGGCACCAACCAGTGGGACAACTCGGGCATCGAGGCGCGCAACGTGTTCGCGCCCAACGCCAACTTCGGCCGCTACAGCCTCTCCGACCTGTACCAGCGCCAGGTCAGCCAGGAGTTCCAGGCGGTCGGCTCCGCGGAGCTGTTCAACAGCGACATCACCTACATCGCCGGCTTCTACTACTTCAACGAGCACGTGAAGGAATCGGCCGCGACGCCCTTCAC
The DNA here is from genome assembly GCA_964244065.1 of uncultured Caulobacteraceae bacterium. Lineage (GTDB taxonomy): Bacteria > Pseudomonadota > Alphaproteobacteria > Caulobacterales > Caulobacteraceae > JASLDZ01. Next base: position 664,536 of record CAXTHH010000001.1, on the reverse strand, counting down.
CAATCAGTGGAACAGCAACGGGACCGACTTCACGATCCGCTCGTCCAACGGGACAAACCCGGCCACGGCGGCCACCGCCGGTTGGGAGCGCGGCCGCCGCTTCATCAGCCGCGCCAGCTTCGCCGATGCCGACAGCTACGCCGTCTACGGCCAGGCGACCTGGACGCCCGCCGCGCTGGAGCAGTTGCACCTGACGCTCGGGGGCCGCGTCACCACCGATGAGCGCGCCGGAACGCTCTACACGGTCAACAACCGGCTCACGAATTTCAAGTTCAGCTTCGACGAGACGCGTTTCGACCCGCTCGCTATCCTGGCCTACGACATCACGCCGCTGATCAACGTCTACGCCAAGTACTCGTCGGGGTACCGCACGGGCGGCGCCAACGATCGTTCGGCCACCTTCACGCCCTTCGCCTCGGAAGAGGTCGACGCCTACGAGATCGGCTTCAAGGGCGACTTCCTGAGCCGCCGCTTGCGCGTGAACGTGGCCGCTTGGGCCATGGACCGCAGCAACACGCAGATCGACTTCGACAGCGTCGACACCACCCCCGGCAGCCCGACGCAGGGGGCGCACACTGAGGAGACGCGCAACGCGCCCGGCATCTCGGAGCTGCGCGGCGTGGAGCTCGACATCACCGCCCGCATCATGCAGGGCCTGACCGCCAGCTTCGCCTACGCCTACACGGACACCAAGATCCCGTCCGTGCCCTTCCCGTTCCTGGGCAACAACTTTATCGCGCCGGGCGTGCCCTTCCCGACGAACGTGGTCTACACGCCGGAGAACGCGGCCTCGTTCTCGCTGGATTACAGCCGCCCGGTCCGCGACCTGACGCTCCGCGCCCACTTCGACGCCAACTATGCGGACGAGCAGGACTCCTTCCAGTCGGAGTTCGCCGACGTCTCGCCGACCGGCGTGAACTTCCAGCCGGTGCGGGTGAAGACGGACTCGAGCTTCATCATGAACGCCAACCTGGCGCTGGCGGACCTGAAGTTCGGCGACTCGTCGGCGGTGGTGTCCTTCTGGGTCCGCAACCTGGCGGACGAGGAGCACATCTACCGCATCTCGGCCGCCAACCGCGGCACGATCGGCGACTACGCCAACTTCAACCCGCCGCGCACCTTCGGCGTGGAGATGCGCATCAAGTACTGACCCCGGAGGAGCTCAGCCCGCCTTGCGCTTCGGCGCGGGCTTGGAGGCCGCCGGCTTCGCGTCGGCGGCCTTCGTCGCCTTCGCCGCGGGGGCGGGCTTGAGCGGCGTCGGCTTGGCGGCGCCCTTGGCGGCAGGCTTGCCGCGGGGCGGGGAGGGGGCGCCGCCCTTCTGCAGGCTGGCGCGCAGGGCCTCCATCAGGTCCACCACGTTGGTGTCCTTGGGCGCGGGCGCCTCGGTGAGCTTCTGGCCCTTCTTCTTGTCCTCGATCAACGCCTTGAGCGCGTCTTCGTAGCGGTCGTTGAAGGTGGAGGGGTCGAACGCGCCCTCCTGCTGCTCGATGATCTTCTCGGCGATGGCCAGCATGTTCTTGTCGGCCTTGGCGTCGGGGATGTCGCGGAAGTACTCCTCCGCATTGCGCACCTCGCCCTTGGTGCGCAGCGACCAGGCCACGATGCCCTTGCCCTGGGGCTCCAGCGCCAGGAGCCGCTCGCGGGTGGAGAGCACCACGCGGCCCAGCGCGATGCGGCCCGTCTCGCGCATGGCCTCGCGGATCACGGTGAAGGCCTCGTTGGCGATCTCTCCGCTGGGCGTCAGGAAGTAGGGGTCGTTCCAGTACAGCCGGTCGATCTCGTCGGCGGCCACGAACCGCTCGATCTCGATCACCTTCGTGGAGTCGAGCCGCACCGCCTTGATCTCCTCGTCGGTGAGCGTGACGTACTGGTCCTTGCTGACCTCGTAGCCCTTGATCAGGCTGGCCCGGTCCACCGGTCCCGTGTCCGGATCGGTGGTGATCATCTTGATCCGGTTGCCCGTCTTCGGATTGAGCAGGTGGAAGCTCACGTCTCCCGCGCGGCTCGAGGCGGTGTAGAGCGCCACCGGGCAGGTGACGAGCGACAGGCGCAGGTGCCCCTGCCAGGTGGGACGCGCGGCCATGGCGGCCTCCGGGTGAGTCGTGGCGATCGGAGTCGGCCAACGACTCCGAGGCCGAATCGTTCAGCTTGCTTCGCGGCTCGGCTCGGGCGAAGGCGCGGCGCGTGATCGAGGTCGACGCCCGCGGGCACCGCTGCCCCACCCCCACCCTGCGCCTGCGTCGCGCGCTGGAGGCCGCCCCCGCGGGCGCGCCGGTGGCGCTCCTGGCGGACGACCCGCTGGCGCGGATCGACGTCCCGCACTTCGCCCGCGAGCAGGGACTGGAGCTGGTGAGCGTGGAGGCGGCGGGCGAGAACGTGCTGCGCTTCGTCGTCCGTCGTCTAGGCGAGCTCGCCTGAGGCCGGGCGGGGATAGAGGCCCCAATCGGCCAGCACCTGCGCGTTGTCGGCGCCCGCGGGCCGGGACGGACCCTGCACCGACGAGGGGCTCACGGAGAAGCGCGGCGCGGGCGCCGGCTGGACCACCCCTCCCACCTCGACGAACGTCCCGCGCGCCACGTTGTGCGGGTGGGACGGCGCCTCCGCCAGGCCGAGCACGGGCGCGACACAGGTGTCCGCCGTGTCCATCAGCGCGACCCAGGCGTCACGCGGGCGTGTGGCGAAGCGCGCCGCCAGCTCGGCCTTGCGCGCCGGCCAGTCCGCCCGGTCGAATTGCCGCTGCAACGCGCCTTCGCCATCGGCCACGTCCATGAAGTCGAGCATCTGCGTGTAGAAGGCCGGCTCTATGGACCCGACCGCGAGCCAGAGCCCGTCGGAGCAGCGGTAGGTATCGTAGAAGGGCGCGGCCCCGTCGAGCAGGTTCGAGGCGCGCCGGTCGTCCCACAGCCCCTGCGCGTGCATGCCGTAGAAGAGGGACATCAGCGAGGCCGCGCCGTCCGTCATGGCCGCGTCCACCACCTGGCCCTGGCCGGTGGTCCGCGCGTGCAGCAGGGCGGCGAGCACGCCCATGGCCAGGTACAGCGCGCCGCCCCCGAAATCGGCCACGAGGTTCAGGGGCGGTGTCGGCTTGTCGGCGCCGCCTATGGCGTGCAGCGCGCCCGAGAGCGCCAGGTAGTTGATGTCGTGCCCGGCCCGATGCGCCAGCGGCCCCGTCTGGCCCCAGCCGGTCATGCGCCCGTAGACCAGGGCGCGGTTGCGGACGAGGGCGGGCTCGGGCCCGAGCCCCAGCCGCTCCATCACGCCGGGGCGGAAGCCCTCGATCACCGCATCGGCGCGCGCCATCAGGTCGAGGGCGACCCCCGCATCCGCCGCCTCCTTCAGGTCGAGCGCCACCATGCGCCGGCCGCGCAGCAGCACGGCGTCGCCTGGGCCGGGGCGGGCGCCTGGCCGGTCCACGCGGACCACCTCGGCGCCCATGTCCGAGAGCAGCATGGCGCAGAAAGGGGCCGGGCCGATGCCGGCGAACTCCAGCACCCGCACCCCGTCCAGCGGCCCGCTCGCCATGCCGTTCGCCTCCCAAGCTCCCGTCCGATGGACCACATCGCCGCGCTTACGTCGACGGGCGCGCGCGGCTAGGCTGGCGCGCTCCATGACCGACTCCCCCCGCGTGCTGATCGTCGCCGAGGACGACCGCCTGGCCGCCCCGCTGGCCGCCGGGCTGGAGCGGCTCGGCTGGCCGGCGCGCGTCGTGCGCGGGCCGGAGGGGGCGCTGGCCGCCATCAGCGCCGCCCCGCCCGAGGCGGTGATCGTGGACCTGTCGGGCGCGGCGCCCGCTCTGCTGACCCTGCCCGGGCGGCTGAAGCCCGTCACCGCGCCCCGGCGGCTGCCGGTGGTGGCGCTGGGCCGGCCGGAGCGCGCGCTGCAGCCGCTCGGCTTCGACCTCGCCCTCCACGAGGGCCTGCACCCCGCCCAGGCCGTCCTGCGGCTGGAGGCGCTGGTCCGCGCCGCGGTGGCCGAGGAGGAGGCCGAACTGCGCGCCGAGACCTTCGCCGCCGCCGGGCGAGAGGCGCCCCCGCCCGCCGAGGACGGCGCCCCCGTCGCCGTGCTCACGATCGGCGAGCCCGCGCCCAAGTTCCTGGCCCTGCGCCATGCCCTGACGGAGGCCGGGGCGGAGGTGACGGGGGCCTTCACCCCCTTCACCGCCTTCGACTACCTGCACGACCGCAACTTCGACGCCGTGGTGCTGTGGGCGGGCGAGACGCACGCGGAGGCGCTGTCCATCGCCGGCGGGATGCGGCGCAACACGCGCCTCTATCACACGCCCACGCTGCTGTACCTGCGGCCGGGGGCGGAGGTCTCGTTGATGGAGGCGTTCGGCAAGGGCCTGTCCGACGTCGCCAGCGCCGACACGCCGGAGTTCGACACCGCCGAGCGCGTGTTGTGGCTCGCGCGCGCCCACCGCCGGGCTCGGGCGATCCGGGCGACGCTGGAGGCGATGCGCGGCTCGGGGCTGATGGACGCGGCCACGGGCCTGTTCACCCGGCCGCTGTTCGCCGCCCACCTGGCCCGCCTGTCCGCCGCGGGGCGGGTGCGCCGCAGGCCGCTCTCCGTGGCGGTGCTGCGCATCGCGCCGCGCGGGGCGGCCCTGCGCGCCCGGGCGGCGGGCGCGCTCGACCGGGCCGCGCCGCAGATCGGGGCCATGCTCGGCCGGCTGGTGCGCGCCGAGGACACGCCCGCGCGCCTCTCGCCCGATGTGTTCGCCATCGCGCTGCCCTCCGCCCACCGGGCCGCGGCGCAGGCGGCGGCGGAGCGCATCGCCGCGGTGATCGCCTGCACCGCCTTCGACGGGCCGGAGGGCGAATCGCCCTTCACCGTGGAATTCGACATCGGCTCGGCCGAGCTCGCCCCCGGCGAGGACCCCGGCGTCGCCCTGGAGCGCGCCGCCGCCCAGGCGCAGGTGCGCGCCGCGGGGTGAGAACCCTCTCCCGCTCGCGGGAGAGCGTTGCGCGCGTCAGCCTGCCTGGCCGCGCTTCTCGGCGTAGATCACCAGGGGCTGGGCGCGGCCCTCGATCACCTCGCCGTTGACGACGATCTCCTCGACGCCCTGATAGGTGGGGAGTTCGAACATCGTCTCCAGCAGGATGCCCTCCATGATGGAGCGCAGCCCGCGGGCGCCCGTCTTGCGGGCGATGGCCTTGCGGGCGATCGCGCCCAGCGCGTCGTCGGTGAACGAGAGCCCGACGTTCTCCATGTCGAACAGGCGCTGGTACTGCTTGACGAGGGCGTTCTTGGGCTCGGTGAGGATCTTCACCAGGGCGGGCTCGTCGAGATCCTCCAGCGTAGCGATCACCGGCAGGCGGCCGATGAACTCGGGGATCAGGCCGAACTTCAGCATGTCCTCGGGCTCGACGCCGCGCAGCACCTCGCCCGTGCGCCGGGCGTCCGGATCCTTCACCGTCGCGCCGAAGCCGATGGAGGTGCCCGCGCCGCGCGAGGAGATGATCTTCTCCAGCCCCGCGAAGGCGCCGCCGACGATGAACAGGATGTTGGTGGTGTCGACCTGCAGGAACTCCTGCTGCGGATGCTTGCGCCCGCCCTGCGGCGGCACGGAGGCGACGGTGCCCTCCATGATCTTGAGGAGCGCCTGCTGCACGCCCTCGCCCGACACGTCGCGGGTGATCGACGGATTGTCCGACTTGCGGCTGATCTTATCGATCTCGTCGATGTAGACGATGCCGCGCTGCGCCCGCTCCACGTTGTAGTCGGCCGATTGCAGGAGCTTGAGGACGATGTTCTCCACATCCTCGCCCACATAGCCGGCCTCGGTCAGCGTGGTGGCGTCGGCCATGGTGAAGGGCACGTCGATGATCCGCGCCAGCGTCTGGGCCAGCAGCGTCTTGCCCGAGCCCGTCGGGCCCACAAGCATGATGTTCGACTTGGCGAGCTCGACGTCGTTGTTCTTGGTGGCGTGGTTCAACCGCTTGTAGTGGTTGTGCACCGCGACCGAGAGCACCTTCTTGGCGTGGTCCTGCCCGATCACGTAGTCGTCGAGGACCTCGCGGATCTCCTTGGGCGTGGGTACGCCGTCCTTGGACTTGACGAAGGCGATCTTGTGCTCTTCGCGGATGATGTCCATGCAGAGTTCGACGCACTCGTCGCAGATGAACACGGTTGGGCCCGCGATCAGCTTGCGCACCTCATGCTGGCTCTTTCCGCAGAAGGAGCAGTAGAGGGTCGATTTGGCGTCGCCGCTTGCGGCCTTGGTCATCACGCGTCTCGCTTCCAGGCCGGCGCGCCTGAGGGGGAAGGGGCGGGCCGGCGACTGCGCCGCCGGTCCGAGCGCCCATCCGGGACAGCTATGGGCCGGTTGGCTTAATCGAACTCTGACGACATCCGCTCATTCCACACGAACGGGCGCCCCCGATCAAGCGTTTACGACACCCGCCATCCCTCGCGGGGCGGGTGGCTGCTCGACCGACGAGGCATATGGGCATGGACGTTGCGCAGGACCAGGGAGCGCCGGAGGGCGCGCGGCCGCTGGTCGCCTTCGACTTCGACGGCACGCTGACCGTGCGCGATGCGGGGCTGGCGTTCATGGCCTGGCGGGCCGGCGCCTGGCGCTTCGCGCTCGGCCTGCTGCGGCTGTCGCCCGCGCTGCTGGCCTACCCGTTCCGCCGCGACCGGGGTGCGCTCAAGGCGGCGACAGCCCGCGTCTTCCTCGCGGGGGCGACCGCCGGGCAGATCGCCGCCGACGCCGAGCGCTTCGCCGAGCACGCCTTCGCCCGGCTGATGCGGCCCGATGCGCTTCGGTGCTGGGCCGAGCATGGGGCGGCGGGGCGCGAGCGGGTCATCGTGACCGCCTCGGCCGAACTGGTGATCGCGCCCTTCGCGCGGCGCCTCGGGGCCGACCGGCTGATCGGCACGCGCCTGGCGCTCGACGTGGACGGGCGCGTGCTCGGAAGCCTGGACGGGCCGAACTGCCGCAGCGGCGAGAAGGTCGCCCGGCTCGAGCAGGTCTACGGACGGCCTCTGCGCCTCTTCGCCGCCTACGGCGACACGGTCGGCGACCGCGAGATGCTCGCGATCGCCGACCGGCCGGGGTTTAGGGTGTTCAAGAGCAAGCCGGAACGCGCCGGCTCGCTCCCCCGTCGCCCTCGAGGGGCGGGCGCCAGTCGTGCGCCGCCTCCCTCGTAGAGCCGCGGACGGCTCGGCCCCCGGGTCAGGCCCGAGCGAGACGAGGTGAGGGAAGCGAGTCTTGGCGACCGACTAGGCGCCCGCCTCGGCCGCGTCGCGGGTCGAGTAGACGTGGTCGATCAGGCCGAAGGCGAGCGACTCCTCGGCGGACATGAAGTTGTCGCGGTCCAGCGCGCGCTCGATCACCTCCACGGGCTGGCCGGTGTAGGCGGCGTAGTGCTCGTTCAGGCGGCGCTTGGTCTTGATGATGTCCTCGGCGTGCCGCTCGATGTCGCTGGCCTGGCCGCGGAAGCCGCCGGAGGGCTGGTGCACCATGATGCGCGCGTTCGGCAGGGCGATGCGCTGGCCCTTCTCGCCCGCGGTGAGCAGGAACGAGCCCATCGAGGCGGCCATGCCCATGCAGATCGTGGTCACCGGGCTCCTGATGTACTTCATGGTGTCGTGGATCGCGAGGCCGCTGGTCACCACCCCGCCCGGGGAGTTGATGTACATGCTGATCTCCTTCTTCGGGTTCTCCGATTCCAGGAACAGCAGCTGGGCGCAGATCAGCGAGGACATCCCGTCCTCCACCGGCCCGGTCAGGAAGATGATCCGTTCCTTGAGCAGGCGCGAGAAGATGTCGTAGGCGCGCTCGCCTCTGGAGGTCTGCTCGACCACCATGGGCACGAGGTTCATGGCGGTCTGGACGTAGTCCGTCATCGGGACGGCCTTTCTCTATGGCGATGTTCGGCTGCGGGTGGCCGCGGACGCGGTCCCGTATCCCGCCTGATTTGGCGCGCGTCGGCGAGGCTTGCAAGGCGGGGGAGCCTCACGCGGACCCGGACGTTGGCTTGCGGAACCGGAACCCTGGATGCCGCAGCCCGAGCCCACCCCGCCATCGGTCTCCCCGCGCCTGCGCGGGTTCAAGCCCGTGCTGGAGCGCAACATAGAGGCGCTGACCGAGCGCCGCCGCCGCGAGGAACGGAGCGCAGGGCTGCAGAGCCGCCTCGCCGACGTGATGACCCGCTTCATCGGGTCGATGCCGTTCATCTACATCCACGCGGTGATCGTGGCGTTCTGGACGGCGGTCAACGTCGGCGCCATCCCGGGCGTGCCGCAGTTCGACCGGACGTTCGTGATCCTGGCCACCGTCGCGTCGGTGGAGGCGATCTTCCTCTCCACCTTCGTGCTGATCAGCCAGAACCGGGCCGCCGCCGCGGCCGACCGGCGCGCCGACCTCGACCTGCAGATCAACCTGCTGGCTGAGCATGAGATCTCCCGCCTGCTGGAGCTCACCGCCGCCGTCGCCCGCAGGGTGGGCGTCGAGCCGGCCGTGCTGGACGACGAGATCGTCGAACTCTCCCAGGACGTGCGCCCGGAGGCCGTGATGGACGACATCGACGCGGAGGCTGCGAGGCGGCGGACCCGCTAGCGCTTCGGGCGGAACCGCTTGCTCGCCGGGAACCCGCGGGGCGCGACGCGGCCGGAGCCGGCGCGGCGGCCGGACCATTCGCGCCACTCGCGCCAGTCGCGGCGGCGGCCACCGCTGTCGGTCCAGTAGCCGCCCTCCGCCTCCGTGAAGACCATCCCGTCGCGGAGCCCGCCCTCGCGATAGGCCTGGAGCTTGACCCCCTTGCCCCGGGCCATCTCCGGCAGCTCGGCCAGGGGGAAGACCAGCACCTTGCCGTTGTCGCCCACCACGGCCAGCTGGTCGCCGTCCGCCTCCAGGCAGAGGCGGCTCTCGCCGTCATCGACGTTCAGCACGCTCTTGCCCGCGCGGCGGTTGGCCAGGAGCTCGTCCTCCGCCACCAGGAAGCCGTAACCGGCGGAGGAGGCGAGCACGCGCTTGCGCCCGGCCCTGAACGGGAAGACGGCGGTCAGCTTGGTCTTGTCGTCCAGGTCCAGCATCAACCGCAGGGGCTCGCCCTGGCCGCGCGCGCTCGGCAGCTTGTCGCAGGGCAGGGTGAAGAAGCGCCCGTCGCTGGCGAACAGCAGCAGGCGGTCGGTGGTCTCGGCGGGGGTGAGGAAGGCGAGGCTGTCGCCCTCCTTGAACTTCAGCTCGCTCGGGTCCTCCACGCGGCCCTTGGCGGCGCGGATCCAGCCGCGCTCGGAGATGATCACGGTGATCGGCTCGCGGGGGACGGCCGCCTCCATCGCCGCCGCCACGTCGACGGCGATCGCCTCGGCGAACGTGGAGCGGCGCTTGGCCAGGGCGGGGTTCGACGCCAGCTGGTCACGCACGCGGCGCAGGTCGTCGCCGACCTTCTTCCACTGCAGCGTGTCGGAGCCCAGGAGCGCCTCCAGCCCGGCCTTTTCGGCCGAGAGGGCGGCGTGCTCGCGCCGCAGCTCCATCTCCTCCAGCTTGGCGAGCTGACGCAGCCGCGTGTTCAGGATGGCGTCGGCCTGCAGGTCGGAGAGGTCGAAGGCGGTGATCAGCTTCGCCTTCGGCTCGTCCTCGTAGCGCACGATGCGGATCACCTCGTCGAGGTTCAGGAAGACGATCAGCAGGCCGTCGAGGATGTGCAGGCGGGCGTCGATCTTGCCCAGGCGCCAGCGGGCGCGCCGCCCGTCCACCTCCCGGCGGAAGTCCAGGAAATGGCGCAGGCAGGTCCTCAGCCCCATCACGCTGGGCGTGGCCGTGCGGTCCAGGACGTTGATGTTGATGGGGAAACGGGTCTCCAGATCGCAGAGTCTGTAGAGGCTCTCCATCAGCACCTCGGGCTCGACGGTGCGGGCGCGGGGCTCCAGCACCAGGCGCACGTCCTCGGCGGACTCGTCGCGCACGTCGCCCAGCAGCGGCGCGCGCTTGCTCTCGATCAGCTCGGCCAGCTGCTCGACCAGCTGGCTCTTCTTCACCTGGTAGGGGATCTCGGTGACCACGATGCGGTAGGTCCCGCGGCCCGTGTCCTCCTTCTCCCAGCGGCAGCGCATACGCACGCCGCCGCGGCCGGTCTCGTACGCCTCCAGGAGGCTGGCGCGGCTCTCCACGATCACGCCGCCGGTGGGGAAGTCCGGCCCCTGCACGCGCTCCAACAGGTCGGCGGTGGAGGCGTCGGGGCGCTGCAGCAGCACCAGGCAGGCGTCGATCAGCTCGCCCGCGTTATGCGGCGGGATGGAGGTGGCCATGCCCACCGCGATGCCGCTGGAGCCGTTCGCCAACAGGTTCGGGAAGGCGGCCGGGAGCACCACCGGCTCCTCGTCCTCCCCGTCGTAGGTGGGGCGGAAGTCGACCGCGTCCTCCTCGATGCCCTCCATCAGGAGCTGGGCGGCGGCGGTCAGCCGACACTCGGTGTAGCGCATGGCGGCGGCGTTATCGCCGTCGATGTTGCCGAAGTTGCCCTGGCCGTCGATCAGCGGGAAACGCTGGGCGAAGGTCTGCGCCAGGCGGACCATGGCGTCGTAGATCGACTGGTCGCCATGGGGGTGGAAGCGGCCCATCACGTCGCCCACCACCCGCGCGCTCTTCTTGGCGGCGCTGTCGGGGTTCAACCGCATCTGCCGCATGCCGTGCAGGATGCGGCGGTGCACAGGCTTCAGCCCGTCGCGCACGTCCGGCAGGGCGCGGTTCATGATGGTGGAGAGGGCGTAGGCGAGATAGCGGCGGCTCAGCGCCTCGGCCAGGGGCTCGTCCACGATGCGCCCGCCGGCCCCGGGCGGCGTCTCCGGGGGCCCGGGCGGCGGGAGGACCTGGTTCATGGTCGGGCAGGCGCCAGAGTCGGCGGGCCTTGTCCAGCGGCGGCGCGTCCTGTGCTACACTGCGGCGCATGGCCGACGACCGTCCCGCCCCCGACCTGTACCGCGAGGACTTCTACGCCTGGACGCAGGTCCAGGTGGAGGCGCTGCGGGCGCTCAGCCCCAAGTCGAACGCCATCGACTGGGAACGCCTGATCGAGGAGGTGGAGGGCTTGGGCGCCTCGCAGAAGAACGCGGTGCGCGGCCACCTCGTCCAGATCATCGCGCACCTGCTGAAGCTGGTGACGAGCCGGATGCGCGATCCGCGGGCGCACTGGCGTGGAGAGGTGCGTCAACACCGCATAGAGGCCGGGCTCCTGCTGACAGCGGCGATCCGGCGCGAGATCGGGCTCGATCTGGAAGACCTGCACCGGCGTGCGGCCAAGCACGCGCAGAAGAGCATGGACGATCACGAGGGAGGAGTGCGCGTCGACCTGAAGCGCCGCTGGTCGCTCGCCGAGCTCCTGGGCGAAACGGACGATCCATTGGAAGGACCCGAGGCGGCGCTCTGAGCCAGCCTTGCTCACAATTCATCAGGGCGCCGTTGCACGGAGGGCGCGGCCGGGTCAAAGTCTGCGCCTCCCAACCTCGGAGTTCTCCCACGTGATCCGACCCGCCGCCCTCGGCCTCGCCGCCGCCCTCGTGTTCGGCGCCGCCGCCGTCGCGCAGACGCCTCCCGCCGCTCCCGCCGCCGCCGCCGCGACCGGCTACTCGGTGAAGTCCACGGTGGGCGACCTCCTCGACAATCCGGCCACCAAGGCCGTGCTCGAGAAGTACGTGCCCGAAGTGGTCTCCAACCCGCAGATCGAGCAGGGCCGCCCGTTCCCGCTGGAGGGCATCGCCCCCTACGCGCCGACGCTGACGCCCGAGATGCTGGCCAAGATCGACGCCGACCTCAAGGCCGTTCCCGCCAAGAAGTAGGTCAGTCCCGGCCCGCCCTCTCCAGCCGCTCCGCCAGCCAGACGCGGGACGGGGGGAGGGGGCGGTTCAGGGGGCCGAAGACGTCGCGCTCCAGGAAGCGCCCGGTCAGGGCGAGGCCGGCCGCGACGTCTCCGGGCTCCAGCCCGCCCTGGCTGCCCAGCAGGAAGGGCGGCAGGCGCAGCAGGCGGTCGGCGTAGGCCGCGCCCGCCTCGCGCCCCACCGCGCGCCCGGTGCGCGGGCTCACCCACGCCAGGTCGTCGGCCGAGCCGGTGACGGCGCAGCGGCTGAGATCGAGCCCGAACCCCATCTCCTCCAGCAGCCCCGCCTCGAAGCGGACGTAGATCGCCGGCCAGACCTCCGGGTGGGAAAAGGCGGCGGTCAGCGCCTCGAAGGCGGCGAACACGCCCGGGTGCGGCTCGCGCTCGGGCAGGGCGGAGGCGGTCACCGCGGCCGCGGCCGAGAGGCCGGTGAGCGCGAGCGTATCGTCGAAAAGCGCGGCCGGGCCCTCTCCCACGGGCTCCAGCTGGACGGACCCGAGGTGATCGCTGGTGCGCGCCCGGTACTCGGCGGTGACCCGCGCGCCGGGCTGGAGCGTGGACGCCATCCGGCGGGACGCGCCCCCCGCCACGTGCGCGGCGAAGCGGCCGCGCTGCTCGGTCAGCAGCTCCACCAGCGCACCGGCTTCGCCGTGGGTGCGGGCGCTGAGCACGAAGGCGTCGTCGCTCCACTCCATCAGCGAGCCCTGTCGCGCTTGTCTCGCGTCGTCGCGCTTGTCGCCGTGCGGCAGGCGCGTCTTGTCGCGCCTTGTCGCGCTTGTCGGCTCAGGCGTCGAACTCCAGGCCGCCCTCGCGGTAGAAGGCGCGGTCCTCCGACCAGTTCTCCTGCACCTTCACGTGAAGGAAGAGGTGGACGGGGCGGTCGAGGATCTCGATCAGCTCCTCGCGCGACTTCTGCCCGATCCACTTCAGGGTCTGGCCGTTCTTGCCCAGGATGATCGGGCGCTGGCTCTCGCGCTCCACATAGATGGTCTGCTCGATGCGCGCCGCGCCGCCCTTGGCCTCGGTGAAGCTCGTGGTCTCCACGGCGGCGGCGTAGGGAAGTTCTTCGTGCACCCGCAGGTAGAGCTTCTCGCGCGTGATCTCGGCGGCCAGCAGGCGCACGGGCAGGTCGGCGGTCTGGTCGGCGGGGTAGAGCCACGGCCCCTCGGGCATGAGCTCGGTCAGCCGGCGCTTCAGGTCGGCGACGCCCGATCCGTTGGCGGCGGAGATCATGAACACCTCCGCGTAGGCGCCGCCCTCGAACAGCCGCTGGGCCAGCGCCAGCAGGGTATCGCGCTTGACGAGGTCGATCTTGTTCAGGGCCAGCAGCGCCTTGCGGCCGCCGCGGGTCAGCCCGTCCACGATGGTGCGCGTATCGTCCTGCGAGAGGCGCTGGGCCCCGGTGGGCTGCTCCGCCAGTTCGGCCTCGGCGTCCACCAGATGCACCACGGCGTCCGCGTCCTCGGCGCCGGCCCAGGCGGAGCGGACCATGGCGCGATCCAGCCGGCGGCGCGGCTTGAACACGCCCGGCGTGTCGACCAGCACCACTTGCGCCGCACCCTCGATGGCCACGCCGCGCACAGGAAACCGGGTCGTCTGGACCTTCTGGGTCACGATCGACACCTTCTGGCCCACCAGCCGGTTCACCAGCGTGGACTTGCCGGCGTTGGGCGCGCCGAGCACCGCGGCGAAGCCAGCCCGGGTGGGGGAGGAGGGCTCGCTCACGACGCCGTCTCCCGTTCCAGAAAGGCGCGGGCGGCCGCCTTCTCCGCCAGCTGGCGAGAGCCGCCGGAGCCCTCGGCGGCCTCGGCGCCCGGGACGGTGACGGCGACGGTGAACACGGGCGCGTGCTCCGGGCCCTCGCGGCCCGTGACGGCGTAGGCGGGCAGCACGGGCCCGCGCTTCAGCGCCCATTCCTGCAGCTCGGTCTTGGAATCCTTGGGACGCGTCGCCGACGTCAGGCGGTCGAACTCCGGGGGCCACAGGCGCCCATAGAGGGCGCGGGCGGCCTCCAGCCCCCCGTCCTCGTAGACTGCGGCGATCACCGCCTCCATGGCGCCCGCCAGGATCGAGGTCTTGTCGCGACCGCCCTGCCGCGTCTCCCCGCCCGACAGGCGTAGCGCGGGGCCTAGCTCCACGCGGCGGGCCACCGCGGCGCAGGTCTCGCGGCTGACCAGGGCGTTCAGGCGCGGCGCGAGATCGCCTTCGGACGCCCCTGGGTCCTGCGCGATCAGGTGCTCGGCGACGAGGAGGCCCAGGACGCGATCGCCCAGGAACTCCAGCCGCTCGTTGTCGCGCCGCCCGCGCGTGGCGCCGTCGCCCACGCTGGAGTGGGTCAGCGCCTGCTCCAGGCGGGCCGGATCGGCGAAGGGGTGGCCGATCCGCTCGGCCAGGGCGAGGGCGGCGGCTTGCCTGGCGCTCACTTCAGGACGCGGAAGAAGCGGCTCGGCCGGGCGTTCGTGACCCACGTCCAGGGCTTGAACAGCGACGCGCCGGGTCTCCACGACAGCAGGATCAGGTCCGCCTTGCCCACGAGGTTCTCGGCAGGAACGAAGCCCACGCCCGCGTCCGGCGGGACGTACTGGTCCAGGGCGGGGTTCCAGGCGCACTTGCTGGCCGCGCCGGGGGCGAGACCGGGGTCGAAGCGGCTGTCCAGCGAGTTATCGCGGTTGTCGCCCATCATGAAGTAGCAGCCGGTCGGCACGGTGTAGGTCCCCGTGTCGTCCGCACCGCCCTGGGGGCCGTAGTCGTTGGTGGTGAAGCTTCGACCGCCCGGCAGGGTCTCGCTGAACTGCTGCACCGGCCGCGGCGGACCGTAGGGACTCGCCTCCTGCGTCACACCGACGGGGGTGCGGGCCACACGCGCGCCGTTCACGTACAGCTCGCTGTTGCGCACCTGGATCCTGTCGCCCGGAAGGCCGATCAGCCGCTTGATGTAGTCGGTGTGCCCGTCGCGCGGCAGCTTGAAGACGATGATGTCGCCGCGATCCGGCCCGCGCTGGCCTATGCGGCCCGAGAAGATGGGCGGGCTAAAGGGGATGGAGTGCTTGCTCCATCCGTACGCGAACTTGGACACGATGATGTAGTCGCCTTCATAGAGCGTCGGCTCCATGGAGGCCGAGGGGATCGTGAACGGCTGGAACAGCACGATCCGCAGCGCCAGCGCGATCAGCAGGGCGTAGACCACCGTCTTGCCGAGTTCCCACAGCTCGCGCAGGCCGCCGGCCGGCGTGGTGGCGGCCTCGGGCGCGGAGTCGGAGGTGGTCACGGTCATGAGGGCTCGGCTCGGCGCGCGGAAGGTTCCAGCGTCGCGGGGAAGTTGGGCGGAGTAATGGCTGGCGACCAGCCGGGCAAGTCGTCGCGGGCCGCCCTGCCTCAGCCCGGTGGCGCGGTCACCGGGAGCGCCTCGATGACCACGAAGGCCAGGGCGTAGGGCGGATCGTCGGTGAGGCTGAGGTGCAGGCGGGCCTCGCACCCCTCGGGCGTGATCGCGGCGAGCCGCGCCGCCGCGCCGCCGTGCAGCCGCAGGGCGGGGGCGCCCCGGGCGTCGTTGGCCACCTCGATGTCGCGCCAGGCCAGGCCGGAGATCCCGACGCCGAGCGCCTTGGACGCGGCCTCCTTGGCGGCGAAGCGGCGGGCGTACGTGGGCGACGGATCGGCCCGGCGGGCCGCCTTCTCGCGCTCGCCGTCGGTGAACACGCGCTCGGTGAAGCGCTCGCCGAAGCGCTCCAGGCTGGAGGCGATGCGCCGAATGTCCGCCAGGTCGGAGCCGATGCCGACGATCACCTGACCGCCTTCGCCCGGGCCGCGTCCATCAGCGCACGCATGCGGGCGATGGCGTGCGGCAGGCCGGTGAACAACGCCTCGCCGATCAGGAAATGGCCGATGTTCAGCTCGCGCAGCTCGGGGATGGCGGCCACGGGCTCGACGCTGTCGTAGTCGATGCCGTGCCCAGCGTGGACCTCGAGGCCGCGATGGCACGCGTCGAAGGCGGCGTCCTGCAGCGCCATGAGGCGCTGTGCGGCCGAAGGATCGCCGTCGCGCAGGGTGTCGCAATAGGCGCCGACGTGCAGCTCCACCACCTCGGCCCCGGTCCGGGCGGCGGCTTCGACCTGCGCCGGGTCCGCCTGGATGAACAGCGAGACACGCGCCCCGCCCTCCTCGCGCAGGCGCCGCACCGCGGGGGCGATCCGGTCGTGGCCGCCCTGCACGTCGAGGCCGCCCTCCGTGGTCCGCTCTTCCCGTCGCTCGGGCACCAGGCAGACGGCGTGGGGTCGGTGGCGCAACGCGATGGCCACCATCTCGTCGGTGACGGCCATCTCCAGGTTCAGGGGCTTGCCCGCCACGCGGCAGAGGTCCGACAGGCGCGCGATGTCGTCGTCTGAGATGTGGCGGCGGTCTTCGCGCAGATGCGCGGTGATGCCGTCCGCGCCGGCGGCCAGCGCCTGTTCGGCGGCGCGGAGCGGATCGGGGTGCGCGCCGCCCCGGGCGTTCCGGATGGTGGCCACATGGTCGATGTTCACGCCCAGCCGCAGCGGCGCCTCGGGCCCGCAGTCGTCAGGCCGTCCAGAGACCGCCATCATCCCACGAGCCTCCGGCTGCCCGGATCGGTCACCGGGATGGCTGCGAGCTCAGGCGGAAGCGCGTCGGCGGGGTAGGCGGGCACGTCCAGCGTGGCCAGCGCCAGAAGCGGCGCGCCCACGTCGGCCCGGCCGCCCGAACGGTCCACGATGCAGCCGGCGCAGACCACCTCGGCCCCCGCCTCGCGGATGGCGGCGATGCACTCGCGGGAGGACAGGCCGGTGGTGACGATGTCCTCCACCATGGCCACGCGCGTGCCGGGCTCGAGCGCGAAGCCGCGGCGCAGGCGGAACGCGCCCGCCTCGCGCTCCACGTAGAGCGACCGCACCCCGAGGTGGCGGGCGGTCTCGTAACCCGGAATGATCGCGCCGACCGCCGGGGAGACCACCGCCTGCACGTCGTAGGGCCGGATCAGCTCGGCCAGCGCGCGGCACAGCCGCTCGGTACGGTCGGGGTGCTGGAACACGAGGTTCTTCTGAAGGAACACGCCCGAGTGCAGTCCGGAGGACAGCACGAAGCGCCCCTCGCGGAGCGCCCCCGCGGCGCGGAACTCGGCGAGCACGTCGTCGGAGGTCATGGCTCAGGCCTTCAGAAGCCGCGCCGCGCGCGGGGCGAAGTAGGTGATCACGCCCGCCGCCCCCGCCCGCTTGAAGGCGTGCAGGCTCTCCAGGATGGCGCGCTCCTCCTGCAGCCAGCCGTTCTGCGCGGCGGCCATCAGCATCGCGTACTCGCCGGAGACCTGGAAGGCGAAGGTGGGCAGGGCGAAGGCCTCCACCACCCGGCGCACGATGTCGAGGTACGGCATGCCGGGCTTGACCATCACCATGTCCGCGCCCTCGGCGATGTCCAGCGCCACCTCGCGCAGGGCCTCGTCAGTGTTCCCGGGGTCCATCTGGTAGGTCTTCTTGTCCCCCAGCAGCACGGTCGCGCTGCCGATGGCGTCGCGGTAGGGGCCGTAGAAGGCCGACGCGTACTTGGCGGCGTAGGCCATGATCATCACGTCGCACTGGCCCGCGCCCTCCAGGGCGCGGCGGATGGCGGCGACGCGGCCGTCCATCATGTCGGAGGGGGCCAGGATGTCGGCCCCCGCGCGCGCCTGCACCACGGCCTGCTCCACCAGCCGCTCCACGGTGGGGTCGTTGAGGATGCGGCCGCCCTCGACCAGCCCGTCGTGGCCGTGGTCGGTGAAGGGGTCGAGCGCCACGTCGCACATGATCCCGACCTCGGGGGCGGCGTCCTTCATGGCGCGCACGGCGCGGCAGACGAGACCGTCGGGGTCGGCGGCGGCCGAGCCGCGGGCGTCCTTCAGCTCGCCGTCGATGAAGGGGAAGACGGCGATGCACGGGATGCCGAGCGCCCTGGCCTCGCGCGCCGCCTCGGCCGCGCGGGCGACCGACAGGCGAGGCGCGCCCGGCATGGACCTGACCGCGATCTCCGGTTCGTCGCCCGCGTGGACCACGAGCGACCAGATCAGGTCGGCGGGGGTGAGCACCGTCTCGCGGACAAGGTCGCGGACCCATGGCGCCTGGCGCAGCCGGCGCGGACGGTTGGCGGGGTACGGGGCGAGCGGCGCGCGCATGACCCCCGCTTAAGCGCCCGGGCGGCGGCTGTCATCCGCCGGACGGCTGCGATTGACAGCGCCGTGGCCTCGCCGCAGTTCCTCCCGCATGGACTTCACGCTCTCCGAAGATCAGGTCGCCATCCAGGACGCCGCCCGCGCCTTCGCCGAGGCCGAGCTCGCCCCCCATAGCGCGCGGTGGGACGAGGAGAAGCACTTCCCCGTGGATGTCATCCGCCGCGCCGCCGAGCTCGGCTTCGCCGGCCTCTACGTGCAGGAGGATGTGGGGGGCTCGGCGCTCTCGCGCCTGGACGCGGCGATCGTGTTCGAGGAGCTGTCGCGCGGCGACGTCTCCACCGCCGCCTTCATCTCCATCCACAACATGGCCTCGTGGATGATCGACCGCTTCGGGTCGGAGGCGCTGCGGGCCAAGTACCTGCCGCGGCTGACGAGCATGGAGCTGATCGCCAGCTACTGCCTGACCGAGCCCGGCTCGGGGTCGGACGCGGCGGCCATGCGATCCACCGCGCGGCGGGACGGCGACCACTACGTCCTGAACGGGCAGAAGGCCTTCATCTCCGGCGGCGGCGTGTCGGAGGTCTACGTCTGCATGATGCGTACGGGCGGGGAGGGGGCGAAGGGCGTCAGCGCCATCGTGGTGGAGAAGGACACGCCGGGCCTCTCCTTCGGGGCCAACGAGCGGAAGATGGGTTGGAACAGCCAGCCCACCACCACCGTCAACTTCGACGACTGCCGCGTGCCCGCCGAGAACCTGGTCGGCAAGGAGGGCGAGGGCTTCCGCTACGCCATGACGGGGCTTGACGGGGGGCGCATCAACATCGCCGCCTGCTCGCTCGGAGGCGCGCAGGCGGCGCTGGAGAGCGCCAAGGATCATATGGAGACGCGCTCCACCTTCGGCTCGGCGCTGAAGGACAAGCAGGCGCTGCAGTTCAAGATCGCCGACATGGCCACGGAGCTAGAGGCCGCGCGCCTGATGGTGCGCAACGCCGCCGACGCGCTGGACAAGAAGCACCCCCGCGCCACCCAGCTCTGCGCCATGGCCAAGCGCTTCGCCACCGACGCGGGCTTCGCCGTGGCCAACGACGCCCTGCAGCTGCACGGCGGCTACGGCTACCTGCGCGACTACCCAGCCGAGCGGATCGTGCGCGACCTGCGGGTGCACCAGATCCTGGAGGGCACGAACGAGATCATGCGCGTGATCACCGCCCGCGAGCTGTTCCGACAGTAGCCCCGCTCAGCCGGGGAGTTCGGTCTCGCAGCGGATGAGCTTGTGGTCCGCCGCGGCGGTCCGGGCGCCCGTGAGAGTGTGGGCGGTCGTGACCTCGTGCCTGCGCAGCTCCTGGCATCTCGGAGCGGGAGGGGGCCGCCTCGGCGGTTGTCGCTGGGCGTAGACCGCGCCCGCCGCGAGCGCGAACGCCGCGCTGGATAGGACGACGGACGCGAACCGGACGCCAACCAAGGGCCTCTCCCTCAAGCCGCCTCGACCCAATTCAGGACTCGGCCGGCGCGCACTGTCAAGCTGGCGAGATGGTTGCGGGGTCGTCCGGGCCCGCCTAAGCGGCCGATCATGAGCGCCGCCCCCGTCCTCGTCTCCATCGCCGCCGGCCTGGGCCGCCTGTCGCTGAACCGGCCCGCGGCGCTGCACGCACTGAACACCGACATGTGCCGGCTGATGACGGACGCGCTGCTGGCCTGGCGGGATGACCCGCAGGTCGCCTGCGTGCTGATCGACCATGCGGAGGGCCGGGGCTTCTGCGCCGGAGGCGACATCCGCATGCTGGCCGAGAGCGGCGCCGGGGACGGCGCAGAGGCGCGCGCCTTCTTCCGGGCCGAGTACCGGCTCAACGCCCTGCTGCACGCCTACCCCAAGCCCGTCGTGGCGGTGATGGACGGGGTGACCATGGGCGGCGGAGTCGGCGTCTCCATCCCGTGCCGCTTCCGCGTCGCCACCGAGCGCACCGTCTTCGCCATGCCCGAGACCGGCATCGGTCTGTTCCCGGACGTGGGCGGCGGCTGGTTCCTGCCGCGCCTGCCGGGCGGTACGGGCATGTGGCTGGCCCTGACGGGCGCGCGGCTCAAGGCGGCGGACTGCCTGCTCACCGGTCTCGCCACCGACCACGTGGAGAGCGGGCGGCTGGAGGCGTTCAAGGCCGAGCTGCAGCGCCGCCCCGGCGAGGCGGAGGCTGTGCTCACCGAGTTCGAGGCCGATCCCGGCCCGCCGCCGTTGGCCGCCGTCCGCGCCGACATCGACCGGCTGTTCGCGGGCGACAGCGTCCAGGCGATCGCCGACGCGCTGGGGGCCGATGGCGGCGAGTGGGCGCGGGCGCAGGGCCACGTGATCGCCACCAAGTCGCCCCAGGCCCTCGCCGTGTCGTTCCGGCAGCTGCGCGAAGGCGCCGCCATGCCGAGCTTCGAGGCGGAGATGGCGCAAGAGTTCCGCATCGCCTCGCGCGTGGTCGCCCGCCCCGATTTCCGCGAGGGCGTGCGCGCGCTGATCGTGGAGAAGGACAACGCGCCCCACTGGCGCCCCGCCAGCCTGGCCGAGGTCACGCCCGCCATGCTGGACGCGATCTTCGCCCCCCTCGGGCCCGGCGAGGAGGAGTGGACGCCGCTTCCCTGAGCGCGCAAGCTCGGCCGTGAGAAGCGGGATCGAGCCCGCTCGACGGAGACGCCCCATGAGAGCCTTCGCACCGTTCGCGCTCGTCCTGACGCTGGCGCTGCCCGCCGCCGCCCAGCCGGTCGGCCCGGCGCTGAAGGCGGCGATCGCCGACCCGGGACGCCCCGCGACCGACGTGGCCAAGGATGCGGCGCGCAAGCCCGGAGAGGTGCTGGCCTTCGCCGGCGTGAGACCGGGCATGAAGGTGGCCGACTTCATCATGGGCGGCGGCTACTTCACGCGCATCCTGGCCAAGGCGGTGGGGCCGACGGGAAAGGTCTACGCCTACCAGCCCGCCGAGTTCATCGCCTTCCGGCCGGCCTACGGCGAGGAGCAGAAGGCGGCCGCCGCGCCCTACGCCAACGTGGTCCCGATCTCGACGGGCATGGCCGCCACGCAATTCCCAGAGCCGCTGGACCTGATCTTCACCGCCCAGAATTACCACGACATGCACCTCAAGGCGGTGCCGGCGGGCGCGGCCGAGCTGATCCTGGCGGGGCTCATGCAGCAGCTGAAGCCGGGTGGCACGCTGCTGGTCATCGACCACGTGGCCAACGCCGACGCGGCGGACGCGCCTAACCTGCTCCACCGCATCGACCCGGCGGTGATGCGGGCGGAGGTCGAGAGGGCCGGGTTCAGGTTCGATGGCGAGAGCAGCCTGCTCCGCAACCCCGCCGACCCGCACACCTCGCTGGTGTTCGCGCCGGACATCCGGGGCAGGACCGATCAGGTCGTCTACCGCTTCAAGAAGCCGGCGTAGGGCCTCGCGCCCGCCCCGCCGTCCGCGCTATGACGGCCGGGTCCGGCCGGAGCGTCGAAGAGCGTTGAAGTTCCTTCTCGGCGCGGCGCTGGCCGCCGCCGCCCTCCTGTCCGGTCCCGCGGCCGCCCTGGCGCAGGCCGCGCCCGCGCCCTCGGCCGAGCTGGCCGGTCCGGACGCGGGCTTGGTGAGCGGGCGTCTGCCCAACGGGCTGCGCTACCTGATCCTGCCCAACCGCACCCCGCGCCAGGGCGTGTCCATCCGCCTGCACGTGGCGGCGGGGAGCGCGCTGGAGACCGAGGCGGAGCGCGGGGCGGCGCACTTCGTCGAGCACATGGCGTTCCAGGGCTCCCGTCGGTTCCCGGGCACGAGCGCCGACGCGCGCTTCGCGGCCGCGGGCGTCTCCACCGGGCGCGACCAGAACGCCTTCACCGACGTGAACGGGGCGCTGTACGTCTTCGACATCGCCCAGGCCACGGGCGAGAAGCTGGACCTGGCCTTCGCCTGGATGCGCGACGCCATGGACGCCCTGGCGTTCGACCCCGCGGCCCTCGATCGGGAACGCGGCGTGGTGCTGCAGGAGATCGCCGTGCGCCGCACCGGCTCCACCGAGCTCGGCGAGGCGGTGCAGCGCTTCGTCACGCCGGGGCTGCTGGCGGCGAGCCGCTCGCCGGGCGGCACGGAGGCCTCCGTGCGGGCGCTCGACGCCACTGCCCTGCGCGCCTTCCACGACCGCTGGTACCGCCCGGAGCGCACCGTGCTGGTGGTCGCCGGCGACGTGGACGCCGAAGCCATGCGCGTCCGCATCGCGGAGGCGTTCGGCTCCTGGACCGCGCCCCAGCCGCCCCCGGTCGAGCCCACGCCCGGCGCGGTGGATGCCGCCCGGCCGCTTTCCGTCTTCGCCATCACCACCCCGAACTTCGCCGAGGGGCTGGTCCAGGTCTGCCGCGCCGCCCCGCGCGACCCCGCGCTTCCGCCCGGCGTGGCCCTGTGGCGGCGCGACGGCCCGCTGGCGATCTGGCTCCAGGCGATCCAGCTGCGGCTGCGGCGGCTGGCGCGGGCGGCCGACGCGCCGTTCACCACCGCCTCGGCCAGTCGCACGCAGCCCTACCGGCAGGCCGGCCTGACCTGCCTGACCGCCTCGCCCAAGCCAGGGCGCTGGCGCGACAGCCTGCTGGTGCTGGCCGAGGAGGGCCGCCGACTGGCCGTCCACGGCGTGACCGAGGGGGAGGTCGCCCGGGCGCGGACCGAACTGGGCGCCGCCATCGCCGCCTCCGCCGCCCAGGCGGAAACGCGCGCCTCTTCCTCGCTGGCCGCCTCACTGCTCGGGGGGGCGCTGGAGGGCGCCCCCACCGCCGCGCCCGCGGAGATGCAGCGCACCCTGGCGCTCGCCGAGCCGTCGCTGACCGCGGCGGCGGCCTCCGACCGGTTCCGCGGCGTCTGGACCGCCCCGGGCGGGCCGGTGATCGTGGTGATCTCGACGACGCCCGTCACCATGGCCGAGGTGCGCGACGCCTGGGTCGCCGCCCAGGCGAAGCCCGCGCCCGCGCCCCCGACCGACGAGGTCGCCGTGACTTGGCCCTATACGAGCTTCGGCGCGCCCGGCGCGCTGGTCGCCCGCACGGCGATGTCCAACCCCGACTTCACCCGCCTGGAGTTCCGCAACGGCCTGCGCGTGAACTTCAAGCGCACCACCTTCCTGCGCGACCGGGTGGACGTGCGCGTCTCCTTCGGGGCGGGGCAGAAGGAGCTCACGCCGTCGCGCCAGCTCGCGGCGCTGGTCGGCGTCACCACGCTGAGCGACGGCGCCCTCGGGCGGCTGGACGCGGAGGCGCTGGGCCGGGCGCTCTCCGGCAAGCTCTGGAGCCTCTCGCTCGGCGTCGGCCGTACGGAATTCACGGTGGCGGGCGCGACCCGGCCCGCGGACCTCCTGACCGAGCTGCAGGTCGTGGCGGCCTTCCTCACCGACCCCGGCTTCCGGCCCGACCTGGAGCGGCGCATCCCCCTGCTGGCCGACGCCGCCGACAAGACCAACCGGATCGAGCCGCTCCGCGCCGCCCAGATCGCGCTGAACGCCTCGCTGCCGCCGCCCCACGTCGCCGATCCGCCCTCGCGCGAGGCCTATGCGGCGGTGAAGGCTTCCGACGTGGCCGCCGCGCTGCGCCCCGCGCTGACCACCGCGCCTCTCGAGGTCACGGTTGTGGGCGACGTGGACGAGGCCGTGGTGGTGGACGCGCTCTCCCGCACCCTGGGCGCGCTTCCGGCTCGGGCCGCCGCGATGCGCGAGCGGCCCGACGCGGAGGTGACGCGCTACCCGCCAGCACCGCCGCCGCCGATCCGCGTCACGCACCAGGGCCTGCGCGACAAGGCCGCGGTGCTCGCCGTCTGGCCGCTGTTCGTCTGGGAGCCGGCGCGGCAGCGCGAAGCCCGGGCGCTCACCCTGCTTCGCGAAGTGCTGTCCGAGGCGCTGCGGACGGAGATCCGGGAGCGGCTGGGGATCACCTACACCCCCTCTATCGGGCTCTCGCTGGAACGGGGCGGGGACCAGGGCTCCCTGTCCGTGGCCGTGCAGACCGGGCCGGAGCAGGCGGAGGCGGCGCGCCTGGCCGTGCTGGCGGTCGCCGGCCGCTTCGCCCGCGACGGCGTCACGGCCGCCGAGCTGGAGAAGGTGCGCAAGCCGCTCCTGGACGACACCGCCCGGCGTCAGGAGCAGAACGGCTGGTGGCTGTCCACGCTCGACGGCTCCTGGGCCTTTCCGTACAAGCTGGAGCAGCAACGCACCTGGCTGCCGGACTACACCGGCCTGACCGCCGCCGAGGTCGGAGCCGCCGCCCGGCGCTGGCTCGCCGCCGAGCCTCTGACGGCGGTCGCCCTGCCCGCGCCCTCGCCGCCAGCGTCGCCTCCGGCCGTCACGCCCGCACCCGTAGCGTCACCCACGACTTCCGGAGCCCGCCCATGACCCGCATCGCCTTCATCGGTCTCGGCGCCATGGGCGGCGGCATGGCCGCCAATCAGGCGAAGGCGGGCCACGAGGTCCGGGCGTTCGACCTCTCCGCCGCGGCCCTGGAACGCGCGGAAGCCGCCGGCTGCCGCCGCGCGGGGTCCGCCGCCGAGGCGCTGGAGGGCGCCGAGGCTGTGATCACCATGCTCCCCGCCGGCGCCCACGTGCGCAAGGTCTACGCCGAGGAGGTGCTCGTTCACGCCCCGGCCGACGCGCTCCTGATCGACTGCTCCACCATCGACGTGGGCAGCGCCCGGGCGGTGGGCGCGCAGATGGCCGAGGCCGGCCGCACCTTCGCCGACGCCCCCGTCAGCGGCGGCACCGCGGCGGCCGACGCCGGCCAGCTCGCCTTCATGGTGGGCTGCGAGGCGGCCGCCTTCGCGCGGGTGAAGGCGGTGCTCGACCCCATGGCCAAGGCGGTGATCCACGCGGGCGAGGCCGGGGCGGGGCAGGCGGCCAAGATCTGCAACAACATGGTGCTGGGCATCAGCATGCTCGCCGTGTGCGAGGGCTTCGCCTTGGCCGAGAAGCTCGGCCTCGACCCGCAGAAGTTCTACGACATCGCCAGCGTCAGCTCCGGCCAGTGCTGGTCGCTGACCGCCTACTCGCCCTGGCCTGGGGTCGGGCCGGTGACCGCCAGCGACCGCGACTACGAGGGCGGGTTCCTGACCAGCCTGATGCTCAAGGATCTCAAGCTCGCCCAGGGCGCGGCGGCGGAGGCCGGCGCCTCCACCCCGCTCGGCGCGCAGGCGGAGGCGGTCTACGCGCTGATGAGCAACCTCGGGCTGGGCGGGAAGGACTTCTCGATCGCCCTGCAGATGCTGCGCGGGAACCTCGATCCCGCCGCCAAGGCGCACTAGCTAGGCGCGCATGGACCCAGTCTTCGCCATCTCCACCTATCTGGTCGTGTGGTGGACCACGCTGTTCGCCATCCTGCCGCTGGGCTCCCGCTCGCACCACGACGCGGGGGTGCCGGTGCCGGGGGGAGGGGAGCCAGGCTCGCCGGTGGAGCCGAACATGAAGCGCAAGTTCATCACCACCACCTGGGTGTCGTTCCTTGCGTGGCTGGTGATGTGGGGCGGCTGGGTGCTGCTGCAGCCGTTCATCGTCTCGCCCGTGCCGCGCTGACCGCGCTGGCGCACGCCAAGCGCCGCCGCTAAGCACGCCCCACCTCCCGACCGCCGAGACCGTCCATGCGCCTGTCGCGCTACTTCCTGCCCGTGCTGAAGGAGACGCCCAGCGAGGCGCAGATCGTCAGCCACCGCCTGATGCTGCGCGCGGGGCTGATCCGCCAGGAGGCCGCCGGCATCTACGCCTGGCTGCCCCTGGGCCTGCGCGTGCTGCGGAAGATCGAGCAGATCGTGCGCGAGGAGATGGACCGCGCGGGCGGCGTCGAGCTGCTCATGCCCACGCTGCAGCTCGCCGACCTGTGGCGCGAGAGCGGACGCTACGACGCCTACGGCCCCGAGATGCTGCGCATCAAGGACCGGCACGAGCGTGAGCTCCTCTACGGCCCCACCAACGAGGAGATGATCACCGACATCGTCCGCGCCAGCCTGAAGAGCTACAAGGACCTGCCCAAGACCCTCTACCACATCCAGTGGAAGTTCCGGGACGAGCAGCGCCCCCGCTTCGGCGTGATGCGCGGCCGCGAGTTCCTGATGAAGGACGCCTACAGCTTCGACGTGGACGAGGCGGGCGCCCGGCGCGCCTACAACCGCATGTTCGTCGCCTACCTGAACACCTTCGCGCGCATGGGGCTGAAGGCGGTGCCCATGCGCGCCGACACCGGGCCCATCGGCGGCGACCTCAGCCACGAGTTCATCATCCTGGCCGACACGGGCGAGAGCGCCGTCTTCTGCCACAAGGACCTGGTGGAGATGGGCGCGCCCGGCCCGGACGTGGACTGGCAGGGCGACCTGCAGCCCTTGGTGGACCAGCGCACCGCCCTCTACGCCGCCACTGAAGAGATGCACGAAGCCGACCGGTTCGAGGCCGAGGTGCCCGAGGCCGACCGCCTTTCCGCGCGCGGGATCGAGGTGGGCCACATCTTCTACTTCGGGACCAAGTATTCGGCGCCGATGGGCCTAAACGTCGCCGGCCCGGACGGTGTGGAACGCCCGGCGGAGATGGGCAGCTACGGCGTCGGCGTCTCGCGCCTGCTGGGCGCCATCATCGAGGCCAGCCACGACGACAATGGGATCATCTGGCCGGAGAGCGTGGCGCCGTTCGGCGTCGGGATCGTCAACCTGCGGCCGGGCGACGCCGCCGTGGACGCCGCCTGCGAGGACGCCTACCGCCGCCTGACCTCCGCCGGCCTCGACCCGCTGCTGGACGACCGCGACGAGCGCCCCGGCGCCAAGTTCGCCACCGCCGACCTGATCGGCCTCCCCTGGCGGCTGGTGATCGGCCCCAAGGGGCTCGCCGTCGGCGAGGTGGAGATCAAGAACCGCCGCACGGGCGAGCAGCGCAACCTGCCGCTGGACGAGGCGATCTCCGTCCTCGCCCCCACGCTGGCGCAATGACCGGCGCCCCCGCCG
This sequence comes from uncultured Caulobacteraceae bacterium, assembly GCA_964244065.1. Classification (GTDB taxonomy): domain Bacteria; phylum Pseudomonadota; class Alphaproteobacteria; order Caulobacterales; family Caulobacteraceae; genus JASLDZ01. The sequence goes on along the minus strand of CAXTHH010000001.1, from coordinate 637,600 downwards.
CCCGGCCGTTCTCCGCCTGGGAGCGGGGGCTCGCCGTGCGCTACCTCATGGCGACCCGGCGGGACGGCGGCGTGGCGCTGATCACCATCCTGGCCGTGGTGGCGACGACCCTCGCCGTCGCCGCGCTGATCATCGTCATGAGCATCATGGGAGGCTTCCGAGCGGAGCTCCTGGGGCGCCTGCTGGGCGTGAACGGCCACCTCTACGTCTCGGGCGAGGCGGTGAACGGGCCGGAGCGGGAGGCGGTGCTCTCGCGCCTCCGCGCCCTGCCGGGCGTGATCTCCGCCGTGCCCCAGCTGGGCGCGCCGGTGATGGTGGTCGGCCCCGCCCAGACTGGCGGCGGGATCCTCAAGGCCCAGCGCCCCGCCGACGTGGCCGGCAATCCGCTGGTCGCCAAGAACATCAGGGCCGGCTCGCTGAAGGGCTTCGGCGAGGGAGAGTACGGCGGCGACGTGGTGCTGGTCGGCGCCCGCCTGGCGCAGAGCATGGGCGTGCGCCCGGGCGACGAGCTGACCCTGATCACCGCCAACGGCTCGGCCACCGCCTTCGGCTCCGCCCCCGTGCGCAAGGCCTATGTGGTGGGCGGAACCTTCTCCATCGGCGTCAGCGAGTACGACCAGGCGCTGATCTACATGCCGCTGGAGCAGGCCCAGCTGTTCCTCGGCCGGGAGGGCGCCATTGACGAGGTGGAGATCCGCGTCCGCGATCCGGACGACATCGATGGCCTGCGCGCCGCCGTGCAGCGGGCCGTCGGCCCCTACGGCCAAGTCGCCGACTGGCGCGACCGCAACGCCAGCTTCTTCACCGCCCTGAAGGTGGAGCGCACGGCCATGCGCTTCATCCTCCTGATCGCGGTGGCGCTGGCGATGGTGAACATTGTCTCCAGCCTGATTATGATGGCCAAGAACAAGACGCGCGACATCGCCGTGCTGCGCACCATGGGCGCGGGCCGCGGAGCCATCCTGCGCGTCTTCTTCATGGTGGGCGTGATGATCGGCGGCGTCGGCTCGATCGTGGGCCTGACGCTGGGCACGCTGTTCTGCCTGAACATCGGCCCCATCCAGTCCTTCGTGGAGTGGGCCACGCACACGCAGGTGTTCAACCCGGACACCTACTATCTCTCGCGCCTGCCCGCCCGGGTGGAGCCGGGGGAGGTGGGGCTGATCCTGGTCTCCACCCTGCTGATGAGCTTCATCGCCACCCTGCCGCCCGCCTGGCTGGCCAGCCGCCGCGACCCGGTGGAGGCGCTGCGGTATGAGTGACCGCGCGCCGGGCGACCCCTTCGCGCCAATCCTGTCGCTCCGCGCCGTCACCCGGACCTATTCGGAGGGCGTGGAGCGCCCGCTGGCGGTGCTGCGCGGCGTCGACCTCGACCTGCGCCCCGGCGAGATCACCGGCCTGGTCGGCCCCTCCGGCTCCGGCAAGTCGAGCCTGCTGCACGCCGCGGGCCTGCTGGAGCGCCCCACCTCGGGCGAGGTGCTGTTCGCCGGCCGCGCCACCTCCAAGCTGAAGGAGCAGCAGCGCACGCACCTGCGCCTGAGCGCCATCGGCTTCGTCTACCAATTCCACCAGCTCCTGCCCGAGCTCTCAGCGCAGGACAACGTGGCCCTGCCCCTGCGCATCGCCGGCCGCGGCGAGCGCGAGGCCCGCACCCGCGCCGCCGAGCTCCTGACCCGCCTGGGCCTCGCCGAGCGCCTCGCCCACCAGCCCGCCCAGCTCAGCGGCGGCGAGCAGCAGCGCACCGCCATCGCCCGCGCCCTGGCCAACCGGCCCCGTCTGATCCTCGCCGACGAACCCACCGGCAACCTCGACCCCGACACCAGCCAGAGCGTCTTCCAGGCCCTGTTCGACCTGGCGCGGACGGAGGGCGTCGCCGCCCTGATCGCCACCCACAACCTCCAGCTGGCCAGCTACATGGACCGGGTGTTCACGCTGGCGGAGGGGCGGCTGGTGGAGCGGAACGTCGGCTGACGTCGTTGGCGTCCAGCCGCCCAGCTAGTGAGAGGTAGCGAGTGATGGCCGATCAACGAGAGGCCGCAGGTCCATGGACTGGCGCGGTCCTTGCGGGCACGGGCTTGGCCTCGGTGGTGCGCATACCCCTGCCGGGATCTAGAGGGCTGGCTATCGAGTTCAAACCTCGAAATTTCACGGGCAACTCGACTTCAACAATTTTCATTCAGGACAAGGCAGGTAAGCGGCTTCTTCGCCTGGATTACGGCTACAACGCGAAGACCAAAACCATAGATTATCACTGGAATCAGAAAGGAACGTTCGAGTACTTCAATATAGCCGACCATACATCCGTTGGCCGGAGCGGAGCCGCACTCTACCGTTCGGCACAGGCGTTTCGCTATGCGGGTCGGGTTCTGCTTGTTGTCGGCGTCGCCGTCGATATCGCCTCGATCGTGCAGGCCGATCGGCCGCTGCGGCGAGCGACCCAGGTGGTGTCAGCATGGGCTGCCGCATGGGCGGGAGCTGAGGGTGCGGGTGCTCTCGGCGCAGCCATAGGAACAGCCATCGAACCAGGAGGCGGGACTGCGGTCGTTGGGGTGGTGTTCGCCATCGGGGGCGGCATCGTCGGCTACTGGGCCGGCGACAAGGCTGGTGCGGAGATCTACGACTGGGGAAGCGCCCGTTTCTCACCGCTGCCGCGCGCCTCGCTGGAGGAGGCGAGATGAGGCCAGACGTGGAGACTTCGCCAAAGGCAGGCGTTCTGCGCCTGTGGACCGACTGGGACGCGGAGGCGTGGGAAACGCGGGCAATCACGCCCGCGGAGTCTCAAGCCGCTGTCCTGACCTGGGAGGGGTTTCCAGACATCGATGGCGGCATCCCCGAGTGGCTGACATCGCCCCTCGCGTCGGCGCTGACGAGCCTGGGCGAGGTGTGCTTCCGTCACCGGAGCGACCCTGGCGTGGGTGTGCGCACGCTTGGCGAGGTCAGGTCCGCACCGTGGCCGCTCGGATCTGCGTGGCATGTGATCGGCAGCCGCAAGGCTGAGGGGGTTGTTGACCTTTTCGACGCCGATTGGGCCCAGGGTGATCAGATCGCGCTCGTGGCGAGTTCGGATGATGCACGGGTGCTTCAAATGCTCGGGGTGCGGCGGCCGTGCGATGTGCGGCTGGAAGGTGCGGAGTTGCTTGTCGGCGCGATCGTGGATGGTGGGGGGGTGCTGCTAGCGGCCGCTTCTGCGGAGCGGCTGCAGGCCGGACTAGCCGCCGTCGCAAAGGCGGTTGGGCAGGCCGGGATCTCGTCTGATTGGAAGTAGACGCCTTCCGTCGACTGAACCGGCCTGCTCTCGCCTTCGCAGCCTTGCGATCACGGACATCCTGTGCCAGAACAAACCACGAACACTGGGAGCCGTCCACATGATTCGCATCGTCCGCGACACCGCCGCGCTTGCCTCCGTGGCGGGGTTCGTCGCCATGGTCGCCACGGTCGCCCAGCTGCTGGGCTGAGTCGTTTGGGATGAGCCGCATGGGGGGCGAGGGGGAGGGGTTCGTGCACCTGCGGGTGCGCTCCGCCTATTCGCTCCTCGAGGGGGCCATCAAGGCGGGGAGCATCGGCAAGCTGGCCGCCGAGGCCGGCATGCCCGCCGTGGCCATCGCCGACCGCGCCAACCTGTTCGGCGCGCTGGAGTTCAGCCAGTCGCTGAAGGAGGTCGGCGTCCAGCCGATCGTCGGCTGCGCCCTGCCGGTGTCCGGCCTCGGCGACGGCCCGGCGCGCGGTGCGCGGACGCCGACCGTCGTGCTGCTGGCGCAGGACGCGACAGGCTGGGGCAACCTGATGGCGCTGTCCTCCCTGGCCTACACGGGCAGCGTCGGCGAGGCCGAGCCGGTGGTGCCCTGGCGCGAGGTGGTCGCCCGGGCGGAGGGGCTGATCCTGCTCTCCGGCGGGCCGGACGGGCCGGCCGATCCGCTGTTCGCCAAGGACAAGGCGGGCGAGGGCGCCCGGGTGCTCGCCGCGATGCAGACCGCCTTCAGCGACCGCTTCTACGTGGAGCTGCAGCGGCACGGGACGCGGGCCGAGGCCCTGGCCGAGCCCGGCCTCGTCGCCTGGGCCTACGAGCACGACGCGCCGCTGGTGGCCACCAACGACGTGTTCTTCGACAGGGCCGACATGCACGAGGCGCACGACGCCCTGCTGTGCCTGGCCGACGGCGCCTTCAAGGGCCAGGACCAGCGTCGGCGCGTGACCGTCGAGCACCGCTTCAAGACCGCCGCCGAGATGCGCGAGACCTTCGCCGACCTCGCCGAGGCCTGCGACAACACCCTCGACATCGCCCGCCGCTGCGCGGTGATGGTGGACAAGCGGGACCCCATCCTGCCGCGCTTCCCCACCGGCGAGGGCCGCACCGAGGCCGAGGAGCTGGTGCACCAGGCCAAGGAGGGGCTGGCCGCGCGGCTGGCCTACATCCGCGCGTCGGGCGCCGAGCTGGCCGCGCCGGAGGCCGACTACTGGGCGCGGCTGGAGTTGGAGGCGGGGGTCATCACCCGCATGGGCTTTCCCGGCTACTTCCTGATCGTGTCGGACTTCATCAAGTGGTCCAAGGCCAACGGCGTGCCCGTGGGGCCGGGCCGCGGCTCGGGCGCGGGGTCGCTGATCGCCTGGGCGCTGTCGATCACCGGGCTCGACCCCCTGCGCTTCGGCCTCTTGTTCGAGCGGTTCCTGAACCCCGAGCGGGTGTCGATGCCCGACTTCGACATCGACTTCTGCCAGGACGGGCGCGAGCGCGTGATCGAGTACGTGCAGCGCAAGTACGGGCAGGACCGCGTCGCCCAGATCATCACCTTCGGCACGCTGCAGGCGCGCGCGGTGCTGCGCGACGTGGGCCGGGTGATGCAGCTGCCGCTGGGGCTGGTCGACCGGCTGGCCAAGATGGTGCCGAACAACCCGGCCAACCCCACCACGCTCGCCCAAGCCATCGCCATGGAGCCCCGCCTGCAGGAGGCGCGGCGCGACGACCCGGCCGTCGCCGCCGTGCTGGAGACGGCGCTGCGGCTGGAGGGCCTGTACCGCAACGCCTCCACCCACGCCGCCGGCGTGGTCATCGCCGACCGGCCGCTGACCGAGCTCGTGCCGCTCTACCAGGACCCGCGCTCGGACATCCCGGCCACCCAGTACAATATGAAGTGGGTGGAGAGCGCCGGGCTGGTGAAGTTCGACTTCCTGGGCCTGAAGACGCTGACGGTGCTCGACAAGGCCGTGAAGCAGCTGGCCAAGCGCGGCGTTCAGCTCGATCTCGACGCCCTGCGGCTGGACGACAAGGCCACCTACGAGCTGTTGGCCAGCGGCCACGCCATCGGCGTGTTCCAGCTGGAGTCCACCGGCATGCGCGAGACGCTGCGCAAGCTGCGCTGCGGCTCCATCGAGGAGATCACCGCGCTGATCTCGCTCTACCGACCGGGGCCGATGGACAACATCGACACCTATGTCGACCGCAAGTTCGGCCGGCAGGCGCTGGACTACCTGCACCCCAGCCTCAAGTCGGTGCTCGACGAGACCTACGGCGTGATCATCTACCAGGAGCAGGTGATGCAGATCGCCCAGATCCTGGCGGGCTACAGCCTGGGTGAGGCCGACCTGCTGCGCCGCGCCATGGGCAAGAAGAAGAAGGAGGAGATGGATGTGCAGAAGGCGCGCTTCATCTCCGGCGCGAAGGAGAGGGGCGTCCCCGAGAAGCAGTCGGACGGCATCTTCGAGCTGGTGGCCAAGTTCGCGGGCTACGGCTTCAACAAGAGTCACGCGGCCGCCTACGCGCTGATCAGCTACCAGACGGGCTGGCTCAAGGCGAACGCCGCGCCCGAGTTCTACGCCGCCACCATGAGCCTGGACGCCGGCAACACCGACAAGCTGGCGGTCTATGTGCAGGACGCCAAGCGCTTCAAGGTCGCCGTGCGCCCGCCCTGCATCAACCGCTCGGGGGCCGACTTCGAGGTGGGGGGGGGCGAGGTGCTCTACGCGCTGGGCGCCGTGCGCAACGTGGGCGTGGAGGCCATGCGCCACGTGCAGGCGATGCGCGAGGCGGGCGGGCCCTTCCGCGACCTGTTCGACTTCGCTGAGCGCATCGACCCGCGCTTCGTGGGCAAGCGCGTGCTGGAGAACCTGGCGCGCGCCGGCTGCTTCGACGCGCTGGAACCCAACCGCGCCGCCGTTCTCGCCGCGTGCGACGCGCTGATGGGCCACGCCCAGGCGCTGGCGAGCGAGCGGGCGGACGGGCAGGCCAACCTGTTCGGCGGCGCGGGGGAGACCGGCCGCCCGCGCCTGCCGCGCGCCGAGCCCTGGACGGCGGCGCAGACGCTGGACGAGGAGCTGGCGGCGATCGGCTTCTACCTCACCGGCCACCCGTTGGAGGCGCTGGCCGACACGCTGCGCGCCCGCAAGGTGACGCTCTACGCCGAGGCTGCGGCCCAGGCGGAGGAGGGGGGCTTCACCGCCTTCCGCATGGCGGGCGTGGTGCGCCGCCGGCAGGAGAAGCCCAGCCGCACGGGCGAGAAGCTGGCCTACCTCACCCTGTCCGACCCTTCGGGCGAGTACGAGGCCATGGTCCCGCCGCCCGAGCTCCTGAAGATGCGCGAGCTCTTGGAGCCCGGCGCCCACCTCCTGTTCCGCATGCGCGCTCGCGTCGACGGCGGCCAGTTCCGCCTGATCGCCGAGCACGCCGAACCGCTCACGGCCCTCGCCCCCGGCACGGAGTCGGCCGTGGCGGCCCTGCGCATCCACCTCAGCGCGGCCGCGGCGGACATGAACGCGCTGCACGCCCGGCTGGACGGCGCCCGGGGCGATCGCGGCGCGGAGGTCGTCTGCATCGCCAGCCTGCCCGGAGGCCGCGAGGTGGAGGTGCGTCTTCCGGGCAGGTACCGCGTCGACGGCCCCGTGAAGGCGGCCGTGAAGACCGCTCCGGGGGTCGTGATGCTGGAGGAGGCGTAGGCGTCCGCGAGCTTGCCTTTCCAGCGTCTCACGCCTACATCGCGCGCCATTCCACACGCAGGTCTGCGGTGACGGCGGCTCTCGGGCCGCCGTTCCCGCTTCCGGTGGCGGGCTGGTTCAAGCTCGTCGCAAGCCTGCGGAGGCCCAACCGGACGAAAGCGAACTCACGCCATGGCTCTGCCTGACTTCAACATGCGCCAGCTCCTCGAAGCGGGCGCCCACTTCGGCCACCAGACGCACCGCTGGAACCCGAAGATGGAGCGCTACATCTTCGGCAGCCGCTCCAACATCCACATCCTCGACCTGTCGCAGTCGATCCCGCTGCTGCACTCCGCCCTGGTGAAGGTGCGTGAAGTGGCGGCCTCGGGCGGCCGCGTGCTGTTCGTGGGCACCAAGCGCCAGGCGCAAGACCCTGTGTCCACCGCCGCCAAGCGCTGCGCCCAGTACTATGTAAACCACCGCTGGCTGGGCGGCACGCTCACCAACTGGCGCACCGTGTCGGGCTCCATCGCCCGCCTGCGCGAGCTGGAGACCATCGGCGAGGAAGGCCAGCGCACTAAGAAGGAGCTGCTGCAGCTGACCCGCGAGCACGACAAGCTCGAGCTCAGCCTCGGCGGCATCAAGGACATGGGCGGCATCCCCGACCTGATGTTCGTGATCGACACCAACAAGGAGGCGATCGCGATCCAGGAGGCCCGCAAGCTCAACATCCCGGTGATTGCGATCCTCGACTCGAACTCGGATCCGGACGGCGTGGCCTTCCCGGTGCCGGGCAACGACGACGCGGCGCGCGCCCTGCAGCTCTACTGCGACCTCGTCGCTGACGCGGTGCTGGACGGCCTGGCCGCCGGCCAGTCGGCCTCGGGCGTGGACATCGGGGCCTCGGCCGAGCCGATGGAGCCCGCACTGCGCACCGAAGCCGCGCTGGACGCGGTGCCGGCCGAGCCCGCCTCCGCCTGACCTTCGCCGCGGGGCGCGCCCCCGCGGTGTCACTGAACCGAACATGCGCCCGGCCGCCCGCCGGGCGCATCGTCTCATCCGAACACAGGAGAGAGAACGATGGCCGAGATCACGGCTGCGCTCGTCAAGGAACTGCGCGAAACCACCGGCGTCGGCATGATGGACTGCAAGAAGGCGCTCCAGGAGACCGGCGGCGACATGGACGCCGCCATCGACTGGCTGCGCACCAAGGGCCTCAGCAAGGCCGCGAAGAAGAGCGACCGCATCGCCGCCGAGGGCCTCGTGGCCGTCGCCCTGCGCGCCGACGGGGCGGGCATGACGGGCGCGGTGGTGGAGGTGAACTCCGAGACCGACTTCGTGGCCCGCAACGAGATGTTCCAGTCGGCCGCCCGGGACGTCGCCAAGGCGGCGCTGGACGTGGCCGACGGCGACATCCAGGCCCTGAACCAGGCGCCGCTCGCGTCGGGCGAGACCGTGTCCGAGCGGCTGACGCAGCTGATCGCCACCATCGGCGAGAATATGATGCCGCGCCGCTCCAAGCGGTTCGACGTCGCCGAGGGCGCGGTCGCGGCCTACGTGCACAACGCCGCGGGCCCCGAGGTCGGCCGCCTGGGCGTGCTCGTGGCGGTGACGGGCAACGGCCCGCACGACCGCCTGACCGACATCGGCCGCAAGGTGGGCATGCATATCGCCGCCACCTCGCCCCTGGCGCTGACCACCGACGAGGTGGATCCGGCGGCGGTGGAACGCGAGCGCGCCATCTTCAGCGAGCAGGCCGCCGCCAGCGGCAAGCCGCCGGGCGTGGTGGAGAAGATGGTCGAGGGCCGCCTGCGCAAGTTCTACGAGGAGGTCGTGCTCCTCAAGCAGAGCTTCGTGATGGAGCCCGAGCTCACCGTCGAGCAGTACGTCGCCAAGGCGGCCAAGGACGGCGGCTTCACCGCCCAGGTGACCGGCTTCGTGCGCCTGGCGCTCGGCGAAGGCGTGGAGAAGCCCACCGACGACTTCGCCGCCGAGGTCGCCTCCATGACGGGCGGGCAGGGCTGACCTGCACGGGAGGGCTCCTTCGAGAGCCCTCCCACTTCGCTCATCCCCGCCGGAGGGGGAGCCCGTTCTAGCCATGCGTGCGACGGGGGCCTATGCCGGCCTCGACGGAGCCGCTCACACCGGGTGCCCGCTTCCGCGGGGATGAGCGGGGAGTATGCTGGCGCCCAAGCTCCGGGCGATTCCGGCCGAGGACCGATGACAGACACGCCCCCTGCAGCCTCGGACACGCCCGCGCGCGCGCCGCGCTACCGCAAGATCCTGCTCAAGGTGTCGGGCGAGGTGCTGATGGGCCAGGAGCCCTACGGCATCGACATGGCCATGGTCGACGTGATCGCCGCGGAGATCGCCGAGGTGATCGAGCGCGGGGTCGAAGTCTGCCTGGTGATCGGCGGCGGCAACATCTTCCGCGGCCTGTCCGGCGCCGCCAAGGGCATGGAGCGCGCCCAGGCCGACTACATGGGCATGCTCGCCACGGTGATGAACGCCCTGGCCATGCAGAACGCCCTGGAGCGCCACGGCGTGCAGACGCGCGTGCAGTCCGCCATCCCCATGGCCAACGTCTGCGAGCCCTACATCCGCCGCCGCGCCATGCGCCACCTGGAGAAGGGCCGCGTCGTGATCTTCGCGGCCGGCACGGGCAACCCCTTCTTCACCACCGACACCGCCGCCGCCCTGCGCGCCGCGGAGATCGGCGTCGAGGCGCTGTTCAAGGGCACCAGCGTGGACGGCGTCTACACCGCCGACCCCAAGCGCGACCCGCACGCCCAGCGCTACGACCGCCTCAGCTACCTCGACGTGCTCTCCCGCGACCTGCGCGTGATGGACGCCTCGGCGATCAGCCTGATGCGCGAGAGCGGGATTCCCATCGTGGTGTTCTCCATCCGCCAGCCGGGCTCGCTCCTGCGCGTGCTGACGGGCGAGGGAACGCACACCACCATCGACGACGCTTCCGTTCCAAACCCCGACGAGCCGATCCATGCCCAAGCCTGACCTGAAGACCTACAAGGACCGGATGGACAAGGCCGTGCTCGCCCTCAAGGAGGAGTTCCAGGGCCTGCGGACCGGCCGCGCCAACGCCGGCCTGATCGAGCCGGTGATGGTGGAGGCCTACGGCTCCATGACGCCGATCACCTCGGTGGCCGCCATCAGCGTGCCCGAGCCGCGGATGATCACGGTCAGCGTGTGGGACAAGGGCACGGTGATCGCCGTGGACAAGGCGATCCGCAACGCGGGCCTGGGGCTCAACCCCATCGTCGACGGCCAGACCCTGCGCGTGCCGATCCCGCCCCTGACCGAGGATCGCCGCAAGGATCTCGCCAAGCTCGCCGGCAAATACGCCGAGCAGCAGAAGGTGGCGGTGCGCAACGTGCGCCGCGACGCCCTCGAGGACCTGAAGAAGGCCGAGAAGGCCGGCGACATGAGCCAGGACGAGCAGAAGCGCGCGGACAAGGACGTCCAGGGCTTCACCGACGACGCCGTGAAGCGCATCGACGAGGCCTTGCGCACCAAAGAGCAAGAGATCATGCAGGTTTGATGCGCTCCGCCAGGACGGGCGCGTTCGAACGGGTGGGCCAGGGGAGGGCGCCATGTCGCCGTCGCGTGGGCTGAACGCCGCCTCCGACACGCCTCCGCCGCGCCACGTCGCCATCATCATGGACGGCAACGGCCGCTGGGCCCGTCGCCGCGGCCTGCCGCGCACCTTCGGCCACCGGGAGGGCGTGCAGGCGCTGAAGCGCACCGTGGAGGCGGCGCCCCACCTTGGGATCGAGTGGCTGACCGTGTTCGGCTTCTCGACGGAGAACTGGCGCCGGCCGCCGTCCGAGGTGTCGGAGCTGATGCGCCTCCTGAAGTCGTATGTGGAGAGCGACCTCGACCGGCTGGCCCGCGAGGGCGTGCGCGTGCACGTGATCGGCGGCCGCGAGGGGCTCGCGCCGGACATCCTGGAGGTGATCGAGCGCGCGGAGGGCCGCACGCGCGGCAACGGGCGCTTTCACCTGCAGGTGGCCTTCAACTACGGCGGCCGGGCCGACCTGGCCCGTGCGACGCTGGAGCTCGCGGCCGACATCGCCGCCGGGCGCGCGCCGGCGGACCTGGACGAATCAGCCATCGCTTCGCGCCTGTCCACCGCCCAGAGCCCCCCCCTAGACCTGGTGATCCGCACCTCGGGCGAGCGGCGGCTGTCCAACTTCCTCCTGTGGGAGGCGGCCTATGCCGAGCTGGTGTTCCAGGACGTGCTGTGGCCCGACTACGGCCAGGCGCCGCTGGCGGAGGCCGTCGCCGAGTTCGCCGCGCGCGACCGGCGCTATGGCGGGGCGGAGGTGGATGACGTCCGCGCCGCCGGCTGATCGCCGTCCGTTCGACTGGCGCAACCTCAGTCTGCGGCTCCTCTCGGCCGCGGTCCTGATTCCGCTCACCCTGCTGGCGGTCTGGCTCGGCGGCACGCTGCTGCTGGTGCTGCTGTCGGTGGCTGTCGCGGTGCTGTCGCTGGAGTGGGGCCGCATGGCGGCGCCCCCGGCCCCCACGCGCGCGGGCACGGCGGTGCTCGTGGGTGTGCTGCTGGCGCTGTTCACGGGGTACTTCGGCCACCCGCACATCGCCTGGCTCACGCTGGTGGGGGCGGCCCTGCTCGTGGCGGGCCTGGCGCGCGTGTTCGACCTGACGCGCCGGCCGGCGGACACGGCCTTCGGCGTGCTGTACCTCGGCGCGCCGGTCGTGGCGCTGTGGTGGCTGCGGCTGGCGGACGTGCAGCACGGCGAGGACGGCGGGCGCGTGTGGGTGCTCCTCATGCTGTTCATCGCCTGGGCGGCGGACAGCGCGGCGTTCGTGATCGGCAGCACGCTCGGAGGACCCAAGCTTTGGCCGCGCTTCTCGCCCAACAAGACATGGTCGGGGTTCTGGGGCGGCCTGGTGGCCGGAGTGGCCGCGGCGATGGCCACCGGCGCGGTCTTCCGATCCATGGGCGCGCCCGGCCCGTGGCTATGCGCCGGAGTTGGGCTGGTGGGTGCGCTCGCCACCATGGGGGGCGATCTCTTGGAATCGATGTTGAAGCGCCGCTTCGGCGTGAAGGACTCAGGGGACCTGATCCCCGGGCACGGAGGACTCTTGGACCGGGTGGACGGCTTGATGTTCGCGGCGCTGGCGGTGGCCGGCGCGCGCCTGCTGGCCAAGGCGGGCTGGTCGGCCTGATGCGCAGCCGCAAGGTCTCCGTCCTCGGCTCCACGGGGAGCATCGGGGTCTCCACGCTCGACCTGCTGGCCCACGTGTCGGAGGCGGGCGGGGCGGAGGTAGACGTCGTCGCCCTGGCGGCCGGGCGCAACGTCAAGCTCCTGGCCGAGCAGGCGCGGCGCTGGCGACCGCAGCTGACTGTCTGCGCCGACGAGAGCTGTCATGCCGAGCTCGCCGCACTGCTGGCCGGCGAGGACCTGCGCACCGCCTGCGGCGACGACGCGGTGGTCGAGGCCGCCGCGGGCATGGGCGCGGACTGGGTGATGGCCGCCGTGGTGGGCGCGGCAGGCCTGCGCCCGACCCTGGCCGCCGCGCGCACCGGCGCCACGGTGGCGCTGGCCAACAAGGAGAGCCTGGTCTGCATGGGCCCGGCTCTGCTCGCCGCGGCGCGCCAAGCGGGCGGCGAGGTGATCCCCGTCGACAGCGAGCACTCCGCCATCTTCCAGGCGCTGCATCCCGCCGCGCGCGACCGGGTGGCGCGGCTGATCCTGACGGCGTCGGGCGGCCCGTTCCGCACCTGGACCAAGGACGCCATGCGCGCCGCCACGCCCGCCCAGGCCGTGGCGCACCCGAACTGGAGCATGGGCGCCAAGATCAGCGTGGACAGCGCCTCCATGGCCAACAAGGGGCTGGAGCTGATCGAGGCCAGCTACCTGTTCGACATGGCCGAGGACAGGATCGAGGTGGTGGTCCACCCGCAGTCCGTCGTGCACAGCGCGGTGGAGTACCAGGACGGCTCGACCCTGGCCCAGCTCGGCCCGCCGGACATGAAGAGCCCCATCTCCACGGCCTTCGCCTGGCCCGAGCGCATCGCCTGGCCCGCCGAGCGGCTGGACCTGCCCAGGCTGGCCCAGCTCACCTTCGAGGCGCCCGACCTCGACCGCTTTCCCGCGCTGCGCCTTGCCCGCGAGGCGCTGCGCGCGGGGGGCGGCGCGCCCGCCGCCTTCAACGCGGCCAATGAGCGCGGCGTGGCCGCGTTCCTGGACGGACGCATCGGCTTCCTCGACATCGCCGCAATCGTGGAAGACACCTTGGCCATGGTCAACGGAACGGAAATTGCGACGGGGGTCGACGCGGCGCTCGAAACGGCCCTCATGGTCGACGCGGGCGCCCGCGTCATCGCGGATGCGGCCATCGCGCGCCGCAGCCGCCCGAGCTGAAGGCCGTCGCCATGAACCTCGCCGCGCTCCTGCCCAACATCGCGCTGTACGTGCTGCCGTTCCTGGCGGTGCTGACGCTGGTGGTCACCGTGCACGAGCTCGGGCACTTCCTCGCCGCGCGCTGGCTGGGGGTGGAGGTGGATCGCTTCTCCATCGGCTTCGGCCGCGCGATCGCCAGCTGGCGTGACCGCGCCGGCGTGGAGTGGCGCATCGGCTGGCTGCCGCTCGGCGGCTACGTGCGCTTCAACGGCGACGCCAACGCCAGCTCCTCCGTCCCGGACCAGGAAGAGCTGGCCGAGTTCCGCGACGAGATCGTCAAGCAGCGCGGCCCGGCGGCCGTCTCCAACTACTTCCACTTCAAGCCGGTTTGGGTCCGCGCGGTCGTGGTTGCGGCCGGCCCCATCGCCAACTTCATCCTGGCGGTGTTCCTGTTCAGCCTCATCGCCATGGCGATCGGCGCGCAGATGACCCGCCCGCGCGTCGGCCTGGTGCAGGCGGGCGGCCCCGCCGCGGCGGCCGGCTTCCGCGCCGGCGACCTCGTCACCAAGGTGGACGGTCGGCCGGTGGAGGACTTCGGCGAGGTGGTGCAGCACGTGCAGCTGCGCGCCGGCCAGCCGATCGCCTTCGACCTGCGGCGCGGCGATGCGACCCTGCGGCTCACCGCCACGCCGGCGGCCCGCACCCAGCCCGAGCCTTTCACCGGCCGCCCGATCACGGTGGGCTACCTGGGGCTCGCAGGCTCGCGCGATCCCGCCGACACCTTCCGCCACCGCTACGGGCCCGCCGAGGCTGTCACCAGCTCCGTGCGCCGGGTGGGAGACATCATCGGCACCACTGTCTTCTACATCGGCCGCGTGGTCACCGGGCGCGCCTCGGCCGATCAGCTGGGCGGCCCGATCCGCATCGCCCAGGTCTCGGGCGCGCTGGTGAAGGCGTCCAGCGCGGGCGCGCCCAACACGGGCGCCATGATCGGCTCCATCGCCGCGACCCTGCTCAGCTGGGCCGCCGTGCTCTCCGTCTCGATCGGCTTCATGAACCTGCTGCCCGTGCCGGTGCTGGACGGAGGACACCTCGTGTTCTACGCGTATGAGGCGGTCGCCCGGCGTCCGGTGGCGGCGAGCGTGCAGGCGGCCGGCTACCGGGTGGGGCTGGCGCTGCTGCTCGGCCTGATGTTGTTCGCGACCTGGAACGACATCCAGCCGATGCGTCTGTTCAAACTGTGGGGCGGCGGCCTGTCGTGACGCCGCGCCACCCGCTTTCTCCGGCTGGATGAATGATCGCCACTTCGCAACGTAGGACAGCGCTGGGCGCGGGCGCGGCCGTGCTCCTGGCCGGCACCGCCCTGGCTGGTCCCGCCTTCGCCCAGGTTCCGAGCGCCACAGGGGGCTCCGCGCCTCCGGTGCAGCCCGGTCCCGCGCCGAACGTCCAGAGCTCCAGCTCCACGGGCACGGCCGCCGGAGACGGGGCGCCGTCGAACCGCGAGGCGCCCGCCTCCGCCGCAGCCGACGACGGCCGCTCGGTCCCGGGCGGCGCCTCGGCTCCGAACGGCCCCGCGCCCCAGCCCACCCCCACGCCGGAGGACGCCAACGCCGGGCGCGGCGTGCCCAGCCCCGCCGCCGCCCAGGCCCAGGCCGCCGCCGACCCCGCCGCCTCACGCGCGCCCGCCATCCAGTCGGGCGTGGTCCGCCGCATCCTGGTGGAGGGCAACGAGCGGATCGAGGCCTCGACCATCATCGCCTACCTGCCCATCTCGGCGGGCGACACGGTGGATGCGGCCCGCCTCGATCTGGCGCTCAAGACGCTGGCCCGCACCGAGCTGTTCTCCGACGAGCGGTTCGAGCTGCGGCCGAACGGCGACCTCGTGGTGCGCGTGGTCGAGAACCCCATCATCAACCAGGTGGTCTTCGAGGGGAACTCGGCGCTGAACGACGAGAAGCTGCGCGACGAGATCTCCATCCACCCGCGCGGCATCTTCACCAAGGCTTCCGTGCTGGCCGACGTGCAGAAGATCGTGGAGCTCTACCGCCGCTCCGGCCGCATCACGGCGGCGGTCACGCCCAAGATCGTGAACCTGCCGCAGAAGCGCGTGGACCTCGTCTTCGAGATCACCGAGGGGCCGAAGACCGGCATCCAGCGGATCAATTTTCTCGGCAACAAGGTGTTCAGCGACAACGCCCTGCGCGACGTCGTCGTCACGAAGGAGACCGCCTGGTACCGGTTCTTCACCTCCAACGACAACTACGACCCTGACCGAATCGAGTACGACCGCGAGCAGCTGCGCAAGTTCTACGCCAACAAGGGTTACTACGACTTCCGCGTGCTGTCCTCGACGGCCGAGCTGAACCCCGACCGCAAGAGCTTCGCCCTGACCTACGTGGTCGAGGAAGGTCCCAAGTACAAGTTCGGCAAGCTGGACGTGCAGACCGACCTGAAGCGCCTGAACGGCGACTTCCTCAAGGCGCTCCTGCCCATCCGCGAGGGCCAGCCGTTCCGCTCCGACCAGATCGAGTCGGCGGTGGACTCGCTGACCTTCGCCGCGGGCGCCTCCGGCTTCGCCTTCGTGGACATCCAGCCGCAGCCCCGCGCCAACCCGAAAACGCAAACCGTGGACGTCACCTTCCGCGTGAAGGAAGGCCCACGCGTCTACGTTGAGCGCATCGACATCGTCGGCAACACCACCACGCAGGACTACGTGATCCGTCGCGAGCTGCGACTGGCCGAAGGCGACGCCTACAACCGCGTGCTGGTCGATCGATCGAAGATCGAGGTGAAGCGTCTCAGCTTCTTCAAGACCGTGGACATCGATCAGTATCCCGGCAGCGCGCCCGACAAGACGGTGCTGCGCGTCAAGATCCAGGAGCAGCCCACGGGCGAGCTCAGCCTGGGCGCCGGCTACTCCACGGTCGATCAGCTCCTGCTCGACGTGGGCATCAGCCAGCACAACTTCCGCGGGACCGGCCAGGACGTGTCGTTGCGCGCTTCGGTCGGTTCCTTGCGCCGCCAGGTCGACTTCCGCTTCACCGAGCCGCGCTTCCTGGGCCGCGACCTGGCTGGCGGCATCGACCTGTTCTCCTACCGCTTCGACTTCAGCCAGTATTCCGGCTACACCTCGGAGTCGAACGGCGGCGGCGTGCGCATCGGCTTCCCGCTGAACCTCAACACCTACTTCCGCGCGCGCTACCAATTCCACGCCGATGAAGTGTTCGTCAGCGACGAGCTTTGCGCCGCGGGCGCCACTTCGCTGTCCCTATGCTCACAGCGCGGCGACAGCTTCACCTCGCTGATCGGCTATACGATTAATTTCGACAAGCGGAACGACCCGATCCGCCCGACTCGCGGCTACGTGCTGCAGCTCGACCAGGCGGTGGCCGGCCTCGGCGGGGACGTCCGCTACCTGCGTTCGGAGGGCACGGCGTCCTTCTACTACGGCTTCACGCCGCGCTTCGTCCTGAGCGTGACCGGGCAGGCGGGCTACACCCAGCCGTTCGGCGGCGACGCCGTGCGCGTGAACGACCGCTTCTACAAGGGCGGGGCGACCTTCCGCGGCTTCGAGACCGCCGGCATCGGGCCGCGCGACACGCTTTACGACGAGGCGCTGGGCGGCAAGCTCTACGCCATCGGCACCGTGGAGCTGACGGTGCCCAATTACCTGCCTGAGCAGTACGGGATCCGCACCGCCCTGTTCACCGACTTCGGCACGCTGGGGCTGCTGGACGCACGCATCAAGAACCAGAGCCCCTTCACCAACGACGACCTGAAGCTGCGCGCCTCGGCCGGCATCAGCGTGTTCTGGACTTCGCCGCTCGGGCCGATCCGCCTCGATTTCAGCAAGGTTCTGTCCAAAGCGTCCTACGACAAGGAAGAGGCGTTCCGCTTCTCCACCAACACCCAGTTCTGACCAGGAAGATACCCACCGTGAAGACGCTCGCCACCGCCGCCATGGCGCTCGCCCTGACGGCCGCCGCCACGGCCGCCTCCGCCCAGGCCCGCGGAGCCGCCCCCGCGCCGGCTCGACCCGCCGCGGCCGCGGCGGCCGCTGGCGCTCCGGCCGCCGCCCCGCCCACCAACGGACCGCCGATCACCGGCATGTGCATGATCTCGTCGGCGCGGGCCATCGGCCAGTCGAGCGCCGGGCGCGCCATGACCGAGCGCCTGCGCCAGCTGGTGGCCCAGGTGCAGGCCGAGCTGAAGCCCGAGGCCGACGCCCTGCAGACCGAGCTCACCGCTTTCCAGGGGCAGCAGGCCGCGCTGACCACCGAGCAGCGCCAGACCCGCGCCCAGGCGCTGGAGACGCGCATCCGCGCCCAGCAGGAGAAGGCCGACCAGCGCCAGCGCGAGCTGCAGGCCACTGAGCAGCGCCAGCTGGCGCGCATCGGCGAGCAGCTGCAGCCGGTGGTCACCTCGCTCTACAGCGCGCGCCAGTGCGCCGTGCTGCTGAACGTGGAGCAGGCCGTGCTCTACGCCAACCCCGCCATGGACCTCACGGACGCCTCGATCCAGCAGCTGAACGCGCGCTTCCCGACCATCACCTTCGACCGCGAGCGGATCACGCCCACGCCCCAGGGCGCCGCGCCCGCCGCGGCTCCCGCTCGCCGCTAAGGCGCGGCGCGGGCGCGGCGGGTGATCGACGCCCGCTTCTTCGAGGCGCTGGGTCCCCTTCCGCTGGGCGAGCTCGCCCGGCTGGCCGGGGCCGAGCTGGAAGGCGACGGCGACGTGGCGATCGCCGCTGTCGCCCCGCTCGACCGGGCGGGACCCGGCGAGCTCTCCTTCCTGGCGGACCGGCGTTACCTCCCGGGCCTGCGGACCACCCGCGCGGCCGCCGTGCTGGTCACGTCCGCCCATGCCGGCGAGGCGCCCGAGGGGGTGGCGCGCCTGCTCACGCCCGAGCCGCAGGCGGCCTACGCCCGCGCCTCGGCCCGGCTGCACGCCCTGCGGCGCCACCCGGAGGACTCGGCCGCCGTGCACCCGCTGGCGCGGCTTGAGCCGGACGTGCGGCTGGGCCCGGGCGCCGTGGTCGGCCCGGGCGTGGAGATCGGCGAGGGCACGGAGATCGGCGCCCACGCGGTGATCGGTCCGGGCGTGCGCATCGGCCGTCACGCGCGCATCGGCCCGCACGCGGTGATCGGCTGCGCGCTGATCGGCGACCGCGTGCGCATCCTGGCCGGCGCGGTTGTGGGAGAGGCCGGCTTCGGCGTCGCCGGTTCCCGCGAGGGCGCCCTCGACATGCCCCAGCTCGGCCGCGTGATCCTGCAGGACGGCGTCACCGTCGGCGCCAACAGCTGCATCGACCGCGGCGCCTACGCCGACACCGTGATCGGCGAGAACACCAAGATCGACAACCTGGTCCAGGTCGCGCACAACGTGGTCATCGGACGGAGCTGCGTACTGGCGGCGCATACGGGCATCTCGGGCAGCGTGACGGTGGGGGACGGGGTCATGTTCGGCGGCCGCGCGGGGATCGCGGATCACGTGCACATCGGCGCGGGCGCAAAGATCGCGGCGGCCTCCGGCGTCATGAAGAACGTGCCCGCCGGCGAGGTCTGGGGCGGCTCGCCCGCCCGTTCGCTGCGCAAGTGGATGCGCGAGACCGCCTGGCTCGCCGCGCAGGCCAAGAAGGCGGGCGAGAGGGGCTGATGGACGGCTCGGAGGCGGCGGGCGGGGGAACGGCCGCGCGCATCGACATCGACTACGCGGAGGTGCAGCGCCGCATCCCGCACAGATATCCCTTCCTGCTGGTGGACCGTTGCGAAGACTATCGCGCCCGCCAGAGCATCGTCGGCGTCAAGTGCGTCTCGATCAACGAGCCGTACTTCCAGGGTCACTTCCCGGAAAGCCCGGTCATGCCGGGTGTTCTGATCTGCGAGGCCATGGCGCAGACCGGCGCGGTGCTCATGTCCAAGACGCTCGAGGTCGACGTCACCGGCAAGGTCATCTTCTTCATGAGCCTGGACAACGCGCGTTTCCGCCGGGCCGTGCGGCCGGGCGACGTGCTGCGGATGCATGTGACCGTGCTCCGCGCCCGTGATCCGGTCTTCAAGTTCCACGGCGACGCCTTTGTGGAGGGCCAGCTGGCGGCCGAGTGCGACTTCGCGGCCATGGTGTCCGAGATCAGGCCTTGAGCATCCACCCGACCGCAGTCGTCGATCCTGCCGCCGAGCTGGGAGTCGACGTGGACGTGGGCCCGTTCTGCACCGTGGGGCCCCGTGTGCGCCTGGGCGACCGCGTTCGGCTCATCAGCCACGTGGTGGTGGATGGGGCGACCTCCATCGGGGACGATACCCTTGTGCACCCCTTCGCCGTGCTGGGCGGCGCGCCGCAGCACCTGGCGCACAGGGGGGAAGAGACGCGGCTGGAGATCGGCGCGCGCAACCGCATCCGCGAGCACGTGACCATGCACACGGGCACCGTGCTGGGCGGCGGCCTGACCCGCGTGGGCTCCGACAGCCTCTACATGGTGGCCAGCCACGTGGCGCACGACTGCATCGTGGGCGACCACGTCACCTTCGCCAACAACGCCACCCTCGGCGGGCACGTGCACGTGGGGGACTGGGTGTTCATGGGCGGCCTTTCCGCCGTGCACCAGTTCACCCGCATCGGCCGCTACGCCTTCGCGGGGGGGGGCGCGATCGTCACCAAGGACGTCATCCCCTACGGCTCGGTCTGGGGCAGCCAGGCGGTGTTGGGCGGGTTGAACCTGGTCGGGCTGAAGCGCCGGGGCTTCTCGCGCCAGGCGATCAACGAGCTGCGCGCCGCCTACCGCCTGCTGTTCGCGCCGGAAGGCACCTTCCAGGAGCGGCTGGACGACCTGGAGCAGGAGCACGCCCACTCGCCGGAGGTGATGGAGATCGTGCAGTTCATCCGTTCGGACGCCAGCCGGCCCATCTGCCTGCCCGCGGCGGCGTGAGCCGGTGCGCAAGCTCGGCCTGATCGCGGGCGGCGGGGCGCTGCCGCTCGCCCTCGCCGCCAAGTGCGCGGCGGCCGGCCGCCCGGTGTTCGTGCTGCGGCTGACCGGCTTCGCGGGGCCGGACCTCGACGCCTACGATGGGGCTCCCTGCGGGATCGCGGAGGTCGGGCGCGCCTTCAGGCTGCTGCGGGGGGCCGGGTGCCAAGCCGTCTGCTTCGCCGGCGCCGTGAGTCGGCCGGACTTCACCGCGCTCAAGCCCGACCTGAAGGGGCTGACCCTGCTGCCCGCCGCCATCGCCGCGGCCCGTCACGGAGACGACGCGCTGCTGCGCGTGATCCTGGGCGCGTTCGAGGCCGAGGGCTTCGCGCTGGAGGGGGCGGAGGAGGTGGACGCGGGCCTGACGCTCGGCCCCGGCGCGCTGGGCCGGCTCTCGCCCGGGCCGGAGCACGCCGACGACCTGCACCGGGCGCTGCGCATCGCCCGCGCCACCGGCGCGCTGGACATCGGGCAGGCCGCCGTGGTGGCGAGGGGGCTGGTGCTGGCCGTGGAGGCGCAGGAGGGAACGGACGCCATGCTCGCGCGCGTGGCCGGCCTGCCGGTCGCCTTGCGTGGCGAGGCGGGCGCCCGGGTGGGCGTGCTGGCCAAGGCGCCAAAGCCGATCCAGGAGCGGCGGGTCGACCTGCCCACGCTCGGCGCCCGCACGATGGAGGCCGCCGCCGCCGCCGGGCTCGCCGGCGTGGTGGCGGAAGCCGGGGCGGCGCTGGTCGTTGACCGCGAGGCGGTCGCGGAGGCCGCCGACCGCCTCGGCCTGTTCGTCTGGGGCGAGCCGCCCGCGGGTCCGCCGGGCACGCCCGAGCCGCTGGAGTGAGCCGACCCGTCACCGTCATGCTGGTGGCGGGGGAGGCCAGCGGGGACACGCTGGGCGCTGGCTTGGCCGCCGCCCTTCGCGCCCGCCTCGGCGAGCAGCTCCGGCTGGTCGGCGTGGGCGGGGCGAAGATGGCCGCGCAGGGCGTCGCGAGCCCGTTCGACATCGCAGACCTGTCCGTGCTGGGCCTCGTCGAGGGCCTGCTGGCCTGGCGGCGAGTGGTGCGGCGCGCCGAAGAGACCGCCGCGCTGGCCCGGCGCGAGCGGCCGGACGCGGCCGTGCTGATCGACAGCTGGGGCTTCACCCTGCGGGTGGCGCACCGTCTGCGGCGGGACGCGCCCGACCTGCCGCTGGTCAAGTACGTCGGGCCGCAGGTCTGGGCCTCGCGCCCCGGACGGGCGGCGACGCTGGCCGCCGCCGTGGACCACCTGCTGACGTTGCGCGCGTTCGAGGCGCCCTGGTTTGAGCGCGCCGGGCTGCCCGTGACGGTGGTCGGCGACCCGGCCCTGGTCCGCACCTTCGACGGGGCCGACCCCGCGCGCCTGCGCGCGCGCATGGGCGTCGAGCCGGACGATCCCGTCCTGCTGGTTCTGCCCGGAAGCCGCCCGGCGGAGCTGAAGCGCGTCGGGCCTGCCTTCGCCGAGGCTGCCGAGCGCCTGCTGGCCGGGCGCCCGGCGCTGAAGGTGGTCGTGCCCGCGGCCTCCACGGTGGCCGAGGGGGTGCGCGCCTGGGCGGCGGGGCGGCCCTTCCACCTGGTCGAGGACGAGGCGGGCAAGCGGGACGCCATGGCGGCGGCCACCGTCGCGCTCGCCTGCTCGGGCACGGTCACCACGGAGCTGGCCATGGCCGGCGCGCCCATGGTGGTGGGCTACCGGCTGGGGGCGCTCTCGCACGCGCTCATGAAGCGGGTCATCACCACGCCGGACGTGGTGCTGCTGAACGTGGCGGCGGGCCGCCGGATCGTGCCGGAGCTGATCCAGGACGACTGCACGCCCGCCGCCCTGACCGCCGCCGTGGCCGCGCGCCTGGACGATCCTGCGCTGCGCGAGCGCCAGCGGGCCGAGCAATTCGAGGCGCTCGACCGCATGGGCCGCGGCCACGGCGATCCCGACGGCCGGGCCGCCGAGTCCGTTCTGCAGATCCTACGAGACCGCGGGCGGCTGTGACGCCGCCCGCGGCGCAGCTCTCAGCCGCGCTGCTCGATCGGCGTGAAGTCGCGGCGGGGCGCGCCGGTGTAGACCTGCCGCGGGCGGCTGATCTTCTGCGACTTGTCGCTGATCATCTCGCTCCACTGCGCGATCCAGCCCACGGTGCGGCTCACGGCGAACAGCACGGTGAACATGTCGGCCGGAAAGCCGAGCGCATTCATGGTGATGCCGGAGTAGAAGTCGACGTTCGGGTACAACTTGCGCGAGATGAAGTAGTCGTCCGACAGAGCGATCCGCTCCAGCTCCATCGCCACCTTCATCAAGGGATCGTCGTGGCGGTCCAGGGCGTCGAGCACCTCGTGCGTGGTCTTTGCCATCACCTTGGCACGCGGATCGTAGCTCTTGTAGACCCGGTGGCCGAAGCCCATCAGCTTCTCGTCGCGGTTCTTCACGCCCTCGATGAAGGCGGGGATTTTGTCGACCGTGCCGATCTTCTTGAGCATGGCCAGCGCCGCCTCGTTGGCGCCCCCGTGCAGCGGCCCCCAGAGGCAGGCGATGCCCGCCGCGATGCAGGCAAACGGGTTGGCCTCCGACGAGCCGGCCTGGCGCACGGTGGACGTCGAGGCGTTCTGCTCGTGGTCCGCCTGCAGGATCATGAGGTGGTTCATCGCCTTCACCGCGACAGGGTTCGGCGTGTAAGGCTCGGCGGGCACCGAGAAGCACATGTTCAGGAAGTTCTCGGCGTAACCGAGCTCGTTGCGCGGATACACGAACGGCTGGCCGACCGCGTACTTGTAGGCGCGCGCCGCGATGGTCGGCATCTTGGCGATCAGCCGGTGCGTTGAGATCTCGCGCGCCACCGGATCGTGGATGTCGGTGCTGTCGTGATAGAAGGCCGACAGCGCGCCGACCGCGCCGCACATGATGGCCATGGCGGGCGCATCGCGCCGGAAGCCTTGGAAGAAGCGGTCGAACTGGTCGTGCACCATGGTGTGGCGCGTGATCGTGTTCTCGAACGTCTCGCGCTCGGCCGCCGTGGGCAGCTCGCTGTTGAGCAGGAGGTAGCAGACCTCCAGGAACCCGCAGTTCTCCGCCAGCTGGTCGATCGGGTAGCCGCGGTACAGCAGCACGCCCTCGTCACCGTCGATGTAGGTGATCTGGCTCTCGCACGACGCGGTGGAGGTGAACCCCGGGTCGTAGGTGAACATGCCGCTCTCGGCGTACAGCTTGCGGATGTCGACCACGTCGGGTCCCACCGAGCCCTTCAGGATCGGCAGGCTGATCGACGTCTCGCCGGCCTGGAAGCTGGCCGAGCCGCCGGGCGTGACCTTGTTCTCCATGAACCGTGTCCCCTGAGAAGAGGCCGTCGGCGGGGAGGCCGCGGCCGGCGGCGCCTGCGCCGCCTTTCGGGCGCGCTTATAGCGCAGCCGCAGGGCCGTTAAAGCGCATCCTCCAGCCGCCCCAGCGCCTCGTCGCGGCCGAGCGCCAGCAGGGTGGACGCCAGGTCCGGCGCGGGCGCGCCGCCGGAGAGCGCGCCGCGCAGCGCCGGGCCGAACTTGCCGATGCCGACGCCCTCGTCGGCGGCGAAGTCGCGGATCGCCGCTTCCAGCGGCTCGCGTGCGAAGGCGGTCTCCGACAGGCGGTCGCGCAGGCGGCCGAGGCGCGCGCGTGTCTCTTCGGTGAGGAGCTTGGCGCTGCGCTCGTCGAGCGTCAGGGGGCGCGGCTTCAGCACGAACAGCGTCATGTCGGCCAGCTGCAGCACCGTCTGCGCGCCCTCCTTCACGAGTGCGATCGCGGCGGCCAGGCGGGGCAGGTCGGCGGCGGGCACGTCGAGCCCGCGCTGGCCGTGCACCTCGGCCGTCAGCCCGGCCAGGCGTGCGTCGTCGGCGGCGCGGATGTAGCGCTGGTTGATGAAGTTCAGCTTGTCCCAATCCAGCCGGGCGGGCGCCTTGACCACGTCGGCCACGTCGAACCACGCGGCGGCCTGGGCGTCGGAGAAGATCTCGTCGTCGCCGTGACCCCATCCGAGGCGGGCCAGGTAGTTGCGCATGGCCTCGGGCAGGTAGCCCATCTCGCGGAACTCGCCGACCGCCTGCGCCCCGTGCCGCTTGGAAAGCTTGGCGCCGTCCGGCCCGTGGATCAGGGGGATGTGCGCGAAGGCGGGGACGTCCCAGCCGAGGCCGCGGTAGATCAGCGTCTGACGGGCGGCGTTGTTCAGGTGGTCGTCGCCGCGGATCACGTGGGTGACCCCCATGTCATGGTCGTCCACCACCACGGCCAGGTTGTAGGTGGGCGTGCCGTCGGAGCGCAGCAGCACAAGGTCGTCCAGATCGGCGTGCCGGAAGCGCACGGGGCCTTTCACGAGGTCATCGACCAGGAGCTCGCCCTCGGTCGGCGCGCGCAGGCGCACCGTGAAGGGCGCGTCGGCGGGGGCCTCGGCCGGGTCGCGGTCGCGCCAGGGGGAGCGGATCACCCGGCCCTCCGCCCGCGCCCGCTCGCGCTCGGCCTCGAGCGCCTCCACCGTGGTCCAGTCGCGATAGGCGGCGCCGCGGGCCAGGAGGTCGTCCACCGCCTCGGCGTGCCGGGCCTGGCGACTGGCCTGGAACACGGGCTCGCCGTCAGGCTCCAGGCCGAGCCACGCCATGCCGTCGAAGATCACGTCCACCGCCGCCTGCGTCGAGCGCTCGCGGTCGGTGTCCTCCACGCGCAGCAGGAAGCGGCCGCCGCGCCCGCGCGCGTAGAGCTGGTTGAACAGGGCCGTGCGGGCTGTGCCTATGTGCATGGAGCCGGTCGGCGAGGGCGCGATACGGGTGACGACGGTCATCGGGGACGGCTTCGAAGGGGAGGGGGCGCGGGAGGCCGCCGGCTCTAGCACGCGCCGTGCGGCGCGCGCACGGCCCCGCTGGCCCTCCCGCCTGGGCGCCGGCTTGGGGACGGAGGTCGCGGCCAACGC
Organism: uncultured Caulobacteraceae bacterium; assembly: GCA_964244065.1. Classification (GTDB taxonomy): domain Bacteria; phylum Pseudomonadota; class Alphaproteobacteria; order Caulobacterales; family Caulobacteraceae; genus JASLDZ01. Next base: position 612,414 of record CAXTHH010000001.1, on the reverse strand, counting down.
GGAGCGGTGGCCGCTGTGGGCGCCCGTGGCGTTCGGCGGCGGGGCGGCCGGCTACTTCGGCCTGCCCCGGGAGCCGCTGCTCCTGCCCGTGCTCATCGCCGCCGCGGGCGCCCTCTGGCTGTGCGCGCTCGCCTGGAACTTCGGCCGCCGCCGGTCGCTGGCCATCGCCGCCGCGCTGCTCGCCTTCGCGGCGGGCGGCGTCGCCGCCGGGGCGGTCAAGACGCGTCTGGCGGCGGCCCCGGTCGCGCCCACGCAGCGCCGCCCGGTGACGATCGAGGCGTGGGTGGTGGACGTGGCGAGCGCGGACGCCTCGCGCCAGCGCGTGCTGCTGGCGCCGGCCCGGATCTCCGGGCTGCCCTGGCGCGACACGCCGGTGCGGGTGCGCGTGACCCTGCGCGAGGGCGCCCCGCCCGGGCCGGGCTCGGCGGTGCGGCTGCTGGCCATCCTCAATCCGCCGCCCTCGCCCGCGGCGCCGGGCGCCTACGACTTCGCCCGGGACGCCTGGTTCGCGCAGGTGGGCGGGTCCGGGCTCGCCCTGCGCATGCCGGAGGCGACCTCGTTGGCCCGCGCCCCCGTGGCGCTGAGGTGGGAGATGGCGGTCAACGCCGCCCGATGGAGTGTCGCGCGACGGCTGGTGGACCGGATGGGACCGCGCACCGGCGGGCTGGCCGCGGCCCTGGTGACCGGCCACCAGGCGTGGCTGAGGCCCGAGGACGTGAGCGCCATGCGCGACGCCGGGCTGGCGCACATCCTGTCCATCTCGGGCGTGCACATGGCGATCGTGGGCGGCTTCGTCTTCGCCCTGGTGCGCCTTCTGATCGCCGCCTGGCCCTGGGCGGCGCTGCGCGTCCCGGGCAAGAAGGTGGCGGCCGCGGCCGGCTTCGTGGCTGTCTGCGGCTACTGCCTGCTGGCCGGGGCGCCGCCGCCCGCGATCCGCTCGGCGCTGACCGCCGGCATCGCCTTCCTGGCCGTGCTCACCGATCGGCGGGCGCTGAGCCTGCACAGCCTGGCGGTGGCCGCGCTCGCCGTGCTGGCGGTGGAGCCGGAGGCGATCTGTCAGCCGGGGTTCCAGATGTCGTTCGCCGCGACCACGGCGCTGCTGGCCCTGGCGGAGCGATGGCCGCGGCGACTGGCCGAGATCAGCGTGCCCTGGCCGATCCGCGCCGTCCAGCGCGGGGCGGACTGGCTGGTGGCGGGGCTGGTTGTCAGCCTCTGCGCCGGGCTGGCCACCGATCCCTTCGCGATCCAGCACTTCAACCGCATCGTGCTGTGGAGCGTGCCGGCGAACCTGCTGGCCGACGTGCTGAGCTCGCTGGTGGTGATGCCCGCGCTGGCGCTGGGCGCGGCGCTGGAGCTGGCCGGCGTGGGCGGGCCGCCCCTGGCGGTGGCGGGCGCGGGGCTGGACGGGCTGACGGCCACCGCCCGCCTGTTCGCCGGCCTGCCGCACGCCGTCGTGGGCTGGCCGAGCGCGCCCGCCGCCGCCCTGCCGCTGAGCTTCGTCGGGCTGCTGATCCTCTGCCTCTGGCGCGGACGGCTGCGCTGGCTGGGCCTGCCCCTGTTCGCCGCCGTGTGGCTGTGGCCGCGCCCTCCGGCGCCGATCGCCTGGATCGCCGGCGGCGGAGGCAACGCGGCGGTGGCAGCGGACGGCGCGGCCGTGCGCCAGCGCCCGACGGGCCAGACCTTCGCCTATGAGCTGTGGGCCCGCCGCCGCGGCCTGCGGCTCCCCGGCGAGGCCGAGCAGAGGGCCGCCGACCGCCTGTTCGACTGCGGCCGCGACGCCTGCACGCCCAAGCTCGGCGCCGCGCCGGCGATCGCGCTGTGGCGGCGCTACAAGGCGCCCGCCGCCGCGGAGCTGGAACGGCTTTGCGCGAGCGCCCGGGTAGTCATCCTGCGCACCGGGGAGGCGGCGGCGGGCGCGTGCCCCGGGGTCCGCGTCGTCGGGGCGGCCGAGCTGGCGCGCGGCGGGGCCGGCGAGGTCTTCCGGGACGCCGGTGGAGGCCTGCGCATCGCGTGGGCGCAGGACGCCCGTGGCGAGCGTCCCTGGACCGCGCCGGCGCCCTCCGGGGATCAGTGATAGCGGCGGATCAGCCCCACCAGCTTGCCCTGCACCTGCACCTGGTCAGGTGCGTAGATGCGGGTCTCGTAGCGTGGGTTGCAGGGCACCAGCGCCACCGAGCCGCCCTTGCGCTGCAGGCGCTTCAGCGTGGCCTCCTCGCCCATGGTGAGGGCGACCACGATCTCGCCGGAGACCGCATCGGAGCCCTTGCGGATGACGACGTAGTCCCCGTCCAGGATGCCAGCGTCGATCATGGAGTCGCCCGCCACCTCGAGGACGAAGTGCTCGCCCTTGCCGAGCAGGACGTCGGGGGCGACGATGCGGTCGCGCTCGTGCTGGATGGCCTCGATGGGCGTGCCGGCGGCGATCCTGCCCAGGATCGGCAGGTCCTGCGCGTCATTGGCGGGAACGTCGCGCAGCTCGGGCGCGGCGGGCAGCGGACGGCCTCCGCCCTGCACCACCTGGGGCCGGAACGGCGTGCGGGCTCCAGAGGCGGGCGTGGGTGCGCTGGCCTGCTCAGGCAGCTTCACCACCTCCAGCGCGCGGGCGCGATGCGCCAGGCGGCGGAGGAAGCCGCGCTCCTCCAGCGCGGTGATCAGCCGGTGGATGCCCGACTTGGAGGCGAGGTCCAGGGCGTCCTTCATCTCGTCGAACGACGGGCTCGTGCCCGTCTCGCGGATGTGGCTGTGAATGAACATCAGCAGCTCGTGCTGCTTGCGCGTCAGCATCTCGCCCAGGTCTCCAGCCGCCGTCGACTCGGGTGGCGAACAAACCGCCAACCTCGCTGGATGTTCTGTAAGTGTTCCGCCTTAACGTCAAGTGAAACCGGCGAACGGGCCGGGAACGCGATTCAGCCGAGGAGGCCGCGGGTGGCGGCGGCCACGTCCGGTCGGCGCATCAGGCTCTCGCCCACCAGCATGGCGGAGGCGCCGGCCTCGGCGCAGCGCCGCGCGTCTGCAGGCGTGAAGACGCCGCTCTCGGCCACCAGCAGGGCCCCCCCGGGCGCTTGCTGCGCAAGGCGCTCCGTGACGCCGAGGTCGACGGCGAAGCTGCGCAGGTCGCGGTTGTTGACGCCCACCAGGTCGACCCCGAGCACGCCGGCGCGCGCCATCTCGGCCTCATCGTGCACCTCGACGAGCGCGTCCATGCCGAGCCGGCCGGCCTCGGCCAGCAGGTCGCGCGCGAGGGCGTCGTCGACCATGGCGAGGATCACAAGGATGGCGTCGGCGCCGAGCGCGCGTGATTCGGCGACCTGCCAGGGATCGACCAGGAACTCCTTGCGGATGGCGGGCAGGGGGGCGGCGTCGCGTGCGGCGACGAGGAACGCGTCCTCGCCGGCGAAGCTCGGGCTGTCCGTGAGCACCGACAGACAGGCCGCGCCGCCTTCCGCATAGGCGCGGGCGAGGGCGGGCGGGTCGAAGTCGGCGCGGATCACGCCCTTGGAGGGGCTGGCCTTCTTGATCTCGGCGATCAGCGCCGGGCGGCCCGGGCGCGCGGCGGCGGCCAGGGCGGCGCGGAAGCCCCGGGGCGGCGGCTGCGCGGCGGCGGCGGCGTCCACCTCGGCCTGGCCCCGCAGGCGGCGGCGCTCTGCGACCTCCTCGCGCTTGTAGGCGGCGATCCGCGCCAGGATGTCGCTCATGCCGCGGACTCTCCGGTGAGGCGGGCGAGGGCGGCCAGCGCCTGCCGCGCCGCGCCCGAGTCGATTGACGCCCGGCCGAGCGCGACGCCCTCCGCGAGGTCGTCCGCGTGGCCCGCGACGATGAAGGCGGCGGCGGCGTTCAGCAGCGTCACGTCCCGGTAGGCGCCCGGGCGGCCGTCCAGCACCTCGCGCAGGGCGGCGGCGTTGTGCACGGGGTCGCCGCCGCGTAGGGCGGCGAGCTCGGTGCGCGGCACGCCGGCGGCCTCCGGCGTGACGGTGAAGGTGCGCAGGGCGCCGTCGCGCCACTCGGCCGCCGTGCTCTCGCCGGCGGTGCTGAGCTCGTCCAGGCCGGAGCCGTGGACCACCCACACATGCTCGGCGCCGAGCGCCCCCAGCACCCGCGCCAGCGTCTCCACCCGGCGCGGGTCGTAGACGCCCACCACCTGCCGCCGGGCGCCCGCCGGGTTGGCGAGCGGGCCCAGCAGGTTGAACAGCGTGCGGAACCCGAGCTCCGCACGCACGGGCGTCACGTGGCGCATGGCGGGGTTGTAGGCGGGGGCGTGCAGGAAGCAGACGCCGGCCTCGTCCAGCGCCCGCCGCGCCCGCTCCGGCGAGGGCTCCAGCGCGACGCCGAGCTCCGCCAGCACGTCGGAGGCGCCCGAGCGGGAGGAGAGGGCGCGGTTGCCGTGCTTGGCCACGCGCACGCCGCCGCCCGCGGCCACGAAGGCGGCGGCCGTGGAGATGTTGAACGTGTGCGCGCCGTCGCCGCCGGTGCCGCAGGTATCGATAACCGGCCCGCCGGGATCGAAGGGGCGGGCGGCGGCGCGCATGGCGCGAGCGCAGGCGGCGATCTCGACCTCCGTCTCGCCGCGGACGCGCAACGCCGTCAGGGCGGAGGCGAGCTGGGCGGGCGTAGGCTCGCCACGCAGGCAGGCGGCGAAGAAGCCCTCCGCCTCCGCCTCGGTCAGGGTCGCGCCGGAGGCGAGCTGCTCCAGCAGCGGCTTGAACCCCTGGCTCACAGCGGGGCCGCGCTCAGGCGGCGCGACGCGCGGGCGTCATGCCGGCCAGACGCAGGAAGTTGGCCAACAGGTCGTGGCCCTGCGCGCTGCCGTGGCTCTCCGGGTGGAACTGCACGCCGTGGATCGGCCGCTCGCGATGCTGCAGGCCCATGATCTCGCCGTCGGCGGAGGTGGCGGTCACCTCCAGCACCTCGGGCAGGCCGTCTCGCGCCACGGCCAGGGAGTGGTAGCGCACGGCGGTGAAGGGGTTGGCCAGGGCGCGGAACACCCCCGTGTCGCTGTGGCGGATGTCGCTGGTCTTGCCGTGCATCAGCGTCCGGGCGCGCACGACCTCGCCGCCGAAGGCCTGGCCGATGGCCTGGTGACCCAGGCAAACGCCGAGGATGGGCAGGTCCTCAGGCGCTTCGCGGAGCAGGTCGAGGGTGATGCCCGCCTGGTCGGGGGCGCAGGGGCCGGGGGATAAGAGCACGCCGCGGGGGCGCAGCTCGAGCGCCTCCTCCACGGTCAGCTTGTCGTTGCGCACCACCCGCGCGGGAGCGCCCAGCTCGGCCAGGTGGTGGACGAGGTTGTAGGTGAAGCTGTCGTAGTTATCGATCACCAGGATCATGCGCCGTCGCACATAGCGGGCGCGTGACGCCCCGTTAAGGGCCGGCGAGGCTCATGGGCGCGATGAACCCGTTGGTCCTCGATTCGCGCAGCGCCGGCCTGGAAGGCGCCCGCGTCGCCCTGGCGACGACGCCGCGCCGGCCTCTGCCCGCCTGGGCGGCGCTGCTGTGCGCGGGGCTGATGACGTCGGCGGCGCTCGGAACGGCCGCCGTGGTGGTGCTGGGCGGTTGGGAGCCGGCTCGGGTAGAAGCCGGCCCGGTGCGCGCGGCGCTCAGTCTCCGCTAGGCTCGAACCGCCAGGCCTCTTCGGCTGCGCGGGCGAGGGCGCGGGCCTTGTGCACCGTCTCGTCGAACTCGGAGTCCGGGTCGCTGTCGGCGACCACGCCGCCGCCCGACTGGACGTACATGCGGCCGTTCTTGAACAGGGCGGTGCGCAGCACGATGCAGGTGTCCACCTCGCCGCCCGCGCCGATGTAGCCGGCCGCGCCGCCGTAGCCGACGCCGCGCTTCACCGTCTCCAGCTCGTCGATGATCTGCATGGCCCGGACCTTCGGGGCGCCTGAGAGGGTGCCGGCGGGCAGGGCGGTCAGGATCACGTCCACCGGGTCGAGCGGGACGGTCGCCTCACCCTCCACGTTGGAGACGATGTGCATCACGTGGCTGTAGCGCTCCACCGCGAAGCTGGAGGTGACCGTCACCTTCCCCGGGCGGTTCGCGCCCTCGCGGCCGAGGCCGATGGCGCGGCCCACGTCGTTGCGGCCGAGGTCGAGCAGCATCAGGTGCTCGGCCCGCTCCTTGGGATCGGCCAGGAGCTCGGCCTCCAGCTCCGCATCGTGCGCCGGCGTCTTGCCGCGGGGGCGCGTGCCGGCGATGGGGCGGATGGTGACGCGGCCGTCGCGGTAGCGGACCAGGATCTCGGGGCTCGATCCCGCCAGCTGGAAGCCGCCGAAGTCTAGGAAGTACAGGAACGGAGAGGGGTTCAGCCGCCGCAGCGCCCGGTAGAAGGCGAAGGGGTCGCCGGGGTAGGGCGCCTCGGCGCGCCGGCTCGGCACCACCTGGAAGATGTCGCCCGCCGCGATATAGCGCTTGGCCGCCTGCACCACGTCGGCATAGGCGGCGCGGTCGATGGCCGAGCGCGGCGGCTCGCGGGCCTCCGTCGGCGGCGACGGCTCGGCCGCCCGCGGGACGGGAGCGCGAAGCGCGGCGGCCGCCGCGTCCAGGCGCGCCTCGGCGTCGGCCCGGGCGACGGCGTCGTCCTCGCCGGGGGCGGGGCGCACGGGCGCCACGAGCAGGATCTCCTGCGCCACGCCGTCGAACACGGCGACCACCCGCGGGCGCATCATCACCGCGTCGGGCAGGTCGAGGGGGTCGGGCGGGGCGGGGCCGAGCGGCTCGGCCAGGCGCACCACGTCGTAGCCGAGCACGCCGAACAGGCCGGCGGCCATGGGCGGGAGCTCCGGCGGCAGGTCCAGCCGCGAGGCGTCCACCAGGGCGCGCAGGGAGCCGAGCGTGGGCGCGGGCTCAGGCGTGAACCGGCCGGCGGCGACGGCCTCAGCCCCGCGCGCGACCTCGGCCCGGTCGCCCCGGGCGCGCCAGACGAGGTCGGGGTCGAGGGCGATGATGGAGTAGCGGCCGCGCCAGGCGCCGCCCTCCACGGACTCGAACAGGAAGGCGTACGGGCGCCCGCGGCCGATCTTCAGGAAGGCGGAGACCGGGGTCTCCAGGTCGTCCACCACCCGTCGCCAGACGAGCTGCGCCCCCGCGGCGCCGTCGCCTCCGGCCACCTCAGGCGCCGGCGGCGGGGGTCGCCGCCGGCTTGGCGTCGGGTTCGAGCCCGAGGGCGCGGCGGGCCCGGGCCGCGTCCACCTTGGGCTTGACCTGCGCGCGCGCCGCCTCGCGGGCGTGGGCGGCGAGGTCGTCGTACAACCCCAGCGTCGCCGGCCGGCGGGAAGCGCGGCCGACCAGGGCGATCTGCTGCGCGGGCGCAGGCGTGATCCGCTCCAGGCGCACCACGACGGCCGACGAGCCCTCCCCCGGCGCCACGGCCACCTCGCCCGGCTTGAGCGAGAAGACACGCGCCAGGAGCGCGGGCGGGTAGGCGGGCCTGGGCCCCTGCGCGGCCGAGCGGTCCACGCCGGCGATGCGCTGCACGGCGCCGAGACCGTCCAGCGAACCCTTGGCGCGCGCCTGGCCCGCCAGCGCCTCGGCCCTGGCGCTGAGCGCTTCGGCGAGCTTCTGCTGCGTCAGCCGGGCGGTCAGCGGCCCGCGCACCTCGGCCAGGGCGAACGGGGCGGACGGGGTGACCGCCTCCACGCGTATGGCGTAGCTCTCGCCGGGGCCGGCCTGCAGCAGCTCGCTCTCGCCGCCCGCGGGCAGGCTGTAGGCGGTGGCGATCAGCTTCTTGGGCACCGGCAGGCGCTGGCCGTCGGGCAGCTGGCCGTCCTTGGTGAACGGCGGCAGCGCCTGCACCTGCACGCCCGCCTTGGCGGCGGCCTCGGCCAGGTTCGCGCCCCCGCTGCGCGCGTCGTCGTACTTGCCGGCCAGCTCGTCGGCCTTCTCGACCGCCGCGGCCTGGCGGACGGCGGCCTCGAGCCGGGGGCGGGCGTCGGCCAGCTGCGCCTCACGGCCGGGCGTGATCTTCGTCACCTGCACCACCGAGGCCCCGAGCGCGCCCTGCACGGGCCCGCGCACCTCGCCCGCCGCCATGGCGAAGGCGGCGGCCGCCACGGCGGGATCGGGTAGGGCGCTGCGCGGCGCGTCGGGCGAGACGACCGGCTCGGCCCCGACCGCGCGGGCGGCGGCGGCGGGCGCCTCGCCGCGCTTCAGCCGCGCCACCACGTCCGCGGCCTGAGCGGCCGACTTCAGCGGGATCTGCACCACGGAGCGGCGCTCGGGGATCGAGAGGGTGTCCTTCTCGAAGTCGAAGCGGCGCTGCACCTCCTTGGCGTCCACCGGCAGGGTGGGGGCGAGCTGGGCGGCGGAGAAGCGCACCAGGCTCACGCGCCGGGTCTCCGGCTTGCGCAGCTGGGCGGCGTTCTCGTTCAGGAACTTCTGCAGCTCGGCGTCTGTCGGCGGTGCGGGGGCCGGAACCGACGAGGCGGGCACCGACACGTAGGTGAAGTCGCGCCGCTCGCCGTTCACCGCGGCCGCCACGGCCGTGAAGATGCGCGGCGGCTGCAGGGCGGCCACCAGGCCGGTGAGGAAGTGGCGCTGGGCGATCTGGTCGGCGAGCGAGCCTTCCACCTCCTTGGCGGTGATCTTCTGCTCGCGCAGGAAGTCGGCGTAGGCCTTCTTGTCGAACGCGCCCGTGACCGGGTTGCGGAAGCGCTGCGCCTTGGCGAGTTCGGCGGCCACCTGCGCGTCGCCCGGGCGCACGCCGGCGGCGGCGATCGCGGCGGCGGCGGCTTCCTCGTAGGCCACCTCCTGCAGCGCACGGGCGTCGGCGCCCTGGGCGGCGGCCTCGGCGATGGTGGGCGGCTGGCCGCCGTTCTGCTGGGCCAGGCCCTGCAGGTAACGGTCGAACATGGTGCGGAACTGCATCGCGCCCACCGTGCGCCCGCCCGCGCTGACCACCGCGTCGCGCTGGCCCACGTTGCGGAACACGTCGGAGATGCCGAACACGGCGAAGCTGGCCACCAGCAGCGTCAGGAGGACGCTCGCGGCGGGCGACTTGGCGAACCTTCGGATCAGGGCGAGCATGACTGTCCAGGGCGGCGGGCGCGCGGGCCTGCGGAAGCCCTCGCCCATACGGGCGCGCCGCGACGGGAGCAAGGCGGGCGCCTGCCTGGCGACGTGGGCGGCGACGATGGGTGACAGGCCGCGCGCCCGGCCGTAACCACGCGCCATGACCTCGCCCAAGATCGTCGCCGGCAATTGGAAGATGAACGGCCTGCGGGCCGAACTGGCCGAGTTCCGCCACCTGCTCGACGCGCTTGCCTCCGAGCCGGCGGCCGCCCGGGTGGTGGTGTGCCCGCCCGCGACGCTGCTGCATCCGGCGTTCGAGATGGCGGAGGGCTCGGCGGTGGAGGTCGGCGCGCAGGACGCGTCGCCGCATCCGCCGGGCGCGCACACGGGCGACCTGTCCGCCTCCATGCTGGCCGACTCGGGCGCGCGCTGGGTGATCCTCGGGCACTCCGAGCGCCGCGCCGACCACGGCGAGATCGACGCCCTGGTGGCCGACAAGGTGCGCGCGGCGCTGGCCGCGGGGCTCAAGCCGATCGTCTGCGTGGGCGAGACCCTGGCCGAGCGTCGCGCCGGCCGGGCGGAGCTGGTGGTGCGCGGTCAGCTCGCCGAGTCGCTGCCCGAGGAGCTCTCCGGCCGCAACTTCGCCCTGGCCTACGAGCCCGTCTGGGCCATCGGCACCGGCGAGACGCCCACCGTGGACGAGGTCTCGGCCATGCATGGCGCCCTGCGGGCCGGGCTGAAGGACGCGGTGGGCGCGGGGGAGATCCCCATCCTCTACGGCGGCTCGGTGAAGCCGGCCAACGCCGCGGAGCTCCTGCACGCCGACGGCGTCGACGGCGCCCTGGTGGGCGGCGCTTCGCTCAAGGCGGCGGACTTCCTGGCCATCGTCCGCGCCGCGGGCTGAGATCGCACCTCCGTCGTCCTCGGGCGTGACCCGAGGACCGGGCGTCGGTCGTGCGCCGCCTTCGCCGTGGAGCCGCGGGGCGCTAGGCCCTCGGATCAAGTCCGAGGGCGACGGGCAGGTGGAGGGGGGCGAGGTCGCCCTCGCTGGCGATCCCGCCGCGGCGATGCTATCTGCCCGCGCTCGCTCCCGGGCGAGGTCGCTCGTCTGCGCCGCCCCGCACTCCTCGGACCTTCCATGCTCCTCGGCATCCTGCTCGCCTTCGTCATCCTGATCTGCATCGCGCTCGCGGGCGTGGTCCTGCTCCAGCGGTCGGAGGGCGGGGCGCTCGGCATGGGCGGCGGGCCGTCCGGCTTCATGACGGCGCGGGGGGCGGGCGACCTGCTAACGCGGATGACCTGGATCCTGGGTTCGCTGCTGTTCGCCATGTGCCTGGTGATGACGATCCTGCAGGGCCGCCTGAGCAAGGGCGCCTCGGTGGTGGACCGGCTGAAGATCGCGCCGCTGAGCAGCGACGCCCTGCGCCCGACCGCGCCGCCCGCCACGGCGCCCGGCGCCCAGCCCGGCGCGCCCGCGGCTCCGCCCGCCGACGACGGCTTCGGCCCGCCGCCCCCCACGGTGAACGTGGCTCCTGCGACGGCCGCCCCCGCCGCCCAGCCCGCCACCGCCGCGCCTGGCGCGGTCACGCTGCGCCCCGCCACCCGTTCCGCCCCACCCGCCGCCGCTCCGCAGCCCCCCGCGCCGAGCGTCACCGTCGCCCCCGCCCGCGGCGCCTCGCGCACCCAGACGCCGCCGGCCACCAACACGGGCCCGACCGACCCCGTGGCCGCGACCGTGGGCGGCACGCCGACGACGGACGCGCCCGCGCCCAAGCCGAACTGAGGCATCGTCCACAGCCGCGGGGCCGAATCGGGTCGCGCGGCCGGGCGTCGCTGGCTAGGGTGGCCGCCCATGGCCCGGTACATCTTCATCACCGGCGGCGTGGTCTCTTCGCTCGGAAAAGGTCTCGCGTCCGCCGCCCTCGGCGCGCTGCTGCAGGCGCGCGGCTATCGCGTGCGCCTGCGCAAGCTCGACCCCTACCTGAACGTCGACCCCGGCACGATGAGCCCCTACCAGCACGGGGAGGTGTTCGTGACCGACGACGGGGCGGAGACCGACCTCGACCTCGGCCACTACGAGCGGTTCACGGGCGTGTCGGCCACGCAGGCGGACAACATCACCACCGGCCGTATCTATCAGACCATCATCGAGAAGGAGCGGCGGGGCGACTACCTGGGCGCCACCGTGCAGGTCATCCCCCACGTCACCAACGAGATCAAAGCGTTCTGCCTCAAGCCCGCCGTGGACGAGGAGGGGCGCGAGGCCGACTTCGTGCTCATCGAGATCGGCGGCACGGTGGGCGACATCGAGGGCCTGCCCTTCTTCGAGGCCATCCGCCAGCTCGGCCAGGAGCTGCCCCGCGGCCACGCCTGCTTCGTGCACCTGACGCTCTTGCCCTTCATCAAGACCGCCGGCGAGATGAAGACCAAGCCGACGCAGCACTCGGTGAAGGAGCTGCGGTCCATCGGCATCCAGCCCGACATCCTGCTCTGCCGCTGCGAGCAGCCGATCCCTCCTGAGGAGAAGCGCAAGATCGGCCTGTTCTGCAACGTCCGCGCCTCGGCGGTGATCGAGGCGCGGGACAGCGCCAGCATCTACGCCGTGCCGCTGAACTACCATGCCGAGGGGCTGGACGCGGAGGTGCTGGCCCACTTCGGCATAGCCGACGCCCCCGCGCCCGACCTCGCGCGCTGGACCACCATCGCCCACCGTCTGGAGCACCCGGACGGGGAGGTCACCATCGCGGTGGTCGGCAAGTACGTGGTGCTGAAGGACGCCTACAAGTCGCTGATCGAGGCTCTGGTCCACGGCGGGGTGGCCAACAACGTGCGCGTGAACATCGACTGGGTGGACAGCGCCGTGTTCGAGGGCGAGCACGCCCCCGACCTGTCGCGGCTGGAGAACGTGTGCGGCGTGCTGGTGCCCGGCGGCTTCGGCGAGCGCGGGGCGGAGGGCAAGATCCGCGCGGTGCAGTTCGCCCGTGAGCGCCGGGTCCCCTACTTCGGCATCTGCTTCGGCATGCAAATGGCGGTGATCGAGGCGGCGCGGAACCTCGCGGGCGTCGAGGGGGCCTCCTCCACCGAGTTCGGGCCTACGCCCGAGCCGGTCGTCGGCCTCATGACCGAATGGACGCGGGGAAACATGCGCGAGACGCGCGGGGAGGGGGCCGACCTCGGCGGCACCATGCGGCTCGGCGCCTACGACGCCGCCCTGGCGCCTGGCTCGCGCGTGGCGGAGATCTACGGCGGGGAGGCCATCCGCGAACGGCACCGCCACCGCTACGAGGTGAACATCGGCTACCGCGACGCGATCGAAGCGACAGGCCTGCGCTTCTCCGGCCTCTCCCCCGACGGGGTGCTGCCCGAGATCGTGGAGCGCGACGACCACCCCTGGTTCGTGGGCGTGCAGTTCCACCCCGAGCTGAAGAGCCGCCCGTTCGCCCCGCATCCGCTGTTCGCCAGCTTCATCGGCGCGGCGCGGGAGCGCTCCCGACTCGTCTGACGCGACGATTCGGCGCGGGCGCCGGAGGCGGCGGCGGCGTTAACCCTCTCCCGGGAACGAGGCGCCGGGGGGCGATCATGAAGACGATGGGCGGGGGCGTGCGCGCCCTGGTGCTGGCGACCGTGCTGGCCGGGTCGGGGGCGGGCGGGGCGCAGGCCCAGCTGTTCGGGCCGAGGGGACCGGCGGCGACTCCGTTCGCCGCCCGCGGCGCCGCGGACGCGGCGGTTCACACGACGGTGCAGGACCTCGGCCAGCTGAAAGGCCTCAGCAAGGTCGTCGTCGCGCAGTTCCAGGTCGAGTTCGTGGAGCTCAGCCAGGGGCTGGCGGGGAGCAAGCGCGACAACGTCAAGATGGACTATGCGGTGACGCCGCTGGCGGACGCGGAGCGGCAGGCGCTCACGGACAAGCTCTACGCGCGCTTCAGGTCGGGGCTGGAGGCGCAGGGCCTCGCCGTGTCGGGTTGGGAGGCGCTGAACGGGGCGACCGCCGGCGCCAAGCTCCAGAAGGCGGCGCGGCCCGCCGGGGAGCTCGTCAAGACCGACATGGGCCGGATGCGCATCTTCACCGCCGGCGCGACGCCCTACTACTTCCTGCCCGGCGACCTGCACCTGGGCTCGGGCGCCATGGGCTGGGCCTTCAGCAACGCCCAGATGGGCGAGGCCGCCCTGGCCTTCGAGACCGGGGCGGCGGTGATGCGCGTGCGCATGGTGGTGGGGTTGCGCGATGTGCACCGGTCCAGCAAGGCGTTCGCCGCCTTCCGCACGGCCTCCAGCATGATCGGCGAGCCGCAGCTCGTGGTGCAGGGACTGGGCACCGAGCTTCTGGTCACCGTGCCCGGCCGGAGCGCGTACGACTACCGCAAGCCGGCGGCCGTGCGGATCAAGGACGACCTGCTGTTCGAGGAGGATCTGCTGGAGGGCCGGGCGAGGATCGCCGACGGGGCCGGAGGCACGGCGTCGAACCTGGCCTCCAAGGCCTTGTTCGTCGGCGGCGTGCTGGGGGCGATGGCCGGCGCCGGCGGGGGCGTGGGCCTCCACCAGTCCCACCGGGTGGAGTGCACGCCCGATCCCGCCGCGCATCTGGCCGCCCTGGAGCGCAACCTGACCGCCGTGCAGGACATGATGCTCGCCCGGTTTCAGGCCGCCTTGTGACGCCCCCGGAACCTGGGGCGACACCGCAGGTTCGCGTCGCATGAGCTTCCGCGACGATGACGACGACACCTCCGCGGGCCGCATGACGCAGGGCGGACATCGGGACGGCGGATCGGCGGGACCGCACCGGCGCTCGGGCAACTCGTTCTGGTGGTTCGCTGTCGTCCTGCTTGTGGTCGTGGTCGTCGCGGTGGTCTGGCGGACGACCGCGCCGAGGACGGCCCCGGCCAAGGCCGGCGTCGCCCCGGTCGCGGGAACCCTGACAGGCGGCGGGAGCGCGGGTGCGGCGGCCGCGCCGGCGGGCTCGCCGGCCGTCGGCGCGCGCTGACGGCCTTGTCGGGCGAGGCCGTTTGCGGCATAAGCCCGCCTCTTTCGGCGATCCGCCTCCGCGGGTCGCCGTATCTGTGTTCGGCCGGCTGAGCGCTCGGCCCCAAGTAGGACGAGGCTCATGGCCGTTCCCAAGCGAAAAACCTCTCCCTCGCGCCGCAACATGCGCCGCAGCCACCACGCCCTCGCGCCGAACAGCTATGTCGAGGACAAGGATACGGGCGAGCTGCGCCGCCCGCACCACGTGGACCTGAAGACGGGCATGTACCGCGGGCGCCAAGTGCTGACGCCTTCTGAGGACTGAGGCGAGGGTCGCGTGCCGGTTCAGGCGCGGTTCAGGCCGCGCCTGCGAACCTTTCCCCTCGATCGTCGTTCCTTACGGCGAAGCTTGAGGAGATCTCCATGCGCAAGTTCGCGACCGCCGTCGGCGTATTCGCCACCGTCCTGACGTCCACCGCCGTGGCGCCGGCCTTCGCCGTCGCCCAGTCCCGCTACGACAACCCGCGCTATGAGCGGCAGGTCGAGCGTCGCCGCGCCAGCGCGCGCCGCAGCTCGTACAACCGCAACTGCTACGCCGAGCGTCGCTCGGACGGCAACAAGGGCACGGTGGCCGGCGCCCTGGTCGGCGGCGCATCGGGCGCGCTGATCGGCGGCGACGTGCTGGGCGGCCTCGTGGGCGCCGGCGTTGGCGCAGTGGCGGGCCACCAGATCGCCAAGAGCCGTACGCGCTGCTGATCCGGCGCGCACAGGGTTCCTAACGGGAGGGCGCGTGGGCTAAGGCTCGCGCGCCCTTTTCGCATACGGAGCCCGCACACGTGGCCGAGATCGTCGACATCACCGCCCGCGAGATCCTGGACAGCCGGGGCAATCCGACCGTGGAGGTGGACGTCACGCTGGAGGACGGCGCCTTCGGCCGCGCCGCCGTGCCCTCGGGCGCCTCCACCGGCGCGCACGAGGCGATCGAGAAGCGCGACGGCGACCGCGGGCGCTATGGCGGCAAGGGCGTGCTGCAGGCCGTGGACGCGGTGAACGGCGAGATCTTCGACGCCCTATCCGGCTTCGAGGCCTCCGAGCAGCGGCGGCTCGACTCGACCCTGATCCAGCTGGACGGCACGGACAACAAGGAGCGCCTGGGCGCCAACGCGATCCTCGGCGTCAGTCTGGCCGCCGCCAAGGCGAGCGCCATCTCGGCCAACCAGCCGCTCTATAAATACGTGGGCGGGGTCTCCGCCCGGGTGCTGCCCGTGCCGCTGATGAACATCATCAACGGCGGCGCCCACGCCGACAATCCGATCGACATTCAGGAGTTCATGATCGTGCCCGCGGGCGCGGACAGCTTCTCCGACGCCCTGCGCATGGGCGCGGAGATCTTCCACAGCCTGAAGGCCGGCCTGAAGGCGGCGGGGCACAACACCAATGTCGGCGACGAGGGCGGCTTCGCCCCGAACCTGTCCTCCGCCCAGGCCGCGCTCGAGTTCATCGTCAAGGCGGGGGCGGGGGCCGGCTACAAGGCCGGCGAGGACTTCTGGCTGGCGCTGGACGTGGCGGCCACCGAGTTCTTCAAGGACGGCCGCTACGCCCTGGAGGGCGAGGGCAAGACGCTCGACGCCGCCGGCATGGCCGACTACCTCGCCGGGCTCGCCGACGCCTTCCCCATCTGCTCGATCGAGGACGGCGCCTCGGAGGACGACTTCGAGGGCTGGGCCGCGCTGACCGAACGGCTGGGCGACCGGCTGCAGCTGGTGGGCGACGACCTGTTCGTGACCAACCCGGAGCGCCTGGCCGAAGGCATCGAGCGCGGCCTGGCCAACTCCATCCTGATCAAGGTCAACCAGATCGGTACGCTCAGCGAGACGCTGGACGCCGTCGATCTGGCCACCCGCGCCGGCTACACCAGCGTGATGAGCCACCGCTCGGGCGAGACCGAGGACGCCACCATCGCCGACCTGGCCGTGGCCACCAACTGCGGGCAGATCAAGACCGGCTCGCTCGCCCGCTCCGACCGCTTGGCCAAGTACAACCAGCTGCTGCGCATCGAGGAGATGCTGGGCGACCAAGCCGTCTACGCCGGAACGGCCGTCATCCGCGGCTGACGCCGCGCCACGACGCGGGGCGGCGTCGGCGCCCTGTGCGCAGGTCGTTCCGCGTCACGCGCCGCCCTTGGCCAGCGCCTTCATCGCGGGGCGCAGCGGGCGGGCGGCCTCGTCGTAGCCCTCCCAGCCCTTGGCGCGGGCCAGCAGCTTGGGCGCGGTGCGCACGGTGAAGGCTGAGGGGTCGAGCCCCGTCTTCACCTGCGACCAGGGCACGGGCCAGCTGACCGGCGCGCCCGGGCGGCCGCGCGGGGAGAACGGGGCGACGGCGGTGGAGAGGCGATCGTTGCGCAGGTAGTCGAGGAAGATCCTCCCGACGCGCTTGGCCTTGCTCATATTCACCAGGTAGCGGTCGGGGCTGTCTCCGGCCATGCGCTCGCACACGCCGCGGGCGAAGGCCTTGGCCTCGGCCCATTCCACGCCCTTCTTCCCGGCGGCGTCGAGCGGGGTGACCACGTGGAGGCCCTTGCCGCCGGTCGTCTTGCAGAAGGGCTCGAGCCCCAGCGTGCGCAGGCGGTCGGCGATCTCCTTGGCCGCCGCGATCACCGTCTCGAACGAGACGTCCGGGGCGGGGTCGAGGTCGAAGACGAAGCGACCGGCGACCTCATAGCGGTCCGGCGCGCAGTTCCACGGGTGGACCTCCACGCCCGCGGTCTGGGCGACAGCCGCCAGCGCCTCGACCCGGTCGATCTGCAGGTAGGGCTTCTTGTCTCCGCGCACCTCGGCCAAGGTGAGCAGGGCGGAGGTGCCGGGCATGGCATGGCGCTGGAAGAAGGTCTCGCCGCCCACCCCGTCCGGCAGCCGGATCAGCGAGGCGGGACGGCCCGCGAGGTGGGGCAGCATGGCGGGGCCCACAGCCTCGAAGTAGCGGGCGAGATCGAGCTTCGTCAGCGGCGGACCGGCCTCGTCGGCCGGCCACAGCGCCTTGTCGGGGTTGGAGATGGCCACCCCCATGACGGCGGCCGAGCCGTGGGCGCGGCGCGGCGCAGGGGGCGGCCTGGCGGCGTCGGCGACCTCTCCGACCGGCGCGGGCGTCTCCTGCACCACCTCGGCGGCGGGCTTGTCCTCGCGCAGGCCCTTGAAGCTGGCCTGGCGCAGGTGGCCCGCGCCCGTCCAGCCGGCGGACTGGATCTCGGCCACCAGCTCCGGCCGGATCCAGTGGATGCCCGCGGCGCGGGGCGTGTCCTTGGGATGGAACGGCGAGCTGTCGGTCTCCAGCTCCCGCAGGCGCGGCAGCAGGCGCGCGACCACCGGCTGGGCGAAGCCGGTGCCGATCCGGCCCACGTGCACCAGCCGCCCTTCCCGGTGCACGCCGGCGATCAGCGAGCGGAACGCCTTGGCGCCCTCGCTGACCCAGCCCGCCACCACAACCTCCTGCCCGCCGCGGCACTTGGCCTTGACCCAGGTGTCCGCGCCGCGGCCCGAGCGGTAGGGCGCGTCGAGCCGCTTGGAGACGATCCCCTCCAGGTGCATGGCGCAGGCGGAGGAGAGCACCGCGTCGCCGCCCGTCTCGAAATGCTCGACGAACCGCAGGCGATGCGGCGCCGAGGCGAGAAGCGGCTTCAGCCGCGCCTTCCGCTCGGACAACGGCCGCTCGCGCAGGTCCTCAGCCCCCGCGAACAGCAGGTCGAAGGCGAAGAACACGATCTCGCCCGTGCGCCCGTCCTGCAGCGCCGCCTGCAGGGCGGGGAAGTCGGGCGCGCCGGCGTCGTCGAGCATCACGGCCTCGCCGTCGTAGAGGCCGTTCGGCAGGGCGGCGGCCGCCTCGGCGGCGAGCTCCGCGAAACGGTGCGTCCAGTCCAGGCCGCTGCGCGTGCGCACCACGCAGGCGCCGCCCGCCACGCGCAGGATGAGCCGGTAGCCGTCGAACTTGATCTCGTGCGCCCAGCCGGGGCCGGAGGGCGGGCGGTCCACGCTCCGCGCGAGCTGGGGCGGGATGAACTCGGGCGTGGCCGGGGCCGCAGCCGCCTTCGCCGCATGCGGCTTGCGTGGGCGCTTGGGCGCGGGCGCCGGCGCCCCGGCGACGGCCTCCGCGCTCGCCTCCGGATCACCCCTGTTGGAGTTCCACACGCGCTTGGCGGCCGCGCGCCTCCCCTTGGCCTCGGCGGTGATGAAGCGGCTCGGCCCCTCGCCCGCGCCGGCGGCGATCTCCTCCATGCTGCGGCCGCTGGCCACGGAGCTGGCGTTCTCGGTGAGGAGCGCGTCGGCGTCTCCCGGGTGCTCCGTCCCGTCGCGGTGCTTGATCAGCAGCCAGTTGGTCCGCCCCTTCTTGCCGGGCTTGGCGTTCCGGTCGTGCGCCATGCGCACCAGCACCCAGCCGCCGTGCATGCGCTCGCCCTCGACGACGAACTTGAGGTCGCCCTTCGCCAGGCCCTCCTCGACGGTCATACCCTCGGGCGCCCAGTAGCCGCGGTCCCACAGCATCACCGTGCCGCCGCCGTACTGTCCCTGGGGGATCGTGCCCTCGAAGTCGCCGTAGTCGAGCGGGTGCGGCTCCACCTCCACCGCCAGCCGCTTGTCGGCGGGGTCGCGCGAGGGGCCGCGGGTGACGGCCCAGGAGAGCATCACCCCCTCGTGCTCCAGCCGGAAGTCGTAGTGCAGGCGGGTCGCGTCGTGCTTCTGCACCACGAAGCGCAGGCGCTCGGAGGGGAGCACGGCGCCCTCACCGAAGGGCTCGGCGGTGGCCTTCGGGTCGCGCTTGGCGCGGTAGGCGGCGAGCTTCTCGGCCATCGCGTGTTCAAGCGTGACCGCGGGCGCGGGTTCCCGGCCCCGCACCGTCTCGCCCCAGAGGCGGCCATCGGCTATCCCCGCGACACGCCGGAGCGGGGGATCGATGCTGAAGGCTTGGGTGACGCGCCTGGTGACGTTCGCGGCCGCGCGCGCCTGGCTGACGGTGGCGACGGGCCTGGTGCTGGCGGCCGCCGCCCTGGCCTACGCGGCGACGCACTTCGCCATCACCACCGACTCGGCCGCGCTGATCTCGCCCAAGGTCCGGTGGCGGCAGGACGAGGCGCGGCTCTCCGCCGCCTTCCCGCAGCAGAACGACCTCACCGTCGTCGTGGTCGACGGCAGGACGCCGGAGCTGGCCGAGGACGCCGCCTCGCGCCTGGCCGCCAGGCTCTCGGCCGACAAGGCGCATGTCCGCAGCGTGCGCAGGCCGGACGGCGGCCCGTTCTTCGCCCGCGAGGGCCTGCTGCTGCGCTCCACCGATGAGGTGCGGGCCACCACCGAGGGGCTGGTGCGCGCGCAGCCGTTCCTGGGGCCGCTGGCCGCCGACCCCAGCCTGCGGGGCGTCGCGGGCGCCTTCTCCACCCTGGCCCAGGGGGTCGAGCGCGGGGAGACGTCGCTGGCCGAGGTGAACGCACCCATCGGCAAGCTCGCCGACGCGCTGGAGGCCGCCGCCGACGACAAGCCGGCCTTCTTCTCCTGGCAGGCCCTGGTGAACGGGCAGGGCGCGCCGGCGGCGCCGAGCCGTCGCTTCATCCTGGTGCAGGCGGCGCTCGACTACGGCGACCTGGAGCCCGGCGCGGCCGCCACCGAGGCGATCCATGGCGCGGCGAAGTCGCTGGGCCTGGACGCCGCGCATGGCCAGAGCGTTCGCGTGACAGGCTCGGTGCCCCTGTCCGACGAGGAGTTCGCCTCGCTGTCAGACAAGGTGTGGCTGGTGACGGGCGCCATGCTGCTGGGCGTGCTCTCCATGCTGTGGCTGGCGGTGCGCTCGGTGCGGATCATGATCGCCATCCTGGTGACGACGCTCGTCGGGCTGGTGGTCACCGCGGCGGTGGGCTTGGCCACGGTGGGGCGGTTCAACCTGATCTCCGTGGCCTTCATCCCGCTGTTCGTGGGCCTCGGCATCGACTTCGGCATCCAGATCGGGGTGCGGTTCCGGGCCGAGCGGCTGGACGAGCCCGACGTGCGCAAGGCGCTCGCCCGGGCGGCGGCCGGCATCGGCGCCTCCCTGGCGCTGGCGGCGGCGGCGGTGACGCTGGGCTTCCTCGCCTTCCTGCCGACCAGCTACGTGGGGGTGAGCGAGCTGGGCGTGATCGCCGGCCTGGGCATGGTGGTGGGGCTGCTGCTCAACGTGACGCTGCTGCCGGCGCTGCTGGTGGTGCTGAACCCGCCGGACCAGGGGCGGGAGGTGGGCTCGCGCGCCATGGCCCCGCTCGACCGCTTCCTGCACGAGCGCCGCCGGCTGGTGCTGGGCGCCTTCGTGGGGGCGAGCGTGCTGTCGGTCGCCGGGCTGCCGTTCGTGCGGTTCGACTTCAACCCCTTCCACCTGCGAAATCCCCGCGGCGAGGCGATGGCCACCTTCGCCGACCTGACGCGCGACCCCGCGCAGACGCTGAACACGGTGGACGCGCTCGCCCCCTCGCCGCAGGCCGCCGAGGCGCTGGCGAGGCGGCTGTCCGCCCTGCCGCAGGTGGAGCAGGCGATCACGCTGACCAGCTTCGTGCCGGACGACCAGGCGGCCAAGCTGGCGCTGGTGGCCGACGCGCAGCTGCTGCTCGACCCCACGCTGAACCCCTTCGACGTCCAGCCGCCGCCGTCGGACGCGGAGGCGGCCGCCGCCCTGAGCGGGGCCGCGCTGGCGCTGGGTCGGATCGCCGCCCGGCCGGACGGCGCGCAGGCGAAACGGCTGGCCGACGCCATGGCCCGCCTAGCCGCCGGGCCGCCCGAGCGCCGCGCCGCCGCGGCCGAGGCGGTGGTCAGGCCGCTGAACGTCATGCTGGATCAGGTGCGCCAGCTTCTGCTCGCCGCCCCCGTGACGCTGGAGACCCTGCCCGCCGACCTGCACGCCGACTGGGTGGCGGCGGACGGCCGTGCCCGGGTCCAGGTCTTCCCCAGGGGGGACAGCAACGACAACGCCAACCTGGTGCGCTTCTCCCGCGCGGTGCGGGCCGTGGCGCCGCAGGCCTCGGGTGCGCCGATCTCCATCCAGGAGGCGGGGGCGACCGTCAGCAAGGCTTTCGTGACCGCGGGCTTGCTCAGCTTTGCGCTCATCTGCGGCCTGCTGTTCCTGGCGCTGCGCAACCTCAGGGAGGTGCTGTTCACGCTGGCGCCCGTGGTGCTGTCGATCTTCCTGACGCTGCTCACCTGCGTGGTGCTGCGCCTGCCGATCAACTTCGCCAACATCATCGCCTTCCCGCTGCTGGTCGGGGTGGGCGTGGCATTCCACATCTACTTCGTGATGGCGTGGAGGCAGGGCGCGGGCGACCTGCTGCAGTCGAGCCTGGCGCGCGCGGTGCTGTTCAGCGCGCTGACCACGGGCGTGGCGTTCGGCGCGCTGGTGTTCTCCAGCCACCCGGGCACGGCCAGCATGGGCTGGCTGCTGATGATCTCGCTGGTGTGGACGCTCGTGGCCGCGCTGATCTTCGAGCCGGCGCTGCTCGGGGCGCCGAAACCCGAGCTGAAGGCCTAGCCGCCCTTGGCCAGCCGGTCGGCTTGATCGTCGAGCTTCTTCAGGAGCGCGGCCGCGCCGCCCGCCTTCAGCGCGGTGGCGAAATCTGAGCGCTGGGTCGCGATGGAGCTGATCGCGCCGTTGTAGAAGACGTCCACGATCTTCCAGTCTCCGCCGCTCGTCTGGCGCAGGCGGTAGTTGATGTTCGTCGGAGCGCCCCGCTTCGGCAGGATCTGGTTGCGCACCAGCTTGTCCGGCCCGCGCTGGTCGACGCCGCCCACCTGGAAGCGTTCGCCCTCGTAGGTGTCGAAGTTCTTGGCCCAGTTCAGCGCGGCCACGCGGCCGAAGGCGCGGGTAAGCCGGCCCTGGTCGGCGGGGGCGATCTTGGCCCAGTCCGCGCCCACCGCCACGCGGGTCATCAGCGGGATGTCGAAGGCGGCGTCCACCGCCGGCTGGAGGCGCCTGGCCCGGCCCTCCACGCCCGCGCCCTTGCCGGCCTTCATGGCCTCCAGAAGCGCGTTGTTGAACGCCTCCACGCGATCCTGCGCGGGGTCGGCGGCCCAAGCCACGGAGGGGGCGAAAGCGGGCGCCGCCAGCGAGGCGGCGAGCAGGGCGGCGAGGGCGGTCGGGCGCATGCGGAGGTCCTTGGGGCTCGCCGCCTGAACGCGCCTTGAACGTGGCCGTTGCGAGGCTAGGCCGTGCGGTCCAGCAACATGAACGGCAGGGCGCGCAACGGATCCGCTTCTGGCCCGAAGCCGGACAGGGTGTCGGCCGCGCGCTCCGCCAGCCGCCGCGCCTCCGCCCGGGCGCGATCGACGCCCCAGAGCGAGACCAGGGTGGCCTTGCCCTGCTCGGCGTCCTTGCCGACGGCCTTGCCCGCCGTCGTGGCGTCGCCCAGGGCGTCGATCAGGTCGTCGGCGATCTGGAAGGCGAAGCCGAAGTCGTCGGCGTAGGCGCGCATGCGGCCCTCCGCCGCGTCGCCGGCCTCCGCCAGGATCGCCCCGGCCTCGGCGGAGAACCCGAACAGCGCCCCGGTCTTCATGCGCTGCAGCCGCGCGACCTCGTCGGCGCCGTAGTTCCGCCCGGGCGCCAGCATGTCGACCATCTGCCCGCCGATCATGCCCTCCGACCCGCCTGCCGTCGCCAGCCGCGCGATCAGCCGCGTGCGCACCTCGGCAGAGGCGTGGGTGGCCGCGTCCGCCAGCACGCCGAAGCTCAGCGTCAGGAGGGCGTCGCCGGCGAGCACGGCGGTGGCCTCGTCGAACGCCCTGTGGGTGGTGGGCCGGCCGCGGCGAAGGTCGTCGTCGTCCATGCAGGGCAGGTCGTCGTGCACGAGGCTGTAGGTATGCAGCATCTCGATGGCGGCGGCTGTGCGCTGCGGCCCTGGACCCTGCACGCCGAACAGGCGCGCGCCCTCCAGCACCAGGAACGGCCGCAGCCGCTTGCCCCCCGCCTGCACGGCGTAGCGCATCGACTCCGCCACGCGCGCATGCAGGCTTTCGGGGCGGGGCAGCACGGCCTCCAGGATCGCGTCCACCTCGGCCGCGCGCGCCTTGAGGGCGGCGTCCAGGGCGGCGAAGTCGCGGGCGGGGGCGTCGGTCGGAGCGGCCATGGCCCGGGGTTAGCGTCGGCCCCTGCGCCTTGTCCATCGCCCGCGCGGCGCTTTGGCCCGGGCGTGTGTCTTCCGTAACAGGACGGGAGGCATTAGCTTGCCGACTCCGGTGGAGGCCCCGCGCCGCCCGCCGGAGCGTCTGTCGCCGGTCGGGAGTCTCCATGCTCAAGGTGGTTCTGGCGCAGCCCCGCGGGTTCTGCGCGGGCGTGGTGCGCGCCATCGAGATCGTGGAGAAGTCGCTCGAGAAGTTCGGCGCCCCCGTCTACGTGCGGCACGAGATCGTCCACAACAAGCATGTCGTCGACACTCTTCGGAACAAGGGCGCGGTGTTCGTGGAGGAGCTGCACCAGGTGCCGCGCGGCGCGGTCACGGTGTTCAGCGCCCACGGCGTGGCCCGCTCGGTGGTGGACGCGGCGAAGGCGCGCGAGCTGCCGGTGATGGACGCCACCTGCCCGCTGGTCTCCAAGGTGCACGCCCAGGGGCGCAAGTACGTCTCCCGCGGGCGCACCCTTGTGCTGATCGGCCACGCCGGCCACCCCGAAGTGGAGGGCACCGTCGGCCAGATCGACGCGCCCGTGCACCTGGTGGCCACCGAGGCCGACGTGGCGGCGCTGGACATCCCGGTGGAGACGCCGGTGGCCTACATCACGCAGACCACGCTCTCCGTGGACGATACGCGCAGCGTGATCGCCGCCCTGGCCACGCGCTTTCCCGACCTGACGGGGCCGGACGTGAACGACATCTGCTACGCCACCCAGAACCGCCAAACCGCCGTGCGCGACCTGGCGCAGGTGGCCGACGTGATCCTGGTCGTGGGCGCGACGAACAGCAGCAACTCGAACCGGCTGGTGGAGATCGGCAAGGAGGTGGGCGTTCCCTCCTACCTCGTCGCCGACGGCAGCCAGGTGGACGCGGCCTGGATCGCCGGCCACCGGGTGGTGGGCCTGACCGCGGGCGCCTCGGCGCCCGAGGAGCTGATCCTGTCGGTCATCGACGCCCTGCGGAAGCTCGACGACGAGGTCGTGGTCACGCAGATGAACGGCATCTCGGAGAACATCGAATTCCGGCTTCCCGGGCCCCTGCGGCCCGAGGCGCGCGCCGCCGACCGGCCCGTCGCGCCCGCAGAAGCCGCGGCTTAAGGACACCCGATGAGCATCTCGCTGACGCAGACCGTCACGGTCGGCAAATACGTCCTCGGCAAGCACCTGGCCGGGGTGGAGAAGTATCCGCTCGTGCTGATGCTGGAGCCGCTGTTCCGCTGCAACCTGGCCTGCGCCGGTTGCGGCAAGATCGACTATCCCGACGAGATCCTGAACCAGCGCCTCTCCTACGAGCAGTGCATGGAGGCGATCGACGAGTGCGGCGCCCCGGGCGTGGTGATCGCCGGCGGCGAGCCGCTGTTGCACAAGGACCTGCCGCGGATCGTGGAGGGCGCGGTGGCCCGCAAGAAGGTGACCATCGTCTGCACCAACGCCCTGCTGCTGATGAAGCAGATCGACAAGTACAAGCCGAACAAGTATTTCAGCTGGTCGATCCACCTCGACGGCGACCAGGCCATGCACGACCACGCCGTCTGCCAGGACGGGGTGTTCGACAAGGCGGTGGAAGCGATCAAGCTCGCCAAGTCCAAGGGCTTCCGCGTGCAGATCAACTGCACCCTGTTCGACGGCGCCGACCCGCAGCGGATGGCCGCCTTCATGGACGAGATGAAGTCCCTGGGCGTGGGCACCACCCTGTCGCCTGGCTACGCCTACGAGCGCGCGCCCGACCAGGCGCACTTCCTCAATCGCCAGAAGACCAAGACCTTCTTCCGCGAGTTCTTCGCCGAGAACAAGAAGCGGCCCAAGAACAAGAAGTGGGAGTTCACCCAGAGCGATCTGTTCCTGAACTTCCTGGCTGGTAACGAGACATTCGGGTGCACGCCCTGGTCCATGCCGCTGCGCACAGTCTTCGGCTGGCAGAAGCCCTGCTACCTCCTCGGCGAGGGCTACGTCGGCTCCTACAAGGAGCTGATGGAGGGCACGGAGTGGGAGCAGTACGGCGTCGGCAACTACGAGAAGTGCGCCGACTGCATGGTCCACTGCGGCTTCGAAGGCTCGGCGGTGAAGGAGACCTTCAAGAACCCGCTGAAGATGATGAAGGTCGCCCTGTCCGGCCCGAAGACGGAGGGCGAGTTCGCGCCGGAGATCGACCTGTCTCGCCAGCGGCCGGCGGTGAACAACTACTCCAAGCACGTCGAGGAGAAGCTGGAGGAGATCCGCTCGGGCAAGCTCCAGACCATCGACATCACCAAGAAGAAGCGCGCCCGCGAGCCCGCGCCGGTGATCGCGGCGGAGTAGGGGCTCCTCGCCCCGCCGCCCCGATCGTACGGGAACGGACGCGGCTAGGTCGAGACGCCCAGGTCGGGCCCGAGGTCGGCCACCGCGGCGGCGAGGCGGCGCAGACCGCGATCGACCTGCCGCGCCGTGCCGATCAGCGCCGGCAGCTCCCCGGGCCGGACCGCCAGCCGCCTCAGCACGGCGCCCACCTTCGGCCTGGCCCCGCCGAAGCCGGCCAGCGCGCTGGAGGGCAGGGTGTCGCCCGCGCCGTCCGACACTGCGCGCAGGACGGCGAGCGGCGTGTCGTCCTCGTAGGCCCAGCGCGCCAGCAGATGGCTCTCCATGTCCACGACGGCGGCGCCCGTCCGGGCGTGCAGGGACGCCTTGATCGTCCGCCCGGCGGCGACCGCATCGCGGCCCAGGATGCGGTCGACGATGGTCGCGCCCGTCGCTTCCGCGATGCGGGCGGTCCAGATCGGGTCGGTGGGGAAGCCGCGCTCCCCATCCCACACCTCGCGGGCGCAGACGAGGTCGCCCACCGCGAGCTCTGGGTCCAGCCCTCCGGCCAGCCCGAAGCTCAGCGCGGCCGCCGTGGGCCCCTTCGCCCTCATCCAGCCCAGCCCGCGCTCGAGGTCGTCCGCGTCGCCGCCGGCGATCAGGATGGCCTCTGTCAGCGGTGCGACCACCCGGGCCTCCCGCTCCACGCCGCAGACCACCAGAACGCGACCTCGCCCGGTCTGCCGGCCGGCAGGGGCGGCGCTCACATCCCCCACGCCACCTCGCGCGAGTTGGCGCGCCGCAGGTTGCGGTAGCGGGCCACGGCCCACAACGGGAAGACCTTCGGGTAGCCGTGGTAGCGCAGGTAGAAGACGCGGGGAAAGCCGCCGCCCGTGTAGTGCTCCTGCGCCCACAGGCCGTCCTCGCCCTGGTGGGCCAGCAGCCAGGCGACGCCGCGCTCCACGGCCGGATCGTCGGCCAGCCCCGCCGCCATCAGCGCCAGCAGCGCCCAGGCGGTCTGGGAGGCGGTGGAGGCGTGGGGCGTGTAGCCCGTGTAGTCGAGCGCGTAGCTCTCGCAGTCCTCGCCCCAGCCGCCGTCTGCGTTCTGGATGCGCTGCAGCCACGCCGCCCCGCGCGCCATGGCCGGGTGATCGCCCGCGTAGCCCGCGGCGTTCAGCGCGCACATCACCGACCACGTGCCGTAGATATAGTTCACACCCCAGCGGCCGAACCAGCTGCCGTCCGCCATCTGCGTGTCTTCCAGGTATTTGCAGGCGGCGCGCAGGCGCGGGCTGTCGGCCGGCTCGCCCAACTGCGCCATCATCGAGACGACCCGTCCGGTCACGTCCTCGGTCGGCGGGTCCAGGAGGGCGCCGTGGTCGGCGAAGGGGATGTTGTTCAGGTAGTGGTGCGTGTTGTCGGCGTCGAACGCGCCGAAGCCGCCGTTGCGCGACTGCAGCCCCACCGTCCAGGCCTCGCCGCGGGCGATCGCCTCGTCGTAGCCGCCGGCGCGGAGGCGCTCGCGGGCGCGGTCCATCGCCATCACCACTACGGCGGTGTCATCCAGGTCGGGATAGTGGTCGTTGCGGTACTGGAAGGCCCAGCCGCCCGGGCGCACGTCGGGCCTCGCCTCGGCCCAGTCGCCCTTCACGTCGAGCACCTGCAGCGGCTTGAGCCAGGCGATGCCCTTCACCGCCGCCGCCTCCGCCGCGCCCCCGCCCGCCTCCATCAGCGCGTGGGCCGCGAGCGCGGTGTCCCACACCGGCGACACGCAGGGCTGGCAGTAGACCTCGTCAGGACGCCCGTCCTCGGGAGCCTGCACCACGAGCCTGGCCACCGACCGGCGCGCGATGGCGCGATCGGGATGGTTGGGCGCATAGCCGAGCGCGTCGAACATCATGACGCTGTTGGCCATGGCGGGATAGATGGCGCCGAGCCCGTCCTCGCCGTTCAGCCGCTCGGTCACCCAGGTGCGGCAGCGCTCCAGGGCGCGGGCCCGCAGGCGCCGGGGCCACAGGCCGTCCACCGCCTTGAGCACGGCGTCGAGCGCGTCGAAGCCGAGCTTCCAGGCCGGCTTCTGGTGCGTCCTCCTCCTCGGCGGCCGGGCGCCGGCCGGCAGGTAGAGTTCGTCCAGGCGCACCGAGGTGTCCCGGCTGACCGGCTGGAGCGCGCCGAGCACCAGCAGCGGGGCGATCACCGTGCGCGCCCAGTAGCTCATCTTCGACAGGTGGATCGGGAACCACCGGGGCAGCAGGATCAGCTCGGGCGGCATGGTGGGGATGTCGGACCAGGGCCTGCGCCCCGGGGGAGCGATGGCGAACAGCGCCAGCTGGATGCGCGTGAACACGTTCGCCGCCGCCGCGCCGCCGTGCGCGAGCACCGCCGCCCGGGCCCGGAGCATGTGCGGCGCCTCCGGCGCGTCGCCCGCGTAGCGCAGGGCGAAGTAGGCCTTCACCGTCGCGGAGATGTCGAAGGCGCCCTCGTGGAACAGGGGCCAGCCGCCGTGCGCGCCCTGGATGCGGCGGAGGTAGTTGGCGATCCGGCGCTCGAGCTCCGGGTCGGCCTCCTCCCCCAGATAGCGGCGGAGCAGCAGGTACTCGGCCGGGATCGTGGCGTCGGCCTCCAGCTCGAACACCCAGTGGCCGTCGGGCTTCTGCCAGCGCAAGAGGCCGGCCGTGGCGCGCGCGACCGCGGTGTCCAGCACGGCGCGCGGATCGTCGGCGGGGGTGAAGGCGGCTTCGGCGTCGTACATGGGAGCTCGGAGTCGGGGGGCCGGTCTACCGCGTCCGGCGGCCGGAGACCAAGTCGGCGGCGTGGAAGCCGGAGCGGACGGCGCCTTCCAGCGTCGCGGGCAGCCCGGTGTCCGTCCAGTCGCCCGCGAGCGCGACGTTGCGCCAGCGCGTGCGCGCGGCGGGGCGCAGGGCGTCCTGCCGGGGCGTGGCGGCGAACGTGGCGCGCTTCTCCTTCACCACCTGCCAGGCGGGAACAGCCGCGTCGCCGAGCTGCAGCGCGCGCGCCACGTCCGCCCACATGCGCGCGGCCAGCTCCTCGCGCGGGGTCTCCACCAGCCGGTCGGCGCCCGAGATGGTCACGCTGATCCGGTCGGGCAGGCAGAAGATCCACTCCACCAGGCCGCCGACCACGCCCAGGATCGGCGGGGAGGCGGCGGGGGCGGCGCCGGCGAAGTGGCCGTTGACGATGGCGCGGTGCTCGGTGGGCGCGGTCAGTCCCGGCAGCAGGTCCGTCGCCACGGCGGGCGGCGCGGCGACGATCACCGCCTCGCCCTCCGCGACCGGTTGCGCGCCGTCGGCGAAGCGGAGCTCGGCCGCACGCTCGCCCTCGAACAGGATCTCGCGCAGTCGCCGGCCAAGCCGCACCGCCGCGCCCCGGCCCTTCAGGAAGGCCAGCGCCGGGTCGACGAAGGCGGCGGCGAGCGTGGGCTCGGCGATGCGGGGGCGATAGGCGGAGCCGCCCTTGGCCAGGGTCTCCCGGATCACGGCGGAGGCGAGCCCGGCGTCGCCCTCGACCGCGTCCGTGTTGAGTGCGGCGAGGAGGAAGGGCTCCATCAGCCGTTCCCACAGCGGCCCCTCGCAGCGCGCGGTCTCGCCCACGGTGCGGCCGCGCCGGCCCAGCGCGAGCGGGGCCAGGGCCAGGTAGTCGGCCGCGCGCGTGCCCGCCACGCGTCGCGAGGGCGCCAGCGTCCACCAGGGCAGGGCGCTTTCATTGGGGCGCACGGTCCAGCGGTCGTCGGTGCGCAGATCGACGAAGGCGAACGCGGCCCGGTCGGGGCCGGACAGCCGGCCGGAGGCGCCGATCCAGCGCAGGTAGTCGTGCACGGCGCGGTTGCCGGACAGGACGAGGTGGTTGCCGTTGTCCAGCGTCAGCCCAAGGTCCTTGTCGAAGTAGGACCGGCACCGCCCCCCGGCCTGCGCGGCGGCCTCCGACAGCTCGACCTCGACACCGCGGCGGGCGAGCGAGACCGCGGCGGCGAGACCGGCGAGGCCCGCGCCGATGATGTGGACCTTGGACGGGGTCACCTCGCACATCCCTTCGCGGGGCGGGGCAGGCGCCGCGGGACGGCCCCCCTCACCGCATCACCGCGCGGGTGGCGACCAGCCACAGCAGCTCCGGCTTGCCCACGCGCACGCGGGGGCGCGGGGCGCGCCAACCCACGCGCTGCATGCGGCGCAGGATGCGGCTGTAGACGGCCTCCATCAGGCGCGGGGCGAGCAGGCGGCCCGCGGGGCGGGCGCAGAGCACCTTGGCCGCCTCGGCGTAATGCATCTGGGCGCGGCCGGCGAGCGCGCGGGCGGCCGCGTCGACCTCCGGGTGATCGACGACCTCGCGCGGGGTCGTGACGGGGATCCCCACCCTCTCCAGCCCTTCGCGGGGCAGGTAGAGGCGGCCGATGCCGGCGTCCTCGTCCAGGTCGCGCAGGATGTTGGTGAGCTGCAGCGCACGGCCGAGGTGGTGCGCGAGCTCGCGGCCGGGCGCGCGCTCCATGCCGAAGATGCGCACGCTCAGCCGCCCCACCGCCGAGGCGACACGATCGCAGTAGAGGTCGAGCACGGCGTCGTCCGGGGCCACGACGGGGCCGTCCACGTCCATCTGCATGCCGTCGATCACCGCCTCGAAGTCCGCGCGCTCGAGGCCGAAGCGGGGCACGGCGTCCGTCAGCAGGGTGGCGCGCCCCCCGTCGCGGCCGGCGTAGAGCGCGTCCAGGTCGCGGCGCCAGCCGTCCAGGGCGGCCGTGCGGTCGGCGGGGGCGCCCGCCTGGTCGTCGGCGATGTCGTCCACGGCGCGGCAGAAGGCGTAGACCGCGTACATGGCTTCGCGCTCCGCCCTGGGCAGCACGCGCATGCCGGCGGAGAAGGAGGAGCCGCCCGCCTGCCGCGCGGCGGTGGAGGCGTCCACGGGCGAGGGAGCCAGCGAGGTCACCGGCGGTCCCGGATGCGGTCGATCACGGCGGCGAACGCCAGCACGCCCATCTCCGGCCTCGTGTGGTGCACGCGTTCGCCGAGCGGATCGCGAGTCTGCAGGCGGCGGGTCAGGTCCTCGGCCAGGCGCTGGATGAAGGCCACCTCCAGCGACAGCCGGTGGTCGCGCAGGCGCGAGGCGAACGGGCGCGAGGCGTCCAGCAGGCCCGCCGTGCGCTCGGCCAGGCTGCGGATCACCCCGCGCAGGGCGGGCGAGGCGGCGGGCGCGTCCAGCGCCGAGACATCCACGCCCGCCGCGGCCAGCTCGGGCTCGGGGATGTAGACGCGATCGAGCTCGCGCCGGTCCTTCGCGCAGTCCTGCAGGTGGTTGATCACCTGCAGCGCGGCGCAGAGGGCGTCGTTGGCGGGCCACAGGGCGCGGTCCTCCCCGTGCACGTCCAGCACGAAGCGGCCCACGGGCATGGCCGACCAGCGGCAGTAGTCCAGCAGGTCGTCCCAGCTGTCGTAACGCAGCTTGGTCACGTCGCGCCGGAAAGCCTCCAGGAGGTCGAGGCCGTGCTGGGCGGCGTGCGTGAGGCCGAGCGGGGGGAGGGCGTCGCGAAGGGCGCGAGCTGGGGCGTCCGCGTCGCTCTCGCCGGCCAGGGTGGCGCGCATGCGCTCCAGGTGGGCGAGCTTCTCGGCGGGCGGGGCGGCCGGGTGGTCGCTGACGTCGTCGGCGGTGCGGGCGAAGCGGTAGAAGGCCAGGATCGGCGCCCGGTGTCGCGGCGCGAGCAGGAAGGAGGCGACCGGGAAGTTCTCCCCGCCCTCGTCCTTGCCCGAGCGCAGCTGTTCAGCGGCGACGGCCGTCACGCGTGCGCCTCCGTCCCGGCCATGGCCTGGGCCCGGCCCTTCCAAAGCCCGCCCCGGCCGCGCCAGACGTCGACCGCCGACTGGACGGTGAAGAGGCTGTAGAGCGCGCCGATGACGGGCAGCGCCGCGCCCCACAGCGGCGAGCGGCGGTAGAGGCGCAGCGTCGGCTGGAAGCTCAGCGCCATGAGCGCCCACGCGACGAGGCCCGCCCAGCGCGCCGGGCCGGCGCCGAACAGCGCCAGCAGCGGCGGCGCGAGGTAGACCAGCGCCATGCCGGCGAGCGTGCCCGCCAGCAGCCAGGGCGAGTAGTTCAGCTGAGCGTACGCGGAGCGTGAGACCATGGCCCCGACTTGGCCGAAGCGCGTGTACGGCCGCAAGCTCCAGGCCTGGCTGGTCAGCGCGACCCGCACCGGCCCCTGGCGCTTCAACAGCGCGCCGAGCGTGCAATCATCGATCAGGGCCGAGCGGATCGCGGCGACGCCACCCGCGCGCTCCAGCGCCTCGCGCCGCACCAGCATGCAGCCGCCCGCCGCTGCGGCCACGCGCGAGCCCGGCCGGTTCACGCGCGGAAACGGATAGAGCATCTGGAAGAAGAACACGAAGGCGGGGATCAGCAGGCGCTCGGGCCAGGTGCGGCAGTGCAGCAGCACCATCTGCGAGGCGAGCGCCAGCCGGCCCGCCTCCGCGCGCGACACCAGCCGGCGCAGGTTGTCCGGCGCGTGGGCGATGTCGGCGTCGGTGAGCCACAGGAACGCGGGCGCGGCCCCGGCGTGCGCGACGCCCTGGCTCATCGCCCACAGCTTGCCCGTCCAGCCGGCCGGGAGCGGTGCGCCCGCCAGCACCTCCAGCCGGTGGGAGCCGAGGCGGGCGGCCTCGGCGCGGGCGACCGCGGCGGTGCCGTCGCCGGAGCCGTCGTCCACCAGCACCACGCGGAACGGGCCGGGGTAGTCCTGCGCCAGGAGCGAGCCGACTGCGCGCGCCACCACGTCGGCCTCGTCGCGGGCGGGCACGACGGCCATGACCGCCGGCCAGGCGGCTGGCTCGGGCGCTGCGCCCCGGTCGTCGCGCTGGTCGGCCCACCAGAAGCGGCCGTGGAAGGCGACGAGGTAGACCCACACCGCCAGGGAGAGCAGGGCGACGACGATCACGCGATCCGTCCGTTGGCCCGGAACCACGCCACCGCGTCGGCCAGCGCCTCGCGGTAGGGCCGGGCACGATAGCCGAGTTCACGCCCGGCCTTGGAGGATGAGAAGAACATCCTGTTCCTACTCATCCTCAGGGCGTCCGCGGTCAGGAACGGCTCCTTGCCCGTGAGCTGCGCCACCGCCTCCGCCGCCCAGGCGAGGGGGTAGAGCGGGCCGCGGGGCAGCGCGACGGTGGGGGGCTTGCGGCCGGTCAGGCGGGCGATGTCGGCCAGCATGTCGCGCAGGGTCACGTCCTCGCCGCCCAGGATGTAGCGCTCGCCGATGCGGCCCCGCTCCATGGCCAGGAGGTGGCCGTCGGCCACGTCGTCCACATGGACCAGGTTGAGGCCGGTGTCGACGAAGGCGGGCATGCGGCCCGACGCCGCCTCCACGATGACGCGGCCGGTGGGCGTGGGCTTCACATCGCGCGGGCCGATCGGTGTGGAGGGGCTGACGATCACCGCCGGCAGGCCGCGCTCGGCCACCATCCGCTCCACCAGGCGCTCGGCGACGACCTTGGAGCGCTTGTAGGCGCCCACCGCCTGCTCCGGCGCGAGCGGCCCGGTCTCGTCGGCCGGCGCGCCCGGGGTGATCCGCAGGGTGGCGACGCTGGAGGTGTGGACGATCCGCTCCACGCCCGCCGCCAGCGCCGCCTCCATCACCGTCGCGGCGCCCTCGCGATTGTTGCGCACGATCTCCTCGGGGTCGCGCGCCCACAGGCGGTAGTCGGCGGCCAAATGGTAGAGGCGCGAGCAGCCGTCCATGGCCCGGCGCACGGCGTCCGCGTCGCGCACGTCGGCCTCGGCCGTCTCGGCGTCGAGACCCAGCAGGTTGCTGCGGTCGCTGCCGGCGCGCGCGGTCACGCGCACGCGGTCCCCCCGCGCGACCAACGCGCGGGCGACCGCCGAGCCGACGAAGCCCGTGGCCCCGGTGACCAGTGTGACGCCGTTCCCCACGCGCCGCGCTCTACACGGCTTCCCGTCCCGCGGGGAGGGGCGGGGTCAGCCCTGCGCGCGGCCGCTGGCCGATGCGGCCGTCGCGAGCTCGTCGGCGAGGCCGTCGTAGAAGGCGGCGTCGGGCGCATCGCCGCCCGCCGCCGTCGACCCCTCGCCGGGCGCGCTCGGCGAGGGCTGGGGCGCCGGCGGCTGGGCGTCAGGTGAGGACGACGGACGGGGCAGGGCGCCGGCGTCGCCCGCGGGGGCCACGCCGGGCGACGAGGGCCGCGCGGGCGCGCCGGTCGGCGACACTGAGCCCGGGGCGGCGGGGGCGGCTGGGGCGTTCGGGTCGTCGAAGTCGGGCAGGGCGTTCACGTCCACCGCCTTGCCGGCGATCTGGGCGGCGCGGTTCTGCAGGAACAGGGAGCGCAGGGTGGCGTACTCGTCGGTGGCCTGGTTGCGGATGGCCTGCAGCTCGTCGTCCGCATCGGCGCGCGCGTTGATGCCGCCCGCCGCGCCGATCGCCAGCCCCGCCTCGAACTGATGATCGTAGCGGATCCAGGTCAGGGGGTTGAACAGGATGTCCACCACCTGGCCCACCCCGTCGCGCACCGTCGTCGGCCCGAGCACCGGCAGATAGACGTAGGCGCCCGGGCCCGCCTTGAAGTTGCGGCCGAGGGTGGCGCCGAAATTGTTGTCGTGCCGCGGCAGGCCCCCGCGCTTCCCCACGTCGATCAGCCCGCCGATCCCGACGGTGGAGTTGATTACGAACCGGCCGCCGCTGACCGAGGCGTCGGTCGCGCGGCCCTGCAGAACGTCGTTGGCGAACACCACCGGCTCCGACAGGTTCGTCACGAAGTTGCGGACACCGGCGCGCAGGGGCGCGGGCACGTTGCGCTTCCAGGCCAGGGCGACGGGGCGCAGCACGGTGCGGTCCAGGTAGCTGTTCAGGGCGAAGAAGCGGCGGTTCAGGCCCTCGAACGGATCGGGGTCGCGCGCCTGGGCTGCGGCCGGCCCCGCGCTCGTCAGTAGGGACGCCACGGCGGCGGAGGCGAGGCCGAGTCGGCGAAGATCGACGGTGGGCATTCGGGTCGGTCCGGCTCCGGGTTGCCGCGCGGCGTGCGGCGGGTCACATGCCCGCGCTAGCGGACGTATGGCCCAGCTTCACACGAGTCGAGGGAGGAGCGCGCAATGGCCCTGGCGGTTGCAATCGCGGGCGCGCTCCTGTGCCTCGCGGCCATGGCCGGTTGCGGCTTCTGCCTCCACGCCGGCATGACGGTCGCGCGCTATCAGCCCGCGCCCGCCGGGGCCGCCGGGGCGGAGCCGGCGGTCACGCTGCTGAAGCCGCTGCACGGCGACGAGCCGAGGCTGGAGGCCAGCCTGCGGAGCTTTCTGGCGCAGGATTACGGCGGCGCGGTGGAGATGCGGCTGGGCGTGCAGCGGCCCGACGACCCGGCCCTGCCGCTCGCCCGAAGGCTCGCCGAACGCGCGGACGTGGCGCTTGTGGTGGACGCGACGGCGCACGGTGTGAACGCCAAGGCGTCCAACCTCGTCAACCTCCAGGCGGCCGCGCCGCTGGCGGAGCTGGTGGTGCAGAGCGACAGCGACATCGCGGTGGGGCCCGACTACCTGCGCCGCCTCGCGGCGGCGCTCGCGGGGGAGCGCGTGGGGCTGGCCACCTGCCTCTACCTGGGCGCAGCGGCTCGGGAGGGACTGGCCGCCCGGCTGGGCGCCATGTTCGTCAGCTACTCGGGCTTTCCCCTGTTCGCCGTGGGCGTGGCGCTGGGCGCGACGCCCGCCATGGGCTCCACGCTGGCCCTGCGCCGGGAGACGCTGGAAGCCATCGGCGGGTTCGCGTCGGTCGGGCACGTGCTGGCCGACGATTACGAGGTGGGGGTCAAGGTCCGGGCCCTGGGGCTGAAGACGGTGGTTCCGCCCATGCTGGTGACCCACCTTTCGACCGAGTCGACCCTGCCGGAGCTGTGGCGGCACGAGCTGCGCTGGTCGCGCACCGTGGCCGACATCGACGTCGCCGGCCACCTCGGCAGCGTGGTCACCCACCCCGTGCCCCTGGCGCTGATCGGGGCGGCGATGCTGCGGTTCTCCCCGCCGGGGCTGGCGATCCTGGCGCTGGCGCTGGCTGCGCGGCTGTGGCTGAAAAGCCGCGTGGACAGGGTCGCGCGCGCCAACGGCCACCCTGCGGCGACGGGGCCTTGGTGGCTCCTGCCGCTCCGCGATATGATGTCGTTCGCCGTGTTCCTGTGCGCCCTGTTCGCCCGCCGGGTGGACTGGCGGGGGACGCGTTTCCATGTAGGTCGTGGCGGCGGGCTCACGCCGGTCTGAGGTTCTCTCCCATGTCGATGCGCACGCTGTTCCTGCAGGCCCCGTCGTTCGACGGCTTCGACGGGGGCGCGGGCTCGCGCTATCAGGCGAAGCGGGAGATCCGCTCCTTCTGGTTCCCCACCTGGCTGGCCCAGCCCGCCGCTCTGGTGGAGAACTCCAGGCTGATCGACGCGCCGCCCACGGGCACCAGCCTGGCGGAGGTGGTGGCCCAGGCGCACGACTTCGACCTCGTCATCGTGCACACCTCGGTTCCGTCGTTCGACAGTGACGTGAAGTGCATCCAGGCGCTCAAGGCGGCCAACCCGAAGCTGAAGGTCGGCCTGATCGGCGCCAAGGTGGCGGTGAAGGCGGACGAGTCGCTGGTGGACGCGCCGATCGTCGATTTCGTGTGCCGCAACGAGTTCGACTACACGATCAAGGAGGTGGCCGACGGCCTGCCCTGGTCGCAGATACTGGGCCTCTCCTATCGCAACGAGGAAGGCAACATCGTCCACAACCCGGATCGCCCGATCCTGGAGACGATGGACGACCTGCCGAGCGTGATCCCCGTCTACGAGCGCGACTTGCGCATCGAGGACTACTTCATCGGCTACCTGAAGCACCCCTACATCTCGGTCTACACCGGCCGGGGCTGCAAGAGCCGCTGCACCTTCTGCCTGTGGCCGCAGACCGTGGGCGGCCACCGCTACCGCACCCGCAGCGTGGAGAACGTCGTCGCCGAGATCGCCGACGCCAAGCGCCGCTTCCCGCAGGTGAAGGAGTTCTTCTTCGACGACGACACCTTCACCGACGACCTGCCCCGCGCCGAGGCGATCGCCGAGGGTCTGGGCAAGCTCGGCGTCACCTGGAGCTGCAACGCCAAGGCCAACGTGCCGCGCGACACGCTGGTGAAGCTGAAGGCCGGCGGCCTGCGCCTGCTCCTGGTCGGCTACGAGTCAGGCGACCAGCAGATCCTGCACAACATCAAGAAAGGCATGCGCGTCGAGGTCGCCGAGCAGTTCACCAAGGACTGCCACGACCTCGGCATCCAAATCCACGGCACCTTCATCGTCGGCCTGCCCGGCGAGACCAAGGAGACGCTGGAGAAGACCAAGGCCTGGGCGCGCAAGATCAACCCGCACACCATCCAGGTGTCCCTCGCCGCCCCCTATCCCGGCACCTTCCTGTACGACCAGGCCGTAGAGAACGGCTGGCTGGACGCCGCCAACGCCGAGCTGATCAACGACAAGGGCATCCAGATCGCCCCGCTGCACTACCCTGGCGTGCTGACCCACGACGAGATCTTCCACTCGGTGGAGGACTTCTACAAGAAGTTCTATTTCCGCCCCGGCAAGATCGGCTCCATCGTCAAGGAGATGGTGATGGACTTCGACATGATGAAGCGCCGCCTGCGCGAAGGCGTGGAATTCGCCAGCTTCCTCAAGGAACGCAAGGCGGCGGCGTGACGCCAGGGGTGGTCCTCCCCCGCTCGCGGGGGAGGTGGCCCACAGGGCCGGAGGGGGCGACGCCGCCTCACGCCTTCCCGGACCGCCCCCCCAGGTCGGCTCGGCCGCCACCTCCCCCGCGAGCGGGGGACGAAGGGTGAATTCATTCCCGCGCCTGATCGTCACCGCCGACGACTTCGGCGCCTCGCGCGAGGTGAACGAGGCGGTGGAGCTCGCCTATCGCGAGGGCGTGCTGCGCGCCGCCAGCCTGATGCCCGCCGCATCCGGGGCGGAGGACGCCATCCGTCGCGCCCGCGCCAACCCCGGCCTGCGCGTCGGCCTGCACCTCGTGCTGGTGGAGGGCCGCCCGGCGCTGCCCGCGCGCGAGCTGCCCCACCTCACCGGCCCGGACGGCTTCTTCCGCCGCGACATGACGGCCTGTGCTGTAGACATCTTCTTCCGCCCCGCCGCTCGCCGGCAGCTGGAGGCAGAGGTGCGAGCCCAGTTCGAGCGGTTCGCCGCCACCGGCCTGCCGCTCGACCACGTGAACACGCACAAGCACTTCCACCTGCACCCCACGATCGCCGGGGCGATCCTGCGCGTGGGCCGCGACTTCGGCCTGCGCGCCAGCCGGGCGCCCGTGGAGCCGCGCGCCGTGCTCGCCGCCGTGGACCCGGCCGCCGCGCCCAGGCCCGCGCTGGTAACCGAGCCCTGGGCGCGGCTGGTGCGCGTGCGCTTCCGGCGCGCGGGGGTCGCGGTGGCCGACCAGGTGTTCGGCCTCGCCTGGTCGGGCGCCATGACCACGCCGCGAGTGGCCGGGATCGTCCGCCGGCTGCCCGCCGGGCTGACCGAGCTCTACACGCACCCGGCGTCGGCCGGCGGCTGGGAGGGCGAGGCGGGCGGCTATGACTACGCCGGCGAGCTCGCCGCCCTGGTCGCGCTCGAGACGCGCGAGGCGGTGCGCGCGCGCGGCGCGGTGCTGGGCGGCTTCACCGACTTCCGCTGAGCGGCGAGCGGCGCCACGCTCCCGCCCGACGGGGGTGGGAGAAGACGGCATGATCGCGCTCCTTGCCACCGCAGCGCTCGCCGCCGCCGCCGCGCAACCCGGCGCGCCCCGGGATCCGGAGGTGCGCGAGATCGTGCGCCTGGAGGACGCCTGGCGGCAGGCCCGCATCGACGGCGACGCGGCCTTCCTCGACCGGTTCTTCGCCGAGGAGATGCGCGTGCAAGGGCCCGACGGCCGGGTCGGCTCGCGGGCCGCGGAGATCGCCGTCACCGCCCGGCGGCTGATCCGCCCCGTATCGATTCGCCACGGGCCGCTCGACGTCAGCGTCTACGGCCGCACGGCGGTGGTGACAGGCCTCGACCACGCCACCGGCGTGTTCGGCGGCCAGCAGGGCGAGCTCTGGCTGCGCTTCACGGACGTGCTGGTGAAGCGTGACGGCCGCTGGCGGCTGGTGCTCCAGCAGACGACGCCCGCGCCGCCGGCCTGAGCGCTTCACCGCGGCGGTCATCGCGCCTAATCTATCGGCATGAACGCCCCTGTGCCGCCGAACCAGTTCGTGACCACGCCGGACAACACCGGCCTGGTCCCGCCCGACCGCGACGCCTCCGCCTTCCCGCTGCCCGCGCCTGGCGAGCGCATCCGATGGGGCAGCGAGGCGCACCGCAACCTGTTCGCCCGCACGCTGCTGGACAGCTTCGACGCCTACAAGCCCGCCCTGATCGACTGGCCGAGGCTGGAGCCCGACGCGCTGCGCCGCGTCACCAGCCTGCCGATCTGGGACATCGCGGTGCAGACCGAGGGCAAGGCGGGCACAAGGATGCAGAACTACGCGGACGTGACGCGCGACCCCCTCGTCAAGAAGGCGCTCGACCTGAACGCCTTCGAGGAGCGGCGGCACAAGGTGGTGCTGTCCGGCCTGGTCAACGCCTACGGCATCCCGCTGGAGCCCGAGCCCGAGTACAAGGTGCCCAAGGACCGCGAGTGGGCCTACATGGTGACCGGCTTCAGCGAGTGCGTGGACAGCTTCTTCGCCTTCGGCCTGTTCGAGACCGCCCGCCGCTCCGGCTTCTTCCCCGCCGAGCTGGTGGAGACCTTCGAGCCCGTGGTGCACGAGGAGGGGCGCCACATCCTGTTCTTCGCCAACTGGGTGGAATGGCGCCGGGCGCAGCTGAACATCTTCCAGCGGATCGCCTTCGAGCTGAAGGTCGCCGCCGTGTGGGTGTTCCTGGGCTGGGAGCGCATGGGCATCGCCTCGGGCATGGACGAGGCCGAGGACAAGCAGAAGGCCAAGGTCGACGAGAAGACCAAGGTCGACGCGAACTTCACCGTCACCGGCGCGAGCGCGGTGGGCGAGGACCTGGACGTGGCCGAGCTGATGCAGCTGTGCCTGGAGGAGGACGCCCGCCGCCTGGGCCAGTACGACCCGCGCCTGAAGCGGCCGACCTTCATGCCGACGATGGTCAAGCTCGCCCGCAGGACCTTCCTGAAGACCCGCGCCGAGAAGGCGGCGCGCCTGGGCGGACGGGGACGTCGCGCTGCGTGATGCGCCTTCCTCCGCCGGGAGGAGCGGAGGGGAAGGGGCTGCTCCCTGCCGCGACGCTTGCCGAAGATGAGGAACGGTGGCCCACTTCGCCCGGCGACACCGGCGCGGAGACGCTGGCGGCAGGAGGGCGCAAGATGACGGTTCGGTTCTGGACGGCCACGGCGCTCGCCGCCGGCCTGGGACTCGCGGGAGGTGCGCAAGCCGCCCAGCCAGCCAAGCCCTGGAAGGCTCCCCGGGCCTCGGACGGCCACGCCGATATCGGCGGCCTGTGGACCAACGTCAGCATGACGCCCGAGAACCGACCGGCCAAGTTCGGGACCCGCGGGGCCTACACGCCCGACGAGGTGAAGGCCATCGAGTCCTACGCCGCGCAGGAGGTGGTCGACGCCAACCAGAACGTCGACGTGAACGCGCCGCCCCCCAAGGCCGGCGGCGAGGCGCCCCCCGCGGGCACCCGTCCGGAGTTCGTGGCGGCCGCCGGCGGCACGGGCGGCTACGACCGCGGCTGGCTCGACCCCGGCAGCCACGTCATGCGCGTGCGCGGCGAGCCTCGCACCTCGATCCTCACCACGCCGGACGGGCGCGTGCCCAAGCCGAAGCCGGGCGTGACCATCCCCAACCCCTACGCCGGCGGGCTCGGCCGCTTCGACAATCCGGAGGACCGCTCGCTCGCCGACCGCTGCATCGTCAGCTTCGGCCGCAACGGCGTGCCGCCCATGCTGGCCAACGGGTTCTACAACAACAACTACCAGATCGTGCAGACGCCGGGCGAGGTCGCCATCGTTACCGAGATGGTGCACGACGTGCGCCACATCCCCATCGGCGGCCAGCACCGCACCGACGGCCTGCGCCCCTGGTTCGGCGACTCGGTCGGCCGCTGGGAGGGCGACACCCTGGTCGTCGAGACCATCAACATCCCCGAGCGGCAGGCCTACTACGGCTCCTGGAAGGACCTGACGGTCACCGAGCGCTTCACCCGCGTCGGCCCGCACCGCCTGGGCTACGCCTTCACCGTCGAGGACCCCAGCCGTTGGGACAGGCCGTGGGGCGGCGAGTACGAGTTCAACACGCTCGACCAGCCCATCTACGAGTACGCCTGCCACGAGGGCAACCACGCCCTGCCGGGCATGCTCGCCGGCGCCCGCGCCCAGGAGCGCGCCGGGGGCGAGGCGGCCAAGACGGGCAAGGGCGCGGACTGACGCTCGCCGCGGGGGAACGCCGGCCGCCGCGGCGCGCTGCGGCCGGGTGAGCGTCGCCTTCACCCGCGAGGAGGACTACGAGGCGGCCGCCGCGCACCTGCCGGATCGGCCGATCTCGCCGCATCCGAACCTCGTCACCGCCGCCGGCCTCGCCCAGATCGAGGCGGCCTTGACCGAGGCGCGTGCGGCGCACGCCGCCGCCCAGGCGTCTGGCGACCTACAGGCGGACCGGACGGCGATGGCCCGCGCCGTCCGCGACCTGCGCTACTGGTCCGCGCGGCGCGCCACCGCCCAGCTCCGCGAGCCCGAGCCCGACCGCGCGACGCTGCAGTTCGGCGGCGAGGCGACCGTTCTGCGGGCGGACGGGCGCGAGCAGACGCTCCGCATCGTCGGCGAGGATGAAGCCGACCCGGGCGCCGGCCGCATCTCCTACGTCTCGCCGCTCGCGCGGGTGCTCCTGGGCCGCGAGGCGGGCGATGAGGTCCGGGCTCGGGGCCGAGACGATCGAGCTGCTGGCGGTTCGCCGCTAGCGTTGGCGGGCGGGGTGGGATTCGAACCCACGGTGCGCTTTCACGCACGGCGGTTTTCAAGACCGCTGCCTTAAACCGCTCGGCCACCCGCCCGCGGACGCCCGGCTCTAGCAAGGTCGCCCCGGCCTTGAAAGCGGGGGGCGAAGCAGGTTCAACGGGCGGGTGGCGCGCGGGCTGTTCATCACCTTCGAGGGCGGGGAGGGGGTCGGCAAGTCCACCCAGGTGCGCCTGCTGTCCGAACGCCTGCGCCAGGCCGGCCGCGAGGTGGTGGAGACGCGCGAGCCCGGCGGCTCGCCGGGCGCGGAAGCCCTGCGCGAGCTGGTGGTCACCGGCGCCCGCGACCGCTGGTCGTCGCTGGCCGAGCTCCTAATCATGAACGCCGCCCGCGCCGACCACCTGGAGCGCACCGTACGCCCGGCGCTGGCGCGCGGGGCGGTGGTGGTCAGCGACCGTTTCGCCGACTCGACGCGCGCCTACCAGGGCGCCGCGGGCGGGGTGGAGCCGGGCGTGCTCGCGGCGGTGGAGCGCGCGGTCGTGGCGGACAGCGCGCCGGACCTCACCCTGATCCTCGACCTGCCCGTCGAGGTCGGCCTGGCCCGCGCCGAGGCCCGGGGCGGGGAGGACCGCTTCGAGCGGAAGGGGGCCGCCTTCCACCAGCGGCTGCGCGACGCCTTCCTGGCCATCGCGGCGGCCGAGCCGGACCGCTGCGTCGTGCTCGACGGGGCGCTCCCCATCGCCGAGCTCCACGGCGCCGTCTGGTCCGCCGTCGCACCCCGGCTGGGAGCCGGAGCGTGAGCGGTCCGCAGCGCGAGCGCTTCGAGGCGCTGGAGCGCGTGGACGCCGCCGCGGCCGCCATCGAGGCCGCCTGGGCGGGGGATCGGCTGCACCACGCCTGGCTGCTCACCGGCCCGCGCGGGGTGGGCAAGGCGTCGCTCGCCTGGCGCGCGGCCCGCCGCCTCCTGGGCGCCGCGCCCGCCGGCCCGGCCCTAGCCAGCGCGCCCGACGATCCGGTGAACCGGCTGATCGCCGCCCGGGCGCACCCCGACCTCCTGGTGCTCGAGCGCGAGACGGAGGACGGCAAGCCCCGCCGCAACATCCCCGTCGACGAGGCGCGCCGCCTGCCGGAGTTCTTCGCCAAGGCGCCGGCGCTCGCGGCGCACCGGGTGGCGCTGATCGACGCGGCGGACGACCTGAACGTCAACAGCGCCAACGCCGTGCTGAAGACGCTGGAGGAGCCGCCGCCGCGCGGCGTGCTGCTGCTGGTGAGCCACGCGCCCGGCCGCCTGCTGCCCACCATCCGCTCGCGCTGCCGCCGCCTCGGCGTCGCGCCCTGGCCCGACGCCGCGGTGGCCGACTTGCTGCACGCGCGAGGGGCTGACCCGCGCCTCGCCGCGGAGGCGCGGGGCTCCCCCGGCCGCGCCCTGGCGCTCGCCGAGGGCGGGGAGGGGGCCTCGGCCGTCGCCGCCGAGCTCCTGTCGCGCCTGCCGGAGGTGGACGAGGCGCAGCTGCTCAAGCTGGCG
Organism: uncultured Caulobacteraceae bacterium; assembly: GCA_964244065.1. Taxonomy (GTDB): domain Bacteria; phylum Pseudomonadota; class Alphaproteobacteria; order Caulobacterales; family Caulobacteraceae; genus JASLDZ01. The sequence continues at coordinate 569,546 of CAXTHH010000001.1, read as the reverse complement.
GAAGGCTTCCGCGGCGGGGAGGGGGCCGAGCGCTTCGCCGCCCTGCTGGAGCGCCTGGCCGACACGCTGCGCACCCGGCTCGCCGCCGCGGCCTCCGACGGCGGCGGCGGGCTGGAGCCCTGGGCGCGCGCGTGGGAGCGCCTGTCGCAGCTGCCCGCCGAGGCGGAGGGCCTCAACCTCGACCGCGCCGACGCCCTCCTGTCCGCCGTAGGCGAGCTGCGCGCCGCCGCCCGCCGCACCCCCTTGCCCGCCGCGTGCTGATCGACAGCCACGTCAACCTGCACGCGCCGCAGTTCGCCGAGGATCGCGAGGCGGTGATCGCCCGCGCCCGGGAGGCCGGCGTGCGGCTGATGCTCACCATCTGCGACCGGCCGGATCGGCTGGACGCGGTGCGCGCCGTCGCGGACGCGCACGCCGACATCTGGTGCACCGCCGGCGTCCATCCCCACGAGGCGCGGGACTACGAGTCGCTCACCGCGGACGCCCTGGCCGCCATGGCGACGGGGCGCGTGGTCGGGATCGGGGAGTGCGGTCTGGACCACCACTACGACCTCAGCCCGCGCCAAGTGCAGCGCCGCGTGTTCGCCGCCCACATCGCCGCCGCGCGCGCCACGGGCCTGCCGCTGGTGGTGCACACCCGCGAGGCGGACGCCGACATGGGCGCCATGCTGGAGGAGGCCTGGAGCGACGGGCCGCTCAAGGTGCTGCTGCACTGTTATACGAGCGGGCGCGCCCTGGCCGAGCGCGCGGCGGAGCGGGGCGCCTGGTTCTCGGTGTCCGGCATCGCCACCTTCAAGGCCGCCGCGGAGGTCAGGGAGATCGTCGCCGAAGTCATGCCCGCCGATCGCATCCTTGTGGAGACCGACTGCCCGTACCTGGCGCCCGCGCCGCACCGGGGCCGGCGAAACGAGCCCGCCTACGTCGGCCTGGTGCTCGACAAGGTGGCCGAGTTGCGCGGCTGGTCGCGGGCGGAGGCGCTCACGCGCACCGCCGACGCCTTCTTCGCCCTGTTCGACCGGGTGCCGAGGCCGACGGCGTGAGCCGGCTGGAAGTCACCATCCTGGGCTGCGGATCGTCCGGCGGCGTGCCCCGTGCGGACGGCGACTGGGGGGCCTGCGATCCCGCCGATCCGCGCAACCGCCGCTCGCGCTGCAGCCTTATGGTGCGTCGGAAAGCCGAGGTGGATCAGCAGGATGAGACCACGATCCTCATAGACACCTCGCCCGACCTGCGCGTGCAGACCGCCGCTGCGGGCGCCGGGCGGATCGACGCGGTGCTATATACGCACGACCACGCGGACCAGGCGCACGGCATCGACGACCTGCGCGCCTTCTTCATCCGCTCGCGTCGGCGCATCCCGTGCTTCGCGGATCCGCCGACGCGCGCGACGCTCCGGCGGCGGTTCGACTACGTCTTCGAGAGCCAGTCGGGCTACCCGGCGATCTGCGACCTGCACCCGCTGCCGGCGTGGGGCGAGGCCTGGACCGTGGAGGGGCCGTCAGGCGCGATCCCGGTGGTCGGCTATGACCAGGACCACGGCGAGGTGCGCGCCGCCGGCTTCCGCTTCGGCCCGGTGGCGTACTCGCCGGACGTGCTCGACATTCCGGAGGCGTCGCTGGCGATCCTGCGCGGCGTGGACGTCTTCATCGTCGACGCGCTGCGCGACACGCCGCATCCCACGCACGCCACCGTGGCCCGGGCGCTGGAGTGGATCGCGGAGCTGAAGCCGCGCCGAGCGATTCTGACCAACATGCACATCGACCTCGACTTTTCCGAGCTGGCGCGCCGCCTGCCGCCCGGGGTCGAGCCGGCCTACGACGGGCTGCGGTTCGAAGTCGACGCGCCAGCCCTCGAACAACCTACGATTTCGCATAATCTTCCTTAGGCGCGTTCGCCACGCCCGCAGCCCGAGTCCGCCGTGTCCGACGCTCCCAGGCCGATCGACGACCTTCTCGCCGTCATGGCGCGCCTGCGCGATCCCGAGCGCGGCTGCGCCTGGGACGTAGAGCAGACCTTCGCCAGCGTCGCGCCCTACACCGTCGAGGAGGCCTACGAGGTGGCCGACGCCATCCAGCGCGACGACCTCGACGACCTGCGCGACGAGCTCGGCGACCTCCTGCTCCAGGTCGTGTTCCACAGCCGCATGGCCGAGGAGCTGGGCGCCTTCGCCTTCGACGACGTGTGCCGGTCCATCGTGGCCAAGATGGTGCGCCGCCACCCCCACGTGTTCGGCGACGCCGCCGTGCGCGGCAGCGCCGAGCAGACCGTCGCCTGGGAGGCGCAGAAGGCCGCCGAGCGCGCCGCCAGGGGTCCGGGCGCGACCGGCGTGCTCGACGGCGTGGCGGCCGGCCTGCCCGCCCTGACCCGCGCGGTCAAGCTGACCAGGCGCGCCGCCCGCGTCGGCTTCGACTGGCCGGACGCCGCCACGGTGATCGAGAAGCTGCGTGAAGAAACGGCCGAACTCGAGGCCGAGATCGCCTCCGGCGACGCCGCGCTCCAGCGCGAGGAGCTCGGCGACCTGCTGTTCGTCTGCGCGAACCTCGCCCGCAAGTTGGACGTGGACCCGGAAGATGCGCTGCGCGCCGCCAACGCCAAGTTCACACGCCGGTTCAATTACATCGAAGCGGAACTTGCGCGAGACGGCCGCTCGCCCGAGCGAAGCGATCTGGCCGAGATGGACGGCCTGTGGAACGCCGCAAAGGCCGCCGAGAAGGCCTGAGCGCCCCTACTCCGCCGCGCGCGCGTGCGGGGCCGGAACGCCCACCGGGGTCGCCGGGTACCGCTGTTCGAAGCGCCCGAGCGCCTGCGCGTCCAGCCTGACCACCAGCCGTACGTCGCCGTCGCCGACGTCGTCGCGCTCGACGACGCGACCGTTGCGGTATAGCCAGGCCAGCGCCTCGCCGTCGGCCGGGCCCAGGCGGGCCTCCACGGGCGACGCGTCGTCGATGCGCGCCGCGATCTCGGCCAGCAGCGCCTCGCATCCCTCGCCCGTGAGCGCGGACAGGAGCACGGCGGGCGGGCCCTCCCCCTCGCGCCCCGCACGGGCCTCGAACGCGGCGCGTGTGTCCACGTCTAGCCGGTCCGCCTTGTTCCAGACCTCCAGCACGCGGGCGTCGTCGGCCTCGAAGCCTATACGGCCCAGCACCTCGCGCACGTCCGCAGCCTGGGCGGCGGTGTCGGCGTGGCTGACGTCGCGCACGTGCAGCACGACGTCGGCCTCCTCCACCTCCTCCAGGGTCGCGCGGAAGGCGGCGACCAGCTCGTGCGGCAGGTCGCTGATGAAGCCCACCGTGTCGGAAAGGATGGCGGGACGGCCGCCCGGCAGCCGCACCTCGCGCAGCGTCGGGTCGAGCGTGGCGAACAGCATGTCCTTGGCCAGGACGCCGCCGGCGGTCAGGCGGTTGAACAGCGTCGACTTGCCTGCGTTCGTGTAGCCCACGAGCGCGACGACAGGGAACGGCGTCTTGCGGCGCTGGGCGCGGTGCAGCTCGCGGGTGCGGCGCACCTCCTCAAGCTGGCGCTTGAGCTGGACGATGCGGTCGGCGATCTGGCGGCGGTCGAGCTCGATCTGGCGCTCGCCGGGGCCGCCGGTGCCGCCCGTGCCGCCGCGCTGGCGCTCCAGGTGGGTCCAGGTGCGGACCAGGCGCGACCGCTCGTACTCCAGCCTGGCGAGGTGCACCTGCAGCTTGCCCTCGGCGGTGCGGGCTCGGCGGGCGAAGATCTCCAGGATCAGGCCGGTGCGGTCGACGACCTTGCGCTCCCAGGCCTTCTCCAGGTTGCGCTGCTGGACCGGGGTGAGCGCGTCGTCGACCACCACGATGTCGGCGTTCACCGCGTCGGCCTCGGCCTTGAGGGCGTCGACCTTGCCCTTGCCGAACAGGGTGGCGGGCGCGGTGGAGCGCAACGGCGCGACCTGGGCGTCGGCGATCTCCAGGTCGAGCGCCTGGGCGAGGCCGACGGCCTCCTCCAGCCGCTGCTCGGGGTCACGGAGCGCCGAGGCGTCGCGCCGGGCAGGGTGGACGACGAGCGCGCGCTCGACGGCCGGGCGGCGGTCCATGCTGGGCCCGCTCAAGTCGCGTCGTCCTCCTCGACGGAAGGCTCGTACAGCTGCACGGGCTGGGCCGGCATGATGGTGGAGATGGCGTGCTTGTAGACCAGCTGGCTCTGACCGTCCCGTCGCAGCAGGACGCAGAAGTTGTCGAACCAGGTGACCACGCCCTGCAGCTTGACGCCGTTCACCAGGAAGATGGTCAGCGGCGTCTTGGTCTTGCGCACGCTGTTGAGAAACGTGTCCTGCAGGTTCTGCTTCTTCTCGGCGGACATGGAGGCTCCCCGGTGCGGCGGCTCCGCACACACATGAGTTTTGGCGACCGGACCCCTGCCGTCAGACGGCGAGCGCCCGGGCGCGGTCGAGATATAGGCGGCGCAGGCGCAGGGCGACAGGGCCCGGCCCGCCGTGCCCCACCGGCCGGCCGTCGACGGAGGTCACGGGCGTCACGAAGGCGCTGGCGGCGGTGATGAAGGCCTCGGGTGCGGCCAGCGCCTCCGCCACGGTGAAGGCGCGCTCCTCCACGCGCAGCTGCAGCTCGGCGGCCAGCTCGGCGACGGCGGCCCGGGTGACGCCGCGCAGGATGTTGGCGCCCGTGTCGCGGGTGACCAGCACCCCCTCCCCGCTCACGATCCAGGCGTTCGTCGAGGCGCCCTCGGTGACGAAGCCGTCGCGGTCGACGAACCAGGCCTCGTAGGCGCCGGCGCGCCGGGCGGTATCCTTGGCGAGGGCGTTGGGCAGGAGGCCCACCGTCTTGATGTCGCAGCGGGCCCAGCGGCTCTCGGGCGTGGTGATCACCGCGACGCCCGCCTCCGCGCGGCGGTCGAGCGCGGCCATGTCGATCGGCCTGACGGTGACCACCACCGCCGGCCGAGGCGCGGGCCGCGGAAAGGCGTGGTCGCGCCGCGCCACCCCACGGGTGACCTGCAGGTACAGCAGGCCGTCGTGCACCCGGTTGCGCCGCACCACCTCGCGCAGCACGGCCAGCAGCGCCGGCCGCGGCATCGGAACGGCGATCTCCAGCTCGCCCAGGCTGCGTTCCAGGCGGATCAGGTGCCCTTCGAGGTCGGCGAGGCGCCCGTCGAACACGGCCCAGACCTCGTAGACGCCGTCGGCGAACTGGTAGCCGCGATCCTCCACGTGCACCCGGGCGTCGCGGTGGGCGGCGTAGCGGCCGTTGACGTAGGCGACGCGGCTCATGCGGCCTGCGCCTCGCGCGCCGGGCCGGTCACTCGGTCGAGGGTCCAGCCTCCCCTCGGCGCGGCGACCGGCGACGCGTCACCCCGCGGCGCGAGGCGGGCGATGGCGGCCTCACCCATCATTCCTCCTCTGCATCACTCCTCGTCCCCGTCCTCGCCGCGCAGCGGGGCGACGCCGAGCGACTTGAGCTTTCGGTGCAGCGCCGAGCGCTCCATGCCGATGAAGCCGGCGGTGCGGCTGATGTTGCCGCCGAAGCGCAGGATCTGGGCGGAAAGATACTCCCGCTCAAACACTTCGCGCGCATCCCTCAGCGGCAAGGCGATGATCCGCTCCGGCCCGACCGAACCCGCCGAGCCCGCCGCGGCCACCTCGGCGGGCAGCTTCTCGGCCGTGACCACCTCGGACGGGTCGCCCGTGGCCAGGATGAGCAGCCGCTCGATGTTGTTGCGCAGCTGGCGCACGTTGCCCGGCCAGTCGTGCACCTGCAGCGTGGCCACGGCGTCTTCGCCCAAGATGCGCTTGGGCAGGCCGGTGGCGTCCGAGATCCGGTCGATGAAGTAGGTGATCAGCTCGGCGATGTCCTCGCGCCGCTCGCTCAGGCCCGGCACGCGCACCGGCACCACGTTCAGCCGATGGAACAGGTCCTCGCGGAAGCGGCCGGCGGCGATCTCCTCGCGCAGGTCCCTGGAGGTGGAGGAGACCACGCGCACGTCCACCTGCACGTCCTGGTCTCCGCCAACGCGGCGGAACCGCTGGTCCACCAGCACGCGCAGGATGCGGCCCTGGCTCTCCCGCGGCATGTCCGCGACCTCGTCGATGAACAGGGTGCCGCCGTGGGCGCGCTCGAACACACCGATCTTGCGGGGGCGGTTGTCCTCCCCCTCCTCGCCGAACAGCTCCGCGTCGAGGCGTTCGGGGGTGACGCCGGCGGCGGAGATGGGCACGAACTCGTTGCGGCCGCGCGGACTGCCCTCGTGGATCATGCGGGCGGTCAGCTCCTTGCCCGCACCGGGCGGGCCGGAGATCAGGATGCGGCTGTTGGTGGGCGCCACCCGGGCGATCATGCCGCGCAGCTGCTGGGCGGCGGCGGAGCGGCCCACCAGCCCGTCGGGCGTGATGGCCTGGGCGCGAAGACGCCGGTTCTCGCGCCGCAGGGCGGTGGCCTCGAGCGCCCGCTCCACCACCAGCAGCAGCCGGTCGGACTTGAAGGGCTTCTCCAGGAAGTCGTAGGCCCCGCGCTTGATGGCGCTGACGGCGGTCTCGATGGTGCCGTGGCCGCTGATCATGACCACCGGCAGCTCGGGGTCGAGCTCCTTGACGGTGTCGAGCATCTCCAGGCCGTCCAGTCCCCCGCCCTGCATCCAGATATCCTGCACCAGCAGCGAGGGGCGGCGGGCCCGGAAGGCCGCCAGCGCGCTGTGCGAGTCGGAGGCCGTGCGCACGGCGTAGCCTTCGTCCTCGAGGATGCCCGCCACGAGCTCGCGGATGTCGGCCTCGTCGTCGACCACCAGAATGTCCGCCGCCATCCGCTACTCCGCCGCCATGCCAGGTCGCGCCCCTGCATCGATGTCCGCCGCCCGGGCGGGAAGCCGCAGCTCCACGCGGGCGCCCCGGCCCTCGCGCGCGTCGCCGAGCGCCAGCTCGCCGCCATGCTCCTCCATCACGCGCTTGACGATGGCGAGACCGAGGCCGGTGCCCTTCTCGCGCGTGGTCACATAGGGTTCGGTGAGGCGCGCGCGGTCCTTGGCCGGCAGGCCGACCCCGTTGTCCTCCACCGCCACGGCCACCTGCGCCCCGCGGCGCTCCAGGGCGACGCGGATGCGGCCGGGCGGCTCGGGCTCGGCGGCGACCCTGGCCGCGACCGCCTCCCCGGCGTTCTTGAGCACATTGGCCAGGGCCTGGCCGATCATGCGCGCGTCGCAGCTGACCGGCGCGGAGGCGGGCTCGGCGAGGTCGACCTCCACGTCCGGATAGGCGACGCGCTGGGCGAAGGCGGCCTCGCGCAGGATCTCGGCCAGGTCGGCCTCGGCGAAGCGCGGCTCGGGCATGCGGGCGAAGTGGGAGAACTCGTCCACCATGCGGCCGATGTCGGCCACCTGCCGTACGATGGTGTCGGTGCAGCGGTCGAAGGTCTCCAGCTCCGGCTCGGCGATCCCCTTGCGATAGCGGCGGCGCAGGCGCTCGGCGGAGAGCTGGATGGGCGTCAGCGGGTTCTTGATCTCGTGTGCGATGCGGCGGGCCACGTCGCGCCAGGCGGCGTTGCGCTGGGCGGCGAGCAGCCGCGTCATGTCGTCGAAGGTCAGCACGAGGCCTGAGGCGCGGCCGCCGGACGCCCGCACGCGCAGCCGCCTCGCCTCCGCGTCGCGGGCCACGTCAACATCGGCCTCGGCTTCGCCGGTGCGGAGCGCGCGCTCGACCACCTCCGAGAGCTCGGGCGCGGTCTCGGCCAGGGAACGGCCGTGGGCGTCCGCCTCGTCCAGGCCCAGCAGCATCGCGGCGCGGGCGTTCAGCACGGAGATGCGGCCGGTCGGGTCGAGGCCCACAACGCCGGCGCTGACGCCGGAGAGCACGGCCTCGATGAAGCGGCTGCGGCTGCGCGCATCGGCCTCGGCGGCGCGCAAGGCTTCCTGCTGGCTGCGAAGATCGCCGGTCATCCTGTTGAAGGCCTTCGACAAGACGGCGATCTCCTCAGGTTGCCGCCTGGTGTCCACCGCCGCCGAGAGGTCGCCGCCGGCGACGCGGTCGGCCGCCTGCACCAGACGGGCCACGGGCGCGGCGATCTGCGCCGCCAGCGCGACGCCCACACCCACCGCGGCGATCAGGACGAGCAGTGCGGTGGCCACGTAGCTCAGCACGAAGGCGGCCTGGATGCGCCCGCGCGCGACCTCCGCCTCCCGGTAGGCGGCCACCGCCTCCGACGACCGGCGCAGCTGGTCCATCACGCCCGGCCCTAGCGGCCGCACGACGTAGACGTAAGCGTCCGGGTAGGCGTCGAGCTTGAACACGGCGCGGGCCATATCGGCCGCATCCAGCCGCAGCAGCGCCTCACGCGGGGCGCCGCGCATCATGTCGCCGGGCGGGGCGAGGTAGGGCGGCGCGCTGGGCTGCTCGGCGCGGGCGAGCACCCGCCCCTCCCCATCGATGACGTACACCGCCGAGAGGTCGCGGCTGGCCAGCTCCTCCAGCAGCAGCCGGCCGAAGCCGAGGCGGCTCTGGGCGAAGTAGCCGGCGTTGCGGTTCAGGTCGTCGGCGATGGGTACGAGCCCCGTGCGCGTCGCCTCCTCCTGCTGGCGCAGATAGCTGCGGGCCACGCGGGCCGAGTCCTCGACCACCGTGCGGACACGGGAGGAGAACCAGCTCTCCACGCCCCGGGTGACCAAGAGGCCGAAGAACAGGGCCACCACCACCGCAGGCACGACGGCGGCGGAAGCGAACAGGATGACGAATCGCCGATGCAGGCGCACGCCGGCGTCGCGAGAGCGCCGCCCGAACAGCCCGCGCGCGCGCCAGGCGCCGTAGGCCGCCAGTCCCGACAGCAGCGCCACGTCGAGGGAGAGCACCGCCAGCAGCGTGCGGCTGGCCCCGGTGAGATCGCGTACGCCCGAGCCGGCGGCGGTGGACACCACGGCGGCCACCGTCGTCAGGGCCGCCAGGGCGTACAGGGCGACGTAGGCGGAGCGGTCGCGCCCACGCAGCAGCCCGCCATCCAGCGCGCCGGCGTCGCCGGGCTCCGGCCCGACCGCCGTAGGTGTGGCCCCGGTCATCCGCTGAATCTGTCGAAGCTGTGCCCCGCTGGCAACAGCCTTGTCGCTGCGGGGCCGCAGGCGCTCACAGGCGTGCGCGGACCCCGAGCTCCTGCAGCCGCTTGCGCAGGGTGTTGCGGTTCAGACCCAGCAGCTCGGCCGCGCGGATCTGGTTGCCGGCGGTGGCGCCCAGGGCGGCGCGGAGCAGCGGTCGCTCCAGCGCCTGCACCAGCCGCTCGTGCAAGCCGGGCTCGGGCGCGCCCCCGGCGAAGGCGCTCGCCACCGCGTGCTCCAGGTGGTCTTCCAGGCTCGCCGGCCCATCGTAGACGGCGTCCAGCGCCGGCGGCGCGGGCGCGTCGTCCAGCTCGGCGGCGATCATCTCGCCCGTGAGCGAGCCGGTGGCGTTGAGCGCGGCGGCGCGGCGGACGACGTTCTCCAGCTCGCGGACGTTCCCGGGCCAGGCGTGCTCGCGCAGGCTGTCCAGCGCCGAGGTGGAGAGGGCGCGGGGCGCCTCGCCCGGGGCGGCCACGCGCCCCAGCACCCCGCGGGCGAGCTCCTCGACATCCTCGGGACGCTCACGCAGGGGCGGCATGCGCAGCCTGGCCCCCGCCACCCGGTCATAGAGGTCGCGGCGCAGCCGGCCTTCCGCGAGCCGACGCGGGACGTCGTCGGCCGTGGTGGCGACGACCCGCGCGCGCCGTGGGGCACGCTCCAGCGCGTCCAGGGCGGCGGCGAGGCGCGCCTGGGCGGCGGGCGAGAGCTCGGTCAGTTCGGCGATGTGCAGCACGCCGCACGCCGCACGCGCCCCGGCCCCGTCGGGCCCCAGCAGCTCGCGCTCCAGCTGCTGGGCGTCCATGCCGGCCACGCGCACGGAGACGAACGGGCCGTCGCGGCGCGAGCCGAGCTCGTGCAGGGCGCGGGCGGCGAGCCCCTTGCCCGTGCCGGACTCGCCCGTGATCAGCACGGGCAGGTCGGTGTTCACCAACCGGGCGATCAGCCGGTACACCGCCTGCATGGCGGGTGAGCGGCCCGTCAGCGGCGAGCGCTCGTCCTTGGCGGAGCGGGCGGGCGCGCGGGCCGTGCGGCCGGCGGGGGCGAGCGCGCGGCGGGCGGCCGAGACCAGATCGTCCAGGTCGAAGGGCTTGGGCAGGTACTCGAACGCCCCCCGCTCGGCGGCCGCCACGGCGGTGAGCAGCGTGTTCTGCGCGCTCATGACGATGATGGGCAGGTTGGGCCTGGCGCGGCGGATGCGGGGCAGCACCTCGAACACGTTCTCATCGGGCATCACCACGTCGGTGACGATCAGGTCGCCCTCTCCCTCCTGCGCCCACTTGAGCAGCGTGCCGGAGGCGCCGGTGGCGCGCACCTCGTAGCCGGCGCGGGTCAGGGCGTGGCTGAGCACCAGGCGGATGGAGGCGTCGTCGTCGGCGACGAGGATCTTGGGCGCGGGCGTGCTCACGGGCGGCCCTCCGGTTCGGAACTGGCGGGGAGCAGCAGGCGGAACACGGTCCGCCCCGGCTCGGAGGTGAAGTCGAGCGCACCGCCGTGGTCGGCGGTCAGCTTCACGGCCAGGGTCAGGCCGAGGCCCTCGCCGTGCGGCTTGCCCGTCACGAACGGGTCGAACAGGCGGGCGCGCAGGGCCGGATCGACGCCCGGGCCGTCGTCCTCCACCCGGATCTCCAGCGGCGTCGCGCGCCAGCCGGAGCCGTCGGCGCGCGCGGTGCGTCCGCCCTGCCGCCAGGCGGTGGCGAGCGTCACCTGTCCCGGCCCGTCGGCCCGGGCGGCGGCCTCGGCGGCGTTCTTGACGAGGTTGAGCACCACCTGCACCAGCTGGTCCTCGTCGCCCACCGCGTCGGGCAGCGAGGGGTCGTAGCGCTCGCGGAAGCGCACCCGGTCGCCCACGCCGCTGGCCACCAGCCGCCGCACGCGGTCGAGCACGGCATGCACGTTCACCGGCCGGCGCGCGGGCGGGCGGGCGTCCGAGAAGGCCTCCACGCGATCGACCAGCCGCCGGATGCGCTCGGTCTCGTCCACGATCAGCTTGGCGAGTTCGGCGTCTTCCCCCCGGGCGCCGGCGGCCAGCAGCTGCGCGGCGCCGCGGATGCCGGCCAGCGGGTTCTTCACCTCGTGCGCCAGGGCGCGGCCGAGGCCTGCGGCGGCGCTCAGCCCTTCCGCCGCCCTGCGCCCGCCCTCGTCGGGAGCGGCGGGGCGAATGATCAGGAGCAAGGAGCCATCGCCGAGCGGCTCGACCGTCAGCTCGGCCGCGAGCGGCTCGCGTCCGGGCTCCGCCCAAGCCAGGGCGGCGGCGGCCTCGCGCACCGGCCCGCCCGCATCCCGGCAGCGCGCCGCCGCCCGGGCGAGCACGCGGCCGCCCGGGTTCAGCACGGCGAGCGGCCTGGGCGCACGGGTGAGGCCGAACAGCGCCTGGGCGGCGGCTCCGGCCTCCACGACGCGGTCCTGGGCGTCGATCACCAGGGCGGGCCAAGGCAGCGCCGCCCAGGCGGCGGCGGCCAGCGGCTCGCCCCCGACCGGCGGTCCGCTGCGGCGCATCTGGTGAACGGCGGTCATGTTGCACCGCACCTCACTCCCATCGGCCGCCCGCGTCCAGCCTGGACACGCCTTCGGGGGCGCGGCTAAGCGGTGCCGATGAACTTCTCCGCCGTGATCGTGGCGGGCGGCGCCGGCCTGCGCGCGGGCGGAGGCGCGCCCAAGCAGTGGCGTCCGCTCGCCGGACGCCCCCTCGCCCGCTGGTCCGCCGAGGCGCTGCTGGCGGCGGGCGCCTGCGAGCTGGTGGTCGTCGCGCCCGCCGGAGACGGCCGCGCGGCCGGCGCGCTGAAGGGCCTGTCGCCCCTACGCATCGTGGCGGGCGGGGCCGAGCGGGCCGACTCCGTGCGCGCGGGCCTCGCCGCCCTGGGCGAGCCGGTGGAGGCGGTGCTGATCCACGATGCGGCGCGCCCGTTCGTCACCGCGGCGCACGTGGAGGCGCTCCTGGCGGCGCTGCGGACCGCCGAGGGCGCCCTGCCCGCCCTGCCCGTCAGCGACACGGTCAAGCGCGCGGAGGATGGAGTCGTGCGCGAGACGATCGACCGCGCCGGCCTGTGGCGCGCGCAGACGCCGCAGGCGTTCCGCCTCTCCGCCATCCGCGCCGCCTATGACCGCTGGCCCGGCGGCCTGCCCACCGACGACGCCGCGGTGCTGGAGGCGGCGGGCGGACGCGTGGTGCTGACGCCCGGCGATCCGGCGCTTATGAAGGTGACCCACCCGGAGGACTTCCCCATGGCCGAACTGTTGGCCGGCGAGCGCTATGTCACGCGCGTGGGCCAGGGCTTCGACGCCCACGTGTTCGGCCCGGGCACGTCCATGATGCTGTGCGGCGTCGAGGTGCCGGCCGACCGGGGCCTGATCGCCCACTCCGACGGCGACGCCGGGCTGCATGCCCTGACCGACGCCCTCCTGGGCGCCATCGGCCAGGGCGACATCGGCGACCACTTCCCGCCCACCGATCCGAAGTGGAAGGGCGCCGCGTCCGACCAGTTCCTGCTCCATGCGGTCGAGCTGATGCGCGGGGCCGGCGGCCGGCTGGTCAACGCCGACGTGACGCTGATCTGCGAGAGGCCCAAGGTGAAGCCTCACCGCGAGGCCATGCGCGCACGCATCGCCGAGCTGCTGGAGCTCCCGCTCGACCGGGTGAGCGTGAAGGCCACCACCATGGAGAAGATGGGCTTCACCGGCCGCGAGGAGGGCATCGCCGCCAGCGCCGTCGTCTCCGTGGAGACCCCCGCCTGAGCCTCTTTCCCCCCGAGGTGGAAGCGTTGGCCGCCGAGGTGCTGGACCGCGCCAAGGCGCGCGGCTGGCGTCTGACCGCGGCGGAGAGCTGCACAGGCGGGCTGGTGACAGGCGCCCTGACGGAGATAGCCGGCTCTTCGGCCGCTATCGGGCGCGCGTTCGTGACCTACGCCAACGACGCCAAGCACGAGGTGCTGGGCGTTCCCGCCGACGCTCTGCGGCTGCACGGGGCCGTGTCGGAGCCGGTGGCCCGCGCCATGGCCGAGGGGGCGCTGCGGGCGGCTCGCGCCGACTTGGCCGTGGCAGTCACGGGCGTCGCTGGGCCGGGCGGCGGCTCCGCCGACAAGCCGGTCGGCCTCGTCTGGTTCGCCGCGGCCTCCGCCGATCGCGGGACGGTGGCGCTGGAGCGGCGCTTCGGAGACCTTGGTCGATCGGGGGTGCGCCTCGCCTCCGTCCGGCAGGCGCTCGACCTCCTGCGCGAACGGCTGGACTGAACGTCAGCGGCAGGGCTCCAGGGCGAAGGTCTTCAGGTACACGGCCTTTCCCTCCCGGAAGCCCGCGGTGCGACGGCGGTCATCCAGTCGCGCCGGGTCCTCGACCGGAAGGGGCCGCCATTCGCCGCTCCGGCACTCGACCTGCGTGCCGTAACGCTGCGGGCGATGGTCGAACATCACGGCGATGCGGTCGTACAGGATGGCGTGCTGGCGCCCTTCGAAGCCGCCGGCGCGGGCGAGCGGCCTCAGCCTGGCCAGGACGGTTCTCATCAAGGCCGGGTCGTTGACGGCGTGATCGGCCACGAGCCAGGCGCCCAGCGCCGCCTTACGGCCGTACTTGCGCCGCGTGAACCAGCCCGATGAGGACATCATCGCCTTGAGCTGCGCCTGGTTCTTGAGGTCCTGCCGGCCGATTTCGGCGAAGCCTGGTTGCGCCGCGCGCCGGTCGCTCTCGCTCACATGATCGAGATCCAGCCGCGAGAGCGCCTCTCGACCGGCCTGATCAAGGTCGGCCATCCGTTCGAGACGGTCCTTCGTGTTCGCTGGCGGAGACTTGGCCTGCCGTGTCCTCACCATGCCGTACGCCTCGTGGACGGCAGCGTTGAAGGCCGCGATCTCGGGTCGCGGGGGTGGCGATTCCGCGGGCTCGGCGTGCATCACGCCGGCCAGCAGGAACGTCAGCATCACACCTTGGTCTCGACGGGAGGATACAGGGCCGCCGCCCGCGCCTCGAAGCAGCCGATCAGCTTGTTGACGGCCCGGTCGAAGTTGGCCGCGAGGAGCACGTCCAGCAGGCGCGTCTTGAACTGGAAGTCGATGTCGAAGACGACGCGGCAGCCGCGCGGGTGCGGCTCGAAGCGCCAGGCGTTGGCCAGGCGGCGGAACGGGCCGCGGATCAGGCCGACGTCGATGCGGCGCGCCTGAGCGTCTCGCCGCACGCTCGTCGAGAAGCGTTCGGTGAGGAAGCTGAACCCCACCCCGGCCTCCGCGGCGAGCTCGTCCACGCCCTCTCCCGCCGGGCGCGGCGGCTCGGCGTGCAGGCTGGTGATCCAGGGGACGAACTCGGGGTAGCGCTCCACGTCGCCGACCAGCGCGAACAGCTGGTCGGGAGCATAGGGCAGGACGCGCTCGACGTGGTGGCTCGGCAACTCAGGCCGCGGCGGGGGCCGCGAGCGCCTCGCGCGCCGCCTTCAGGCGGGCGAAGTCTTCGCCCGCGTGGTGGCTGGACCGGGTGAGCGGGCTTGCGGAGACCATCAGGAACCCCTTGGCGCGGGCGATCGCCTCGTAGGCGGCGAACTCGTCGGGCGTGACGAAGCGGTCGAGGGCGGCGTGCTTGCGGGTGGGCTGCAGATACTGGCCGATGGTGAGGAAGTCGACACCGGCCGAGCGCATGTCGTCCATCACCTGCATCACCTCCTCCTTGGCTTCGCCCAGGCCGACCATCAGGCCGCTCTTGGTGAACTGGGCGGGGTCGCGCTCCTTCACCCGCTCCAGCAGGCGCAGGGAGTGGAAGTAGCGGGCGCCCGGCCGGATGGAGAGATACAGGCGCGGCACCGTCTCCAGGTTGTGGTTGAACACGTCCGGGCGGGCGTCGATCATCGTCTCGGCCGCGGCCACCGGCTTGCGCAGGAAGTCGGGAGTCAGGATCTCGACGGTGGTGGCCGGGGCGGCGGCGCGGATGGCGCGCACCACCTCGGCGAAGTGCCGGGCCCCGCCGTCCGGCAGGTCGTCGCGGTCCACCGAGGTGATGACGACGTGCTTGAGGCCCATCTGCGCGACAGCGCGGGCGACGCGGGCGGGCTCCTCGGGGTCGAGCGGGCCGGGCAGGCCGGTCTTCACGTTGCAGAAGCTGCAGGCGCGCGTGCAGGTGTCGCCCATGATCATCATGGTGGCGTGCCGCTGGCTCCAGCACTCGCCGATGTTGGGGCAGGCCGCCTCCTCGCAGACGGTGGTCAGGCCCTCGCGCTTCACAATCTCCCGGGTGGCGGCGTACTGCCCCGCCCCCGGCGCGCGGACGCGCAGCCAGTCGGGCTTGCGCAGCACCGGCGTGTCGGGCCGCCGCGCCTTCTCCGGGTGGCGGAGCGCGCGGGTGTTGTCGATGACGAGCGTCATGGTCCGCCCCTAGATCGCGCTTCGGCTACGCCGCCGCAAGCCCGCGGGCGCCGCGGCGCCCCTGGCGTCGGCCGTCGCCTCAGGCGGCCTGCACCACCGGGTCGGGCCCGGGGATCGCGTCCGCGTCGCCCACCAGCGGGCGGAGCGCGGCGAGAAGGTCCTCGGCCCCGATCGGGCGCTGCAGCACCTGCGCGACGCCCGCGCCCGAGACCGCCCCCAGCGACGCGGGCGCCGCCGGGGTGAGCACGGTGACCGAGGCGCCCCGGGCGGCCGCCACCAGCCGCTCCGCGCCCTGCGGCCCCGCCTGCGGGTCGAGGGCCGAGTCGGCGGCGACGACCAGGTGCACGCCGCCTTCGGCGAGCAGGCCCTCCGCCGCCGCCAGGTCCGCCGCCAGGCGCACCTCGCGCATCTCGGCCTGGAGCACCGCACGCAGGATGGAGCGGGCCAGCGGATTGGGCTCCAGCACCAGCGCGACCGCCTCGTGCAGGCCGGCCGGCCGCTCGACGGGGATCGCCTCGGGCTCCGCCTCCGCCGCCAGCACGGTGAGCGGCAGGTCGACGGTGAAGGTGGAGCCGTGCCCCAGCCGGCTAGTCACCGTGACGGAGCCCCCCAGGTGCTGGGCCACGTCGCGGCAGATGGCCAGGCCCAGCCCCGTGCCGCTGAAGCGGCGGGTGGTGCTGGAATCCACCTGCGTGAAGGGCTCGAAGATCCGCTCCAGGTCCGCCTCGGCGAGGCCGATGCCGGTGTCGGCCACCGTCAGGACCAGCCGACCGCCCACCGTGACCGCGCGCACGGTGACCGACCCGGCGTCCGTGAACTTCAGCGCGTTGGAGACGAGGTTGGAGAGCACCTGGCGAAGGCGCGTCCCGTCCTCGAGCACGCGGGCCGGCAGCGCCTCGGTCTCCAGCGTCAGGGCGACGCCCTTCGCCTCCGCCTGCCCCCGCCAGAAGGCCAGCGTCTCGTTCAGCAGGCGCGGCAGGTCCACCTCGGTGCGCGCGATGGTCACCCGCCCGGTCTCCAGCTTGGCGACGTCTAGAAGGTCGTCGACCATGGAGCGCATGGTCTCGCCCGCGTCGCGCACCAGCTCGATTCGCGCGCGGACCGCCGCGCCCAGGGTGCGGTCGGCCAGGATCACCTGCGCCATGCCCAGGACGCCGTTCAGCGGCGTGCGGATCTCGTGGCTGGTGGTGGCCAGGAACTCGGTCTTGGCCTGGAGCGCGCGCTCCAGCGCCTGGTTGCTGGAGGCCAGGCGCACGTTGGCGGTGCGCACGGCGTCGCGGCTGCGCCGCATGGCGATGTACCCGAACAGCAGCAGACCCAGCACCAGGGCCGCCGCCGCCGTTGAGACGGCGCCCACGACCGCTCCGCTGCGCGCCCTGGCCCGCGCCAGCTCGACATCCCGTTGCAGCTGGCCGGCCCGCAGCCGCGTGATCTTCAGCTCCTGGCTGGCGAAGTCGAACCTCGCCCCCATCAGCGCGGCGTTGGTGGAGGAGGCGAGCTCGCGGGTCTCGTCGTCCAGCCGCTTGAACGCCCGCAGGTGCTGCAGCGCCAGGGCGGGGCGGTTCATCGCCGCGTAGACCCGCGCGGCGGTCTCGTGCGCATCGCGGTAGCTGACGGGCGTGCGCCGCAGGTCCTGGCCGGCGAACGTCTCGTTAAGCGCGGCCGCGGCCTCCTTCAGCTCGCCGCGGCGCCAGGCCAGTTCGGCCCGTGCGGCCGTCACGAACGGCCGGCGCCAGGCCCGGGCGTCGGCGTCCCTCTGCGACAGGCGGTCCGCCTCGGCGAGATAGGCCGCCGCCGCCTGCAGGTCGCCGGATGCGGTCTTAAGGCGGACGATGTTGGGCAGGATGCGCACGACCAGGGCGGCGCTGCCGGTCGCCCGCGCCAGCCTCAGGGCGATCGCCGACTCACGGTCCGCATCGGCGAGCCGGCCCGACTCCCGGTAGGCGTTCCCGAGGTTGTTGTGTGCGACCAGCGCCAGCGTGGGGTCGTCGCGATAGACCTCGGCCGACTGCGAATAGTACTTGATCACATGCTCGTAGTCGCGGGCGTCCGAGTAGATGGCCCCGATGTCCTGCAGCACGATGGCTTCGCTGCGCGCGGCCCCCGCGCGGCGGAACACCTCGTAGGCGGCCTGGAAGTCGGCCAGCGCCGGCTGCACCAGCCCCAGCGTGGAGGACAGGGAGCCCCGCGCCTTGAGCAGGTCGCCCTCGAGCTTGGAGCCGGGCGCGGTGCGGCGTGCCTTGGCGAGCGCCGCGTCGATCACCGGCCCCGCCTCCCTGGGCTGGTTGAGCCGGATCAGCGCCTCCCCCTTCAGCCAGCCGCCGGTGGCGGCGGCGAGCTCGCGCCGGGGGTCGCCCACGGAGCGCCCGGCGATCCCCAGCACCGCATCCGCGGCCGTGAGCGCCGCCCGGGGCGAGGCCATCATGGACGACTTGGCCTCCGCCACGCGGGCGTCCACCTCCGGCCAGCCCAGGCCGGCGACGGAGGCGGCCGGTGCGGCGGCCAGCAGCAGCGGCGCCACGGCCATGCCGGCCAGGAGGGTGCGTAAGGTCATCCGAGTCGTTCCGATCCCGGGCATTCTCGCCGAAAGCGATTAAGCGAGGATGGACGGCCCGTGCGCCGCAATCTCCGGAAGGCCTGCGCACGGGCTGGATCGCGAGAGGTTCGCCGACCCGCACCCCCCCGCGGGCCGTCGCCCTGACCCGGTCGAGCATACGTGCAGGTTGCGAGCGGGGCGTTGGTATCCGCCGGTGGCGGTGAGAGAGGGATTCGAACCCTCGTTAGGCTTTCACCTAAACACGCTTTCCAAGCGTGCGCGATCGACCACTCCGCCACCTCACCTCACCGGCCCGCGGGCCTGGCGGGGCCTGCGGCGGGAGGCGGGTTTCTAGCCAAGGCCCCCTCCCCTCGCAAGCCTCGCTTCAGATGTGGATCGCGTGGCCGAGCGCGCGCTGGGCGGCCTCGTGGAACCCTTCGGTGAGCGTGGGGTGGACGTGGATCGTGCCGGCCACGTCCTCCAGCGTCGCGCCCATCTCCAGCGCCGTGGCGAACTCGCCCGACATCTCGCTGACGTGCGCGCCCACCGCCTGCACGCCGAGCACCCGGTGGTCGTCGCGGCGGGCGAGGATGCGCACGAAGCCGCCGTCGTCGCCCGCCTCCATGCTGAGCGCCCGGCCGTTGGCCTGGAAGGGGAAGATCGCCGTCATCACCTCCGGCCCGTCCGCGCCGGGCTCGCCGGGAAGGAGCCCCGCGGACACGATTTCAGGCTCCGTGAAGCACACCGCGGCGACGGTGACCGGGGCGAAGCGGCGGCGGCGCCCGGCGATGATCTCGGCAACCATCTCGCCCTGGGCGCTCGCCTTGTGTGCCAGCATGGGCTCGCCCACGAGGTCGCCGATGGCGTAGACGCCGCGGACGCTGGTGGCGCACTGGTCGTCGACGCGCACGAAGCGGCCGTCCATGGCGACGCCCGTGGCCTCCAGCCCCCAGCCTTGCGTGTTCGGCTTGCGGCCGACGGTGACGAGCACCCTGTCGGCCGGCACGCGGATCACCTCGCCGCCCTTGGCCTCCACCACCAGCTCGCCGTTCTCGAAGCCCTGGGCCTTGGCGCCCATGTGCATCGTAACGCCGCGCTTCTCCAGCCAGCGGCGGACGGGGCTGGTGAGCTGCTCGTCGTAGAGCGGCAGGATCCGGTCCTGCGCCTCGACGATGGTCACCTCGCAGCCGAACTTGCGGAAGGCGATGCCCAGCTCCAGCCCGATGTAGCCGGCGCCCACCACGGCCAGCCGCCGCGGCAGCTCGGGCAGGGACAGGGCCTCGGTGGAGGAGATCACGTCGCCGCCGAACGGGATGTGCGGCAGCTCCACCGCCAGCGACCCGCTGGCCAGGATCACGGTCTCGGCCCGGATCAGCGTGTCGCCGACCCGGACCGTCTTGGCGTCCTCGAACACGCCCCAGCCCTCGACCACCTTCACCTTGGCCCGGCGCAACAGGTTGGTGACGCCGGTGTTCAGCTTGTCGACCACCGTCTCCTTCCAGGCGACGGTCTCGGGCATGTCGATCACGGGCGCGGCGGCGAGCCGCACGCCGTGCCGCCCGCCCTCCGCCGCGCGCCGCATGGTCTCCACCTCGGACGCGACGTGGATCAGCGCCTTGGACGGGATGCACCCCCGGATCAGGCAGGTGCCGCCCAGGCGCGTCCCTTCCACCAGCACGGTGTCCAGCCCGAGCTGGCCGGCGCGGATGGCGGCCACGTAGCCGCCGGGGCCGCCGCCGACGACGAGGACCTTGGGCGTCAGTGTCTGCGTCATGGGGTGCGGCTCCTTGGAACGGCCGCGAACACGCGGGTCGCCGAAATGAAGACGGTCGGGTCATCTGTCGGCAGGTTGATGGCGGCGAGCGCCTGCTTCAGTCGATCAGGAGAGACAGCATCGACCACGATGCTGCGGTAGATCGACACGCTGGTCGCCTGCTTCGACACCGGCTGCAGGCTGATGCTCGCCCAGCTGCGTCCAAGTTGCCTCTCCCGGAAGGCGATGCAATGCTGACCGGAGCAAAGTCGGCCGACCCGCCGGACGGAGGATGTCCACACAAGATCGCCGTCGAAAATGTCCATCTTGACCCCGGCAAACAGCACCTGCTGTGGGTCAGCCTTCGCGAGCGGAGATGGCTCACCGTCGGGGGGTGGAAGCTCCATCGCCACCCTGTGATTGACTGTCCGGGTGAACGGCTGCGCTACGCAGATGTCCGCCACCGGAAGGCAGGCGAGGAGCATCACATGAACAGCGTCGCCGGGTGTTCCAGCAGGCCCTTGAGCTTCTGGAT
This sequence comes from uncultured Caulobacteraceae bacterium, assembly GCA_964244065.1. GTDB lineage: Bacteria > Pseudomonadota > Alphaproteobacteria > Caulobacterales > Caulobacteraceae > JASLDZ01. The sequence continues at coordinate 549,339 of CAXTHH010000001.1, read as the reverse complement.
CATCTCGGCGGCGTCCCAGCCGTCGACCACGCGGTGGTCGAAGCTGGAGCTGATGTTCATCATCTTGCGGACCACGATCGCGCCGTTCCGGACCACCGGGCGCTCGATGATCTTGTTGGGGCCGACGATGGCGGTCTCCGGGTGGTTGATCACCGGGGTGTGCGTCACGCCGCCGAGCGGGCCGAGGCTGGTGAGGGTGATGGTGGAGCCGGAGAGCTCCTCCCTCCTGGCCGTGCCGTCGCGGGTGGCGTTGGCCAGGCGCGTGATCTCGGCGGCGAGCGCCCACACGTCCAGGCTCTCGGCATGGCGGATCACGGGCACGATCAGGCCGCTGGGCGTCTGGGTGGCCATGCCGAGGTGCACGCCCGCGTGACGGTGCAGCACGCCGGCCTCGTCGTCGAAGCGGGCGTTGATGTTGGGGTAGCCGGGCAGGACCCTGCACAGCCCGGTGATCAGGAACGGCAGCAGGGTGAGCTTGGGCTGGTCCTTGGCCTTGGTGGCGTTCAGGTGGGCGCGGAGCTCCTCCAACTCGGTGACGTCCACCTCCTCCGCATACATGAAGTGAGGGATGCGCCGCTTGGACTCCTGCATCTGCTGCGCGATGCGGCGGCGCAGGCCGATGATCCTGAGGTCGTCCACCGCCTCGCGCCGGACCGGACCGGAGGGCGGCGCGGCGGACTGAGGGGCGGGCGCATGGTCGCGGGCGAGGTAGGCGTCGAGGTCGGCGTGCGCGATGCGGCCCGCGGGGCCCGTGCCCGGGACATACTGGAGCTGGACGCCGAGTTCGTGCGCGCGGCGGCGGACGGCGGGGCTGGCGAGCGGCTTGGTCCCGGGCGCGCGGGTGGCGAAGGCGGGCTGCGAAGCGGCGAAGCCGCCGCCGCCGGGGGCGCGCTGGCGCGCTTCGCCCGCCGATGTCGCGGCTGTGGTCCCCCCACCCACCGCCTGCGGCGGTCCCCCCTCCCCACGAGGGGGAGGGAGAGTCGCGCCTCTCCTCCCCCCTTGTGCGGGAGGTGGCGGCGAAGCCGACGGAAGGGGGGCGGCAGCCGCGCCCTTGCCGGTATGCAGCTCTACCAGCGGCGCCTTCACGGCGACCATCTGCCCGACCTCGCCGTGCAGGGCCGTGACCACGCCCGCGACCGGCGCGGTGAGCTCCACCGTCGCCTTGTCCGTCATCACGTCGGCGAGGGGCTGGTCCTCCTCCACGCGATCGCCGACGGCCACTTTCCAGGCGACGAGCTCGGCCTCCGCGGTGCCCTCGCCCACGTCCGGCAGGCGGAAGACGAAGTCGCCCTGCGCGCCGGCGGGCGCCACGTCGGCTTCGCACTCGATCATGCCTTCCGCATTCGGGGCGGGGCAGGTGTCGTCGCGACGCGATTCCGGCGACACGACAGGCGACACGACACCCGACCCGTTCATCGCGGGGCGCTCGGAGGCGGGAGTGGTGGGGGGGGTGTCACGCGCGTCCACGTTACGCTCGCCGGACGGCGCGGGGACAAGTCGCTGGTCCTCGCCGCCGGAGGCGTCGGCGCCCTCGGTCTCCAGGATGACCAGCTCGCTCTTGACCGCGCGCATGTCGCCGGGCGCGCCGTGCAGCTCGCGCACCACGCCCGCCACCGGCGAGGTGAGCTCCACGGTGGCCTTGTCGGTCATCACGTCGGCCAGGGGCTGGTCCTCGGCCACGCGGTCGCCGACCTTCACGTGCCAGGCGACGAGCTCGGCCTCGGCGGTGCCCTCCCCCACGTCGGGGAGCTTGAAGACGAAGCGGCCCATGCCTGTCAGACCTCCGCCATCGTCTTCTTGAGCGCCTCGGCCACCCGCTCGGGGCCGGGGAAGTAGTCCCACTCGAAGGCGTGGGGATAAGGCGTGTCCCAGCCGGTGACGCGCAGCACGGGCGCCTCCAGGTGGTGGAAGCAGCGCTCGGTGACCAGCGCCGACAGCTCCGCGCCGAAGCCGGAGGTGCGCGTCGCCTCGTGCACGATCACGCAGCGGCCGGTCTTGCGGACGGAGCGCTCGATGGCCTGGATGTCCACGGGCACCAGCGTCTTCAGGTCGAGCACCTCGGCGTCCACGCCCGCGTGCTCGGCCGCCGCCACGGCCACGTGCGCCATGGTGCCGTAGGCGAGCATGGTGACGTCGGCGCCCTCGCGGATGATCTCGGCCTGGCCGAGCGGGACCACGTAGCGGCCGGCCGGCACGTCGGCCTTGGGGTGCCCGGTCCACGGCTTCACCGGCTTGTCGTGCCAGCCGTCGAAGGGGCCGTTGTAGAGCCGCTTGGGCTCGAAGAAGATCACAGGGTCGTCGTCCTCGATGGCGGCGCTCAGCAGGCCCTTGGCGTCGTAGGGATTGCTCGGGATCACCACCTTCAGCCCGGCCACGTGGGTGAACAGCGCCTCGGGGCTCTGGCTGTGCGTCTGCCCGCCGAAGATGCCGCCGCCGTAGGGGCTGCGCACCACCACGGGCACGCTGAACTGCCCGCCCGAGCGGTAGCGGATGCGCGCCGCCTCGCTGACGATCTGGTCGTAGGCCGGGTAGATGTAGTCGGCGAATTGCATCTCCACGACGGGGCGCAGGCCGTACACCGCCATGCCGATGGCCGCGGCCATGATGCCGCCCTCGGCGATGGGCGCGTCGAAGCTGCGGGTCAGGCCGTGCTTCTGCTGCAGGCTCTCGGTGACGCGGAACACGCCGCCGAAATAGCCGGCGTCCTCGCCGAAGCTGAGCACGTCGGGGTCCTCGGCCATCTTGACGTCGAGGGCGCTGTTGAGCGCCTGGATCATGTTCATCGCGGGCATGTCAGGCGGCCTCCCCACCGAGAGCACCCAGCCTCCGTCGCCCTCGGACTTGATCCGAGGGCCGAGCGTTCGGCGGGCAGACGGGCCGAGGTTGCGCACGATCGGCGCCCGATCCTCGGGTCAAGCCCGAGGATGGCGGAGACATGAGGTGCATCGGCGTCAGACCCCCACCTGGCCGCGTTGTTCCTGGATGCGCCAGTCGGGCTCCTTGAACACCTCCTCGAACATCTCCTTCACGGAGGGGCGGCTCTGGCCCAGCGTGCCGATGGCCTCGCTCTCGCGGGCGGCGGCCTTGACCTCCTCCAGGCACTCGGCCTCCAGCGCCGCGTGGCGGGCGTCGTCCCACTCGCCGAGGGCGGTCAGGTGCTGGCGCAGGCGGGCGATGGGGTCGCCCAGGGGCCAAGCGGTGTGCTCGTCGGCGGGGCGGTAGCGCGCCGGGTCGTCGGAGGTGGAGTGCTGCTGGGCGCGGTAGGTGAAGAGCTCCAGCACCGTGGCGCCCAGGTTGGCGCGGGCCCGGTCGCTGGCCCATTGCGTGGCGGCGTACACGGCCAGGAAGTCGTTCCCGTCCACCCGCAGCGCCGGCAGGCCGTAGCCGACGCCCCGCGCGGCGAAGGTGGTCCGCTCGCCGCCCGCGATGCCGTGGAAGCTGCTGATGGCCCACTGGTTGTTGACGATGTTGAGGATCACCGGCGCGCGGTAGACCGACGCGAAGGTGAGGGCGTTGTGGAAGTCGCCCTCGGCGGTGGCGCCGTCGCCGATCCAGGTGATGGCGATCTTGTCGTCGCCCTTGTAGGCGCTGGCCATGGCCCAGCCGACGGCCTGCGGGTACTGCGTACCCAGGTTGCCGCTGATCGTGAAGAAGCCGAACTCCTTGGAGGAGTACATGATCGGCAGCTGCCGGCCTTTGATCGGGTCGGCGGCGTTGGAATAGATCTGGTTCATCATCGTCGCCAGCGGATAGCCTCTGGAGATGAGCAGGCCCTGCTGGCGATAGGTGGGGAAACCCATGTCCTCGTTGCTGAGGACCAGGGCCTGGGCGCAGGCCACCGCCTCCTCGCCCGTGCACTTCATGTAGAAGCTGGTCTTGCCCTGGCGCTGGGCGCGGTACATCCGGTCGTCGAAGGTGCGGGTCAGCACCATGTTCTTCAGGCCGCGACGCAGGGTGTCGGGGTCGAGCCGCGGGTCCCACGGTCCCACCGCGCGGCCCTCGTCGTCGAGCACGCGGACCAGGCCGTAGGCCATCTCGCGGATGCTGTGGGGATCGACGTCGATCTCGGGGCGGGGCGCCTCGCCGGCGGCCTGCAGGGGAAACTCGAACCGCGGTTGGTCGCCGGGGCGGCCGGTCGGTTCCGGAATGTGCAGGCTGAGCGGCCGGCTGTTCTTCAAGAGCGTCGACTCCGGGGGCGATCTTGTCACCGCCTGCGGCGGCCTGTCGCGTCGGCCGTGCTCTTAAGCGGCGGCCGACGCGGAGACAACGCCCGGAGTGCGGATGGGTCACCTCGCTCCCCGTTCCCCACTCCCTCGGCGCCCTCGGACTTGATCCGAGGGCCGAACGGTCCGCATGCAAGCGGGTCAACGTCCCGCACGACTGACGCCCGGCCCTCGGGTCAAGCCCGAGGGCGACGGGTCGGGGATGGAGGGAGTCAGCTGTTGGCCGGGTCCCAGCGCTCGCCCGTGCGGCCGGTGGTGCTGGAGACGCGCTTGGGCGCGCCGCCGCCCACGTCGGGACGACGCGGGGCGGCGTTGGGCTGGGCGCGGCCGCCGTCATGCTGCTGGCGACCCTCGCCGTGCCCGTGCGCCTTGGCCCCCTGCCCTTGCGGACGGGGCTGGCCCTGCGGGCGCTGCGCCTGGGCGCCGGGCGCTCCGCCGGGGGCGGCTTGCGGGCGGCCCTGGCCGTTGCGGCGCTGGCGGTGCGGCTGACGCTGGCGCTCCTCGGCGGGACGCTGGCGGGCGGGGTGCTGCTCGGTGCGGGGCTCGGCCTTGCGGGCGTCCTCCTGCGCGCGGGTGGCCTTGGCCATGACGGCGAGGCCCGGGTCGCGGCGGCGGTCGAAGCTGGGGATGGTCTGGCGCGTGACCTTCTGAATGTCCTTCAGCAGGTTGCGCTCGTCGTCGGCGCAGAAGGCCACGGCCGAGCCCGAGGCGCCGGCGCGCGCCGTGCGGCCGATGCGGTGGACGTAGGCCTCCGGCACGTTGGGCAGCTCGAACTGCACCACGTGGCTGACGGCGTCCACGTCGATGCCGCGGGCGGCGATGTCGGTGGCCACCAGGGCGCGGACCTGCCCGGCCTTGAACGCGGCGAGCGCCTTCTCGCGCTGGGGCTGGCTCTTGTCGCCGTGGATCGAGGCGGCGGTCACCCCGCACGCCTCCAGGTGCTTGGCCACCCGGTCCGCCCCGCGCTTGGTGCGGGTGAAGACCAGGGTGCGGGTGAACTTGGGGTCGGCGAACAGCTCGGCCAGCAGCTCGCGCTTGCGCTCGCCCTCCACGAACAGGAGGCGCTGGTCGACGCGGTCGACGGTGGTCGACTCGGGCGTGACCGAGACCTGCACGGGCGAGCGCAGCAGCTCCGCCGCCAGCTTGCCGATCTCGCTCGGCATGGTGGCGGAGAAGAACAGGTTCTGGCGGGCGTGCTTGAAGTTCTTGATGATGCGGCGGATCGGCAGGATGAAGCCGAGGTCGAGCATCTGGTCGGCCTCGTCGAGCACGAAGATCTCGGTGTCGGCCAGGTTGGCGGTGTGCTGGCCGAGGTGGTCGAGCAGGCGGCCGGGGGTGGCCACCAGCACGTCCACGCCGCGCTCGAGCATCTTGATCTGCGGGCGGATGTTCACGCCGCCGAAGATCACGCCGACGCTGATCTGCGTGTGGCGGCCGTAGGTCTTGAAGCTCTCGGCGATCTGGCTGGCCAGCTCGCGGGTGGGGGAGAGCACCAGGCAGCGGCAGCCGCGCTTGGGCGCCAGCCGATGGTCGGCCATCAGCCGGTGGATGATCGGGAGCGCAAAGGCGGCGGTCTTGCCGGTGCCCGTCTGGGCGATGCCGAGAAGGTCCTTGCCGGCCATCACGGGCGCGATCGCCTGCGCCTGGATCGGGGTGGGGGTGGTGTAGCCTTCGCCTTCGAGCGCGCGCAGCAGCACGGGGGCGAGGTTGAGTTCGGTGAAAGTGGTCAAGGCGGTGCTTTCGCGTGGCCTCGCGTGAATACAGGTGCGCCTCGTCCTGAGTGCGCTCGCCCGCTCCCCGCGAGAGGAGGTATGGGGAGCGCCCCGCGTGCCTGGGCGATCTATGGAAGCTCTCTGGCGGCGCTCTACAGGCTGAGATCCTCCGGGGAGGACCTCTCACGCGGCTGGAGCGCCAAGCGCGACGCAACGGTTCAGAACCGTTCCGTAGGCGGCATGTAGGCCGTCAGGCGTTGAAAGTCAATGAAGGGCGGGCGACACGCGAGGGATGAGCCCTCGCCTTCGCGGCGGGCGGCGACAAGTACGAGGCCTGCGACGGCCACTACGCCAAGTTCATCCCCGGCCGCGGCTAGGGGCGGGAGCGCCCGGTCCCGCCCCGGCTTGCGTCAGTGCGGGGTGGTCGTGCTGGTGGTGGTCGCCTTGACGCCGCCGGCCGGCGTCTCGACCGTCTGGGTCGTGGTGGTCGACTTGGCGGCGGGCTTCGCCTTCGCCTTTGCGGTGCGCTTCTTGGTGACAGTCCTGGTGGGCGCGCTCGATGTGCTGGACGAGGACGACTGGCTGGCGTGGGTGGACGTGGTCGTGGTCGAGCTGCTGGCGGTCTGCGCCAGGGCGGGCGCGGCGGCCAGGGCGGCGACGGCGGCGAGCGTGAGCGTGGATTTCATGGATGTTCCCCTTCCGAGGCCGCGAGATGCGGCCCCTCCCCGTTCGCATTTGACACCTGAACGGCGACCGACTCCAGTTCCCGCGCTCCCGTTCACGACAGGCCCGCACGCGTGACCACGATCTACGTCGACGCCGACGCCTGCCCCGTGAAGGAGGAGATCTACCGCGTCGCCCGCCGGCTGAACCTGCCGGCCGTGGTGGTGGCGAACAGCTGGATCCGCACGCCGCTCGGCGAACCCCTGATCCGCTTCGAGCAGGTGGACGCCGGGCCGGACGCCGCCGACGATTGGATCGCCGGACGCTGCGGGCCGGGCGACGTGGTGGTCACGAGCGACATGCCGCTGGCCGACCGCGTGCTGAAGGCGGGCGCCCAGGCGGTCTCGCCCACCGGCCGCGTCTGGACGGCGGACAACATCGGCGGGGCGCTCGCCGGCCGCATGGTCGGCGAGCACCTGCGCTCCATGGGCGAGACCACCGGCGGGGCGAAGCCGTTCGGCCCCGCCGACCGCTCCCGCTTCCTGCAGGCGCTGGACGCGGCCGTGACCCGGGCGCGGCGGGAGTGACGGACACTATGGCTTAGCTCGATCACACATTCGTGATCAGCGGGCGCCGCCGACGCACCGAGCAAGTCGCGTCGGCCTAATGACAAAGCTTTTTCTGCTGGCGTTGCTTGTTCGATGCTGTAACGCTCGGGATTGCCTGCGAAAGCGACTGATGAGGATAACTCTGATGTTGTCAATCCGGTCGGTCAGTGGCTTCTTTACGATGACCATCGTGTCAACGATCTTTTCGCTTTCCACAGCACAGACACAGATGGATCGACGCTCGATGAGACCAACAACCTTTGCGGAGCATCTTGAGAATGCGAGACGCCATGCATCAAATGGCTTTGATGGTTTTGATCAGAACCATGATGGTACACTGGGGTTTGATGAATTTCTTGATAAGACATGGAGGCTCTACAACACCTACGCTGACCCCGGCGGTCACGTCAGCGAATTGCAGTTTGTAGAATGCTTTTTGGGGCCCGCTAATGATCCAATATCCGGACCAGCCGTAGTCTCTCAAAGAGCGGAGCCATACCGACAACTCTTCCGCAAGATGGATAGAAATCACAAGGGTTTCATAACCAAGGAAGATATCATTCCGCACGTTCGGGATGAGTTTGCGGCGTTAGACTCGAATAAAGACGGCTCGATAAGCCTGAAAGAGCTCGGCGGAAGATAACGCCTTTCCGTGTCACCGTTCAGTTAGTGGAGAAGAGATGCCTCAGATTGATCAATCTTAGATTGATGCATCGGAGCCGCACTCGACGCCAATACCGACTATGCTATCAGCCAGATCGCACTGGGCGTCTCGCAGGGCAGCCTTCTGACCATCGGCGAGGGCCTGTTCATCGGCACGGTCGGGAACGCCGTGACGGCGCGATCACCGGGCAGACCTTCAATTCGTCCATCACCTCGGTGTCCGGCTACGACTCCGGAAACAGCGATTGGTCCTACGTCGACGACTATCTGTCCAGCTTCACAGGCGGAGGCAGCGGCGACTACGCCGACTACTTCAAGTCCGACTTCTACTACCCCGACCCGCACATCGGCGGACGGCCCGCCGGCGGCGGTGGCGGAGGGGCGCCGCAGGTCGTCGGGATGGCGTTGGCGGACTTCGCAACGGCGTAACGCCCGCGCTACACCCGCCCCACGACCCCCCGGTCCCGCGCGCTGACGTCCAGCGGGCCGTCTGTGCGCCGCGCGGCCAGGGTCAGGCGCCAGCCCTCGGCGGTGGCGAGCACGAGGTCGGGCGGGCCGCTCCAGCCGCCGTCGCCGCCGCAGCGGGTGACGCGCACCTCGCGGCCCGGGGCCAGCGATCCGGGCGGCAGGCGGCCGAGGGCGAGGGCGTCGGGCTCGCGGGCGTCGTCGGTCGCGGAGAGCGCCTCGCAGACCCACAGGTCCTCGCAGGCGCCGTCGCGCCCGGGGGCGAGGGCGAGCCACCAGGGCCGGTCGGCCTCCAGCGCCAGCACCGCCAGGGTGTCGCCCCGGGCGGCGTCGGCCAGCGCCTGGCCGGGGTCGGCGGCGCGGGCGTAGCGGGCGGAGGCGCCGAAGCGGCGGCGCGCGGCGTCCAGCCCCACGCGGCGCTCCGGCCCGCGCCAGACGGCCACGGTCATCGGGCCCTGGGCGGCCAGGCCGGCGCTCATCACCTCGCGCCACACGCCCTGGACCAGGGCGTGCATGGAGGGGTCGGCGCGGGCGAGCAGGCCGCCGACCACGGCGGCCTCGCGGTCGGGGCGGAAGCCGAGGGTGGGCTGGCCCTCCACCGGCGGCTTGTGGGCGCCGATCTCCCGGGCCAGGGCGATGCGCTGCTCGAGCGCGTGGAGGAGCTGGGCGTCGAGCCGATCGATCTCGGCGCGGAGCTGGGCGAGCCGGTCGGGCGCGCCGGCGGCGGTGTCGGGCGCGCGAACGGCGCGCAGGGCGGAGGTCGTGGACATGGGGGTGGTCACCTGGATCGGTAGGCCGCGCATCGCGGCGCGTGCGGGGGGAGCCGTGCGGAATGCCGCCCCTCTTCGGGGAACGGTCGCCGGCTCAGGGTCGCGGAGGAAAGGCGCGCCCTCAGCCGGCGCGGCGATAACCCGCAAACGCCTGCGCGCGAGGTGGGCGGGCGGTGACGGCCGTTCCTCTCGCGCGCATGGACTCCGCTCCCGAAGGCGTGGCGCCCACCACCGGGCGCGAAACGACTATGCGGCGTCCGGCCGCGCCTGTCACCTCCGGGCGAGCACCAGGAAGCGCGTCCGATTGTCCGACTGGTCCTGCAGGTCCTCGCGCAGCACGGCCAGCCCGGCGATCTCGCCGGCGGTGCGGCTGGCGACGGCGGCGCGGCTGCGGTCGCCCGCCGCGCGCAACTCGGCCGCGGCGCCCGCGGTGTCGTACGCCTCCACGGGCTCGAGCCCGAGCGCCCGGAGCGCCGCGCGGCACTGCTTCAGCGCCATGGGGTGGCTGTGGGCGGTCCGCAGCCCGGCCAGCTCCGCACCGGGCAGGCCGAGAAGCATCAGCCGGATCGGCCGCCAGGCCTCGGCCACCACCTCCAGCCCGCAGGCGGGCAACAGCCGCGCCACCTCCGGCACCGGCCCGGCGGAGGAGTTCTCCACCGGGACGACCGCCCGCTCGCAGGCGCCGGAGGCGACCGCGGCGAACACCTCGTCGAAGCTCGCGCGCGGCATGGGCGCGTGGTCGGGCAGCAGCGCCAGGGCGGCCTCGTGGCTGAAGGCGCCGGGCACGCCCTGGAATGCGGCGCGCCTCACCGCTCGATTGTCACCGGCACGCTCTTGGCGGCCGGCACCTTGCTCTCCTCCGCGTAGTGGCCGACGGCGATCAGCGGGTTGCACTCGGGGTAGTAGCTGGCGATGCAGCCCTCAGGCACGCCATAGGCGATGACCCGCAGCCCGGCCACGCGCCGGCGCTCGCCGTCGCCGTAGTGGCCCAGCAGGGCGATCTCCTCGCCCTCGGCCAGGCCGAAACGGGCGATGTCCCTGGCGTTCATCAGCGCGACCATGCGCGTGCCCTTGATGCCGCGGAAGCGGTCGTCGTAGCCGTAGACGGTGGTGTTGAACTGGTCGTTCGAGCGGATGGTGATCAGCCGCAGCACCTGCCCGCCCTCGTCGCCGAAGCCGGCGGCGCTGATCTGCTGCGGCGTATCGAACTCCGCCTTGCCCGTCGCCGTCTTCCACTCGCGCTGGCGGGCGGCGTTGCGCCGGTGGAAGCCGCCGGGCTCGAACAGCCGCTTGTTGAAGTCGGCGAAATACTCCGGATAGGTCGCCTCGATGGCGTCGCGCACCCGGCCGTAGTCGTCGACCCAGGCGTCCCAGGGTACCTTGGCGGCGTCGGCGCCCAGGGACGCCTTGGCCATCTCGGCCACGATCGCGGGCTCGCTGAGCAGGTGCGGGCTGGCCGGCTTACGCACGCCCACCGAGCCGTGGATGCACGAGGTGGAGTCCTCCATGGTCACCGTCTGGCGGCCGCCCGCCTGCACGTCCTCCTCGATCCGGCCGAGGCAGGGCAGGAGGTAGGCGACGCGGCCGTTCACCAGGTGCGAGCGGTTCAGCTTGGTGGCGATCTGCACGGTCAGCCGCATGCGCCGCCAGGCGGGCTCAATGCGGTCCTTGTCGGGGATGGCGCGCACGAAGTTGCCGCCCAGGCCGACGAAGGCGTCCACCTCGCCGTCCAGGATGGCCTGGCAGGCCTCGACGGTGGTGTGGCCCTTCTCGCGCGGCGGCTCGAAGCCGTACTGCGCCTTCAGCTTGTCCAGCGGCACGAGCTCCGGCTTGTCGGCGATGCCTACCGTGCGTTGGCCCTGCACGTTGCTGTGGCCGCGCACGGGGCAGGTGCCGGCGCCCTGCCGCCCGATGTTCCCGCGCAGCAGCAGGAGGTTGATCATGGCGCGGACGTTGTCGACGCCCTTCACGTGCTGGGTCAGCCCCATGCCGTAGACGCCGATCACCCGCTCGGCCCGGGCGTAGACGCGGGCGGCCTCCTCCAGCGCGGAGCGCGGCAGGCCCGTCTCCGCTTCGATCTCCTCCCACGAGGTGGCGCGCACCTTGGCGGCGAAGCTCTCGAAGCCGTGCGTGTGCTCGGCCAGGAACAGGTGGTCGAGCACGGGCGGGCGGCCGTCGGCCCGCGCCTCGTCGTCCCACTGGATCAGGAACTTGGACATGCCGAGCACCGCGGCGATGTCCGACCCGGCGCGCAGCTGGTGGTACTGGGTCGAGATCACGGTCTCGTGGCCGAGCGCCATCTCCGTCGGCGACTGCGGGTTGGTGAAGCGCTCCAGCCCCCGCTCGCGCAGGGGGTTGAAGGTCACGATCTGCACGCCGCGCTTGGCGCACTGCTGCAGCGGGTGGAGGAAGCGGGGGCTGTTCGATCCCACGTTCTGGCCGAAGAAGAAGATGGCGTCGCAGTGCTCGAAGTCGTCGAGCACCGTGGTGCCGACAGGCACGCCGATGGCCGCCTTGAGCCCCACCGAGGTGCTCTCGTGGCACATGTTGGAGCTGTCGGGCAGGTTGTTGGTGCCGTACAGGCGCGCCCACAGCGCCCACATGTAGCTGGTCTCCAGGCTGGCCCGGCCCGAGGCGTAGAACACGGCGCGGTTGGGATCGCGAGCGCGCACGGCGGCCAGCTCCCGCCCGATCTCGGCGAAGGCGTCGGCCCAGGCGATGCGGACGTACCTGTCGGTGTCGGGATCGTAGCGCAGCGGCTCGGTCAGGCGGCCCTGCTGCTCCAGCTGGTAGTCGCTCCACTCCAGGAGCTCGGTCACCGTGTGCTCGGCGAAGAACTCCGGCGGGCAGCGGCGGGTGGTGATCTCCCAGGCGGTGGCCTTGGCCCCGTTCTCGCAGAACTCGAAGGGGTGCGGCTTTTTCGGCTTGGGCCAGGCGCAGGAGACGCACATGAAGCCGCCGTCGTCCTTGTTCTGCCGCCACAGCTCCTTCAGCGCTTCGGGATCGGAGCCCTCGCGGGCGTTGATCTCGCCCAGGCTCCTGACGGAACCCCAGCCGCCGGCCGGACCCTTGTAGGGCTTGATCTCGACGGGGCCGGGCTGCTTGGACATGGACGCGCTCGCCGAGGGGGACGACCTGTCCAACGTACCGGAGCTCACCGAGGTCCGTCCCTCCCAAACGGTGCGGCGGCCCGCCTGGCGCGACGGCGCCCGGGGCGAGGGCGCGCGCGAGCTGGCCGAGGAGGTCCCGGTCGCCCTGGTGCACGACGGCTCCACCTACGCGGTGATGATGGCCACGCCGACGGCGCTGGAGGACCTCGCCTACGGCTTCGCCTGGACCGAGGGCGTGATCGCCTCGCCCGCCGACGTGCTGCGGGCGGAGGTCGCGCACGGTCGGCTCGGGGCCGAGGCGCGCCTGTGGCTCGCCCCCGACCGCGCCCGCGCCCTGGCCGGCCGGCGGCGCCGGCTGGCGGGGCCCACCGGCTGCGGCCTGTGCGGGATCGAGAGCCTCGCCGAGGCCGCGCGCCCGCCCTCCCCCGTCGAGCCCGGCGGCCTGCGGCTCGCGCCCGCCGAGGTGCTGTCCGCCCTGCGCGCGCTGGAGGCGGCGCAGACGCTCGGCCCGGCCACCCGCGCCGTCCACGCCGCCGGCCTCTGGACGCCCGGCGAGGGCCTGGTCTCGATGCGCGAGGACGTCGGCCGCCACAACGCCCTCGACAAGCTGGCCGGGGCGCTGCTCCGGGCCGGGCGGGACGCCGCGGGCGGCGCGGTGTTGCTGACCAGTCGCGTGTCGGTGGAGATGGTGCAGAAGGCCGCGGCGATGCGCGCGCCGATGCTGGTCGCCGTCTCGGCCCCGACGACGCTGGCCGTGCAGACGGCGGAGGCCGCGGGCGTCACCCTGGCGGCGGTGGCGCGGGCCGACGGGTTCGAGGTGTTCACGGGGGAGGCGCGGATCGCGTGGCCGGCGGGATAGCAGGGATCGTGCTGGCGGGCGGGCGCTCCACCCGCTGGGGCTCGGAGAAGGCGGTGGCGCGGGTCGGGGGCGCGCCCATGGTGGCCCGCGTGCACGCCGTTCTGGCCCGCGGCTGCGAGCGCGTGGCGGTGAACGCGCCGCGGGGCAGCGGGGCGTGGGCCTGGGCGGAGCGCGCGCACGCCGACCTCGCGCCCGACGCGCCCGGCCTGCCGGACGGACCGCTCACCGGCGTGCTGGCCGGGCTCGCCTGGGCCGAGGCGCGCGGGGCCGAGCTCCTGGCGGTCGCGCCCTGCGATGCGCCCGGGCTGCCGGCCGACTACGTGGCGCGTCTGCACGAGGGGCTGGGCGCCGCCCCCGCCGCGGTGGCCGTCACCGACTCGGGCGGGCATCCCCTGTGCGCCCTGGTGCGCACCTCGCTGCGCCCGCAGCTGGAGGCCACGCTGGCGCAGGGCCATCCCTCCGTGCGCCGCTGGCTGGACGAGGTCGGCGCGGTGGGCGTGCGCTTTCCGGACGAGAAGGCCTTCGCCAACCTGAACACGCGGCCGCGCGGCGTGGGCGCGCGCCTGTTCGACGCCACGCTGATGGCGCTGACCGGCGCGGCGCTCGGCCTGTTGCTCGGCGGCTTCGTGCTGGCGCTCGCGGGGGGCGGGCCGCCGGGCGGGGCCGCGACCTCCGGCGGGGCCGCCGGCGGGGGCGGCCCCCCTCTGTTCCTGCTGCTGCCCCTGCTCGCGCTCGGCTTCGGGGGCGCCGGCGCCGGCTGGGGCTGGCTGGGCAGGCCGCCATGGTCGCGGGCGTGAGAACCGGCCCCGCCGCGCCGGCCCGATGGCTGGCCGCCGTGCTCATCGGGGCGGCCGTGAGCGTCCTGGCCGGCCTGCTGGTGCTGGTCGGGGTCGCGGCGCTGGACCCGAACTACGTCGCATGCGTCCAGGCGCGCAGTGCGGCCTGCCCGCCGCCCGGCGCCAACTTCCTGACGTCGGTCGTGGTCGTCCCGACCCTCTGCATCGCCGCAGGCGGGATGGCCGCCCTGGGCGCGCTCCGCGCGTGGCGGCAGCATCGCAGGTGACAAGCGGGCCGACGCGTCGCATCTAGCGGCCGTGCCCCACCCCACCCTGGACGACGCGCGCGAGGTGCTGCGCACGACCTTCGGCCATGCCGACTTCCGCGGGCTGCAGGCGCCGGTGATCGGGGAGGTGCTGGCCGGGCGCAACGCCCTGGCGGTGCTGCCCACCGGCGGCGGCAAGAGCCTCTGCTACCAGATCCCCGCCCTGCTCAAGCCGGGCGTGACCCTGGTGGTCTCGCCGCTGATCGCGCTGATGACCGACCAGGTGGCGCAGCTGCGGCAGGCGGGCGTGGCCGCCGCACGGCTGGACTCCAACATCGCCGCCGGCGAGCGGGCCGACATCTGGCGCGCCGTCGGCGAGGGCGGGATCGACCTGCTCTACATGAGCCCCGAGGGTCTGATGGCCGGCTCGGCGCTGGAGCGGCTGGCGTCCAGCGGCCTGGCCATGGTGGCCATCGACGAGGCGCACTGCGTCAGCCAGTGGGGCCACGACTTCCGCCCCGAGTACCGCTCGCTCGGCCGCCTGGCGGAGATCTTCCCCGACACGCCCCGCCTGGCGGTGACCGCGACCGCCGACGCCCGCACCCGCGCCGACATCCGCGCCCAGCTGCAGCTGGAGGACGCGCGCGAGTTCGTGGACAGCTTCGCGCGCCCGAACCTGCAGCTCTCCGCCGAGCGCAAGGCGGGGGGGCCCAAGTCGACGCACGAGCGCGTGCTGGAGCTGGTGCGGGCGCGGCCCCGCCGCTCGGGCGTGGTCTACACCGGCTCGCGCGACGGGGCGGACGCCCTGGCGCAGAAGCTGCGCGAGGCGGGCGCCCCGGCCGTCGCCTATCACGCGGGTCTGGACAAGGCGGTGCGCGAGACGCGGCTCACCGCCTTCCTGGCGGCCGACGAGGCGGTGATCGTGGCGACCATCGCCTTCGGCATGGGCGTGGACAAGCCGGACGTGCGCTTCGTGATCCACGCCGACCCGCCCTCCTCCATCGAGGCCTACTGGCAGGAGATCGGCCGCGCCGGACGCGACGGCGAGCCCGCCGAGGGGATCACCCTCTACGGCGGGGCGGACCTCTCCTGGGCGCTGCGGCGGATCGAGCAATCCGAGCTCGGGGCGGACCAGAAGGCGGCGCAGGTGAAGAAGGCGCGCCAGCTCTACGCCCTCTTGGACGGGGTCGGCTGCCGCCCAGCGGCCGTGCGCCGCTACTTCGGCGAGGAGGGCGTCGAGCCCTGCGGCGTGTGCGACCTCTGCGCGGCGCCGCCCGCGCTCAGCGACGCCACCACGGCCGCCCAGAAGGCGCTGGCGGCGGTGCACCGCATGGGCGGCCGCTGCGGGCGCGGCCGGATCGTCGACCACCTGCTGGGCCGCACCAAGGACGTGCACCCGTCGGAGACGGCGCTCTCCACCTGGGGCGTCGGGACCGAGCTCGGCGTGGGCGCCTGGCGCGACCTGCTGGAGCAGTTGCTCATGGACGGGCTGCTCCGCGAGGAGGCTAACGACGGGCGGCCGCTGGTCGCGCTCGGGGACCCGGAGGGCGTGCGCGCCGTCTACCGCGGCGAGCGCCGCATCCACATGCGCGAGGCGCGCGCGCCGGCCGCCAGGCGCGAGAAGCGGGAGCGCCGGACCGAACTGCGCGACGCGCTCCTGCCCGAGGCGGCGCGCCCGCTGTTCGAGGCGCTGCGCGAGTGGCGGCGCGACGAGGCCAAGGCGCAGGCGGTGCCGCCCTACGTGATCTTCCACGACCGCACCCTGGCCGAACTGGCCCTCGCCCGCCCCGGCTCGCTGGACGCGGTGGGCCGCGTGGCGGGCGTGGGCGCGGCCAAGCTGGAACGCTACGGCGAGGGAGTGCTGCGGGTCGTGCGGGCCAACTGAGCGGTCCGCCGCAGATCAAACGCCCCACACACTCCGTCGCCCTCGGGCTCGACCCGAGGGCCGAGCCGTCAGTGCGCTCTCCGTCAAGGTCGACGCACGACCGGCGCCCGGCCCTCGGGTCAAGCCCGAGGGCGACGGAGATGAGCGGAGATCAGCTCAGCGCGGGGCCGGGGTCGTCGTCGTGGGCGGGGCGGCGACACCGCCCGGCGCAGGGGGAGCGCCCGGCGCACGCGGCACGGGCGCCCCCGGCGTCGTCGGCCCGGCGCCGACGGGCACCGGCTTCTGCTGCGGGTCGGCGGCGGCCGGATTTGGCGAGCGCACCACGAAGCGCCAGGCCTTGTCGTCTGTCAGGTACGTCTGCGCGACGCGCTGCACGTCGGCGGCCGTGACCGCCTCGATGGCGCTGACGGCGGTGCGCACCGCGTCCACCTGCCGGGGCTCCACCCGCACGCGGGACAGCACGGACAGCCACCAGGCGTTCGACTCCATCGCCTTGCGCCGCGTCTCCACGCGCGGGCGCTTGGCCCGCTCCAGCTCGTCGGCCCCGATGGGCGCGGCGCGCAGGTCGGCGGCGATCTTGCGGGCGTTGGCGAAGAAGCTGTCCACCTTGAACGGCGGCGTCTCGACCTGGGCGGCGACGTAGCCGTAGCCGGGGAAGACGTCGGAAGGATCCGCCTCGGCCCCCGGCGAATAGCTCGCGCCCTCCGCCACGCGCACCTGGGCGATCAGCCGGTTCTCGAACACGTCGGCGGCGACGCCCAGGGCGCGCGCCTCCTTCGGGTCGGCGAAGAAGTCGGCCGCGGGCCAGCCGATGAAGGCGATCGCTTGGTCGGCCCGCCCGCCGTGCGTGGCCAGCCGCGGCTCGCCGCCGCCCGAGGGGAAGCGCACGCGCAGGGCCTCGGCGGGCGGAGCGGCCCGGGGCGCGCGCGGCGGCAGGGTCCCAAGGGTCGAGGCGACGGCCGTGACGGCGTCCTCCACGGTCACGTCGCCCACGACCGTCACGTCCAGCGCGCCGTTGGCCAGCTCGGGCGCGAGACGCGCGGGCAGGTCGCCCGGCCCGGTCGCCGCGAGCTCCTCGGCGGTGGGCAGGCTGCGCCAGCGCACGTCGCCGCCGTGCGTGGCCTGCGGCAGCTCGCGGGCGAGCACGCCCTGCGGCGTGGCGGCGATCTGCGGCAGGGCGGTGGCCAGCGACGACTTCACCCGCGCGAACGCCTCCGGCCGGAAGCCCGGCCGGGTGAGGTAGGCGCT
Organism: uncultured Caulobacteraceae bacterium; assembly: GCA_964244065.1. Lineage (GTDB taxonomy): Bacteria > Pseudomonadota > Alphaproteobacteria > Caulobacterales > Caulobacteraceae > JASLDZ01. Next base: position 532,091 of record CAXTHH010000001.1, on the reverse strand, counting down.
GGCCAGCTGCATCTCGAAGGCGAGGTCCTGCGGCCGGGTGGCGCCCTGCAGCAGGTAGGCGTCGTCGCCGAGGCCTAGCGACACGCCCGCCACCCGGTCTGCGGCGATCCGGTCGATGTCCTCGAACGGCAGCTCCCGGGTGCCGCCCTGCACGAAGGCGCCGGCGGCCCAAACGGGGGTCGAGCGGTCGCGGGGAAGGCCGAGCCGCCCCTCGCCGACCCGCACGGAGACCAGGATCTGGTCCTTGGTGAAGGCCGTCGGCTTGATCGTCAGGCGCACGCCGTTGGCGAAGGTGACTAGGGTGACGCCGAGGTCCTTGATCTGCTCGCGGGCGGTCACCCGGCCGGCCGGGCCGAAGCTCGTGTACGGCCACTTGAGCGCGGCCTGCCGCAGGGGCGGCGTCACGGGCCGGGCGAGCGCCGCGTCGAGCGACGCCTTGAGCACGCGTTCCCCGCCCTCGATCGGCTTGGGGCTCGCCATGGTCACCAGGGGGCCGGAGCCCGCGAACGCGCGCGCCATGGCGGCGTCCACCTGCGCGGGGGTGAGGCCGGCGACGAAGCGCTCGAAGTTGGCGGCGTTCTGGACGGGGCCGGTGAACACCTCGTCCTCGTTGACCGTGTCGGCGATCGCGTTGGCGAGGTCCGGCGTGCGGCGGGTGGAGGCCGAGGCGGCCTGCTGGCCGAGGCGCGTGCGGTACTCGGTGATCTCGCGCCTGAGCTCCTCCGGGGTGACGCCGAAGCGCACGAGACGTCGCTGCTCCTCCACGGCGGCGGTGAGACCCCGGTTCCAGCCCTCGGGCGTGGTGCGCACCGACAGGGTGGTGAGCTTGGCCGACTTGATGAAGTTGTCGCGGCTCGCGCCCGCGGCGATGAAGGGCGGGTTGGCGCCCTGCGCCAGCCGGTCGAGCCGGCGGTTCAGCACGGCGAAGCCCAGGCTCTCGATCGTCTCCGCCCGCTCGCGCGCGAAGGTGTCGGCGGTGGGGTCGTAGGGCTGCGCCCAGGCGATCTGCATCTGCTGCGGCCCGCCCGCCTCGGCGTACAGGTCCACCGACTCGCCCCGCGGCTTGACGCGGCCGAGGTCGGGCGCCACGCCCGGGGCGCCGCGCCCGCGCCAGTCGGAGAAGCGCGAGCGGATCTCGGCCTCCATCTGGTCCACGTCGAAGTCGCCCACCGCGATCAGGGTGGCGTTCTCCGGCCGGTACCAGGCGTCGTAGAACTCCCGGAGGCGCGAGACGGGCGCGGTCTTCAGCACCTCGATGGCGCCGATCGGCCATCGGGTGGGCACGCGCTGCCCCTCCAGCAGGAAGCCGTACTGGGACTTGATGGCGCGGTAGCCCGGGCTGTCGCGCCCGCGCTCCTCGGAGAGCACCACCCCACGCTCCGGGTCCATGGCGGACTGCTCGAGCAGGAGCTCGCCGCCGATCTCCCGCATCAGCGTCAGCCCGACGCCCATCGTGTCCGCGTCCGTGTGCGGAAGGTCGAGCTGGTAGACGGTCTCGTCGAAGCTGGTGGCGGCGTTGGTGTCCGGACCGAAGGCCAGGCCCTTGCGCTGCAGGATCTGGATCATGTCGCCGCCCGGGACGTGCTTGGACCCCTTGAAGGCCATGTGCTCCAGGAAGTGCGCGAGGCCGAGCTGGTCGTCGCGCTCCATCAGCGAGCCCGCGGCGATGCGGAAGCGCAGGCTGGCCTGCCCGGTGGGCGTGCTGTTGCGCTTCAGCACGTAGCGCATGCCGTTCGGCAGCCGGCCGAAGCGCAGGCCCGCCTCGGGCTTGAGGTCGCTGACCGCCTGCCCCCACTCGCCCGGCTTCTTGATCGGTTCGGCGGCCAGCGCGGGGGCGGCGACGAGGGAGAGGACGGCGGCGCCGGTGAGCAGCGCGCGGGAGAGGGATCGCATGCCCCCGCTCAAGCGGGCGACCGTGGCCGCGTCAAGGCCGACCGCGTCCTCGCCGGCCGCGCGGGCCTGTGTCGCGGGCGCAGGCCGGCCCCCGGTCCACCTCGACGACGAGCTTCGCCGCCGGACAGTAGAAGCCCAGCACGTGACGGCCCATCGGGCGCTGCCGCCGGAAGCGTTCTCGCAGGACGAGCGTAGCGCTCGTCAGCCCCTTTCGTCACGGCTACCGCGGAGCCGCGCCGCCTCCCCCGCTGGGCAGGGGAGGAAGAGGAGCTCCCGTCGAGGGCGAGCTACTCCGCGCGCGAGGCGCCCGGCGGCTTGTCCGTCCGGTAGCGCTCGAACCAGGCGAGGATCGCCGCCGTCTTCGCCGCGTACTGCGACGGGCGGGCGGTGAGCGTGCCGTGGCCGGCGCCCGGCACGTAGACCAGCCCGGTGGGGACGCCGCGAACCTGCAGGGCGGCGTAGAGCTGCTCGGCCTGCTCGGTCGGGGTGCGGTAGTCGTCCTGGCCCACGATCACCAGGGTCGGCGTCTTCACGTTGCCGACCAGCGAGATGGGCGAGTAGCGCCACAGCATCTGCGGGTCCTCCCACGGCATCTTGCCGAACCAGTACTTGCCCATCCAGCTGTAGAGATCGCTGGTCAGCAGCTCGCTGGTCCAGTTCACCACGGGCTTCTGGCTGACGGCGGCCTTGAAGCGATCCGTCTTGCCCACGATCCAGGCGGTGAGCAGGCCGCCGCCCGATCCGCCGGTGACGAACAGGTTGTTGGCGTCGACCGGGCCCTTGGCGATGGAGTCGTCCACCACGCTCATCAGGTCGTCGTAGTCGTTGCTCGGATAGTTGGCCTGGATCGTGTTGGCGAAGGCCGCGCCGTAGGAGGTGGAGCCCCGCGGGTTGGCGTACAGCACCACGTAGCCCGCTGCCGCCCACAGCTGGGCGTCGGCGGAGAAGATGGGCCCATAGGCGGTGTAGGGGCCGCCGTGGATCTCCAGGATCGCCGGGTACTTGCGCTGGGGATCGTAGTTCGGGGGCGTGATCATCCAGTAGTCGATCGGCAGGCCGCCGGCGCTGCTCTTCACCGTGTGCTGGGTCACCCGGCCCAGCGTCTTGCCCAGGAACAGGTCGTCGTTGAGGCGGGTGAGGGTGCGCGTCTTCGCGCCGGCCGCCGCCAGCATCACGTCGGCCGGGTGCTGCCCGTCGCCGCCGCCGAACGCCACCGCCCCCGTGCGCGACACGGAGAAGCCGCCGCCGGTGTACGGCCGGTCCACGCCGGGGCCGACCAGCCCCTCCGCCACCGGCGTCATGCGCCCGTCGAGGCCCACGCGGGCCACCTTGGTCAGGCCGCCGTCCTCCAGCTGCACGAACACGGAGCGGCCGTCCGCCGCCCAGCGCGGCGCGCGCACCGAGCGGTCGAGCTTCTCGGTGAGCAGGCGGCGGTTCCTGCCGTCGCGGTCCATCACGTAGAGGCCGGCGTTCTGGTAGCCGAGCACCTTGTCGTCGAAGCCGACGAAGGCGATGGAGCGGCCGTCCGTGGCGTACTCGGGGTCGCCGTCCGGGCCCACGCGGCTGGTCAGCTGCGTCATGCGGCCGTCGGCGGTGTCGACCGAGAAGATCTCCGTGTTGTTGTGCTCGCGCTCCCAGTCCTTGCTGCGGCTGGTGCTGATCAGCACCGAGCGGCCGTCGGGCGCCCAGGAGACGGAGCTCTCGTTGTCGAACTTGCCGAAGGTGAGCTGGCGAGGCGCCCCGCCCTCCGCCGACACGACGAACAGGTGCTGGTAGCCCGGGCGCATGATCCCCTGCGCGTCGGAACGGTAGTAGATCTTGGTGACCACCTTGATCGGGTCGGCCCAGCGGGCGCCCTCCGGCTTGGCCAGCGGCGCGCCGAGCTTCGCGCCCTCGTCGGGCACGAACATGGTGAAGGCGATCTGCTTGCCGTCCGGCGACCACTCGATGGCGCTCGGCCCCTCGGGCAACGAGGTGATGCGCGCCTGGGCCCCGGTGGCCACCGTGCGCACGAACAGCTGCGGCTTGGCGCCCTCCTCCGCCGCCACATAGGCGACCTGCCGTCCGTCCGGCGACCAGCGCGGGGTGGAGCCGTTGGCGACGAACGGCGTGTGCGCGCCGGTGGCCACGTCCACCAGCCACAGGGCGCGCCGGGTGCGGTCGGTCATGATGTCCGGCTGGGCGCGGACGTAGGCGATGGTCCGCCCGTCAGGGCTGATCTGCACGTCGCCCGCGGTCTGCAGGGCGAACAGGTCGCGGGCGGTGAGGGTGCGCGAGGGCCCCACCGCCTCCGGGGTCGGCTGGGCGGCGGCCGGCGCCCCGGTCAGGAGCGCCGCCCCGGCGGCGGCGAGCAGGCGGCGGAGGCGTGTCGGGTGCATCGTGGATCCGTCGGTGACGTGAGCTCCCACGCTAGGCCGGTCGGCCAGGGGAGCGGAAGGCCCGTCTGCACCCCGGGGCCCCGGCGCGGCGGGCGCCCGCTCGCGCGGCGCCCGGACCGCCCATGCGGCGTGACCTTGCCTGGTCGTGAGCACGACGCAGGCGGTCGCGGCCGCAGGGAGCCGGCAGGCTAGCCGGCCGCCGGCATCGCGCGCGCGCGGCGGGAGGCCCAAGCGAACAGCGCGGCGATCAGGACCGCGAACAGGGCCGTGCCGCCGAACTCGGCGAAGGGCTTGAACGCGTCGCCCACGAGGCCGACCGGGTAGTCGCGGCCGGTCCCCACCTTCAGGGCGGCGAGGCCCACGCCCATCAGGCTCTCGCCCACGATCAGGCCGGAGGCGGCGAGCACGCCCAGGCGCTTGGCCCCCTCCCCGCGCCGCTTCTCCCAGACGTGGCCGACCACCGCGCCGATCACCACCATCAGCGTGGTGGACATGGGCAGGTAGACGCCCAGCCCGATGGCCAGCGGCGGCACGCGCATCCTCCCCGCCCGGCCGAGCGCCTCGTCGATCGCGATGGCGACCACGCCCAGGCCCGCGCCGTAGCCGATCAGCCGCCAGTCGAGCTCGCCGCCCAGCACGCCCTTGGCCAGCGACGAGATCAGCGCGGCCTGCGGCGCGGGCAGCGCCTGCGGCCGCACGCCCGGCGCGCCGGCGAAGCCGTAGGCGGCGTTCAGCAGGTCCAGCACCGGCGGGATCACCAGCGCGCCCGCGATCACGCCCACGACCAGCGCGGCCTGCTGCTTCCAGGGCGTGGCGCCGACCAGCTGGCCCGTCTTCAGGTCCTGCAGGTTGTCGTTGGAGATCGTGGCGGCGGTGAACACCAGGGCGGTGGCGAACAGGGCGAAAGCCACCAGCGCCGGCCCGAGCGTCGCAGGCACGAGGCCCCTCACGCCCGCCGCCAGCAGCAGCGCCGCCACCAGCACGGCGATGATGCCGACGCCCGACACCGGGCTGTTCGACGAGCCGATCAGGCCGGCCATGTAGCCGCACACCGCGGCCACGAAGAAGCCCATCAGCATCACGTAGAGCAGCCCGCCCACGATCAGCGCCGGGCCGACCGTCGCCAGGCCCGCACCCCCCACGAAGCTCCACAGCAGCGCGCCGATGGCGGCCAGGGTGGCGACGGTGATCGCGCCGACCCAGCCGATCGGGATGTCGCGCTCCTCCACCGGCATGGCCGCGGCCCCGACCCGCCCGCGCTCGCGGCTGGCCGCCATCGCCGAGACGAGCCCGCCCAGCACCGGCCGCGCCAGCTTGACCAGCGCCCAGATCGCCGCGACGCCGATGGCGCCCGCGCCGAAGAAGCGCACCTGGTTGCGCCACACCCCGGTGACCAGCGCCGCCACGTCGCCCGACGGCGGCGCGAGGGCGGTGAGCAACGGCACGAGGCCGGCCCAGGAGATCAGCAGGCCGGTGAGCATGGCCAACCCCACCGACAGGCCGACGAGGTGGCCCACGCCATACAGCGCCGTCAGCACGCCGAGGTCGAAGCCCGTGGCCGCGCCGCCCACGCCCAGCCGGAACTGGCGCGTCACGTTCTCGGCCGCGAGGCGCGTCGCCTGCAGCAGCGCCCAGCCCGCGGACAGGGCCGAGCCCCAAACCACCGCCATGAGGCCGGCGCGCGTCTCGGCCTCTCCCCGCGCCTCGCCCTCCTCGCCGGCGCCCACCCGCAGCACCTCGGCGCAGGCCACCCCCTCCGGGTAGGGCAGCGGGCTGTCGGTCACCAGCGCCCGGCGCAGCGGGATCGAGTACATCACGCCCAGGACGCCCCCGAGGGCGCAGACCAGGAACGAGGTCCAGAACGGAAAGCCCGTCCACCAGCCCACCATCACCAGCCCCGGCAGCACGAAGATGATCGAGGCCAGGGTGCCGGCGGCCGAGGCGACCGTCTGCACGATGTTGTTCTCGTGGATCGTCGCGCCGCCCATGGCGCGCAGCACCGCCATGGAGATGACCGCGGCGGGGATGGACGAGGCGAAGGTCAGCCCCGCTTTCAACCCGAAGTAGACGTTGGCGGCCGTGAACACGACGCAGATCAGGACGCCGAGGATCACGCCGCGCCAGGTGAGCTCGACGCGGCGGGCGGGCGAGGACGAGATGACGGCCAAGAGGGCTCCGGGGGCGAGTGTCGACAGGCTCCCTCACACGCGGAGCCCCTCGCGGCAAGCGCCCGGCGGTCGGGGCCTGGGCGCCCAAGACGTCTTGTCCAGCGGTGTCGGACCTGATCTTGCTGGAGCGCGTCCAGCCCGCCCGCGCGCAAGCTGACGAGCTCGACGGAGGTCTCGTTGCAGCCGCTCACACTGTTGATGGCCCTCGCCGCGCTCGGGAGCCCAGCTCCGAAGGGCGGGCCGTCTGTCGGCGGCTCGGCGCTACTCACATGCGAGCTGAAGCACGCGGCGACACCTGCCCGGATGGCGGCGCTGCCCCCCAGGATCCGCCAGGATCTTCGCCTGCAGCTCGGCTCCTACGCCCTGGTCGATCAGCCGTTCTCGGGTACGGACGTCCTGCACAAGGGCGAGCCGTCGCGGCGGCTGCGCACGGTCAGGCGCTTCGATCGAAAGGTGGTCATCACCTACGATGTCGGGGGTGTCGCCTCCCGCACGCGAGCGCTGATCTTATCTGAAGATCCTGATCGCCTCGGGGAGTTGATCTCCAACAGCGTAGTTGGCGTGACAGGTCTCTGCTCGAGACGTTGATGTCTGGGCGACAGCATCACCTTTGATTGATCGTCGCCCTCAAGCGTTCAGCACCATGCCGTAGGCGTCCAGGCTGGCCTCGTGCATGGCCTCGCTCATGGTGGGGTGCGGGAAGACGGTGGCCATGATCTCGGCCTCGGTGGCCTCCAGCGTCATGGCCAGCGAGAAGCCCTGGATCATCTCGGTGACCTCCGCCCCGAGCATGTGCGCGCCCAGGAGCGCGCCGGTGGCCTCGTCGAACACCGTCTTGACGAAGCCCTCGGTCTCGCCCGAGGCGATGGCCTTGCCGTTGGCGCCGAACCTGAAGCGGCCGACCTTCACGCGGCGGCCCTGCGCCTTGGCCTGCGCCTCGGTCATGCCCACGCTGGCGATCTGGGGCTGGCTGTAGGTGCAGCCGGCGATGGGGGCGGCGATGGCCGGGCCGGCCTTGCCGGCGATGTGCTCCACCGCGTGCACGCCCTCGTGGCTGGCCTTGTGCGCGAGCCAGGGCGCGCCCGCCACGTCGCCGATGGCGTAGAGGCCGGGCACGTTGGTGGCGGCGTGGCCGTCGGTGACCACGTGGCCGCGCTCCACCTTCACCCCCAGTGTCTCCAGCCCGAGGTTCTCCACGTTGCCGTCGATGCCCACCGCCACGATGGCCCGCTCGGCGCGCAGCTCCTCCGTCTTGCCGCCCGCCTCCAGGCTGAGCGTGACGCCCTGCCCATCCTTGGAGAGCCTGGTCACCTTGGCCCCGGTGCGGAACTTGAGCCCGCGCTTCTCATACGCCTTGCGGGCGGCGGTCGAGATCTCCTCGTCCTCGATCGGCAGGATGCGGTCGAGCGCCTCCACGATCGTCACCTCGGCGCCCAGCGCGCGATAGAAGCAGCCGAACTCGACGCCGATGGCGCCCGAGCCGACCACCACCAGCGACGCGGGCAGGGCCGGCGGCGTCATGGCGTGGCGGTAGGTCCAGACGCGGTCGCCGTCGCCGACGAGGCCGATGGCGGGGATCTCCTTGGCGCGGGCGCCGGTGGCCAGGATCACCGCCTTGGCCTGCAGCGCCTTGCCGTTCACCACCACCTGTGGCGCCGGCGAGCCCTTCTGCAGCCTGGCCTCGCCCGTGATCACCTCGACCTTGTTCTTCTTCATCAGGAAGGTGACGCCCTGGTTCAGCTGCTTGGCCACGGCGCGGCTGCGGGCGATCACCTTGGGGAAGTCGAACGCCGGCTTCTCGGCGGACAGGCCGTAGTCGACCAGGTGGTCCAGCTGCGCATAGACCTCCGCCGACTTGAGCAGCGCCTTGGTGGGGATGCAGCCCCAGTTCAGGCAGACGCCGCCCAGGAGCTCGCGCTCCACGATGGCGGTCTTCATGCCCAGCTGCGCCGCGCGGATGGCGGCGGTGTAGCCCCCGGGGCCGGCGCCGATGACGATCAGGTCGTAGTCCATGCTCTACTCCTCCTTCCCCATCGAGGGGGAAGGGAGATGTCACGCCAGGAGCGTGACGGGATCCTCGATGTAGCCCCTGAACGCCGCCAGCCAGCGGGCGCCGATCGCCCCGTCCACCACGCGGTGGTCGCAGGTGAGCGTCACCGTCATCACCGTGGCCACCGCGAGCGCGTCGCCGCGCACCACCGGCCGCTTCTCGCCCGCGCCGACCGACAGGATGCAGCCCTGCGGCGCGTTGAGGATCGACGCGAAGGACTTGATGCCCATCATGCCGAGGTTGGACACGCTGAAGGTGCCGCCCTGGAACTCCTCGGGCTTCAGCTTCTTGGTGCGCGCCCGCTCGGCCAGGTCCTTCATCTCGCCGGCGATCTGGCTCAGCGACTTGGTCTGCGCCTTGCGGACGATGGGGGTGATCAGCCCGCCCTCCACCGCGACGGCCACCGCCACGTCGGCGTCGTGGTGCAGGGCGACGCCCTCGGGCGTGTAGCTGGCGTTGGCCTCGGGCTCGGCCTTGAGCGCGGCGGCCACCGCCTTGATCACCATGTCGTTGACGCTGACTTTGGCGCCCGACGTCTCCAGCGCCTTGTTGATGCGCCCGCGCGCGTCGAGCAGGCGGTCGATCTCCAGGTCGATGGTCAGCGGGAAGTGCGGGATGTCGCGGAAGCTCTCCGTCATCCGCCGCGCGACAGTCCGGCGCATGCCGTCCAGCGGCACGAGGTCGTAGCTGCCGTCCGGGATGCCGAGCTGGGCCAGCGACTTGGGCGCGGACGGCTGCGGGGCGGAGCCTGCGGCGGCGGGCGACGCCCGATCAGCCTGCGGGGCCGAGGCGGCCTTGGCCTGACCGGGCTGCACGCTGTCGACGTCGGCGGCGATGATGCGCCCGTGCGGGCCGGAACCGCTCAGGACGGCGAGGTCGACGCCCTTCTGGGCGGCGAGGCGGCGGGCGAGCGGGCTGGAGAACACGCGGCCGCCGTCGGCGCGCGCGTTCCCCCCACCCACCGGCTTCGCCGGTCCCCCCTCCCCGCGAGGGGGAGGGAAGGATACGCCGGCATCGCCGTCTTCCTTGCTCCCCCCTGGCGGGGGAGCTGGCCGCGAAGCGGACTGAGGGGGGGATGCCGCAGCCGCCACGCTCGTCTCGTTGGCGGCCTTCACAGGAGCGCCGCCGGAGGCGCCCTCCTCCTTGGCCACCTTGTCCGTCGCCTCGTCACGCGCGGCGCGGGCGTCGCTGGCCGAGGCGCCCGGCGTGGGCTGGTCGCCGCCGGTGGAGACGGTGGCCGGCGCCGCGCCCTCCTCCCCGTCGGCCTTCAGCCGGGCGATCGGCGCATTGACCTTCACGCTCTCCGTGCCGGCCTCGACCAGGAGCTCGGTGATCTCGCCCTCGTCGACGGCCTCCACCTCCATGGTGGCCTTGTCGGTCTCGATCTCGGCGATGACCTGCCCGGCCTCAACCACATCGCCCACCTTCACCAGCCACTTGGCCAGCGTGCCCTCCTCCATGGTCGGCGAGAGCGCGGGCATCAGGATGTCGATCATCTTCCTACCCCGCTCATCCCCGCGCATGCGGGGACCCAGACTTGCTTCGAGAACAGGCGCGGGCGGATGAAAAACAAGTCTGGGTCCCCGCATGCGCGGGGATGAGGGGAGGACAGCGTCACGCGGCCGGCTCCCGGCTCAGGTGCGCGAGGGCGCCCGCGTTCGCCTCCCAGTTCCGTCCGTCGAAGGGGACGACCTCCAGCTCGGGCGCCGTCGCCGCGTCCAGGCAGCGGGCGTTCACCGACCAGCCGTCCGGGTTGGAGCGCGGGCGGTAGAAACTCTTCACGCCGCAGGTGGCGCAGAACAGGTGCCGCGCCACGCCGGTGTTGAAGACGTAGGTGGTCAGCGCGTCCGAGCCCGACAGTAGACGGAAGCGGCTCTCCGGCGTGATCACGTGCAGGAAGCCCAGCTTCTCGCACATGGAGCAGTTGCAGGCGTCGGCGCGCACGCGATCAGGCAGCAGCGCCTCGAAGCGCACCGCGCCGCAGTGGCAGCCGCCTCCGCGCCAGGTCAGGGCGTCGGTCACCTGTAGCAGACGGCCTTGGCCGCCTTCACGATCTTCTCGACCGAGGGGAGCGCCAGCGCTTCCAGGTTGGCGGCGTAGGGCATGGGCACGTCTTCGCCCGAGACGCGGGTGGGCGGCGCGTCCAGGTGGTCGAAGGCGTGCTCGGTGACGCGCTGGCACACCTCGGCGGCGACGCCGTACGGCGCCCAGCCCTCCTCGACCGCCACGATCCGGTTGGTCTTCTTCACGCTCTCCACCACCGTCTCGTGGTCGAGCGGGCGGAGCGAGCGCAGGTCGATCACCTCCGTCTCTATGCCCTCCTTGGCGAGCTCCTCCGCGGCTTGCAGAGCCAGGCCGACCATGCGGCTGATGGCGGTGATCGTGACGTGGCCGCCCTCGCGGCGAACCTTGGCCTTGCCGATGGGTACGACCCAGTCGTCGCCCTCCGGCACGTCGAACTCCAGGCCGTAGAGCATCTCGTTCTCGAGGAAGACGACGGGGTTCGGATCGCGGATCGCCGCCTTGAGCAGGCCCTTGGCGTCCGCCGCGTCGTAGGGCGCGACCACCTTAAGCCCCGGCACCGAGCCGTACCAGGCCGAGTAGTCCTGGCTGTGCTGCGCGCCCACCCGCGCCGCCGCGCCGTTCGGCCCCCGGAACACGATGGAGCTCTGCACCTGCCCGCCGGACATGTAGAGCGTCTTGGCCGCCGAGTTCACGATGGCGTCGATGGCCTGCATGGCGAAGTTGAAGGTCATGAACTCGACGATCGGTTTCAGGCCGGCATAGGCCGCGCCGACGCCCAGCTGGGCGAAGCCGTACTCCGTGATCGGCGTGTCGACCACGCGGCGCTCGCCGAACTCCTGCAGGAGCTCTCTGGAGACCTTGTAGGCGCCCTGGTACTGCGCGACCTCCTCGCCGATCAGGAACACCTTGTCGTCGCGCCGCATCTCCTCGGCGATGGCGTCGCGCAGGGCGTCGCGCACGGTGGTCTTCACCAGCCTGGCGTCGGCCGGGATCTCCGGATCGCGCAGCGGCGAGGCCTTGGCGACGGGCGCGGGCCCCTCGCCTTCCGGCTTGGGCTGCGCGGTCTCGGGCGGCGCCTTCTCCGGCTCGCCGCCCTTGGCCTCGTCCGCGCTCTCCGTGGCGACAGCGGCCGGCGCCGCGGCGGCCTGACCGCCAGCGTCCGCGTCGCCGCTGGACGCGCCGTCGCCCTTCAGCCGGGCGATGGGCGTGTTCACCTTCACGCCCTCGGCGCCCTGCTCGACCAGGAGCTCGGCGACCTCGCCCTCGTCGACGGCCTCGACCTCCATGGTGGCCTTGTCCGTCTCGATCTCGGCGATGACGTCGCCGGAGCTGATCCGGTCGCCGACCTTGATGTTCCACTTGGCGAGCGTGCCCTCCTCCATGGTCGGGGAGAGCGCGGGCATGAGGATGTCGGTCACTCCGCCGCCTCCAGGTACACGTCGGTGTACAGCTCCTTCGGGTCGGGCTCGGGCGCGGTGCGGGCGAACTCGGCGGCGTCGGCGACGATCTTCTTGACCTCGGCGTCGATCGCCTTGAGAGCGGCCTCGTCGCCGTAGCCGGCCTTCTCCAGCTTGTCGCGGAAGTGCTCGATGGGGTCGCGCGTCTTGCGCACCTCGTCCACCTCGTCGCGGGTGCGGTACTTGGCGGGATCGCTCATGGAGTGGCCGCGGTAGCGGTAGGTCTTCATCTCCAGGATGAACGGCCCCCGGCCCGAGCGGGCGTGCTCGGTCGCCTCGGCGCCCGCCTCGCGCACGGCGTCGATGTCCATGCCGTCCACCTCCTTGCCCGGGATGCCGAAGCTGATCCCGCGCTTGTGCAGGTGCGTCTCGGCGGAGGCGCGCTCCACGGAGGTGCCCATGGCGTACTGGTTGTTCTCGATCACGTACACGACCGGCAGCTTCCACAGCTGGGCCATGTTGAAGGCCTCGTACACCTGCCCCTGGTTGGCCGCGCCGTCGCCGAAGTAGGTGAAGCTGACCCCGTCGTCCTCCCGGTACCTGTTGGCGAAGGCGAGGCCCGTGCCCAGCGACACCTGGCCGCCCACGATGCCGTGGCCGCCGTAGAAGCCGGCCTCCTTGTCGAACATGTGCATGCTGCCGCCCTTGCCCCGGGCGCTCCCGGCGGCGCGCCCGGTGAGCTCGGCCATCACCGCCTTGGGGTCCATGCCGGCGGCCAGCATGTGGCCGTGGTCGCGGTAGCCGGTGATGATCTCGTCCTGCGGCTGCTTCAGCGTCTGCATGCCGACGGCGATGGCCTCCTGGCCGATGTACAGGTGGCAGAAGCCGCCGATCAGCCCCATGCCGTAGAGCTGGCCCGCCCGCTCCTCGAACCGGCGGATCAGCAGCATGTCGCGGTACCAGGCGAGCTGCTCGTCCTTGCCCGGACCGTTCGCCACCGGCTTGGGCGCAGCGGCGCGGCGGCGCGGCGCGGCGGACTTGCTCGCGGTGGACGGGCGGCTCGCGGGGGACGGGCTGCGCGCTCGGGCCATGCGGTGCTTCTCTCCGGTCGGGCGGAACGCGCCGTCACCGGTGTCGCAGACGCCGGAGGGCAGGCACGCGCCCCTAGCCCAACGCGGATGAGCCGCCTAGGGCTGAACGCGGATCACATAATCCCTGGGATCGGTGAAGCCCAGCACCGCGCGGGCGCGCTCCTCCACCAGGTCGCGGCTGACGCCGCCGTCAGAGAGCAGGCGGGCCCGGCGCTCCAGGTCCTGCCGCTCGGCGCGCAGGCGCTGGAGCTCGGCGGTGCGGCTGGCCAGGGTGGCGTCGCGGCGGCCATCGGCGAGGAGCCCGCGCTCGCCGGTGACCGCATTCACGCCGAAGTAGAAGATCAGGAGCGCCAGCACGGCGGTGGGCGCGTACGGCTTGACCTGGCCGACCCACTCCATCTGCCCGACCCTCCACGCCCGCGACGAGCCCGAGGTGGTGCCTGAACGTTCTTAACGTCACGTTGCCCCGGTGCGCCGGGCATGTGAGCTTCGGTCGTCTTGTCGGGAGACTCACACATGCGCCCCTTCCTGCTCGCCGCCGCCGCGCTCGCCCTGGCGGCCGCCCCCGCCGCCGCCGCACCCTGCAAGGACGCCAAGGGCAAGTTCACCAAGTGCCCCACGGCCGCCGTGGCGAAGAAGGGCCCGTGCAAGGACGAGAAGGGCCGCTTCAAGACGTGCTGATCCCGCAGGCCCCCGCGTTCGCCGGGATCGGCTAGAAGCGGGGGCATGCGCCCGGAGTCGCTGTACCCGCTGTTCGCGCCCGTCACCTCGCTGAAGGGCGTCGGGGCCAAGCTCGCGCCGCTCCTGGAGCGGGTGGCGGGGCCGCAGGTGCGCGACCTCGCCTTCCTGCTGCCCACGGGCGTGGTGGACCGGCCGGTCACCACGGTGGCCTCGGCGATCGAGGGCGAGGTGCAGACGCTGGTGGTGACCATAGACCGCCACCAGCCCGGCGCAGGCCGCACGCCCTATCGCATCCGCTGCGCCGACGAGACCGGCTTCCTGCACTTGGTCTGGTTCGGCCACCGGGGAGGCTCGCTCAGCCAGCAGCACCCGGTGGGAGCGGTGCGGGCGGTCAGCGGCAAGCTGGAGAGCTTCGGCTCCGAGCGGCAGATCGCGCACCCCGACTACCTGCTGCCGCCCGAGCGCGCGGCGGAAATCCCGCGCCACGAGCCCGTCTACCCCGCGACCGCCGGCCTGACCTCGCGCATGATCGCGGTGCGGGTGCGCGAGTCGCTGGCGCGCGTGCCCGAGGCGCCGGAGTGGCAGGACGCCGCCTGGCGGGCGCGCAACGGCTGGGTGGGCTGGCGCGAGTCGCTGGAGGCGGCGCACGCGCCGGAGGGCGAGCCCGACCTGCTGCCCGACGCACCCGCCCGGCAGCGCCTCGCCTACGACGAGCTCCTGGCGCACCAGCTGGCCATGGGGCTGCGGAAGCGGGCCCGCCGCACCGAGCCCGGCGCGGTGGTCCCGCACGGCGAGCTGTCCGACCGGGTCGAGCGCGCCCTGCCCTTCGCGCTCACGGGCGCCCAGCGTCGCACCCTGGCCGAGATCGGCGGCGACCTCGCCAGCGGCGAGCGCATGACGCGGCTGGTGCAGGGCGACGTGGGCAGCGGCAAGACGGCGGTGGCCATGCTCGCCATGGCCGACGTGGCGGAAAGCGGGCGGCAGGCCGCGCTCATGGCCCCGACGGAGATCCTGGCCCGCCAGCACTTCGAGAGCCTCGCCCCCCCGCTGGAGGCGGCCGGCCTGCGCGTCGTGCTCCTCACGGGCCGGGACAAGGGCGCGGCGCGCGCCGACAAGCTGATGGCGCTGGCCGCCGGCGAGGCGCAGGTCGCCGTCGGCACCCACGCCCTGTTCCAGGACGAGGTGCGCTTCCGCCGCCTGGCCCTGGCGGTGGTGGACGAGCAGCACCGCTTCGGCGTGAACGAGCGGCGCCGGCTGCAGGACAAGGGCGAGGGCGTGCACCTGCTGGCGCTCTCCGCCACGCCGATCCCGCGCACGCTGGAGCTGACCCTGTTCGGCGACCTGGACGTGTCGAAGCTCGACGAGAAGCCGGCGGGGCGGAAGCCCGTGACCACCACCCTGTCCCCCTCCACGCGCCTGCCCGACCTCGTCGCGCGGCTGCGGACGGCGATCGACGGCGGCGCGCAGGCCTTCTGGATCTGCCCGCTGGTGGCCGAGAACGAGGAGCTGGACGTGACCGCCGCCGAGGTGCGCGCCGCCCAGCTGCGCCAGGCGCTCGGGCCGGAGCGCGTCGGCCTCGCCCACGGCCAGCTGCCGTCCGCCGAGAAGGACGCGGTGATGGCCGAGTTCGCCTCCGGCCGCCTGTCCGTGCTGGTGGCCACCACGGTGGTGGAGGTCGGCGTCAACGTGCCCAACGCCACCATCATGGTCATCGAACACGCGGAGCGCTTCGGCCTGGCCCAGCTGCACCAGCTGCGCGGGCGCGTGGGTCGCGGCGCCGCGCAGAGCGCCTGCGTGCTGCTGTACGACCCGCCGCTGTCGGAGGCCGGGCGCAAGCGGCTGGAGGTGCTGCGCGAGACGGAGGACGGGTTCGTCATCGCCCAGCGCGACCTGGACCTGCGCGGCGGCGGCGACCTCCTGGGCCTGCGCCAGAGCGGCCTGCCCGCCTACCGCTTCGCCGACCCGCTGGCGCAGCGCGAGCTGGTGGAGGCGGCGGCCGACGACGCCCGGCTGGTGCTGGCGCGCGACCCGGAGCTCACCTCGCCCCGCGGCCGGGCGCTCGCCTTTTTGCGCGAGCTGTTCGACTGGCGGTGGGAGGACGGGGAGTGGTCAGCGGCGGGCTGACCACGCCTCCAGCCGCCGCGCCGCGTCGGCCTCCAGGTCGAGGTAGAACAGGTTGTACGGCGGGGTGCGAAGCCCCGCCGCCCAGCCGCCCGGCGGCCTGAGCGCGGGGGAGCGCGGTGCCGGGTGGCGCAGCACGCCGCGCTCGCAGCGCGTGGCCGTCTGCCCGGGCAGGAAGGCGGGGCGCAGGCCCGGCTCCAGCCCCGTGGCGTTGGCCGCTCCACGCGCGGCCGTCTCCGGTGCGCGGGGCGCGCGCACGTCGCCGGTGACCGGGTTCACGCACAGCACCTCGCGCCCGCCCAGCGGCTCAAGCCGTCCGTCGGGCGTCCAGACGACCGCCTTGGCGAACAGCCGGTCGGCGGCGCCCAGGTCGAAGTCGGGCGCGGCGGCGTAGGCCAGCACGCAGCCGATCCGCGCCGGCGCGTCGCAAGCGGGCAGCGCCGAGGCCGGCCCGTGCGACGCGGCGGGCTCGGGCGCCTGGAGCAGGTGCACCGCCACCAGCCGGCCGCGCAGGCGCGGGTCGGCCGCCGCCTCCGTCGCCAGCCGCGAGACCAGCGTCGCCCCCTGCTCCACGCCCGCCAGCACCAGCGGACGTTCCCCCGCCCAGTGGTCGAGGTAGTGGCGGAAGGCGCGCCGCACGTCGGCGTAGGGGAAGGCGCGCGCCTCCAGGGCGTCGTCGCGCAGCGTCAGGCGGGCGTAGAGGCTGGCCTGGCGATAGCGCGGGGCGAACAGCCGGCCGACGCGGCGGTAGGGCTCCGCCCAGTTCGGCAGCACCTCGCCCTCCAGCAGACGCCGGCTTTCGGCGTCGTCTATGGGGCCGTTCCAGTGTCGCCCGCCGTCATAGGTCGTGGGATGCACGAAGAAGACGTCGGCGGGCGGGTACAGCGGCGGCGGGGAGATCGGCGCGTCCGGCAGCCGCGCCCAGGCGCTCCGCTCGGCGTAGTCCGGCGCGGGCGGCGGCCGATAGGTCTGGTACGGCGTCTTGGGGTCCAGCCCCGTGCGCAGGATGTCGTCGCGCCAGTAGAAGGCGCCGGCGCCGGCCACAGCGAGCACCAGACCGGCCACGGCCGTCGCCCAGGTCGGCCAGCCGCGCCGCCGGGAGGTCATCGATAGGGGTCGGGCTGCGAGAGGTGGCGGCGGACGTAGTCGGCCACGCCCTCTTCCAGGCCGGTGAAGGGGGCGGTCCAGCCGAGCGCGCGCAGCCGGTCCATCCGCGCCTCCGTGAAGTACTGGTACTTGTCGCGGAGGGACTCCGGAGTGTCCACGTAGCGGATCACCGGCTCGCGCCCGACGGCGGCGAACACGGCGTGTGCGAGGTCGGCGAAGGAGCGCGCCCGCCCCGTCCCCAGGTTGTAGATCCCCGCCGCCCCCGGCGCGGCCACCAGCCAGGCGACGACGCGGGCGCAATCGCGCACGTAGACGAAGTCCCGCAGCTGGCCGCCGTCGGCGTAGTCGGGCCGATGCGAGCGGAACAGGGTCACGGGCTCGCCCCGCGCCGCCTTGGGATGCAGCTGGTGGACCACCGAGCGCATGGCGCCCTTGTGACCCTCGTTCGGCCCGTAGACGTTGAAGAACTTCAGCCCCGCCCAGGCGGGCGGCGCCCGGCCCGCGTCGGCCTCCGCCCGCGCCCATCGGTCGAACAGCGCCTTCGACCAGCCGTAGGCGTTCAGCGGCCGCAGCCGCGCCAGGCTGGCGGCGTCGTCCGCATCGTCGAAGCCCTGCGCGCCGTCGCCGTAGGTGGCCGCCGAGGACGCGTAGACCAGCCGCACGCCGTGCTCGGCGCACCACCGCCACAGGTCGCGGGAGAGGCCGAAGTTGGTCTGCGCGATCAGGTCGGCGTCGGGCTCGGTGGTGGCCGAGATCGCGCCCATGTGCACCACCGCCTCCAGCCCGCCCCCGAACCGCGCGAGCCAGGCCCACAGCTCCTCCGGCGGGAACAGGTCGGCGAGCGGGTGGTGGGCGAGGTTGCGCCACTTGCCCTCGTCCGCCCGGCCCAGGCGGTCGCAGACGGCGACCTCGCGGCCGGCCCCGGTCAGCTCGGCGACGATGTTGGAGCCGATGAAGCCCGCCCCGCCGGTGACCAGGACGCGCCCGCTCACCCGGCGGCCCGCAGCTTGGCCAGGGTGGCGGTGGTCGACGTGCCGGGGGTGAGCGGGGCGAGCCGCACCTCACCTGCCCAGCTACGCACGAGCTCGGCCCCGACCACCTGCGCCTCGGTATAATCCGCACCCTTCACGAGCACGTCGGGGCGCACGGCGGCGATCAGCT
Organism: uncultured Caulobacteraceae bacterium; assembly: GCA_964244065.1. Lineage (GTDB taxonomy): Bacteria > Pseudomonadota > Alphaproteobacteria > Caulobacterales > Caulobacteraceae > JASLDZ01. Next base: position 514,019 of record CAXTHH010000001.1, on the reverse strand, counting down.
CCAGCGGGGTGGGGGCGTCGAAGGCGGTGACCAGGTCCACGGCGGCGAGCGCGGCTAGCACGGCGGCCCGGTTCTCCAGCGCGTTCACCGGCCGGCCCTCCCCCTTGAGCGCGTGCACCGAGCGGTCGGTGTTCACCGCCACGATCAGCCGGTCGCACCAGGCGCGCGCCTGGGCGAGGTAGGCCACATGGCCGGCGTGCAGCACGTCGAAGCAACCGTTGGTGAAGCCCACGCGCAGGCCGGCCTCGCGCCAGCGGGCGGCCTGCTCGGCGGCGGAGGCCTCGTCCACCACCTTGCCCCCGCCCCCGTGGGGGGCGGCGGCCACGGTCTCCGCCTCCAGCACCTCGGCCGCGGTGACCACGGCGGTGCCCGGCTTGCCCACCGCCACGCCAGAGGCGGCCACGGCCAGCGCCACGGCCTCGGCCAGAGACGCGCCCGCGGCGAGCGCGAGGCCGAGCGCCGCCAGCCCCGTGTCCCCCGCGCCCGAGACGTCGAACACCTCGCGCCGGTGGGCCCGCACATGCAGCACGGCGTGGCCGCGCTCCGCCAGGCTCATGCCCGCCGCACCGCGGGTGACCAGCACGGCGCGGGCGGGGAAGCGGCGGAGCGCCTCGACGAGCGCGGCCTCCACCTCCGCGTCGGAGCCGACGGGCAGGCCCGTGGCGGTCGCGAGCTCGGCGGCGTTGGGCTTGAGCAGGTCCACCTCGCCGTAGCGGGCGAAGTCCCGGCCCTTGGGATCGACCACCACCGGCGCGCCCGCGTCGCGGGCGGCGGCCAGCGCCTCGGCGGTGACGAAGCCCTTCGCGTAGTCGGAGACCAGCACCGCCCGCGCGCCCTCCAAGGCCGCCGCGAGATCGACCGCGGCGGACGGCGCGTCAGCCGCCTCGTCGTCCAGTCGCAACAGCTGCTGGCCGGCGGCGATGAAGCGCGTCTTGGTCACGGTCGGGGCCGCGTCGCGGGCCAGCAGGGGCGTGATCGCGGCCTCCGCGGCGAGCAGGCGCGCCACCTCGTCACCCGCCGCGTCCACGCCCACGCGCCCCGCCAGGCGCACCTGCGCGCCGAGGGCGGCCAGGTTGCGGGCCACGTTGCCGGCGGCGCCCAGCATGGCCGTCTCGCCCCGCCGCAGCAGCACGGGGATCGGCGCCTCGGGCGAGATGCGGCTGACCTCGCCGTGCACGTAGCGGTCGAGCATCAGGTCGCCAACTACGGCCACGGGCAGGCCGGCGGCGCGGTCGAGCAGGGCCTTGAGCTGCGCGGGCTCCATCCCGCCTCCTTAGGGCGACGCGGGAGCGCGCGCTACGCCGGGCGGCGCTTGGCCAGGGCGTCGAAGGCCAGGAGCTCGGCCGCCAGCGCCTCGAACTCGCGCAACGGCACCATGTTGGGCCCGTCGGAAGGGGCATGGTCCGGATCGGGATGCGTCTCGATGAAGACGGCGGCCACGCCCACGGCCACAGCGGCGCGGGCCAGCACGGGCACGTACTCGCGCTGCCCGCCGGAGCTGGTCCCCTGCCCGCCCGGCTGCTGCACGCTGTGCGTGGCGTCGAACACGACCGGGCAGCCGATCCGCGCCATCTCGGGCAGGGCGCGCATGTCGCTGACCAGCGTGTTGTAGCCGAAGGAGACGCCGCGCTCGGTGGCGAGAACGTTGGGGTTGCCCTCGCCGGTGACCTTGGCGACCACGTTCTTCATGTCCCACGGGGCGAGGAACTGGCCTTTCTTCACGTTCACCGCCCGGCCGGTGCGGGCGGCGGCGACCAGCAGGTCGGTCTGGCGGCAGAGCATGGCCGGGATCTGCAACACGTCCACAGCCTCCGCGACCACGGCGCACTGATCCGGCTCGTGAACGTCGGTCAGGGTCGGCAGGCCCAGGCTCTCGCCGATCTCGGCGAAAATCGGGAGGGCGGCGTGCAGGCCGACGCCTCGCACGCCCTCGCGGCTGGTGCGGTTCGCCTTGTCGTAGCTCGTCTTGTAGACGAGGCCGACCTGCAGGCGATCGGAGATCTCCTTCAGCGCGGCCGCCGTCTCCAGGGCGTGGGCGCGGCTCTCCATCACGCAGGGCCCCGCGATGAACGCCAGCCGCTCGCGGGCGCCGAAACGCACGGGGCGCCCGCCGCGCGAGCCCACATCGAAAACGGCGGCGGGGTTCACGGCTTGCGGCGGGGTGGCGTGCATGCGCGAGCAGTGGCCCACGCGACATTCTCGTGCAAGGAGGCTGGCCGAGCCGTGGGGAGTGGGATGGCCGAGACGCGCAACGACGTGTTGATCTTCTCGTTCGGCTTTCCCGAAGGCCGGCGCGCGGCCATGCGCCCTTACGATCTCTACCGCGTGGTCAGGGCGTTCGAGGATCTCGCCCACGAGGTCTGGGGGCCAGCCGACGCCGCCTTTCAGTTGCGGCTCGACCTTGTGGCGGCGCCCGAGACGGGCAGTCTGAACATCTTCTTCGGCCCGGTGGTGGTGAGCAGCATCACCGTCGAACACCTCGACAGGGTGGCGCCCCCGCGCCGGCCGGGCCTGACCGTCGCCGCGGAGTTGGGCGGCGTGGGATCCGCGCTGATCGCCCTGACGCTTCTGCTGGCGGGAGATTCACACGCCAAGATGTCCGGCCAGCCGCGCCCCTCCGCCCAACTGCGCTCGGTAGACGGCCCCGCCTGGGTGGACCGCTTCACGGAGGGCGACGTCGAGTTTCGCCTTGACGAGCTGGAGCGGCTCTGTGGCGAGACCGGCGCAGACCGGCTGACCATCTCTGCGCCCGGGTTGAAGGCGATCCTCGTGTGCACGCCCACGCGCGGAGGGCGCGAGCAGGTCGAGGAGGATACGAAGTCGTGAGCCGCCCGCTTTCGAAGGATGGCATCGGCCGACCGGTGATCTGGTGGGTGCGCCGCGACCTGCGCCTCGCCGACAACGCCGCGCTGCGCGCCTGCGCCGACAGCGGCCGGCCGATGATCCCCGTGTTCGTGCTCGACATGGAGCGGCCGCGCGCGCCGGGCGGCGCCGGGCTGTGGTGGCTGGAGCGTTCGCTGAAGGCGCTGGCGGCCGACCTGGACGGGGCGGGCTCTCCCCTGGTCCTGCGCCGCGGGCCGGTGGTGGAGACGCTCAGGGCGGTGGCCGTCGAAGCGGGCGCGGACGCGCTGCACTTCGGCCGGATGTACGACGGCGAGGACCGCGGGCTGGAGGACGAGGTGGTCCGCGCCCTGGGTGAGGCGGGCGTCCAGGCGACCTCGCACGTGGGCTCGCTGCTCACCGAGCCCGGGCAGGTGAAGACCGGCTCCGGCGAGGCGTTCAAGGTCTACGGCCCGTTCTGGCGCGCGCTGAAGGCGCAGATGGGGCCGGTGAAGCTCGCCCCCGTCGTGCGCAGGCTGCGCGGCCCCGACACGCCCGTCCGCTCCGAGCCGCTGCAGGGTTGGAAGCTCTATCCCGCCGCGCCGGACTGGGCGCTCGACTTCGCGGGCGAGCCGGGCGAGGCCGGGGCGGCCCGGGCGCTGGACGCCTTCGTCCGCGGCGCCCTCTCCCGCTACCAGCTGGAGCGCGCCCAGCCGGCGGAGGCCGCCACCGGCCGGCTCTCCCCGCACCTGCACTGGGGCGAGGTCAGTTCGCGCCAGGTGTGGGCCGCCGCCTGCGCCGCCGCCGAGGCGCACGGGCGCGAGGACCAGAGCGAGAAGTTCCTGTCGGAGCTCGCCTGGCGCGACTTCTCCCACACCGTCCTGGCCAGCCACCCGCACCTGGCCTCCGAGAACTACCTCGGCCGGCTGGAGGGCCTGCGCTGGCGCGAGGACCCGGCGGGCTTCAAGGCCTGGACCCGCGGCCGCACCGGCTACCCCATCGTGGACGCCGGCATGCGCGAGCTGTGGCGCTCCGGCTGGATGCACAACCGCGTGCGGATGATCACCGCGTCATTCCTCATCAAGGACCTGCTGATCGACTGGCGGATGGGCGAGCAGTGGTTCTGGGACTGCCTGGTCGACGCCGACGAGGCGAACAACGGCGTCAACTGGCAGTGGGTGGCCGGCACGGGCCCCGACGCCTCGCCCTTCTTCCGCGTCTTCACCCCCGTGGGCCAGGGCGAGAAGTTCGACGCGGGCGGCGGCTACGTGCGCAAGTGGTGCCCGGAGCTGGCGAAGCTGCCGGACAAGTACGTCCACCGGCCCTGGGAAGCGCCGCCCGCGGTGCTGCAGGCGGCGGGCGTGGTGCTGGGCGAGACCTACCCGCGTCCGATCGTCGACCACGCCCCGGCGCGGGATCGTGCGCTAGCGGCCTATCGGCAAGTCCGCACCGCTACGAGAAGCGAATAGTCGCACCGAGATGATCAGCACGATTGAAGCAGCATTCCACATGGCGTGCGAAAGTGAAGTTAGAAGGTACGGATATCTAGTCCTCAAATTAGAGTGGAGGAAAAAAACCGCCAGAATGGCGAAACTTGCTGACCTTCCCAATGCACCTAAGGATGCACCATGTAATACAAACGCGAATATAGAATACGCAATAACTGTTAAACCAGATCCGATTCTGGTCCGTAAGAGCGAGACCCACTTGACCAGGAGCAGAGGAACGGTTTCGATCAAGGGTGAAGCAATAAGAGAACTGAATACGACGACTCCATCAATAGTGGAAAGTGTAAGGCTGTGAAAGAGCCCCCGCATTCCATTCTTAATAAATGACGGAGAGAGGAGGCAAGAGGCCACAAAGGCAGAACTTGAAGACCAAATAAGAGCCAGCCAGATGCGCTTGCCTCCTCTCTCTAATTTCAAATACCGGTCTTTAACCCCCCCCATCGCTGCTGTCGGGAGAAATGTGTGTGTCAGGACTTAGATGCGTAGTCCTGAGCTCCGGCCTTTCAGGAGGCGGCACGCTGACATGAATGCCTGAGGTGGTCATCAACGGCGGCGAAGTTAGAGCATCGTACATGTACCTGAGCAAGCCCTCTACTCCATTCCCAAGAATTTCACCAAAGCCCCCAACTACCTGCCCGACCCCAGTCGGCCAGCTAGCTGGACCCTGCGTAAAGGTCTGCACTGCGCGGTCCGTAGCGCTTCCGCTTCCATTCTCCATCGGATTTGGGGATGGAGCATACTCCGTGGAGAACGTATAGGCTTCTGTTGATGTTGCGGTAGCGGACAACCAGGCCGACTCTTCGAAAAACGTTCCGTCAATCCAAGACACCTGTCACTCCCCTTTGTTACAGGATGGAAGTCTCCTTTTCGTGCCTGATATGTAAATACGACAGCTCGTCGCACTAGCGGTCTGCCTTCAAACTGACAGCGCCGAACTCCGCCTTCAGCGCCACCGCCCGGGCGGTGATCGCGGCGCGTTCAGCGGGCGTCATCCGCGCGAGCGTGGCGTAGGCGAACCCTATGCGGCGGTTGTCGCGCAGGCGCGGTTCGTTGCGCGCCATGAAGTCCCAGTACAAGGCATTGAACGGGCAGGCGTTCTCCGTGGTGCGCGCCGTCACGTCGTAGCGGCACCTGCCGCAGTAGTCGCTCATCTTGTTGATGTAGGCGCCGCTGCCCGCATAGGGCTTCGAGCCCATGATGCCGCCGTCGGCGAAGGTGGCCATGCCGTGCGTGTTGGGCAGCTCCACCCATTCATAGGCGTCGGCGTAGACCACCATGTACCAGTCGTTCACCTCGTCGGGGTGCACGCCCAGCAGCATGGCGAGGTTGCCGGTCACCATCAGCCGCTGGATGTGGTGGGCGTAGGCGTGGGTCCGGGTCACCTCGACCACGTCCTTGACGCAGGCCATGTCGGTCTCGCCCGACCAGTAGAACCACGGCAGCTTGCGATCCGCGCCCAAGGCGTTGATCAGCTTGTACTCCGGGCCCTTGATCCAATAGATGCCGCGCACGTACTCGCGCCAGCCGATGATCTGGCGGACGAAGCCTTCCACGGCGTTCAGCGGCGCCCTGCCGGCGCGCCACTCGGCCTCGGCGCGGCGGCACATCTCCAGGGGATCCAGCAGGCCGATGTTGAGCGCGGCAGAGACCCGCGCGTGCCACAGCCACGGGTCGCCCGTGCGCATGAAGTCTTGGTAGTCGCCGAAGCCGGGCAGCACCTCGGCGACGAAGTGGTCCTCCAGCGCCCGCGCGTCCTCCGGCGTGACGGCGTACCCGAAGGCGTCCAGCGTGCCGAAGTTGTCGGGGAAGTCGCGCTCCACCGCCGCCATCAGCTCGCGCACGGTGGCGTTCGGCGCGATCACCACGCGCTCGGGCGGCTTCAGCTCGCCGGGCAGGCGCTTGCGGTTCTCCTTGTCGAAGTTCCAGCGGCCCTCGACGGGCTTGCCGGCGTCCATCAGCAGCCCCGTCTTCCTCCGCATCTGGCGGTAGAAGAACTCCATGGTCAGCGAGGCCTTGTCGCGCGACCAGTCGTAGAACTCGCCCCTGGAGCAGACGAAGCGGTCGTCCTCGCGCCGCTCGAAGGGGATGTTCAGCTCGCGCTCGAGGGCGTCGAAGGCCTGCTCCAGCCGCCACTCGCCCGAGCAGGTCGTCACCACCCGGTCGAACGGCTGGTCGCGCACCGCCCGCAACAGCTCGGTCGGCAGCGAGCCCGTGTTGGCCGGGTCGTCGTAGCGCACGTAGCGCACCGCCACGCCCGCCGCCGCCAGCCGCTCGGCGTGGAGCCGCATGGCGCTGAGCGTGTGGACGATCTTCTGCTTGTGATGACGCACGTAGGTCAGCTCGGACGCCACCTCCGCCATCAGCACCACGTCGCGCGCGGGATCGAGGTCGCGCAGGCTGGACAGGCGTTCGGGCGGCGACAGCTGGTCGCCGAGCACGAGGCGCAGGGTTCCACGGCTGGAGGTCACCGCCATGCCTCTAGCGCCTTCTCCCCGCCGCGTCGCGCCGTGCGAGACTGGAGGTCACGGTCGCGGTCCTCCACGGCTTACGGCCGATGTCGCCCGTCGTCGTGTCGCCGATTCGCACGCGATGCGACACGGCCGCTTGCGCGCGCGCCCGGCGCGAGCCACGAGGCCCGCCGTGAGCGCCCCCGCCCCCGTCCCCTCCGTCGTCGACGCCGTGGGGAACACGCCGCTGATCCGCCTGCGCCGCGCCAGCGAGGCCACCGGCTGCGAGATCTGGGGCAAGGCCGAGTGGATGAACCCCGGCGGCTCGGTGAAGGACCGCGCGGCGCTGCAGATCATCCGCGAGGCGGAGCGCTCGGGCGCCCTGCGACCGGGCGGCCTGATCGTGGAGGGCACGGCCGGCAACACGGGCATCGGGCTGGCCATGATGGGCCGGGCCCTCGGCTACCGCAGCCTGATCGTGATGCCGCGCACCCAGGCGGAGGAGAAGAAGCAGGCCGTGCGCCTGGCCGGGGCCGAGCTCGTGGAGGTGGACGCCGTCCCCTACGCCAACCCGGGCAACTACCAGCGCGTCGCCCAGCGCCTGGCGGAGGCGCGCGCCAGCGACGGCGCGGTGTGGGCCAACCAGTTCGACAACACCGCGAACCGCGAGGCCCACCGGCTGACCACCGGGCCGGAGATCCTGGCGCAGACCGGCGGCGCGGTGGACGGCTTCATCTGCGCCATCGGCACCGGCGGCACCCTGGCGGGCGTGGCCGCCGCCTTGCGCGAGCGGCGACCGGAGGTGCGGATCGCTCTGGCCGACCCCCACGGCTCGGCCATGTTTGGCTGGTTCACCACCGGCGAGCTGAAGAGCGAGGGCGAGTCGATCACCGAGGGCATCGGCCAGGGCCGCGTCACAGCCAATCTGCAGGAGCTGCAGGTCGACCACGCCTACCAGGTGCCCGACGCCGAGGCGGTGCAGCAGGTGTTCGATCTGGCCGAGCACGAGGGCCTGCTGGTTGGGGGTTCGGCCGGCGTCAACGTGGCGGGCGCGATCCGGATGGCCCGCGACCTGGGCCCGGGCCACACCATCGTGACGATCCTCTGCGACGGCGGCCAGCGCTACGCGTCCAAGCTGTTCAACCCCGATTTCCTCCGCGCCCGGGGCTTGCCGAGCCCGTCCTGGCTGTAGAGTCTGGCCACCGATGGACCGTCAGCCCTCCGACCCGCTCGTCTCCACCGCCTGGCTCGGCGAGCGGCTGCACGCGCCCGACGTGCGGGTGGTGGACGCCACCTGGCTGATGCCGGGCTCCGAGCGCGACGCGCGCGCCGATCATGCGACCGCGCACATCCCGGGCGCCGTCTTCTTCGACATCGACGAGATCGCCGACACAGACAGCCCGCTGCCCCACATGCTGCCGAGCGCGGCCAAGTTCGCCAGCCGGGCCAGGGCGCTCGGGCTGGGGGACGGATCGCGCATCGTGGTCTACGACCAAACCGGCCTGACCAGCGCGGCCCGGGCCTGGTGGATGTTCCGCGTGATGGGGCACAAGGACGTGGCCGTGCTCGACGGGGGCCTGCCCAAGTGGATCGCCGAGGGCCGCCCGGTGGACGACCGCCCAGCCCAGCCGCGCGAGCGCCACTTCTCCGCGCGCCTCGACCACGAGCTCGTGCGCGACCGGGCGCAGGTGGCGCGCGCGCTGGAGAGCGGCCGCGAGCAGGTGGTGGACGCGCGGCCCGCGGCCCGCTTCCGCGGCGAGGCGCCCGAGCCTCGCCCCGGGCTGCGCGGCGGCCACATGCCGGGCGCCCGCAGCGTGCCCATGCCGACCCTCTTCGCCGCGGACGGTACGATGCTGCCCGCCGAGGCGCTCGCCCGTGTGTTCGCCGAGGCCGGGGTGGACGTGTCCCGGCCGGTGGTGACCAGCTGCGGTTCGGGCATCACCGCCTGCGTGCTGACGCTGGCCCTGGCGCGGCTCGGACGGTGGCGCGTCGCGGTCTACGACGGCTCCTGGGCCGAGTGGGGGGCCGACCCCGCCCTGCCCGTCACGACCGGGGCGGCGTGAGCACGGGCGGTCCGGCGGACCCGAGCTGGCGCGAGGCCACCCGCCTCGTCCGCGCCGGCGGCGGGCCGGAGACGGCCGCCAAGGCGCATCCGGTGACCGTGAACCCGCCGCTGCAGCGCGGCTCCACCGTGATCCTGCCGAGCGCCGCCGAGCTCTACCGCGCCCCGGTCACCTACGGCCGCCAGGGGCTCGCCACGCAGGAGGCCCTGGCGGAGGCGCTGCGCGAGCTGGAGCGGGCCGAGCACGTGGCCCTGTTCCCGTCCGGCGCAGCGGCGGTGGCGGGCGCGCTCCTGTCGGTGCTCAAGGCGGGCGACGAGGTGCTGGCGACGGACGGCGTCTACGGCCCCACCCGCCGGTTCTGCGACACGGTGCTGGCCCGCTTCGGCGTCACCACCCGCTGGTTCGCGCCCCGCGCCTCCCCCGCCGAGGTGATGGCGCTCGCCGGCCCGGCGACGCGGCTGGTGCTGATGGAGAGCCCGGCCTCCCTCACGTTCGAGGTTCAGGACGTGGCCGCCGTGGCCGCCGCCGCCCGGGCCCGGGGCGTCCTGACCGCCATCGACAACACCTGGGGCGCGGGCGTGCTGCTGAAGCCGCTGGAGGCCGGCGTCGACCTCTCCATCCAGTCGCTGACCAAGTACGTGGGCGGCCACGCGGACGTGTTCATGGGCGCGGTGGCCGTGCGCGACCCCGAGCTCGCACGGCTCTTGGACGCGCAGCTGCACGACCTCGGTTGGGCTGTGTCGCCGGACGACGCCTACCTGATGCTGCGCGGCCTGCGCACGCTCGCCGTCCGCCTGCGCGCTCACGAGGCGGGCGGCTTGCACGTGGCGCGCGGCCTGGAGGGACGGCCGGAGGTGGCGGAGGTGTTGCACCCCGCCCTGCCCGCCTCGCCCGACCATGCGGCGTGGCGCAGGACGTTCACCGGCTCCAACGGCCTGTTCGGCGTGGTGCTGCGCCCCGCCTCCCGCGCGCGGGTCGAGGCGTTCCTCGACGCCCTGCGGCTGTTCGGGCTCGGCTTCTCCTGGGGCGCGTACGAAAGCCTGGCGATCTGGTGTGATCCGCAGCTGAAGCGCTCGGCCGCCCCCGCCCGGCTCGCCGGCCCGCTGCTGCGCCTGCATGTGGGGCTGGAGGACCCGGACGACCTCCTGACCGATCTCGACCGGGGCTTCGCCGCCCTGGCCTCCGCCAACGCTTAGAAGGATCGACGGAACAGTGTCTGGCCCGTGTCGTCCGCCAGGCCCTCCCAAGCGCGCCGCGCGGCCGCGTTGTGGCCTCCGACCCCGCCCCACGCCCAGGCGGCGCCTCGCGCCCCAGCCTGGTCGAACGCGGCCTGCAGCAGCGCGCGCGCGACGCCGCGGCCGCGGACCCGCTCATCGGTGAAGACGTCCGAGATCAGCTCCACGCCGTCCTGCGCCCACGGATGCGGCTGGCGAGCGTGGAGGAGGAAGCCCACCAGGCCGAGGTCGCCGTCCCAGGCGCCGAGGCCGCCCACCGCGCCGCCCTCGGTCAACCGCGACCAAATGTCGCGAGGCGCCGCGTCAGGTCCGTATCCGAGGAGGGCGAGGTATCTTGTCCACAGCGGAACCCAGGCGTCGTGATGGGCCCGCTCCAGCGGAATGATCCGAACGCCCGACATCCTACGCCTCTGATCAGAGGCAAGCGTGTCACAGGGCGTGTGACCGGTCGAGAGGAGCGCGACGATGGGTGGTGTGGTCAAGAGTGTCGGGGGTCTAGCGAGCGGCGTCGGCCTCGGAAGCATCGCGCAGGGCGCGGGCGGATTGCTCAACGTCGGCTCGCCCGTGGGGGCGACGATGCAGGCGGTCGGCGGCCTGAGCGCGGGCGTGGGCACGATGATCGGCGGCGCCATCAAGGCCAACGGCGGGGTCGGAGCGGTCGCCGGCAAGGCGGCCGGAGCGGCGCAGGGTGTCTTTCAGGGCGGCATGGGCGCGCTCGGCGACCCCTCGGGGATGAAGGGCGGCCTCGGCGGCATCGGCAAGGTCATCGAGCAGCTCGGCCCCGGCAAGCTGGTCGACCCGAAGATCGGCGCCCTGGTCGGCCAGGCGGGCGACCTCGGCCCGGCCATGCACAAGGTGCTGGTCGGCTCCGTGCTCAAGCAGGATGCGGGGGCGGCCTTCTGCGCGCTGCTGCTGGCGGCCGTGAAGAAGGTCAACGAGAAGAAGAATTTCAATCTCGAGGTCGAGATCAACGACCTCCTGGTCAAGCTCGGCAACCTGCGCGACCCGCACCTGCCCGCCGTCGGCCCCTCGCCGAGCAGCAAGGCGGTGTCGGCCAAGGTCTCGGAGGCGATGGACGCGCTCGGCAAGATGATCGAGTCGTCCGCCGTCTGACCCCGGGCCGAGGGTGGCGCGCCCTGCAGGACTCGAACCTGCAACCGCTCGCTTAGAAGGCGAGTGCTCTATCCGGTTGAGCTAAGGGCGCGCAGCTCGTCGCTCAGTGCGACCAGGGCTGCTTGCGGTCGGCGGCGAAGTTGTCGGCGTAGGCCTTGATGATCAGCTTGCGGTCGTTGGGCTGGAACAGCTGGAAGCCGATGCCGTGCTTCTGGGCGTAGGCGATCGCCTGCTCCTGCGTCTCGAAGGACAGCCTGATCTGGCCGTTGAGGTCGGTGGAGGTGGTCCAGCCGGTGAGCGGATCCGGCGTGCGCGCGCTGGCCGGCTCGAACTCCAGGATCCAGTCGCGCGAGCGGGACTGCCCCGACTGCATGGTGGTCTTGGTGGGCTTGTAGATGCGGGCGAGCGGCATGCGGGTCCTCTCGGCGGCGGGCTGGTCGGGGCGGCAGGATTTGAACCTGCGACCCTCTGCTCCCAAAGCAGATGCGCTACCAGGCTGCGCTACGCCCCGAGGGCCCGCGCCGTTCCCGGGCTCTTGCCGCAGAGCTCCGGCCGCGGCAAGCGCGCTCAGGCCGGCGGGTAGACGGCGCCGTCGCTCACGCGGTCGCCCACGGCGATGCCCAGCTTGTCCGCGAGCCCGCCGTTGATCTCCAGCACCCCGTTGGCCGCGCCGCGGGAGGGCAGCGGCGTCTCGTCCCGCGGCCTGGCGCGCTTGGCGATGGAGACGATGCGGCCGTCCGGCCCGACGTAGATGATGTCCAGGGGGATGAAGGTGTTGCGCATCCAGAAGGCCTGCTCGCCGGCCTGCGGGAACTTGAACACCATGCCGCGATCGTTGGGCATCCGGCGAACGAACATGAGGCCGACCTCGCGGGTCTCCTCGGTGTCCGCCACCTGCACGGTGAAGCGCCGGGGGCCCTTGGCCGTGTGCACGGTCAGCGTCTCGGTGGGCAGCGACTGCGGCTGGCCGTCGATCCGCTCGTCCGCACCGACCGCGGGGGCGGCGCAGGCGCAGAGCGCGAAGGCGAGGAGCAGGGCGGAGGCGACGCGGCGAAGCATGCGGACCTTCTACTCCGGACGGATGTCGGCCACCACCAGCCCCTTGGGGCCCTCGGCGAAGCGCACCGCCACCACCTCGCCGGGCACGAGGTCGTCCAGGCCGCAGCGGCGCAGCGTCTCGATGTGCACGAAGATGTCCCCCGGCGAGCCGTCGCGCACCACGAAGCCGTAGCCCTTGGTGCGGTTGAACCACTTCACCGTGCAGGACTCGGCGGGGCCGGACACCTCGGAGACGCCGTCCAGGCTGTCGCGCCGGGGCGGGCGGGTCCGGGGCGCAAGCCCGTCGCGCCGCGCCGCGCCGTCCAGCCGCACGCGAGGCGGGGCGATGGGCTGCAGGTCGCTCTCGTCCACCGAATGGATGGCGGCCACCTGCCAGCCCTTGCTCCTCTGCACGGCGTCGCACACCACCGCCGCGCCCTCGGCGCAGCCGTCGCGGCCATGCTCGCGCAGGGAGGTGATGTGCAGCAGCACGTCGCGCAGTTCGGTGCACTCGGGGTCGTCGGGCACGACGAAGCCGTACCCCTTGCCCGCGTCGAACCACTTCACGCGCCCCGTGATCCGGACGGCGGGGCCCTCGACCCCGGCGCCGTCTAACTCAAGCCCCGACATAAGCACCCCTCCGCCCGCCGATCCTGATCGGCGAGCGTCAACCCCGCCGGGATGATGCAAATCGGATGCGTGAATGCAAGCCGACACACGCGAAAGCGGTGCGGCAAGTCGGCGGATGGCAGTCCCTAGGGGAGTCGAACCCCTCTCTTCAGAATGAAAATCTGATGTCCTAACCGATAGACGAAGGGACCGCATCGGCGTGAGGCGGGGTCTATATCGCGGGGTCGCACGGCCTCGCAAGCCCCGAAGATCTCCAGCCTGTGAACGGTTCAGCCCACCCGGCGGGGGTCGGCCACGTCCTCGATCTCGAGCTCGACGCCCTCGCGGCCCTGCCAGTCGTCCGGGCGGAGGCGCCCGGCCACGTGCAGCGCGCCGGCGGCGCCCGTCAGGGCGCGGCCGAGCTCGGTGTCGGCGGCCCGCCAGGCCACGGCCCGCAGGCGAGGGCCTGAGGCGCCCGCCTGCAGTTCCACCCTCACGTGACCGCCCCGCACGGGGCGCACGTTGGCGATGCGGACGTCGGCCAGGGCGAACAGAGGCTCGGGGTTGCCGGGGCCGTAGGGCTGGAGGCGCTGGAAGGCGGTCCACAGGGCGCGGTCGCAGCCGGCGGGCGTGACCGCGGCGTCCAGCTCCAGCACGTCGGCCGCGGCGGCGGCGAAGCGCTCGGCGGCGAGCTGCTCCAGCAGGAAGGCGCGGAACGGCGCGACCTGGTCGGCGCGCAGGCTCATGCCGGCCGCCATGGCGTGACCGCCGCCCGCCAGCAGCAGGCCCGCCGCGTGCGCCGCCTGCACGGCGCGGCCCAGGTTGACGCCGGGCTGCGAACGGCCGGAGCCGCGGCCGACGCCCGCCGGGTCGAGCCCGATCACCACCGCCGGGCGACGGAAGCGCTCGCGCAGGCGGCCGGCCACCACGCCTACGATCCCGGGCCGCCAGCCCTCGCCCGCGACCACCAGGGCGGCGAGATCGGGGTCGCGCGCCAGCTCGGCCTCGGCCTGGCGGACGGCGGCGTCCATGACCTCCGCCTCGATGGCCTTGCGGTCCACGTTCAGCGCGTCGAGCTCGGCGGCGAGCGCGCGCGCCTCGTCCGGATCGTCGGTGGACAGCAGGCGGACGCCCAGGTCCGCGCGCCCGATCCGGCCGCCCGCGTTGATGCGCGGCCCCAGCACGAAGCCGGCGTGGAAGGTGGAGGCCGGGCCGCGCGCGCCCGCGATCTCCGCCAGGGCGGCGAGGCCGGGCGTCCCCCAGTCCGACATGCGGCGCAGGCCCAGCGTCGCGAGGGCGCGGTTGAAGCCGACCAGCTGGGTCACGTCGCAGATCGCGCCCAGGGCGGCCAGGTCGAGCCAGCGGCGCAGGTCGGGCTCGGGCCGCTCGGGCGTGAACAGGCCGCGCCCGCGGGCCTCGCGGTTCAGGGCGGCCAGGAGCACGAACACGACGCCCGCCGCCGCCAGCACTCCCTGCCCCGAGCCGCAGTCCGGCCGGTTGGGGTTGACCAGGGCGGCGGCGCGGGGCGCCTCGCCCGGGCGCATCAGATGGTGGTCGATGACCACCACCGGCAGGCCGATCTCGGCCGCGACTTCGAGCGCGTCGTGGGCGGCGGCCCCGCAGTCCACGGTGATCACCAGCTCGGCGCCCTCGGCCTGCAGGCGCCGGAAGGCGGCGGCGCTGGGGCCGTAGCCCTCCGTCTCCCGGTCGGGCACGTAGGCCGCCAGCTCGGCGCCGAGCGCGCGGAACCAGCGCACCAGGAGCGCGCCGCTGGTGGCCCCGTCCACGTCGTAGTCGGCGAACACCACGCAGCGCCGGCCGGCGGCCACCGCGTCCACGATCAGCCCGGCGGCCAAGTCCATGTCGCGGAAGCAGGAGGGGTCGGGGAACAGCGCCTTGAGCGTCGGCTGCAGGTAGTCCGGCGCATCCGCCTCGCCCACGCCGCGGGAGGCCAGGGCGCGGGCGAGCAGCTCATCCAGGCCGTGCCGGAGCCGATGCGCGTTGACCAGCGCCGCGTCGGCCGGGCGAGCGCGCCAGGCGCGGCCGGTCAGCGAGCGCTCGACACCCAGGAAGGCGTCGGAGAAGACGTGTCCGGAACCGTCGGCCATGGACGTGCGTAGCGCGCCCGGCGATTCGGGTCGCTGAGTCGCTTGGCCGCGGTGGTGGAACGCCGGCACCGCATTCGTCTATCGGGCGGGGGCGTCAGGAGCGGACGGGTGGTTCCCCTCTTCCTCCTCCCCCTCCGCTCACCCCCGCGAAGGCGGGGATCTCGCACCGACGGAGCACGACGATACCGCCCTCTCGGACGGAGATCCCCGCTCTCGTGGGGATGAGCGGAGCTGGAGTATGGCGGGCCCGCCTCAGGCCCGGCGCTTCATCCGGATCTCGCGCGTGGTGCCGGTGGCGGAGACCATGACGAGCGTATGCGTGTGCACCAGGCCGCCCCGATAGAGCACCCCGTCCAGCATCGCGCCCGCCGTGACGCCGGTCGCGGCGAACACCGCGTCCCCCTTCACCAGGTCGTCCAGGTCGTACTTGCGGCCGAAGTCTGCCTCGGCGAGGCCGAGGCGCCGGGCGCGGGCCTTCTCGTCCTCGTTGCGGAAGACCAGGCGCCCCTGGAACTGGCCGCCCACGCACTTCAGCGCCGCGCAGGCCAGCACGCCCTCGGGCGCGCCGCCCTGGCCGATGTATATGTCCACGCCCGTCGAGGGGTCGGCCGTGTGGATCACGCCGGCGACGTCGCCGTCGGTGATCAGGTTCACGCGGGCGCCCAGCGAGCGCAGGCTGTCGATGATGGGCGCGTGGCGCGGGCGGTCGAGCACGCAGGCGGTGATGTCCGACGGGTCCACGCCCTTGGCCTTGGCCAGCGAACGCACGTTGTCCGCCGCGCTGGCGTCGAGATCGACCACCCCTTTGGCGTAGCCCGGACCCACGGCGATCTTGTCCATGTAGGTGTCCGGCGCGTTCAGCATCCCGCCGCGGGGCGAGAAGGCGACCACGGCCAGGGCGTTGCTCATGGCCTTGGCGGTGAGCGTGGTGCCCTCCAGCGGGTCCAGCGCGATGTCGACCTCGGGGCCGACGCCCATGCCGACCTCCTCGCCGATGTAGAGCATGGGCGCCTCGTCGCGCTCACCCTCGCCGATCACGATGCGGCCGCGGATGTCGAGGCGGTTCAGCGCGTTGCGCATGGCGTCCACGGCCGCCTGGTCCGCCGCCTTCTCGTCGCCGCGGCCGACCAGCTTCACGCTGGCGATGGCGGCGGCCTCCGTCACCCGCGCGATGTCGAGCGTCAGGTTGCGGAAGGCGAGTTCGGCGGCGGTCTGGGACATGGGCGTCGGGTCTCCCGCGGCCGTGGGCGGCCGTCGTCGTTGAGGTCGCGGCGGCGTTTAGCGGCTTTGGTCCGGTCGCGCGAGCCGTTCGCAGGTCAGATGCGCGCGATGCGGATGGCCCGCGGCGGCTCGGCCAGGGCGTCCAGGGCCGCCATGTGGCTCAGCGCGTCGGCCACCGCCGCCTCCGCCGCCGGCTGGGTGGTGAGCACGATGGGCACGAGGCCGCCGGACTGCACCGGCCGCTGCAGCAGGCTGTCGATGGACACGCCCGCCTTGGCCAGCGCCTCCGTCACCGCCGCCAGCACGCCGGGCCGGTCGTGCACCATCAGGCGGATGTAGGCGGCGCCCGTCCGCGCCTGGGCCGAGCCCGCCTTGAGCGGCTGGAGCTCGGCCGCGGGCCGCTGGAACACGGGGCGGCGCACGCCGGCGATCACGTCGGCGATGTCCGCGGCCACCGCGGCGGCGGTGGGGCCCGCGCCCGCGCCCGAGCCCTGCAGGAACAGGCGGCCCGTGCGCTCGCCCTCCACGAACAGCGCGTTCAGCGCCCCGCCGGCCTGGGCGAGGGGGTGCGCCAGCGGCACGAGCGCGGGGGCCACGCGCACCCGGCCGCCCTCCCCGCTCCGCTCCGCCTCGGCGATCAGCTTGATGCGGTAGCCGAGGACGCCCGCGAGCCGGATGTCGAGGAGCTCGACGGCGGTGATCCCGTCGATTTCCGCCCCTTCCAGGTTGGGTGCGGCGTCGAAGGCGAGCGCGGCCAGGATGGCGATCTTGTGCGCAGCGTCGAAGCCGCCGACGTCGGTGGTCGGGTCCGCCTCGGCGAAGCCGCGCGCCTGCGCCTCGGCCAGAACCTCGCCGAAGTCGCGGCCCGACGCCTCCATCTCGGTCAGGATGAAGTTGCAGGTGCCGTTGAGGATGCCGGCCAGGTGCAGGGTGCGGCAGCCGACCACCGCCTCGCGCACCAGCTTCACGGCCGGCGCGCCGCCCATCACGGCGGCCTCGAACAGGAGCGCAGCGCCCCGCGCCTCGGCCAGGCGCGCGAGCTCCAGGCCGTGCGTGGCGATCAGCGCCTTGTTGGCGGTGACCACGGGCTTGCCCGCCTCCAGCGCGGCGGTCACGGCGGCGCGGGCCGGGCCCTCGGCCCCGCCGATCAGCTCCACGAACAGGTCCACGTCCGGGCAGGTCGCCAGCGCCGTCGGATCGTCGAAGAAGGTGGCCCCGCCTTCCCGCGCGGGCGCCCGACGGCGGGCCGAGACGCCGACCACCTCGGCCTGGTCGCCGGAGGGCGCGAAGTCGGGCCGCTCGCGGACCAGGCGCACCAGCTCGGCGCCCACCGTGCCGAGGCCGGCCACGCCGATCCGCCAGGTGCGGCTCATTCCGCCGCCACCGCGGCGCGCGGGCCCTCGGCCAGGAGGCGCTTCACGTTGCGGGCGGCCTGGCGGATGCGGTGCTCGTTCTCCACCAGCCCGATGCGCACATAGCCCTCGCCGTACTCGCCG
Source organism: uncultured Caulobacteraceae bacterium (assembly GCA_964244065.1). Lineage (GTDB taxonomy): Bacteria > Pseudomonadota > Alphaproteobacteria > Caulobacterales > Caulobacteraceae > JASLDZ01. Next base: position 496,361 of record CAXTHH010000001.1, on the reverse strand, counting down.
AAGCCGACGCCCGGCGCCACAGCCACGCCCGCACGCTCCATCAGCGCCTTGGCGAACCCCAGGCTGCCCACGCCCTCCCAGCCGGGCGGCAGCGGCGCCCAAGCGAACATGGAGGCGGGCGGCGGCGGGATCGTCCAGCCCGCCCGGTCGAAGGTCTCCACCAGCACGTCGCGCCGGCGCTTGTAGATGGCCCGGATCTCCGCCACGCAGTCCTGCGGGCCGCTCAGCGCGGCGGCGGCGGCCACCTGCACGGGGGTGAAGGCGCCGTAGTCCAGGTAGCTCTTCACCCGGGCCAGCGCCGCGCAGATGCGCGCCGAGCCCACCACCATGCCCACCCGCCAGCCCGCCATGGCGTAGGTCTTGGAGAGGCTGTTCACCTCCACGGCGATCTCCTTCGCGCCCTCCACCTGCAGGATGGACGGGGGTGGGTTGTCGTCGAAGTAGATCTCTGAATAGGCCACGTCGGACAGCACGATCAGCTCGTGCTTGCGCGCGAGCCGCACGGCCTCCTTGTAGAAGTCCAGGTCCACCCATTGCGCGGTGGGATTCGACGGATAGCTCAGGATCAGGATGGAGGGCGGCGGGGCCGAATGCTTCACCGCGCGGTCGATCCCTTCCAGGTACTGCTCGGGGCTCAGCGCGGGCACGTGGCGGATCACGCCGCCGGCCATGATGAAGCCGTAGGCGTGGATCGGGTAGGCCGGGTTCGGGCAGATCACCGTGTCGCCGGGCGCGGTCAGCGCCTGGGCGAGGTTGGCGAACCCCTCCTTGGAGCCGAGCGTGGCGATCACCTCGGTGTCGGGGTCGAGCTTCACGCCGAAGCGGCGGTCGTAGTATCCCGCCATAGCGCGCCGCAGGCCGGGGATGCCCTTGCTGGCCGAGTAGCGGCCGCTCTTCGGGTCGCGCGCCGTCTCGATCAGCTTGTCGACGATGTGCGGCGGCGTCGGCATGTCGGGGTTGCCCATTCCGAAGTCGATGATGTCCATTCCGCCGGCGCGCAGGCGCGCCTTGAGGCGGTTCACCTCCTCGAACACGTAGGGCGGAAGCCGGCGGATCTTGTGGAATTCGGGAGACATCGGCTCAGACCTTGGGCGGCGGCGGCGCCTGGCCGGCGCGGCGCTGACGCTCGGCCCAGGCGGCGGATCGCTCGGCCTGGTCTGCGGGCGGCACAGCCTCGCGCTCGGCGGCGGGCACGCGCTCGCGCGACCTCTGGGCGAAGGGTTCGGCGTCCTTGTTCTCCGTCGGGTGCGCCTCGGCCCACGCGAGCAGCTCGGCGCGCTGGCCCCGCACCGCCGTCGCCTGGCCGGCGAACGTCGCGGGCGGGATGTCCTTGGGCTTGAGCGGCAGCCGGCGCAGGTCGGGATAGGCCTGGCGCCCCGCCTGGACCCCTCGCACCGCACCCGCGGCGGCGCTGGCGTCGTCCACGGGCGAAGGCGTGAAGCGGCCGGCGCAGGCCCCGAGCGTCAGGGCCGCGCCGAGCGTGACCCAAAGCCGGTTCCGCACGTTCCGCACCCGTCCGGTCTTATGCGATCATGCCCGGACGAGAAAGAGCGTCGCCCGGCTTCAAGCCCGGAGCGGGGCCGATCGGGAGGTAGACCATGACCGACGAGGCCGCCCCGCGCCCCGCGACCGTCGACGCGGCGACGTCGGACCCGCCAGGCGTGGGCCTCGCCCCCACGCCTCCGGAGGCCCAGGCCCCCTGCGATCCCCCGGTCACCGGCCCGGCCGCGTCAGCCCCCCCCGCCCCGCCCATGGCCGAGCGCGCAACGGCGGCGTGGATGGAGCTGCTCTCCCCCGAGCAGCGCGGGCAGATGGAAGCGCTGTCGCTCAACCTGGCGAAGGCGTCGATGACGGCCCAGGGGGCGCTGGCCTCCGCGGCGATGGCGCAGGGCGGCGGGGGCGGCGCGCCCGATCCCTTCCACGTCGGCGCTGCGCTCGGCGAGGTGGCCACACGCCTGGCCGCGCAGCCGCAGACGTTGATCGATGCGCAGACGCAGCTGTTCGAGCGCTACGCCAGGCTGTGGGCCGCCACCGCCGAGCGCATGGCCGGCAAGCCCGCCGAGCCGGCGATCGCGCCCGGCAAGACCGACAAGCGCTTTCGCGACCCGGAGTGGACCGACAACCCCGTCTTCGACGTGATGAAGCAGAGCTACCTGATCACCTCCGATTGGCTGAACGGCCTGGTCGGCGGGGTCGAGGGCGCCGACCCGATGACCAAGCGGCGGGTCGAGTTCTTCACCAAGATGATGACGGACGCCTTCTCCCCGTCGAACTTCCTGCTCTCCAACCCCGTGGCGCTGCGAGAGGCGGCCGCGACCCACGGCGAGAGCCTGCTGAAGGGCGCCCAGGCGTTCGCGGCCGACCTGGCCCGCGGCGGCGGCCAGCTGGCGATCAGCCAGACGGACTACGAGCGGTTCAAGGTGGGCGAGAACGTCGCCACCGCCCCCGGCAAGGTTGTGTTCCAGAACGACCTGTTCCAGCTGCTCCAGTTCACGCCCACCACCGAGGAGGTGTACGAGACGCCGCTGCTGATCCTGCCGCCCTGGATCAACAAGTACTACATCCTCGACCTCAAGCCCGAGAACTCGATGATCCGTTGGCTGACCGGCCAGGGCTTCACCGTGTTCGTGGCCAGCTGGGTGAACCCGGGGCCCGAGCTGAAGGACAAGACCTTCGAGGACTACATGCGCGAGGGCGCCTACGCCGCCGTCGAGGCGGTGATCCGCCAGACGGGCGTCGGCCACGTGAACGCCGTCGGCTACTGCATCGGCGGCACGCTTCTGGCCTCCACCCTGGCGCACATGGCCGCGCACCGGACGCCTGCGATCGGCGCGGCCACCTTCTTCGCCGCCCAGCAGGATTTCCAGGAGGCAGGCGACCTCCTGCTGTTCACCAACGACGCTTGGATGGCCGACCTCGAGAAGAAGATGGATGCGGCCGGCGGCGTGCTGCCCGGCGCGGCGATGGCCGACACCTTCAACGCCCTGCGCGGCAACGACCTGATCTGGTCGTTCTTCGTGAACAACTACCTCTTGGGCAAGGAACCTGCGGCCTTCGACCTTCTGTTCTGGAACAGCGACCAGACGCGCATGCCCAAGACGCTGCACATGAGCTACCTGCGCGACTTCTATCAGGCCAACAAGCTGGCCAGGCGCGAGTTCTCGCTCGGGGGCACGCCCCTCGACCTCGGCGCGGTGACCATCCCCGTCTACGTCCAGTCCTCGCGCGAGGACCACATCGCGCCGATGCGCTCGGTATACCGGGGGGCCAGGCTGTTCGGCGGGCCGACCACCTTCACCCTCGCCGGCTCGGGCCACATCGCGGGCGTGATCAACGCCCCCGTCGCCAACAAGTACCAGCACTGGACCAACCCCGAGCTGCCCGACACGGTCGAGGCCTGGCTCGCGGGCGCGACCGAGCACAAGGGCAGCTGGTGGCCGCACTGGGCCGCGTGGCTCGCCGAGCGCTCCGGCCGCAAGGTCCCCGCCCGCGACCCGGCCTCCGGTCCGCTGGGCGTGATCGAGGACGCGCCGGGCAGCTACGTGAAGGTGCGCAGCGACGTGGCGCAGCCGGCCTAAGCTTCGTCTCCAGCACCCGCGCAGTCGCCCAACGTCAGTGCGCGGTGCGACGAGTCGGGCTAGATCGCGCTTGTCGAGCGGGGGCGAGGCGGCGTGAGCGGACTGTTCGGCATCGGCGGAGTCGTGGCGATCCTGCTGGCCATGGGCGCTGTCGTCGGCGCCCTGGACCGACGCCGTTTTGACCTGCGCTGGCTGCTGGTGGCCGCAATCTTGGTGCTGGTCAACGACGCCCTGCTCACCCGCTTTTACGGGCTCCTGCCCAATCTGATTCCGGGCGAGCGCAATTGGGACGGCAAGCTGCTCGCCCTGGCCGGCACGCTGGCGGTCGCGGCCCTGCCGCAGCTTGGCTTCCGCCGCACCGGCCTGACGCTAAGGCAAAAGCCGGGGAGCTTGTGGACCGCCCTGCCCGTGGCCGCCCTGTATGCGGCCGTATTCGTGGGCTTGGCGCTTGTCTTCCCCAACGGCGGGCCGAGTGCGGAGAACGTCGCCTTCCAGATGACCATGCCGGGGCTGGAGGAGGAACTGTTCTACCGCGGCGTACTCCTATTCGCGCTCTATTCGGCATTCGCTGGCCGCTGGCGTTTTCTCGGCGTCGAGTGGAGCTGGGGGGCGGTGCTCTCGTGCATGCTGTTCGGCTTGGCGCATGCGTTCGGCTACTCGCGCCACGGTGGTTTCAGCTTTGAGCCGCTTACCTTCGCCCTGACCGCCGGCCCGTCGTTCATCGCCGTTTGGGTGCGTCAGCGCACCGGGAGCCTGCTGCTGCCCGTGCTGATGCACAACTTCGGCAACACGATCATTGCGGTGCTCTAGAGCCCCGCGCCCTCGTCGACGCCGAACATCAGGTTCAGGCTCTGAACAGCCGCCCCGCTGGCCCCCTTGCCGAGGTTGTCCAGGCGGGCGACCAGGCGCGTCTGGCGGGTCTCGTCGGAGCCGAACACGAACAGCTGCAGGCGGTTGGTTCCGTTCAGCGCCTCGGGATCGAGGGTCGTCAGCGCGCGCGCCTGGGGCAGGCCCACGACCTCCACGAAGCGGCACCCGGCGTAGGCGTCGGCCAGCGCCGCGTGAACCTGCGCGACGGAGGGGTCGCCCGGCAGCGCCCACAGCTGGAGCGGGACCTCCACCAGCATGCCCTGCGCGAAGCGGCCGACGGCGGGGGCGAACAGGGGGTCGTGCGCCAGACCGGCATGGGTGCGCATCTCGTCCACATGCTTATGCGTCAGGTGCAGGCCGTAGAGCCGGAACGGCGTCTCGACGTGATGGAGCGAGGCGGCGTCCTCGAACTCGGCGATCATCGCCCTGCCTCCGCCCGAGTAGCCGGAGACCGCGTTCACCGTCGTCGGCCAGGAAGCCGGGACGACGCCCACCGTCACCAGCGGGCGGACCAGCGCCAGGAAACCCGTGGGATAGCAGCCGGGGTTGGACACGCGCCGGGCGCCCTCCACCGCGGCGCGATGCGCGGGGGACAGCTCCGGGAAGCCATAGGCCCAACCGGGGGCGGTGCGGTGCGCGGTGGAGGCGTCGATCACCCGCACGGCGGGGTTCGAGATCAGGGCGACAGCCTCCCGGGCCGCCTCGTCGGGCAGGCACAGGATGACCGCGTCCGCCTCGTTCAGGAGCTCCGCGCGGGCGGCCGTCTCCTTGCGACGCGCGGGGTCGATGGACAGGAGCTCGACGTCAGCGCGGGGCGCCAGGCGCTCGCGGATCTGCAGGCCCGTCGTGCCCGCCTCGCCGTCGATGAACACGCGGATCATGCAAACCTCCGCTCATCCCGACGAAGGCCTGGACCCGATCGACGCGTCCGTCGGCGGCGCGCCTCGCGAGACTCCCGACTGAGCCTGGGCCTCGGCTTTCGCCGGGAAGGGTGGTGAGGAGACACGGAAACGGGCGCCCGGGTCTCCCCGGAGCGCCCGCTCCTGAACCAGACTCTCGAAGCGGCTTAGCGCTTGGAGAACTGGAACGAGCGACGGGCCTTGGCCTTGCCGTACTTCTTGCGCTCGACCACGCGGGGGTCGCGCGTCAGGAAGCCGTGCGGCTTCAGAAGCGCGCGCAGGCCGGGCTCGTAGTAGGTCAGCGCCTTCGAGATGCCGTGGCGGATGGCGCCTGCCTGGCCGGACAGGCCCGACCCCTCGACGTTGACGTAGACGTCGAACTGCGTGCGGCGGTCGGTGACCACCAGCGGCTGCTCCACCATCATGCGCAGCACGGGGCGGGCGAAGTAGGTGGCCATGTCGCGCTCGCGGCCGGCCGGCACCTCGTTCGCCTTGACGGCGCCCTTGGCGGGATCGTTCTGCGCCTTGTTGCGGCGCGTCTTCAGCACCGCCGCGCGCTTGGCGTCGCCGCCGACGATGACGATGCGCCCGCTGCCGGGGCTCAGCCACACCTTGGCGATGGCGTTCTTGCGCTTGCCGGTGGCGTAGGCGCGGCCCCGGCTGTCCAGCTTCTGCTCGTAGACCGGGCGGGCGGCCTGGGCGGCCTCGCCCACCGAGCCGCCGAGCTGCGACAGGGCGTCGAAGCCCTGGCCGCGGGTGGAGGCGGGTGCGCCGGCCGCTTCGGTGATCTGTTCGGGAGTCACGTCGGACATCTGTGCTTACGCGCTCCGGACGTTCTTGCCGTTCAGCTCGGCGAAGCTCAGCGGCTCCGGCGTCTGGGCGGCGTGGGTGTGGTCGGGCCCGGCGAAGACGTGCAGATGGGTCATCTGCGCACGCGCCAGGGGGCTCTCCTTGGGCAGCATGCGCTCGACGGCCTTCTGGAGCACGCGCTCGGGGAAGCGGCCGTTCAGCTGCTTCTCGGCGGTCACCTCCTTGATGCCGCCGGGATGGCCCGTGTGGCGGTAGTAGGTCTGCTGCTTCAGCTTGTTGCCGGTGAAGCGGACCTTCTGCGCGTTCACGACCACGACATGGTCGCCGCAATCCACGTGCGGGGTGTAGTCGGGGCGGTGCTTGCCGCGGAGGCGCAGGGCGATGAACGAGGCGAGGCGGCCGACCACGGCGTCCTGCGCGTCGATCACGATCCACTTCTTCTCGACATCCGCCGGCTTCAGCGAAGCCGTCGTCTTGGTGTGCATCGGAAATCCGTTGAGCGAGGCGCAGCACGCGTGAACGCGAGGCGCGATGGAGGGCGGCTGATACGTGTGCCGCTCGACCACGTCAAGCACCCGCGGGTGCGTCAAAGCCTTGCACCGCAAGGGCCCGCAATGCTGGGTATCCGGGTACCGCCTCAGTTCCGGCGGGTTCGCCAGGCCAGCGCCAGCGCCGTGGTGAGCACGCCGACGGCGCCCAGCTGGTGCATCAGGCCGAGCCACAGCGGGTCTCCGGCCCACAGCGTCAGCACGCCCATCGCCGCCTGCACGGTCACCGCGCCGGCGAACAGCCAGGCGAGCCGGCGCACCGTGGACGCCATGAAGCGGTTGGCCTGGGTGATGGCGGCGAAGCCCACGGCGGCGATCAGGAGGGCGTAGGCGACGAGCCTGTGGTTGAACTGCACGGCGGGCAGGCTGTGCAGCAGCGAGCCGAACAGCCCCCGCCCGGCGGCCACGTACCCTTCCGGGAACAGCCGCCCGCCCATCAGCGGCCAGTCGCCGTCGATCCGCCCCGCGTGGTTCCCCGACACGAGCGCGCCCATCAGGCACTGGACGTAGGCCAGGGCGGCGAGGGCTGGGGCGCCCCAGCCCCATTTGCGATCCGGCTCGTAGGCGATGCGGCCGCGGCCGAACCACGCCTCCAGGCCCGTCCAGACGCAGGCGGCGTAGAGCAGCAGCGCCAGGCCCAGGTGCGTCGCCAGCCGCTCCGGCGCGACCGACACCCGGCCCGCCAGCCCGCTGGCCACCATCCACCAGCCGACCAGCCCCTGCAGCCCGCCGAGCGCGAAGATCACCCCGCAGCGCCAGATCAGCCGCTTGGGGATGCGCCGCAACGCCAGGAAGACGACGAAGGGCGCCAGGAACACGAAGCCGACCAGGCGGGCCAGCAGCCGGTGGCCCCACTCCCACCAGAACAGCGTCTGGAACTCGCCGAGGCTCATGCCCCGGTTCACCTGCACGTACTGCGGAATGCGCTGGTACTTGGCGAATTCCGCCGCCCAGCCCTGCGCCGAGATCGGCGGGAGCACGCCGGTCACCGGCCGCCAATCGGTGATGGACAGGCCGGAGCCCGTCAGTCGGGTCGCCCCCCCCACCGCGACAAGCGCGATCACCAGCCCCGCCACGGCGAACAGCCACGCCGCCACGCCGTAGGAGCGCTCGACGTTGTAACTCCACTTCATCCGGTGACCATCGCGTGCGCGCCGCCCGCGCGACCCCTAGACCCTCCCCGCCCGGGCGTCCACGCACGGCGGAACCTCGGCGTCGCGCCGGACCTTTGGACACCGGGCTTGGCTGGAGACGAGAGCATGAACGGCGTGGGCATCATCGGGGCGATCGTCATCGGCATCTTCGCCGGCTGGCTCGCCGAGCAGATCATGGGCCGCAAGCACGGCATCGTGACCAACCTGATCGTGGGCCTTGTGGGCTCGTTCATCGGCGCCTTCCTGGCGCGCGCGGCCGGGATCGACTACGGCGGCTGGATCTCCAGCCTGATCGCCTCGGTGCTCGGGGCCTGCCTGCTGCTGTTCCTCCTGGGCCTGATCAAGCGGCCCGCTCGCTGAGAGGCCCTCCATGCCCACACGCCTGCGCAAGCTCCTGGGCTCGGCGGGCGTGGTCGGCTTCCTGTTGGCCTACATCTGGAGCGTGGCGGTGCTGGCCGACCGTGTGCCGGCCCAGCCCTGGGCGCAGACGCTGTTCTTCGCCGCCGCGGGCGTGCTCTGGGGCGTGCCGCTGATCCCGCTCATCCGCTGGATGAACGGGGGATCTCAGGACGGGTAGGAAGAAGGTCCGGCTGGTCGGAGCGACAGGATTCGAACCTGCGACCCCTTGACCCCCAGTCAAGTGCGCTACCAGGCTGCGCCACGCTCCGGCCGGACGCGGCTTCTAGGCGAGCCGCCGAAGCGGCGCAATCAGGAATCGGCGGCTCGCCGTAGCAGGCCGTCGATGGACGCCTTCACGGTTTCGAGGTCGCGCAGCACCGCGCCCAGGCGAGCCCGCGCCGTCGCGTCCAGCACGTGGCGCGGAGCGCGCGGGGCCGGAGGCGCAGGCCGGGCGGCCGCGGCCAGCACCTCGCCGGGGGCGACCGCCTCCGGGCCCACGAGCACCTCGGCGGCGTCCCCGTCCCCGCTCCCGCCGAAGCCGTCGAGCGTCTCGTCCGTGGGTCCCGGCGGCGTCTCGGCGCCCGCCTCGCGCACGGGCGTCTCGGCGACCTCGCCCTTCGCGCCGCTGGCGGCGACCAGCCGGCGCACGCCGCCCTCCTTGTGGAGGCGCTGCACGCCCTTGATCGTGTAGCCCTCCTCCTGGAGCAGGGTGCGCACGCCGCGCAGCACGTCCAGGTCCTGCGGGCGGTAGAAGCGGCGCCCCCCCGCGCGCTTCATGGGACGGACGAAGGCGAACTTCGTCTCCCAGAACCGGAGCATGTGGGCGGGCACGCCCAGCTCGGCGGACGCCTCCGAGATGCTGCGGAACGCGTCCGGACCCTTGGCGGCGGTCGGCGCGGTCACGCCTGGGCCGGCTCCGGCGCCGGAGCCGCGGCCTCTACCTGAGCCTTCATCAAGGGCGAGGCGCGGAAGCTGATCACCCGACGCGGCACGATGGCGGCGGGCTCGCCGGTCTTCGGGTTGCGTCCCATGCGGGCGCGCTTGTCGCGCACGGAGAACACGCCGAAGCCGGAGAGCTTCACGCTCTCGCCCCTCTCCAGCGCCTCGACCATCAGCTCCAGGGTGCGGTCGACGAGGCCGGCGCACTCCTGTCGGCCGAGGCCGACCTCGCGCAGCACCGCGTCGGCCAGCTCCGCCCGCGTGATCGCCCGCCCCGCCATGCCCGCCTCCACCTCAGCCTCGCCAGCACCGCTGCACCCCGGGTGAAAGCGGGTCAAGTCAAAGGCTTCACGCTGGGCTTGGACATGACGGCGCAGCTTACAGCCGCAGCACGCAGGCGCCCCAGGTCAGGCCGCCCCCCATGGCCTCCATCAACAGCAGCTGGCCGGGGCGGATGCGCCCGTCGTCCACGGCTTCGGCCATCGCCAGCGGGATGGAAGCGGCGGAGGTGTTGGCGTGGTGCGCCACGGTGGAGATCACGCGCTCCTCCTGGATGCCGAGCCGGTGGGCCACGCCCTGCAGGATCCGCTGGTTGGCCTGGTGCGGGATGAACCAGTCCACGTCGGACACGAGCACGCCCGCCTTGGCCGCCGCCGCCTCCACCGCCTCGGAGATGTTCACCACCGCGTGGCGGAACACCTGCTGGCCGGCCATCCGCAGGAAGCCCGTCGTGCCGGTCGTGGAGGGTCCGCCGTCCACGTACAGCAGGTCTTGCCTGGTCCCGTCGCAGCGGAGCGCGAAGCTCAGCAGGCCGCGGTCGGCCGTGGTCCCCTCCCCCTCGACCGGCTCGACCACCACCGCGCCCGCGCCGTCGCCGAACAGCACGCAGGTGCCGCGGTCCGTCCAGTCCATCAGCCGCGTCATGGTCTCCGCGCCGATCACTAGGGCGCAGCGGCTGTGGCCCCGGGCGACGAAGCCGTCCGCCACGCTGAGCGCGTAGACGAAGCCGGAGCACACGGCCTGCACGTCGAAGGCCACGCCCACGGGGCAGCCGAGCTTGCGCTGCACCGCCGCCGCGCAGGCGGGGAAGGTCAGGTCGGGCGTGGTGGTGGCCACGACGATCAGGTCCACCTCGGCAGGCGTGCGCCCGGCGGCGGCGAGCGCCTTGGCCGCGGCCGCGGTGGCCAGGTCGCTGGTCGTCTCCCCCTCGGCCGCCTGCCGGCGCTCGTGGATGCCGGTCCGCTCGCGGATCCAGGCGTCGGAGGTGTCGACCCGCTCGGCAAGCTCGGCGTTGGTGACCACCCGCTCCGGCAAGTGGCCGCCCACGCCGGTGATCGCGGTGCGGATCACGCGGCGCTCTCGGCGGGCGCCGCGGCCGCGGCGAAGGCCTCCAGGTTGCGCTCGATCTGCTGGAGGTAGTCGCTGCCCGCGAGGTCGGCGGCGATCACCAGGGCGTTCGCCACGCCCGCCGCGTCCGCCCCGCCGTGGCTCTTCACCACGGTGCCCCTGAGCCCCAGCAGCGGGCCGCCGTTCACCGACGAGGGGTCGAGCCGCGCGCGCATCCTGCCCAGCGCGCCGGAAGCCATCACCGCCCCCGCGGTGGCCAGCGGCGAGGAGGTGAGCGTGCCCTTGAGCGTGGTGGCGAAGAAGCGCGCCATCCCCTCCGCCGTCTTCAGCGCCACGTTGCCGGTGAAGCCGTCGGTGACCACCACGTCCACCGTGCCCTTGGCGATGTCGTTGCCCTCGACGAAGCCGCGGTAGTCCAGTTCCAGCTTGGATTCTCGGAGCAGGCGATGCGCCTCGCGCACTTCGCCGTGGCCCTTCACGTCCTCCGAGCCGACGTTGAGGATGCCGATGGACGAGCGGCAGGGGCCGCCGTCAACCTTGCACGCGCCGTGCACGGCGCAGTGGAACGCCTCGCCCAGGATAGCGAACTGCACCAGCATGGGGGCGTCGCAGTCGATGTTGGCGCCGACATCGAGCACCGCGGTGACGCCCCTCAGCGTGGGCCAGCTCGCCACGATCGCCGGCCGGTCGATGTCGCCCAGCGTGCGAAGCTGCACCTTGGACACCGCCATCAGCGCGCCCGTGTTGCCGCCGCTGACGGCCGCATGCGCCTGGCCCGTCTTCACCGCCTCCACCGCGTTCCAGAGGCTGGATCCCTTGCCCCGGCGCACCGCCTGGCCAGGCTTCTCGTCCGCGGAGATCACCTTGTCGGTGTGCCGCACCTCGCACACGGCCTCGGCCAGGGTGCGGCGGGCGAGCTCGGCGCGGATCGCCGCCTCGTCCCCGTGCAGCAGGAAGCGGACCGGCCGGCCACGCAGGCGGCGCACCGCCAGGGCCACGCCGGCGACGAACACGGGCGGGCCGTGGTCGCCGCCCATGACGTCGACCGAGATGACCAGCGGATCGCCCGCGGCACGGGAGGGAAGGTCGGTCACGGAGGGGCAACGCCGGTCGCCCGGGGCGGCGCCCCCGGAAGCGGCGGACCTTAGTGCGCGTCGCCCGCTTCGCAAGCGCGGGCCCGGCCACAACGAGGGCCGGGAGGCAGGTCCGACCTTGGTCCAGGGCCCGGCATCGGGATGGCCAGCTCCGCTTCACCCGCTCCCGCAACCGGGTTCCGGCCTTCGCCGGGATGCGCGGAGGGGGGGAGGCGAAGCGCTCTCGTCGCCGAGCGGGTCAGGCGCGACCCTTGAGCGCCGCCAGCTTGGCGAAGGGCGAAGGCTCGGCGTCCGGCTCGGGCGGCTCCCATTCCGCGCCCGGCTTGCGGGGGAAGGGGTCGAGCTCCAGCGCCAGATGCTCGACCAGGTAGGCTCCGAGGTCGAACGTCTCGCCCTCAAGCACGTCGGGCGGGTCCTCCGCGTCGGGATCGACCGACACCTCGGCGTCTGGCGCCGGGGCCGCGCGGCTGCCCGCGGGCACGACGCGGACCTGGAACTCGCCGGAGGGCGACTGGGCGAAGGCGTCGGCGGTGACGCTGCAGGTCTGCTCCAGCTCGGCCCACCAGCGCCCCTGGAGCTCGGCCCCGTCCAGCCACGGCGCGACCTGCACCTGCCCCTCGAACCGCGACAGCGAGGGCAGGTCGAGCAGGCGGGCGATCCGTCCGCGCGCGGCCTCGTCGGCGTCGAGACTGTGTGTAACGGTCCCCCTCTGCACCTCCGACAGGCGCACGGGCACGGACCAGGGCGTGGGCGCGCTCACGCCGCCACCGCCGGGAAGGTCGCCCGCCCTTCGAGCAGCGCGTCGAGCGGCTGGACAGCGAGGGCGGCATGGGCGCGCGCGACGTAGGCCGCCATCGGCGCTGCGCGGCGGTCCGCGTCCGGCGCCTCGGCGAACAGGGTGCGGGCGATCAGGGCGCGCAGCTCGTCCGGCGTGTCGATCGCCGCGGCGTAGCCCTTGGCGCGGCCGTAGAAGGCCTCGCCCAGCTTGCGCATCTTCTTGCCGACGGAGAGGTCGCCGACGCCCATCTCGCGCATGGCGTCGTCCAGCCCGCGCAGGAAGGCGTCGAACATCACCTGGCTGGTCTCCTGCGCGCGCCGCCCCTCCCCGCGCAGGCGCATGGCCAGGAGGATCACGTGGATCATGTAGAGTTCGAACCGGCCCTCCACCGTGTCGGGCGCCTCGGCGCGCAGGTACAGGTCGGGGTCGCGGGCCTTGCCGGCCGCCTCGCGGTACAGGGACTGGCCCGCCGCGTAGGCGGGGCTTTGTCGGAACAGGCGCTTGAGCATGGGGTGAGCGCGTACGCCCTCTTTCCGCCGCGACGGGAGGCCACAAGGCCGGTCCGTTGAACTAGGCGCCCGGGGGCGCTAGGTCAAAGCCCTCCGGCCGCGCGCACCCTCCTGCCCCGCAGCCGACGCCCAGCGAGCCCGCTCCATGTCCCGCGTCCGCGTCCTCATCCCCTGCCTCGCCATGCTGGCCGGCGCCGCCTGCGCGCCGGTGACCAGCTACAACGGCTTCCAGGTCCGCGACGAGAAGCCGGCCGAGCTGAAGGTGGGCGTGGACACCCGCTCCACCGTGCTCGCGAAGCTGGGCTCGCCGACCACCCAGTCGAGCTTCGGCGATCCCGTCTTCTACTACATCAGCCAGACCACCGAGCGGGAGGCGTACCTGAAGCCGCGCGTCCGCAACCGGGAGGTGACCGCGATCACCTTCGACAAGGAGGAGAAGGTCGCCGCGGTGAAGGCCTACAAGCTGACCGACGGCTACCGGGTCGCCTATGGCGGGCGCGAGACGCCCACGCGCGGTCGCTCCGTGAACTGGATCGAGCAGATCCTCGGCACCATCGGCCGCGGCGGCATGCTGCCCAACAACATCGACCCCGGCCAGGCGCGCGGCGCGGGCCGCTAGACCTCGCATCCCTCTCCCACCAGCGCGGGAGACGGTTTCTGCGGCATCAGCCGAAGGCGCCCTTGGCGAGCACGGCCAGCAGGAGCAGCGCCACGATGTTCGTGATCTTGATCATCGGGTTCACGGCGGGGCCCGAGGTGTCCTTGTAGGGGTCGCCCACGGTGTCGCCGGTCACGGCGGCCTTGTGCGCCTCCGAGCCCTTGCCGCCGTAGTTCCCCTCCTCGATGTACTTCTTGGCGTTGTCCCAGGCGCCGCCGCCCGAGGTCATCGAGATGGCCACGAACAGGCCGGTCACGATCACCCCGATCAACATGGCGCCGAGCGACGCAAAGGCGTTCGCCTTGCCGCCGCCGGGCAGCGCCAGCACCGCCACGAACAGCACGATGGGCGAGAGCACGGGCAGCAGCGAGGGGACGATCATCTCCCGGATCGCCGCGCGGGTCAGGATGTCCACCGCCCGCGCATAGTCCGGCTTGGTCTCGTAGGTCATGATGCCGGGGTTCTCGCGGAACTGCCGGCGCACCTCCTCCACCACCGCGCCCGCGGCGCGGCCCACGGCGGTCATGGACATGCCGCCGAACAGGAAGGGCAACAGCCCCCCGAACAGGAGGCCCACGATGACGAACGGGTTGGACAGGTCGAAGCTGATCTGCCCCGCCAGCCCGTAGAAGAAGGTTCCCACCGCCGCGTTCTCCGAGAAGAAGCGCAGGTCCTGCGTGTAGGCGCTGAACAGCACCAGCGCGCCCAGGCCCGCCGAGCCGATGGCGTAGCCCTTGGTGACCGCCTTGGTCGTGTTGCCCACCGCGTCCAGGGCGTCGGTCGAGATGCGCACCTCGCCGGGCAGGCCGGCCATCTCGGCGATGCCGCCGGCGTTGTCGGTGACAGGGCCGAAGGCGTCGAGGGCGACGATCATGCCGGCCACGCCCAGCATGGTGGTCACCGCGATGGCCACGCCGAACAGGTTGGCCAAGAGATAGCTGGCGATGATCGCCACGATGATGATCAGCGCCGGCGCCGCGGTGGACTCGAGGCTGACCGCCAGCCCCTGGATCACGTTGGTGCCGTGGCCGGAGACGGAGGCGCGGGCCACCGACTTCACCGGGCGGAAGTTGGTGCCGGTGTAGTACTCGGTCACGACCACGATGGCGGCGGTGACCAACAGGCCGATGATCCCGCAGGCGAACAGCCGGCCGGAGTCGATCGTGGTGACGGCCACCTGATTGGTGGCCACGCCCGAGGCGATCTGCGTCACGGCCTTGGCCCCGCCCGCGGTGACCTCGAGCGCGTTAGGCACCAGCGCCTTGATCACGAACCAGATCGCCACGGCTGAAAGCACGCCCGTGACGATCAGGCCCTGGTAGAGCGCGCCCATGATGTTGCGGCTCTTGCCCAGGCGCACGAAGAACGTGCCGATGATCGACGTCGGGATGCACGCCGCGCAGATCGCCAGCGGCAGCAGCATCATGGTGCGAACCACGTCCTCGCCCAGGCCGCGGAAGAAGATGGCGGCCAGCACCATGGTGGCGACCACGGTCACGGCGTAGGTCTCGAAAAGGTCGGCGGCCATGCCGGCGCAGTCGCCCACGTTGTCGCCCACGTTGTCCGCGATGGTGGCGGCGTTGCGGGGATCGTCCTCGGGGATGCCCGCCTCGACTTTGCCCACCATGTCGCCTCCCACGTCGGCGCCCTTGGTGAAGATGCCGCCGCCCAGGCGCGCGAAGATGGAGATCAGCGAGGCGCCGAAGCCCAGGGCCACCAGCGCGTCGATCACTTCGCGCGAGGTGGGGGTCAGCCCCATGGGCCCGGTCAGCAGCAGGTAGTAGCCGGCCACGCCCAGGAGCGCGAA
The DNA here is from genome assembly GCA_964244065.1 of uncultured Caulobacteraceae bacterium. Lineage (GTDB taxonomy): Bacteria > Pseudomonadota > Alphaproteobacteria > Caulobacterales > Caulobacteraceae > JASLDZ01. The sequence goes on along the minus strand of CAXTHH010000001.1, from coordinate 480,971 downwards.
GCCCGCCACGAACATGCCGGTGACGGCGCCCGCGCCGAAGGCCAGGCTCAGCCCCTTGTCCAGGCTCTCGCTGGCGGCCTGCGCGGTGCGCACGTTGGCGCGCACGCTGATCAGCATGCCGGCGAAGCCCGCGACGCCGGAGAGCACCGCCCCGATAGCGAAGCCCACCGCGGGCAGCACGCCCAGCAGCAGGCCGAGTATGACGAGGATGACGACGCCCACGGCGGCGATGGTGAGGTACTGGCGGCGGAGATAGGCCTGGGCGCCCTCCTGGATGGCCGCGGCGATCTCCTGCATGCGCGCGTTGCCCGGCGACTTGCGCAGGATCGCCCCGGTCTGGAGCACGCCGTAGAGGACCGCCACCGCACCGGCGGCCAGAACCCAGACCAATCCACTCATCGCTCAGAGCCCCTCCACACGCCCGCCCGGCCCCTCTGGCCCGGCTTTCGACGCGCCCCCATCTCCTCCCCCGGACCGTGCACCGCAGGCTCGACGCCCGTCTTCTCCGGCCGAAGACGCGGGAGACTGTCGGAATCGCCACGGTTCCGCAACCGCGGGTGGGCCCTGTTCAGGGCGTGATGGCGCGCCCCTGCGGTCGGCTCGCGCCGGTGTCGGGCAGGCCTGAGCGTTGGCGCGGCTGCTGGCTCGTCACCTCCGCCGAGACGAACGCCCTGGGCCCGGCGATCCGCTGGGCCTCGCGCAACAGCACGGCGGAGAAGGCGCGGTCGTCGATGCGCGTCAGGTCACGAGGGTCGGTGAACGGGGTGCGGTGCGCGGCGCGCACCACCGCGTCCCGGAAGAAGGGCTCCTGCGCCTTCAGCCTGGCGGCGTCCTGGCCGGGACCGATCTTCAGCCTGGACTGCACGAAGACGTAGTTCACCAGCCTGCCGCGCCAGATCACCGGCGTACCGATGGTGGAGACCTCCACGATGCGCTGCGCGTCCCCCTCCTTCTCCCCCCCGCTGGCCCGGGCCGGCGCGGAGGCGAGGGCGGCGAGCACGAGCGCGGAGGCGAATGCGGCGCGGAGCATGGGCGCAGACTCGCGTGCGCCGCCGGCCCGCGCAAGCATCAGCGATGTCGCCAGCCGAGATCGGGCGGCGAGAGCGCGCGGCCGTCCAGCGTGACGTGCACGCCCTCACCCTCCCGGAAACGGCCGACGACGGCCAGGGGCGTGCCCGCCCGCGCTGCGTCCGCCGCTAGCGCCTCCGCGCGTTCCGGGCGTACGGCGATCACCAGCTCATAGTCGTCGCCGCCGGTGGCGAGGCGGAGGCGCGCGGCGGCCGGATCGCCCTGCCCCGCCAGCCAGGCCGCGGCGTCGTGCGACAGCGAAACATCGGCCAGCTCCACCTCCACGGCGAGGCCGCTGGCGCGCGCGATCCGGCCCGCGTCGGCCAGCAGCCCGTCCGACACGTCCGCCGCCGCCGCCGCGTGCGCCCGCAGCGCCGCACGCAACGCCAGCCGCGGCTCCGGCAGCAGGTGCCGGGCGACCAGCGCGTCGTGCACCGGCGCTCCCGCCCGAAGCCGCTCCAGCCCCAGCCCCGCGTCGCCGATCACGCCCGAGACCAGCAGCACGTCGCCAACCCGCGCGCCCGACCGCCGGACCGTCGCACCCTCTGGCGCGCGGCCGACCAGCGTCGCCGAGACCAGCGCCGGCCCGGGCGTGCGCACCGTGTCGCCCCCCGCGAGCCGCAGGCCGTAGAGCGCCTGGTCCTCCCTAAGGCCGGCGGCGAAGGCGCTCCGCGCCACGGCGTCCCATGAGGACGGCCACGCCACGGTCAGCCACCACAGCCAGGGCTCGGCCGCCTTGGCCGCGAGGTCAGACAGGTTGGTGCGCAGCAACCTTCGGGCGACGATCTCGGGCGGCGTGCCGGGCAGCCAGTGCACGCCCTCGACCAGGGCGTCGGTGGTCACCACCAACTCCTCGCCGGGAGGCGGGCGGAGCACGGCGGCGTCGTCCAGCAGGTCGAGCGCCTCGGGCGCGCCGCCCGTGAGCGGGCGGAACAGCCGGTCGATCTCGCCGAACTCGTCGAGGTCCTGTCCCGCCATCTCGATCTCCGTCGGCTTCGTGCCTGACCCGAGGGCCGGGCGTAGGTCGCGCCGGCGGCTTTCAGCCGCGTCAGCGGCTCGGCTCGCCCCGCCCGGTCCTCGGGTCAAGCCCGAGGACGACGGAGTCTAAAGCGAGCACGGACGGGTCAGCCCCGCACCTCGCGGGCCACCGCGTCCAACGCGCCGTTCACGAAGCCGGACTCCGCGGCGTTCTCGTGGAAGGCCTTGGAGAGCTCCACGTACTCGTCCAGCACCACCTCGGCCGGGGTCTCCGGCGCGGCCAGGAGCTCCCAGGCGCCCGCGCGCAGGGTGGCGCGGGTGGTGGCGTCCAGCCGCTGCAGCTTCCAGCCCGCGGCGAGGCGGCCGGTGATCAGCCGGTCGATCTCCGCTTGGCGGCCGACCACGCCGCGGACGATGTCGGCGAAGAAGGCCTCGTCGGCCTCGGCCAGGAGCTCGCCCTCGATGTCGCCGCCGAAGCGGTGGTCGCGGAACTCGCGCACCACGGCCTCCACCCCCGCGCCGGCCGTCTCCATCTGGTAGAGCGCCTGCACGGCGGCCAAGCGGGCGACGGAGCGGGCCTGGCGCGGCGTGCGCTGAACGGCGGGCGCGCTCATACCGGCTCCTCCTCGGTCAGGCCTTCCTCGCCGAGGAAGCGGGCGAAGTCGCCGGTCTCGCGGAAGTCGCGGTACACGCTGGCGTAGCGCACATAGGCCACCTCATCGAGGCTCTTGAGCGCGCTCATCACCAGCTCGCCCACCACGTCGCTCTTGATGTCGGTCTCGCCCCGGCTCTCCAGCTGGCGGACGATGCCGCTGATCATCTTGTCCACACGCTCGGGCTCGACGGGGCGCTTGCGCGTGGCGATGGCGACCGAGCGCTCCAGCTTCTCGCGGTCGAACGGCGTTCGCCGGCCGCTCTTCTTGACGATCACCAGCTCGCGCAGCTGCACCCGCTCGAAGGTGGTGAAGCGGCCGCCGCACTGCGGGCAGGAGCGGCGGCGGCGGATGGAGGCGCCGTCCTCGGAGGGGCGGCTGTCTTTGACCTGGCTCTCGGCGTGCGAGCAGAAGGGGCAGCGCATCAGCCGTAGATGGGGAACCGGCGGGTCAGCGCCAAAACCCGCTCGCGGGCGGCGGCCTCGGCCGGGCCGTTGTCGCCGCCGTTGGACGCCGCCAGCCCGTCCACCACGTCGGCGATCAGCTCGCCCACCTCGCGGAACTCCTCCACGCCGAAGCCGCGCGTCGTGGCGGCGGGCGTGCCCAGGCGCACGCCGCTGGTGACGGTGAAGGGCGCGGTGTCGAACGGCACGCCGTTCTTGTTGCAGGTCATGTTGGCCTGCTCGAGGCTGTGGTCCGCGGCCTTGCCGGTGACGCCCTTGGGCCGCAGGTCCACCAGGATCAGGTGGCAGTCGGTGCCGCCCGAGACGATGTCCATGCCCCGCGCCTTGAGCGTCGCGGCCAGCACGCGGGCGTTGTCGATCACCGCCTGCGCATAGGCCTTGAACTCGGGCCGCAGCGCCTCGCCGAAGGCCACGGCCTTGGCGGCGATCACGTGCATCAGCGGGCCGCCCTGCAGGCCGGGGAAGACGGCGCTGTCGAACTTCTTGGCCAGCTTCTCGTCGTTGGTCAGGATCATGCCGCCGCGCGGGCCGCGCAGCGTCTTGTGCGTGGTGGTGGTGCAGACGTGGGCGTGCGGCACGGGGCTGGGGTAGACGCCGGCGGCGATCAGGCCGGCGTAGTGCGCCATGTCCACCATCAGCCAGGCGCCCACCTCGTCGGCGATGGCGCGAAAACGGGCGAAGTCGATGGGCCGCGAGTAGGCCGAGCCGCCGGCGATGATCAGCTTGGGCCGCTCGCGGCGGGCGATGGCCGCCACCTCGTCGTAGTCGATCAGGTGGTCGTCCTGACGCACGGTGTAGGGCACGGGCCGGAACCACTTGCCAGACTGGTTGGCCGGGCTGCCGTGGGTCAGGTGCCCGCCCGCCGCCAGGTCCATGCCCATGTAGACGTCGCCGGGCTGCAACAGCGCCAGGAACACCGCCTGGTTGGCCTGCGCCCCCGAGTGCGGCTGCACGTTGGCGAAGCCCGCGCCGAACAGCTGCTTGGCGCGCTCCCGGGCCAGGTTCTCCGCCACGTCCACGAACTCGCAACCGCCGTAGTAGCGGCGGCCGGGGTAGCCCTCGGCGTACTTGTTGGTGAGCACGCTGCCCTGCGCCTCCAGCACGGCGCGGCTGACGATGTTCTCGGACGCGATCAGCTCGATGTTGTCCTGCTGGCGACGCATCTCGGCGTCGAGCGCGCGGAGCAGGTCGGGATCGGTCGCGGCGAGGCTGGCGCCGAAGAAGCCGCCCTGCATCATCATGTGGTCGGGCGTGCGGACGGGAGCGTTCATGGGCGGCGACCTGTGGGACCGCGCCCTTTTACGCCGGTTCGGACCCCCCGCAACGCGGATGAGGGGAAAAGCCCGAAGACTAGGCGGCCACGCCGCCGAGCCGGGCCACGTTGCAGCGGCTGAACAGGCGGTCGAGGGCGTGGACCAGGTCGTCCATCATCGCGTCGGTGTGGAACGGCGTGGGCGTGAAGCGCAGGCGCTCGGTGCCGCGGGGCACGGTGGGGTAGTTGATCGGCTGCACATAGACGCCGTGGTCGGTCAGCAGCATGTCCGACACCATCTTGGTGTGGACGGGGTCGCCGACCAGCACCGGCACGATGTGGCTGACGCTGCCGTCCATCACCGGCAGGCCCGCCGCGCGGAAGCGGCGCTTCAGCGTCGCAGCGCGCTCCTGGTGGCGCACGCGCATCTCGCCGTGCTGCTTCAGCCACTTGATCGAGGCGGCCGCGCCCGCGGCCAGCGCCGGCGGCAGCGAGGTCGTGAAGATGAAGCCCGAGGCGTAGGAGCGGACCGCGTCGCAGATCACCGCGTCCGCCGCGATGTAGCCGCCCATGACGCCGAACGCCTTGCCGAGCGTGCCCTCGACGATGTCGATCTCGGCCATGACGCCGTCGCGCTCGGCCACGCCGGCGCCGCGCGCGCCGTAGAGGCCGACGGCGTGCACCTCGTCGAGATAGGTGAGCGCGCCGTAGCGCTTGGCCAGGGCGATGGTGCCCCGGATGTCCGAGATGTCGCCGTCCATGGAGTAGACGCTCTCGAACGCCACCAGCTTGGGCGCGTGCGCGGGCGCGGCGGCCAGGAGCTGCTCCAGATGCGCGAGGTCGTTGTGGCGGAACACGTGCCGCTCGCCGCCGCCGTTGCGGATGCCGGCGATCATGCTGGCGTGGTTCAGCTCGTCGGAGAACACGATCAGGCCGGGCAGGATCTTGTAGAGCGTGGAGAGCGCCGCCTCGTTGGCCACGTAGCCCGAGGTGAACAGGAGCGCGCCCGACTTGCCGTGCAGGTCGGCCAGCTCGTCCTCCAGCTCCACGTGCCAGTGGGTGGTGCCGCTGATGTTGCGCGTGCCGCCGCTGCCCGAGCCCGCGCAGTCGATGGCCGCCTTCATAGCGTCGATCACCACGGGGTTCTGCCCCTGGCCGAGGTAGTCGTTGGAGCACCAGACGACCACGTCCTGCTGCGAGCCGTCCTCGCGGGTCCAGGTGGCGCGCGGGAAGGCGCCGCGGTGGCGCTTGAGGTCGGCGAAGACGCGGTAGCGGCCCTCGTCCTTCACGCGGTCCACCGCGGTCTGGAACGCCGAGAGATAGTCCGGGTGGTCCATGGCCGAGGGTTCTACACCTGCACGAGAGCTAGTCTACATCCCTGTAGACATATGAGAATCGTTCGCACGTAACGGATTGCGGCAGGGGGTCGCAGCTCAGTGCGCCCCTCGCGGGGTCTCCATCAGCTCCACCAGGACCCCGCCCGTCGTCTTGGGATGGAGGAACAGGATGGGCGTTCCGTGGGCGCCGATCCGCGGCTCGCCGGAGCCGATCACCTGGGCGCCGCGGCGGACGAGTGCGTCGCGGGCGGCCAGGATGTCGTCGACCTCGAAGCAGACGTGGTGCTGGCCGCCGGCGGGGTTCTTGGCGAGGAAGCCGGCGATCGGGCTCCTGTCGTCGATCGGCTGGATCAGCTCGATCTCGCTGTTGAGCAGGGAGACGAAGGCCACGTGCACGCCCTGCTCGGCGAGGGTGCGCGTCTCCGTGATGCGCGTCGCGCCGAACAGGTCGCGGTACATGGCCGCGCTGGCCGCGATGTCCGGCGTGGCGACGCCGACGTGGTTGAGCCTGCCGATCACCTTTACCTCCGCTCGTCCCCGCGGAAGCGGAGACCCGGTTTGAGCGGCTCCGCGACGCTCGATCAGTGTTCGGCCCAGGTGCGCGGAGTGAGACCTGGGTCCCCGCTTCCGCGGGGATGAGCGGAAGGAGGGAGTCACCCCACCCGCGTCACCAGCGTCTCCACCGCCGGGCGGCGGTCCCAGATGCGTTGCGCCGCACGCTTCAACGCTCGGCCCACGGCCTGCTCCACGGCGCGGTCGTCGTCGCGCTGGTCGGGCTTGAGGCCCTTCACCGCGTCCTCGGCGTCCTCGCAGAGGTCGTCCAGCGCCTCGGCGAGCGGGTACTCGTCGTCGCCCGCCAAGCCCAGAGACTTGACGTTGATCTCGGCGGCCAGCCGCCCCTTCTTGTCGAGCGTCACGGCCACCATCAGCGCGCCGTTGCTGGCCACGTGCCGCCGCTCGCGCAGCTGGCTGGAGTTGGCGGGCGTGAGCACGCCGCCGTCGACGTAGAGGACGCCCGAGGGCACCTCGTCCACGACCTCGGCCCGGCCGGGGGCGATGCGGACCATGTCGCCGTTGCGCGCGGCGATAGCCTGGCCGACCTGCATCTCGCGGGCGAGCGCGGCGTGCTCCAGGCTGTGGCGGCGCTCGCCGTGGGTGGGCAGGGCGATGGCCGGGCGCACCCACTGGTACATCTGGCGCAGCTCGTCGCGGCACGGGTGGCCGCTGACGTGGATGCCCGGGTGCTCGCGCTCGGTGTGCAGGCGCACGCCCTTGTCGCTGAGCCGGTTCTGCAGGCTTCGGATCGCGATCTCGTTCCCCGGGATCTGGCGGCTGGAGAACACCACGTGGTCGCCCTGCCCCAGCCTCACGTGCGGGTGCGTGCCGTCGGCGATGCGGCTCAGCGCGGCGCGCTGCTCGCCCTGGCTGCCGGTGCACAGGTACAGCACCTTGTCCTCGGGGAAGTAGCCCGCCTCCGCGTCGGTGACGAAGTCCTTCAGCCCCTTGAGCAGACCCACGCTGCGCGCGGCGGCCGACATGCGGTGCATCGAGCGGCCCAAGAGGCACACGCGGCGGTCGTTCGCCTCGGCGGCGCGGATCACGCTGTCCATGCGGGCCACGTTGGAGGCGAAGCAGCCGACGGCGATCTTGCCCTTCAGCTCGCCCACGAGCTTGGTCATGGCCTCGCGCACGACCGCCTCGGAGCCGGCGACGCCGTCGACGAACACGTTGGTGCTGTCGCAGGTCATGGCCAGCACGCCCTCGTCGCCCAGGCGGCGCAGGGCGTCCTCATCGGTCAGGCCGCCGGTGATCGGGTCGGGGTCGATCTTCCAGTCGCCCGTGTGCAGCACCACGCCCAGAGGCGTGCGGATCGCCAGGGCGTTCGGTTCGGGCGTGGAGTGGGTCATGGTTACGAGGTCGATGGTGAACGGCCCGAGCCGCACCTGCCCGCCGAGCGGCACCTCGTGGATGGTGACCTGGCCCAAGAGGTCGGCCTCGCGCAGCTTCTCGCGCACCAGGAAGGCGGTGAAGGGCGTGGCGTAGATCGGCGCCTTGAGGCGGGGCCACAGCCAGGCGAGGCCGCCGATGTGGTCCTCGTGCGCGTGGGTGAGCACGATGCCCAGCAGGTTCTGCCGCTCGCCCTCGATGTAGGTCGGGTCGGGCACGATGATGTCCACGCCGGGCGTGGTCACGTCGCCGAAGGTCACGCCCAGGTCCACGGCCAGCCACTTGCGGTCGCGCTCGGGGCCGTAGCCGTACAGGTTGAAGTTCATGCCGATCTCGTTCGAGCCGCCCAGCGGCAGGAACACGAGTTCGTCTGCGGGGCCGGCCCGCGTCGCTTGGATGTCAGTCATTCGCTCGTCACATGGGCGTTGCGCCGGTGGATTTCGAGGAGGCCGCGCAGCGTCAGGTCGGGATCGAAGCGGTCGATGGCGGCGGTGGCGCCCTCGAACAAGCTGGCGACGCCGCCGGTGCCGATCACCGTCATGGGCCTGGCCCACTCGGCCTTGATGCGCGAGACCAGCCCCTCGATCAGGCCGATGTAACCCCAGAAGACGCCGGACTGCATGGCCGAGACGGTGTCGTGGCCGATGGCGCGGTTGCGCTCGGGGCGCTGGATGGCGATCCGCGGCAGCTTGGCCGCCGCCTCGTGCAGCGCCTGCATGGAGAGGTTCACGCCGGGAGCGATGACGCCGCCCTCGAACCCGCCGTCGGCGGCCACCACGTCGAAGGTGGTGGCCGTGCCGCTGTCGACCACCAAGAGGTCGCCGGGGTAGGCCAGGTGCGCGCCGATGGCGTTCACCAGCCGGTCTGCCCCCGCCTCGTTGGGCTTCTCGATGCGCACGGGAACGCCGAGGTCCACGTTCTCGCCCACCACCATGGGCTCGGTCTTCAGGTAGCGACGAGCGAGGTTGCGCAGGTTGAAGATCGACTGGGGGACCACGCTGGAGATGATGCAGGCGTCCAGGGCGCCGAGCGTCAGCCCCGCCATGGCGAGGAGCTGCGACAGCCACACGGCGTACTCGTCGGCCGTTCGCGTGCTGGCGGTGGCGGTGCGCCACTGGGCGATCCACGCGCTCCCGTCGTGCACCGCGAAGAGGGTGTTGGTGTTCCCCTGCTCGACGGCGAGCAGCATCAGGCGGCCACCGGGAAGACGTCGCCCGCGGTGACGCGGCGCACCGCGCCGTCGTCCAGGCGCAGGCGCAGGGCGCCGTCGGGCTCCAGCGCCTCGGCCACGCCCTCCAGAGTCTCGGCGGGCAGGCGCGCGGTGACGCGGCGGCCCAGGTCGGCGCGGGCGCTCCAGGCGGCGGCCACGGCGGGGAAGCCCTCGGCCTCCCACAGCGCGGAGCGGCGAGCGAAGACGTCGGCGAGCGTCTCCATCGCCTGCTCGGGCGAGGGTGGCCGGGCGCACTCCGATCGCAGGTGCTCAGCGAGGCAGGTCGCCGGCCGCTCCACGCCGACGGGGGCCTCGGCGAGGTTCACGCCGATGCCCACCGCCAGCCACAGGCCGCCGCCGGGCCGCGTCCCCGACTCGATCAGCACGCCGGAGAGCTTGCGCCCGTTCACCAGCACGTCGTTGGGCCACTTGAGGCGCACGAGCGGCTCGGGAACGTAACGGGCCGCCAGGTCGGCCACGGCCAGGGCCGCCACGAAGGAGACCTGCGCGGCCTCGGCGGGCGGCTTGCCCGTGGAGGTCAGCAGCGTGGCGGCAAGGTTGCCCGCATCGGTGGACCAGGCGCGGCCGCGCCGGCCGCGGCCCGCCGTCTGCACGCGCGCCCTGATCCACAGGGGGCCGCCCTCGCCCGCTTCGGCCCGGCGTCGCGCCTCGGCGTTGGTGGAGTCGAGCGCGTCGAAGCTCAGGATGGGAGTGCGGTCAGTCACAGCCCCTCCTCCGCCGCTCGTCCCCGCGGAAGCGGGGATCCCGTATGAGCGGCTCCGCCACGCTCATCATCGGTCGGCCCACGCGCGCGGTCGACACCAGGTCCCCGCTTCCGCGGGGATGAGCGGAGTCAAGGATGGAGCCCACCGAACGATCGGCTCGCCAGCGCGGCGGCCGGCTGCAGCAGCGCCAGGGCGGGCAGCACGCCGGGGAAGGCGAACAGGGCGGCGGCGTAGGCCACGCCGCGGGCCTCGATTGGGCCCCGGTCCACCTCGCCGACGGGCGCGTCGAACCACATCGTCTTGATCAGGCGCAGGTAGTAGAAGGCGGCGACCACGCTCAGCACGAGCGCGATCACCGCGGCGGGCGACTGGCCGGCTGCGATCGCCGCCTTGAACACGAAGTACTTCGACCAGAAGCCTGAGAACGGCGGCAGGCCCAGCACCGACAGCGACAGCACCGTCAGCGCCAGGGCGACGCCCGGGTGCGTCTTGATCAGGCCGGCGAAGTCCTCCAGCCGCTCGATCGGCTTGCCGCCGCGCTTCAGCGCCTCCAGGCAGGCGAAGAAGCCGGTGATGTCGATCATGTAGAGGGTCATGAACAGCAGCATGCCCTCCACGCCCTGCTGGGTGCCGGCCGACAGGCCGATCAGCGCATAGCCGATGTTGGCGATGGAGCTGTAGGCCAGGAGCCGCTTCAGGTTCTTCTGCACCAGCCCCGCCAGGGCCCCCACCGCGGCGGAGATCACGCCGATCAGCACGATCACCTGCGCCCACTGGGGCACGGCGTCGGGAAAGCCCTGCCCCAGCGCCCGGGCGAACAGCACCATGGCCGCGAGCTTGGGCGCGGCGGCGATGAAGGCCACCACCGGCGTCGGCGCGCCCTCGTAGACGTCGGGCGTCCACATGTGGAACGGGGCGGCCGAGACCTTGAACGCGAGGCCGCAGATCAGGAACACCAGGCCGAAGATCACGCCCGTGCCCGCCCCGGCCTTCACCGCCGCGGCGATCTCCACGTACGTCACCGAACCGGCGAAGCCGTAGACCAGCGAGGCCCCGTAGAGCAGCAGCCCGGAGGACAAGGCGCCCAGCACGAAGTACTTGAGCCCCGCTTCGGAGGCGCGCGCATCGTCGCGGCGGAAGGCGGCCAGCACGTAGGTGGCCAGGCTGAACAGCTCCACGCCCACGTACAGCGAGATCAGGTCGCCGGAGGAGGCCATCATGCCGAGGCCGAGGGCGGCCAGCACGATCAGGACGGGGTACTCGAACTTGTTGTCGCCCAGCCGGTCCAGCCAGGCGTCGCCGAGCACGATGGCCACGGCGCTGGCGAGGTAGATGGCCACCTTGCTGTAGCGCGACAGGCTGTCGGCCACGAAGCCGCCGTTGAACGCCGAGCCGAAGGGCGAGAGCGCCGCCGCCGCCGCCGAAGCGGCCAGCGCGATCCCGGCCCCCGCGGCCACGAAGCGGCCGACCTTCTCGCCGCCGAACGCGCCGAAGGCCAGCAGCAGCAGCGCCGACAGGGCCAGGATGATCTCGGGAAGCGCGATCTGCAGCGCGCCGGACAGGTCCATGAGCTACGCGGTCCTCAGCGGGCGGCCAGCGCGGTGCGCCAGCCGTCGACGAGGCGCTGCACCGAGGCCTCCGTCACGTCGGTGATCAGGTGGGGGTAGACGCCCAGCAGCAGCGTGCCGACGATCAGCGGCGCGAAGACCACCCACTCCCGGGCGTCCATGTCGGTGATGGCCATCAGCTTGGGGTTGGTCATCTCGCCGAGCGTCACGCGCCGGTACAGCGAGAGGGCGTAGACGGCCGACAGGATCACGCCCGTGCAGGCGACCAGCGCCGTCCAGGTGGAGGCGCCGTACGCGCCGACCATGGTCAGCATCTCGCCGACGAAGCCGCTGGTGCCCGGCAGGCCGACGTTGCCCATGGTGAACAGCAGGAACACCGCCGCGTAGACCGGCATCCGGTTCACCAGCCCTCCGTAGAAGGCGATCTCGCGCGTGTGCATCCGGTCGTAGACCACGCCCACGCACAGGAAGAGCGCGCCGCTGATCAGGCCGTGGCTCAGCATCTGGAACAGGGCGCCCTGCTCGCCCTGCAGGTTGCCGCTGAAAATGCCCATGGTCACGAAGCCCATGTGCGCCACCGAGGAATAGGCGATCAGCTTCTTGATGTCCGTCTGCCGGAACGCGACCAGCGACGCCCAGACTATGGCGATGGCGCTGAGCGTGAACACCAGCGGGCGGAACACGTCGCTGCCGTGCGGGAACATGGGGATCGAGAAGCGCATGAAGCCGTAGCCGCCGAGCTTCAGCAGCACGCCGGCCAGGATCACGGAACCCGCGGTCGGCGCCTCGACGTGCGCGTCGGGCAACCACGTGTGCACCGGCCACATGGGCATCTTCACCGCGAACGAGGCGAAGAAGGCCAGCCACAGGAGCAGCTGCAGGCCGGGGTCGAACTTGTAGGCCAGGAGCGCCGGTATCGAGCTCGTGCCCGCGATGCCGACCATGGCCAGGATCGCCGCCAGCATCAGCACCGAGCCCAAGAGCGTGTAGAGGAAGAACTTGTAGGCCGCGTAGACCCGGTTCTTGCCGCCCCACACCCCGATGATGATGAACATCGGGATCAGCCCGAACTCGAAGAAGATGTAGAACAGGATCAGGTCGAGCGCGCAGAAGGTGCCCACCATCAGCGTCTCGAGCACCAGAAAGGCGATAAAGTATTCGACCACCCGGTCCTTGATCGAGCTCCAGCTGGCCAGGATGCAGATCGGCATCAGGAAGGTGGTCAGGAGCACCAGGAGCACGCTGATGCCGTCCACGCCCATGCGGTAGCTCGCGCCGGCGAACCAGGCCGCCTCCTCCAGGAATTGGAAGCCGGGCTGGGCGGGGGCGAAGCGGGCCACCATCACCACGCTCACGCCGAAGGTGGCGAGCGTTGTGACCAGCGCGATCAGCTTGGCGTTGAAGGCTGTGGTGGGGCTGTCGACCTTGCCGCCCGCGAACAGCCGCGTGAGCAGGATCGCCGCCGCGCCCACCAGGGGCAGGTAGGTGATGACGGAGAGGATGCCGGTCATGCTGGTTCCTCCCCGCTCAGCGCGCCCACGCCCACAGGGCGTAGGAGAGCAGGCCCGCGACGCCCAGAAGCATCACAAAGGCGTAGTGGTACAGGAAGCCCGTCTGGATGCGGCCCAGGCCCGCGCCGAACCGGGCGGAAAGCCAGGCGAACCCGTTGGGCCCCAGCCGGTCGATGATGCGGACGTCGCCGCCCTTCCAGAACAGGTCGCCCAGCGCCTTGGCGCCGCGCACGAAGGTGGCCTGGTAGAGCTCGTCGAAGAACCACTTGTTGTAGACGAACAGGTAGAGCGGCCCCTTCTGCTCGGCCAGCCGCTTCGCCGCGCCGATCTTCCACAGGTAGAAGTAGGCTGCGACCAGCGTGCCGAGCACGGCGGCGGCCAGAGGCAGGTTGGGCACCCAGCTCTGCAGGTGCTCGTGACGCTCCAGCACCTCGTTCTCCGCGCCGGTGAAGATCGAGCCGCGCCAGAACTCCACCTGATGATGGCCCACGAAGTAGGGCAGGAAGGCGAACCCAGCGGCGATCGCGCCGATCGACAGCACGACGAGCGGGACCAGCATGGTCCACGGGCTCTCGTGGGGCGGGTGGTGCGCGTCGACGCCATGGTGGTCGCCGTGCGTATCGGGCTCGGAGTGCGTCTCGGCCTGCGCGCCCGTGGCGTGGTCGCCGTGCGCGGCGGCCGAGGCGTGCTGGTCGGGGTCGGCTTGCGCGTCGCCGTCGAGCCACGCCTTGGGCCCGTTGAAGGTCATGAAGGCCAGGCGCCAGGAGTAGAAGGCGGTCAACCCGGCCACGAACGTCCCGATGACGTAGGCGAAATAGCCGAGCCCGTTTCCGCCCTGCCCCGCCGCAAACGCCGTCTCAAGGATCGCGTCCTTCGAGTAGAAGCCCGCGAAGCCGCCCAGGCCGGGGACGCCCAGGCCGGTGATGGCGATGTTGCCGATGGTCATGGCCGCGAAGGTGATCGGCAGGAAACGGGCGAGGCCGCCCATCCTCCGCATGTCCTGCTCGTGGTGCATGCCGTGGATCACGCTGCCGGCGCCCAGGAACAGCAGCGCCTTGAAGAAGGCGTGCGTAAACAGGTGGAACATGGCCGCCTGGTAGGCGCCCACGCCCGCGGCGAAGAACATGTAGCCGAGCTGCGAGCACGTCGAATAGGCGATCACCCGCTTGATGTCGTTCTGCGCCAGGCCGACCGTGGCGGCGAACAGCGAGGTGACCGTTCCCACCACGATGATGGCGTTGCGGGCCTGCGGCGCGTGCTCGTACAGCGGCGACAGCAGGCACAGCATGTAGACGCCGGCGGTGACCATGGTGGCCGCGTGGATTAGCGCCGAGACGGGCGTCGGGCCCTCCATGGCGTCCGGCAGCCAGGTGTGCAGGAAGAACTGGGCGCTCTTGCCCATCGCCCCGATCAGCAGCAGCACGCCCGCGAGGTCCAGCGCGCTCCAGTAGGCGCCCGCGAACCACCAGGTCTGGCCGACGTGGCCCGCGATCTGCGGGAATAGCGGGGCGAACTCGATGGTGTGGAACTGCCAGAACACCGTCATGATGCCGAGCGCGAAACCGAAGTCGCCCACCCGGTTGACGACGAAGGCCTTGATGCTGGCCGCGTTGGCGGTCGGTTTCTTGAACCAGAACCCGATCAGCAGGTAGCTGGCGAGGCCCACGCCCTCCCAGCCGAAGAACAGCTGCATGAAGTCCGCCGCGGTCACCAGCATCAGCATGGCGAAGGTGAAGAGCGACAGGTAGGCGAAGAACCGCGGCTTGCTCGGATCCTCCGCCATGTACCCCCAGGAATACAGGTGCACGAGGGCGGAGACCGTGGTCACCACGATCAGCATCACCGCAGACAGCGTGTCGAGCCGCACCGACCAGGCCGAGCGGAAGTCGCCCACCTCGATGAAGGGCAGGAAGCGGACCACGTGGTGGCCCTCCCACGCGCCGAACGCGGTCTGGGCGAAGGTGTACCAGGCGAGCCCGCACGAGACGAACAGGAGCGCCGTCGTCACGGCCATCGCGGGCACGCCGCCGATCCGGCGGCCGAACAGGCCGGCCACGGCCGCACCGAACAGCGGGCCGAAGACGATGAGGGCGAGGATCAGTTCCAAGAGACGGCTCAGCCCTTCATCATGTTGGCTTCGTCGACCGAGATGTCGCCGCGGTTGCGGAAGAAGGTGACCAGGATGGCGAGGCCCACGGCGGCCTCGGCGGCCGCCACGGTCAGCACGAACATGGCGAAGATCTGCCCCACGACGTCGTGCAGATAGACGCTGAACGCCACCAGGTTGATGTTCACCGCCAGCAGGATCAGCTCGATCGCCATCAGGATGACGATGATGTTGCGGCGGTTCACGAAGATGCCGAACACGCCGATGGTGAACAGCATGGCGGCGACCGCCAGGTAGTGCGGCAGGCCGATCACAGCGTCACCCCCTCGCCCACCTTCACGCCCTTGACCACTTCCATGCCCTGGGCCGGCGTGCGCGCGATCTGGTCGGCGACGGTCTGGCGCTTCACGCCCGGGCGGTGGCGCAGGGTCAGCACGATGGCGCCGATCATGGCGACCAGCAGGATCAGGCCGGCCGCCTGGAAGAAGTAGACATAGTCCGTGTAAAGCACGCGCCCGATCTGCTCGGTGTTCGACACGCCCGCGATCAGCGTCGGCGCCTTCTGGATGTGCGCGCCCCGGTCCGCCACCGCGGTGGAGACCAGGATCATCTCGCCGAGCAGGAAGCCCGAGACGGCGAGACCCAGGGGCAGGTACTTGGCGAAGCCCTGCCGCAAGGTGCCGAAGTCCACGTCCAGCATCATGACGACGAACAGGAACAGCACCGCGACCGCTCCGACGTAGACCACCACCAGCAGCATCGCCAGGAACTCCGCGCCCAGGAGCACGAACAGCCCGGCGGCCGTGAAGAAGGTCAGGATCAGGAACAGCACGCTGTGCACGGGATTGCGCTGCGTCACCACGAAGACCGCGGACGCGACGGTGATCACGCTCAGCACATAGAAGGCGATGGCCTGGACGCCCATGGGCGGTCGGGGTCTCCGGTTCGGCGGCGCCCGTCCTAGAGCGCTTGCGGGAGGAACGGAACCCTCCCTCCGCTCATCCCCGCGAATGCGGGGACCCAGGCTTGCAACCGGTCCTCAGCCGTCGTGCGCGGGGCCAAAGAAACAAGTCCAGGTCCCCGCATTGCGGGGATGAGCTGAGGAGGAGCTCAGCGGTAGGGCGCGTCCATCTCGAGGTTGCGGGCGATCTCGCGCTCCCAGCGGTCGCCGTTCGCCAGCAGGCGCTCCTTGTCGTAGTAGAGCTCCTCGCGCGTCTCGGTGGAGAACTCGAAGTTCGGCCCCTCGACGATGGCGTCCACCGGGCAGGCCTCCTGGCAGTAGCCGCAGTAGATGCACTTCACCATGTCGATGTCGTAGCGCGTGGTGCGGCGGCTGCCGTCGGCGCGGGGCTCGGCGTCGATCACGATCGCCTGGGCGGGGCACACGGCCTCGCACAGCTTGCAGGCGATGCAGCGCTCCTCGCCGTTGGGATAGCGGCGCAGGGCATGCTCCCCGCGGAAGCGCGGCGACAGCGGTCCCTTCTCGTTGGGGTAGAAGATCGTCGCCTTGGGCTTGAGCATGTACTTCATCGCGAGCCCGAAGGCCCCGGCGAAGTCCAGCAACGCCGCGCCCTTGGCGGCCTGTGCGATACGGGCTCCGAGAGCCATGGGTGCTCCTTACGCCTGCACGCCGAACACGCGCCAGGCGGCGACCAGCGCCACGCAGACGAGCGAGGTGGGCAGGAAGATCTTCCAGCCGAGACGCATCAGCTGGTCGTAGCGGTAGCGGGGCACGATCGCCTTCACCATGGCGATCATGAAGAACCAGAAGCAGATCTTCACGGCGAAGATGGCGAAGCCCCAGAGGCTCGCCGCCCAGGGCCACCAGCTCTGCAGGTAGGGCTCGGGCCAGGGCGCATGCCAGCCGCCGAAGAACAGCACGCTGATCATGGCGCACATGAGGACGATGTTAGCGTACTCGCCGATCATGAACAGCAAGTACGGCGTGGAGCTGTACTCGACCTGATAGCCGGCCACGAGCTCGCTCTCCGCCTCGGGCAGATCGAACGGCGGTCGGTTGGTCTCGGCCAGGGCGGAGATGAAGAACACCCACATCATCACGATCATGACGGGCGCCAGGATCAGGTTGCGCAGCCCCCCTCCCCCCAGCACGTTCCAGTTCCAGAACCCGCCGCCCTGGGCGTTGACGATGGTGGACAGGTTCATGGAGCCGGCCAGCAGCACCACGTTGATGATCACCAGGCCGATGGAGACCTCGTAGGACACCATCTGCGCCGCCGAGCGCAGGCCGCCCAGGAACGGGTACTTCGAGTTGGAGGCCCACCCGCCCATGATGATGCCGTAGACGCCGAGCGAGCTCACGCCGAGCAGGTAGAGGATGCCGACGTTCAGGTTGGCGATCACCCAGCCGGGCCCGGCGGGGATAACCGCCCAGCCGATGAAGGCCAGCACGAAGCTCATCATCGGCGCGAGCAGGAAGACGAACTTGTCAGCTCCCGCCGGGATGGTGATCTCCTTCAGCACGAACTTCAGGAAGTCGGCGAAGGACTGCATCAGGCCGAACGGCCCGACCTGGTTCGGGCCCTTGCGCATCTGCACGCCGGCCCAGATCTTCCGGTCGGCCAGCAGCAGGAAGGCGAGGCTGACCAGCACCGCCGCCACGAACAGCAGCACCTGGCCGAGCGTCAGCAGCGTCCAGCCCCAGGGCGTGGTCCAGGCGTTCACGCGCTCACTCCGCCGCGATCAGCTGGGCGCGGCGGCCGGCCGCGAGCTGCGAGCACTCGGCCATGGTCACGCTCGCGCGGGCAATCGGGTTGGTCTGGTAGTAGTCCACGATCGTCGGGCGGAAGGGATCGGAGGCCACCTCCCCCGCCGCGAACAGCGAGGCCGCATCCACCGGCGGCGCGTGCAGCGGGCCCTGCACATAGTCCACCGCCGCGAAGGTTGGGTGGTCGGCCATCAGCGTCGCGCGCAGCTCGTCCAGCGAGTCGTAGGGCAGCGTGGCGCCCAGCTCGGCGGAGAGGGCGCGCAGGATGGTCCAGTCCTCCTTGGCCTCGCCCTTCGGGAACACGGCGCGCATGGCCAGCTGCACCCGGCCCTCGGTGTTGACGTAGGTCCCGGGCTTCTCGGTGTAGGTCGCGCCCGGCAGGATCACGTCCGCCCGGTTGGCGCCCGCGTCGCCGTGGTGGCCCTGGTAGACCACGAAGGTGTCGCGCCCGATCGCGGCCGTGTCGATCTCGTCGGCCGCGAGCAGGTACAGAACGTCCAGGGCGCCGGGCCGCAGCATGCCGGCCGTATCGAGCCCGCCCTCGCGCGGGATGAATCCCATGTCGAGCCCGCCCACGCGGCTGGCCGCCGTGTGCAGCACGTTGATCCCGTTCCAGCCCTCGGCCACCAGGCCGGGCGCGAGGCCGGCGGCCAGGGCGGCCACCGCCGCGCCATCGGCCCGGGTGAGCGCCCCGGCGCCCAGGACGATCATCGGCCGCCTGGCCGCCGCGAAGGCGCGGCCGAACTCGGTGTCGCCCAGGGCGCGCAGGCTGTCCGGCCCCGCGCCCAGATGCTCGTGCGGGTAGCTGAGCTCCGTGTGCGGCCCGACCAGGCCGATGCGCGTCTTGCCCTGCAGCCAGCCCTTGCGGAGCCGCGCGTTCAGCAGCGGCGCCTCCAGGCGGGGATTGGTCCCCACCAGCAGCGCCACGTCCGCATCCTCGACACCGGCGATCGTGCTGTTGAAGAGCCAGCTCGCACGCGGGCCGGCGCCCAGCTTGGCCCCGTCCTGCCGGCAGTCGAGGTTCCTGACGCCGAGCCGGGTGAAGAGGTCCAGCGCCGCCTTCATCTCCTCGGCGGCGCAGAGGTCGCCGGCGATCACGCCGACGCGCTCGGGCGCGGTCGCGCGCAGCTTGCCCGCCACGGCCGCGAAAGCCTGCGCCCAGCTGGCCGGGCGCAGCCTGCCGTCGATCCGCACGTAGGGTCGGTCCAGCCGCTGGCGCATGAGGCCGTCGGTGGAATGACGGCTCTTGTCGGCCAGCCACTCCTCGTTGACGGCCTCGTTCACGCGGGGCTGGATGCGCATCACCTCCGGCCCCTTGGCGTCGACGCGGATGGCCGCGCCCAGCGCGTCATGCACGTCGATGCTCTCGGTCTTCTTCAGCTCCCACGGCCGGGCGTTGAAGGCGTAGGGCCGCGAGGTGAGCGCGCCCACCGGGCACACGTCCACGAGGTTGCCGGAGAGCTCGGTGGTGACCGCCTGCTCGAGGTAGGTGGTGATCTCCGCGTCCTCGCCGCGGCCGGTCATGCCGAGCTCGGGCACGCCCGCCACCTCGGTGGCGAAGCGCACGCAGCGGGTGCACTGGATGCACCGCGTCATCACCGTCTTGATGAGCGGGCCCATGAACTTCTCTTCGACGGCCCGCTTATTCTCCACATAGCGGGTGTCGTCGCGGCCGTAGCCCAGCGCCTGGTCCTGCAGGTCGCACTCGCCGCCCTGGTCGCAGATCGGGCAGTCGAGCGGGTGGTTGATCAGCAGGAACTCCATCACCCCGTTTCGGGCCTTCCGCACCATGGGCGTGTCGGTGAAGATCTCCTGCTTGTCGGCGGCGGGCAGCGCGCAGCTGGCCTGCGGCTTGGGCGGCCCGGGCTTCACCTCCACCAGGCACATGCGGCAGTTGCCGGCGATGGACAGGCGCTCGTGGTAGCAGAAGCGCGGAATCTCCACGCCGGCGCGCTCGGCCACCTGCAACACCGTCATGCCGGGCTCGAACTCGACCTCAACGCCGTTGACCTTGGCTGTGGGCACTAGCGGGCGTCCTCAAGCGCCTTGACGCGCGTGGTGAGTTCCTCAAGGCGGCCAGCGAAGTCGTCCACCTTGTCCGTCGCAACGCGCATGCGCGTCAGCGACGCCGTGCCGAGGCCAAGTGAGTGGGTGACCTCGGTCTCGATATCGCGCAGCTGTTTGTCGACGGCGTCGAAGCGCTTGTCGTGCGCGACCTGCTTCTGCTTGATCTCGGACACGTCTGCCTGAAGCTGCCGAAGCACGGCCTCAAGAAGCTCCCAGTTCGGCTCGGCCATCGCCCTACTCCGCCGCCAGCAGGGCCGAGCCCTGCACGTGGGGGCGGCCGGTGCGGTAGGAGCCGATGCGGTCCTCCACCTCGCGGCGGAAGTGGCGGAACAGGCCCTGGATCGGCCAGGCGGCCGCGTCGCCCAGGGCGCAGATGGTGTGGCCCTCCACCTGGCTGGCGACGTCCAGCAGCGTGTCGATCTCCCGCATCTCGGCCTCGCCGCGGGCCATGCGCTCCAGCACGCGCCACATCCAGCCGGTGCCCTCGCGGCAGGGCGTGCACTGGCCGCAGCTCTCGTGCTTGTAGAAGTAGGCGATGCGGGCGATGGCGCGGACCAGGTCGGTGGACTTGTCCATGACGATCACCGCCGCGGTGCCGAGGCCGCTGCGCAGCTCGCGCAGGCTGTCGAAGTCCATCAGCGCGGTCTCGGCCTGCTCGGCCGGGATCATGGGCACCGAGGAGCCCCCGGGGATCACCGCCTTCAGGTTGCCCCAGCCGCCGCGCACGCCGCCGCAGTGCTCCTCCAGGAGCTGCTTCAGCGGGATGCTCATGGCCTCCTCGACGTTGCAGGGCCGCTCCACATGGCCGGAGATGCTCATCACCTTGGTGCCGGTGTTGTTCGGCCGGCCGAAGCCGGAGAACCAGCCCGCGCCGCGGCGCAGGATCGTGCCCACCACCGCGATCGACTCCACGTTGTTCACCGTGGTCGGGCAGCCGTAGAGGCCCGAGCCCGCCGGGAAGGGAGGCTTCAGCCGCGGCTGGCCCTTCTTGCCCTCCAGCGACTCCAGAAGCGCGGTCTCCTCGCCGCAGATGTAGGCGCCGGCGCCGTGGGAGACGTAGAGGTCGAAGTCCCACCCGTGGATGTTGCCGGGGCCGATCAGCCTGGCCTCGTAGGCCTGTTTGATCGCCGCCTCGAGCCGCTGGCGCTCCAGCACGTACTCGCCGCGGACGTAGATGTAGCAGGTGTGCGCCTGCATGGCGAAGCTGGCGATCAGGCAGCCTTCGACAAGCAGGTGCGGGTCGTGCCGCATGATCTCCCGGTCCTTGCAGGTGCCGGGCTCGCTCTCGTCGGCGTTGACCACGAGGTAGTGCGGGCGGCCGTCCTTCACCTCCTTGGGCATGAACGACCACTTGAGCCCGGTGCCGAAGCCGGCGCCGCCGCGACCGCGCAGGCCGCTGGCCTTGATCTGGTCGATCAGCCACGGGCCGCCGCAGGCCAGCATGTCGGCCGTGCCGTTCCACGCGCCGCGCCGCTTCGCCCCCTCGAGCCCCCAGTCCTGGAGGCCGTAGAGGTTGGTGAAGATGCGGTCCTTGTCCTGGAGAATGCCGACCATGCTCAGACTCTGGCGCGGGGGGAGGACGCGCCGTGGGCGGGGATGTAGCGCCGCTCGCCGCGGGAAGCGACTGCAAACGCCTTGAAGACAACAGGGATCAAGCCGCCGGCTCCGGCTGCGGCACGGGGCGGTTCGGCAGGGTGATCGGCTCGGCCGCCGACCCGTCGTAGAGGGCGGGGTCGGTGAGCGTCAGCGCCCCGCCCTCCGGCTCCGAACTGGTCCGCCCGCGGCGCGAGCCCCGCTCGGGCGCGCCGCCGGCGCGGAACTCGGCGATGATCGCGCCCATGTCGTCGGCCGACAGGTCCTCGAAGTAGAAGTCGTTGATCTGGGCCATGGGCGCGTTGGCGCAGGCGCCCAGGCACTCGACCTCCTGCCAGGTGAACAGGCCGTCGGCGCTGAGCTTGTCGCGCGGGCCGATGTCGCGTCGGCAGCGGTCCATCAGCTCGCCCGCGCCGCGCAGCATGCAGGGCGTGGTGCCGCACACCTGGATCAGGGCGGCGCGGCCCACCGGCTCCAGCTGGAACATGGTGTAGAAGGTGGCCACCTCCAGCACGCGGATCACCGGCATGCCCAGGAGCTCGGCCACCACGCGGATCGCGGGCTCGCTGACCCAGCCCTCCTGCTTCTGCACGAGCCACAGGATCGGGATCGACCCCGACTGGCGGCGGTGCGGAGGGAACTTGGCCAGCCACCCGTCCACCTGCTCCCGGGTCTCCGGGGTGAAGGCGAAGCTGGCGGGCTGGACGGCGGAGAGACGGCGGACGGACATGCGGGGACGGCTACCGGATCAGGCGCGCGCGCCGCGCGTGCGGGGCGAGACGCCCAGGAACTCGCGCCAGGCGGCGTTCTTGGCGAGCTTGAGGTCGGCCAGCAGCCAGGAGGTCGGCGGCAGCCGGCGCACCAGGAAGCGGGCGCCGAGGGTGAATACGCCCATCCACAGCAGGCTGAGCCACAGCGCCGACCACCAGCCGTAGCCCTCGTCCAGGAAGGCCTCCCGGAAGCCGGCGCGCACGATCAGCAGGGCCGCCAGCGGGATGGAGGAGACGATGGCGCTGGCCAGGGCGAAGCGCGTCACGCCCATGGCGCGGCGGCGGCGCGGCGAGGTCAGCAGCTGCCACGCCACGCTCACGCCCAGGAACACGGCGAACAGCGTCCAGTGGCCCTCGGACAGCTCGGGCCGGACCCACAGGCCGCTCATCGGTCGATCTCCCCGAACACGATGTCCAGCGATCCCAGGATCGCCGACACGTCGGCCAGCATGTGGCCGCGGTTCATCCAGTCCATGGCCTCCAGGTGCGGGAAGCCGGGCGCGCGGATCTTGCAGCGGTAGGGCTTGTTGCCGCCGTCGCTGACCAGGTAGACGCCGAACTCGCCCTTGGGCGCCTCGGTGGCGGCGTAGATCTCGCCGGCGGGCACGTGGAAACCCTCGGTGTAGAGCTTGAAGTGGTGGATCAGCGCCTCCATCGAGCGCTTCATGTCGGCCCGACGCGGCGGCGCCACCTTGCCGTCCTCCGTCAGCACGGGCCCCGGCGTCTTCCGCAGGCGCGCGATGCACTGCTTCATGATGCGGACGGACTGACGCATCTCCTCCATGCGGACGAGATAGCGGTCGTAGCAGTCGCCGTTCTTCCCGACGGGAACGTCGAAGTCCATCTCGGCGTAGCAGTCGTAGGGCTGCGACTTGCGCAGGTCCCACGCCACGTCCGAGCCGCGCAGCATCACGCCGGTGAAGCCGCGGCGGATCGCCTCCTCCTTCGACACGACGCCGATGTCGACGTTGCGCGACTTGAAGATGCGGTTGCCGGTGACGAGCTTGTCGATGTCGTTCAGCGGGCGCTCGAAGTGGTCGCACCAGTCGTCGATGTCATCGATCAGCGCCGGCGGCAGGTCCTGGTGCACGCCGCCCACGCGGAAGTAGTTGGCGTGAAGCCGGGCGCCCGACGCGCGCTCGTAGAAGATCATCAGCTTCTCGCGCTCCTCGAAGCCCCATAGCGGCGGGGTGAGCGCGCCGACGTCCATCGCCTGGGTGGTGACGTTGAGGATATGGCTGAGGACGCGGCCGATCTCGTCGAACAGCACGCGGATCAGCTGGCCGCGGATCGGCACGTCCACGCCCAGCATCCGCTCCAGGGCGAGCACGTAGGTGTGCTCCTGGTTCATCGGCGCCACGTAGTCGAGGCGGTCGAAGTAGGGGATGGTCTGAAGGTAGGGCCGCCACTCCATCAGCTTCTCGGTGCCGCGGTGCAGCAGGCCGATGTGCGGATCGACCCGCTCCACGACCTCGCCGTCCAGCTCCAGCACCAGGCGCAGCACGCCGTGCGCCGCCGGGTGCTGCGGGCCGAAGTTGATGTTGAAGTGGCGGACGGGCGTCTCGTGCGGCCCGGCGCCCTCCAGGCTGGTCTCGGGCTGCGGCTGGATGGTGGCCAGCCCGCCGGCGTCGTCAGCGGCCATGCTCAGCTCGTCTTGCGCGTGTCGGCCAGCTTCTGGTCGGGCGTGGAGCCCTTCTCGTCGCCGGGCAGGATGTAGGGATAGCCGGTGCCGGGCATGTTCGTGCGGTCGCCCTCCCACGGGGAGAGAAAGTCGAACATCCGGAACTCCTGCGGGAGCTTGGTGGGCTCGTACACGACGCGCTTCAGCGCCTCGTCGTAGCGCACCTCGACGTACCCGGTCATCGGGAAGTCCTTGCGCAGCGGGTGGCCGTGGAAGCCGTAGTCGGTGAGGATGCGGCGCAGGTCGGGGTGGCCCTCGAAGAAGATCCCGAACATGTCGAACGCCTCGCGCTCGTACCAGTCGGCGTTGGGAAAGACGTCGACGACGGAGGGCACGGGCGTGTCCTCATCCGTCTCGATCTTGATCCGCACGCGTACGTTCTTGGTGTAGCTGAGCAGGTGGTAGACCACGTCGAACCGACGCTGGCGCTCAGGGTAGTCGGCCCCGCACAGGTCGATCAGCTGGTGCAGCTCGAACGCGCGGCTGTCGCGCAGCGTGGTCAGGAGCTCGCCGATACGGGGAGCGGCGGCCACGATCGTCAGGTCGCCGAACGCCACGTGCCAGCTCACCGCCGCGCCGGCCGAGTCGGCCACGATCGCGCGGCCGAGCTCGGCCAGCCGCTCGGAGACGACCGTCGCCGCCGACTTGTCGGGCTCGGGCGCGAGCACGGGGGGCGCGTCGCTCATCGATCGATCGTCCCGGTGCGGCGGATCTTCTTCTGCAGCTGCAGAAGGCCGTAAAGCAGCGCCTCGGCCGTCGGCGGACAGCCCGGCACATAGACGTCCACCGGCACGATGCGGTCGCACCCGCGGACGACGCTGTAGCTGTAGTGGTAGTACCCTCCCCCGTTCGCGCAACTGCCCATGGAGAGCACGTACCGGGGCTCCGGCATCTGGTCGTAGACCTTGCGCAGGGCGGGAGCCATCTTGTTGGTCAGGGTGCCGGCCACGATCATCAGGTCGCTCTGTCGGGGACTGGCGCGCGGGGCCATGCCGAATCGCTCGGCGTCGTAGCGCGGCATGGAGGTGTGCATCATCTCCACCGCGCAGCACGCCAGGCCGAAGGTCATCCACATCAGCGAACCGGTGCGCGCCCAGGTGATCACGTCGTCCAGGGCGGCGGTGACGAAGCCCTTGCCGACCAGCTCGCCGTTCAGCTTGTCCAGGAACGGGTCGTGGATGCGCGGATCGTAGCCCTCCACGCTGGCGCGCATGGCGAAGCCCGCGCTCAGCGGTTCGCCGCCGCTGGTGACGAGACCCGAGGCCGGGACCGTCAGGGCCGGAGAACTCACTCCCATTCCAGGGCGCCCTTCTTCCACTCGTAGATGAAGCCCACGGTCAGCACGCCCAGGAAGGTCATCATCGACCAGAAGGCGAACACCTGGGCGTCGTGCGGCAGCTTCATGAGGCTGACGCCCCACGGGAACAGGAACGCCACCTCCAGGTCGAAGATGATGAACAGGATAGACACTAGGTAGAAACGCACGTCGAACTTCATGCGGGCGTCCTCGAACGCGTTGAAGCCGCACTCGTAGGCGCTGATCTTCTCCGGGTCAGGGTGCTTGGGCGCGAGCACCCATGCGGCCAGCATGAAGCCCAGGCCCAGCACGACCGCCACGGCCAGGAAGATGACGATCGGCAGGTAGTCGAGAAGGAAGGCGCTCATCCGCTCACCCATATGGGACGGCGCGCTTCTAGCCCAGCGGAGCCTTACGGTGAAAGGGGCGGCGCCGCCTTTCCAGGCCGCCTCGGGGGGCCCGAGGCGCGCTTGACACTCCGGGAGGCGCCCCCTATTCCACCCGCCTCGCCGGACGGGGGCCCGCCGCCCCGACGCGATCCGCGGGTGTAGCTCAGTTGGTTAGAGCGCCGGCCTGTCACGCCGGAGGTCGCGGGTTCGAGCCCCGTCACTCGCGCCATTCTTTCAAGCACTTAGCGGCTGGTCCGAACGGGCGTTCCAAGTCGTTCCGACTCACGCGTTCCAACTTCGTGCTTCCGAAACTCATGTCTGAGCCTGCCCGTTTGGCCGAGCTGATCGGCACAGAGCACCGCGAGACCCTGGCCCGCCTGAAGGCGGCCTACGACGGCCTGAACCGTCCCGCGAGGGGTAGCTTCCTGCGTAGAACCGCATAGCCGGCGGGTGGCACCCGCGGCTCGCCGAACCCAGGCAAGCCTTCGCCTAGCCGTGCACGTCGATCGCGTAGAACGCGCCATGGAAAGCCGGCGGGCGAGGCGGGGGTCTCACCGCGCCCGTTCAGGGGTCCACAGGCCTGATTCGCGGCCGGGGTTCCCGATCCGTTCTCCTCGCGGTAGGGCGCAGGGGTGGGCCACAACACGTCGGAGCGGCGCGAGCGGGAGCTGGAGGCGGAGGCGCGCCGGCACGCCTCCGCGGGGTGGCTGCTGCAGGCCGACGGGAAGGTGGAGGAGCCGCAGACGCCCGCGGGCGTCCTGGCGCGCGGCTCCGTCCTGACCGGCCGCTGCGGCAAGCGGCCAGACTGCGGGCGGCGCGTCCGCTTCGACGCGCGCGCATGGTGCGCGAGCGGCCACGGCGTCACGCCGCTGGCCGACATCCTGGACAGCTACAGATGCGGCCTGGTCCCGTGCCGCTTGGACTGGGCGCCCGAGACCTACCCGTCGGGCCTGCCGCTCGGGGCCTACCTGAGCGACCCCGCTGCGAACGTGATCGTTTCCTGCGGGTGCGGAGGGCTCAAGCCGCGCCGCTACCCGGTCCGGGCCTTCGCGCGGCTGGTGGTCCAGGGCGGCGGCTCAGCCGCGCTCGCCCTCCCCGCGCCGCCGGCCAGGCCGCCGGCGCCGGTGGCGCTCTCGCCGGGCCTGATCCGCGGCGCCTGCCCGGCGTGCGGCGACCGGCGCTGGCGGATCACCCTCTTCCGGTCGCAGTCGCCGGGCGGGCTGGGCTAGGGCTTGGCCGGCGCCGCGCTCGCGCCCATCGGCTCCCAGGCCCGGAAGCGCACCGCCTCCTCGCCCGCCCAGTCGTTGATGGCCAGGAACACGCCCTTCAGCGGCTCGATCTCATTGCGCACGAACACGTCCGTCGCCTTGCTGACGTCGCCGAAGCCGCCCGTGTTCTGGGGCACGATGCCGAGGAGCGGCGGCGGGCAGCGGTGCGCGGCCAGCACGTCGTCGCGGCTCGCGCCCTTGATCCCCAGGAACTCGTCCTTCGCCGTCACCTCGCTGATCGGCACCAGCTTCAGCCCGTCCGATTTCCCGCCCGGCGCGTGGATGAAGACGTTCTTGAAGTTCCCCGGGCCCTTGCTGTCGCGCAGCGCCTTGCGGATCGCGTCCACGTCGTCGTCCGTCTTCGTGGCGTCGGTCAGGTAAAGGAAGAACCCCGCATGGCTGCCGTTCTCATAGTAGCGGCGGCGGAAGATCGTCGCCGCCTCGTTCAGGAAGGCCGACTGCAGGGCGGAGATGTACTGCGGCAGGCCATAGAGGTCCTGGTTGATGTCGGGCTCGGCCACCTGCAGCACCGAGCCGATCTCGAAGGCGTGCTCCGTCTCCCGTCCCGGCGCCCAGCCGTCGCCGATCACCTGGAAGAAGGCGCCCGGCTCCACGCCCCGGCGCATGTAGCGCGCCAGCGGCTGCTCGATGTGGTGCGCGCGGCCGGAGAGCGCCTTCACCTTCGAGGGATAGGCGTTCCCGAACACCAGGAAGTCCAGCGCCAGGCCCTTGAACACGGCCAGGCTCATCAGCCGCGTCGGCTCGAACATGCCGGCCAGGAGCTGCACCTTCAGCCGGATCGCGCTCTCGTGGTGCGGCCCCACGCGGAAGGCGCGCGCCAGGCCCGCCGGCGGGATCGGCGGCGAATACCAGCGTCCGTTCACCCAGCACTCGATGTGGTCGAGCACGTCGCGCCGGCTCATCACCGGCTCGGCGTCGCCGAAGCTGAACACGGACATGCCCTGGGCGGGCGCGGCGGCCTCGGCCGGCGCGGGGAGAAGGTCGGTCATGCGATCCTCAGATCGATCGGCGTGTCAGGGAAGAGCGCGCGGAGGTCGTTCGCCACGGCCGAGACCTGGCGCGCCAGGTCCGCATCCGGCCCGGGAAAGTGGAGGCGGGCGCGCAGCAGCGCGCCCCTGTCCTCGATCACCAGCAGCACCGGCCCGTGCGGCAGGCGCCGGCGCAGCTCGGGGCCAGGCATGGGGCGCGCCGCGCGGGTGTTCGGCGCCCAGGGCCCGGTCACGACGTTCCCGCTCTCTGGGCCCACTTCAGTAGACCTCGACCAGGCCGCGCCGTGCGCCGCCGTGCGCCGCGTCGATCGGCTCCTGCACCACCGCGTTCATCAGCGCCCAGGCGAGGTCGGCGTGGCCGCCCTCGTCCGAGCGGCCGGCCTCATAGGTGATCGACCTGCCGCTGGCGGTGATCGCCTTGCGGATGGCCATCAGGGCCGCGGCCAGGTCGGTGT
The DNA here is from genome assembly GCA_964244065.1 of uncultured Caulobacteraceae bacterium. Lineage (GTDB taxonomy): Bacteria > Pseudomonadota > Alphaproteobacteria > Caulobacterales > Caulobacteraceae > JASLDZ01. The sequence goes on along the minus strand of CAXTHH010000001.1, from coordinate 452,893 downwards.
CGCCGGCGTCGAACTCCAGGCGGCCGCCCTTGATGACGTCCCAGAGCTTCAGCACCATCCGCTGCTTGCCCTCGGGCGTGTAGTCGACCGTGGCGACGCCGGGGAAGAACACGCGCACCAGGTCGAGCACGGCGACGCCCAGGCCGTTGTGATCGACGGCGATCTTCTCGACGCGGTAGCGCGTGCAGATCCGGCGGATGGCCTCGGCCTGCGCGGGGAAGTCCATGCCGGCGAAGCGGTGCTTCTCCAGCACCCGGAACTTGCCGAGGCCAGGCGCCGGCGGGGCGGCCAGCACGATCAGGGCGGCGCGGTCGCCCGAGCGCGTGGGGTCGTAGCCGATCCACACGGGGCCGGTGTAGGGCCGGCCCTCGACGGACATGGCCAGCCAGTCGACGTCCGCCCAGCTCTCCCAGGCGTCCACCATGCAGGGCGACAGCATCGAGAGCGGGAAGACGCTCTGCGTGTCGTCCACGAACTCGCACAGGTAGAGGTTGGAGAAGTCGGCCGGGTTGTTCTCGCGCTGCAGCTCCTCGACGTCGAAGCGGTCCATCCCGCGCGCCACGGCGTCGTGGATGGTCAGGATCTCGCGGTGCATGCCGTCCGGCCCCATGCGCCCGCCCCGCAGGTGCTCGTGGGTCAGGTTGAAGGCGGCGCGCTGGTCCTTGGGCCGATTGCGATTGAACTCCGCCCCGCTCCAGAAGTCGTAGGCCTCGTGCTGGATCGACGACGGCGTGGAGAGATACGTCTTCCGATACATCTTCTGTGTGGCCATCGCCCGAGCCACCTTGTTCAGGGTACGGAAGCGCTGGGTCCAGAAGAACTCGTCGAAGATGAAGTCGCCGTGGTAGCCCTGGGCCGTCCGGCTGTTGGTGGCCAGGAAGTAGAGCGTCGCGCTCTCGCCCGCCTCGTTGGGCGGCAGGCTGATCGGGTCGCCCTTCAGCTCGACGCCAACCTTGGCGGCGAAGGCGACCACATACTCCCGGAACACGCGGGCCTGGTTCTTCGAGGCCGAGAGGAAGATCTGGTTCCGGCCGGTCTCCAGCGCGGTGATCAGCGCCTCGCGGGCGAAATACCAGCTCGCCCCGACCTGGCGGCTCTTGAGCAGGCAGCGCGTGCGCAGGCTCGAGCTGGCCCACCAGTTCTCCTGGTAGGCGAAGTTCTCCTCGTGGAAGAGGTCGATCAGCTTGCAGGCCTGTTCGTCGGTGAACAGGTTCGCCGCCGGCCGCGCCGCGCGCGCCTTGCGGCCGCGCTCGCTCACCGCCGGGTTCAGGTCGCCCTCGTGCCCGCCGGGCTGGCCGTAGCGGCGGACGCGGCTGGTGCGCTCCAGCTGGCGGGTGAGGTGGTCGATCTCCTTCAGCGCCCAGCCGGGCATGGGCGACGGCAGGCAGACCAGCTGCACCAGCTTCGCCTCGATCACGCACTCGACGCGGTCGAGCGGCAGCGCCGACTCCCACTTGTCGCGCCCCTTCCAGCTGGCCACCGTGGGAAGCGGGAGCTCCAGCCAGTCGGCGATCTCGGTCAGCCGCCAGCCCTGAAAGAACAGGTTCCGCGCGGCGCGCCGCGGATCGCCGCCATCGGGCGGAGCCAGCAGCACAGGGTCCGTCGACAGGCCTGATCGCGCCGCGCGACGGCGCGGGCCGCCCCCCTCTTCCTGTTCCGCCACGTCGGCCGTCATGGCCGCGGACCCTACGGGCGCAGGCTAGGCCCTCCGTCCGCACCCCTGTTGTTCGGCGCGGCCGAACAACAGGCCCGGCTCGACCGCCGGGGGGCCGCGCGTGTCACTCGGGCCCTGCATACGCGGCCCCCGATCGGGACCGCCGACCCGACCCGAGGACGAGGCCCGACATCTCCATGGCGAAGACGAAGTCGTTCCGCATCGCCGTCGAAGGCGCCACCGCCACCGACGGCCGGACCATCTCCGCCCAGGAGATCAACGAGATGGCCGCGGGCTTCAACCGCGAGACCTACGGCGTCCGGATCAACATGGAGCACCTGCGGGGCTACACCCCGGACGGCCCCTTCAAGTCCTACGGCGACGTCCTGGCGCTGGAAGCCCGCGACATCGACCTGACCATCGACGGCAAGGTCCAGAAGCGCCGCGCGCTCTACGCCCAGATGGACCCGATCGACGAGCTGGTGGAGATCAACCGCAAGCGGCAGAAGATCTACACCTCGGTCGAGATCACCCCGAACTTCGCGGGCACCGGCAAGGCCGGCCTGGTGGGCGTCGCCGTCACCGACTCGCCCGCCTCCCTCGGCACCGACATCCTGGCGTTCTCCGCCACGGCGGACAACGCCGCGGCCAAGGCGCTGAAGGCCGACCTCGACCGCCGCAAGCAGGCCCCGGCCAACTTCTTCAGCGCCGCCCACGAGACCGCCTTCGAGCTGGAGGCCGGCGCCGCCGCCGAGCTTTCACTCAAGGACATGATCGTCGGCGCTTTCCGCGAGCTGGGCATGGGCAAGAAGGCCGAGCCCGCCCCGGCGACCACGACCGCGGCCAGCCCGGGCGCCGATCCCACCGCGGCCTTCACCGCCGTAGTCGAGAAGCTGGGCGAGAAGATCGACGGCCGCCTGGCCGCCTTCTCCACCAAGCTCGACGGCCTGCGCACCGACCACGACGCGCTCAAGGCCGGCATGGACGGCACGGCCCGGCACACCGCCCGCCCGCCCGCCATCGGCGGCTCCGGGGCTGAGCTGGTCGACTGCTGACCGCCCCCGAACATCCCTCCTCCGACCTCACCCGACCGGGAACCCCTCCGCGATGAACCCCGCCACCCGCCAGGCCTTCAACCGTTACCTGGAGCGCCAGGCCGAACTCAACGGCGCCGACGCCGCGGACGTGCGGGGCGCCAAGGCGTTCACCGCCGCCCCGTCCGTCCAGCAGCGCCTGATCGACAAGCAGGGCGAAGACTCGTCCTTCCTGCAGAAGATCAACATCACCCTGGTGCCTGAGATGAAGGGCGAGAAGCTCGGCCTCGGGATCAACACCACTTTGGCCGGCCGCACGGACACCACGGGCGCCGGGCGCCGGGCCACCGTCGATCCCACCGGGCTCGACGACAGCGGGTACGAAGTCAAGCAGACCAACAGCGACACGCACCTGCGCTACGCCAAGCTCGACATGTGGGCGAAGTTCAAGGACTTCCAGACCCGCATCACCAACGCGATCCTCCGACAGCAGGCGCGCGACCGCATCATGACCGGGTTCAACGGCGTCTCGGCCGCGGCCACCACCAACCGCGTCAACAATCCCCTGCTGCAGGACGTGAACGTCGGCTGGCTGGAGAAGGTCCGCGGCTTCAACGGGGGCGCCCGCCGCCTCGCTACAGGCGCCACCGCGGGCAAGGTGACCATCTCCCCAAGCGCCGCGAGCGGCTCCGACTACCGGACCCTCGACTCCGCCATCTACGATGCGGTGAATAGCCTGTTGCCCGCCTGGGCGCAGGACGACACCGGCCTGGTCGCCATCTGTGGACGGGACCTGCTGCACGACAAGTACTTCCCGCTCGTCAACGAGAACCTCGACCCGACCGAGCAGCTGGCCGCAGACGTGATCCTGGGCACGAAGCGCCTCGGCGGCCTGCAGGCCGCGCGTGTGCCGTTCTTTCCGCCCGGCTCCGTGTTCGTGACCCGTTTCGACAACCTGTCGATCTACGAGCAGGAGGGCAAACGCCGGCGCACGATCAAGGACGTGCCGGAGGCGGACCGCGTCGAGACCTACGAGTCCTCCAACGACGCCTACGTGGTCGAGGACTTCGATTACGGCTGCCTGATCGAGAACATCCAGTTCGTCGCGTAGCGTCTTCGCCCCCCAGGGGCGCCGCGCGACGGCGCGGCGGCCGGGTCGTCTCTCCCCGGCCGCCGCGCACCTTCACCCCAGAGAGACCCGCCGCCCCCGGCTCGGGCGAGAGAGATCGTGTCGGCCATGCTGATGACCCCCGCCCGCCGCCACCTCGCGCGCATCGCCGCCGAGCAGGCCCGGATCGCCGGTGCGCCCACCTCCATGCCCGCGCCGGAGCCCAGGGAGGCGGCCGTGCCGCTGGAGCCGACCCTGGGCCAGCGCCACCGCATGCACCACGCCGGCGTGGCGGCCGTCGCCCTGACCGCCGCGGCCAACGACAACACGCCCGACTCGTCCCGCGCGCCCGATCCCGTGGCGCTGGTCCGCATGGACCTGGCGCACGACTTGCGCGGCCTGAAGGAGCTGAAGTCGCGCGAGGCGAAGGTGGCCCGCAAGCGCGAGCTGCTGCCCAAGTTCGACGCCTACGTGGAGGGCGTCATCGACGCCGCCGAGGCGGCCCGTGCGCGCGACCCCAGCTTTCGCGCGCCGCAGGACGACGTGGTCGTCCGCATGCTCATCTGGCGGCTGGACACCGGCGACCTGCCGGCGGCCGCGGCCCTGTTCACCTTCGCCCAGACGCATGGGTTCCAGCTCGGCCCGCTCTTCAAGCGCGACCTGCCGACCATGGTCGCCGAGGAAGCCGCCGACCACGCACTGGACGCGGTGAAGGCGGGCACGCCCATTCCTCGCGGCCACGTCTTCGCTCTGCAGGCGATCCGCGACGCCGTCGCCGGCCTCGACATGCCGGACGAGGTGAAGGGCCGCCTGCACAAGGCGATTGGCCTGGAAATCACCCGCGCCGCCGGGGAAGCGACCAGCCCGGCCGACGCGGCGGCGGCGCGAGACGCCGCGCTCTCGGAGCTCACCCGCGCCCGCCAGCTCGACCCCAGGGGCGCCAAGATCGACAACGTGATCCAGCGGCTGGAGCGCGAGGCCAAGGCCGCCGCGACCGCCGCCGCCAGCACCCAGGCCGCATCGACGGCCGCCGACGCGGGAGCCGGTCATGTGACCCCCAGCACCACCGACGCGGGCGACTCTTCCGACGCCCCGCCGGCCACCCCTTCCGAGGCTCCGCCGGGCGAACCCCCGGCGGAGACCTGAACCCTGTCGCCCCCGGCGTCTCGGCGGCGGACGGAGCGGGCCACGCCTTCGGGCCGTGATCTCCGACCCGTCCCCACCGCCGAACCCGGGGGCGGGGGATGCGCGAGAGCCCGAGCACCCGAGCCCAGACCATGACCGGCTTCGTCGCCATCCCTGCAAACCCGCCGCCGGCCGTCCCGCCCGCGCTGCCAGCGACCGACCAGGTGCTCCCCGGTGATGGCTGGTGGCCCTCGGTGGACCTGGCGGTCCTGCGCGCCGCCGTGCGGATCGACAGCAACGTCTCGCCGGCGCGCCTGCGCGATGCGGCGCTGGCCGCCATCCTCCAGGTCCGCCACGAGCTGGCCGGTTGGCGGGCGCTGCGCGAGCTGGCGGGCGCCGCCGATCTCGCCGCCGTACACCCCTCCCTGGACGTCGCCGGCGAGGATGGTCGCACCCTCCTCTATCGGCGCGCGGTCGCCGCGCTCACGGCCGCCGAGCTCAAGGAGACGCTCCGCGACACCGCCACCGCCCCGGCCGGCCACGATCGCGCGGACGATCTGCTGACCACCGCCGACTCCCACCGCCGGGACGCGCGCTGGGCCATCCGCGACTTGAAGGCCGTCGGGCGCTGCACGGTCGAGCTGGTCTGATGGTCGCCGCGCGCCGCATCACCCAGCGCCAGGGCGAGCCCCTGGATCTCGCCGTCTGGCGCGAGACCGGCCGCGGCCCCGGCGCGGTCGAGGCGGTGCTTGGCGCCAACGCTGGCGCCGCCGCCGGCGCGATCGGCGCGGACGCCGCCGCGCGCCTGCTGCTGCCCGCGTCCGCCCAGGCGCCCGTGTCGGCGCCGACCGTAAACCTGTGGGACTGAGCCTGTGACCGCCATCGACGTCTCCGACGGCTCCCGCGCCCTCAGCATGAGGATCACCGTCCCACTGGTCGGGCTGTCCGTGACCGTCGCCATGCACATGGCGGTGGCCGTGTGGTGGGCGTCCGGGCTCACCTCGCGCGTCTCCGCGGCCGAGCGTGTGCTCGGCCCCAGCGCCGGCCCGGACTCGCTCTCGGCCGTCCTGGCGCGCCTGGACGAGCGCACCCAGCGCATGGACCGCCGCGAGAACACCATGGCCCGCCGCATCGAACGTCTGGAGGCGCGCGGCCAGGGCCGCATGTCGGCGATCGTAGAGGGGGACGAGCCGTGATCGCCTGGCAGCCCCGCCGCGGCTGGTTCGTGCGCACGGCCGCCACCCTCGCCGGGGTAGCGGCCGCGATCTGGCAAGCGGTGCTGGTCGCCGCGCCGGCCGCACGCCTGTGGGCCAAGATCATCGCGCCGATCGCGCTGACCTGGGTGCTCGTCCACTTCGTGCACCTGGTCATGGACCGTCCCTGGACGCCCGACCGGCAGCCCGATCTGCTGCGCTTCATGCGGCGGGCGGTGGATGTGACCGCGTTCCTGGCCGCCGCGGGCATGCTCGCACTGGTCGGGATGCGCGTCCGCGCCGAGCGGGCGGCAGGGGGCTGGAAGGTGGAGCTCGGCCGCGAGAGCGGCGGCGAGGAGGCCCCGTGACCGTACTGACAGACGACGCCGCCGTCCGTGCGGTGCAGACCCGCCTGAAGGACGCCGGCCTCTACGCCGGCGAGATCGACGGCCGCTGGGGGGGCGGCAGCGCCGCAGCCCTGGAGGCGGCGCTGGGCGGGGGCGCGCCCGACATGGATCCAGCGCTGTTCGCTCAGCTGCGCGCCCACGAGGGCCTGAGGCTGAAGCCCTATCGCGACACCGTCGGCAAGCTGACCGTCGGGATCGGCCGCAACCTCGACGACGTGGGGCTGCGGGAAGCCGAGGCCAAGCTCCTGTGCGCCAACGACGTGCGCGAGGTGGAGGCCGGCCTCGACGCTCGGCTGCCGTGGTGGCGCGGGCTCGATGCGTCACGCCGCGCCGTGCTCACCGACATGGCCTTCAACCTGGGCCTGGATGGCCTGCTCGGCTTTCACACGACGCTGAGCCTGGTGGAGGCTGGCCGGTTCGCCGAGGCCGCCCAGCAGATGCTGCGCTCCAAGTGGGCCAGCCAGGTCGGGCGGCGCGCCGCCACGCTCTCGCGCATGATGCGCACGGGCGAGACCTTCGAGCAGGCGCGCGCCGCATGACAGCCGCCCTGGCTCTCCGCTTCATCCTCGCCCATCGCCGCGCGTTCGGCGCCGGCCTGCTCGCCCTCAGCCTGGTCGTCGCGGGCGCCTGGCTCGCCTCCCGGGTCTGGGGCTCGAAAGTCGAGAAGGCCGAGGCGCGCGCCGCCGCGGCCCAGGGCGCCACCCGCGCCGCCATCGCCCAGGTCCACCTCGACGCTGCATCCACCGCCGCCGTGGAGACCGCCCGCACCACCCAGGCCCAAGCCGCCGCCCAGACCGGAGCCGCCGCCGATGCGATCCTTCCCCTTCCCCACGCCCAGGACCGCCTGGACGCTGATGTCCTGCGCGAGTGGGCTGCTGCTGTCGACGGCATGCGCGACCCCCGGCCCACCCGTGCCCGAGCAACCCCGCCCGTCCGTGCCGGCGGAGCTCCGCGAGCCGTGCCCCCGCCCCGCGCGCCCTGACGCTCCGACCCTTGGCGCGCTGGCGCTGTTCAGCGTGCGGCAGGAAGAGGCGGTGGCCGTCTGCGAGGGGCGCAAGGACGCGGCGGTCAGCCTGCTTGATGCGGCCGCGGCCGCCCTGGACGAAGCCGTCGGCAAGAAGGTGCGGCGGCCGTGAAGAAGCCGAAGGCGCTGCGCGCCTGGCTGCTGAAGGGCCTCCCCGATCTGGGCGGCGAGGCCGAGCGCCTGCAGCTGTTCGTGGACCAGGGTCGCGTGGTGGCCACCACCAACCCCGCCGCGCCCGTCGGGTTCGAGTATCGCTACAGCCTGAACGTCGTGCTGCAGGACTTCGCCGGCGACGAGGACGCGCTGTTCGTGCTCCTGGCCGTCTGGTTGCGCACGCACCAGCCGGAGCTTCTGAACGGGCGGAGCGACGGTCCGTCGTTGGCGTTCGAGGTGGACAACCTCGGCCAGGACAAGGTGGATCTGTCCATCGACCTCGCGCTGACCGAGGCGGTGACCACGCGCCTGCGCGAGGACGGCAAGTTCGACATCGTGCACCTGGACGAGCCCGGCGACCCGCAGGGCCCGTTCGAGGGCGCCGACCCGCCGCCCCCTCTGGCCGCGCTCTACCTGTCCGGCCAGATCCTCCTGCCCGACGAGATCGAGGGCGCGTGACCGACGACTTCGCCCCGCTGCGACTGGCGGCCGAGGCGCTGGCCGAGCGCGTCGCCGCGCCGGAGCGCCGCAAGCTCGCACGCAAGCTGGCCGGCCAGCTCCGGCGGACCCAGGCGGCGCGCATCGGCGACCAGCAGAACCCGGACGGCTCCGACTTCGCCCCCCGCAAGGCGCAGGAGCCGAAGCCCGAGCCAGGGCGCGGCGGGCGCGCGCGCAGGAAGGCCGGGCGCATCAAGCGGAGGGCGGCCAAGCGGGCCATGTTCGTCCGCCTGAAAGCGGCCGCCTTCCTTCGCGGCTCCGCCACCCCGGACGAGGCGGCCGTGGGCTTCGGCGACCGCCGCGCGACCCGCATCGCCCGCGTCCACCAGGAAGGCCTGGTCGACCAGGTGAACCGCGGCCGGGATCGCCCCGTCTACGCCTACCCCGCCCGCCAGCTGCTCGGCTTCACGGATGCGGAACGCGAGGCCCTGGCCGGCGCGGTGCTGGAACACCTGCGGCCGTGATCCGCGCACCCCTGTTGTTCGACCGCGCCGAACAACAGCCCCGCGTTCCGGCCTAGCGACCCGCCCGGCGACATGCCGGGCTCATGGGCTCCGACACCGCCATCGACCTCTCGAAGCTGCCCCCGCCGGCGGTGATCGAGGACCTGAGCTTCGACGCCATCGTGGCGGCGCGGAAGTCCGACCTCCAGTCGCGCGTCGACGCCCTGGGCGACGCGGCCCTGTCCGCCTCCGTCGCCCTGGCCCTGGCCAGCCCGGCCGAGCTGCTGACCAAGGACATCGAGCAGGCCGCCTACCGCGAGCTGATCCAGCGCGCCCGCGTGAACGACGCCGCGCGCGGCAACATGCTGGCCACCGCGCGCGGGCGGGACCTCGACAACCTGGGCGCCAATCTCGAGGTCCAGCGCCTCGACGGCGAGGAGGACGAGACCTACCGCGCGCGCATCGCCAGCGCGCCCGACGGCTGGTCCGTCGCCGGCCCGGAGGGCGCCTACAAGTTCCACGCCCGCTCCGCGTCGCCCCTCGTGGCCGACGTCCAGGTGATCAGCCCCGCGCCGGGCCAGGTGCTGATCTACGTCCTGTCCACCGCGCCGACCGGCGCGCCCGACGCACCCACCCTCGCCGCCGTTCAGGCGGCCTGCTCGGCGGCCGACGTGCGGCCGCTCACCGACCACGTCGTCGTCGTCGCCGCGACGATCGCCGCCTACGACATCACCGCCACCCTCCACATCGCGGGCGGGCTCGACTCCGAGGCGGTCGCCCTGGCGGCCGAGGCGGCGGTCCGAGCCTACGCCGCGTCGCGCCGGCGCATCGGCCGCGGCGTGGCGGAGCGGCTGGTGGCCGGCGCGCTCGCTGCGCCGGGGGTCGAGAACATCGATCGCCCTCCCGGCGCGGGCGACATTCCGGCGGTGGTCGGCGTGGCCCCGGTGCTCGGGTCGGTGACCCTGACCCTGGTGGTGGGCGGCGCCGGTGTCTGACGCCGCGACCCTCCTGCCGCCGAACGCCACGCCCCTGCAGCGCGCGCTGGAGCAGGTGGAGATCCTGCGACAGGCGCTGATCGCGGCCGCCAACGCCGGGCTCTGGAACGCCGCGACCTGCCCGCTGGCCGTCCTGCCCTGGCTGGCCTGGGCCTTCTCGGTGGACGTGTGGGACCCGGCGTGGCCCGAGCCCAAGAAGCGCGACGTGGTGGCCGCCAGCCTCGGCGTTCACCGCCGCAAGGGCACCCGCGGCGCCCTGGAGCGCGCCCTGGCCGCCGTCGGTCACCCGACCCGCGTCGTGGAGTGGTGGGAGGAGACGCCCGCGCCCGCCGATCCCTACACCTTCCGCGTGGAGGTCGGCGTCGACGACGGCTGCACCCTGCCCGAGCTCCGGCTGATCCAGGCCCAGATCCTGGCGGCCAAGAACCTCCGCTCCTGGCTCACGTCCCTGACCCTCAGCGCCGCCCCCCTCGCCACGGCCTACGCCGGCGGCGCGGCTCTCGGCGTGCTGACCGTCGACCTTCCCGCGAGAGGCGCATGAGCGTCATCACCCCCGGCCTGATCGTCACGCCCGCCGGCGCGGCGGCGATCGCTTCGTCGATCGCGGGCGCGCCCGTCGCCCTGTCCCACGTGGCGTGGGGTGACGCGGCCGGCCTGCCCTACCAGCCCACCGGCGCAGAGACGGCGCTCGTGCACGAGGTCGTGCGCGTTGCGGTGGACAGCGTCATCCCCGACCCGGCGCACGCCGACCAGGTGATCGTGCAGGCCACCCTGGGCACGGGCGTCGGCGGGTTCACCGTGCGCGAGGTGGCGCTCTACACGGCGGGCGGCGCTCTGGCCGCCATCGGTGCGGCGAACATTTCGAAGTCCTGGGCCGCGGACGGCGTGCTGACCAGCCTCGTGCTGCGCGCGCGCCTCAAGATCGCCCCCGGCGCGCAGATCACCGTGGAGGTGGACGACAGCGCCCTGGTCACCCGCGAGTGGGTCCTCCAGCACCGCCAGTTCTTCGCCGTGCGAAGCGCCACCGCGACGGCCCCGCCCGCCACGCCGCTGGCCGAGGACCAATACCTGATCCCGGTCGGGGCGACGGGCGCCTGGGCGGGCAAGACGGGCCAGGTCGCGATCTGGCGCAACGATGCGGACGGCTGGCTCTACGTGACCCCGCCCGCCGGCGCTCGCGCCGAGGCGGCCGACACGCGCCTGGGCTGGCTGAAGACGACCACCGACGGCTGGATCCTCACCGGCGCGGGGTTCGGGGCTGAGACCACCAAGGCCAGCGCCGCCACCTGCGACCTGGGCTCGGCCGCCTCGCACCTGGTCAAGATCACCGGCTCGGCGGCGATCTCCAGCTTCGGCGCGTCCGCCGACCTGAACGCGCCCGTCTTCATCGGCCGGTTCACCGGCGCGCCGTTGCTGGCCAGCAGCGCGGGCCTGCAGCTGCCCGGCGCGGCCGACATCCAGGCCGCCCCGGGCGACGCCTTCGCCGCCCTCTACCTCGGCGGCGGCGCCTGGCGCGTGCTGATCTACCAGCCGGCCGCCGGCTATGACCGCAAGGGCGACGCCGCCGCGGCGCAGGCCGCGGCGAACGCCTACACGGCCGGAGTCGCGGCGCTGCTGGCGCCCCGGGTCAGCCCCGTGCTCGCAGGCACGCCCGAGTCCCCGACCCCGCCGGTCGGGACCAACACCAACCAGATCGCCACCATGGCGGCCATCCAGCAGGCGATCGCCGCCCTGATCGGCATGGCGCCGGCGGCGCTGGACACCTGGGGCGAGCTGGTCGCCGCCATCCAGGCCGACCAGTCGGGGCTCGCCGCCCTGACCGCGACGGTGGGCGGCAAGGTGAACCGCAGCGGCGACACCATGACGGGCGACCTCCTCGGCATCGACCCGCCGAACCGAGGCGACAAGAGCGGCCGCCTCGCCACCACGCGCTGGTTGCGGTCTCTCGGCATGTCGGTGGACGGCTTCGTCGGCGTCGGCGCGACCGGGACGGTCAACCTCACCGCCGCCGATCACGTCGGCAAAGCGGTCGTCGCGACGTCGGGCGGCGTTACAAGCTTCATCCTCCCCGACTCCGCGACCGTGCCCAGCGGCATGTGCGTCCTGCTGCAGATGAACGGCGCCACCAGCGGGAGCATCGCGGCACCGGTCGGCTCCTACATCGAAGGCTACGGCTCTCCGCTCACGCTCCGGCCCGGAGCCGGCGTCCTGCTCGCCTGCTACGGCGGCTCCTCCGCAGCGGGCTGGTTCGTGGTCAGCCTGCATGACCTCGCCTCGGTGGGCGGGAAGGTGAACCGCTCGGGCGACGTCATGACGGGGGGCCTGGCGGCGCCCTACCTGGAGAGCTACGGCCAGCTGCGCGCGGCGGCCGGAAACGGCAACGGCTTCAACCTCGCGGGCGTCAGCGCCCTCTACAACGACGGCGGCAACAACATCGGCCTCAACGCCGCGCCGGCGAAGGGCCTGTACCTCCAGATCGCCTTCGCGACGGTCCTGGAGCTCCTCAGCACTTCGGCCACCTTCGCGGTGCCGGTCTCTGCTCCGACCGCACCTCGGTCGGCGAATGACACGCGGCTCGGGACGACGGCTTTCCACAAGAGCGTCGGTCAGCGGATCAATGCGCAAAGCATCGTCAGCAGCAGCCGCGCTATTGCGGCGAGCGAGGCCGGCGGCCTCATCTACTTCACTGGCGCCGGAGCGATCGCAACCCTGCCCTCGGCCGCGACGGTCGAAGTCGGCTCGATCCTCACCTTCTACAACTACACGGGAGGCACCTGCTACGTGCAGGCGGCGGCGGGCCAGGCCGCCCTAGGCGCGACGGGACCCATCCCGGTGCACCCCGGGGCTACGCTGGCCTGCCAGTCGCAGGGGACCGACTACTTCAACCCCGTGATCGATCCCCGAGTGTCGGGTGGCAAGTACGAGCTTGTCGGCACCCAGGCCATAACTTCCCCGGTGGCGTCACTCTACTTCAGCTTCGCCACCGCCGCCTACAGCCGCCTGCTCTACATTGGAAAGAACATCACCGCCTCGAGCAACCCGCAGGTTCGGTTCGGCATGGTCAACTCGCAGGGCACCCCGTTCGTATGCCCCGGCTTTTCTTCGCTCGGAGCTCCCATGCTCGACGTTGTGGTCTCAGTTGAGGGCGCTCACCTGGACGTGAGCGTGTCCACCGTTGCGGTACAGGCGAGCACGGCCGCAGGTATGGGCTCAGGAGGCGGAGCAGCTGGGACCGCCGGCCAGGCAGGGTCTCACAGCGGTGGCGTTCAGGGCATCTACATAGAGACGACATCCCCTGGGTCTGTGAACTTCACCGGCGGTTCGGTCGCCCTGTACGGAGTGCGCGCGTGATGGACGAGGCCGAAAGGACAGGGCCGGCCATCCCTGCCGAAAGCTCTGTGCTGGTGAACTTGGCCGAGACGGTTGAGCACCCAGAGGGACCGGCGGCCCATGTCGCGCCGGCGCCCCTCGGATCCCCGGAGCCTCCGCCTCCCAAGGCTTGGGAGCCGACACCAGGCGTCGAGTACTCCGAAATCTGGGTCCAGACGGACGGCGTCCGTCACCTGCTGACGGCCGAGGAGTTGGCGGCGCGCCTGGAAGCCGCCCCGCCTGAGCCCCGCCGCCTGATCGCTAAGTCGCTCGTCCAGGAGCGGGTGAACGACATCGGTAAGCTGGGCGCGGTGTTCGCCGCCCTGCAGTCGCAGCCGATCTTCTTCGGCCGCTGGTTCGCGCCGGACTGGCCGCAGGTCTACGCCGACGACGAAGGGCTGCTCGCCATCCTGCAGTCGGTCGGCTGCACACCTGCGCAGATCGCCGTGGTGACCGCGCCATGAGCAGCTTCACGGCCGCGCGCCGGGAGCGCACCGAGCTGCGCAACGCCGCCGGCCGGCGGCTCTATCGCGTGGTGGACGGGTTCGCCTTCCACATCGGCTTCGAGGGCTCGGGCCTGGCCGTGCACGTGCCGGCCGGCTTCCTCACGGACGGCCCCAGCATCCCGCCCTGGCTCGCCTGGGCCGTCCCCGCCAAGCACACCATGACCAAGGCCGCCGCCGTCCACGACCTGCTGCGCGAGGACCGGCGGTTCTCACGGCTGGAGAGCGACGCAATCTTCCTCACCGCCATGGCGGCCGAGGGCACGCCGCCCGTGCTGCGCGAGCTCGCCTTCCTCCTGGTGCGCGCGAACCGCACCCGCGACCCGCCGCAACCGGGCGTGACGGCCACGCTCTCAGGACAGCCGCCGATAGCGGCGCAACGTCCATAGCCTGACGCTCCCTGTTCTCCGACGCACCCAGAGAACAGCCGGCGCAAGCCGCGACCTGCGGCACGCGAGAAGGAGGGGGCTCGGGCGTTTGCCGCGCCCTGAGCCGCGGGCTGTGACCCCCGCACCTTGGACGGTCGCGATCCGTCCTTGATCCCTCCGCCGGAGCCCCCGGCGCGAGCAGTGCAGACGAGTCCCCACGTGGAGTCCACCCTTTCCGCGGTCGCCCCCGTTCGACCGATCGCCCCCTATCTCGGCGGCAAGCGCATGCTGGCGCGTCGCCTCACCGCCCTGATCGACGCCACCCCGCATCGCGCCTACCTGGAGCCGTTCGTCGGCCTGGGCGGCGTGTTCCTGCGCCGGACCAGCCGGCCCAAGCTCGAGGTGGTCAACGACCTGGGCCGTGACGTGGCCAACCTGTTCCGCGTCATGCAGCGCCACCCCGACGCGCTCGTCGCGGAGATCTCCGTCACCGTCACCAGCCGGGAGGAGTTCGCGCGCCAGCTGGCCATGGACCCCGACCACCTCACCGACATCGAGCGCGCCCGGCGCTTCATCTACCTGCAAGCCTGCGCCTTCGGCGGGAAGGTGACGGGCCGGAACTTTGGGGTGGACGCCACCGCCCAGGGCTCCGCCGCCTTCGACGCCCGGCGGGTGGCCGGGCGCATCCGGGCCATCCACGAGCGCCTCGCCGGCGTGGTGGTGGAGCGCCTGCCCTGGGCCGACTTGGTGCGTCGCTACGACCGCTCGCACGCGCTCTTCTACCTGGACCCGCCCTACTGGGGCTGCGAGCGCGATTACGGCGACGGCCTGTTCGGCCGCGACGACTTCGAGCGGATGGCCGAGGTCCTGGCCGGCCTGCGCGGGCGTTTCATCCTGTCGCTGAACGACCGGCCGGACGTGCGCCGGATCTTCGCCCGGTTCGACGTCGCCGGCGTGGAGCTCAGCTACGGGATCACCGGCAAAGGCCAGACCGCCGCGCGGGAGGTGATCATCACCGGCGGCGGCGCAGCCTGAGGGCGTCCGCCCCTGTTGTTCGGCCCCGCCGAACAACAGGGCGCCGTTCCGGACGCCGCAGTCGCGCGGCGACATGCGCGCGATGGACGAGCAAGCCGAGATGGAGCGCCGCAGCGGCGACCTCCTGCGCTACGCCACGGTCGACTCGGTCGACCTGGACGCGGCCAAGGTGGTGGTCGCCCTGGGCGAGAAGCGCCTGGGGCCGCTGGACTGGTTCATGCCGCGCTCCGGCGAGACCACCGTTTGGTCGCCGCCCTCGGTGGGCGAACAGGGCCTGCTGCTCTGCCCCGAGGGCGACGCGCGCGGGGCGGTGTTCCTGCCCGGCGTGCGTTCCTCCAGGCACGCCGTCCCGACGGGCGACGCGCGCGCCCTGGTCCTCACCTTCGGGGACGGCGCCCGCATCGATTACGACGCCGCGGCGCACCTGCTCACCGCGGAGCTGCCCGACGGCGGTCGCGTCGAGCTGACCGCCCCGGGAGGCGTGCTCATCACCGCCGACGTCGAGATCCAGGGCGACGTGACCGCCAGCGGCGACGTGAAGGCCGGCCCGATCAGCCTGCGACACCACACGCACGGGCAGGTGCAGGGCGGGTCCGGGGTCTCCGGCCAGCCGGTGGCCCCCTGATGGCGACCGGCCTGAACCCTCGCACCGGCCGCGCGATCTCTGGCCGCGCCTGGCTGGCCGTCGCCGTGGCCGACGTGCTCACCACGCCGATCGGCGCCCGCGTCATGCGCCGCGACTACGGCTCGCGCCTCTTCGAGCTCCTGGGCCAGCCTCTCACCCCCCTCACCCGCCAGCAGGTCTACGCCGCCACGGCGACCGCCCTGCAGCGCTGGATCCCGGTCTACCGGCTCACCCGCGTGAAGCTGGTGATCGATCCGGCGAGCCCCGGCCGGGCCAGCCTCGAGCTGACCGGCGTGGACCTGTCCACCACCTCGCCCGCCCCCCTCCGCTTCCGCGTGCCGCTGCCCCTGTGGCCAGCGGCCGCCGCCTAGGAACCCGCCCATGTCCGACACCATCCGCAACGGCTTCGAATTCACCGAAACCGCCCAGGGCGGCCGTTACATGCAGACGGCCTCGACCTCGACGGTGGGTCTGGTGGCCACCGCCAGCGACGCGGACGAGAACACCTTCCCGGCGGGCGAGCCCGTGCTGGTCACCGACGTGCGCGCGGCCATCGCGAAGGCGGGCGTCGCGGGCACGCTGGCCCGGTCGCTGACCGCCATCGCCGCTCAAGCCAACCCGATCGTGGTGGTGGTGCGCGCGGACCCGGCGGACGGCGCGGACGCCGCAGCCGTCTCCACGGCCGTGGTCGCCGCGATCGTCAAGCTGGAGACCGCGCCGGCCGCCGTGCGTCAGCGCCCCCGGATCATCGGCGCGCCCGGGCTGGAGAGCCCGACCGTCATCGCCCAGCTCGCCTCCACGGCGGCGAAGCTGCGGGGCATGGCCTACGCCTCCCTGCGCAGTGGCGCGATCGACACCGTGGTCGAGGCCGTGACCGCCCGCAGCGGCTACGGCGCGCGCGAGCTGATGCTCCTCTACCCCGACTTCCGCTCCGGCACGCAGACCGTCATGGCCTCGGCCGCGGCGCTCGGCCTGCGCGCCGCGATCGACGAGACCCAGGGGTGGAACAAGACCCTGTCGAACGTGCCGCTGGCCGGCGTGACCGGCGTCTCGCAGGCGCTCACCTTCGACATCCAGGACGGCGCCAACGACGTCGGCGTCCTGAACAACGCCGCCATCACCTCCATCGTGGAGATGAACGGCTACCGCTTCTGGGGCTCGCGGACGGCCAGCGACGATCCGAACTTCATCTTCGAGAGCGCCACCCGCACCGCCCAGGTGCTGCGCGACACGGTCGCCGCCGGACTCGTCTGGGCGCTGGGCAAGCCGATCACCAAGGGCCTGGCCCGCGACATCATCGAGGAGGGCAACGCCAAGGCGCGGGAGCTCTCCCGCCCGGGTGCGCAGCAACGCCTGATCGGCGCGGAGTTCTTCCTGGACGACCAGCTGAACACGCCGGAGCGCCTGGCCGCCGGCAAGCTGGCCATCGTGGACGAATACACGCCCACGCCGCCGCTGGAGCTGCTGGGCGTCACCCAGCGGATCACCGACCGCTTCTTCCTCGACTTCGCCCTGGGCGCCGCGGGCTGACGCGCACCGCGCGCCGCCTCCGCCCTCCCCGTCGCTCCGCTCGAAAGTCCGTCCCGATGCTCCCCCGCAAGCTCAAGTTCCAGAACGTGTTCATCGACGGGGTGGGCTACCCCGCCGAGAACACGTCGGTGAAGCTGCCCAACCTCAAGAAGAAGACGGAGGCGTTCCGGGGCGGCGGCATGCCCGGCGAGGTGAAGGTGGCCAACGGCCACGAAGGCATCGACCTGGAGTCCAAGTTCGGCGGCTACATGGCCGAGATCGTCAAGCAGCTGGGGATCACGCGCGTGGACGGCCTCGGCCTCCGCTACGTCGGCTCCTACCAGCGGCCGGACGGCGCGGGTGTCGACGCCGTCGAGATCGTGGTGCGCGGCTTCCACGAGGAGATCGATCGCGGCGACAACAAGGTCGGGGACGACACCGAGTTCACCGTCAAGACCAGCTGCTCCTACTACAAGGAGAGCTGCAACGGGGCCGTCCTCTTCGAGATCGACTTCCTGAACATGGTCTGGATCGTGGACGGCGTGGATCTCCTGGCGGCGCACCGCGACGCCATCGGCGTCTGAGCGCCGCCCCCTCGCCCCAGATCTGATCCCAGGAGAGAGACATGACCGACCCGAACACCGCGACGGTGACCTTCGACACGCCGATCAAGCGCGGCGAGACCACCATCGGCTCCGTGGTGCTGCGCAGGCCCAAGGGCGGCCAGCTGCGCGGCGCCACGATCACCGACCTGCTGCAGATGGAGGCCGGCGCCGTCGCCAAGGTGGTGCCGCGCATCAGCGACCCGGCGATCACCGAGCACGAGGTGCTGGGCCTGGAGGCCGGCGACATCACCGACCTGGCGATGGCGGTGTCCTCTTTTTTGCTGCCGACGCGGCTGAAGGCGGACTTCCCCACGACGTAGACGAGCTGCTCGCCGACTGCGGCGTGGTCTTCCACTTCGACCGCGGCTTCTACGACGACCTGACCCTGCCCGAGCTGGTGAAGTGGCGCGAGCGCGCGGCCCGCCGGGCGGGCGCCGAGGAGGACTGAGGTGTCCGACCGCGACCTGAAGATCCGCGTCCTCCTGGACACCGTCGAACGGATCACCCGGCCGCTGCGCGACGTCGTGGGCGGAGCCGGCGCGGCGGGCCGGGCCATGAAGGCTGCCCGCGAGGAGGTGCGCCGGCTCGAAAAGGCCGGGCGCGACCTCTCCACGCTCAAGCAGCTCCGCACCCAGGCGGAGGTCGGCCGGGCGACGCTCGACCGATACGCCGCGAAGCTGGCGGACATCGAGGCGCGCACCCGCGCCGCGAGCGGCCCGACCCGGGCGCTCTCGGCGGAGCTGCGCAGGGTCTCCGGCGAGGCGCGCTCGGCGGCCGAGGCGCTCGCCACCGACAGCCGCCGCCTGGACGAGCTGGAGACGCGCCTGCGCGGTGCCGGGCACGATGTGAATGACCTGGCGGGGTCCGAGCGCAAGCTCACGACACAGCTGACCGCCGCCAACCGCGCGCTGGAGACCCAGGCCAGGCGCATGGGGCGCATCCGCGAGGCGCGGGAGCGCGCGGGGCGGATGAAGGAGATGTCGGGCCAGGCCGCGGCCGCTGGTGCGGGCCTGCTCGGCGCGGGCGTGGGCCTGGCAGCGCCCATCGTCCTCGCCTCCAAAGCGGCCATGGGTTTCGAGGAGCACATGGCCGACGTGAGGAAGGTGGTGAACTTCCCTTCGCCGAAGAGCTTCGGCGATTTCCGCGCCGGGATCCTGGGCCTCTCCGGCGAACTGCCCCTCACCGCCGACCAGCTGGGCGACATCGCGGCCGAGGCGGCGCGCGCCGGCGTGCCCCTGGCCGACCTGCTGAAGCACACGCGCACCGCGGCGAAGATGCAGATCGCGTTCGACCTGAGGGGCGACCCCGCCCAGGCGGGCGCCATCCTGGCCGCCTGGCGCAACGCCTTCGGTTTCGAGGAGGAAGGGATCCAGCACCTCGGCGACCAGATCAACGCGCTCACCAACAAGTGGGGCGGGCACGCGGACGCCGTGGCCGAGGTCGTCACCCGCGTGGGGCCGCTGGCCAAGGTGTCGGGCCTTGGCGCGGGGCAGACCGCGGCGCTGGCCTCGGTGCTGGCCTCCATGAACGTGAACAGCGACGTAGCCGCCACCGGCATCAAGAACCTGATGCTCCGGCTCGGCGCGGGCGAAGCTGCGACGACCGCCCAGCGGAAGGCCTTCAAGGCGCTCGGCCTGGATGCCGTGCAGATGGCCAAGCTCATGACCACCGACGCGAGCGGCGCCATCGTCATGATGATGGACAAGCTCCACGGGCTTGAGAAATTCCGACAGAACGCCGTGCTCACCGAACTGGTGGGCCGCGAGAGCATCGAGCCGATCGGCATGCTCGCGGGCCGCCTTGGGCGGGTGCGCGACGCCTTGAAGCTGGTCGAAGATCAGAAGGCCGTCGGCGGCTCTATGGACGCCGAATATGCGGCCCGGGCCAGCACCACGGCCAACGCACTCCGCCTGCTCAAGAACAACGCCACGGCTGTCGGCGTGGAGATCGGCTACACGCTCCTGCCGATCATCAAGGCGACTACCGAATTCCTGTCCAAGGCGGCGGGGGGCGTCCGGAACTTCGCCCAGGCGCATCCCGGCCTGGTGCGGGTGATCGCGATCGTCGCCGCCGTCATGGGGGGGCTGCTGGCGGTGCTCGGGGCCGTCGGAATCGTGATCGGGGCCGTGCTCGTGCCGCTGGCCGCCCTGTCGGCCGCGGCCATCGCCCTCGACATCGGGCTCCTGCCGTTGATCCTCATCATCGTGGCCGTCGTCGCCGCGGTCGGGCTGCTCGCCGCCGGCGCCGTCTGGGTGGTGTCGAACTGGAAGGGGATCGCCGGTTTCTTCGGCCGGATCTGGGAGACCGTGAGGTCCACCACCGTGGGGGCGCTCTCCGCGATCGGGCGCTTCCTGATGGACTGGACGCCGCTGGGCTTCGTCGTGCGGTTGGGCGCCATGCTGGCGCGCGGCATCGGCCAGGCGCTGCAGGTCGCCCGCACCACGCTGGGCCAGCTCGCGCCCGTGATCGCCGGCGCGCTGCGCACGGCGGCCACGGCGTTCCTTCGCTTCACGCCGGCGGGGTGGATGCTGCAGGCGCTGTCGGCGGCCGTGCAGATCGTGCGCACGTTCGGCCCGCGCTTCATGGAGGCCGGCGCGCACCTGATTTCGGGCCTGGTGCGCGGGCTGCTGGGCGGGCTGGACCAGGTTCGCAAGGTGCTCCGCACCGTCGGCGATCACCTGATCAACGGCCTCAAGGC
The DNA here is from genome assembly GCA_964244065.1 of uncultured Caulobacteraceae bacterium. Taxonomy (GTDB): domain Bacteria; phylum Pseudomonadota; class Alphaproteobacteria; order Caulobacterales; family Caulobacteraceae; genus JASLDZ01. The sequence continues at coordinate 432,547 of CAXTHH010000001.1, read as the reverse complement.
GCGGCTGGGCATCCACTCCCCGTCGCGCGTCTTCGCCCAGCTGGGCATCCACACGATGGCCGGCCTGGGCGTCGGCTTGCGCCGGGGCGAGGGCGACCCGCTCGCGGCCATCACCGCCACAGCGCGCAAGGCTGCCGCCGCCCTGTCCATCGCGGCCACGGCGGGCGCTGGAGCGCCTGCGCTCGCCATGCCGGCGCTGGCCGTGAGCCAGCCGATCACCCGCGCCGCGCGGCTCGCCGAAAGCACGCCGGCTCTGGCGCCCGCCCGCTCAGCGCTGGCCGCCCCTGGGCCCACCGCCCCCGCGCGGGTGATGGCCGAGCCGATCGCCCGCGCCGCCCGGCTCGCTGAGAGCACCCCGGCGCTGGCGCGCGTCCGCCCGGCGCTTGCGGCCCCGGCGCTGGCCGCCCCGGCGCGGACCATGGCCGAGCCGATCGCCCGCGCCGCGCTGCGCGCCGACGGCACGCCGGCGCTGGCGCGTGCGCGTCCCGCCGCACTCCGCCCGCCCACCGCCACCACGGGCGCGAGCCGCGGCGGCGACACCTTCGTGTTCAGCCCCACCGTCCAGGGCGCCTCGATGTCCGAGGCCGAGCTGATGCGCCTGTTCCAGCGCTGGACCCGGGACCAGAAGCGCCAGCGCGACGCGGCGGGCGACGCCCGCCTGTCCGACTCCTACGAGGGGGGCGGCCTGTGATGATGGCGTTGGGCCAGTTCGTGTTCGGCCTGGCGACCCTCGCCCCGCAGGACACCGAGCGGGACACCGGCTGGCGCTACGCCGGCAACAGCCGGGTGGGCGCGCGCCCGTCCAGTCAATTCCTGGGCCCCGACCGTGACACGCGCAGCCTCTCGGGCATCCTCTTCCCCGAGCTGGTGGGCGACGCCGACGGCCTCGACCAGCTGCGCGCCATGGGCGACACGGGCCAGGCCTTCCCGCTGGTGGACGGCGTCGGCCGCGTGCTCGGCTCCTGGCGCATCGACCGCATCCGCGACCGCCGGGCCGAGTTCCACGCCGACGGCGAGGCCCGGCGCATCGACTTCTCGATCGAGCTCACCCGCGTGGACGACGACGGCGCCGGCGACCAGGCCGGCGGCGATGGCGAGGACGGCTACTTCTTCGACGACGCCTTCAACGCGGAGCTGGTGGAGGCGTGAACCCGCCAGTCCAGGACTTCCGGCTGACCATCGACGGACAGGGCTTCACCCCGGGCGACGTCACCTCGCGCGTGCGGCCGCGGCTACGCGGGCTGACGCTGAACGAGCAGCGGGGCGGCGAGGCCGATCAGCTCGACCTCGAGCTGGACGACGCGGACGGCCGGCTCGATCTGCCGCGGCTCGGCGCCGAGATCGTGCTCGCCCTCGGGTGGCGCGGCCAGCCGCTGGTCGAGAAAGGACGCTTCAAGGTGGACGAGCGGTCGCACGCCGGCGCGCCCGACGTGGTGACCCTGCGGGCGCGCTCCGCCGATTTCACCGCCGGATTGAAGGTGAAGCGCGACCGCAGCTGGCGCCAGACAACCCTCGGCGCCGTGCTCGGCCAGATGGCCGGCGACCACGGTCTGGAGGCGGCCGTGGACCCGGCCCTGGCGGGCGTGGAGGTGCCCCTGCTGGACCAGAGCGGCCGCAGCGACTCCGACCTGCTCAGAGGCCTGGGGCACGCCCACGACGCCGTGGCGACCGTCAAGGCGGGGCGCCTGATCTTCTCGCCCATCGGCAAGGGCGCCTCCCCGTCTGGCCACGCCTTCGAACCCTTCGTGATCGTGCGGCGCGACGGCGACCAGCACCAGTTCCGGGAAGCCCTGCGGGAGGGCGGCTACAGCGGCGCCACCGCGCAGTGGCACGACGCGGCGGCCGGCGAGCGCCGCGAGGTCCATGCCGGCGGCGGCGGGGAGCGCCCGCGCAAGAAGCTCCGCCGCGTACACGCGAGCGAGGCCGACGCGCGGGTCGCCGCGAGGGCGGAGGCCGCGCGCACCGGCCGCGCCGAGGCCTCCTTCGGGATCACGCTGGCGATCGGGCGCCCGGAGATCGGCCCGGAGCGGAAGGGGCGCGTCCGGGGCTTCAAGGCGGCGGCCGATGAGATCGAGTGGGTGGTCAAGCGCGCCACCCACGACTGGGGTCCGGACGCAGGCGGGACGACAGCCCTGGAGCTCGAAAAGGCTGGTCAAGCTGAGGCTTAGCGCCGCAGAGGCTTGACCGTATTCTCGCGGTATGTTCGCGGCGTGTTCCGGAGCGTCGAGATGTCGGGGTCCATTCGCAACAACGCTATGCGGTGCCCGCACTGCGACGCACCGGCACCCGCGCGGACAGCCCGAGTGGTCACCCGGCTCGTGTCGGAGCGCCACCACCAGTGCTCGGACCTGGAGTGCGGCCACACCTTCGTCGCCCAGCTCTTAATCGTCCGCACGATCCGCCCGAGCGGCAAACCGAGGACCAGCGTGCTCATCCCCTTCGGCGCCGCCCGTGTGCCGCCGCCGGGGCTTCCGCGCCCGGCCAACGATCCGGAACCCACCGCCCTCGAAGCCTAGCGCCGGAGCCGGCCCAGCGCTCGATCGCAGAGCCTGGCGCGGTTCGCCGCGCCTTCCAGGTGATCGTCCCAGTCGCCGATCGCGTCGGGGCGGCTCGCCCCTGAACTGATCCGCTCCAATAGGCCCAGGGCCAGCTCTCGCTCGGCCACGGCTGCCCCGCAGTCAGCCAGGCCGGGGGACCGCGCCAGGTTGGCGGGCGGAACACGCGCCCAGACATCCTGGGCCGCCAGGCAAGCCTTCCGCCCCCCACGCACGGTCGCCAGCTCCTTCGGGCTCAGCTCAGTCCGGCGCGCCTTCATGTGGGCGACCGCTGCCCGCGACTCCTCCACCGCCCGAGTGCACGCCAGCTCCGGCGCCGCCATCGCGCTGGCCTGGCCAGGCGACACCGCCAGCACCAGACCCGCCACCCAGCCGATCATCCCCGCCTCCGTCCTTCGGCGCCCCCGAACAACAACGGGCGCGTGTTTGTGCCCGCCGTAGGCGGTTCTGTGACCGGACAAAGCCGGAACCGTCGCGCGCGCCGGCGTGTCGTCCCGGCGTGGACGCTACCTGGGCGCGAGCCGCCCGAAAAGGGCGAGGGTCTCGGAAACACCCGACCAACCCGACCGGCGTCCTGCGGGAGCGCGGAAACCCATACGGCGCAAGCGTTTTCCTGGCCCGACCGCAACCCGACCGCAACCCGACTGAGGCCCGATCAGATCGGGTTGAGGAGAGCCGACCAAAGACGAATCTCAATCCCTTGCAGGGTAAGGAAAGTCGGGTTTGGTCGGGTTGTCGGTCGGGTCGGATCGGCTCTCGGACCCGACCGAGCGAAGCCTTACGTAGCAAGGGTTCTCCGGCCTTCTGGTCGGATCGGTCGGGTCGGTCGGGTTGTTTGGAAGCGACCCCGGCCCCGGGGTCAGGCGGCCTGGGCGGCCAGCAGGCCGGTGACCACGCGCTCGACCACCGCGCGATCAGGCTCGGGCAGTTCGCGGTAGCCGTGGAGGAGCTCGGCCTCGGTGTTCGTCAGGCGTCCGGTCGCCGAGGTCTCCGCCGCCGGATGCTCGAAGCTGGCGACCGTCTCGGTGGTGGCATGCCGCAAGCGGGATAGGGCGGCCTGATCTGCGGGTGACGAGGCGGCTGTGCAGGGCTCACCCTCGCCCGTGATGATCCAAGCGACGTGAGCGCCATGCTGCGCGATGCTGGCGAGATACTCGGCATCAGGCGCGCGCCGGCCCACCTCGTAGTTCGCCTGGGTGTTCCGCTCGACGCCGCCGAGCCGGCCCATCTCCGTCTGCGTGTAGCCGAGTGCCTCGCGGCAGGCCCTCAAACGGCGACCTATCCCATCAATCGTGCGCATGGGGCTTGACGATCCCATCGTTCGGATGCACCGTCGGCAGTATTCCGACGCTGGATGCACACAAACCCATGCACTCCCAAGCCCGAGTCGCGGCAACCCGTCCGAATCGTGAACGTGCGCGCTTCCCTGTCGCAGCGCCCACACAGGAGCGGCTGGATGCGGCCCGGAAGGCCATCGCCGACGCGGGGCACTCGGTGGCCACCTGGGCGGCGAGGAACGGCTTCGAGGCCGAGAACGTGTACGCCGTGCTCAGCGGGAAGCGCGCCTGCGTGAAGGGCGACTCGTTGAAGATCGCCACCGCGCTCGGCCTGAAGGACCCGCCGCCCGCCAAGCTGGAGGTCGCGTGACCGCCATGCCCCTCTCCCCTGCAGCCACCGTCACCCTAGGCGCCCCGCGCCAGCAGGTCGCCTCCGATCGTCGCGCCAGATCGGAGCGGGCGCGGTGACCAAGTTGCGCACGCCGCTCACCTTCGAGGACGCCGTCACCCGGGCCGCCGCCGAGCTGGGCTGGGAGGGCGTGGGCTCCGCGGCGGGCGTGGGCGAGAGCCAGGCCCGCAAGTGGTCGGACCCGGACATCGGGGGGCTCCCCAGCTTGGCCCAAGCGCTCGCGGTGGACGCCGCCTTCCGGCGAGCCGGCGGAGGAGAGCCGCCCTTCCTTGCCGCCTATGCCCACCTGCTGGAGGTCGGCCTGGAGGCGCCCGCCGGCTCCGACGAACTTTGCACCCTGCTGGCGGTCGCGGCGCGCGAGACCGGCGAGGCGCTGGGCGCCGCCTGCCTCGCCAGCCGACCGGGCGCCACCCGCTACGACCGCGAGCACGCCGCCCGCGAGGTCGCCGACGGCCACGAGGCTCTCACCCGCCTGCAGCGCCGCCTGGGGGTCGGCGCCCCGCGCGATGGGCCTGCGTCGATCTAGCCCCTCCCGACGACATCGCCCGCCGCGCCGGGCCGCCGACACCCTCGGCGGCCGTCGCTCTCACCTTGCCCGCGCCCCGCCCCGGAGCCCATGCGCCCAGACCTCCACCGCGACGTGCTCACCGCCCTTGGACGCATGAAGTTCAAGGAGGAGCGCGGCTGGCTGCGCCAGGGCGAGTGCCCAAACTGCCGCAAGAAGAGCCTGTGGACCAACGAGGCCGAGCCCTGGGTGCTCCGCTGCGACCGCCTGAACCGCTGCGGTTGGGAGGGTCACGTCAAGGATCTGTTCCCCGACCTCTTTGAGAACTGGTCGGAGCGCTTCAAATCCTCGCCCGAGCAGCCCGACCACGCCGCCGAGCAGTACCTCCACCACGCCCGCGGCCTGCGCGTGTCCGACCTTCGCGGCGCCTTCCGCCAGGAGCAGTACTTCAGCCAGGAGCTGCGCGAGGGCACGGCCACCGTCCGCTTCCCCGTTCTGGATTGGGGCGGCCCCTCGCCCGACCGCGAGGTCAGCTGGTGGGAGCGGTTCATCGACCGCCCCTCCCGCTTCGGCAAGATGAAGGCTCGCTTCGCCCCGGGCCGCGCCTACGCCGGCATGTGGTGGGCGCACCCCGCCGACACGCCTGCCGTCCTGGCCGCCACCGAGGAGCTGTGGCTGGTGGAGGGCGTCTTCGACGCCGTAGCGCTGCGCCAGAACGGCCTCTCCGCCGTCGCCTGCCTCTCCAGCGGCAACTATCCCGCGACCACCCTGCAGCGCCTGCGCGAGGCCGTGGACGCACGTAAAGCGGCCGACCCGTCCGCCCGCGCCCCGAAGCTTGTCTGGGCGCTCGACAGCGACCGCGCGGGCAAGCGCGGCGTGCGGGACATGGCGGTCAAGTCCAACGAGGCCGGCTGGGTTGTCCGCGCCGCTCAGATCCAGCAGCCCGCCCGCGGCAAGGTGGACTGGAACGATCTCCACCAGCGGGGCCGGCTCAAGACGGCGGACATCGAGGAGGTGCGCTGGCGCGGTGACCTCCTGCTGGCCGACACGCCACAGGAGGTGGCGCTCCTTCTCCACAAGCGCAGCGGGCGCGCCACCTTCCCCTTCCAGCACGCCAGCCGCACCTGGTGGGCCAACATCGACGCCGAGAAGGTGGAGGAGGCCGTCGAGATCCTGCGCGCCGGGGGCGCTGCACTCGCGGAGGAGACGCTCCGCGAGCAGGCCGCCAAGAAGGCGCTGCGCGTGACCCAGATCGCCAACTGCGAGCCCCGACCCCTCTACTTCCAGCAGGACCCGCTCACCGACGAGTCCTGGTATTTCTTCCGCGTCGACCTGCCCCACGACGGCCCTGCGGCCAAGAACACCTTCACGCCCAGCCAGATCGCGGCGCCCGCCGAGTTCAAAAAGCGACTGCTGTCGATTTCGCCGCTCGCGACCTTCACCGGCAACGCGGCCCAGCTCGACCGGCTGCTGGAGATGGGCCGCGACCGCCTGCGGGTAGTCGAGGCGGTAGGCTTCGTCGGCTACTCCAGGGAGCACCACGCGTACATCTTCAACGACGTGGCGGTGAAGGACGGCCGCGTCGTCGATCTGAACGACGACGACTACTTCGATCTCGGCTCCGTGTCGGTGAAGTCAGTTGACCGCTCTGTGGGCCTGGAGATCACCCGCTGGTCGGGTGCGGCCGACGAGACCGCCTGGGTCGACGACCTCTGGACCGCCTTCGGCGCGAAGGGGCTGGTGACCCTGGCCTACTGGTTCGGCTCTTTCTTCGCCGAGCAGCTGCGCGAGCGGCAGGCGTCCTTCCCCTTCCTCGAGATGTCGGGCCCGCCTAACCAGGGCAAGTCGACGCTGATCGAGTTCCTTTGGAAGCTCTGCGGCCGCGCGAACTACGAGGGCTTCGACCCGTCCAAGTCCACCGCCTCGGCCAGGGGCCGCAACTTCGCCCAGGTGGCGAACCTGCCCATCGTGCTGATGGAGGGCGATCGGGACGACGACACGGCGCGCTCCAAGAAGTTCGATTTCGACGAGCTGAAGAGCCTCTTCAACGGCCGCTCCACGCGCTCGCGCGGCGTTAAGACAGGGGGCAACGAGACCTACGAGCCGCCCTTCCGCGGCGCCGTGGTGATCGAGCAGAACAACGCGGTCGACGGGTCCGAGGCGATCCTGACCCGCATCGTGCGCCTGCACTTCGACGGCGCCGGCTACAGCCCCGAAACGAAGAAGGCCGCCGAGCGCCTGGAGGCGGCGGAAATCGGCCGCGTCTCCGGCTTCGTCCTCGCCGCCGTGCGACGTGAGGCCGAGGTGCTGGCCCGGATCGCCGAGGACTTCGCGGACAACGAGGCCGCCCTGATCCGCATGCCGGACGTCGGCCACCGGCGCGTCGCCAAGTGCCACGCGCAGCTCATGGGCTGCCTGGAGGCGATGCGCCTGGTGGTGAAGCTGCCCGAAGAGCGCTTCCTGGCCGCCCGCAACCTGATCCTGGAGATGGCGGCCGAGCGGAAGGCGGCCATCGCCGCGGACCACCCCGTCGTCGAGGCCTTCTGGGAGGCCTACGACTATGTGGGCGCCCGCTTCACCCGCGAGGGCACCGACGACAACTCGTTCGGCCCGCACGAGAACTGGGCCAACCACGCCCACGCCCCCGACCTGATCGCGATCAACCTGCCGGACCTGGTGGGCAAGGCCGGCGACCTGCGTATCCCCCTCCCCGACTTGGCGCAGCTGAAGGCCCACCTGCGGACGTCGCGGTCGCGCCGGTTCGAGACGATCAAGGACGTGAAGTCCGCCCGCCTGAACAAGACCCTGCACTGCTGGGTCTTCAAGAAGTCGGCGCGTGACCTGGCCGGAGCCGCCCGGTGAGCGCCGCCCTGTCCCTCGCCCGCGCCGCGCCCCGCGCCCTGGACGACGCGGACATCCGCGCGATCGCCGTTGCGTACGTGCTGATGGTCGGCTTCGGCCAGGTGCTCGACGCCGAGACCCGGGCGCTGGTGGCGGAGGCCGGCGAGCGCTTCCTCTCCTTCGGCCGCGAGGCGGTGCTGGACTCCGTCACTCTCGCCCGGGTGCGGGCCGCCGCCACGCTCCTCGAACAGGCGGAGGAGCAAGCGCCCCGCCGGCCGCGCGAGCCAGCCCCGTTCCCGGTCGCCCGCCTGCTCGCCGCTTTCAGCAACATTCGCCGCCCGGAGCATGCCTGATGCCCATCGCCTCCGTCCGTAGCTTCCGCCCACCCCTGCGCGCCCGCCTGTGGCGCGCCATGGCGGAGGGCTTGGCCCTCCTGTCCGCGGCTTTCATGCGGGCCCACCGACTCTCGCTGTTGGCCTCGGAGGCCGCGCACGGGGCTGCCCGCGCAGCCCGCCACCCGCGGGGCCGCACCTTCACGGCTTGGGCCTGGATCGCCCTCGCACTCCTCCTGGCCGCCTACGCGGCCGTTACCCGCTGGAGCTGACCGAACATGCGTTTCCATCTCCATCTTGCCTATGCCAGCTCCGGAGCCGTCTCAGGCGCCGCACTCGCGCTTCTCGGGGTCCCCCCTAGCTTCATCTTGCCCGCCGCTGCGGTCGTCATGGTCTGGGCGGTCCTGAGCGGGTCCACCCCTGTGCGGGAGGACAGCGGATGCTGAACCTCTGGGCCGGCGAGCAGGCCGACGAGCTCGACCTCGACCGCATGGTCGAACTCCACCGCACCGAGGGGCTGATCCTCCGGGGCGCGCGCGCCGCGGTGCCCGGCTGTGGCAAGCCCGTGAAGATCCTGGATGATGGCGTGCCGGACGCCCGCGCGGCGGTGACCGCCCTCCTCCGTCTGGCCGCCATCGGGGCCTATGCCCTCTCACGCCAGCGCGACCTCACAGACTTCCGCCAAGTCATGAGCGGCGCCGAGGCGCGCGATCGCCGGCTGTGCGCCTACCTCCAACAGGAGCCCGCCTGACCATGGTCGCTCACCAGCCCGCGGCGGCCGATTGCTGCGTCTGCGCCTTCCCCGACTATCACGCTGGCGTGCTCTGCGGCCGGCACATGCGCTCACTCCCGGAGCGGCTCACCAGGGCGCTCATCGACACCTGCGACAGAGGTCAGTCACCGCCGTCCGCCGAGCATCTGGCCGTGGTGGCTGAGGCGGCGCGTCATGGGTGACCGCACCGCGATCGAGTGGGCGGCCAACGCCGACGGCACGCCCGGGGCGACCTGGAACCCCATCGTCGGCTGCTCGCACGCCTCCCCGGGCTGCAGGAACTGCTACGCCCAGGGCGAGGCCGCCCGCCAGCAGCGGATCGCCGCCGCGGCCGGGCGCACCACGCCCTACGACGGCACCACCCAGCCGTCGAAGACTGGCCCGGTGTTCACGGGCAAGGTCGCCCTGGCGAGCGACGCCATCTGGCAGGCTCCCAACCGTCGACGCCGGCCGACCACCTGGTTCGTCAATAGTATGGGCGACATCGCCGCCGATGGCGTGGAGGACGCCTGGCTCGACGACCTGTGGTCGATCATGGGCACGAACCGGCGGCACACCTTCATCATCCTCACCAAGCGTCCCGCCCGTCTGCGCGCCTACCTGGAGGCGCGCCCTCACCGGCTTGCCGCCCTGCCGAAGGCCTCACCGCTCGACGCCTTCCGCCCACCCCTGCCGAACGTCTGGCTGGGCGTCACCGCCGAGGATCAGGAGCGCGCCGACCAGCGCATTCCCGAGCTGCTGGCCACTCCAGCCGCCGTCCGCTTCGTCAGCTATGAGCCCGCGATCGGGCCGCTGGACCTCACCCACATCGAGTCCGGCTGCGGCGACGGCGTCTACGACGCTCTCCGCCCCTACAGCGATGAGCAGGCCCGGGCGGACTGGGGCGACGTCGAGGCCAGCGGCTACCCGGCGCTGGACTGGGTGATCTGCGGCGGCGAGAGCGGCCGGGGCGAGCATATCCGCCCCATGCACCCCGACTGGGCGCGCCAAGTCCGCGACGACTGCGCCGCCGCCGGCGTGCCCTTCTTCTTCAAGCAGTGGGGTGAGTGGGCTCCGACGGGCGTCTTCGACTGCGACCCGGCCGCCCACGCTCAGTACGAGAGCGAGCTGGTGACGATGACGGGGCACAAGAGCGGCCCCGCCGTTCTCGCCTTTCCGACCGACTATCGGCCCCAGTCCGACCTGCTCCGCCGCGTCGGCAAGCGCCGCGCCGGCCGCCTGCTCGACGGCCGCACCCACGACGACCGCCCACCCCTCGCAGGAGTCGCCGCTTGACCCCCGCCCTTCTCCTGGCCGCCGCCGTCGCCTGCAGCTCGCCCTACGTGGTCGACGGCGACACGCTACAGTGCGGCCCCGCCCGCGTCCGCCTCTACGGCGTCCAGGCGCCCGAGCTGGCGCACTTCGGCCGCCGGGCCGAGCCCTTCGCCGTGGAGGCGAGAGGCCGCCTGCAGGCGCTCACCCGCGGCCGCGTGGCCTGCCGCGAGGCCGGCAACCGCCGCGATCGCTACGGGCGCATGGTGGCCCGCTGCTCGGGCCCGGGCACGCCCGACGTCGGCCGCCGCCTCGTCCGCGAGGGCTGGGCGACCGACTGGAGCCGCTACAGCGGCGGCGAATACCTCCTGGACGAGGTCGCCGCCCACCGCGCCGGCGTGGGGCGCTGGAAGTGAGCCGCTCGGCCCACCCCCCCGCCCTCGCCGCGCCTTTCGGCCTGACCGCCCCTGGCGAGCCCCTGGCGATCGACCTGGAGCGGCTGATCGGCGCGCACCTCGGCGTGGTCGCCACCAGCGGCGGCGGGAAGAGCGGCGCCATCCGGCGGCTGCTGGAGACCACCCACGGCCGCGTCCAGCACCTCGTGCTCGACGTCGAGGATGAGTTCTACACGCTCCGTCAGCGCTACGACTACGTGATCGCCGGCGGTGACGGCGGCGACGCCCCGGCGCGTCCTGACAACGCCGCCCAGCTCGCCCGCGCCGCCCTTGAGCACGGCTTCTCCCTGATCGCCCAGCTGAACGACCTGGGCGCGGACGGCGCGCCCGAGTTCGTGGGGGCCTTCCTGCAGGCGCTGATGGAAGCCCCGCGCAGCCTGTGGCGGCCCGTGCTGGTGGTGGTGGACGAGGCCCAGCGCTTCTCCCCGCGCCTGGGCGAGACGGCGGCCACCGCGGGCGTGAAGGATCTCCTGGCGCGCGGCCGCAAGCGCGGCTTCACCGCCGTGCTGGCCAGCCAGTCCCTGCCGGAGGTCGAGCCCCGCGTGCGCGCGCTGGTCGGCAACTGGCTCCTGGGCCGGGCCACCACGTCGCTCGACCGTAAGACCGTGGCGGCGGAGCTCGGCTTCGCCCCCAGCTCGGACGAGGCGCGCGCCCTGGGCCGCCTCCAGCGCGAGTTCTGGGCCGTCGGCCCCGCGCTCAGCCCCGAGCCGGTGCTGGTGCGCGTCGCCGACGTGGCCACGCCCATGCCGCGCCCGGGCGAGGCGACCGTGCCGACGCCTCCGCCCGCCGCCGCCCTGGCGGGCATCCTCGCCGGCCTGGCCGCGCCGTCCGCTCCGCCGGGCGACTCCGGTGCAGCGCCCTCCACGGCTCCGGGCGTGGATGTCGCCTCCATCAAGGCCGAGGCCGAGGCGCGCGGCCGCGCGCAGGGCCGCCGCGAGGGTGCGGCCGACGCCCTGGCCCGCGTCGCCACCATCTGGGGCGACCCCGCCCGCCTGGAGCGCCTTCTCCAGCTCGAGCAAGACAGGGGTGAGGACACCGCACCCGCCGCCGGGAATGTTGGCCCGGCGGCGGCGCGCGACCTGCCGCCCCCGGCCCCGCCGGCGCCCACGGCCCCCGGCGCACCGGCGGGGCCGCCCTCTCGGCCGCTGGCGAATGTGGCGGGCGGCTCGGCCATCCTGGACGCGCTCGCCTGGCTGGAGGCGGCGGGCGTGCCGGACGCCGACCGCGTCGTGACGGCCGCCCTGGCCGGCGTCAGCTCTCGCTCCAGCGCCTACGATGCGAAGGTGAGCCGGCTCCAGGCCGCCGGCCTGATCCGCTACCCCGCCGCCGGGCGGCTCACGCTGACCCCGGAGGGGCGCGCCCGCGCTGCGGCGCCTGCCGCGGCGGTCAGCGACGCCGAGCTGCACGCCCGCCTCACGGCCATGCTCGGTGTGCCCGTGGGCCGGCTGATCTCCGTGCTGGCGGGCGCCTACCCCGGCGATCTGACCCGCGTCCAGCTGGCCGAGGCCGCCGGCGTCTCCGCCCGCTCCAGCGCCTACGACGCGAACGTCAGCCTCCTCGTGAAGCTCGGCTTCGCCGCCTACCCGGCGCCCGGCCGCGTGCGCGGCACGACTCTGCTCTTCCCCATTCGGGAGCGCGCCTGATGGTCGCCTACGACTTCAAACCCGGCTTCGCGGCCGAAATCCTGGCCGGCCGCAAGCGCCAGACGATCCGCGAGCCGCGGGGCGGCCGCAGGCGCCACGCCCGTGTCAGCGACCAGCTGCAGCTTTTCACCGGCATGCGCACCAAGGCCTGCCGCAAGCTGGGGGTCGCCGTCTGCGCCGAGGTCCGCGAGGTGGTGCTCGACTTCAACGCGGACCGCGTGGTGCTGGACGACGCCGTCGAGCTGATCACCGGGCCCGAGCTGTCCGACTTCGCCGTCCTGGACGGCTTCGGCGACCCGCCCAGCCAGCTCAGCCCGTGGGGCTACATGCAGCGCTGGTGGGCCGTCACGCACCCCGGCCAGTCGCTCTTCCGCGGCGTGCTGATCGGCTGGGGCGAAAGCTTCCGCGCGGAGCCGGTCGCGTGAGCGGGCTCCCGCTTCTCGATGACGCGATCCTCGTGGCGCTGCGGACCCGCTCGCCGTCGTGGACCTACGTAATCGCCAACGTGCTCTGCATGCACTTCGGCTTTGCCCGCGACCTCCGCACCGCGGCGGTGCGGCGCGGCCTTCGCCGGCTGGAGCGCGCCGGCTTGGTCGAGCAGGTCGCGAGTCAGTCGGCGGTCCACTTCAGCTGGTCGCTGACGCCGGCCGGCCGGGACGCCGCGGCCCGAGTCGCCGCGTCGCCCGGCTTCACCGAGGAGCCAGCGTGAATGTGGCTCTACATGCCCGGGGCGAGCCCGACGCCGTCCCCCTCCACGTCCTCTCCCTCTGCACCGGAGGCGGGGGACTGGACCTCGCCGTCGAGCTGGCGTGTCCAGGCGCTCGCACGGTCGGCATGGTGGAGGGGGAAGCCTTCGCCGCCTCGGTCCTGGTCGCAGCGATGCAAGCGGGCCTCCTGGCTCCGTGCCCTGTGTGGAGCGATGCCCGAACCTTCCGCGGCCGCCCTTGGCGCGGAGGCGTGGACCTCGTCGTTGCGGGCTACCCGTGCCAGCCGTTCAGCCTGGCCGGCCGCCGCCTCGCCGCCGCCGACCCCCGCCACCTGTGGCCCCACGTCCGCCGCGTCTTCGTCCAGTCCGGCGCCTGGGCGCTCCTCGTCGAGAACGTCGGCGGACACCTCTCCCTCGGGGCCGACCAGGTGGTCGGAGAGCTGGAGCGCCTTGGTCTCGCGTGTGAGGTCGGACTGTTCACGGCGGCGGAGTGCGGCTTCCCGCAGGAGCGCGAGCGCCTGTTCATCCTCGCGGTGGCCGACGCCCGACGCCCAGCTCTTCAACGACGGGCAGACGGCCGAGACCTTCCTGGCCCGCAAGGAGCGGATCAAGGCCAAGGGCTACAACGGGAACGGGGTGGGCGGCTCGCTGGCGGTGATCGCGGGCTTCTGGCCGACGCCGCAGGCCCGCGATGGGAAGGGCACGGACCGCGCGCAGCTGAGGGACTCCAACTCGCGGCCGTTGAACGAGATGACCGCGCACTGGCCTTCGCCTACAGCCTTGAGCTTTGGGGACAGCCATCAGCCGGGGAACAGCCGCTCCTACAACCGAACGATGGAGATGGCGGCGGGGCTCTGGTCGACCCCAGCGGCGACGGACGCGGCGCGCGGCGCCCACATGGTCAGGAGCGACACGGGGGCGCCCAACTCCAACCTGCCGACGAACGTGGCCCTGTGGTCGTCCCCTTCCGTGGCGGACGTGGAGGGCGGGCGGACGAGCCGGTCGGGGGACCGGAAGGACGAGCCGCTCCTGAACACCCAGGCGAAGCTGGCCCCCTCGTTCCTCCCGGCCCTGGCGATCGAGCGGCTTGGTCCGCCGTCGTGGCGCGATCGCCTCAGCGTGCTCCGGCTCTATCGGACGCTCATGTCGCCGCGTGCGCCTTCCTGGCGCAGGTTGCGCGCCTGGGCCCGGCGCGCGACGAGGCCGAAGCTCAACGCCGCCTTCGTCGCGTGGCTGATGGGCTGGCCCGCCGGGTGGACGAGCTCCGCATGCTCGGCAACGGAGTGGTCCCTCTTCAAGGCGCGTATGCGCTCCGCACTCTCAGCGCTGCCCTGGCCCGACGGAGCCCCGGCGCAGCTGAGCTTCTTCGGCTGATGGGCGGCCGGCCGTGAGCGCCTTCGCCCTTGACCAGCGGCTGAGCCGCCCCCTGGACGCGCCGCAGCTGCGCGTTGTCAGCCTAGGTGCTGGCGTGCAGTCGTCCGCGCTGGCCCTGATGGCGGACGAGGGTCTGTTTGGGGCGAAGCCGGACTACGCGATCTTCTCCGACACAGGGGCGGAGCCCGCCGCAGTCTATGCGCAGCTGTGGTGGCTGGCCTCGGTGCTGTCCTACCCCGTGCGCATCGTCTCGGCCGGGTCGCTCCGGCAGGAGCTGCTGGACGCCAGCGCCGGCATCCGTGGCGCGTGGGGCCGCCCGCCGCTGTTCGTGAAGAACCCGGACGGCACCGTAGGCATGGCGCGTCGCCAGTGCACCCAAGACTACAAGATCGAGCCTATCCGGAAGGAGGTGCGCCGCTTGATCGGCCTGCGCCCCCGTCAGCGCGCCCCAAAGGTGAAGCTGGTGGAGCAGTGGATCGGGATATCGACGGACGAGATCGTCCGCATGAAGACGGACGCCCAGCCCTTCGTTCAGAACCGCTGGCCCCTGATCGAGGCCGGCTTCGACCGCCGGCGCTGCCTGGCCTGGATGGAGAGCCGCGGCCACCCGCGCCCGCCGAAGAGCGCCTGCACGTTCTGCCCCTACCACGACGACAACATGTGGAGGGCTATGCGGGGTGAGGATCCCGACAGCTGGCGCGACGCGTGCGAAGTGGACGACGCCCTCCGTAGCGGCGGCCACATCATGCAACGCGGAGAGCCCTACCTTCACCGCTCGTGCGTGCGCCTAGCCGACGTGGACCTCTCCACGCCGGAGGACCGCGGTCAGCTGCCGCTCTTCCCCCTGTGCGATCCGCTCGGCTTCGCCAACGAGTGCGAGGGGATGTGCGGGGTATGAACCCTCTCGCCCCCAACCGCCCCAGCGCGCTGCCGGTGCTCGACCCCGTGGACTGCCCGGCCTGCGGCTTCCAGCTCGCGGTCGAGGAGGATGGCGTGCTCGTCTGCCTCGCCTGCGAGGGCGGGTGCGTGCCGGCGCCGGCGGTCGGCGCCGTGAAGCCGGGCCGCGTCTCCTGCCTGGTCCCGAGCTGCGGCCGCAGCTGGGACCCCGCGAAGGTCGGGCACGGCGAGTTGATCTGCGGCCGTCACTGGCGGCTGATCCCGGCCGCCGTCCGCGCCCGCCGCCGCGAGGCGAAGCGGCTGGAGAAGTCGCACCCGGACCACACGGGCTACGCGTGGCACGCCGACCTGGCGTGGGAAGCCTGCAAGCGCGCGGCGGTCACGGGAGGGCTGCTGTGACGGCCCAGCCCGACCTCTTCGCCGGCGCGCAGCGCGGCCCGGGCGCCTGCGGCGGGTGTGTGCACCGCAACGCCACCGAGGGCGCGCCCGCCGGCTGGTGCAACGTGCGCCCAGGACTTCGGCTCGCCGGCGATCCCGGCTGCGGATCGTGGTTCGCCTTTACCCAGCTCCGCGTCGGGCTCTACGGCCGGAGGGCGGCTCGCTGACCATGCTCGCTCCCAACCGGCCCGCCCTACGCTACCTCGGCGGCAAGTGGCGCCTCGCCCCCCGGATCATCGCCCAGTTCCCGCCGCACCGGATCTACGTCGAGCCGTTCGGCGGGGCTGCGAGCGTGCTCGCCCAGAAGCCCCGCGCCTACGCGGAGGTCTACAATGATCTCGACGGCGAGGTGGTGAACCTCTTCCGCGTGCTGCGCGAGCCCGCTCAGGCGGCCGAGCTCGCCCGCCTCGTCGCCCTGACCCCGTTCGCACGGGCCGAGTTCGAGGAGGCTTACGTCGAAGCGCAGGAGCCGGTGGAGCGCGCGCGCCGCCTAGTGGTCCGCTCCTTCATGGGCCACGGCAACATCGCCTACAGGCGCGACCGCACCACCGGCTTCCGGCGCAACAGCAACCGCAGCGGAACGACACCGGCACACGACTGGGCAAACCTGCCGCCGGCGCTGGTCCGGACGGCCGAGCGCTTCGCGGGTGTCGTGGTTGAGAACCGGCCGGCGGCCGATCTCCTCGCCCAGTTCGACGACGAGCGCGCCCTGGCCTACGTCGATCCGCCCTACGTCCACGCCACCCGCTCAGAGAAGCGGTGCCGCTTGGCCCCGTCCACCGGCTACGTGCACGAGATGACCGACGTCGAGCACCTGGCGCTGCTCGACCAGCTGCGCGGCCTTTCATCCATGGTGGTGGTCTCCGGCTACGCCACGAACCTCTACGACCGCGAGCTGCGCGACTGGCGGCGGCTCGAGCTGGACACCTTCGCCGACGGCGGGCGACCCCGGACGGAAGTGCTCTGGATCAACGCGGCGGCCTCCGCCGCTCACGGGCTGTTCGCGGCATGACGGCCGTCGCTCGCCGCTCTCACATCTGGCCGCGCCCGGCGCACGACTGGTTCGTCGAGCCGCGCGACTGCACCCTGGCGCTGACCAGCGTCGAGCACTTCGAGGCCGCGGTCTGGGACCCGTGCTGCGGCCAGGGGCACGTCGTGGAGGGCCTGCGCGCAGCCGGCGTGCGCGCGATCGGCACCGACCGGGTGCGGCGGACGCTGAGCGCGCCCTGGTGGAGCGGCGCCCACGACTTCTTCGAGACGCTCTGGACCAGCCCCCGCGCGCCTATCATCGCCTCCAACCCGCCCTTCTTCGGCGGGCGCGGCACCGAGGACTTCATCCGCAAGGCGTTGGCGATCCCGGGGCTGGAGAAGCTGGCCGTCTTCACCGACGTGGCCTTCCTGACGAGCGCCGGCCGCGCCGCCGGCCTCTACGCCGAGGCGCCACCGCACCGCGCCTGGATCCTGACGCCCCGCCCCTCGTGCCCGCCCGGCGACTACCTGCTGGCCGGCAACCGCGCCCAGGGCGGCACGGCCGACTGGTGCTGGCTGGTGTGGGAACTGACCGCGCCCCCGGCTCGCCCCGGCGAGACGCGCCTGGGCTGGGCTCGGAGACCTATGTGAGCGCCGAGGCCGACGCTCCGCAACGCGCACGTCGGAAACGGGCCGCCTTCACCCAGGCGGACCTCGTCCGAGCCTTCCGCGCCGCCCACAAGGCGGGTGTGGAAGCGCGGGTCGAGGTTGACGCGCTCACCGGGAACCTGATCGTCAGCTCCCTGGGCGTCGCCGGCGGGGCGCGTTCTGAAGCCGACGAGCTGGAGGCCCGCATGCGCCGCGCGTTCGGCGAGTGACCACGATCAAGCTGCGCTATGTGCGCAGGAAGGGCGGCAACCTCTTCTGGGAACCGACGCCGCCGATGCGCGAGCTGGGGTTCGCCCCCAAGCCGCTTGGCCCAGACGGCCCGGACGCCCATGCGGAGGCGGCCCGCCTGTACGGCGACTGGCTGAAGGCCCGGGCCAAGGCCGCGCGGGTGACGGAGTATCCGCCGGGCTCCTTCGGCGCCTACTACGACCGCTTCCGCCGGACGATCGCCTGGAAGCGCAAGTCGGTTCGCACCAAGGAAGACTACGCACGCGCCTGGAAGCACCTGGAGCCGAGGTTCGCCCGCCGGCTGATGACGGGGATCTCCGTCGCCCTCTGCGAGGAGTTCCAGGAGGAGATCGAGGCCAAGCTCTCGCCTTCGGAGCGCTACCGCGTGATGAAGGTGTTCCGGGCGCTCATGGCGGACGCCATCGCGCGCCTGCAGCTCGACATGAAGTCGCCGGTGCACAGCCTTCCGAACCCGCAGCCCCGCGGGCGCTCGGCGATCTGGCTAGGGTCGGAGATCGAGCAGCTGGCCTGGGGCGCGGCCGTGTCAGGCCACCCAGGCATGGCGCTGGCGATCCGTATCGCCTGGGACACCCTCTTCTCACCCGTTGACGTGTGGTCGTTGCGCTTCGACGCGGTGAAGCGCGACCGGGGCGGCCGCTACGTCGAGCGCGCGCGCACCAAGACCGACAAGGGGGCGTTCGGGGCTCTGTCGGAGACCACCTCCGCGCTGCTGGACGCCTACCTGGAGCGTTTGGGGCTGACCATGCGGCCCGACACGCCGATCATCCGGCAGCGGAACGGCCACGCCTATCCCTCGAAGGACACCTTCGGGGACCACTTCCGCGAGGTGCGGCTGGCGGTGTTCGGCCCGGGCGAGAAGCGCCAGTTCATGGACATCCGCCGCTCCGGGTCGGTCGAGGCCGACGCCGCCGGGGCCGACAAGACCGCAATCGGCGAGATCCTGGCCAACGGCGTGGGGACTAGCGCCTTCCTGGACGACACCTACACCCCGCCCACCGTCGCCCGCGCCCGGCTCGTCGCGGAGCAGCGGATGACCGGACGAGCCCGCCTGGAGGCCGAAATAGACCGCGTGCAGCGTTCCAAGTCGGCCTAGCAACCCGTTGCGCAGCAAGGGCCATTTGTGCGCCCAGACTTGGAATGTGCGCTGATAGAATTGCGTAAACTCCCGGCCTGTCACGCCGGAGGTCGCGGGTTCGAGCCCCGTCACTCGCGCCATTCCGGCGCCTGCCCTCGAAAGTGAGCGACAAGCGTCCGCCGCTGCGGCAGGGAAGCGGCGTGAGCGCGCCCGCGGAGTTCCTCTTCACCACCTTCGAGTTCGGCGGCCACGTCACGCCCGCCCTCGCCACCGCCGCCCGGCTGCAGGCGCGTGGCCGGCGCGTGCTCGTGCTGTCCGACGAGGCCACCCGGCCGGAGGCGGAGGGCTTCGGCCTGCCGTTCCGCCCCTGGTCGCGCGCGCCGAACCGGCCGGACAAGGCGATCGCCAACGAGCCCCTGCGCGATTGGGAGTGCGCCAACCCCGCCGAGGTCGTGGCCCTGCTGCTGGACGGGCTGATGACGGGCCGCGCCGCCGACTACGCCGCCGACACCGCGGAGGCGCTCGACGCCCATCCGGGCGCGGCGGTGGTCACGCAGGAGCTGCTGCTGGGCTGCATGCTGGCGGCCGAGGCGCGCGGGCGCCCGCTGGCGCTGCACACCGCCAACGTCTGGCCGCTGCCGACGCTGGAGGGCGTCCCCCCGTTCGGCCCCGGGCTGGAGCCGCCGACCGATCCGGAGCAGACGATGTTCCAGGCGCTGATCCGGGAGGCCAGCCGCAGCCTCTACGACGCGGGCCTGCCCGAACTGAACGTCGCCCGGGCAGGCCTCGGCCTGCCGCCGCTCGCGCGCACGCTGGAGCAGATCGACGCGGCGCAGCTGATCCTGCTGTCGGCCGCGCGCGCCTACGACTTCGCGCCCGACCCCCTGCCCGCCCCCTTCCGCTACGCCGGGCCGCAGGCGCGCGTGCCCGCCTGGGCCGCGGCCTGGAAGTCCCCCTGGCCGGACTCGGATGGCCGGCCTTTGGTGCTGGTCTCCTTCTCCACCCTCTACCAGGCGCAGGAGCCGGTGCTGCGGCGGGTGATCGCCGCGCTGGAGTCGCTGCCGCTGCGCGGCGTGGTCACGCTCGGGCCGCAGCTCGACCCGCGGGACTTCCCGACGGCGGCCGAGAACGTGCGGGTGCTCCAGAGCGCCAGCCACGACGCGCTGATGCCGCACCTGGCCGCGGTGGTGACGCACGCGGGCCACGGCTCGGCCATCCGGCCGGTGCTGGCCGGCGTTCCGCTGCTGTGCATGCCCATGGGCCGCGACCAGCCGGACAACGCGGCCAGGATCGCCGCGCGCGGCGCGGGCCTGCGGCTGGACCCCTCCGCCGGTCCGGAGGCGATCGGCGCCGCGCTGATGCGCCTCGTGCGGGAGCCCGCCTTCCGCGAGGCGGCGAGCGCCTGGTCGGCCCGGATCCGCGAGGAGACGGAGACGGCGGGCGACGTGGCGGCCGACAGCCTCGACGCCCTTGTCCCCCGGAAGCTCTGAACGGTTGCGAGTCCTGGCGGTGAAGGTGGACCGGCCGGGGACGCCCACGTCGCGCCAACCCGGATGGTGGAGACGGAGGACCCAGCGGCGCGGTCCCAAGCGCTGCGATCCCGAGGAGGTGGCCGGTGGGCGGCGAGGGAATCGAACCCCCGACCCGCTCCGTGTAAAGGAGCCGCTCTACCGCTGAGCTAGCCGCCCGGCCCGCGGCGGATCGGCAGGGCGCCGGCCCGGGCGCCCCGCCGGGGCCTACTGGATGGCCGACTTCAGGCCTTCGCCCGGACGAAACTTCACCGCCTTCGAGGCCGCGCGATCCACCGTCTCGCCCGTGCGCGGATTGCGCGCCGTGCCCGCCGGACGATCGACGGCGACGAAGTTGCCGAAGCCCACGATGCGCACGTCCTGCCCCGACTTCATCGAGTCGGTCACGCACTCGACGAAGGCTTCGAGGGCTTTCTGCGCCTGCTTCTTGTCCAGCCCGGCCTTGTCGGCCATCGCGTGAACGAGTTCGGCTTTCGTCATGTGGTCGTCTCCCAGAGAGCCCTGCTCGGCGGCCGCTTCGCATCACGTGGGCCGCTCACCCGCCTCACACTGGCGCGGGAAACCGGCGCCGTCAAAAGCAAAGGCGGCGCGGAACCCCGCGCCGCCCCGCTTTTCACCCGGCGCGCGAGCGCGACGCGTTCAGTGCGCCACCACCGGGCCGGGGTCCCCGCCGAGGTCGTCGATGGCGGCCGGCGGAACGCGCGCCTCCTCGTCCTCCTCCGTCCACTCGATGGGCGCGATCGGGCCGGTGAGGGCCCACTTCAACACCTCGTCCATGTGGCTGACCGGGATGATCTCCAGCTCGCCCTTCACGTTGTCGGGCACCTCGGCGAGGTCCTTCTCGTTCTCCTCGGGGATCAGCACCGTCTTCACGCCCGAGCGGAGGGCCGCCAGCAGCTTCTCCTTCAGGCCGCCGATGGCCGTCACCCGTCCGCGCAGGGTCACCTCGCCGGTCATGGCCAGGTCCTTGCGGATGGTCGTTCCCGTCAGCACCGAGACGATGGCCGTGGCCATCGCGGCCCCGGCGGACGGGCCGTCCTTGGGCGTGGCGCCGTCGGGAACGTGCACGTGGACGTCGGTCCGGTCGAACAGCGTCGGCTTGATGCCGAAGGCGGGGGCCCGGGCGCGCACATAGCTGTGGGCGGCCGAGATCGACTCCTTCATCACCTCCTTGAGATTGCCGGTCACGGTCATGCGGCCCTTGCCCGGCATCTTGACCGCCTCGATGGTCAGGATGTCGCCGCCGAACTCGGTCCAGGCCAGGCCCGTGACGATGCCGCGCTGGTCCTCCGCGTCCGTCTCGCCGTAGCGGTACTTGCGCACGCCGGCGTACTTGGCGAGGCGCTCGTCGTCGACGGTGATCGACAGCAGGCTCTCGCGCCCGAGATCGCGCACCGTCTTGCGCGCCAGCCCCCCGAGCTCGCGCTCCAGGTTCCGCACGCCCGCTTCGCGCGTGTAGTAGCGGATCAGGTCGCGGATGGCCTGGTCGGGCACGATCAGTTCGCCGTCCTTGAGGCCGTTGTCGATCATCACCTTGGGCAGGACGTGCCGCTTGGCGATCTCGACCTTCTCGTCCTCGGTGTAGCCGGCGATACGGATCACCTCCATGCGGTCCAGCAGGGGCTGGGGCATGTTCAGCGAGTTGGCCGTGGTGACGAACATCACGCTCGACAGGTCGTAATCGACCTCCAGGTAGTGGTCGCCGAAGGTGTTGTTCTGCGCGGGGTCCAGCACCTCCAGCAACGCGGAGGACGGGTCGCCGCGCCAGTCGGCGCCAAGCTTGTCGATCTCGTCGAGCAGGAAGAAGGGGTTGGTCGCCTTCACCTTCTTCATGTTCTGGATGATCTTGCCGGGCATGGAGCCGATGTAGGTCCGGCGGTGGCCGCGAATCTCGGCCTCGTCACGCACGCCACCGAGCGACAGGCGCGCGAACTCGCGGCCCGTGGCCTTGGCGATGGACTTGCCGAGCGAGGTCTTGCCCACGCCGGGCGGGCCCACCAGGCACAGGATCGGCCCCTTGTTGGTGCCCGTGCGCGCCTGCACGGCCAAGTACTCGAGGATGCGCTCCTTGACCTTCTCCAGCCCGTAGTGGTCGGCGTCCAGGATCCGCTCGGCCTCGGCGAGGTCGATCGGCTTGGCCTTCGCCTTGCCCCACGGGATGGACAGCAGCCAGTCGAGGTAGTTCCGCACCACCGTCGACTCGGCCGACATCGGGCTCATGTTCTTGAGCTTCTTCAGCTCGCCCTCGGCCTTGGTGCGAGCCTCCTTGCTGAGCTTGGTCTTCTTGATGCGCTTCTCGAGATCCATCATCTCGTCGCGCTGGTCGTCCTGCTCGCCCAGCTCGCGCTGGATGGCCTTCATCTGCTCGTTGAGGTAATACTCGCGCTGCGTCTTCTCCATCTGGCGCTTGACGCGGCTGCGAATCTTCTTCTCGACCTGCAGCACGCTGATCTCGCCCTCCATCAGGGCGTAGACGCGCTCCAGCCGCTTGGCGACGTTGAAGATCTCCAACAGGTTCTGCTTGTCGCTGATCTTCACCGCCAGGTGCGCGGCGATCGAGTCGGCCAGCTTGCCGGGTTCGGCGATCTGCGGGATCGAGGCCAACGCCTCTGGCGGCACCTTCTTGTTGAGCTTCACATAGCTCTCGAACTGCTCGACCACGGCGCGGCTCAGGGCGGTCGCCTCCTCGGCGCTTTCCCCGTCCTCGTCCAGGTCCGCGACCTCGGCCTCGAAGTAGTCGGTCTGGCCGGTGAAGCGCAGCACGGCGGCGCGCGACTTGCCCTCCACCAGCACCTTCACCGTGCCGTCGGGCAGCTTCAGCAGCTGCAGCACGCTGGCGACCACGCCCACGTCGTAGATGGCGCCGGGCTGCGGCTCGTCGTCGGCGCTGTTCTTCTGCGTGGCCAAGAGGATGGACTTGTCGCCCTTCATCACCTCCTCGAGCGCGCGCACCGACTTCTCGCGGCCGACGAACAGCGGCACGACCATGTGCGGAAATACGACGATGTCGCGGAGGGGAAGGACGGGAAGCGTTCGAACGTCACTCATATCGGTACTCCTGCGCGCCGGCGGATCGAGCCCGGCGCCCTGTCGGCGGGGCCGCCCCGTCGCCGCGCGTCTGCGCCGGCGAGTCGGCCTGAACTGCCCCGCCCCGCTCCCCCGTCCGGAATGGACTCAGGGCGAACGGTCGGTCAGGGCGGTAGATTGGCCCGCTGGCCGCGGGGTTCAAGCGGAACCGCGCGTTGGGGGCGCGGCGCGGCGACGCGCATGGGGAAGCGCCCGACGCGGTGCGGCGACCTCAAGGCAGAGGCTTGGAGACTCCGAACAACGAAACATAAGGATCGTCGGCTCGCGTGGAGCCGTCACGACTTGTTCTTCGCCCGTGAGCCGATAACGGCGGCAAAAGCGGCGAGCATCGATCCGGCGACGGCTACAAACACGGGTGAGCCTTCATGCTTGAAGATCATCCAAAGGGCGATGCCGATCAACGTGACCGATGCGCCGATCATGATACCGGCCAGAAGGCGGAGTGTGGACGGGGAAGGCGTCGCAGGCATGTCCAACTCCGTGTTGCGCGGAGCGATCTAGCCCTGATTTCCCGCATCGAGCAATCGTTGCGCGGCGATCGCCAGTATAGCGATTCCTGCCGTTCATCGGACTCGCCGCTCAGCCTCCACCCCCGTGTTCAACGCGCTGCAGGCCGTCGAACTTGAACCGGAAGGGACGCCCACGCCCCGACCCTCCGGCCAGCCGCGCGCGGATGGCGGATCGGGCGCGGAGCCGAGAGCGCGACGTCCCTCGCCCCAGCGAGCACGGCGGCCCCGCCAGGCCGGAGGCTCAGCCCGCCCTCACCACCTGCGTCCGACCGGCCGCGCGGGCAGACCCGTCGAGCGTCGCGCCAGGGTGCGCTTCGGGGGCGGGGGCGGAGCCGGGGGCGGCTTCGGCGGGGCGGAGCCCGGCAGCTCGGCCGGATCGCCCCCCTGCGCGATCTTCACGAGGTCCGCGACGATGCGCTCGGCGGCGGCCAGGCGCGCCTCGGGCGTGTCGAACTCGCCCTTCACCACCAGCTTGTGGTCCGGCCGTAACTTCCAGTCGGCCGCGCGACGGGCGATCAGCGCCATCAGGGCCGCCGGCTGGGCGAAGTCGTCGCCGCGGAACCCGACCACCGCGCCCTTGGGGCCCACGTCGATCTTCTCGACGTTGGCCTGGCGGCACAGGCCCTTCACGCCCACCACCTTCAGCAGCTGCCCGGCCTCTTCCGGCAGGGGGCCGAAGCGGTCGATCATCTCGGCGGCCAGCGCCTCGCGGTCCTCCAGCTTCTCGGCTTCGGACAGGCGGCGGTAGATGGCGAGCCGCACGTTGAGGTCGGGGACGTAGTCCTCGGGGATGAGCACCGCCGCGCCCGCGTTGATGGCCGGCGACCAGGCGCGGCTGGCGACGGCGTGCGCCGTGTCCTCGCGCAGCTCGGCCACCGCGTCCTCCAGCATCTGCTGGTAAAGCTCGACGCCGATCTCCTTGATGTGGCCCGACTGTTCGTCGCCGAGGAGGTTGCCGCCGCCGCGTTGGTCCAGGTCGTGGCTGGCGAGCTGGAAGCCCGCGCCCAGGCTGTCCAGGCTCTGCAGCACGCGCAGGCGCTTCTCCGCCGCCGGGGTGAGCGTCTTCTCCGCCGGCGTGGTCAGGTAGGCGTAGGCGCGCGCCTTGGCCCGGCCGACGCGCCCACGGATCTGGTAGAGCTGGGCCAGGCCGAACATGTCGGCGCGGTGCACGATCAGGGTGTTGGCCGTCGGCACGTCCAGCCCCGACTCCACGATGGTCGTGGAGAGCAGCACGTCGTAGCTGCCGTCATAGAAGGCGGTCATCACCTCCTCGAGCTGGGTGGCGCTCATCTGGCCGTGGCCGACGATGTACTTCACCTCGGGCACCTGCTCGCGGAGGAAGCGCTCCAGCTCGGGCAGGTCCTTGATGCGCGGGGCGACGACGTAGGCCTGGCCGCCGCGGTACTTCTCGCGCAGCAGCGCCTCGCGCAGGGTCACCGGATCGTGGGGCAGGATGTAGGTGCGCACCGCCAGGCGGTCGACGGGCGGAGTGGCGATGATGCTCATCTCGCGGATGCCGCTGAGCGCCATCTGCAGGGTGCGCGGGATGGGCGTGGCGGTGAGCGTGAGCATGTGCACGTCGGCGCGCAGCTCCTTCAGCCGCTCCTTGTGCTTGACGCCGAAGTGCTGCTCCTCGTCGACGATCACCAGGCCCAGGTCCTTGAAGCCCACCTGGCTGGAGAGGATGGCGTGGGTGCCGATCACGATCTCCACCTCGCCCACCTTCAGCTGCTCGCGCGTCTCGGCCGCCTCCTTGGCGGGCACCAGGCGGGAGAGGCGGCGCACCTTCACGGGCCAGCCGTGGAAGCGCTCGCTGAAGGTCTTGAAGTGCTGGCGCGCCAGCAGCGTGGTGGGGGCCACCACCGCCACCTGCCGGCCGCTCATGGCCGCCACGAAGGCGGCGCGCAGGGCCACCTCCGTCTTGCCGAAGCCCACGTCGCCGCAGATCAGCCTGTCCATGGGCCGGCCCTTGCCGAGGTCGGTGAGCACGTCGCCGATCGCGTTCAGCTGGTCTTCGGTCTCCTCGTAGGGGAAGCGGGCGCAGAACTCGTCGAATTGGCCGGCGGGGGCGTCGATCTCGTCGGTGGCCTTCAGCTCGCGGGCGGCGGCGATCTTGATCAAGCCGTCGGCCATGACCCGCAGGCGTTCCTTCGCCTTGGCCTTGCGCGCCTGCCAGGCGGCCCCGCCCAGCCGGTCGAGCTGCACGCCCTCGCTGTCGCTGCCGTAGCGGGTGAGCAGGTCGATGTTCTCCACCGGCAGGTAGAGCTTCGCCTCGCCGCCGTACTGCAGGTCCAGGCAGTCGTGCGGCGCGCCGCCGGCCTCCAGCGTCTTCAGGCCATCGTAGCGCCCGATGCCGTGGTCGATGTGGACCACGAGGTCGCCGGGGGTCAGGCTGGTGGCCTCGGCGAGGAAGTTGGAGGCCCGGCGCTTCTTGCGCGGGCGGGCCAGGCGGTCGCCCAGGATGTCCGCCTCGCTGATCACGGCGAGGTCGTCGGTCTCGAAGCCGTGCTCGACGGTGAGCACCACGCGCTGGATCGGCTTCTGCTTGGCGCCCTGCACGCCGTGGCCCTGCACGTCGGCCCAGTCCTTGGCGAAGCGCACCCCCTTGAGGCCGTGGTCGCCGAGCATGGAGGCCAGGCGGTCGGAGGAGCCGTCGCTCCAGCTGGCGAACAGCACGCGCTTGCCCGCCTTCTGCAGCGCGTGCGCATGCTCGCAGACCGCCTCGAACAGGTTCACGCTGTCCTTCTGGCGCTCCGGCGCGAAGTCGCGGCCCGGCCGCGCGCCGAGCTCGACGATGTGGGCCGTCCCCTCGCGCTCGAAGGGGTTGAAGGCGCGCGCGGCGTGGTCCTCGATCCGCTCCCGCCATTCCGCCTTGGTCAGGTAGAGCGTCTCGGGCTTGATCGGGCGATAGTTGGAGCCGCCCTTCGCCTTCGTCGCCTCGTGCCGGCTCTCATAGGCGTCCGTGACCATGGCCAGCCGCTCGTCGCGCGCCTCTCCCGCCAGGTGGTCGAGGAGCACCAGGGCGTCGTCGCCGACGTAGTCGAACAGCGTGTCGAGCCGCTCGTAGAACAGCGGCAGCCAGTGCTCCATGCCGGCGCGCCGGCCGCCTTCGCTGACGGTGACGTAGAGCGGGTCGTCCGCCACGCCGCCGAATTCGGCCACGAAGCCCTGGCGGAAACGGCTGATCGTCTCCTTGTCGATGAGCGCCTCGGACACGGGCAGCAGGTCCACGCTCCTGTGCGTGTCGGTGGAGCGCTGGGTGTCGGGGTCGAAGCCGCGGATCTGCTCCAGCGTGTCGCCGAACAGGTCCAGGCGCACGGGCTCGACGGCGCCCGGCGGAAAGACGTCGATCACCCCACCGCGCACGGCGAACTCGCCCCGCTCGCCGACGGTGGAGGCGCGGACGTAGCCGTTGACCGCGAAGTACCGCTCGAGATCGCCCACATCCACGTCGTCGCCCACCTTGGCGGTGAAGCTGGCCGCCCTGATCGCCGCGCGCGGCGGCACGCGCTGCACGGCGGCCGGCGTCGTCGCGATCACCACCAGCGGCTCGGCCGCGCTCTTCGGCCGGCGCGCCAAGGCGGCCAGGGCGGCCATCCGCGCGGCGGCCACCCCCGGCGAGGGACCGATGCGGTCGTAGGGCAGGCAGTCCCACGACGGGAAGCGCAGGGTCTCCAGCTCGGGCGCGAAGAACTGCAGCGCGCCGGCGAAGGCGTCGGCCCGGGCGCCGTCGCGCGCCACGAACAGCACCACGCCCCCCGCCGTGGCGGTGGCGTGGGCGCGCGCGAGGTCGGCCGCGACCAGGGCGTCGAAGCCCTCCGGCGCGCCCGTCAGGTCGATGCGGCCCTTGCCCCGGGCCAGCTTGGTCAGATCCAAAACGAACTCCGGTGGAGAATGTCAGCCCCCGGCCGTGGTCGTGGCCGCCGCGCTCACCACAAAGCGGAAGGCGCGCAAGCGATGCATCACCGGATGGTCGTGCTCGGGCGCCGGCTCCGCGCGCCCGACGATCCAGTCGTAGAGGTCGCCGTCGGGAACCTCCAGCAGCGCCTCGAAGCGGTCGAGGTCGGCGGCGTCCATGGCCGGCAGCTCGGCGTCGGCGAAGGCGCCCACGATCAGGTCGGCCTCGCGGAAGCCCCGGCGCCAGGCGCGGAAGTTCAGCTTGCGCAGGCGCGGGTCGGAGAGGGCGGGGTTCATGGACGGGGCGGATATAGCGGCCCGTCCGCGGCCACGCCACCGGCGGCCGATCGGCGCGTTAGGTCCGCGAAGGAGCCCTCCCATGCCCGCCGACGATCACCGCCCCCGCCCCTACACCACCGAGCAGGAGGCGCAGAAGACGAATGGGCGCAACGCCAACGAGCCCGCCGGCTCGGAAGGCAGCTCGACCACGACCAAGACCCGCACCGACCCGCAGACGGGGGAGCCCACGGAGGGCCGTCCGGAGACCGCGGGATGAGGCCCTGATCGCAGTGCTCACGCCACCTCGGCCAGGAACGCGCCCAGCGTCTCCCGGGCCGCGGACTCGGTGAGCGTTCTGCGGCTGTGGAACGTGTCTGGGCGTCTCTGCACCGCGGACGAGCTTGGACCGCGCCACCGGCGAGTCCACGCGCGAGGCGCCGCAGGGCCGCTTGCGCGCAGGGTCGGGATCGTGCCTGGATCGCGGCTCTTGCGCGGGGGATGGACGATGCGGCGGACCTTGATGGCGGCGACGGCGGTGCTGGCGCTGACGGGCGCGGCGTGGGCCCGGGCCGGGGCGCAGACGCCGCCCAACACGCCGGCCAAGGACGCGGCCGCGAGCTCCTCCGGCAGGGCCTCGCCCGCGAAGGACGCCGAGGTCGCACCCGTGAACGCCGGCCCGACCGCCGGCAACGACATCCCCGGAACCTACAAGCCGTCGGTGGAGGGCTACGACTACGTCAAGCGCGTGGAGATGATCCCCATGCGCGACGGAACCAGGCTCTACACGGTGATCGTCTCGCCCAAGGGCGTTAAGGACGCGCCCATCGTCCTGACGCGCACGCCCTACAACGCCAAGAAGCGGGCGGAGCGGGCGGACAGTCCGACGATGCTGGGCGTGCTGCCGCTCGCCGACGAGGACTACGTCACCCACGGCTACATCCGCGTCTACCAGGACGTGCGGGGCAAGTACGGCTCTGAGGGACAGTACGTGATGACGCGGCCGCCGATCGGGCCGCTGAACCCTACCAAGGTCGACCACGTCACCGACGCCTACGACACCATCGACTGGCTGGTGAAGAACACGCCCGGCAACAACGGGCGCGTAGGCATGATCGGCTCGTCCTACGAAGGCTTCACGGTGGTGATGGCGCTGCTGGCCCCGCACCCGGCGCTCAAGGCGGCGGTGCCCGAAAGCCCCATGATCGACGGCTGGATGGGCGACGACTGGTTCCACTACGGCGCGTTTCGCCAGCCGAACTTCGACTACACCAAGAGCCAGACGGCGCAGGCGGGCGCCGGCGAGGGCGTGCAGCGCGACGGTCTGGACGACTACGAGACCTTCCTGAAGGCGGGCAGCGCAGGGGACTACGCGCGATCCAAGGGCCTCGACAAGCTGCCCTGGGCCAAGCGGATGATGGAGCACCCCGCCTACGACGCGTTCTGGCAGGGCCAGGCGCTCGACAAGCTGATGGTGGCCGCCAAGGCCAACACGGTCCCCACGCTCTGGGAGCAGGGCCTGTGGGACCAGGAGGACATGTGGGGCGCCAACAAGACCTACGCCGCGCTCAAGGCGGCCGGGCGCGAGGGCAACAACTGGCTGGTGATGGGCCCCTGGTTCCACAGCCAGGTGAACCGCGACGGCTGGAGCCTCGGCCCGTTCAAGTGGTCGGGCGACACCGCCCTGCAGTTCCGGCGCGAGATGGTGCTGCCCTTCTTCGAGGAGCACCTGCGCGGCCGCGGTCAGGCCAACCTAGCGCGGGCCACCGTCTACAACGCCGCCACCAACCGGTGGGAGCGGTTCGACACCTGGCCGATCGCCTGCGAAAGCGGCTGCCAGACCAGCCTGACGCCGATCTACCTGCAGGCGGAGGGCGGCCTGGGCTTCTCCAAGCCGGCTAGCGCGGGCGGCGACAGCTACGTCAGCGATCCGGCCAAGCCGGTCACCTACCTGCCGCGGCCGGTGAAGTTCTCGGACGGCGACGCCTGGCGCACGTGGCTGGTGCGCGACCAGCGGTTCGTGGACGGCCGGCCAGACGTGCTGACCTACAGCACCCCCGCCCTCACCGAGGCGGTGACCCTGCGCGGCGGTCCGGTGGCCGACCTGATCGCGGCGACGACGGGCACGGACGGCGACTTCGTCGTGAAGCTGATCGACGTCTATCCGCCCGAGCATCCGAACCAGCCCGAGCTCGGCGGCTACCAGTTCCCGATCGCCACCGACATCTTCCGCGGCCGGTATCGCCAGAGCTTCTCCAAGCCGAGCGCCATCCCGGCCAACACCGACCAGCACTACAGGTTCGTGCTGCCCCAGGTGAACCATGTGGTCCTGCCCGGTCACCGGATCATGGTGCAGGTGCAGTCGACGCTGTTCCCGCTCTACGACCGGAACCCGCAGACCTACGTGGCCAACATCTTCGACGCCAAGCCGGCGGACTACCGCAAGGCCACCGTCACCGTGAAGCGGGGCAGCGCCGTGTGGCTGCCGGTGGTCAAGTAGCGCGGCCTAGCGGCAGCTCAGCGCCTCGGGCCGCACGACGGGACTGCGCGGGTCTATCGCCACCGTGCAGCGCCGCAGGCCGGCTGGCAGGGGGCGCGTGAGCACGATGTCCGTCCCGCGATACAGGCAGGCGAGACGCAGCTCGCGCTCCGTGCCGGTGAAGCTCCAGACCGACGCGCGCGTCGCACCCCGCCCCGTCTCGCCGGAGGGCGCGAGCTGGACCTTGTTCGCCACCGGCCCGTCGAAGAAGCCGATCTCTGAGAGCGCCTTGGTCGAAGCGGATCGTTCGGCCGTCCAGCCGTCGGGCGCAACGGCGCTCTGGGCGGTCTCGATGCGTGCGGGACAGGTCGGGACCGCCGCCGCCTGCGCTGCGCCGGCGGACAGCAGGAGCGCCGTGGCGAGGAGCGCCGACAGCCGGTCAGCGGATGACCGAAAAGGCGTCGCCGTTGTTGCTGGAGTCGATGAAGGCGCCATTCTTGTCCCTGCCCTTGAAGGCCAGCCGCCGCGAGGAGACGCTCGCCTTGCTGGTCCACTGGTCCATCACCAGGATGCCTGTCGCATCCTGGCTGATGTACAGCGGCCCCGGGCGACCCGTCGGTCAGCGCGCTTTCTGCGGGAGGGGGCGGGTCGGGATCGCCGGCGCCTCCTCCCAGCCGCCGCCGAGAGCCCGGAACACGGCGATCTGGTTCGCCGCCAGCGCGGCCTCGCTCTGCGCCAGGTCGGCCTGGGCGGCGACCAGCGTGCGCTGCACGGTGAGCGCGTCGAGGAAGGAAATGGCCCCGCCCTCCGCCCGCACGCCCGCCAGCCGGTTGGCCTCGGCCGCCGCCTCGCGGGCGGCGAGGAGCGCGGCCCGGCGGTCGAGCTCGCCGCCGTAGGTGGCCAGCGCCTGCTCCAAGTCGCGCAGGGCCACCAGCACCGTGCCGTCGAAGTCGGCGAGGGCGCCCTGGGCGCGCGCCTCGGACTGGCGCACGCGGGCGCGGGCGGCGATCAGGTTGGGGAAGTCCCAGGTCAGGAGCGGGCCGAAGCTGAACGCGGTGTTCGGCCGCCGGCCGAGGTCGCCCAGCCGCGTGCCGGAGGTGGAGATGGAGCCGAACAGGGTCACGGTCGGGTACAGGTCCGCGGTGGCCACGTTGATGTTGTAGACCGCGGACGCCAGCCGGCGCTCGGCCGCCCGCACGTCGGGCCGGCGCGCCAACAGGCTCGCACCGTCGCCCACCGGCACGGGGAAGACCAGCGGCGGCGGCGCCGTGCAGGCGGCGGCCTCGGGCGGGACCTGCTCGGGCGGGTCGCCCAGCAGCACCGCCAGCGCGTAGAGCGCGGCGCGGCGCTGGGCGTCGAGCGGCGGCAGCGTGGCGCGCGCCTGCTCCAGCAGCGCCCGGACGTTGGCCACGTCGTAGTCGCTGGCCGCGCCCAGGTCGCGCTGGCGCGTGATGATCTCCAGGCTGGAGCTCACCAGGCGGAAGTTGTCGAGCGCCACGGCCGACTGCTGGGCGGCGGTGCAGGCGCCCAGGTAGGCGCGCGTGGTCTCCGCGGCCACGGCGGTGCGCGCCAGGTCCTGCGCGGCGACCTGCGTCTCCACGTCGGCGCGGGCGGCGTCTATGCCCCGCTGGATGCGGCCGAACAGGTCGATCTCGTAGGTGGCGCCGAAGCCGACCGAGGAGATGGTGCGCGGCACAGGGTTGGTCGTGCTCGCGCCGGTGGTGCTCCCCGCCCCGCCCCCGGCGCCCGCGCCGGAGCCGCCGCCGGCCGAGCCGCCGGTGGAGGTGGAGCCTCCCGCCCCGCCCCCGGCCGCGCCGCCTGCCGCCGCCCCCGCGGCCGCGCCCGTCACTGTGGAGCTGCGGCTGCGTGTGACCGATGTGGAGACGGTGGTGGACGGGAAGCGGCCGGCGCGCGCCTCGTCGAGCACGCCGCGCGCCTCGGCCAGGGCGGCGGCGGCCTGGCGCAGGTCGGTGTTGCGGGTGAGCGCCCGCTCCACGTAACGGTCGAGCGCGGCGTCGTCGTACAGCCGCCACCAGCGACCGGGCGGCGGCTGGCTGGTGCTGGCCTGGTTGGCCTCCGCGAAGGCCGAGGGGGTCACGGGCGCGAGCGAGGGGGTGCGGTAGCGCGGCCCCACCGTGCAGCCGGCCACCGCCAGCGCGGCGACCGCGCCCGAAAGCGCGCGCCTCACGGGAAGACGCCCTCCGGCGTGCCGCGCGTGGTGGGCGCCTCCGGCGGCTTGGCCTTGGGCTTCGGGAGCTTCTCGGCCAGGGCGCGGAACACGACGTAGAACACGGGCGTGAAGATCAGGCCGAACACGGTCACGCCGATCATCCCGAACAGCACGGCGGTGCCGAGCGCCTGGCGCATCTCCGAGGCGGCCCCCTTGGCGAAGGCCAGCGGGACCACGCCCAGGATGAAGGCCAGGCTGGTCATCAGGATCGGCCGCAGCCGCGTGCGCGCCGCCTCCTTGGCCGCGTCCCACCGCGAGAGGCCATGCAGCTCCTCGCCCTGCTTGGCGAACTCCACGATCAGGATGGCGTTCTTGGCCGCCAGCCCCACCAGCACGATCAGGCCCACCTGGGTCAGGATGTTGTTGTCTAGCCCGCGGGCGGTCACGCCCAACAGCGCGGCCAGGATGCACATGGGCACGATCAGGATCACGGCCATGGGCAGGGTCACGCTCTCGTAGAGCGCGGCCAGAAGCAGGAAGGCGAACACCACCGCCATGCCGAAGGCGATGCTGCCGGTCGAGCCCGCGGTCTGCTGCTGGTAGGCGATCTCCGTCCACTCGTAGCCGAAGCCCGAGGGCAGGTTCTTCTGCGCCGAGGTCTCCATCGCCTTGAGCGCCGTGCCCGTGGACACGCCCTCGGCCGCATCGCCCTGCACCTCGGCGGCGGGATAGAGGTTGTAGCGGAGCACGCGATAGGGCCCGGTCATGCGCTTGAGCGTCATCACCGCGCCGAGCGGGACCATGGCCCCGGAGGCCGAGCGCGTCTTCAGCTGCAGCACGTCGCCCTCGTCGCGCCGCCACGGCCAGTCGGCCTGCGCCCGCACCTGGTAGGTGTAGCCCAGGAAGGTGAAGTCGTTGATGTAGGTGGAGCCGAGGTAGGTCTGCAGCGCACCGAACACGTTCTCGTTCGGCACGCCCAGCATCTCCGACTTGTCGCGGTCGATGTCGGCGAACAGGCGCGGCGTCTTGGTCGAGAAGGTGATGAAGGCGCGGTTGATCTCGCCCGTCTCGCTCGCCTGGTTGGCGAAGGCCTGCGCCGCCTGTTCCAGCTGCGGGTAGCCGGCCTTGTTGCGGTCCTGCACGATCATCTTGAAGCCGCCGGCGCTGCCGAGCCCGCGGACGGGCGGGGGCGGCAGCACGCGCACCTGCGCGTCCAGGATGCCGGCGGTGCGCTTCTGCAGGTCGGCGATGATCCCGGCCAGCTTGACGCCGTCCTTGTTGCGCTCCTCGAACGGGCGGAGCGTCACGAACTGCTGCAGGGAGTTGGGGGCCTGGGTGTTGGTGGTCGGCTCAACCCCGATGTTGGAAGCCACCGCGTTGATGCCGGGCGCCTTGATGATGCGCCGGGTGATCTCCTCGGCCACCGCCCGGGTCCGCTGGAGCGAGGCCCCGGCGGGCAGCTGCGCCGCCACGATCAGGTTGCCCTGGTCCTGCGCGGGGATGAAGCCGGTGGGCGTCGCCACGACGCGCCAGGCCGTCAGCGCCAGCAGCACGGCGTAGATCGCCATCATGACGACGGGCAGGCGCGTCAGCCGTCCCACCAGGCCGGAGTAGCCTTTCGACAGCCGCTCGAAGCCGCGGTTGAACCCGCGCCCGAAAGCCTGGAACGGCCGCTCCCAAGGCTTGGACACGCCGTGCTTCTTGGCGGAGTGCGGCCGCAGCACCAGGGCGGCCAACGCCGGCGAGAGCGTCAGCGAGACCAGCAGCGAGATCAGCGTGGCCGAGGCGATGGTCAGGGCGAACTGGCGGTAGAACTGGCCGGTGATCCCCGTGATCAGCGCGGCGGGCACGAACACGGCGGTCAGCACCAGGGCGATGGCGATGAGGGCGCCCGCCACCTCGTCCATGGTGGCGTAGGCGGCGTCGCGCGGGGTGGCCCCCTCCTCCAGGTGCCGCTCCACGTTCTCCACCACCACGATGGCGTCGTCGACGACGATGCCGATGGCCAGCACCAGCCCGAACAGCGACAGGTTGTTCAGGCTGAACCCGAACGCCTTCATGACGGCGAAGGTGCCGATCAGCGACACGGGGATGGCCACGATGGGGATGATCGAGGCCCGCCAGGTCTGCAGGAACAGCACCACGACGATCACCACCAGGATGACCGCCTCGAACAGGGTGTGCTCCACCGCCTCGACGGACTGGCCGATGAACTCGGTGGGGTTGTAGGCGATGCGGTAGCCTAGGCCCGGCGGCGCGTCCTTCATGATGCGGGCGACGGTCGCCTTGACCGACTCCGCGGCCTGCAGCGCGTTGGACCCCGGCAGCTGCAGCACGCCCAGCAGCACCGCGTCGCGGTTATCGATCAGCGCCTCGCTCGTGTAGTCCTGCGCGCCGATCTCCACGCGCGCCACGTCCGACACCTTGGTGAGGCGGCCCTGCTCGTCGCGCTTGATGACGATGTCGGAGAACTGCTGCGGCGTCTGCAGCCGGCCCAGCGCCTGGATGTTGATCTGGTAGCCGCTGGCGCCCGGCCCGTAGGGCGGCGCATTCAGGTTGCCGGCCGCGACCTGCACGTTGTGGCTCTGCAGGGCGGCGACGACCTCCCCGGCCGTGAGGTTGCGCGCCGCCGCCCGGTCGGGGTCGATCCAGATGCGCATGGAATAGTCGCGCTGCCCGCGCTGGATCACGTCGCCCACGCCCTGCGTGCGCAGCACCTGGTCGCGCACGTTCAGCGTGACGAAGTTCGCCACGTAGTTCCGGTCCAGCGAGTTGTCCGGCGAGAAGAAGTGGATGCCCAGCAGGAAGTCGGGCGAGCTCTTGCGCACGATCACGCCCGTGGCCTGCACCTGCTGCGGCAGGCGCGGCTGGGCGTTCGCCACCCGATTCTGCACCAGCACCTGCGACACGTTCAGGTCGGTGCCGAGCTTGAAGGTCACCGTGATCTGGACGCGGCCGTCGCCCGTCGACTGCGAGGACATGTAGAGCATGTTCTCGACGCCGTTGATCTGCTGCTCCAGCGGGTTGGCCACCGTATCGGCCAGCGTCTCCGCGCTGGCGCCCGGGTAGGTGGCCGTCACCGTCACCGTGGGCGGCACGATCTCCGGATATTGGGCGATGGGCAGGGTGGGATAGGCGACGATCCCGAGGATGGTCACCAGGATCGAGATGACGGCCGCCAGCACCGGCCGGTCGATGAAGATGTGGCCGAAGCGCACCGCTCAGCGCCCCCCGCCCGCCGCCTGGGCGGAGCTGGAGGGCGGCAGGACGTAGGGCGGCGGCTCCTGGCCCGGGTCGGGCGGGGTGATCCGCACCTGCTTCACCCGCACGGCCTGGCCGGGCTTGGCCTGGGCGGCCCCGGCGATCACCACCTTGTCCTCGGGGCCGATGCCGCCGCGGATCACGCGCAGGCCGTCCACCACCGGCCCGGTCTGCACCACGCGCTGGGCCAGCTTGCCGTCCTTGCCCACGATCCGCACGACCTGGTGCGTCTGGTCGGTGGAGACCGCCGAGTCCGGCAGCAGAAGGCCGGTGTAGGGCGGCGAGCCCAGCAGGCGCATGTGGCCGAACAGGCCGGGCGTGAGGAAGCCGTCCGGGTTGGCGATCACCGCGCGGCCGCGGATGGTGCCGCTGTTGGTGTCGAGCGCGTTGTCAACGAAGTCCATCCGCCCGCGCCAGCGGTACTCCTGCTCGTCCTGCAGGCGCACCTCGACCGGGTTGGCGCGCAAGCGGGAGGAGGCGCGCCCGCCCTCCCGGTTCAGCCGCTGGTACTTGAGGTAGAGGCCCTCGGCGCCCTCGAAGCTGAAGCGGATCGGGTCGAGGTCCACCAGCGTGGTCAGGACGGAGGTGTCCTGCGCCACGAGGTTGCCCACGGCGAAGCGCCGGTCGGAGACGCGGCCGGAGATCGGCGCGGTCACCCGCGTGAAGGCCAGGTTGAGCGCGGCGGTGCGGGCGGTGGCCTGGGCGGCGGCGAGGTCGGCGACCGACTGCTGGGCGGTGGCCTGGCGCGCCGCCAGCTCCTGCTGGCTGATCGCGCGGGCGTCGAACAGCTTCTGCGCGCGCTCGCTCTCCAGACGGGCGTTGGCCAGCGTCGCCTGCTGGCGCGCCACCTGGGCGCGCGCCTGGTCCAGCGCCGCCTGGTACGGCCGAGGGTCGATCACGAACAGCAGCTGGCCCCGGCGCACCTCCTGCCCGTCGCGGAAGGCGACGCTCTGCAGGTAGCCGGAGACGCGCGGCCGCACCTCCACCGCCTGCACCGCCTCGAACCGACCGACGTAGTCGTCCCAGTCCACGATCGGGCGCTGCAGCGGGACGGCGGCGGCCACGACGGGCGGCGGCGGCGGCGGCGGCTTCTTCTTGGCGCAGCCCGCCAGCGCCAGCACGGCGGCTGCCAGTGCGAGCCGCGGCCCCAGGCGGAAGGAAGCGGCGGGAGGGGAGGTCACGGCCCCGCGTCATAGCGGCGGCGTCCCGCCCCTCCAACAGGCGAAAGTTTGCAGTCCGGACGCATGGCG
This sequence comes from uncultured Caulobacteraceae bacterium, assembly GCA_964244065.1. GTDB lineage: Bacteria > Pseudomonadota > Alphaproteobacteria > Caulobacterales > Caulobacteraceae > JASLDZ01. The sequence continues at coordinate 395,672 of CAXTHH010000001.1, read as the reverse complement.
GGGCGCGGCACGCCGCTTGCGCTCCACCCCGCCGAACCGAGGCGGGCGCCCCAGCATGCTACAGGCCGACATCCTTCGACCCGACGCCCTGACCCAGGACGACGTGCGGGCCTGGCGCGACATGCTGGCGACGACGCCGGAGTTCGCCTCGCCCCTCATGGGTCCGGCGTTCGCGCGGCTGGTGGGCGAGGTGCGGGCCGATGCGCACGTGGCGGTGTTCCGCCGCGGCGGCGAGACGGTGGGCTTCCTGGCGCACCACCGCCGGCCCGGCGGGCTGGGCCGGCCCGCGGGGGCGCCCTGGTCCGACCGGCACGCCCTGGTCACGGGCCCCTCCCCCGGCTTCGGCTGGCGCGAGGCGCTGGCCGCCGCCCGCCTGCGCGCCTTCCGCTTCACCGCCCTGACCGACCCGCACGGCGTGTTCGGCGGGGCCGTGCTGGACGGAGCCGACCCGGCCTACGCCGTCGCCCCTGTCGATGCGGGGGAGGCCTACTGGGAGCGCCTGCGCGCAGGCAGCCCCAAGCGCTTCAAGAACATCCGCCGGCTGGAGCACAAGCTCGACCGCGAGGAAGGGCCGCTGGAGCTCACCTTCGGCGACACCTCCGCCGACGCCCTCGACCTGTTGATCCGCTGGAAGCGCGAGCAGTTCCGCCGCACCGGCCTGCACGACGTGCTGCACCCCGAGTGGAGCCGGGCCATGATGTCCGCCCTGCACCGCCGGGCCGAGCCCGACTTCCGCGGCCTGCTGGTCACGTTGCGTGCGCGGGGCCGCGTGATCGCCGCGCACTTCGGCGCCCAGGCGGGCGCGGTGTACCATCCGTGGCTCGCCGCCTACGACCCGGACTGGGCCCACGCCTCGCCAGGGCTCGTGTTCCTGTCCATGGCCGTGCGGGCCATGCCCGAGGCCGGGCTGGAGCGCTACGAGCTCTCCGGCGGCAGCGCGCACTACAAGACCGTATTCGCCGACCACGAGGAGGAGCTGGCGCACGGCTCCGCCGAGGTCCGCGCCCCGGCCGCCTCGCCCGGCGCCAGCCGCCGCCCCGAGCTCCTGGCCCGCGTTCAGCGCCGGCTGGACCACATCGCGCAGGCCGAGCCCACGCTGGCCGGCCGGATCCAGGGCGTGGCCCTGGCCCTCACCGACATGAAGAAGCGCCTGCCTTCCGGCGGGCGCGCCCCGGCTTCGGAGGCCTGAACCCCATGACCCACTCCCCCTTCGACCCGCCCCCCCTGGTCCACTGGGACGCCGAGCGCGCCGCGCGCTTCGGCCGCGAGGAGGTGGCGCTGCGCCACACCCTGCACGAGCGCCCCATGTTCTCCGAGGAGGGCCTGGAGGAGGTACTCGACCGCTTCCCCCGCGAGCGCCTGGGCGTCTTCACCATGGGCGACGACCCGGTTGACCGGGGCAGCTGGCGCCGCGGCTCGGCGCTGGGCAACATGACGGGCTCGCGCCTGCTGGAAGCCACCAAGACGGGCCGGCTGTGGCTCAACATGCGCGCGGCCAACGATCACCTGATCGAGTACGCCGCCCTCTCCGACGAAGTGTTCGGCGAGCTGGAGCGGCACGTGCCGGGCCTGCGCACCTTCAAGCGCGACGTGGGCCTGCTGATCTCCTCGCCGAACGCGCAGGTCTTCTACCACCTGGACGTGCCGCCGGTGACCCTGTGGGGTCTGCGGGGCGAGAAGACCCTCTACGTCTACCCGCCCTACGCGCCCTTCGTGGAGGAGGAGCAGCTGGAGCGCATCGTGCTGAAGGAGACGGCCGAGCAGGTCGACTACGACCCGGCCTGGGACGTGCGCGCCCAGGTGTTCCACATGACGCCCGGCGACATGGTCTCCTGGCGCCAGAACGCCCCGCACCGGGTGGTGAACGGCCCCATGCTGAACGTGTCGCTCTCGCTCGAGTACATGACGCCCGAGGCGCTGATGCGCACCAACGTCATCTACGCCAACGCCCTGCTGCGCCGGAACGCGGGGCTGCAGCCGCGCGTGCAGTCGGGCTTCGGCCCGGTGTCGCTGGCCAAGGTGGGCCTGGCGCGCGCGGCCAAGGTGGCGCGGCGCAACGCGGTGACACGCACCGCGCCGCCCCCCAGCTTCAAGCTGGACGCGACCCAGCCGGGGCTGCTCTCCAGCCTGTGACACGGTGACGGCGGCGCGCGGCGCGTGCTAGCCGGCGCGGCCAGCCCTGCGCTTCCGGAGCTCTCATGCGCCTTGCCCGTCCCCTCGCCGCCGCAAGGGCGATCGCCGGTGCGGCCGCCCTGGGCGCGGGCGCGTGAGCCGGCTGGCCCTGGCCGTCGCTTGCGCGCTGCTGTCGCCGGCCGCGGCGCTGGCCCAGTCGAAGCCGTTCACGCGCGAGTTCTCCACCGACCGTCCGGACACCACCGAGAGTCCCTACACGGTGGAGCCGGGCCGTCTGCAGATCGAGACCACCGGCGTCGGCTGGACGCGCGCGGGCAAGGACGCCGGCGGCGTGCGCACCGAGAGCTGGGAGGTCGGGACCACCGAGCTGCGCGTCGGCCTGACGCCCCGCCTGGAGGCGAACATCTTCCTGCGGCCGTACGGCCGCAACACCGTCTCGGACGGCGGGCCCGCCGAGGAGGGGCCGGGCGACGTCACCCTGCGCGCCAAGCTGAACCTGTGGGGGCCGGACGGTGTGAAGGACAAGGGCGACACCGCCTTCGGGATCATCCCCTTCATCGACATCCCCACCGACCGCCGGAACGGGATCGGCAGCGCGGGCGTGGGCGGCGGGGTGATCCTGCCGTTCGACGTGGCGCTCGGCGGACGCTTCAGCCTGGGCGCCAACCTGGGCGTGGTCGCCCGGCGCGAGGACCTCGACCGCGGCTACGCGGCGGTGGTGCTGGCCTCCGCCTCGCTGAGCGCCGACTGGACCGAGCGGTTCGGGACCTTCCACGAGGTGGCGCTGGAGCTGAACCGCAACGACCCCGCGGGCGGCGAGACGGCCAGCTACAACACCGGCGTCACCTACAGGCTGCGGCCCAACCTGCAGCTGGACGCGGGCGTGAGCCTCGGCCTGACCCGCGCCTCCGACCGGATCGGCGCCTTCTTCGGCGTCTCCACGCGGTTCTGAGGCGCGCAACCTGACGCGCTTCAGAGCGCCAGCGCCATGACCACGTCGTCGTCGAAGATGGTCGCGCCCACGGTGAAGGTGCGCGAGCCGATCTCCTGGAAGCCCACGCGGCGGTAGAAGGCGCGGGCGCGGTGGTTCCTGGCGTAAGCGCCCAGCAGCAGGCGGGGAGCGGTGCGCGCCCTCGCCTCCTCCACCGCGGCGGCGAACAGCGCCTGGCCCGCGCCGGAGCCGTGCAGGCGGGAGAGGACGTAGATGCGCTTCAGCTCCTGGTCGCCCGGCTTGCGCTGCGGGATGTCGGGCTCGGCGAGCACGGCGTAGCCCACCGGCGCGCCCTGCGGCGCCTCGGCCAGCCAGACGGGCCAGCCCTGCGCCAGCCAAGCGGCGTAGAGGGAGGCGGCGTGGCGTGTGGCGCAGTGGGCGACGATGTCGGCGCCCGACATCTCGCCGGCATAGGTCTCCAGGAAGGTCGCCGCGCCGACCAGCGCGAGCGCCTCCGCGTCGCCGGGGCCCGCCCGGCGCAGCGTCCAGGGCGTCACGGCTTGGGCGGCGGCGAGGCCGAGACGAAGGCGCCGGCCACGCCGGGGTAGACGACGGGGCTGGCCCAGCCGTCGGCCGAGATCGCCTGCACGCCGAACAGCCAGTCGTCGATCACCCGGTCCTTGACCACCGCGGTCGTCGCCGCGCCGGCGTCCTGACTGTGCGTCCACCGCGGATCGAGGCTGTCGCGCCACCACACGCGGTAGCGCGCGGCGCCGGGCGAGGCGGTCCAGGTCGCGGTGGTGTCGTCCTTCAGCGCGCCCTCCACCTTCAGGCCCTCCGGCGGCGACGGCGCCCAGGCGAGCGCGGCCAGCGCCATGGCGTTCAGGCGCGTGACCTTGGCCAGGTAGGGGAAGTCCACGCCGGCGGTGAGGTCGCCGTATCCGGGGCGCAGGTCCTGGTGCTGGCGGTCCCAGTTCTCCACGCTCTCCGTGAGGCGCACGGCGGGGAAGCCGGCCTCCAGCATGGGCGTCTGGTCGCCGCCGCGGCCGTAGCGGTCCAGCCGCGCGATCATGCGCACCCGCAGGTCGGGCGTGGACAGGCCCTCGATCCAGCGGGACAGGTTGCGCGAGGGGCTGTCCATCTCGCCGCCGGTGGCGCGCCGACGCCGGCCCTCCTCGAAGGTCTCCACCGACTTGGTGCCCTCGGAGAAGACGCGCACCGTGCGATCGTCTCGCGCGCCGTTCTGGCCGGTGGTGTTGCCGATGATGTCGTTGTTGAGCGCCGCCTCCACGCGCCAGCCCTGCGCCCGCGCGTGGTCGGCCAGCACCTTGCCGCCCAGGAGCCCCTGCTCCTCGCCCGAGAGCACGGCGTAGACCACCGTCGCCGGGAACTTGCGCTTGCTGAGCACTCGCGCCGCCTCGATCACCGCCGCGACGCCGGAGCCGTCGTCGTTGGCGCCCGGGGCGTCGGCCGTGGCGTTCATCACGTCGGTGACGCGGCTGTCGATGTGGGCGGAGATGACCACCACGCGGCCCGGGTCGGTGGTCCCGCGCTGGACGGCGACGACGTCCTCCACCACGGCGCCCTCCTTGGGCATGCGGTTCCCGCTCACGCGCTGCGAGGGGCGGACGACCTCCAGGCAGCCGCCGCAGGCGCGCGCGATCTCGCCGAAGCGTCCCGCCGTCCAGTCGCGCGCGGGGGCGATGCCGCGCGCCGGGCCCTGCACGCCGGAGAGCGTGTGGCGGGTGCCGAAGCTGACGAGCGCCTCCACCGTGGCGCGCAGCTCGGCGGGGCGCACTTCGGCGGCGATGGCCCGCAGCTCCGGCCGTTGCGGCGAGGGCGTGGGCGAAGGGGCGGAGGCCGCGGCGGCGGCGGCGAGGAGGAACGCGAGGGCCATGCCGCACCCTTGCCGCCCGCGCCCGTTCGCCGCAAGCCGGTCACGCGCCTGCACGTCGACGGATGCGCGGGCTCGTGATTGTGTGCCGCGCCCCCGCCCGGTCGCGGGGAGTCGGGGGTGCGTGACGATGACGGAAGGAAGCGCGACGTCGGGAGCCGACGCGCTGCAGCTGCGGGCCTTGCGCAAGACCTACAATCGGCCGGCGGTGGACGATCTCGACCTGACCGTCCGCGCGGGCGAGCTCTACGCGCTGCTCGGCCCGAACGGCGCGGGCAAGACCACCACGCTGCGCATGGTCACCGGCCTGCTCAAGCCCGACGGCGGCTCCATCCGCGTGTTCGGCGTGGACGCCCTGGCGGACTCGGTGTCGGCCAAGCGCCTGATCGCCTGGCTGCCCGACGAGCCCCTGCTCTATGACAAGCTCACCGCGCTCGAGTACCTGGAGTTCGTCGCCGGCCTGTGGGGCGTGGAGAGCGCCGCCGCGCGCCGCCGCGCCCAGGAGCTGCTGGAGTGGCTCGACCTGTGGGACAAGCGCGGCGAGCGCTGCGAGGGCTTCAGCCGCGGCATGAAGCAGAAGACGGTGCTGGCGGGCGCGCTGATCCACGACCCGCGCCTCCTGATCCTCGACGAGCCGCTGACGGGCCTGGACGCCGCCGCCGCCCGCCAGGTGAAGGACCTGCTGACCGAGCGCGTGCGCGGCGGGGCCACGGTGATCCTGACCACGCACATCCTCGAGGTGGCGGAGCGGATGGCCAACCGCATCGGCGTGATCCAGGCCGGCAAGCTGCGCGCCGAGGGCACGCTCGACGAACTCCGCGGCCGCGCCGGCCGCCAGGGCGCCACGCTGGAGGACCTGTTCTTGCAGCTGGTCGCCCACCCCGCGGGCGAGGAGGCCGCGGCGTGATGCGATTCTTCCCGCCAGGGTCGATCCCCTGGCTCCTGGTGCACGAGGTTCGCGTCGCCTATCGCAACTTCGCCCTGCGCAAGGGGCAGTCGCGGCCGATCCGGCTGATCATCGGGCTGACGGTGCTGGTGGGCTTCGCCTTCTTCGGCGGCTGGATGCTGTCGGGCGTGATCGCGGGCCGCGACCTGCCGCGCCACCCGCTGCTGCTGCTCGGGCTGGAGGTGGCCGAGGCCGCCCTGTTCACGCTGATGCTGGCGCAGGCGCTGACGCTGGCGACCCAGGCCTTCTTCGAGCGCAACGACCTGGACCTCTTGCTGTCCTCCCCGCTGCCGCCCGGGCGGGTGCTCACGGTGCGAGCGCTCGGCATCGCGGTGACCTCGTCGCTGCTGTACCTGCTGCTCGCCTCGGCGCTGCTGATCCCGCTGGCCCTGCGCGGCGACTTCAAGTGGCTGGCGGTCTACGTGGTGGTCGCCGATCTCGCGCTCCTGGCCACCGCAGCGGGGCTGGCCCTGGCCATGGCGCTGTTCCGCGTGCTGGGGCCCAAGCGCACGCGGATGGTGGCGCAGGTGCTCGCCGCCCTGATCGGCGCCAGCGCCTTCCTGGCGGGCCAAGCGCGCAACGTGCTGGGGCGCGACCAGTGGCGCGCGCTGACCGAGCGGCTCGGCGGCGACCTGCAGCATACGAGCTTCGACCGGAACGCGCTCTACAGCTGGCCGGCCCGGGCGATCCTGGGGGAGCCCCTGCCGCTGCTGGCCGTGACGCTGATCTGCGTGGCCGCCTTCTACCTGGTGACCGCCTCCACCGGCCGGCGCTTCGGGGCCGACGCGGCGGCGGCGGCGGGCGTGTCGGTGTCCGGCTCCGGTCCCACCCGGCGGCGCGCGGCCGCGGCGGACAAGCTGCGCTTCGCCGGCGGCCCTCTGCGCACCCTGGCGCGCAAGGACTGGCGGCTCCTGATCCGCGACCCCTGGCTGCTGTCGCAGATGCTGCTCCAGATGCTTTGGTTCATCCCGCTGGGCTTCATCGTGCTGCGGGCGCTCAAGGGCGAGCTGGCCGCGGCGGCGGCGGGGCCGATTGTATTCCTCACCGGCCAGCTGGCGGGCAACCTGGCGTGGGTGGTGGTCTCGGCGGAGGACTCGCCCGAGCTGATCATCTCCGCCCCGATCCAGGGGCCGGAGGTGGTGCGCGCCAAGCTGCTGGTGGCGCTGGGGCCGGTGGCGGTCCTCGCCGCCCTGCCGATCGCGCTCTTGGCCTACGTCGCGCCGCTGGCGGGGCTGTCCGCGCTGGTGTGCGGGGTGTGCGCCTGGGCCAGCGTGGGCCTGCTCAACGTCTGGTACGCCAAGCCCGCGGACCGCAGGCAGATGATGCGCCGCCAGCGCTCCGGCGGCGGGCTGATGGGCTTTCTGGAGATGCTGGTGCTGTTCGGCTGGGCCGGTACGGCCATGCTGGGCGCCTTCGGCCTGCCCTGGGCGGTGATCCCGCCGGTGCTGATCGCCGGCGTGCTGTGGATCGTGCGGCGGCCGACGATCTACCGCCCGGCGCTGGCTTGATGTTCCTCCTCATCGCAGATGGGGAGGTGGCGGCGAAGCCGACGGAGGGGCCGCGCGACAGCGCGGAAAACGCGTCTGCCCGCGTTCCGCCCGGCTGGGCCGGCCGGCCCCCTCCCCGGCTTCGCCGGTACTCCCCCACGATTGGGGGAGAACGAGACGTCTACCCCTCGTCCAGCGTCGGCCCGCTGCGGCCGCCGAACAGGCGGAAGGCCAGGATGGTGTGGGTGTCGCGGATGCCGGGCACCCGATGCAGCTTGTCGTTGACGAACTTGCCCGGGCTCTCGCCCTCCGGGATGTAGAACTTGGCCAGGAGGTCGTAGGAGCCGCTGGTGGTGTAGACCTCGCTGGTCTCCTCCAGCCCGTCCACGATCGCGGCAGCCACCTCGTAGGCGCGGCCCAGCTCGCACTTGATCTGCACGTACAGCGGCTGCATCGGGCGGTTCTCCTTCAGGTGACGGCGGCGCGCACGGCGAAGCGCGGCTCGCGCCAGCGACCCTCGGCGAGCACGCGCACCACCGTCTCCGCCGCGTCCCACACCTCGACATGGGACAGGTACAGGGGCGTGAAGCCGAAGCGCAGCCAGTCGGGCCGGCGGAAGTCGCCCACCACCCCCGCCTCGATCAGCGCCTGCACGAGCGGGTAGGCGTCGGGATGTCCGAGAACCACGTGCGACCCCCGAGCCTCGGCGGGCGGCGGATCGATGCGGAAGGTGCCCGGGGCCCCGGCCTCCACCCGCGCCAGGAACAGCTCGGAGAGGACGCGCGACTTGGCCGACACCGCCTCCATATCCACCCCGTCGAAGGTGCGCACCCCCTCCTCCAGCGCGGCCATGCCGAGAACCGGCGGGGTGCCGCACAGCCAGCGGCGCATGCCGGCGGCAGGCGCGTAGTCGCCCGCGAAGGCGAAGGGCTCGGCGTGCCCCATCCAGCCCGCGAGCGGCGAGGCCGCCCGCTCGCGCCAGCGCGGCGCCACGTAGAGAAAGGCGGGCGCGCCCGGGCCGCCGTTCAGGAACTTGTAGCCGCAGCCGACGGCGAAGTCGGCCCCGGACGCCTCCAGCGCCACTGCGACCGCACCCGCGCTGTGGCTCAGGTCCCAGAGCGTGAGCGCGCCCGCGGCGTGCGCCCGCGCCGTCCACGCGCGCATGTCGCGCAGGTCGCCGCGTGTGTAGCTGACGTGGCTCAGCACCAGGAGCGCCGCCTCGCCCCTGTCCAGCTCGGCGCCGAGCTCGGCGATCGGCCGCGCCCGCAGCTCCGCGCCGACCAGCTCGGCCAGGCCCTGGAGCATGTAGAGGTCGGTGGGGAACTCGCCGGCGTCGGCCAGGATCACGCGCCGCTCGGGCCGCAGCCGCAGGGCGGCGGACGCCAGCTTGAACACGTTGGCCGAGGTGGTGTCGGCGACGATCACGCCCTCCGGATCGGCCCCCACCAGCGGCGCGATCCGGGCGCCCACGCGGGCCGGCGCGTCGAACCAGCCGGCGGTGTTCCAGCTGCCGATCAGCCCCCGCCCCCACTCCCGCTCCGCCGTGTCCGCCAGCCGGGCGGCGGTGGCGCGGGGGAGCACGCCCAGGGAGTTGCCGTCCAGGTAGGTGACGCCGGGGGGCAGGTCGAAGCGCTCCCGGGCGAAGGCGAGCGGGTCCGCCGCGTCCAGCGCCTCGCATTCCGCACGGGAAGCCGGGATCACGGCGCGGCCTCCAGCGCCAGCAGCGCGAACGACGCCAGCCAGTGCTCGCCCATGTAGTCGCCCGTCACGTGCGGCAGGCTGGCGGCGAGGTGGTCCTCGGCCGCGGCGAGCGCCGTCGCCCGCACGGGGTCGTCGCCCTCCAGCCCCGCGGCGATCTCGCGCCAGCACCAGGCGCGGGAGAGGTTCAGCCCGTCCAGGTGCGCGATCTTGCCGTCGCTGCGGTCGCTGACCCGGGCGGGGACGAACAGGGTCGCCGGGGCGCTTCGGGCGGCGTCGGGCAGGAACTCCGCCAACCACATGCGGAAGCCCTCCGGGCTCAGCGCCGCGCGGAGGGCGGCCGCCTCCATCAGCGTGGGCGAGAGGAAGGCGTCCCCGTCCGGCTCCCAGGCCTGGGCGGCGCGATCCTGCCCGTGCCAGGCGACCAGCCGGCCGCAGGCGAGCTCGCACAGCGCCTCGTCGCCCTGCGCGCGCGCCCAGTCGAGCGCCAGCCGCAGGGCGAAGCTCGTGTTCAGGTGCGCACCGGTCCGGACCGGGTAGTCGGCCAGCGGCAGGAAGGCGCGGAAGCGGGCGGCGAAGGCCTCGGCCAGCGGACGCAGCGCCTCCGCGCGCCGCCGCCCGGCCGCATCGAACCGCAGCCCGAGCTCCTCGTGCAGCTTCAGCAGCCAGGCCCAGCCGTAGGGGCGCTCGAAGCCTCTGCTGCTCGGGCGGGCGAGGTAGGCCAGCTCGCCCGCCACGTTGGCTTCGGTGAAGGCCTCGTCCAGCCGCCGCTCGATCTCGGCGGCCGGCGGCGTGTCGGGCAGGCGGCGGGCCAGCCGCGCCAGCGTCCACCAGCCGTGCACGCAGCTGTGCCAGTCGAACGAGCCGAAGAAGATCGGGTGCAGCTCGCGGGGCGTGCGCGCGTCGGCCGGGCCGTCCAGCACGTGGTCGAGCTTGTGGGGGAACTCCCGCCCCACGTGGCCCAGCGCTGCGCGGGCGAGGGTCTCGCCCAGCTCTAGGGTGAGCACGGTCGTCATGCGCCGACGCTTAGCGCGGGAAGGCCAGCAGATACATCAGCGCGGTGTTCACGATCAGCAGCAACCCCGCGGTGGGCGCCTGCACCCGGATCACCGCCCAGCGGTCCGGCAGGCCGAGCAGCGCCACGGGCACGATGTTGAAGTTGGCCGCCAGCGGGCTGACCAGCGTGCCGCAGAAGCCGCTGAGCATGCCGAGGGCCCCGACCACCGCCGGGTCGCCATGGAAGCGCCCGACCAGCAGCGGCAGGCCCACCGCCGCGGTCATCACCGGAAAGGCCGCGAAGGCGTTGCCCATCACCACCGTGAACGCCGCCATGCCGGCCGTGTAGGCGCAGACGGCCGCGAGGGGCGTCGTCAGCGGCAGCCACGCTCCGAACACCTCGCCCACGGCGCGTCCGACGCCGGCGGCGGCGAACACCGCGCCCAGGGCCGCCAGCATCTGCGGCAGCACGGCCGCCCAGCCGATCTGGTCCAGCAGGCCGCGCGCCGCGTCCACCGGCTCGGCCGGACGCGGACGCACCAGGGGCCAGAGCAGGGCCAGCGCGGCCAGCACGCCGAGGGCGAGGCTGACCACCGTCACCTGCTTGGCGTCGACCAGCGGCCGGCCGGCGACGCTCGCGCCCTTCAGCAGCAGCGACCCCGCGAGCGCCACGACGGGCACGGCTAGCGCCGGCAGGAACAGCGCCGCGCCGCCCCGGACCGCGCGCCCGGATCCAGCGGCCGGCGGCGCGGCTCGCCCCAGCCCGGCCGTCGCCAGCCCCGCCAGCACGAGCACCAGCAGCCCGGCTCCAAGCGCGCCCATGCGGTCGCCCAGCAGGAAGGCCGCGGCGAGCAGCCCCCAGAACGCCGCGTTGCGCCAACGCCTCGCGTTGGACAGGTCGCGCGCCGAGAGCACCGCCACGCCCGCGAACAGCAGCCCTAGCAGGGCGTAGACGAAGGGCAGACCGATCACGGCCGCGGCCGGTCCAGCCGGAGCAGGCGCACGCCGTGGATCAGCAGCGCCGCCGCGGCCGTGGGCAGCGCCCAGGCGCTGAGCGAGAGCGGCGCCACCTCCACCCCGCCCGCCTGCAGCACGCCGCGGATCAGGAGGACGCTCGACATGGCGACGAATACGTCCTCGCCGAAGAAGACGGCCACGTTGTCCGCTCCGGCGGCGTGCGCCCGCAGGTGGTCGCGGCGTTCGGACGTCGGCTCCCGCCCCTCGCGCGTGGCCTCCGCCGCCTCGGCCATGGGGGCGACCAGCGGGCGGACCATCTGCGCGTGGCCGCCGAGCGCGGTCAGCCCCAGCGCCGCGGAGACCTGGCGGACGACGAAGTAGGCCAGCAGCAGCCGCCCGGCGCTCGCCGCCCGCACCCGCGCCACCAGCGCCCGCGCCCTGGCCTGCAGCCCGGCCCGCTCCAGAAGGCCGATCACCGGCAGCACCAGCCAGACGGCCGCCACGAAGCGATTGTCCAGGAACGCCTTGCCCAGGGCCTCGGTGACGCCGACCGGCGTCATGCCGCCCGCCAGGCCCGCGGCGTAGGCGGCGGCCACCACCGCGGCGAGCGGGTTCAGGCGCAGCGCGAAGCCGGCGACCAGCACGGCCACCCCGATCAGCGGCCAGAGACTCGCAGGACCCATGGCCGACATCCTCGCCCGCTTCGCCCCGCCGCGCTACGGAGCGGCATGCGCATCGATCTCTCCGGCCAGGCCGTGCTCGTCACCGGAGGCGCCCGGGGCATCGGCGCGGCGATCTCACGCCGCTTCGCCGAGGCCGGCGCCCGCGTGCTGGTGCACTACGGCTCCGGACGCGACCGGGCGGAGGCGCTGGCGGCCGGGCTCGGCGGCGGGGCCGCCGCGCTCGGCGCGGACCTGGCCGACCCGCGCGCGGCCGGCGTCCTCTGGCGCGAGGCGGTGGCCCTGGCCGGCCGGGTGGACGTGCTGGTCTGCAACGCCGGCGTCGCCCTCGCCTCCCCGCTGGACGGCGCCGACGAGGCCTGGCTCGCCGACTGGGAGCGCACGATGGCGGTGAACCTGACGAGCGCCGCCGCCCTGATCCGCGCGGCCGCGTCCCACTTCCGCGAGCACGGGGGCGGACGGATCGTGACGGTCTCCAGCCGCGCGGCCTTCCGCGGCGACACGCCCGAGTACCTGGCCTACGCCGCCAGCAAGGGCGGGCTCGTCGCCCTGACCAAGTCGGTGGCCCGCGGCCTGGGGCGCGACGGAATCAAGGCGTTCGGCGTCGCCCCGGGCTTCACCCGCACCGAGATGGCGCAGGACTTCATCGACCGCTACGGCGAGGACTTCGCCACCCGCGACCTGGCCCTGCCGACGCTGACCGAGCCGGACGACGTGGCCCCGACCGTGGTGTTCCTGGCCAGCGGCCTGGCCGACCATGCGACCGGAACGACCGTGGACGTGAACGCCGGCAGCTACGTACGCTGACGTCTCGCACGGGCGCGCGCTCCGCCGGATCGCGGCGGAGGCGGCCCTACGACGGTCACACCAGCGCCGGCTCGTCCGCGCCCGCCGCGTCGCCCGTCAGGTCGGTGTCGGGGTGGATCTCGATCTCGCCAGGGCGGGTCTCGCCCGAGAGGCTGTCGATCTCGAAGGCGATCTTGCCGTCCTTCAGCTCCACCTTCACGTGGCCGCCCTGCACCAGCTTGCCGAACAGGATCTCGTCGGCGAGCGGCTTCTTGACGTTCTCCTGGATCACCCGCGCCAGCGGCCGGGCGCCGTAGAGCTCGTCGTAGCCGTTCTTGGCGAGCCAGTCGGCCGCCTCCTCGGTCAGCTCGATGGTCACGTTGCGGTCGGCGAGCTGCGCCTCCAGCTGCATGACGAACTTCTGCACCACGTGGCGGATGGTCTCCGGCGCGAGCGGCTTGAAGGTGACCGTGGCGTCCAGCCGGTTGCGGAACTCCGGCGTGAACAGCTTCTGGATCGCCGCTTCGTCCGCGTCGGACACCCGGCCACGGCCGAAGCCGATGCCGGACTTCTGGTTCTCGGACGCGCCCGCATTGGTGGTCATGATCAGGACCACGTTGCGGAAATCGACCTTCTTGCCGTTGCTGTCGGTCAGCGTGCCGTGGTCCATCACCTGCAAGAGGATGTTGAACACGTCCTGGTGGGCCTTCTCTATCTCGTCGAGCAGCACCACCGCGTGCTTGTGCTGGTCCACCGCGTCGGTCAGCTGGCCGCCCTGGTCGTGGCCGACGTAGCCGGGAGGCGCGCCGATCAGCCGGCTGACCGTGTGGCGCTCCATGTACTCGCTCATGTCGAAGCGCAGGAGCTCGATGCCGAGCGTGGAGGCCAGCTGGCGCGCCACCTCCGTCTTGCCGACCCCGGTGGGGCCGCTGAACAGGTAGGAGCCGATCGGCTTCTGCCCGTCGCGCAGGCCCGCCCGCGACAGCTTCATGGCCGCGGACAGGGTGTCGATCGCGTCGTCCTGCCCATAGACCGCCCGCTTGAGGTCGGCCTGGAGGCTGCGGAGCTGCTCGGTGTCGGACTTGGAGACCGACTTGGCCGGGATGCGCGCCATCTTCGCGATGGTGGTCTCGATCAGCTCCTGGTCGATCACCTTCAGCCGCTCGGGTTCGGGCTTGAGCATCTGGCTGGCCCCCGCCTCGTCGATCACGTCGATCGCCTTGTCGGGCAGCTTGCGGTCGGTGATGTAGCGGGCGCTCAGGTCCACCGCCGCCTTGATCGCCTCGTCGGTGTAGGTGAGCTTGTGGAACTCCTCGTAGTAGGTCTTCAGGCCCTTCAGGATCTCCACCGTGTCGTCCAGAGTCGGCTCGTTCACGTCGATCTTCTGGAAGCGGCGCACCAGGGCGCGGTCCTTCTCGAAGTGCTGGCGGAACTCCTTGTAGGTGGTCGAGCCCATGCACTTCAGCGTGCCGCTGGCGAGGGCGGGCTTGAGCAGGTTGGAGGCGTCCATCGCCCCGCCGCTGGTGGCACCCGCGCCGATGACCGTGTGGATCTCGTCGATGAACAGGATGGCGTTGGGGTGCGCCTCCAGCTCCTTCACCACCTGCTTGATGCGTTCCTCGAAGTCGCCGCGGTAGCGTGTGCCGGCCAGCAGGCTGCCCATGTCGAGCGAGAAGATGGTGGCGCCCGACAGCACCTCGGGCACCTCGCCGTTGACGATCTTGCGCGCGAGTCCCTCGGCGATGGCGGTCTTGCCCACGCCCGGGTCGCCCACCAGCAGCGGGTTGTTCTTGTTGCGGCGGCACAGCACCTGGATGGCGCGCTCCACCTCGGGGCCCCGGCCGATCAGCGGGTCCACCTTGCCCTCACGGGCCTTGGCGTTCAGGTCGACGCAGTAGGCCTCCAGCGCCTCGGCGCCCGACTTGGCCTTGCCGCCATCCTTCTCCTCGCCCTCCTCGGTGGCGCCGCGCGCCGCCTTGGGCTCGCTGGCGCCCGGCTTCTTGGCGATGCCGTGGGCGATGTAGTTGACGGCGTCGTAGCGCGTCATGTCCTGCTCCTGCAGGAAGAAGGCCGCGTGGCTCTCCCGCTCGGAGAAGACGGCCACCAGCACGTTGGCGCCGGTGACCTCGTCGCGGCCACTGCTCTGCACGTGGATCACGGCGCGCTGGATCACGCGCTGGAAGCCGGCGGTCGGCTTGGCCTCCTCGCCGTCCTCGACCACCAGGCTCTTCAGCTCGACGTCGAGGTAGTTGGCGAGGCTCTTCTTGAGGGCGGCCAGGTCGACGTTGCAGGCCTTCATCACCTGCGCGCCCTCGTCGTCGTCCGTGAGCGACAAGAGCAGGTGTTCGAGCGTGGCGTACTCGTGGCGCCGCTGGTTCGCATAGGCGACCGCGCGGTGAAGCGTTTCCTCAAGGTTGCGCGAGAAAGACGGCATGGGCGCGACCTCCTTCAATCTTTTTCCATGGTGCACTGCAGCGGGTGCTGATGACGGCGCGCGGTGTCGACCACCTGCGCCACCTTGGTCTCGGCCACTTCGTAGGTGAACAGCCCGCACACGCCGACGCCGTGCTGGTGCACGTGCAGCATGATCCGGGTGGCGTCCTCGCGCGACTTGTTGAAGAAGCGCTCGAGCACGTAGACCACGAACTCCATGGGCGTGTAGTCGTCGTTGAGGATCAGCACCCGGTAGAGCGAAGGCTTCTGCACCTTCGGCTTCACCTGGGTGACGACGACGGAGCCGACCCCGTCCCCGCGCTCGCCTCCCCGCCGTTCCGCCATTCCACACTCCGCTGGGGGCGCCCCGCCACGACCGGGGCCCCACGGCCGATTAGATATGCGGATGGGGACCCTTGGGAAGGCCTTGAAAGCACGCGCGTTGCGCTTAGTCGGCGGCGCCCGGCCGTTGGGCGGCTCAGGCGAGCGGCTCGACCCAGTGCGCGTGCGGGTGGCCGCGAGCCAGCAGGCGCGTTTCGCCGCCTGGCCAGGTGGTGAGGCGCACCTCGTGCGCGGCGTGGCTGCCGCGGTCCACCGGCTCGAAGGCGAGGTGCGCGAACGGGGCGTCGGCCGTCGCGCGAGCGCCGTGGGCGGCCAGGGCGGCTTCCAGCTGCCCATGCTCGGCGTCGCTCAGGTACTGCCACATCACCGAATGGAACACGACGGTGGCCGCGCCGCCGCGGGGCGCGGCTCGGGCGGCGACCCAGGACGGAGCGGGCGCGGCCTCCACCTGGACGCCGTGAGCCTCGGCCAGGGACATGGCGGCCTGCAGGCGCGCAAGCCGCTCCTCCTGCCCCGCCCAGACATAGGCTCGCAGGCGCAGGCGCTGGAACGGATCGTCCAGGCGCACGGGGTGGAGGTCGCAGGCCGCGCGCTCGACGACCTGCAGCGACGGCAACGGTGGGAGCGGGCCCCGCCAGCCGCCCTCCAGCACCACGGAGCTCGCCGGGTCGCCGAAGCCGGGCCCCTCCCCCGGCGCCTCGCCGAAGCGGAAGCGGAAGAACGGCCACAGGCTGTTCAGCCCGGCGCTCGCCCCGATCTCGAAGCAGCGCAGCGGCAGCCCCGTCTCGGCGGCGAGCTGCAGAAAGCCGGGAGCGAGCGCAAAGGCGCGCCGCACCTCGTTGGTCTGCGGCGGCGAGCGCATGAAGTCGGTGATGAAGGCGGCGTGGCGCAGGGCCGCGGCGGGCGCGGCCTCCGCGAGCCGCTCGGGTGCGGGCGTTGGCGGGTAGGCGGCCGCGAGCTCCGGGTTGCGCCCGTCAAGCACGACGGCGTGCAACGCGCCGAGCAGCCGCAGCGCGATGGCGGCGTCGATCAGCTCGGCATAGGGCGCGCCGGCCCAGGGTGCGAAGAAGGGCGCCAGCGCACCTTCGACGTGCGGGACGCACGCAGCGAGCACGGCGCCGGAGAACTCCGCGCCCGAGCGGCGGCAGAACTCCGCCTGCACCTGGAAGACGCGCACGAGGGGCGAGGCCGCGTCCACCGCGGCGTTCTGCGCCCTACGTCCGGAATCGGAAAGGCCCGGAGCGCGGGGCGCTCCGGGCCTCATCGTGCGACCAGCTGCGGGAGGTCAGCGGACCGACTGGACGGCTTCCATCATGGCGGTGGCGCGCTCGTTGAGCGGCTTGACCGTGTTCTTGAAGGCGGCCGACAGGGTCTCCGTGGCGCGGCTCATCTCGGCGACGTAGGTCTCAAGCGCCGAGCGGGCGAAGGTGGTCTGCAGCTCGACGGCCTCCTGCACGGAGCGGACGCCGGTCAGCGCGCGGGCGGCCTCGACCTGACCTTCGAGCGAGCTCTTGGTGTAGGCCATGGCCTGCGCGCCCAGGGTCTCGGCGGCGCGGGTGGCGGCGGTCACGGAGGCGACCATGGCCTCCAGGTTGCGCTTGCCCTGCGCGTTCAGCTCGTTGAGCGTCGACAGCGACTTCTCGGCCTGGTCCTTGAACGCCGCGTTGCTGGCGGCGGCGGCCTGCGTCCAGCCCTGCTGGGCGGTCGCGGAGGCGTTGGCGAAGGTGCGCTGGCCGGCGTCGGCGGCGGTCTCCAGGGTATGGCGGCCCGCTTCGGCGGCGGCGGCGGGGGCGTCCTGGACGTTCACGTCGGTCATGGGAGGCTCTCGAATGGAAGGTTGGGCGAGGCGTGGATCTAGGCCCTATGCTGCACCGCGTCAAGACGCGATTGTGCACTGCACCATGTCGTTTGATGCGGCAGGGTGGGTCGCATCCGCCCCCGCCGCAGTAACGACGCGTTTACCTTGGAGAAAGGCGGAGGGAGCAGTCATACAGGGCCGACGCGCGGGGGGCCGCGCCGTCGATTCGACACTCTCCGCAGTCAAACGGACCGAGCGTATGAAATCCTCCCCTCGCCTGCTGGCCCTCCTCGGCCTGTTCCTCGGCTTCCTGGGGGGCGCTGCGCCCGCTGCGGCGCAGGGGCAGTTCGACCGGCCGAAGTACGCCTCCATCGTGGTGGACGCGAACTCGGGCGAGGTGCTGTACGCGCTCAGGGCCGACCAGAGCCGCTACCCGGCGTCGCTCACCAAGATCATGACGCTGTACCTCACGTTCGAGGCGCTCGCGACCGGGCGGCTGTCGCCCACCGACCGGCTGACCGTCAGCGACAAGGCCGCCGCCCAGGCGCCCTCCAAGCTCGGCCTGCGGCCCGGCGAGAGCCTGACGGTGCACGAGGCGATCCAGGCGGTCGCCGTGAAGTCGGCCAACGACATGGCCATGTCGCTGGCCGAGCGGCTCGGCGGCAGCGAGGAGCGGTTCGCCGCGCTGATGACGCTGCGCGCGCAGGAATTGGGCATGAAGCACACGCGCTTCGTGAACCCGCACGGCCTGCCCGACAGCCGCCAGATCTCCACCGCCCGCGACTTCGCGATCCTGAGTCGCGCGGTGATGCGGGACTACCCGCAGTACTACGGCTACTTCAGCCAGAAGGCGTTCGACTGGCGCGGCCAGCACATCCTGAACCACAACCGCCTGCTGCTGCGGATGAGCGGCATGGACGGGCTGAAGACCGGCTTCACCAACGCGGCGGGCTTCAACCTGGCCGCCTCCGCGGTGCGCGACGGCCGTCGGCTGATCACCGTGGTGCTGGGCGGCTCTTCCACCGCGGCGCGCGACGAGAACGTGGAGAGCCTGCTCACCGCGGGCTTCGACGTGCTGGACAAGCGCTCGCGCGGCGAGCGGATCACCCTGGCGTCCGCCCTGAACGAGCCCGACGACATGTCAGGCCCCATCCTGCGCCCGCCCTATGAGATGGGCTCGGGCGAGCAGGCCGGCCTGAAGGTGGTGGTGGCGGGCCAGCCCGTGCCGAACCCGCCGGAGACCGCCCTGCCGCTGCCCGCCCCGATCAAGCTGGCTCGCGCCGATCCGCCGCCGCCGGCGGTGCGCCTGTCCGCGCCGCCGCGCGTCATGCCCGTCGCCGCGCCCGCCAAGGTCGCCCAGTCCTGCGAGACGATCACCGTGCGCCGCCACCGTCGCCGGGTGAGGGAGCGCCGCTGCGAGCCCGCCGCCTCCGCCGCCGTGCAGGTGGCGTCGGCCGCGCCCGACTGCCGCCGCCTGAGCGGCCGCAAGCTCCGCGCCTGCCGGGTGGAGGCCAAGGAGGTCCGCTCGGCCGCCGTGCAGGTGGCCCGGGCCGAGACCGGGGCAGACTGCAAGCGCCTGAAGGGCCGCAAGCTCACCCAGTGCAAGCGCGAGGAGAGGACGGCCGCCAAGGTGGAAGTGGCCGAACTGCGCGACTGCGCCAAGGCGAAGGGCCGCAAGGCCCGCGCCTCATGCCGCGCCGACGTGGCGACCGCCGAGCCCGCCGCCAAGGGGGGAGCGTCCGGCGGCGGCTGGCAGGTGCAGGTGGGCGCCTTCGGCAGCAAGGCGGAAGCCGAGCGCGCGCTCGCCCGCATCGCCAAGGCGCACGCCGCCGTGTTCGACTCGGCCACCGACCGGGTGGAAGGCGCCGGCAAGGCCTACCGGGCCCGCTTCGCCGGCCTGTCCAAGACCGAGGCCCAGGCCGCCTGCAAGCGCCTGTCCGCCAAGGGCGAGCGCTGCCTGGTGGTGCGGTAGCCCCGCGGCCCCCACACCCATCTCCTCCATCGTCCTCGGGCTCGGCCCGAGGACCGAGCGTTCTGCCGCATCACCGCTGAGGTCGCGCACGACCGGCGCCGGGCCCTCGGATCACGTCCGAGGGCGACGGGAGTCGTGAGGCATGGTTGCGAGCAGCACCGCCCGCGCCGCGTTGAGCTGCGCCGCCAACCCCGCCGTGCCGCCGGTGTCGGGATGGGCGAGGCGCATCAGCCGGCGGTAGGCGGCCTCAACGTCGGCCGGCGGCGCATCGGGCGCGACGCCCAGCAGCGTGGCGGCCTCCCGGCGGCTCATGCCCGACGCGACGGGCTTGGGCGGCGGTGGACGGCGGAAGCGTGCGGCGCCCAGCGCCCCCGCGCCGGCGATCAACAGCACCACGGCGATCGCCCACTGCGACCGCGCCGCCAGCAGCAGCGCCGCCAGCAGCAGCAGCGCCCCGAGCACGCCCGCGCCCGGCCGCCACGGCCCGCGCACGAGGCGGCCGACACCCCGCAGGCCCCTCGCCCCGACCAGCGCCCCCAGGACCAGGAGCGCCAGGGCGAAGACGATCACGCCGCCTCGGCCTCCGGCTCGGCGTCAGCCTCAGCGTCGGCGACCGGAGCCGCGGCCCCGCGCGGCGCGGCGGCGTAGGCCTCCAGGCCGAGGGCGGCGAGGATGGCGCGCATCTCCTGCCGCGCCGCCACGTGGCTGAGCGACACCGCGACCGGGCGCACGCCGGGCGACAGGTCGGCCACGGTGAGGCCGAACGGGAAGAGCTCGCGGTAGATCACCCGGTCGCGCAGGCCGGGGCCGATGCGGAAGCCCACGCGCCGCGACAGCGCCTCGACCCGTTCGTCCAGCCGCTTGCGGTTGCGCGCCTCGGTGGTGGCCAGGCGGTTGCGCAGCACCAGCCAGTCGACGGAGGCGCGGTCGTGCACCATGCGCAGCTTGCGCGCCTCCCACACCGCCTCGGCGTAGAGCGAGGGCTTGGTCAGCTCGAGGGTGACGGGGTCGACCTGCCCCAGCATGTCGAAGTCTACGAAGCTGTCGTTCAGCGGCGTGACGATCTGGTCGGCCTTGGCGTGGGCGGCGCGGCTGGTGGGCGTGTCGGCGCCGGGGGTGTCCACGATCACGAAGTCGGAGCTCTCACGGGCGCGGGCCAGGGCGTCCTCCACGCGCGGCGCGAGCTCGTCGAGCTTGATGCGGGCCACGCCCTTGCTGTCCTCGCCGAGCCAGTCCTCCGCCGGCATGGGCAGGTCGGCCCCGTTGGCGGCGGCCCAGGCGCGGCGGTTGGCCAGGAAGCGGCCCATGGACTGCTGGCGCAGGTCGAGGTCGAGCGTGGTCACCCGCGCGCCCGCCTGCAGCAGGCTGCAGGCCAGGTGCATGGCGATGGTGGACTTGCCCGCCCCGCCCTTCTCGTTGCCGACCACGATGACGCGTCCGTGGGCCATGGCGTTCATACTCCGCACACCGACTCGGGCGAGCCGCTTTCGCCGGAGCAGACCGCCCGCGGCCCTCGCCGTCAACGCGGGCAACGGCCCTGGACGGCGCAGGAGGGGCGCGGTTAGAGCCGCCGCCATGCTCGCCGCCGCCCGCACCGTCGCCGCCCTGCGCGCCCATGTCCGCGCCTGGCGCGAGCGGGGGGAGAGCGTGGCGCTCGTGCCGACCATGGGCGCGCTGCACGAGGGCCACCGTTCCCTGGTGCGCCTGGCGCGGACGCGGGCCGACCGCGTGGTCGCCAGCGTGTTCGTGAACCCGCGCCAGTTCGGCCCCGCGGAGGATTTCGCCGCCTACCCTCGCCAGGAGCAGGAGGACGCGGAAGCCCTGGCGCAGGAAGGCTGCGACCTGCTCTACGCCCCCGGCCCGGGCGACATGTATCCGCCCGGCTTCGCCACCACGATCGGCGTCGGCGGCGTCTCCGAGCCCCTGGACGGGGCGGCGCGGCCGGGCCACTTCGCGGGCGTGGCGACGGTGGTGGCCAAGCTCCTGATCCAGTGCGCGCCGGATGTCGCCGTGTTCGGCGAGAAGGACTACCAGCAGCTGCTGGTGATCCGCCGCCTGGTCCGCGACCTCGACTTGGTCGTCGACGTGCTCGGCGCGCCCATCGCCCGGGCGCCGGACGGCCTCGCCCTGTCCTCCCGCAACGCCTACCTCGCGGCCGACGAGCGCGCCCGCGCGCCGGCCATGCACCGCGCCCTGGTGGAGGCCTCCGCCGCGCTCGGGCGAGGCGAGGCTGTCGAGACCGTGGAGCCGGCCGGCCGCGAGGCGCTGGCCGCGGCGGGCTTCACCGACATCGACTACTTCGCCGTGCGCGACGCGGAGACGCTGGAGCCTGCCGGCCCCGGCCCCCTCGCCCGCCCAGCCCGCGTCCTCGCGGCCGCCCGGCTCGGGCGGACGCGGCTGATCGACAACGTGGCGGCCTCACCTCTCGCGCGATCGCGCTGAGCTCGGCTGTTCCTCCCCATGCTGCGGATGGGAGCTTCCGCCCGGCTGCGCCGGCCGGCTCCCTCCCCCTCTTCGAGGATGCTCCCCCATCGGCGATGGGGGATGGAGACAGCGTCAGCCCGAAGGCGCGACCTCATCCGCCACCCTGTCGAACGCTCGCCAGAACACGGCGCGGACGGGGTCGGTCTCCATCAGGATCTCGTGCGAGGCGCCCTCCGCGCGTGCGAGGGACCCGCGCGGCAGGCGGCGGACGAAGGCGGCGAGGGCGGCGTTGTCGACCAGCCGCTCCTCGCTCGCGGCCACGACGGCCACCGGTATGGCGATGACCTCCGCGGCGCCGCGGGCGGCGAGCCGGCGCGAGAGGTCGAGGGCGAAGCGCACCCAGTCCCAGGTCGGGCCGCCGAGGCGCAGCTCGGGCCGGGCGGCAAGCAGCGCCTGCGTCCGCTCCCACCGTGCGCGGTCGTGGGTGAGGACGTTGGCCTCGAAGCGGTCGTTCAAGGGGTCGGTCTGCGGTTGCGGCAGGGCGGCGCCGCGGCCGAGCAGCGCCATCAGGCGCGCCGCCGTGCGCACCTCGCCAGGGCTGCGCTCGCCCAGGTTCACGCCCAGCATGGGCGCGCAGAGCACCGCGGCGTCGAAGCGCGCCTCGCCCCCGGCCAGCATCAGCGCGGTCAGCCCGCCGCCCATGGAGTGGCCGACGGCGATCCAGGGGTGCGGCAGCCGCGCCTCGTGCGCCGCCAGGATGTCGCGCAAGCCGTCCAGGAAGCGGGACGCGCCGCCGCGGACGTGCCCGCGCAGCGGGTCGCGGTGCAGGCGGTCGGAAAGGCCCTGCCCCACCCAGTCGTGGACAAGGACGACGAAACCGCGAGTGGTGAGCTCGCCGATGACCTCGCCGTACTTCTCGAGCGGCTCGGTGCGCCCCGGGCTGAGCACCACCGAGCCCCGCGCCGCGCCGGGCAGCGCGAACAGCGCCGCGCGCAGCCGGTCGCCCGCGCGCGAGCGGACGAACACGGCCTCGCCGGGCGGGAGCGGCGGGCCGCCCTCCGCCCGGACCAGCGGCGCGGGTGCGAGCCTCACGCCGGGCACGAGAGGTCGCGCGTCAGCCGCGGGCCTTGGCCAGCAGCGGCTGCAGCTTCATGGCGACGCTCATGTCGCCGTCGATCTTCAGCTTGCCCTGCATGAAGGCCATGGTCGGGTCGAGCTGGCCCTGGCTCAGCTTCTCGAAATCGTCCTTGGCCATGGCGATGGTGCAGTCGGCCGGCTTGTCGTCGTTGGTCACCGAGCCGCCGTCGATGTGGATGACGCCCATGTCCTTGATGTTGAACTTCACGGTCTTGCCGAGGCCGCTGTCCGCGCCCACGGCGGTCTTGAAGTTGTCGGTGACCTCTTCGAGCGTGGCCATGCGCCTCTCCCTGGCCCCGTCCGTCGGGGCGTGCGCGGGGCAGTAAGCATCGCGGGCGCGGGGCCACAAGCCCGACGCGGCGTCAGCCCCGGCCTATTTTCCGGCCCTATTTCCCCGGCACGAGCAGCACGCGCGCGGGCGCGGCGGGGAAGCGCACCGCCACCGCCTCCGGATGGCGCGAGGGACTGTAGAAGGGCTCCACCGGCTCGTCCTCGCCCAGGGGAAGGGGACGGGTGGAGCCGTCCGCCGCCACGCGCACGCCCTGTCGGCCGCCGAACACGAAGAAGGCGCGGCCGAACTTCGGCACCACGAAGGCGAGTACGCCCGCCGCCGAGCGCATGGCGGTGTTCAGCTGGTCGATGGCCGCGGCCAGGCCGCCGGCGGCCATCTCGCGCTCGTGCGGCACCAGCGCCTCGACGCCGAGGTCGCTCCTGATGCGCGCCTTGGCCGGCGCCTCCAGCGCGATGTGGGGTTTGCGGCGCAGCTGGACGAGCGTGGGGAAGCGCTCGAACCGCCCGTCCGGCCCGACGGCCAGCGGGATGCGCTCAGGCCCGTCCACCAGCGTCACCGGGCCCGCGTAGGGCCTGCCGTCCACCAGGATCTGGTATGCGGGGCGGAAGCGGTCGCGCCTCGCCTCCGCCATGCCGAGGTAGAAGTCGAAATAGGGCAGCAGCTTGCCGGCGGGCGTGAGGCGCTCGACCGCCGCCGCCGGCCCTGCAAGCGGGAGCAGGGCGAGGGCGAGGGCGGCGACGCGGCGGGTGGAGGCGGAGAAGGCGGGCACGGCCCTCCCCTAGCCCCGCCCGCGGCCGCCGTCGCCGTGGCGGCGCGTCGCCGGCCGCGCGAGGTCAGGCGCGGGGCTTCTCGAACCGCAGGGTCATGCGGTCGCTCTCGCCGATCGCCTCGTACTTGGTGCGGTCGAAGCTGGCGTCCTTGCCCTGGCCGTTCGCGGTGGTGAACCGGGAGGGCGGCAGCGTCCATACGCCGAAGGGATGGTCCTTGGTGTCCTTGGGATTGGCGTTGATCTCCGACTTGGCGGCCAGCCTGAAGCCCGCCTTCTGCGCGGCGGCGACCACGGTGGCGGTCGGCACATAGCCCGCCGAGCCGTCCGTCTTCACGGCCGAGCCGTCGGCCCGGTGCTCCTCCACCGCGAACACGCCGCCGGGCTTCAGCATGGCGAAGGCGTCGCTCATGCCCTTGTCCAGCATGTCGGCGCGCATCCAGTTGTGGATCTCGCGCGAGGACAGGACGAGGTCGGCCGTGCCGGGCGGGACCACCGGGGCGGAGGTCTTGGAGAACTCGGCGTAGCCCACCTCGCCGAACCTGGCCTTGTCGCCGAACTTGGCCAGGAACGCGTCCTTGCCGCGCAGGCCCGCGCCCGCGACGTAGCGGCCGTTCGTGGCCTTGACGTAGGGGGCCAGGATGTAGGTCCAGTAGCCGCCGCCCGGCTGCAGATCGACCACCGTGGCGCCCGGCTTCAGGCCCCAGAAGGCGAGGCTCTCCACCGGATGGCGCGCGGCGTCGCGAACGCGGTCGCCCTCGGGACGGGCGGGGTCGGCGACCACCGTGCGCAGCCGCTCGTCCACGCGCCCGGTGTTCACGTCGGCGGCGGGCGGCCGGCCGAGCGTCTTCTTCTTCACCGCCGCCGGCTGGGCCTCTGCGGAGCCCGCGGCCAGGAGGGCCAGGAGGAGGACGGCGGCGGTCGCACGCATGCGAGGATCTCCGGTTGAGCGCGCCGGACAGGAACCCAAACCGCGGGCGCAGACAAGTCGCAGAAAGTGGTCGCCCGCCCTCTTGCGGGCGTTCGGGGGGCGCCTACCTCATCGAACGTGGAGGCGCTGGTCCGCCGGGTCTCCATGGCCGTAGACGTCGCCGCCGAGCGTGGGACGTCGCAGGTCGAACCCATAGCGTCCGGGTCACGCAGCCCGGGCGTTGCAGCCTTGCTTTCAGGAGGATTGCTTCATGCGCACGATCGACTTCACGCCCCTGTACCGTTCCGTCGTCGGCTTCGACCGGCTGGCGACCCTGCTCGAGACGGCCTCCAAGGCCGAAGGGCCCGCGGGCTACCCGCCCTACAACATCGAGACCGTGGGCGAGAACGCCTACCGGATCGAGGTGGCCGTAGCCGGCTTCAGCCCCGCCGAGCTGAACATCGAGGCCCGCGAGAACACCCTCACCGTGCAGGGCCGCAAGACGGCCAACGACGAGGGCCGCCGCTATCTCCACCGCGGCCTGGCCGAGCGCAACTTCGAGCGCCGGTTCCAGCTGGCCGACTACGTGGTGGTGACCGGCGCCGACCTGCGGGACGGCCTGCTCAGCATCTCGCTCGAGCGGCAGCTGCCCGAGGCCCTGAAGCCGCGCCGGATCGAGATCGGCTCGGGCGCCGCTCAGGTCTCGTCGCAGCCGCAGCCGCAGGCGATCGAAGGCCAGGCCCAGGCGGCCTGACCCCGCTCGGCTGAGCGGAACACACCTCTGGACGGGTGTCCGGGCGGCGCAGGCGACTGCGCCGCCCTTTCCGCATCCGGCCCCTGCCTCGGCGTCAGCCGATCAGCGACAGGCCGCGGACGCTGACGAGGTTGGCGCCCGACACGTCCATGCCCTTGGTCTGGGCGCCGGAGAAGCTGGCGCGCTCCAGGTCGGCGCCGTTCAGCATGGCGCGACGCAAGTCCGCCCCGGTGAAATCGCAGCCCTTCAGCATGGCGTTGGAGAGGTTGGCCGGCATCAGCCGGTCCGGCCCGATCATCAGCGGGCCGAGTTGCGCCTCGCGCAGGTCCGACCCGTTCAGCTTGGCGTCGACCAGCCGCGCGCCGCGCAGGTCGGCGCCGCGCAGGTTGCAGCTGCGCAGGTCCGCTCCCTCCAGGTGCGCCCCCTGCAGCTGCACCCCCTCCATGTCGAGGCCGTAGAACACCGCCTTCTTGGCGGAGAGCGCCGTCAGGTTCAGGCCGCGGATGGTCTTGAGCGCGCGCAGGTCGGCGCCGTCGAAGATGGAGGGCGAGCCCTCGCGGCCGCCCGTCTCGCACCACAGGGCGTGGGCGTGCAGCATGTCGCCGCTCGGCATGTCGGCCACGTCGGCGCCGACCACCCGATCTGTGAGCGCGCCGCGCATGTCGCACTGGCTGACGTTCCACATGGTGGTCTTGGCCCCCACCAGCACCGCGTCGCGCAGGTCGGCGCCCGCCAGGTCCGCGCCGGAGAGATCCGCGCCCGCCAGGTCGGCGCCGATCATCTGCGCCTGCTTCAGGTTGGCGCGGACCAGCTTGCAGTCCTTCATCACCGCGTCGGAGAAGTCGCACCGCACCGCGATGATGCCGGAGAGCTTGGAGCGCTGCAGGTTGGCGCCGGCCAGCACCGCGCCCTGCACGTCGCCCGCGCGGTTGCTGTGCTCCACGCGGCGTAGGCCCTGCTCCTTGTCGGCGGCGGCGATGGCGCCCTCGCGCAGGTCGGCCTCGAACAGGTCGGCGCCGGTGAGGTTGGCCCCGCGCAGGCAGGCGCCGCGCAGGTCGGCCCGGCGCAGCGAGCACTCCGACATGAGCGCGTTCTGCAGGTCGGCGCCGAACAGGCTGGCGTGGTCGAGGCGCGCCCCGGTCAGGTCGCAGTCCGCCAGGATGGCGCCCGTGAAGTCCGCGTCCGTGAGGTTGCGGCCGCGCAGGTCGAGGCCGGACAGGTCCACCCAGGAGAACACCGCCCGCGCCCCGCCCGGCTTGGCCTGCCACAGCCGATCGTGCCGGGCGCAGACTGCGTCCACTTCCAGCTGGGTGAGTCGGCGGTAGGTGACGACGGCAGGGGCGGCTGCGGCGGTGGCCGGCATGGTGGACGAGGGCTCCGAAGCTCGCGCGCAGCATCGCGCGATAACGGTTTACGCGGTCTTGTCGCGTCAGGGTTGAGTCGGCGGCAGCGCCTGCGCCCGATCCGCGTCCAGATAGCGGGCGGAAGACGGCCGGCCATCCGCCCCGAGCTCGATCAGCAGCGGGTTGCCGGTAGGGATCTCGACCCCGACGATCTCGTCGTCGGGTACCGCGAACAGGTGCTTGACGATGGCCCGCAGCGAGTTGCCGTGCGCGGCGACCAGCAGCCGGCAGCCGGCGGCGATCTCGGGGGCGATCGCCTGTTGCCAGTAGGGCAGCACCCGCTCCAGCGTCGTCTTGAGACTTTCCGTGTCGGGAACCGCGCCCGGATAGCGGCGGTCGGCGTGGAAGTCGTAGGGGGAGCCGGCCTCCAGCGGGGGCGGCGGGATGTCGTACGAGCGCCGCCATACGTGCACCTGCTCCGCCCCGTGCCGGGCGGCGGTCTCCGCCTTGCCGAGCCCGGTCAGCCCGCCGTAGTGCCGCTCGTTCAGCCGCCAGTCCTTGACCACCGGGATCCAGAGCTGTCCGCTCAACCTGAGCGCGATCTCGCCGGTGCGGATCGCCCGGGTCAGGACGGAGGTGAACATGCCGTCCAGATCGAGCCCCGCCTCGCGGATCAGCCGGCCGCCGCGCTCGGCCTCGGCCACGCCCTGGTCGGTCAGGTCGACGTCCACCCAGCCGGTGAAGCGGTTCTCCAGGTTCCAGGCGCTCTGGCCGTGGCGGAGGAGGACGAGGGCGGTCATGCGGGCTCCGGGCGGTCGCGGGCGGACGGCAGGGCTAGAAGCCGCCGCCGGGCAGGTCAACGCCGCCGCGCTTCACCGGCGCGGGCGGCGCTGCTAGGTCGGGCCGGATGTCCAACCCTCTGTTCTTCTCGGCGGCGGCGTTGGCCGCCGCGGCGCTGATCGCCCTGGCGCTCGTGACCCCCCAGGGCCTGGGCGCCCGCTCGCCGGGCCCGTTCGGCCATGCGCTCGCCCCGCCGAAGCCGCCCGCGCCGCCGCCGCCGCGCGCCGGCGCCCTGCGGGGGCCGCTGTGAGCCCGGCCCCCGCCGCGGACGCGGTGTCGGTCGGCCGCCGCGTGCTCGCCCGCGAGGCCGAGGCGCTGGCCGGCCTTGCGGAGACCCTGGGCGGCCGCTTCGCCGCGGTGGTCGATCTGTTCGCCGGCCTCTCCGGCCGGATCGTCTGCACCGGCGTGGGCAAGAGCGGGCATGTGGGCCGCAAGATCGCCGCCACCTTCGCCTCCACCGGCCAGCCGGCCATCTGGGTGCACGCCACCGAGGCCAGCCACGGCGACCTGGGCATGATCGGCCCGCAGGACGCGGTGCTGGCGCTCAGCAAGTCGGGCGAGACGCGCGAGCTGGCCGACGTGGTGGCCTACGCCCGCCGCTTCGGCTCCCCGCTGGTGGCGCTGACCTCGCAGGAGGACAGCGCGCTGGGCCGCGCCGCCGACCACGTGCTGCTGCTGCCCGACGTGGAGGAGGCCGCGGCCGCCGTGAACGCCCCCACCACCTCCACCACGCTGCAGATGGCCATGGGTGACGCGCTGGCGGTGGCCCTGATGGAGCGGCGCGGGTTCGGTCCGCACGACTTCCACCTGTTCCACCCGGGCGGCAAGCTCGGCGCCGCGCTGCGCAGCGTGCGCGACCTGATGCACCGCGGCGCCGAGCTCCCTCTGATCCCGGCGGACGCGCCCATGCAGCGCGTGCTGCTGATGATGACGGAGAAGCGGTTCGGGTGCGCGGGCGTCGTGGACGGCGACGGCCGGCTGGCGGGCCTGATCACCGACGGCGACCTGCGGCGTCACATGGAGGGCCTGATGGCGCACACCGCGGGCGAGGTGATGACCCGCGACCCCAAGACCGCCCAACCGGACACCCTCGCCGCCGAGGCCCTGCGGCTGATGAACGAGAGCCGCATCACCGTGCTGTTCGTGGTCGACGACGGCCGGCCCGTGGGCGTGCTCCACGTCCACGACCTCCTGCGCTCCGGCGTGGTCTAGCCGCGGAAAGGCAGCTCGGCCTCGAGCCGCCAGGGGCCGCCCAGGTAGCGGTGGAGCAGCAGGCCCTCCGCCCGCCCCTCCCACGGTGCGAAGCCGGCTTCCAGTTCCGCCTTGAGCGCCCGCGCGTCGGCGGGGTCGGCCTTGTTCTGGACAGTGACGTGGGGCCGGAAGCCCTGTGCGTCCTGCGCGGTCAGGTGGGCGCGGAAGCGGGCGGCGAGGTCGGCGCGCAGCCGGCCCAGCTCCGGCGAGGCGATCTCGTAGGCGACCCCGCGGCCGAGGCTGCGCAGGCCGGTGAAGGCGAGCGGGAACGGCGGGCGGTCGGCGGCGGCGGTGAGCGCGGCCTGCACCTCTCCCCGTCGCTCGCCGGGCAGGTGGTGGAACAGGGTCACGTGGGCGCGCAGGTGGTTCAGCGCGGGCGGGAAGTGGGCGCGGCGCAGGCCGTCCAGCCGGGCGAAGCTCTCCGCGTCGAGCCTGAGCGTCAGGATCAGGGCGCGGGCGTCATAGTCGCTCACAGGCCGGCGGCGGCCGCCGGGCGGGCGCGCAGGTCGTCGGTCCAGCGCGCCAGGTGGGTGAACGTCTCCGGCGGGCGGTACTGGATCAGCCGGCCGAAATCGATGCCGCTGAAGGCGGTGATGTCGGCCACGGTGAAGCGCTCGCCGGCCAGGAAGGGCGAGGCGGCCAGGCGGCGGTCAAAGGCCTTCATGCCCTCCTCCGCGAAACCGCGGCTGACCTCGGCGTAGGGCGCGCTCTGCTCGCCGGCCAGCACGGCCATGGCCGGATGGGTGTGGCGCACCATGCCCATCAGCGGCATGGCGACGGTGAGCTCCGCCCGCCGCGTCCACATCTCGACCACGGCGATCTCCCGGGGGTCGCGGCCATAGAGGTTGGGCTCGGGGTAGAGGCTCTCGAGATAACGGCCGATGGCCACCGACTCGGTGATCACCGTCCCGTCCTCCAGCTCCAGCGCGGGGCTGACGGGCGCGCCGACCTTGGCCAGGTATTCGGGCGTGCGGTGTTCGCCGTTGATCAGCTCGACCTGCACCACCTCGATGTCGACGACGCCCTTCTCCGCCATAATCCAGGCGACCCGGCGGGGGTTGGGCGCGCGGCGGGTGGTGTAGAGCTTCATCGATCTTGTCTCGCTTGTCTCGCCCCGTTTGTCGCGGCTTGTCGCGCTTTGCTCAACGTCCGCCGAACAGCCCGGGCGGCAGGGCGCCGACCACGGCGGCGGTCATGCAGGTGGCGAGGAAGCCGCTGAGCAGCGCCTTCCAGACCAGGCCCTGCACCTCCACCCGGCGGTTGGGGGCGAGCACGCCGAAGCCCGCCACGTTGATGCCCACCGAGGCGATGTTGGCGAAGCCGCACAGGGCGTAGGTCATGATCATGCGCGAGCGCTCGGAAAGCTCGCCCGCCGGGATCGCGCCCAGCTGGATGAAGGCGGTGAACTCGGTCAGCACCAGCTTCACCCCCAGGAGCTTGCCCCCGGTGGCCGCCTCCCCCCAGGGCAGGCCCAGCGACCAGGCGACAGGGCGGAAGACGATCCCCAGGCCGCGCTCGATGGAGACCGGCGCGCCGGCGATCGGCGGCAAGGCGCCGAGGATCCGGTCAGCCAGGGCGATCAGGGCCACGAACACGATCAGGGTGGCCGCCACGTTGAGCACCACGGCCAGCCCGTCGCCCGTGCCCTTGATCACCGCGTCGATCGCGCTGTCGTAGCTTTTCTCGGCCCCCGCCTCGAACGGCGTCTTCGCCTCCTGCTGGTCTGCGGGCACCAGCACGCGCGCCAGCAGCACGCCGGCGGGGGCGGAGATGATCGAGGCGGTGAGCACGTGCGCCGCCGCGTTGGGCAGCGTCGAGGCCAGGATGGTGGCGTAGGCCACCATGGTGGAGCCCGAGACGCAGCTCATCCCGACCGCCATCAGCATGAACAGCTCGGAGCGGGTCAGCCGGTCGAGGTAGGAGCGGATGAAGATCGGCCCCTCCACCTGCCCCATGAAGATGGTCGCGGCCACCGCGAGCGCCGGCGGCCCACGCAGGCCCAGCGTGCGCTGGAACACGACGCCGAAGGCCGCGGTGGCCCACTTCAGGATGCGCCAGTGCCACAGCAGGGCCGACAAGGCGCAGATCACCAGGATCACCGGCAAGACCCTGAACGCGAACAGGAACGGCGGGCTCTGCGCGGTGACGGCGTAGGGCTGGTCGCCTCCGGCGAGGAAGCCGAACACGAACTGCGCCCCCGCCTGGGTGGAGCCGGCCAGGGCGTCCACCGCCGCGTTCACGCCCGTCAGAGCGCTCTGCGCCTGGGGCAGGCCGAACAGCAGCAGCACCAGGCCCACCTGGATCAGCAGCGCCACCGTCGCGAGCTTCCAGGGAAAGGCGCGGCGGTTCTCGGACACCGCCCAGCACAGGGCGACCACCCCGAACAGGCCGACCAGGCTCTGCGGCGACCAGCTCACGCCTCGGCCGCTCCCAAACTCCGTCGTCCTCGGGCTCGACCCGAGGACCGGGCGCGGAGCGTGCTCCGGCGCTCGGCGAGGTCGCCGCCGTCGGCGGTGCGCTCGGCCCTCGGATCACGTCCGAAGGCGACCGAGGAGTATGGCGGAGCTTGGAAGCTCACTTGCCCGTCAGCTCGCGCACCAGGGCGTCCTGGCCGTAGACCTTGGACAGCGCCTCCGTGACCGCCGCGGTGGAGACGGACACGCTGCGGTTGGTGGCGCCCTCGTACCCGTAGTCGCCGCCCAGGCTGTGGATGTTGCCGTCGAACACCGCGCCGATCACTTCGCCGCGGGCGTTGATCAGGGGCGAGCCCGAGTTGCCGCCGATGATGTCGTTGGTGCTCGAGATGTTGAACACGGTGTTCGGGTTCAGCTTGCCCTTGGCGGCGACCCAGCGGTCGTCCAGCTTGAACGGATCCTGGCCGGTCGCCCGCTCGTAGAGGCCGCTGGAGCGCGTGAAGCTGGGCACCTCGCGCCCCCGCTCCGTCCAGCCCGCGATCTTCCCGTAGGACAGGCGCAGGGTGAAGGTGGCGTCGGGGTAGACGCTGTCCCCATAGGCGGCGAAGCGGGCGCGGGCGATGGCCTCCGCGGGCTGGGTGATGGGGCCGGACACGCGCTCGTCCCACGCCTTGCGGATGGCGCGGGCGTTGGGGTCGGTGCGCAGCACGAACTGGATCAGGGGGTCGCGGCTGGCCTGCACGGCGGCGAGCCCGCCCTCCCACAGCGCCCGGCGCACGGCCGGGTCGCCCAGGGTCGTGCCCCGCACCAGCGCCTGCGACAGGCCCTCCGGGCTGTCCTTCTGCAGGATCAGCTTGGTGGAGGGATCGTCGGCGGTGAGCAGCTCGCGCACCTTCAGCAGCCAGAACTCCAGCTGCATCTGCTCCAGCGGCTTGTCGGCCGGCGTGGGGTCGAGCAGCACCTTTTCCAGGTTCGGCAGCGCGGCGTCAGAGTAGCCGGGCAGTCGCTCGCCCGAGGGCTTGGCGCGCTCCTGCGCCGCGCGGACCAGCGTCTTGGCCCAGCCGTACAGGTTGGTCCCGCCCCCGGCGGTCGCCTCGACGAGGTTGTAGGTGAGGTACAGCTCGCGCCGGGCCGCTTCCACCTGGGCGATCGATTCCCAGGCGGCCTGCGCCTGCGGGCCGGCCTTGGCGCGCAGGTCGGCTTCCTGGGCGCGCAGCTTGTCCATGAACGCCTTGTCGTTCAGGGCGAACAGGCGGCCGTAGAAGACCTTGTACCCGTTCTCCAGGCCGAACAGCTGCTCCTGGGCCATGCGCCTGTGCTCGGCGTCGACCTGGCCGAACTGGATCAGCCGGCCGCGCAGCTCCGCCAGGCGCGTCAGGGTGGAGGGCAGCGTCAGGTCGCGCTGCGTCTCCAGCTGCGCCACGGTCAGCTGGCGGTCGGTGCCGCCGGGGTTGCCGGCGATGAACACGGGCTCTCCCTCCCTGGGCGCCGCGGCGTTCCAGGTCAGGTGCTCGGGCGTCGGGACGGGCTTGCCGTTCTCGTAGATGCGCACGAAGGCGCTATCCAGGTCGTAGCGCGGGAAGTTGAAGTTGTCGGGGTCGCCGCCGAAGAAGGCGGCCGGCACGCCCGGCGAGAACACCAGCCGCACGTCCGTGTACTTGCGGTACTTATAGAGCTTGTACTGACCGCCCTGGTACAGACGCACGACCTGGCAGCGCAGGGTCGGATCGCCGGCGCAGCCCTCCTTCTCCAGCGCCGCGGCGGCGCCCGTGCGCGCCTGCACCAGCGCGGCGCCCGAGAGGCCCTGCCCCGCCCCGGTGACCTTGGGCGTGACGTCGCTGATCGAGAGCAGGATCTCGGCCTGCTGGCCGGGGCAGGTCTTCTCGTCGGCCAGCGCCTTCGCGCCGAAGCCGGCCGAGTAGAAGTCGCGGCCGGGGCCGGACAGCGACTGGGCGCAGTCCACCACGCAGTGGTTGTTGGTCAGGATCAGCCCGTTGGACGAGACAGTCGACGCCGAGCAACCGCCCGTCAGCCGCACCGCCGACTTCTGCACGTGCGCGAGCCAGGCGGGGGTGATGTCCACCCCGTAGGCCGCCTTCACCTTCGCGGCCGGGAAGTTGTCGAACGTCCACATCCCCTCGTCGGCGAGGGCGCCGCCCCCGAAGCCCAGGGCGGCGGTCAGCGCGGTGGCGGCGGCGAGATTGGAACGACGCATGGAGGGCTCCGGAACCGGACCCCGGCCCGGCAAGCTTCAGCGAGCGGTAGCGCGGCGCCAGGAAGCTGTCACCTCCCGCGCTTGACGCCGCCCGGCCTCGCCCCCACTGACGCCGCCACGCGAGGTCAGACACCAGGAGAACACGCGCATGGCCGGGGACATCCGCTTCGACGGCAAGGTGGCCATCGTAACGGGGGCGGGCGGCGGCCTCGGCCGGCAGCACGCGCTGGAGCTGGCGCGGCGCGGCGCCAAGGTGGTGGTCAACGACCTGGGCGGCGCCATGGACGGCTCGGGCGGCAGCTCGGCGGCGGCCGAGGCGGTGGTGGCCGAGATCAAGGCCGCGGGCGGCGAGGCGATCGCCAACGGCTCCTCAGTGACCGACGACGCGGGCGTGACGCTGATGGTCAGGCAGGCCATGGACCAGTGGGGCCGCATCGACGTCTTGATCGCCAACGCCGGCATCCTGCGCGACAAGAGCTTCTCCAAGATGGACATCGCCGACTTCGAGCTCGTGCTGAACGTGCACCTGATGGGCACGGTTAAGCCGGTGAAGGCGGTGTGGGAGATCATGAAGGCGCAGAACTACGGCCGGATCGTCTGCACCACCTCCTCTTCCGGCCTCTACGGCAACTTCGGCCAGTCGAACTACGGCGCGGCCAAGCTCGGCATCGTGGGCTTCATGAACACGATCAAGATCGAAGGGCAGAAGAACAACATCCACATCAACGCCATCTCGCCCGTCGCCGCCACGCGCATGACCGAGGGGCTGATGAGCCAGCAGGCGCTGGACGCGCTGAAGCCCGAGGCGGTGACGCCGGGCGTGGTCTACCTCGCCAGCGACGAGGCCCCCACGGGCGCGATCCTGGCGGCGGGCGCCGGCGTGTTCGCCCTGTCGCGCATCTACGAGACCGAGGGGCTGAACCTCACGGGCAACCTCACCGCCGAGGGCGTCCGCGACGGCTGGGGCCAGATCACCGCCGACGCCGACCAGAAGGCCTATGTCACCGGCGCCGAGCAGGGCCAGAAGATCTTCCGCCAGCTGGGCGGCGCGGTCACCTCCACGCGGGGGTGACCTCCACGCACCGCACCGACCCGCCCCGTCGCCCTCGGGCTTGACCCGAGGGCCGGGTTCCGGTGGTGCACGACGCTCGCCCGCTTGCACGCGGACGGCTCGGCCGTCGGATCAGGTCCGAGGGCGACGGAGTGGAAGAGGGTCGAGAGACGACCTACATCCGATCCATGTTCTTCCAGTCCAAGCCCGCGCCCGCCGAGCGCTTCCCCCTCGAGAAGCCGGACGCCGAGTGGCGCAAGCTTCTGAAGCCCGCCGCCTACCAGGTGCTCCGTCACGAGGACACGGAGCGGCCGTTCACCAGCCCGCTGAACAACGAGCACCGCCGTGGCGTGTTCGTCTGCGCCGCCGACGGCAACCCGCTGTTCGACAGCCGCACCAAGTTCGACAGCGGCACGGGCTGGCCGTCGTTCTACCAGCCGATCAGCCGGGCGGCCGTGGGCGTGCGCAAGGACGGGTCGCTGTTCATGACGCGAATGGAGGTGCACTGCGCCAGGTGCGGCGGCCACCTCGGCCACGTGTTCGACGACGGGCCCAAGCCGACCGGCCTGCGCTACTGCATGAACGGCGTGGCCATGGCGTTCCGCCCCGCGTGACCGTGCCGCGTGCTTCGAGACGCGGGCTGCGCCCGCTCCTCGGCATGATGGATGTTGTGCGCAGCTCCTCCCCTCGTCATCCTGAGGAGCGACCGAAGGGCGCGTCTCGAAGGACGCACACCTGAACCGCAGCCGGACTCCCATGAACCGCCGCACCCTGCTCTCCTCCGCGGCGGCCGCCGTCGCCGCGCCTGCGTTCGCCCAGACCCGGAGCTCCATGCCCACGCCGCCCGTCGCTCCCAAGCAGCCCAAGCGCATCGAGCAGCTCGGGCGCGTCCGCGTCGACGACTACGCCTGGATGAAGGACGACAACTGGCAGAAGGTGCTGCGCGATCCCAAGGTGATCCGCCCCGACGTGAAGGCGTATCTCGAGGCGGAGAACGCCTACACCAAGGCCATGCTCGCCTCGACCGAGGGGCTGCAGGCCACGCTGGTCAAGGAGATGCGCGGGCGGATCAAGGAGGACGACAGCTCCGTCCCGTCGCCTGACGGACCGTGGGAGTACTACGGCCGCTACCTGCAGGGCGCGCAGCATCCCATTGTCGCGCGCCGGCCCCGCGGCGGAGGCGCCGAACAGGTGCTGCTGGACCAGGACGCCGAGGCGAAGGGCAAGGCCTATTACGAGGTCTCCGGCCTGTCGCACTCGCCCGACCACACGCTGTTCGCCTGGGCGGTGGACGAGCAGGGCAGCGAGGTGCACCGCATCTACGTGAAGGACCTCGCCACCGGCCAGGTGCTGCCCGGCCCCGCGGAGAGCGCGAACGGCGACGTCGAGTTCTCGCCCGACTCGAAGTGGCTGTTCTGGACGTTCCGCGACGACAACGGCCGCCCCTCGCGGATCATGCGCCGCCCGGCCCGCGGCGGCGCGGGCAGCGACGTGGAGGTCTACCGGGAGAAGGACCCCGGCTTCTTCGCGGGGGTGAGCACCACCAACTCGCGCGAGTACATCCTGATCACCGCCGGCGACCACGAGACCACCGAGACGCGGCTGATCCCCGCCAGCGACCCGACGGCGACCCCGCGCGTGGTCGAGCCCCGCACCAAGGGGCTGATGTACGACGTGGAGCACTGGGGCGACCGCTTCGTGATCCGCACCAACGCCGACGGCGCGGTGGACTGGAAGCTGGTCACCGCACCCGAGGACAAGCCGGGCAAGGCGAACTGGACGGACTGGAAGCCTCACCGGCCGGGCACGTTCGTCACCTCGCACTTCGCCGTCAAGGACCACCTCGTCCGCCTGGAGCGCGCCGACGCCCAGGGCCGCATCGTCGTGACGCCGCGGGAAGGGCCGGAGCACGTGGTCGCCTTCGACGAGGAGATCTACGCCCCCGGCGTCGACCCCGGCTACGAGTACGACACCGCGACCGTGCGGCTGATCTACCAGTCGCCGACCACGCCGCGCTCCTGGATCGACTACGATTTGAACAGCCGCAAGAAGACGCTGCGCAAGACCCAAGAGGTGCCGAGCGGGCACGACCCGGCGAAGTACGTGGCCAAGCGGCTGGACGCCGTGGCGGAAGACGGCCAGCGCGTGCCGATCTACGTGCTCATGCGGCGCGACGTTAAGCTCGACGGCTCGGCGCCGCTTCTGCTCTACGGCTACGGCAGCTACGGCATCGCCAACAGCCCAACCTTCTCCACCGCCAACCTGTCGCTGGTCGACCGCGGCTGGATCTATGCCACCGCCAACGTGCGCGGCGGGTCCGAGAAGGGCTGGGGCTGGTTCCTGGACGGGCGCAAGTTCAAGAAGACCAACACCTTCACAGACTTCATCGCCTGCGCCGAGCACCTGCACTCCGGCGGCTACGGCAAGCCGGCCACCACGGTGGCCCTGGGCGGCTCGGCGGGCGGCATGCTGATGGGCGCCATCGCCAACCTGCGGCCCGACCTGTGGGCCGGCGTGGTCGGCGTGGTGCCGTTCGTGGACGTGCTGAACACCATGAGCGACGTCTCCCTGCCGCTCACCCCGCCCGAGTGGCCCGAGTGGGGCGATCCGCTGACCGACGCCAAGGCCTACGACTACATCGCGGCCTACAGCCCGTACGACCGGGTGGAGGCCAAGGCCTATCCCGCGATCCTGGCCATGGGCGGCCTGTCCGACCCGCGCGTGACCTACTGGGAGCCCGCGAAGTGGGTGGCCAAGCTGCGCGACAAGGCGACGGACAAGAATCCCAAGCTCCTGCGCATCAACATGGAGGCCGGGCACGGCGGGGCCGCTGGCCGCTTCGAGCACCTGAAGGAGACGGCGCTCGAGTACGCCTTCGCCATCTGGGCGGTTGAGCGCGGCTGGGCAGCGGAGGCCTGACGGGGCGTGATCCTGCGCCCCACCCGGCCGGGCGACGCGGCGGGGCTGTCGGACATCTACGCCGACGCGGTGCTGCACGGCCTCGGCACCTTCGAGGAGGACCCGCCCCTCCCCGCCGAGATGGAGGCGCGCCGCGCCAAGGTGGCGCGCCTCGGCCTGCCGCATCTCGTGGCCGAGGCGGAGGACGGCCGCGTGCTGGGATTCGCCTACGCCGCCCCGTTCCGGCCGCGAGCCGCCTACCGCTACA
Source organism: uncultured Caulobacteraceae bacterium (assembly GCA_964244065.1). Taxonomy (GTDB): domain Bacteria; phylum Pseudomonadota; class Alphaproteobacteria; order Caulobacterales; family Caulobacteraceae; genus JASLDZ01. The sequence goes on along the minus strand of CAXTHH010000001.1, from coordinate 358,056 downwards.
CGGCGGAGGACACCGTCTACGTGCACCCGGACGCTAAGGGCCGGGGCGTCGGGCGCGCGCTCCTGGCGGAGGTGGTGGCGCGCTGCACCACCCTCGGCCTGCGGCAGCTCGTGGCCCTGGTGGGCGACAGCGGCAACGCGGCCTCCATCCGCCTGCACGAGGCGCTGGGCTTCGAGCGCGCGGGCCTTCTCCCCGCGGTCGGGCGCAAGCACGGCCGCTGGGTGGACGTGGTCTGGCTGCGACTCGCGCTCGGTGAGGGCCATGCGAGCGCGCCCGATGCGCCCGGATTGCACCTGCAGGAACCCTGAGCCGCCGCCCTCGGTCAGCATCTCGCAAGTGCAACAGGCGCGCTGTTCGTTCACCTTGCAGGCGAAACGTTGACGGCTTTGTTTCGCTGTCCTGTGTTGACGACGCGCGCGAATGAGCGGATGAGGCTCAGACCTGTCTACAACACCGGAGAACAGACCTTGGAAGACAAGCCCGACGTCCTGACCCTTACCGCCGAGATCGTCGCCTCCTACGTGGGCGCCAACAGCCACGTGCAGGCGGCCGAGATCCCGAACATCATCCGCCAGGTGCGCGCCGCGCTCTCGGAGGAGACGGGCGGCCAGGCGGAGGCGGCTCCCGAGCAGACCAAGGTCACGGGCGCCCAGGTCCGCAAGTCGATCACGCCGGACGCGCTGATGTCATTCGTCGACAACAAGCCCTACAAGACGCTGAAGCGCCACCTGTCGCGCCACGGCATGACGATGGACGACTATCGCCAGCGCTACGGCCTGCCGTCGGACTACCCCTCGGTCGCCCCGAACTACTCGGCCGCCCGCTCGGAGATGGCGAAGAAGCTCGGCCTCGGCGCGCAGCGTCGCGGCCAGGGCGCCGCCGCTTCGGGCGACAAGGCTCCCGCCAAGCCGGGCCGCAAGAAGGCCGCCGCCGCCGAGTGATCGGTGGGACATAGCTGAACGCCAGGGGCCGGTTCCGCGAGGGACCGGCCCTTTGCTTTTGCGCCATGGCTTTTGCGCCATGCCCCCGTCGTCCTCGGGCCTGACCCGAGGACCAGGCGCCAATCGTGCGCCACCTACATGTCGAGGCGTCGACAGCTCGGCCCTCGGGTCAAGCCCGAGGGCGACGGGGTGGAGGGGTCAGACCGTCGCCGAGAAACGCTCCACGTAGCGGTCCACGGCCGCGACCCAGCGCTCTCGCGCCTCGGCGGGCAGGAAGGCAGCGCGGAAGCTGTTGCGCGCCAGCTCGGCCAGGTCGGCCCGGGTGAGCCCGACCGCCTGCGCCGTGGCCACGTAGTTCTCGACGAGGTAGCCGCCGAAGTAGGCGGGATCGTCCGAGTTGACGGTCGCGCGCAGGCCCAGCGCCAGCATCGCCTTGAGCGGATGCCGGCCGAGGTCGTCCACCACGCACAGCTTCAGGTTGGACAGCGGGCAGACCGTCAGCGGCGTCTCTTCGCGCACCAGCCGCTCCACCAGCGCCCCATCCTCCAGGGCGCGGTTGCCGTGGTCGATGCGGCTGACGTGCAGCGTGTCCAGCGCCTGTCGAACGTAGTCGGGCGGCCCCTCCTCCCCCGCGTGCGCCACGGTGAGCAGGCCGAGCTCGCGGGCGCGGGCGAACACGCGGGCGAAGTTGTCGGGCGGGTGGCCCAGCTCCGACGAGTCCAGCCCCACCGCGGCGATCCTGTCCAGGTACGGCTCGGCCTGCGCCAGCGTCTCCAACGCCGACTCCTCAGGCAAACATCAGCTCGGGCTCGAGCGAGCCTTCGATGTGGATGTGCAGCTCGGCCTTGGGCAGGCCGATGACGAAGCGCTCCAGGTCGGGGTCGGCGAGGCTCATGCGGGGCTCCGGGCGGGGACCGCAGGCTGCGCGCGGCCCGTTGCGCCGTCGACCCCCCACGCGAAGGATCGCGGATGAAGTCGGGCGGGAGTCGCTCTAAGGGTGACGTCGCGCGGGCAGGGAGCGAGACGTGACGGACTTCTCGGTGCTGACCTGGAAGGACGTCGCCGCCCTCGCCGTCTTCTTCGTCGCCTGGATCGGCTACGGCCCGACAGTGCGGCGGCTGGGCCGCGGCCGGGGCGTGAACGTCGACATGGCCGCCGTGCGCATGCGCTGGATGCGGCACATGGCGTTGCGGCGCGAGGGCCGGCTGATCGACGGGCAGCTGATCGGCCACATCCTGAACTCGGCGAGCTTCTTCGCCTCGTCCAACCTGATCCTGATCGCCGCCACCGCGGGCGTGCTGTTCGGGGGGGACAGCGCCTATCGCAACCTGCGCGGCCTGCCGCTGGTGGCGCACGCGCCGCGCCTGTTGTTCACGCTCAAGATCACGCTGGTGACGGCGGCGCTGGCGCGCAGCCTGCTGGACTTCATCTGGGCCATCCGCCAGCTGAACTACTGCATCGCCCTGGTGGGCGCGGCTCCGGACGATGTGACCGACAGTCGCCTGATGCGCTACGCCGACACCTGCGGCCGCGTGTTCAATCACGCGCTGTCGACCTTCAACTCGGGAGTCCGGGGCTACTACTTCGCCCTGGCCGCGGCGGCCTGGGTGCTGGGACCGGGCGCGCTGGCGGGCGCCACGCTGGGGGCGGCGGCGCTGCTGGGCTTCCGCCAGCTCGCCTCGCCCACCGCACGCAACATCCGCCGTGCGCGGGAGCTGCTGGAGGAGAGCGAGGCGGAGGCGGCCGGGACCGCCTCCCGGCAGGCTCAGGCGGCGTCCACGCCCACGCCTATCGGGCAGGTGACGCCCGTGCCGCCGATCCCGCAATAGCCGCCGGGGTTCTTGGCCAGGTACTGCTGGTGATAGCCCTCGGCGAAGTAGAACGCGCCCGCCGCCTTGATCTCCGTCGTGATCTCACCCAACCCGCGCGCCTTGAGCGCCTGCTGGTAGGCGGCCCTGGACCGGTCCGCCGCCGCCGCCTGCTCGGGCGTGTGCGTGTAGATGGCCGAGCGGTATTGCGTGCCGCGGTCGTTCCCCTGGCGCATGCCCTGGGTCGGGTCGTGCCCCTCCCAGAAGGCCTTCAGCAGGGCGTCGTACGACACGACGCTGGGATCGAACACCACCAGCACCGACTCGGCGTGGCCCGTGCGGCCCGAGCAGGCCTCCTCGTAGGTCGGGTTGGGGGTGACCCCGCCCGAGTAACCCACCGCAGTCACGTACACGCCGGGGATCGTCCAGAAGATCCGCTCCACGCCCCAGAAGCAGCCCATGGCGAACTCGGCCGCTTCCAGGCCGTCCGGATATGGCCCGTGCAGGGCGCGGCCGTTCACGAAGTGGGTCTGCGAGGTCGGGATGGGCTGGGCCCGGCCGGGCAGGGCCTCGGCGGCGGTGGGCAGGTTGAGCGGCTTCTTGAAGAACATGGGCGGGCTCCGGTCGTCGTGTCAGCGCCATATGGGCGCCCGGGCGCGACGGCGCACGGGGCTCAGCCGGGGGTCGTCGGCGTGGACGGCGGCGGGCCGGACGAGGCCGCGGCCGGCTCGCTGGGCGTGTAGGGCACGGGCTCGGCCGGGGTCGCCTCGGGGTCCGCGGCGGGCTTGGGCGCGGCGGCCTTCCGCCTGGCCTGGGCGCCCAGGGCGGCGCTCGCCTCTTCGCGCGCGATCTGTCGCACACGGGCCTCGTCCAGCACCGGGCCGGCGAGCGGGGAGGCGTTGGGCACAGGGTCGCGCGAGGGGTCGACGCCCACGGCGGGTGCGTCCGGCCGGCGCGCGGAGAGTTCGTGCGCCAGCCCCTGCGCGAAGCCCGCCAGCGCCACCGCCGCCAGGGCCAGGATCAGGAGCCGCGCCGCCCCTCGGTCGAGCATCACCATGGAGACAGGCTAGTCGGACCGGGCGCGGCGCGGAAGGGCGTCGGGGCGGAGCGCCCGCGCGCCGGGTCCGCCCGGCCTGTGACGCGGCGCTACGCAGCTGCACCCGCCGCTCCGGCGGGCGGGCGGCGCGTCGTGGGGCGGCTCCGTACCGGCGCGGTCGAAGCGGGGCGGATGTAGCTTGGCGAGCGCTCCGTGGGCGCCGTAGCTTGCGCGGGTGTCGTGGCTCACAACCCTGATCGCGCTCGGGATCATGATCCCTGTGATCCCTGCGCTGATCATCCTCATGCGTCGGCAACCCAGACGGGGCGGCGGGATCGGAGCGGCTCTGTCAGGGTTGGAGGAAGTGTTCGATCCGTCCCGCAAGCACGTCACCTCCGCACCCGATGAACGGGCGAGAGAGCGGCGGGATGACGATGCGGACAGGTGACCCCAGCCGCGGCCGTGATGCGCATCGAGAGCGCGCCCCCGTCCGGACGATCAAGGCCGGGTCCGCCAGTCCTGCGCGTCTGCGGCCGCGCGGACAGAGCCCCATCCCGACTACGGCGGCCTCGCCGTCGGAGCCTGGGCGCTGGAGTTGCCGTCCCCGACGCGACCTGCTCCGGTCGGTCCATGAACCCTTTCAGCTTCTGGGCGGCGGTGCGCACGACCTTCTCGCGCTCATTTACCTTCCTCGTCTCCCTTCCGGTGCTCGGTCTGCTCATCGTAGGCGTGGAGGGGCTCCAACACGTCGTGGAGTGGCGTAACGGCATGTACGCGAGCCGCGCGGGGCTCGCCGCGGCGCAGGGTGACCCGCACCGCCTGCTCGTGGGCTCGCTCAAGGTCGTTTGGCTGCTCGCCGTCCAGTTCTGGGCCATGCGCTTCATGGTCAGCGGGTCAGGGCGCATCGCCGTCCGGCCGGGCCGGACGGCAGTGCTGCGGTTCGCCGTGCCGCTTCTCGCCCAGACAGCCTTGTCCCTGCTCGTCATATGGCTGCCCGCCGTTCTTCCGGCGAACAGCCGCGCCCTGGGCTACGCCGGCTTCGTCCAACTCGCCGCCCTGCCTCTGGGCGTGGCCCTCGCGCCTTGGCTGGTCGGCGCGGCCCTTGGGGACCGACGTGCGGGACCATTCTTCGCCCTGCGTCGCGCCTGGGGCTCCGTGTGGTGGGGCCTGGGGGTGACCTTCGCCGCCATCCTGCCGGCCATGGCGCCACACTTCGCTCTTGGCCTGCTGGCGGTCGGCCGGCCGGCCGGGGTCGCGGCGGCCGCCCTGATGCTCGACGCCCTCCTGGTCGGCTACCTGGGCGTGGTGGTCGGCGCGGTCAACGTCCCCATCGCCGCCCGGATGGCGAACCGGGCGGGGGACCGATTGCGTATCGACCCGCCGTAGCCCCCTTCCGCCTGAGCGGGAGGGGGCTACCGAGCGACTGCGGTCGTCTTCCGGCGGCGCCCCTAATTCGAGGGCGCTGGCGCCCTGGGCGGACGAGGCTATCCTGCCGGCCCGCTTCGCATTGGGAGTCGAGCACCGTGTCTCGCCGTTCCGCCGTCCCCGCCCTCGCCCTGCTGGGCTCCGCCGCCCTGGCGCTCGCCGCCTGCGGGGGCGGGCGCCCCGAGCCGACGAACACCGGCGCGGGGGTGAACATCGTGGAGGCTCCCGCGTCGCCGCCGCCGGTGGAGAACGCCGTCGCCGTGCGCCCCGCGCCGGTCGAGACCGCCGCCGACCGCCGCCGCGCGGCCCGCGACGCGCGCGACGGCCCGGGCGAGGAGCAGGGGCCGGAGTACGAGGGGGCCCGCTCGGCCGCCACCGCCCTGCCCTCGCAGGGCGACGACGCCGCCACCACCGACGCGACGCCGCCCCCGCCTCCGCCGCCGCCCAACAGCACCGGCCCGCAGGGCTGACCGGCCGCGGCATGGAGCACGAAGGCCCGTTGCGCGCCCCCAACCCTTGCGCTATCTCGACCGCCTCGCGCTCGCAGGGGGTCCGCCCCCGGCAGGTGCTGAGGGATGGTGTAATGGTAACACTGCGGTTTTTGGTACCGTCATTCTAGGTTCGAGTCCTAGTCCCTCAGCCAAAGCGCGTGGCCCTGATCGGGCGGAGTGTGGCTCAGTCTGGTAGAGCACCGCGTTCGGGACGCGGGGGTCGCAGGTTCGAATCCTGCCACTCCGACCATCATCTCCCGCCCCCCCTCACGAGGATGCGAAACCGGCGATTGATCGGCTGGCCCGGGGCGCTACCGTGGCCGTGGTTTCGCGCACGGGTCCCATGAAGCAGTTCCTCGTCACCCTCGCCGGCGTGTTCGCCGGACTGATCCTGTTCTTCATCGGCCTGCCGTTCCTGCTGGTGGTGGCCATCGCGGCCAGCGCCAAGCCGGCGCCGCCGCCGGCCCGCACGGTCCTGTCGCTGGACCTGCGCCGGCCCCTGTCCGACCAGGAGCCGGAGAACCCCTTCGCCAGCTTCGGCGCGAGCCGCCTGTCGGTGATGAGCGTGGTCTCCACCCTGAAGCGGGCGGAGCGCGACGGGGCGGTGAAGGGCCTGCTGATCCGCCTGCCCGAGGGCGGCCTGGCCCCCGCGGCGGCCGACGAGCTGCGCGGCGCGCTCCTGAGCTTCCGCCGCACAGGCAAGCCGGTGATCGCGCACAGCCAGGGCGTCTACCCCTCTGGCTTCCCGGCGGCGACCTACATGGTGGGCGCGGCGTCCGGGGCCCTGTGGATGCAGCCCGCCGCCTCTCTGCAGGTCACGGGCGTCGCCGTCGAGGAGCTGTTCTTCAAGCGCGCCTTCGACCGCTTCGGCGTCAAGGCCGACTTCGAGAAGCGCGCCGAGTACAAGACGGCGGTCAACCCGTACCTCTACGACGACTTCACGCCCGAGCACCGCGAGTCGGAGCTGAGCTGGCTGGGCTCGATCTACACGAGCGAGCTGGCCGCCGCCGCCGCCGACCGCCGGGCCGATCCCGCCGCCCTGCGCCGGACGCTCGAGGCCGGCCCGCTGCAGGCGGAGGACGCGCTGGCCCGGGGGCTGGTGGATCGCCTCGCCCAGGTGGACGAGGCGGAGGGCGAGCTCAAGCGGCGCGCGGGGACGGGCGCTCAGCTCCTCGATCTCGCCACCTACCGCACGCGCCGGGGCGACGCCGCGACGACGGCCGGACGCCCCGTGATCGGCGTGATCGAGGCCGAAGGCGCCATCCAGACGGGCTCGGGGCGAGACCAGGGCTTCGGCTCCTCCACCGCCATCTACTCGGACGACACGGCCCGCGCCTTCCTGACGGCGGCGCGGGACAAGTCGGTGAAGGCGATCGTATTCCGCGTGAGCTCGCCGGGCGGCGGCGACACGGCGTCGGAGCAGATCCTGGCCGGCGTGCGCGCGGCGAAGGCCGCCGGCAAGCCGGTGGTGGTGAGCATGGGGACCTACGCGGCCTCCGGCGGCTACTGGATCAGCTCGGAGGCGAGCGAGATCGTGGCGCAGCCGACCACCCTGACCGGGTCCATCGGCGTGTTCGGCGGCAAGCTGGCCATCGGCCCGGCGCTCGCCCGCTACGGCGTGGACACGCGCGGGCTGTCGCTCGGCGGGGCCTACGCCGACGCCTTCAACACGCGCGAGGGGTTCACGCCCGAGCAGCGGGCCGCCTTCGCGGGCTGGATGGACCGCATCTACGCGGGCTTCATCCAGCGTGTGGCCGTCGGCCGCAAGCTGCCGCCCGCCCGGGTGCAGGAGATCGCCCGCGGGCGGGTGTGGACCGGCGCGCAGGCGCGCGAGCTGGGCCTGGTGGACAAGCTCGGCGGCTTCGACGTGGCGGTGGCCGAGGCGCGGCGGCTGGGCGGCGTGCCCGGCGACGGTCCGGTGACCCTGAAGCGCTTCGCCAAGCCTTCGCCCTTCGACAGCCTGGGCCGCCTGTTCGGCCGCAGCGAGGCGGCGCTGCGCACCCTGGCCGCCGCGGCGCTGATCCTGGGCGATCCCCGGGCCGAGTCGATGATGGAGGCGGCGGGCCGCCTCAAGCTCGAGGCCGACCACCAGGGCGCGGTGCTCGCGCCGCTGCCGATCCGCTAGGGCCGCTCAGGCCGAGCCCGCCAGCGAGGACAAGCGGTCGGGCGCCACGCCGAGTTTGCCGAGGGCGCGCGACCACTTGGTCTCGTGGTCGTCGTCGAACACGATGGCCTCGTCGGGCTCGACGATCAGCCACACGTTGTCGCGCAGCTCCTGCTCGAGCTGGCCCGAGCCCCAGCCGGCGCAGCCGAGCGCCAGCACCGACTGGCGGGGACGGCGCGCGGCGTCGCCCATGGCGTCCAGCACCTCGCGGGTGGCGGTCATGGCCAGGCCGTCCGACACCGGCGTGGTGGCGTCGGCGGTGGCGTAGTCGTCGGTGTGCAGGACGAAGCCACGCTCCTGCTCCACCGGGCCGCCGATCAGCACCGCCTGGTCCAGGCTCGACTGCGAGCGCACGCCCAGCTTCTCCAGGAGGGTGGAGAGCGACAGGCCGTCCACCGGCCGGTTCACCGCGATGCCCATGGCCTCCTCGGCCGAGTGGCTGACCATCAGGATCACCGCCCGCTCGAAACGGGGGTCGCCGATGCCGGGCATGGCGATCAGCAGCCGGCCGCTGAGGTTGGTGGAGGGCTCGTCGAGGTGGGAGGTCATCGCTGCATCGAAAGATCGTCCCGCGTCCCCCCTCGCACAAGGCGCCAGGGCGCTTGCGGTTGCCGACCGTCCCCGCCTAAAGGGCGCTCCCGCCTCACGGAGCCCCCCATGACCATCAAGGTCGGCGACCGCCTGCCCGCCGCGAACTTCCTCACTCCCACCGCGGAGGGGCCCAAGCCCGTCAGCACCGACGACGTCTTCGCGGGCAAGCGCGTCGCCCTGTTCGCCGTGCCGGGCGCCTTCACCCCCACCTGCGACGCCCGCCACCTGCCGGGCTTCGCCGAGCGCGCGCGCGAGCTGAAGGCCAAGGGCGTGGACGCGATCGCCTGCACCGCGACCAACGACGTCTTCGTGCTGGACGCGTGGAACCGGCAGTCCGGCTCGGACGACATCGCCATGCTGGCCGACGGCAACGGCGCCTTCGCCCGGGAGCTGGGGCTGGACGCCGACCTGTCCGGCTTCGGCATGGGGGTGCGCTCGAAGCGCTACTCCATGGTGGTGAACGACGGGGTGGTGGAGAGCCTGAACCTGGAGGAGGGACCTGGCGTCGAGGTCTCGGGCGCCGACCACATGCTGAGAAGCCTCGGCTAGTCCCGGCCGATCGGCCGCCGCCGCCGCGGGCGTGCTCAGCGCATCATGGCGGCGACGTTGCCCCCGTCCACCGTGGTGACGTCGCCCGTGGTGGCGCGGGCCAGGGCGGCGGCGACGAAGGCCTGCGCCACATCCTCGGCCGTCACCTCCCGCCGCAGCAGGTTGCCGCCCATGTACTCGGCCTCGCTCAGGCCGCGCGCGGCGGCGCGGGCGGCGATCATCTCCGGCGTCAGCAGGCCGGAGCGGACGCGGTCGGCGTTGACCGCGTTCACGCGCACGCCCTCCGGCCCCAACTCCAACGCGTACTGCCGCACCAGCGCCAGCAGCGCGGCCTTGGACGTGCCGTAGGCCCCGAAGTCCGGCCCCGGGTTCACCGCCTGCTTGCTCACGTTGAACAAAAGCGCCCCGCCGGGCCCCGCTCCGGGCCCTTGGGCCCGCAGGACGCGGATCGCCGCCTGCGCCACGTTCTGGTGGCCGAAGAAGTTCAGCTCGAAAGCGCGGCGCAGCTCGGCCTGCGGCAGGTCGGCCATGGCGCCCGTGACCGCCGCGCCGGCGTTAGAGACCACCACGTCCACCCCGCCGTACCGCACGGCGACCGCGTCGAACGCGGCGCGGACGGAAGCGGGGTCGGTCACGTCGCAGGCGAGCGGCAGGGCCGAGCCGCCAACCGCCGCCGCGGCGCCCTCCGCGGCGGCGGCGTCCACGTCCAACAACGCCACCTCGGCGCCCTCGGCCGCGAAGGCCCGGGCCGTGGCGGCGCCGATCGCGCCCCCGGCGCCGGTGACCACCAACACATGGCGCGCGAGTCTCCGCTCGGCGGCCTTGCCGAGCTTGGCCTGTTCCAGCGACCAGTACTCCATGTCGAACAGGTCGGCCTCGCCCACGGGTTCGAAGCGGCCCACCGCCTCGGCGCGGAGCACGGTGGCGGCCCAGGCCTCGCCCACGTCGGCCGCCACCGCCGCCTCCCTGGCCGAGGCGCCCACGCCGACCAGGCCCAGCCCGGGCACGGCGAGCAGGCGCGGCAGGGGGTCGAGCTTGCGCTTGCCCCCGCCGGACCGGGCATTCTGGCGGGCGAAGTAGGCGTCGTACCTCGCCGCGAAGTCCGCGAGCGCCGCGTCCACCGCCTCGCGCCACCCCTCCCCGCCCGCGCCGGGCAGGACGGCGGGGCCGGCCTTGACGCGGATCACGTGGTCGGGCGTGGACGGCCCGCGCCGGGCGAGGTCGGCCAAGTCCGCGCGTTCGACGAGCCGGCGCGCCTCCGCGCCGGCGCGCAGATCGAGCATCCAGCCCCGGGGCGCGCCCGCCGCCTCCCCTGCCCGCGCCAGCGCGCCGCGGACGACGGGGAGCAGCGCGGCGGCTCCGGGCGGCGGCGAAGCCTTCGGCGCGGGCAGGGCGAGGTCGGCCAGCCCGGGCGCCCGGGCGGCGATGTACGCCTCCGCCGTCGAGACCAGGGCGATCATGCGCGCGTAGCTCTCGCGCGCGGTGTCGCCGAAGGTGAAGACGCCGTGCTTGAGGAGCATCAGCCCCTCCACGCCCGGGTTCGCCTCCCAGACCTCGGCCGCCGCCTTGGCCAGCTGGAAGCCCGGCATGATGTAGGGCACGCAGGCCACGCGCCCGCCCCAGACCTCGCGCGCCAGCGCCTCCGCGTCTGGCTGGTCCACCAGGGCGCAGACCGCCACCGAATGGGTGTGGTCCACGAAGCGGTGCGGCAGGTACGCGTGGAGCAGCGTCTCCACGCTGGGGTTCGGGGCGGCGCTGTCGAGGAGGTTGCGCCGCTGGGCGTTGACCATCTCCTCGTCCGACAGCGCCTGCAGCCCGCGCAGCCTCTCCAGCGGGGCGCGCTCCACGGCGGGGTGGCCGGCGGGCTCGATGGTGGCGAGGTCCCAGCCCGAGCCCTTCACGCACAGCACCTCCACCTCCTCGCCGTAGAGGTCGCGCGCGGTGGTCTTCACACTGGTGTTGCCCCCGCCGTGCATGACCAGCCCGGGGTCGCGGCCCAGCAGGCGCGCGGAGTAGGTGCGGAGCGCCAGGTCGGCGTTCACGCCCTGCGCCGCGTATCGCGCCACGGCGGCGTCGGCTTCGGCGTCGGACCAGAGGGACTGCATGCGCGCTGTTACCCCACCGCCGCGAGGGCGCGAAGCCGGCGCCCCCTCGCGGCTCAGGCGCCTACACTGGCCGGGAGCGCCGAACCGGAGAACCGCCAGGCGAGTCCCTGCCCGGGCCCTGCGCCTCGCGGCGACGCTTTGCCTCGTCGCCCCGGCGTTCGGCGCAACCCGGCCCGTGGCCGAGGACGCGCCCGTACCGGCGCGCGTGATGCGGATCACGCGGGAGACGGTCTGGACGCCGGCGGGGGCGATCAGGCTCAAGTTCCGCACCTTCCACCCGCAGGGGATGGTGCGGATCGGCGACACCTTCTTCATATCCTCGGTGGAGGTGCGCACGCCGCCCTCGCGCCTGACGCCCGCCCGTGGCGGCCATGACCGCGACGCCGGCGCGGGCGTCGGCCACCTGTTCAGGGTGGGCGCGGACGGGGCGCTGCTCGGCGACCTCGTGCTCGGCGAGGGCTCGATCTACCACCCCGGCGGCCTCGACTTCGACGGCCGCTTCCTCTGGGTCCCGGTCGCGGAGTACCGGCCGGACAGCCGCGCCCTCCTCTACCGGATCGACCCCGCGACGATGCGCGCGCGGCAGGTGCTTCGCGTGGCCGACCACATCGGCGCCCTCGCCTTCGACCGCAGGAGCCGCACGCTGCACGGGGTGAGCTGGGGCTCGCGCCGGTTCTACAGCTGGCGGGTGGAGGGCGACGTCCTCAGGCCGCGCGGCGGGCCGACGCTGAACCCGGAGCACTACATCGACTACCAGGATTGCCACGGCGTCGGCGCGGGGCGGATGCTGTGCGGCGGCCTCGCCGGCTACCGGACGAGTCCGGAGGCCCCCGCCTTCCAGCTCGGCGGGCTGGACCTGGTGGACCTGGCGAGCGGCCGTCCCGTCTGGCAGGCGCCGGTCCAGCTCTGGTCGCCTTCCGGTCGGCCGATGACGCAGAACGCCGTGTTCGTCGAGGCGAGGGGGCGGAGCCTGCGCGCCTACTTCCTGCCGGACGACGACGAGTCCACGCTGTTCATCTACGACGCGGCTCCGCGCTAGGCGGCCGCGGCCGCGTGCTCGGGGAACAGCGCGGCCAGGCCAGCCTCGCTCGCGGGCGCGATCCCGCGCTCGGTGACGACGCCGCCGGTGATCAGGCGGGCGGGGGTGACGTCGAACCCCCAGTTGGCGGCCGGCGAGCCCTGCGGCGTGAGGCGAACCGTCTCGATCCGGCCGGCCTCGGTCAGGCCGGTCATATGCGTCACCTCGCGGGCGCCACGCTCCTCGATGGGGATGTCGCGCACGCCGTCGGAGAGGCTCCAGTCGATCGTCGAGCACGGCAGGGCGGCGAAGAAGAGCACGCCGTTGTCGGCCGCCGCCAGCGCCTTCAGGTAGGTGCCGATCTTGTTGCAGACGTCGCCCGTGCGGGTCGTCCGGTCGCTGCCGACGAGGCAGAGGTCCACGCGCCCGTGCTGCATCAGGTGGCCGCCGGCGTTGTCCACGATCACCGTGTGGGGCACGCCCTCCTGCGCCAGCTCCCAGGCCGTGAGGCTGGCGCCCTGGTTGCGCGGGCGCGTCTCGTCCACCCACACGTGCACGGGCACGCCCGCCCGGTGCGCCTTGTAGATCGGGCTCAGCGCGGTGCCCCAGTCCACGGTCGCCAGCCAGCCGGCGTTGCAGTGTGTCAGCACCTCCACCCGGTCGCGGCCGGAGCGGGCGAGCGCCGCGCGGATCGCCTCGGCGCCGTGGCCGCCGATCGCCTCGCAGGTGGCGGCGTCCTCGTCGGCGATGGTCGCCGCCTCGGCCGCGGCGATGTCCGCGCGCGCCGCGGGCGGGGCGGAGGCGACGCGCCGGCGCACGCGCTCCAGCGCCCAGCGGAGGTTCACGGCGGTGGGGCGGGTCGCGTCGAGCGCCGCGACGCTCTGGGCGAGATGCGCGTCGCCGCCGTCCTCGCGCAGGGCCAGCGCCAGGCCCCAGGCGCCCGCCGCGCCGATCAGAGGGGCGCCGCGCACCACCATGTCGCGGATGGCGCGCTCCGCATCGGCGCGGGTGCGCAGCTCGACCACCTCGAAGGCGTGCGGCAGGCGCGTCTGGTCGATCACCAGGACGGGGCCGCCCGGCGTCTCCGTCCAGATGGTGCGGCGCTCGCGCCCGTCCACGCGCATGCAGGGGTCCTCCGGCCGGCGGCCTCCCTAGCAGGCGGCCGGGCCGGATGTCAGGCGGGACGGCGCGGCGGCGACCTCGCCGCGATTCGGACGGACCTCGTCCCTCGCCCTCAGAGGGGGCGCGAGCAGGCGGACAGGCGCCAGAGGTAGAGCGTGTCGTCGGCCTCGTCGACGCCGCGCAGGTCCAGCAGGCGGCGGTCCTGCAGGCGCCCGACCTCGTCCTCCCGTCGCAGGGTCAGGCTGGGGCCGGCGTACTGGGTGAGCGTCGTGCGCAATACGGGCATGCGGTGGGCGCGGTAGTCGCCGAGCTCGGGCCGGTAGGCGAGCACGAAGCGCACGCCGCGACGGCACAGGTAGGGCGTGACGTCCGCCCGGGCCTTGAGCAGGCGCAGGTACTCGGCGTCGGCGACCAGCCCCTCCAGCTGCACCACGGGGCCGGTGTAGGCGGCGGCGAAGGCGCCCGCACGGTCGCCCATGGCGACGGGCGCGCCGCGCAGCACGGGCGCCCAGCGGGCGGCGGCGATGCGGTCCAGCTCGTCGAAGCGGTTCAGCGAGGTGTCCAGCGCCGGGCGCAGGGCCACGCGGGCGGCCTTCAGCGTCAGGCCGGCCATGCCCAGCGCGGCGAGCGCGAGGGCGGCCACCGCGGCGGGGCCCGCCGCCGCCGGTCGGCGGTCGTTCCAGCCCTGCGCCCAGCGCTCCAGCGCGGGCCCGGCCACGGCGGCGGCGGCCAGCAGGCCGAACAGGACGGGGAAGTTGTACCAGGGCCAGATGCGCCAGGAGGAGCCGAACAGCAGCTTGGCCGCGAACAGCAGGCCGCCGACCGTGACCGCCCCCGCCAGCGCCCGCCCCAGGCTGTCGCGCCGGGACAGCAGCAGCAGCACGGGTCCCAGCGCCAGGAACACGCCGGTCTGCACGTAGCGGCTCGTGAGGTGGCCCGTGCGCCAGTCGAGGACGAGCTCGTCGACGAGCCGCCGGTTCAGCTGCAGCCCGCCCAGGGACTTCACCGAACTCGACACCGGCATCACGACGCCGAAGGTGAGGAGGTTGTAGCCGACATACGCCGCCCCGACCGCCCCGGCGGTCGCCAGCGCCACCAGCCGCGTGCGCCGGCGCAGCGGCGCGAAGGCCACCAGGGGCAGGATGAAGACGGCCGCGTCCAGCCGGGCCAGCACGGCCGTGGCCGCCGCGGCCCCGAGCATGACGCCCCGCGCCGCACCGTCCCGGCGGGTCGGCAGAGCGGCCAGCACCACCAGGGCGGTGGCGCCCACCAGCGCCGAGACCTCCATGCCGGTCAGGGCCAGGCCCGCCACGAGCCGCCCGTACAGCAGCAGGAAGGCGAGCACCCCCACCGCGCTACGCAGTCCGATCGCGCGCAGGAAGACGGGGAAGGCGGCGGCCACCAGGACCGTCTCGAGAAGCCGCGTGATCAGGAACGAGGGGCCGAACAGCCGGTCCTGCAGCGCCAGCATCCACGTCCACAGGGGGTGGTAGCCGTTGGTCAGCGTCAGCCCGTCGAAGGTGGAGGCGCCCTCGCGCGCGATGTGGCCGGCGACGATGCGGTAGTACTCGGCGTCGTCCTCCGGCGAGACGGGCGCGCCGTGCAGCCAGGGCCCGACCGCCGCCGCCAGCAGGGACAGCGCCAGCACGCCCGTGGCCGTCGCCGTCCACAGGGTGGGCGAAAGCATCCAGGCGGCGGGCCGCAGGCGGCCGCGGCGATGGGCGGGGAACAGGGCGACGGACAGGGTCAAGGCGCGCTCCGGCCGAGGCTGACGCGCTGAAGCTTGGCCGAAACCGATGAAGAAAGACTGAGACTTGCGGCGCTAGCCGGACGCCGACTCGCGCGGGCTCGGGCCGAAGCGGTTGAAGCGCGGCGACCCGGGCCAGGTCGCCAGGGCCGCGACCCCGGCGATCAGCAGCCCCGCGGCGGCCATCTCGAGCGGACCGGAGGGCGCGCGTCCGCCCGTCGCCAGCGCGAACAGCGTCAGCGGCCCCGCCGACCACCAGCCGGCCAGCCCAAGGTCGTGCAGCCGCTTGGACAGCACCGCGCAGCCCGCGGCGGTCAGCCCCAGCAGCACCGGAAAGTCCAGGACGAGGTGCGGCCAGCGCCCCGGCGTTCCCCGCCATCCCCGCCAGGTCAGCGCCACCACCAGCAACGCGGCGCTGAACACGCCCCGATCAATCCGGCCGGATCCGTTGAAGAACAGCTGCACAAGGTCCAGCCGCCCGCTCCGCCGGGCGGGCGGGGCGGCGGCGGTCACTGGAACTCCACCAGCACCTCGTCGGCGGCCACGCTGTCGCCCGCCTTGGCGCCCACCGACTTCACCACGCCGTCACGCTCGGCCTTGAGGATGTTCTGCATCTTCATGGCCTCGATCACCATGAGCGTCTCGCCCGCCTTCACCTCGCGCCCGGGCTCCACCTCCACCGAGACGATCAGGCCGGGCATGGGGGAGACCACCCGCTTGGACGTGTCCGCCGCCGCCCGCTTCGGCAGTCGCGCGTGCAACTCGGCCGAGAGCGGGGTCAGCACCAGCACCCGCGCCTTCGCCGCGCGGTGGCGGATGTCGTACCCCTCGGCCGCCGGCGCGACGCTGGCGGTGAAGGGCTGCTCGCCGAGCACGCCGCGGAACAGGGACCGCCCGGGCCGCCACTGCACGCCCGTGAGCGCGAGCTCGCGTCCGTCCTCCAGCCGCAGGGTGAGCTCGCCCTCGGCGTCCAGCAGCTCGACGGCGCGCCTTTCCCCGGCGACATCGACCAGCCAAGCCCGGCGGCTCGCCACGCCGGCGCGCGCGTGCGCCAGCCGCTGCATGTGCACCGCCGCCGCGGTCATGACGTCGCGCTGGAAGGTGTCGGGCTCAAGCCCCGAGAAGCCCTCCGGAAACTCGTCCTTGATGTAGCTCGTCGAGAGACGGCCGGAGCGGAAGCGCTCCTGGTCCATCACCGCGGAGAGGAAGGGCGCGTTATGCCCCAGGCCCTCCACCTGCAGATCCTCCAGGGCGCGCGCCATGCCGTCCACCGCCGCGGCGCGGGTCGGCGCCCAGGTGCACAGCTTGGCGATCATGGGGTCGTAGAACATGGAGATCTCGTCGCCCTCGCGGACGCCCGAGTCGTTGCGCACCGTGTAGCCCGCGCGCACACCCTCCGCGGGTGGGGCGTAGCGCACCAGCCGGCCTATCGAGGGCAGGAACCCGCGATACGGGTCCTCGGCGTAGAGGCGGCTCTCCACCGCCCAGCCGTTGATGGCCAGGTCCTGCTGCCCGAAGGCGAGCGGCTCACCCGCCGCCACCCGGATCATCTGCTCGACAAGGTCGAGACCCGTGATCAATTCCGTAACAGGATGCTCGACTTGCAGTCGGGTGTTCATCTCCAGGAAGAAGAACGAGCGGTCCTGCCCGGCGACGAACTCCACCGTGCCGGCGCTGTCGTAGTTCACCGCCTTGGCCAGGGCGACGGCCTGGGCGCCCATGGCGGCGCGTGTGGCCTCGTCCAGGAGGGGGCTGGGCGCCTCCTCGATGACCTTCTGGTTGCGGCGCTGGATGGAGCACTCGCGCTCGAACAGATGGACCACGTGGCCGTGCTTGTCGCCCAGCACCTGGATCTCGACGTGGCGCGGGCTTTCGATGAACTTCTCGATGAAGGTGCGGTCGTCGCCGAAGGAGGCCATGGCCTCCGCCTTCACCGCCGGGAACCCCTCCTCCACCTCGGCCCGGCTGTAGGCGACGCGGATGCCCTTGCCGCCGCCCCCGGCCGAGGCCTTGATCATGACGGGGTAGCCCACCTCCTCCGAGACGCGGACGGCGATGGCGACGTCGTCGATCTCTCCTTCGTGGCCGGGCACGGTGGAGACGCCCGCCCGGGCGGCGAAGATCTTGGACTGGATCTTGTCGCCCATGGCGTCGATCGCGTCCGGGTTCGGGCCGATGAACACGATCCCCGCGGCGGCGCATTGCCGAGCGAAGTCAGCGCGTTCGGACAGGAAGCCGAAACCTGGGTGCACGGCCTGCGCGCCCGTCTGGCGGCAGGCGGCGATGATCTTCTCGGCGACAAGATAACTCTGCGCGGCGGGGGCAGGTCCGATGAAGACGGCCTCGTCGGCCATCTCCACGGCGAGCGAGTCGGCGTCGGCGTCGGAGTAGACGACGACGGTGGCGATCCCCATCCGGCGGCACGTCTTGATGATGCGGACCGCGATCTCGCCCCGGTTGGCGATCAGGATCTTGGAGAACATGCCTGCGTGAGTAGCGGCGGGCGGGCGGGCGCGCAAACGGCCTCGCGCCTCACCAGAACCGCCACCATGGCCGAGGCGCCGTCGGCGAGGCGAGCGCCGCGACTACGTCCAGCAGCGCCACGGCGGCGTCCTTGCGCGCCTCGCAGGTGGAGAGCGCCGCCTCCTGCCGCACGCTAAACAGGGCGAGCTCTCCCAGCGCAGGCGCCGTCGGCCGGTCAGGCCGGGGGCACGGCTCGCGCAGGGTCGCCGCCACCGGCGGGGCCGGAGTCGGCGCGGGCGGCGGCCGCGTCGCGGCGCAACCCGTCCACAGCGTCGCCCCAGCGAGCCAGAACGTCGCGGTCCAGAGGGTCCTGGGCATGGGGAAGGCGGGCGATCTCATCGGCGGCGGCTCCGGTTCGGCGTTCGGCGCGGGTCTGGACGGCGCGGGCGGCCTCGACGGCCTGCGCGGCGGCGGTGTCGAGCTTCACCTGGGCGGAGAGGGCGCGCGCCTGCGCCTCCGCCGCCTGGGCGCGCGCCTCGGCCCGGGCGCGGGCGGGCGCGTCCAGCCGGTGCACGGCCCAGCCCCCCGCCAGCGCGGCGGCCAGGGCGCCCGCCGCCGCCGCCGCGAGCCCGCGGTGACGCCAGGCGACGGCGAGGAGCGGGATCACGTCCCGCCCCGCGCGGTCTCGAACGGCTCGCCCGTGCGCATCATCCGCGAGAGCGTGGCCGCGCGCCGGCCCACCTGCCCGGCCCACCTGGAGCGGAGCATCTGCTGGGCGGCCTCCGCATAGCGGCCGGCCCGCAGGTGGCCGAGCGTGCCGGTGAACTGCAAGAGGCCGTCCACGCCCAGGTTGAAGCCCATGTCGAGCAGCACGTGTCGGCGCGGCTCGGCGAGGCCGCGCCACCACGGCAGGCGCTTGTCGAGCGCCTCCTTCACGAACTCGAGGTCGTGCAGCAGGAGGAACATGGCCTCCTCCTCCCGGAGGCCCACGTCGTCCAGGTTGCGGCCGACTCCGATCGTGAGCTTGCCCGCGGTGTCGCGGTACGGCTTCAACCGCAGTCCCTCGTGGATCTTGAGCTGCGTGTAGAGGGCCGCGGCCCCGGCGGCGTCCTCAGGCGCGCTCACGCCACCCCCCGCGTCTTCTCGAAGGAGCGCGCGGCGACCAGCGCCGACACGGCGGCGAACAGGGCGACCAGCTGCGCCGCGTCCGCCGGGCGGCCGATCGCCGGGCCGACGATGAAGGCGTAGAGCAGGCAGGGCGTCAGCGCCCACCCGAGCGCGGGCCGCCAGCCGCCCCGGAGCATGTCGGCGAGCCGGCCCATCACGCCACCGCCGCGCGGTCGTGCACCCGCCGCCAGGAGCCGCCGTCGGAGAAGGCGAGCGTGGAGCCGGCGCTGTCGTCGTACACATGGATGATGGCGCCCGAGCCCTCGCCCGAGGCGCTGGGCAGGGCCGCCTTGCTGTAGCTCTTGACCCGCAGGGCGCCCTCGACCTGCACGCGGCTGGTGGGGGCGGTGGTTCCGAAGCCCGTGCGGCCCGCGCCGTCCACCACCCAGGCCTCCGTCCAGGTCGCGCCGTCCGGCGAGGTCTTCAGGTGCAGCTTGTCGTCGCCGCACAGGCCGAGCTCGGCGCGCCCGCCGTAGGCGTCCTGGTAGAGCACAGAGGCGGTGTCGCCCGGGCCGGCCTTGTTGATCTTCACCTGGAAGCTGGAAGCGTCGGCCGTGAACAGGGCGCCCGGCCCGCGCACCAGCAGGGGATTGTACGCGTCCGCCGTCGCGCCGATGCCCACCGCCGTGGCGTCAGCCAGCGACGAGACGTAGGCGCCCAGCCCCGTCCAGCCGGAGGGCCCGTGCACCAGCAGGCGGTCCTCGTCGCGCACCAGCAGAACCTGGCCCACGACGGACGGCAGGGCGGCCCAGGCGCCCGCCTCGAACCGCGCGAGGGCGCCCGCCGGCAGCAGCGACCAGGCCGCGCCGCTCGCGCCCGCCGGCAGGAGGTAGGCGACCCCGTCCGCCGGGTCGGCCGGCTGGGCGGCGACCGAGCGGCTCTCGGCCGCGGCCGCCGTCAGTCCGTCCAGGAAGGCGGTGACCTCGTTCACCGTCAGGTGCTTCTGCGCCTGGCCCGCCGCCACATAGGGCAGCCCCAGCCGGGGGCTCGCGTCGTCGCTCATGCTCTCGTCTCCGCAACTGTCGGAGAGAGCCTGCGCCCGGCGCGACCGGGCGGGGACAGCGGAAGAGTTATCCCCGGGCGAGCGCGTCGCGCGCCGCGGCGTACTCGCGGCCGAGCCGCCCGATAAGCTCGGCGGCCGGCGCCACCGCGTCGACGGCGCCGACGCCCTGCCCCGCGCCCCAGATCTCCTTCCAGGCCTTGGGCTTGGACTCGCCGGCGCCGAAGTTCATGGCCGACGCGTCGCTCACGGGCAGGTTCGCCGGATCGAGGCCGGCCGCCTCGATGGACCCCTTCAGGTAGTTGCCGTGCACGCCGGTGAAGAGGTTGGAGTAGACGATATCCTCGGCGCTGGAGCCGGCGATCATGGCCTTGTAGCCCTCCGCGGCGTTCGCCTCGTCGGTGGCGATGAAGGCCGAGCCCACGTAGGCCAGGTCGGCGCCCATGGCCTGGGCGGCCAGCACCGCCCTTCCCGTGGCGATCGCGCCGGAGAGGGCGAGCGGCCCGTCGAACCAGCGCCGGATCTCGTGGATCAGCGCGAACGGCGACAGGGTGCCCGCGTGGCCGCCCGCGCCCGCGGCCACCGCGATCAGCCCGTCGGCGCCCTTCTCCACCGCCTTGTGCGCGAAGCGGTCGTTGATGACGTCGTGCAGCGTGATCCCGCCCCAGCCGTGCACGGCGGTGTTCACGTCCTCCCGCGCGCCCAGGCTGGTGATGACGATCGGGACCTTCCACTTCGCGCAGGTGGCCATGTCCTCCTCCAGCCGCGCGTTGGAGCGGTGGACGATCTGGTTCACCGCGAACGGGGCGGCGGGCGCCTCCGGATGCTCGCGGTCGTGGGCGGCCAGCGCCTCGGTGATCTGGTGCAGCCATGCGTCGAGCTGGCTCTGCGGCCGGGCGTTCAGCGCCGGGAAGCTGCCCACCACGCCCGCCTTGCACTGGGCGATCACCAGCTCCGGGTTGCTGATGATGAACAGCGGCGAGCCGATCACGGGCAGGCGCAGGCGGTCGAACACGGGCGGCAGGGCCAAGGGTCGTCTCCCATCATCACCGTCGCCCTCGGGCTCGACCCGAGGGCCGAGCGCGGGAGCAGGGCCGCTGAAGCGGCTGCAGGCCGCCAGCACGACCAACACCCGGCCCTCCGGTCAAGCCCGAGGGCGACGCAGCGTGGGGCAGCTCGCGCTTGACCCCTCCCCGCCTCCGCCGCACACCGCAGCCATGATCGCGGGCGTCCTCCTTGCCGAAGGCTTTCCCGAGCCCGCGCGCGAGCAGTGGCGCGCCCTGGCGGAGAAGGCGCTGAAGGGGGCGCACTTCGACAAGCGCCTGGTGGCCCGCTCCGCGGATGGGATCGCCCTCGGCCCGCTCGACACCGCCGAGGACGCCCCGGCTCCGGCCCCGCCTCTGTGGCCGCCCCGCGACGCCGCCCGCCCGTGGGAGGTCCGTACGGTGGTGGCGCATCCCGATCCCGCGCGCGCCAACCGTCAGGCGCTTGAGGATCTCGAGAACGGCGCGGCCTCCGTGCTCCTGCGCCTCGACCCCACGGGGGCGGACGGGATCGCCGTGGCAGGCGCCGACGACCTCCGCCGCGTGCTCGACGGGGTGCTCACCGACCTCGCCCCGGTGGCGCTGGATGCGGGGTGGCTCGGCCCGGCGGCGGCGGCGTGGCTGAGCGAGGCGGCCGGCCGCGGCCCCTCCGCGCCGCTGCAGCTGCACCTCGATCCCTTGGGCGCCTTCATGCGCGAGGGTGCGAGCCCCGGCCCGCTGGACGCGCACGTGGCGGCGGCGGGCGGGACGGCGGCGCGGCTGTCCGAACTGCACCCCGCCGCCGGCCTGTTCCTGGCCAATGGCCGCGCCGTGCACGAGGCGGGCGGGACCGAGGCGCAGGAGTTGGGCGTCATGGCCGCCGCCGCCCTCGCCTATGTCCGCGCTGGCGAGGCCGCCGGCCTGCCCCGCTCAGCGGTCCTGCGCAGCGTGACGCTGGGCGTCTCCGTCGACGGCCGCTTCCTGCTCTCCGTGGCCAAGCTGCGCGCCGCCCGGGCGATCTGGGCGCGCCTCGCCGCCGCCTACGACGTGGCCGCGCCGGCGCGGATCGAGGCGCGCTCGTCGGCGCGGATGCTCTCGCGGCTGGACGCCTGGACCAACCTCGTGCGCCTGACGGCCGCGGGCTTCGCAGGCGCCGTCGGCGGGGCGGACGCGGTGGTGCTTGCGCCCTTCACCGAGCCGCTCGGCCCGCCCACCGACTTCGCCCGCCGCCAGGCGCGCAACACCCAGCTGGTGCTGCAGGAGGAGGCCCACCTCGGCCGCGTCGCCGACCCCGCCGCGGGCGCCTGGTCGCTGGAGCGGATCACCGACGAGCTGGCGCGCAGGGCCTGGGCCGTGATGCAGGAGATCGAGCGCGAGGGCGGCCTCGTCGCGGCGCTCCGCACCGGCCGCTTGCAGAGCGAGGTGGCCGAAGCCCGCGTGGCGCTCGAGCGTGACGTCGCCACGCGCAAGGCGGGGCTGGTCGGCGTGTCCGAGTTCCCAGCCCTCGCCGACGCCCCGGTTGAGACGGAGACGGTCGACCCCGCCTCCTTCGCCTGCCCCGCGCCGAACGTGCGCCAGCCGGGGCCCGACGACACGGCCGACCCGCTTGCGCCCATGCGCCTGGCCGCGCCCTTCGAACGCCTCCGGCAGCGGGCGCAGGCAGCGGAGGAGCGACCAACCGCCTTCCTGGTCGAGCTGGACCGAAGTTCCGATGCAGAAAGTCAGGCCGTCATGGCCGCGCGGATCAGCTTCACGCGCAACCTCCTCGCATCGGCCGGCATCGTGAGCGAGGTCGGCCTGGTCGATCAGGCGCGCGGTCGGGGCATGGTTATCCTGTGCGGAACCGACGAGGCTTATGCGAGACGCGGGCCTGACATGATCAAGTCTCTGTGGGCCGCCGGGGTGGGTGGCGTCTGGATTGCAGGCAAGGCGTCGGTAAAGGGCGCGGAGGGCAACTTGGTTCTCGGCTGCGATGCGCCAGATGTGCTCAGTAATCTCCTGACGGAGCTCGACGCATGAGCGGCTACACCGCCGACACCTGGGCGGAGGCGGACGTGTTCACCGGCCGCCTCGCCACGCAGGACGACGTGAACGCGGGGACGGCCGTCTTCGCCATGGCCGACACCACCGATCCCCACCCGATGGACGAGCCCCTGCCCGCTCCCGTGATCTGGTACGAGGACGAGGACGCGCCGGACGCGGGCCTCGCCGCGCTGGTGGTCCAGGCCGAGGCGCACGGCGCCGAGGAGGGCGACACGCTGGAGGTGCTCGGCCTGCTGCTCCCCGACGGCCGCACCGCCGTCGGCTTCGGCGACGACGTGGACTGGGTGGACGCCGCCGACCCCGTCTGGCGCGACCTGGTGGAGGACGCGCTGTTCTCACCTCTCTCCGCTCATCCCCGCGGAAGCGGGGACCCAGTGTGAGCTACGTCCTCCCGGCCTGCCGTGTGCGCGCGGCCAAAACCTGGGTCCCCGCTTCCGCGGGGATGAGCGGATAAGAGCATGACCGCGCAACCTGATTTCACCACCCTCGACTACGACGCAATCACGCCGGCCTCGCCTGGGCCCAGCAGCGGCGAGCCATGGGACACGCCCGAGGGGCTGGCCGTCGCGCCCAGCTATGGCCCCGAGGCCCGCGAGGGGCTCGACCACCTAGGCGGCCTGCCCGGACTGCCGCCGTTCGGTCGCGGGCCGTACCCGACCATGTACGCCACCAACCCGTGGACGATCCGCCAGTACGCGGGATTCTCCACGGCCGAGGACTCCAACGCCTTCTACCGCCGGAACCTGGCGGCCGGGCAGATGGGCCTCTCCGTCGCCTTCGACCTCGCCACCCACCGCGGCTACGACAGCGACCACCCCCGCGTGACCAGCGACGTGGGCATGGCGGGCGTGGCCATCGACTCGATCCTGGACATGCGCACGCTGTTCAGCGGCATCCCGCTCGACAAGATGAGCGTGTCGATGACCATGAACGGCGCGGTGCTGCCGATCCTGGCGCTCTACATCGTCGCGGCGGAGGAGCAGGGCGTGTCGCCCGCCAAGCTCAGCGGCACCATACAGAACGACATCCTCAAAGAGTTCATGGTGCGCAACACCTACATCTACCCGCCCGCGGGCTCGATGCGCATCATCTCGGACATCTTCGGCTACACCAGCCGCGAGATGCCGAAGTTCAACAGCATCTCGATCAGCGGCTACCACATGCAGGAGGCGGGCGCCTCGGCCGACCTGGAGCTGGCCTACACGCTGGCGGACGGCGTCGAGTACATCCGCGCGGGCGCCGCGGCGGGGCTGGACGTGGACGCCTTCGCGCCGCGCCTGAGCTTCTTCTGGGCGATCGGCATGAACTTCTTCATGGAGGTGGCCAAGATGCGCGCCGCCCGCCTCCTGTGGGCCAAGCTCGTGCGCGAGGAGTTCGCGCCGAAGGACGCCCGCTCCCTGAGCCTGCGCACGCATTGCCAGACCAGCGGCTGGTCGCTGGCCGCGCAGGACGTGTTCAACAACGTGGCCCGCACCACCGTCGAGGCCATGGCGGCCACCAACGGCGGCACGCAGAGCCTGCACACCAACAGTCTCGACGAGGCCCTTGCCTTGCCGACGGATTTCTCCGCCCGCATCGCCCGCAACACCCAGCTGTTCCTGCAGATGGAGAGCGGCCTGCCGAAGACGGTCGATCCCTGGGGCGGCAGCTACTACGTCGAGCGGCTGACGCACGACCTGGCCGCGCGCGCGCTGGGCCACATCGCCGAGGTCGAGGCGCTGGGCGGCATGGCCAAGGCCATCGAGGCGGGCGTGCCCAAGCTGCGCATCGAGGAGGCCGCCGCCAAGACGCAGGCGCGGATCGACACGGGCGCGCAGAGCGTCGTGGGCGTGAACCGCTACCGCCCGGGCGCACCGGAGGAGATCCCCGTCCTCAAGGTGGACAACGCCGCCGTGCGCGAGCGCCAGCTCGGCAAGCTGGTGCAGCTGCGCACCGAGCGCGACCAGCGGGAGGTCGACGCGTCGCTGGAGGCGCTGTCCAACGGCGCGCGCAGCGACGCCAACCTGCTGGAGCTGGCGGTGCAGGCCGCGCGCGCCAAGGCTACGGTGGGCGAGATCAGCTATGCGCTGGAGCGCGTGTGGAACCGGCACAAGGCGGTGGTGCAGGGCGTGCGCGGCGTCTACGGCGCAGAGGCCGGCAAGGACGACCGCAAGGTCGCCCGTGCCCGCGAACTCGTCCGCGCCTTCCAGGAGACGGACGGGCGGCCGCCCAAGGTGTTCGTCGCCAAGATGGGGCAGGACGGGCACGACCGGGGCCAGAAGGTGGTCTCCACCGCCTTCTCCGACCTCGGCTTCGACGTGGAGATCGGCCCCCTGTTCCAGACGCCCGCCGAGGCCGCGCAACAGGCGGTGGAGGCCGGGGTGCACGTGGTCGGCGCCTCCTCGCTGGCCGCCGGCCACCTGACCCTGGTGCCCGAGCTGAGGGCGGAGCTGGAGAAGCTGGGGCGCGGCGACATCCTGGTGGTGGTGGGCGGCGTGATCCCGCCCGGCGACTTCCAGGCCCTGCGCGACGCGGGCGCCGCCGCCATCTTCCCGCCCGGCACCGTGGTGGCGGAAGCGGCGGTCGAGCTCCTGGAGCGCCTGAACGAGCGGCTGGGCTACGCCCAGACCGCCGCGGCGTAACCCCCTCCCGCGCGCGGGAGGGGGTTCACTCTCCCAGGAACACCACCCGCTTAGCGCCGCCGAGACTGCGGGCCGCTTCGGCCTCGCGCTCGCGCTGCGGCGTGCGCTCGCCTTCGACGTAGTGCGTCTGGTCGATCGCCTTCAGCAGCGCCTTGGCGGCGTAGCGGTGGCCGCGGAACAGGCCCGCCAGCAGGCTGCCGGCGAGCCCCGCCACGGGCACGACGTTGAAGGCGCCCATCGCCGTGTTGGCGCCCACCAGCGCCACCACCTTGGCCAGCTCGCCCGCGGGCAGGTGCGCGCGGCGGGCGGCGTGCATCAGCCAGGCGCCCGCGCCCAGGCTGTAGACCTCGCCCACGCCCGGGATGAACTCCAGCAGCGCGTCCCAGCCGAGCTTGAGCGGCCCGAGCCGGATCACGTCGTCGGAGACGCGGCCGATGCGCTCCACCGCCCGGCGGGCGGCGTCCACCTCCGCGCGGGTGCGCGCCCGGTCCAGCAGGCGCGGACGGCCGCTCAGGCCGACACCCCGGGCGGCTTGGGCTTGCGGGGAGCGCGCGGCTTCACCGCCTCCTCCAGCGTGGGCGTAGGCGCCACCTGCGGCGCGGCGTCCGCGTCGAAGCCGGCGGGGGAGACGGAGGCCAGGAGCTCGCCCTCGCTCGGCGCGGGACCGGCCACCGGCCTGACGGCCGCGGTGGACGGGGCGGCGTCTTCGCCGCCGTCCTTGAAGCTGTCGGGCGTGGGAGCCGGGGCGTGGGCCATCACGGCCTCGGCGGGCGTGGCCAGTCCGGAGGCGGACGGGTCGGGCGTCTCCACGGGCGCGTCCGCCGGGACGGGGTTGTGGGCCATCACGGCCTCGGGGTGGGCGCGACCCTGCTCGCCCCCCTCGCGATCGAGGCGCTCGCGCGCGCGCGACTGCGACCAGAGGCGCCACGCGTACCAGCCGAGGCCGGCGCCCGCGGCGATCAGCAGCGCGGGCACGGCCACCGCGGCGGTCGGGCGGGACGGGGGCGGGGGCGGCGGCGGGGGCGGCGGCGGGGCGCGGCGGAGCTCCGGCAGGCGCACGGGCGGCAGGTGGGCGCGCAACTCGCGGGCCCGGGCGCCCAGCTCATCGCCCCACTCGCCCGCGCGCTCGCCCAGTTCGGCCGCCCGGCGACGCGCGGTGCGGATCGCGTCCTCGAGACGGGGGTGCTGCGACATGGAAAGGCTCCGCGACTCGCGCACGCCGGACGCGTGCGCCGAAGGAACCCGCCCGCGCGGCTACGGTTGCGCGCCGAAGCGCTCCAGCACGACGCGCGAGCCCGGTTCGCCGCAGCGCGAGGCCACCGCCTGCGCGGTCTCCTCGGCCACGGCGCCCAGGTCAGGCCCGCCGACCAGGATCATGGCGCAGCCGTTCAGGCGCAGCGGCGAGTCGAGCGGGCGCAGGCGCAGCTGCACGGCCGCCGACGGCGGCGGCCCCAGCGCCTCCAGTCGGCCGAGCAGCCGGTCGAAGCTGTCCAGATCCTTAATCGGCGCCCAGATGGCCAGCGGCTCGCCCCGGACGAGCGCGGCCTCCGCCGCCTCCGCGAGACGCGCCGCATCCTCCCCGTCCTCGAACGGCGGGTCGATCAGCAGCGCGCGGCGGCGGCCGGGCGCCGCCTGCCGCGCCGCGAGCCAGCCGTCCGCGCGCACCACCCGGGCGCGCACCGTCGTCACCCGGGCGCGCAGGGCGCGCTCCAGGGCGTCCGCGTCCTCCGGCCGGAGCTCGCATCCCACGTAGCGGTCACCGGGCCGCAGCGCCCCGCACGCCAGCAGCGGCGAGCCCGGGTAGAGCGGCCCCTCCCCACCCCGGTTCAGCGCACGGACGGCGTCCACCAGCGGGGCGAGGGCGGGATCGGGTGGGGCGGGCGGCAGGAAGCGGCCGATCCCGTCCGCCGCCTCCCCCGTGCGACCGGCCGGGGCGGCCGACAGGTCGTAGAGGCCCGCTCCCGCATGCGTGTCCAAGAGCTCCAGCGGCCCTGCGTCCGCGGTGAGCCCGCGGAGCCAGCGCAGCAGCACGGCATGCTTGAACACGTCGGCGAAGTTCCCGGCGTGGAAGGCGTGGCGGTAGTTCAGGACGGGGCTCCGCGGGCGTTCAACGGCGGGCAGGAACCCGCCCGCGCCTCGACGCTTAAAGCCGAGCCGCGGCGGCGCGGCCAGCCGCCACGCCGCGAGCGCCCTCGCCGGAGCCTCGATGGCCGACCTGAACGACGCCCCGACCGACGCTCCCGCGGAGAACGCCGCCTTCGCCGAGGCCGCGGGGCTGACCTACGTCGACGACAGCGAGCCGGGGTTCACGAGGCGCAGGTCCGGCAAGGGCTGGGCCTACCGCGACACCGACGGCAAGCCGATCAGGGATCCCGCCGTCGTGGAGCGGATCAACAAGCTGGCCATCCCGCCCGCCTACACCGACGTGTGGATCAGTCCCGACCCGGACGGCCATATCCAGGCGACGGGACGCGACGAGAAAGGGCGCAAGCAGTACCGCTACCACCCGCGCTGGGCCGAGGTGCGGGCCGAGACCAAGTACGCCCGCATGGCCGCCTTCGGCCGCGCCCTCCCCGTCATCCGCGGACGCGTCGAGACGGACATGGCGCGCCGCGGCCTGCCCAAGGAGAAGGTGGTGGCCGCCGTGGTCACGCTGCTGGAGCGCACCCTGATCCGCGTCGGCAACGACGAGTACGCCAAGACCAACAAGAGCTTCGGCCTTACCACCCTGCGTGACCGCCACGTCAAGTTCGACGGCGCGGAGATCCGCTTCCAGTTCAAGGGGAAGTCGGGGGTGAAGCACTCCACCGGCCTGCGGGACCGCCGGCTCGCCCGGGTGGTCAAGGCGTGCCAGGACGTGCCGGGCCAGCGCCTGTTCCAGTACGTGGACGAGGACGGCCGCCACCAGGGCATCGAGTCCGCCGACGTGAACGCCTACCTGCGCGAGGTCACGGGCGAGAACTTCACCGCCAAGGACTTCCGCACCTGGGCCGGCACCACCGCCGCCGCCAAGGCCCTGGCCATGCAGGACGCGCCCGAGACCGAGCGGCAGGCCAAGGCCGCCCTGAACCTCTGTGTGAAGGCCACCGCCGGCCTCTTGGGCAACACCCCGGCGGTCTGCCGCTCCTCCTACATCCATCCCGAGGTGCTGAAGGCGTTCCAGGAGCATCGCCTGCCCAAGAGCTTCGCGGAGACCGAGGGCGACGCCTACGAGGCCGAGGTGCTGGCCTTCCTCGACGCGCTCGCAGAGGAGGTCGAGGAGGAGACCGGCCTCACTCCGGAGGAGCAGGTCGAGGTCTCCACCCCCTGAGCCTCACCGCCGGGCGTACAGCGCCTGCACGTCGCGCCGGAAGGCCGCCCCGCTGTCCGCGCGGCTGTAGAACATGTGCCCGCCCGGATACATCTTCACCTGCAGCCGGTCGGGCGATCCCATCACCGGCGTCTGGTCGGCGATCAGCACCGAGGCCATGAACGGGCAGCTGAGGTCGTTCCAGCCGTGCACGATCAGCACCTTGAGCTTGGGGTCGATCGCCAGGCTCTCGCGCAGGTCGGTCACGCTCTCGGTCTGCGGCCCCCGCCCCCGGTCCCACTGCCGGTTCACCGTGTCCGACAGCGGCTCGTATCGCGCGTCCACCTTCCAGCCCACCACGCGCGTGGTGAAGTCGACGATGGCGCTGACGCAGGGGGCGATGATGCTGTCCAGGATCGGATCGTTCGGCCGCTGGTCCGGGTCGTAGGGGAAGGGGTCGTAGCTCTGGACGTTGATGTCGTAGCGGCTGCCGAGCTTGCCCTGGGTGCGGAACACCTCGCGCAGCACGCTCTGCGTCTCCAGCCGCCCGCCCGATCGCCGCACGAAGGTGGGGTCGAGCCCGGTCAGCTGGGCCACCTTGGTCACCACGCGGTCGGTGGCGCCGGGGTCGGAGCGGCCGGCCATGAGGTCGCGCAGATATTCGCCGCGCGTGTAGCCGATCACCTCGGCCATGGCGGCCTCGGTCAGCCTGCCCTCGCGCTCCAGGCGGGAGGCGGTCACGGTCGGCAGGGTCATCATCCACGGCAGCGGCGAGAGGTCGCCGCCCGTTCGGCTGGCGTTGTCCAGCAGCGGCGAGACCAGCACCGTGCCGTTCACGCCGACGCCGAGCTTGGTCTGGAGGTAGTGGGTGACGCGCGGGCCGCGGAAACCGCCGTAGCTCTCGCCCACCACGTACTTGGGCGACGGCAGGCGGCCGTTCTTCAGCAACCAGTCGTAGACGATGCGCGACAGGTACTCGATGTCGGGCTGCACGGCGTAGAAGCGTCGCTTGGTCTCGTCCTCGCCCACCAGGCTGCGCGAGAAGCCGGTGCCCACCGGGTCGATGAAGACGAGGTCGGTGAAGTCGATCCAGCTGGCGGGATTGTCCACCAGCCGCGCGGGGTCGGACGGGCTGTCCCCGTTGGCGCCGAACTGCACGCGCTTGGGGCCGATAGCGCCCAGGTTCAGGTAGACGGACGCCGCACCCGGGCCGCCGTTGAAGGCGAAGGTCACCGGCCGGGCGAGGTCGCCGCGGTAGGCGTCGACGGTGAAGGCGGTGAACACCACGTCGGCGATGCGCTTGCCCGTCTCGTTGCGCACGGGCAGCGAGCCCACGGTGGCCGTGTAGGCGACGGCGCGGCCGCCGACCGTCGCCGACTGCTTCACGCTGGCGTCGGCGGGGAAGCGCGCGAACTCGTTGGCGTCCTTGGCGGGGGTGTCGGCGGCGGCCTCGCGCGCGGCGCCGGGGGCGGCCCCGTCGCGGGCGGTGGGCGCGCCCGCCCCGGGGCTGGCCGGGCCGGGCCGGCCGCCGGGGCGGCCCTGGGCCCGGACGACGCCGGCGAGGGCGACGGGCGAGGCGGCGGCGAGCGCCAGGAGGGCGCGGCGGGTGGTCATGGGGCTTGGGCTCCGGATGCGCGCGGCTCTGGGGGCTGCTTCGCTGCGGGCGGACGTTAGCCACCGGAGCCGCCGACCGCCAAGCGCGATCGGGTTTCGCCTTTGTCACGGACGCGTCCGCGAGGGCGCGCGCGTCGCGACCGTCGCCCTCGTCGACGTCGTCGCCTCCCGTTGTTGCGCTTCGTCGTCCTTGTCGCGTTCAGTGGAAGTCGCGGCTGATGATCCGCACGTCGCGGGGGTGGCGATGGCTGGCGGGGAGGCCGGGCTGGCGCGGCTTGGGATCGGTGGTGTGCACCACCTTGGGCTCGGGCGCCTTGAAGGCGCCGGGGGGTGAGCCCAACCCCCGCCGGTCCGGCTCCTTCAGCGGCCCTGAGGCGATGGACGAGGGCCCGAGGGACTGCAGCTTCACCGCCCCCGAGCCGGTCGGCCCGTTGGTGAGCACGTGGTCGGCCCGGGCGATGGCGGGCGCGAAGTCGCCCTCCCCGTCCTGCGGGTCCGACAGGCGGCCCAGCTCCGCCGAGCGATCCTCCAGCCGATGCACGAACACGTGCGTCACCCCCTCCGGGCTCTTCTGCACGCGGCCGTGCGCCACCAGCAGGCGCGCGCGCATGATCTCCCCGCGGTGCCGCTCGAACACGTCGGTGACCACCACCAGGTTGGCGACGCCCGTCTCGTCCTCTACCGTGATGAAGCACACCTTGCCGTTGCCCGGCCGCTGGCGGACCAGGACCACGCCCGCCACCGACAGGCGGTCGCCGTCGCGCAGCGTCACGACCTGGCCGCACGCCCGCGCGCCCTCTCCCGCGAACAGGGGGCGCAGGAAGCTCAGGGGATGGCCCTTCAGCGACAGGCGCGTGGTGCGGTAGTCGGCCACCACCTCCTCAGACGCGGCCAGCAGCGGCAGGTCGGGCGCGGCGGCGATCCGCGGCAGGTCGTCGATCAGCGGCGCGGCCGCCTTGCGCTTCACCTGGAGCGCCCCCCAGGTTCCCGCCCGCCGGCCCATGCCGAAGCTGCCGAACGCGTCGGCGTCGGCCAGCCGGCGCACCTGGGCGCGGGTCAGCCCCGTGCGCCGCACGAAGCTGTCGAAGTCGCCGTAGCCCGCGCCCCGTCGCTCGGGGATCAGGTCCGCCCACTTGCGCGACAGGCCGTCGATGACGCGCAGGCCGAGGCGCACGGCCAGCGCCCCGTCCTCCGCCGTCTCGATCGTGCAGTCCCACAGGCTGTGCTCCACGTCCGGCGGCCGCACCTCCACCCCGTGCTCCACCGCGTCGCGCACCAGCTGCGCCGGCGCGTAGAAGCCCATGGGCTGGCTGTTGAGCAGGCTGGCGCAGAACACCGCCGGAAACCGGCACTTCATCCAGGCCGAGGCGTACACCAGGATCGCGAACGAGGCTGCGTGGCTCTCGGGGAAGCCGTAGGAGCCGAAGCCCTCGATCTGCTTGAAGATCGCCTCGGCGAACGCGGGCGTGTAGCCGCGCTCGCGCATGCCCGCGGTCAGCGCCGCCCGGTGCCTTCCCATGCCGCCCGTGCGCTTGAAGGTGGCCATGGCGCGCCGCAGCCCGTCGGCCTGCGCGCCGGTGAACCGGGCGGCCACCATGGCCACCCTCATCACCTGCTCCTGGAACAGCGGCACGCCCAGCGTCTTGGACAGCACTTCCTCCAGCTCGCCCTGCGGAAAGCCGGGGCCCGGGCGCGGGTAGACGACGGGCTCCAGCTTCGCCTTTCGCCGAAGGTAGGGGTGGACCATGTCGCCCTGGATCGGCCCGGGCCGGACGATCGCCACCTCGATCACCAGGTCGTAGAACGCGCGCGGGCGAAGCCGGGGCAGCATGTTCATCTGCGCCCGGCTCTCGATCTGGAACACGCCGACCGTGTCTGCGTCGGCGCACATGTCGAACACGTCCACCTGGTCCATCGGCAGCTTGGCCAGGTCGAA
This sequence comes from uncultured Caulobacteraceae bacterium, assembly GCA_964244065.1. GTDB lineage: Bacteria > Pseudomonadota > Alphaproteobacteria > Caulobacterales > Caulobacteraceae > JASLDZ01. Next base: position 325,904 of record CAXTHH010000001.1, on the reverse strand, counting down.
GCCGGGCTCCAGCACGCCCTGCGCCTCCAGCATCGCCATGCCCTTCTTCAGGGCCGTCAGCATGCCCAGCGCCAGGACGTCGACCTTCATCAGCTTCAGATCGTCGATGTCCTGCTTATCCCATTCGATGAAGGTGCGATCCGGCATGGCGCCGTTCACGATGGCGCAGATCTCCGAGAGGGGTCCCTGGGTCAGCACGAAACCGCCCACGTGCTGCGACAGGTGGCGCGGGAAGCCGATCAGCTCGTTGGCGAGCGCGATCACCTCCTGCAGGCCCTGGTCCGCCGGATCGAGCCCCGCCTGGCGGACGTATCCGGGCGGCAGGGCGTCGCCCCACGAGCCCCAGATGGTGGAGGCCAGGCCCGCGGTGACGTCCTCCGACAGGCCGAACACCTTGCCCACCTCGCGGATCGCCATGCGCGGCCGGTAGTGGATCACCGTGGCGCAGATGGCCGCCCGGTGGCGGCCGTAACGCGCGTAGATGTTCTGGATCACGCGCTCGCGGCGCTCGTGCTCGAAGTCGATGTCGATGTCCGGCGGTTCGTCCCGCTCCTCGGAGATGAAGCGGTCGAACAGGAGCTTGTGCCGGATCGGGTTCACCGCCGTGACGAACAGGCAGAAGCAGGCCACGCTGTTGGCCGCCGAGCCTCGCCCCTGGCAGAGGATGCCCTCGCTCCGCGCCCACGCGACCATGTCGCGGACGGTCAGGAAGTAGTGGGCGTACCGGCGCTTGCCGATGAAGCGCAGCTCCTTGTCGAGCTGCCGTTTCGCCTGGACCTTCTCCTTCGATTTCACGGGCCAACGCTTGTGCAGGCCGCCGTACGTCAGGTGCCGCAAGTGCCGATCCGCGGTCTTGCCGGGCGGCACGGGCTCGTCGGGGTAGATGTAGCTGAGCTCGTCGAGGCTGAAGTCGCACAGGGCGGCGAAGCGGGCGCTTTCCGGCACGGCGTCCGGATGGTCGCGGAACAGCCGCGCCATCTCCGTGGCGGACTTCAGGTGGCGCTCGCCGTTGGGCTCGAGCCGCCGCCCGGCCTCGGCGAGCGTGACGTGCTCGCGGATGCAGCTCATCACGTCGTGCAGGCGCCGCCGCGAGGGATGGTGGAACACCGGGTCGTTGATGGCGGCCAGCGGCGTTCCCGCCCGGGTCGCCAGGTCGGCGCAGAGGTCCAGCCGCCGCGCGTCGACGGCGTCGAAGCGACGGTACCCGGCGAGCCAGGCGCGCCCGCCCGTCGCCTCCAGCAGCCGGTCGAGCACCGGCCGCAGCGCCTCGGCGTCCGGCCGCTCGGGCGGAACGACGATCAGGTTCTGCCCCTTCGCGAAGTCCCGCAGGTCGGCCAGCGTGACCTGGGCGTCGTCCTTGTGGGCGTCCTTCTCATAGCCGCAGCGGGTCAGCAGGCGCGTCAGCCGGCCCCAGGCCTCCAGGTCCGAAGGGTAGGCCAGCACGTCGGGTGAACCGTCCACGAAGGCCAGGCGCGCGCCCACCGCCAGGCGGAAGGGGCGCGCGAGGGCTGCGCCCTCCTCCAACCCCAGCGTCGTGTTCATGGTCTTGGCGGCCATATGCGCGCGCACCACGCCGGCCACCGTGTTGCGGTCGGCCACCGCCGCGCCGGCGTGGCCCAGCTCCCAGGCCTGCCCCACCATCTCGTGCGCCCACGAAGCCCCGCGCAGGAAGGAGAAGCAGGTGGCCGCGCCCAGTTCGACGTAGGCGGGCCCTTCGGCGGGCGGCCTCAGGGGCGCAGGCCGGGCCCGGCGCTCGTCGCTCACGCGAACACGCCCTGGACGAACCAGGCGGGGTGGGTCTCGCCGCCATAGAGCCCTTCCCGATAGAGCCAGTAACGGCGGCCCGCTTCGTCCTCCACGCGGTAGTAGTCGCGCGTGCGGGCGCCTTCCGTCTCGCGGCCCCATTCGGGGGCGAGGCGCTCCGGCCCTTCCGCGCGCACGACCCGGCGGCGCAGGCGGCGCCAGGCGAAGGTGAAGGGCGGGCTCTCGTCGGGGCGGCCGAGCACGACGACCGGCTCGGGCGGGTCGAACAGGCGAAGCGGCCGAAGCACGACCTCGCCCCAGGCGGGCGGCGGCGGCGGAGCGGGCTGGAGCGGACCGGCCGGGCGCCGACGGCGGGGCGCGGCGTCCAGGGACGCCAGGCGCACCTCGCGCTCGGGCTTGAGCGTCGCCGGATCGCGACGGGGCGCCTCGACCACTCCTTCGCCGAGACGGGCGCACAGGCTCTCCACCAGGGCGTCGAAGCGGCGCGTGTCCGACTCGCGGGTGCGCAGCAGGTCGCCCGTGGCGGGGGCCAGGGGAGCGGTGAGGCGCGCCTCGACGCGCAAGGCCTCGATCTCCGAGCCGACGGCGGGCGCCTCGTCGGAGAGGCCGGCGAGCGCGCCCAGCGCCCCCTCGAACAGGCGGGCGAGGGCGGCGGGGTCGGTCTGGGGCCGGCGCGTGCGCACGTGGTGGATGCGGCGCTCGCCGTCGACACGGGTCAGGGTCAGCTCCAGCGCGCGCGCGCCGCGGCCGTGCGCCAGGAGCTGCGGCTCCAGAGCCGCGAGCAGGCGGCGCGTCCAGGCCAGCACGGAGGGCGCGCCCACGACGGGCTGCGCGAGCCGGCGCTCCGCCACGTAGCGCGGCCGCGCGGGCGCGGCGGCGAGCGCCGTGGACGCCGCGCCCAGCACCGCGTCCAGCCGCGCGCCGAGGCGTCCCTCCAGCGTGGGCGACAGGGCGCGCGCGCGGTCGAGCAGGGGGGCGACGCGGCGGAAGCCGAGGGCGCGCAGGTCGGCCGCGTCCTCGTCCGAAAGACGCAGCGCCTCCACCGGCAGGGGCGCGAGGGCGGCGGCCCCCTGCCCGGGCGGAACCAGGCCGCCGTCTCCGAACAGGGCGCAGGCCCGGGCGAGGCCCGGCGTGTCCGCGAGCGCCCAGCGCACGGCCACCCCCTGAGCGGCGAAGCGGGCGCAGGCGGCGGCGGCCAGCTGCGCCTCGCCGCCGTGCACGCGCGCGGCCCCCGTCACGTCCAGCACGAAGCCGTGCGGCCCGTCGCGCGCCACGGCGGGCGCGGTCAGCCGGCACAGGGCGAGCAGGCGGGCGGCGAGCGCGCGGTCCGCGGCCGGGTCCTCGGACGCGACGAGGAGTTCCGGGACGATGCGGCGCGCCTCCTTCAGGGTGAGGCCGGGGGCGAGGCCCGCGGCGGCGGCGAGCCCGTCCACCGCGACCAGGCGCAGGGCGTTGCTCTGCCTGGCCGCGACCGCCAGCGGCCGGTCCGCCGCCGGCTCAGGCCGCGCACGTCGCAGCCGGTCGGTGGAGAGCGTGGGCGTCCACAGGTGCAGCCATCGGGGGCCGGGCGGGGGCGTCGGGGGCGAAGGGGACGGCGGAGGTGAAGCGGCGCTCACGGGGGCTCCATTCGGCCGCCCACGCGCCGGTGGGCCCGAGCCGGTTGCGAAGCAGGTGCAGGTGGAAGGCGGGCGGGCCGATCCGCCCCGGCGGCCCCTGGCTGGGCGCGGAGGCCACGCGCCACCGGGTCAGGGCCGCGGAGGTGCAGGCCAGGTCGGGGGTCAGGAAGAACAGCCACAGCCCGCGCCGCTGCGCCGCCAGGTTCAGCCGGCGCGTGGCGGCGAGGTCGGCGAGGGAAGCCCCGCGCCGCAGCTCCGCCAGCACCACGGGCACGGCGCGGCGCTTCACCGCCTCGTCGGCCACGCGCAGCACCTCCGCGCCCTCCTTCACGCGCACGAAGGCGGTCTCCTCCGGGCGTACGCCCAGCGCCTCCAGGCCCGGGGCGTAGAGCTCGCCGCCCTCTCGCGCGGCCTCGCGCTCCTGCACGATCAGCAGCCTGACTCCCGAGGTCTCCAGCCGGGCGGCGGCCATCAGCGGCAGGATCAGGGGCGCGGCGTGGTCCTGCGGCGCGGCGGGCGCGCCCTGATGCGCCCCCGGCGGCAGCCCCTGCCCGCCCACCGCCGCGTCCAGCGCGGGAACGCCGAAGGAGACGGGCGGCGCGGCCTCGGCCCAGGGCCTGCGGCCCCGCGCCTCGATGCGGGCGACGCGGCGGCGCAGGTAGGCGTCCAGCCGGTCGCCCGAGGCGTTCTCGTTGGCGGCGGCCGGAGCGGGAACGGGACTGGAAGCGGACCGCCCCTCCCGGCCTGCCGCGCCCGCCTGCCGACGACGCCCGAAGCGTCGCTCCCCCTCGGGACACCCCTGCCGCAGGGGGCAGGCCGGGCACTCCGGCATGGCGGCGTGGCAGTGCAGCTGGCCCAGGCGCTTGAGCAGCTTGTGCAGGTCGCTGAAGTCCTCGGGCTCCCACACGTCGGGCGCGAGGTCCATCAGCACGAGGCGCACCTCGCCCGCCTCGGCCCTCTCCCCCGCCAGGCCCACCCGCCGCGCCACGCGCTGGACGTGCGTGTCCACCACCATCACGCGGCGACGCAGGGTGGAGAGGTTGAGCACGCTGGCGGCCACCTTCTGGCCGGCGCCCGGCAGCTCCTGCAGCCAGGCCATGGCGTCGTCCACAGGCCAGCCCTCTAGGAAATCCAGGGTGACCGCGCCGCGCAGCCGGCCGACGCGCCGGATGGCTTCGATCAACTGCGGGGCCTTGCGCTCGGCATGGGTGACGGGCGCGATGACGGGCAGCACCTCCTCCACCCGCGCCTCCGCCAGCCGGGCGAGCGGGCGGAAGGCGGCGCGCAGCCGGGCCAGCACCGCGTCGGACACCGCGTCCTGCGTGCGCGAGGCGATCAGCGCGCGGACCAGCTGGGCCACGGGGTCGCGCCGCACGTGCGGCTGCGGCGGCCCGAACGCCTCCACCAGCCGGTCGCGCACGTGCAGGAGCGCCAGGCTCCGATCCCCCTCCTCCAGGGCCAGTTGCAGCTGCATGCCTCATCTCCGATGAGAACATTTGCAGAACGAACAGGGAGAGTCGAGTCGCTGTTCCGGCTGGTCAGCCTGCCGCCGGCGCGCTAGGCGGCGGGGCATGAAGACCCGCGCCGCCGTCGCCTTCGAGGCCAAACGCCCGCTCGAGATCGTGGAGGTGGACCTTGAGGGGCCGCGCCCTGGCGAGGTGCTGGTTCAGCTCAAGGCCACGGGCGTCTGCCACACCGACGCCTACACGCTGGACGGGCTGGACAGCGAGGGCGTGTTCCCCTCGATCCTGGGCCACGAGGGCGCGGGGGTCGTGGTGGAGGTCGGCGCGGGCGTCACCGGCGTGGCGGTGGGCGACCACGTGATCCCGCTCTACACGCCCGAATGCCGGCGGTGCAAAACCTGCCTGTCGCGCCGCTCCAACCTGTGCACCGCCATCCGCGGTACGCAGGGCAAGGGCGTCATGCCCGACGGGACCAGCCGGTTCAGCCACAAGGGCCAGACGATCGCCCACTACATGGGCTGCTCCACCTTCAGCGAATTCACCGTGCTGCCCGAGATCGCGTTGGCGGTGGTGCGCAAGGACGCGCCGTTCGACAAGATCTGCTACGCGGGCTGCGGCGTGACCACGGGCGTGGGCGCGGTGCTGTGGAGCGCCAAGGTCTGGCCGGGCGCCAACGTCGTCGTCTTCGGCCTGGGCGGCATCGGCCTGAACGTGATCCAGGCCGCCCGGCTGGTGGGGGCGGACCGGATCGTCGGCGTGGACCTGAACCCCGCCAAGGCGGAGATGGCCCGGCGCTTCGGCATGACCGATTTCCTGAACCCCGACGAGACCGGGCGCGACAACGTGGTCGGCGAGATCGTGAAGCTCACGGACGGCGGCGCCGACTTCTCCTTCGAGTGCGTGGGCTCCACCGCCACCATGCGCCAGGCGCTGGAGTGCACGCACCGCGGCTGGGGCGAGAGCTACATCATCGGCGTGGCGCCCTCCGGCCAGGAAATCTCCACCCGCCCGTTCCAGCTGGTCACCGGCCGCTCGTGGAAGGGCTCGGCCTTCGGCGGCGCGCGGGGCCGCACCGACACGCCGCGCATCGTCGACTGGTACATGGAGGGCAAGATCGAGATCGACCCTCTGATCACGCACACCCTGCCCCTGGAGCGCATCAACGAGGCCTTCGACCTGATGCACGCGGGGGAGAGCATCAGGAGCGTGGTCGTCTACTGAGGCCGAGGCCTCAGCGGCGGCGGGCGCCCCGGGCCAGCACCAGCGCGCCGACGGCCAGGCCGGCCATGGTCAGCAGCGGCCGGCTGCGCGCCACCTCCACGGCTTTGCGCGCGGCGGGCTGCATGTCGGACGGCGCCTTGCCGATATGCGGCTCGACGCGGTCGATCAGGCCCATGAAGCCGGAGACGAGTCGATCTTTCACCTGCCCCGCGCCACCCTGCACACGGCCGCGGGCGTCGGGTAGGCGCTGGCTGTAGGCGTCGGTCATGGGAGAGCTCCGGGGGTCTGGCGGCCTAACGAGGCTAGGTCTGCGACGTTCCCGACCACCTGCCGGCTGCTGCTAGTCCAGCAACCCGGCTCGCCACGCAAAGAAGATCGGTCCTCCGACGCCGATGACGGTGACGCCGACGATAGTGAGCCATGCCAGGACCATGTCAGTCCTCCAGCCGTGTCGCGACCGCTTGAGCGCCAAGGTGTAAGGTAAGCCCAGCCGCGCCGAACACCAAGGCGGCCAGCGCCTCTCCGCGACTGAACAGATGGCCGCTGCGCAGGGCCGCGAGCGCCGGCTGCAGATAGCCTGCGAGCAGCGCGGCCACGCCCAGCCCGTTCAAGGTGTTAGCGAGCAACTTGCGGCGCTCGTTCCGCCCCGCCTTGCTCGCCTGCCGCCGAGGCCTCGGCATCAGCTGTCGAGGAAGCTCCGCAGCTTCCGCGAGCGGCTGGGGTGCTTGAGCTTGCGCAGGGCCTTGGCCTCGATCTGGCGGATGCGCTCGCGCGTCACGCTGAACTGCTGGCCGACCTCCTCAAGCGTGTGGTCGGTGTTCATGCCGATGCCGAAGCGCATGCGCAGCACCCGCTCCTCCCGCGGCGTCAGCGAGGCCAGCACGCGGGTGGTGGTCTCGCGCAGGTTGCTCTGGATGGCCGCGTCGATGGGCAGGACGGCGTTCTTGTCCTCGATGAAGTCGCCGAGGTGGCTGTCCTCCTCGTCGCCGATGGGCGTCTCGAGGCTGATCGGCTCCTTGGCGATCTTGAGCACCTTGCGCACCTTCTCGAGCGGCATGGCGAGCTTCTCGGCCAGCTCCTCGGGCGTCGGCTCCCGGCCGATCTCGTGCAGCATCTGGCGGCTGGTGCGCACAATCTTGTTGATCGTCTCGATCATGTGCACCGGGATGCGGATGGTGCGCGCCTGATCGGCGATCGAGCGGGTGATCGCCTGACGGATCCACCAGGTGGCGTAGGTCGAGAACTTGTAGCCGCGGCGGTACTCGAACTTGTCCACCGCCTTCATCAGGCCGATGTTGCCTTCCTGGATCAGGTCCAGGAACTGCAGGCCGCGGTTGGTGTACTTCTTGGCGATGGAGATCACGAGGCGCAGGTTGGCCTCCACCATCTCCTTCTTGGCCTGGCGGGCCTCGCGCTCGCCCTTCTGCACGGTCTGGACGATGCGGCGATAATCGTCGATCGGCACGCCCGTCTCGGTGGCCAGGCCGGCGATGTCGCCGCGAATGTCGCCGATCTGGCCGCCGTCCTTCTCCACGAACTTGGTCCAGCGCACGCCGCTGGCCTTCATGGTCTCGGCCCAGTTCGGGTTCAGCTCGGAGCCGAAGTAGGCCTTCAGGAACTCGGGCCGCGAGATGCCGTAGCTGTCGGCCAGGCGCAGCAGCCGGCCCTCCAGACCCATCAGCCGCTTGTTGATGGCGTAGAGCTGCTCGACCAGCGCCTCGATGCGGTTGTTGTTGAGCTTCAGGCTCTTCAGGTGCGCGATGATCCGGCCGGACAGGGCCTGGTAGGCGCCGCGGTCCTGGGCCGAGAGGTCGCCGCCCGTCAGGCGCGCCTCGATCAGGCGCTCCTGCAGGCCGCGGAACTGGTCGAACTCGCCGGCGATGGCGTCGAGCGTCTCCATGACGCCCTCGCGCAGCTCGGCCTCCATGGCGGAGACCGAGGGGCCGGCGCCGTCGTCGAAGTCGTCCTCCTCCGCGCCCTCGGCGGCGGCCTGGGCCTCGCCGGCGGCCTCGGCCTGCTCGGGCGGGATCGGGGGCGGCGCGGGCTCGCCCGGCACGCCGGGATCGCCCGGCTGGGCCCCGCTCTGCCCGCCATAGGTCTGCTCGAGGTCGATGATCTCGCGCAGCAGGATGCGGCCGTTCTGCAGCTCGTCGCGCCACACCATGATGGCCTCGAAGGTCAGCGCGCTCTCGCACAGCCCGCGGATCATGGTGTCGCGGCCGGCCTCGATGCGCTTGGCGATGGCGATCTCGCCCTCGCGGCTGAGCAGCTCCACCGAGCCCATCTCGCGCAGGTACATGCGCACCGGGTCGTCGGTGCGGTCGTAGGCGGCCTCCTTCGGCGTCTCGGCGACCGCGGTCTCTTCCCGGGCGACGACCTCGCCGGCGCCCTCCCCGTCCTTCTCCGCGTCCTCCTCCGCCTCGACGACGTTGACGCCCATCTCGCTCAGCATGGCGAGGGTGTCTTCGATCTGCTCGGAGGTGACCTCCTCGGAGGGCAGGACCTTGTTCAGCTCGTCCATGGTGACGTAGCCGCGGGTCTTGGCCTGCTTGATGAACTTCTTGACCCCGGCGTCGGTGAGGTCGAGCAGCGGCCCGTCGTGCGAGGGGGTCTCGGGCGCTTCCGCTTCGGCCGTCTGCGTGCTCATTCCACTCTCCGCCGGCGCACGCGGAGAGACGCGCGCGGGCCAATGCTAAGGGGCCGTGATCGAGCTCAGGCGTGAAGCTCGGGCGAGGCCCATACTGTTCCGTCGCGGATGGAGCGCCGAAGCGCGTCGCGATCCGCCTTCAACCGCATCAAGGTGGGGATGTCCGGGTCGCGCTCAAGGTCCGCCTGGGCGTCCGTGAGCGCACGCTCCAGGGCCGTAACCCGAATCAGCAGGTCGAACGCCTGCGACCAAAGCGCCCGAACCTCGTCCGGACCGAGGTCCGGCTTCAGGAACGGTGCCCCCGACTTGCCCGCCGCACGCGCGATCTCGCGCAGCTCGGCCTCGTGGCCGTGAGCGGCGAGATGGCGAGCGAGGCCGTCGCCGTCAAGCGCCTCGCCGGTGGTCCAGGCCGTGACCATGTCGTGGGCGAGCGTCTGGAAACGGGGATCGCCAAAGCCCTGCACGTCCAGCCGCTCGGCGTTCTCGTAGATCAGCTCCGGGTGGCGCAGGGCGGCCTCGGCCACCGCGGCGGCCAGCGGCTGCGGCTCGGCCTGCAGGCGGCGCGCGGCCGCCGCCCCCTCGGGACTCGGACCCGTCAGCGGAGGCTTGCGCCCGCCGCGACGACCGGACCAGCGCGCCTCGGCCAGCGCCCGCCCGGCCCCGCTGACCGTGGCCACGGGGCGGGCGAGCGCCCGCAGCTGCTCGAAGCTGTCGAGCAACGCCTCCTTGTACATCTGCGCCAGGTCGCGGTCGGCGATGGAGCCGGCGAGCTTGCGCAGGCGCACCTTCAGCCCGGCGTAGCTCTCGGGCGTGCCGAGCGGCTCGGCCTCGCGCTCGCGGTCGAACAGGCGCTGCACGAAGGGGCGGGTCTGCCCCATCTGCCGTCGCAGCGCCTCCGCCCCCTGCTCGCGCAGCACGTCGTCCGGGTCCTTGCCCCCCTGCGGCTCGGCGAAGCGGAAGGAGCGGCCTGGCTTGAGCATCGGCAGGGCGCGGTCGATCGCCCGGTCGGCGGCGCGCTTGCCGGCGGCGTCGCCGTCGAAGCAGAGGGTCGGTTCGGGATGGAGCCGCCACAGCGCCTCCATCTGCTCCTCGGTGAGTGCGGTGCCCTGCCCGGCCACGGCCGGGATGTCGGCCCGGTGGCAGGCGATGGCGTCCATGTAGCCCTCGACCATCAGCAGCGGCGCGTCGACCTTGGCCACGGCGGCGGCCTGCAACAGGCGGCGCGCCTCGGGCTGGCCGTAGAGGGTGGCGCCCTTGTGGAAGACGGGAGTCTCCGGCCCGTTCAGGTACTTGGCGCGCGCGTTCGGATCGAGCGCCCGGCCGCCGAAGCTGACCACTCGCCCGCGGGCGTCGGTGATCGGGAACATCACCCGGTCGCGGAACCGGTCGTAGGGCGCGCCCCCGTCCTCCGGGGCGATCAGCAGGCCCGCCTCCACGAGGTCGCCCGGTCGAGCGCCCTTGGCGATCAGGTGGTCCTTCAGGCCGGTGCGGCCCGACGGGGCGTAGCCCAGGCGAAAGCGCGCACGGTCGGCCTCGCCAAGCCCACGGCGGTCGAGATAGGCGCGCGCCGCCTCGCCGGGCGGGCGGCGCAGCTGCGCCTCGAACCAGCGGCCCGCCTCCTCCAGCCACTCGATCAGGCCATAGCGACGCGCCTCCTGCTCGGCCTGGCGCGGGTCGTCGGCGGGGAGCGCCAGGCCCGCCTCCGCCGCCAGCCGCTCGACGGCCTCGCGGAACGAGAGCCGCTCGTTCTCCTGCAGGAAGCCGATCAGGTCGCCGTGCTTGCCGCTGCTGAAGTCGTGGAAGAAGCCCTTCTCGTCATTGACGAAGAAGGACGGCGTCTTCTCCTTGGCGAAGGGAGACAGCCCCACCCACTCGCGCCCCTGCCGCTTCAGCTTCACCGAGCGGCCGATCACATCCGACAGGCGAAGGCGGCCCTTCAGCTCGTCGAGGAAGCGTTCGTCGAGCCGGCTCACGGCTCCACGACCGCGACGCCGCGGGCGCGCGCCTGCCGCAGCAGGTCCTGATCGAAGGTGGCGAACGTCCCGCGGGCGTTGTTGAGGGCTAGGTGGAAGGCGTCCGCCACGTCCATTCCCTCTTCGGCCCAGGCGAGCGCGCGGTGAACGTCGGCGGAGGCCTCCACCGTGACAAGCGGAAGTCCGGCGAAGCGCCGAAGAGCGCGCGCGACGTCTCGTGCACTGACTCCATATCGACGACTCAGGACCCAAGCCGTCTCAAGCATGACCGTGGCGCTCAGGAGCGTCTCGTTCTGGGAGATCAACGTCCAGGCGCGTTCCGAGCCGGATGCGTCGTCGGCTGTGATGAGGCGAACCACGATGTTCGTATCGATCACCAGCATGTCAGTCGCCCGAAGATCGCAAGCTCCGCTCGTACCGCTCGACAGCGGCGTCACGTACAGCCGCCTTCATGTCCTCGACCGACACGGGAGGCCCGTCGTACTTCAGCATCCCGAAGACATCCTCCATCCGAGTAGGCGGGAAGAGGTCTTCGCGCTTGTCCTGCCTCACCAGCACGCCCTGCGGCGTCTCTACGAATTCGAGGCGGACGCCCTGGCGCCAGCCCTGGCGGTCGCGGACGCCTTTCGGAACAATGAGCTGCCCCTTGGTGGACATCACCGACTTGGGTGTGGGCTGGGACATGTCGAAGACTCGGGTAAGACGGCCGTAAGATGCGCGCCTGGAAGGGCCGTCGCAACCGTCACTCCCCGAACCCTTCTCCCGGCTCCAGCGGGGCCATGCGGATCAGGCGGCTGTCGGCGACGGCGGCTTGGCGGTGCTTGACGTGCTCGCGGTAGCCGGGGTCGACGACCATCTCGAGGAACGCGGCGGCGCTGGGATAGGCGGCGATGAAGGCCAGGTCCCACCGCTCGACCTCGGGGCCGGTGACGACCGCTTCCGGCCGGCCCGCCCAGACCTGGCTGCCGCCGACGCGCTTGAACACGGGAGCCGTGGCGCGGCCGTAGGCGCGGTAGGCGTCCAGGCCGGTCAGGTCGCGGCCGTGGTCCGGGTGATCCTCCGGGTACTGGGCGCGCGACTTCAGGCGGATCAGGTTCAGCATGTGGATCGGCCGGTCGCGCGGCAGCGCCTTGAAGGCGTCGAACTGCGCCCGGGTGGGATCGATCGAACCGGTCATCGGCGGCCCTTCATCTGCGGAGGCTTCGCCGCTAAGCATCGGCCAAGGCCCGCTCAGACGCCACCTAAGGAACCGCCCATGCCCGCCCGCACCGTAGCCTATGCCGACGTCCCGGGCCTGGCGGGCCAGGAGATCGGGGTCTCCGAGTGGTTCGAGGTCACGCAGGCCAAGGTGAACCAGTTCGCCGAGGCCACCGGCGACCACCAGTGGATCCACGTGGACGTGGAGCGCGCCACCCGCGAGATCGGCGGCCCGATCGCCCACGGCTATATGACCCTGTCGCTGATCCCCATGCTGGGCGCCGACATCCTGAGGATCGAGGGCGTCACGCGCGGCATCAACTACGGCTGCAACAAGGTGCGCTTCACCGGCATGGTCCGCGTCGGCAAGCGGGTGCGCATGCGCCAGAAGCTGGTGGCCGCCGAGCCCAAGTCCGGGGGCCTGCAGCTGACCAACGCGTGCACCATCGAGATCGAGGGCGAGGAGCGCCCCGCCTGCGTGGCCGAGACGCTGAGCGTCATCTACGGCGACTGAGACACTTCCGCTCAAGGCCGCCCGGGCCTATATCGAGGTTGCCCCGCGACGGTGGGGATATGGGGATAAACGCCCACGTAATAAGCGGACCGGACCCGGGTGCGATTCCCGGCGGCTCCACCAACACTCGCCCGAGTTATCGCAAGGGCGCGCACGGGGCCGATCAGCATCGACGGACGTCTAAAGGTGAAGCTTTCTCTCGGTGTGGGACTCCGCGATCGTCCCGTTTTGTAACTGCGAACGATAACTTCGCTGAGGAAGTCCGTCTGGCCGCGTAAGCGGTCCGATAGACATCCAATCTAAAGTCCCGGGGGTTCAGATCCTTGGGCGGGGCTCGGGGGCGCCTGGCAACAGAAGCCCCCACTTTCCCCGGCCTCACCCGCTTCGACCCCGCGACAGCGCCGCCCTCGGCGGTGTAGAAGGCGGGCGAGTTCGCGTGGGTGGAGAGCATGGCCGACGATCGTCCGTCGCAAGACCTGATGGGGTACGAGGCGATGGCGCAGGAGGCGCTGCGCGGCGTGGTCAAGGCCGCGCTGAAGCGGGCCGCCCAGCCCGGCGGCCTGCCGGGCGCGCACCACCTGTACATCACCTTCCGCATCAAGGCGCCCGGCGTCTCCGCGCCGCCCGACCTGGCCGAGCGCTACCCGGACGAGATGACCGTGGTGCTGCAGCACCAGTTCTGGGACCTGGCCCCCGGCGAGACCTTCTTCGCGGTGACGCTGAAGTTCGGCGGCTCCTCCAAGCGCCTGTCGGTGCCCTATGCGGCGGTGACGCGCTTCTACGATCCATCGGTCCAGTTCCTGCTGCAGTTCGAGCCGGGCGAGGCGGAGGCGACGGCCGACGGCGAGGTGGTGCCCATCCGGCCCCGCACGGCGCCCGCCGCGGTGGGGCGCGAGCCCGGCCCGGCCGAGGCGCCCGAGCCGCCCGCGGAGCCGACCGCCGACTCCGATCCCGATCCGGACGACGGGCCCAAGATCGTCAGCCTCGACAAGTTCCGGAAGAAGTGACGGGCGGGGCGCTCGCTCCCGCCTCTGACGCGGAGCTCCTGAAGCGCTTCGAGCAGGCGACCGATCGCCCGCCCGGCTCGGAGACGCTGGGCTTCCGCCTGGTCCGCGTCGAGCAGGCGCGCATGGAGGTGGAGGCCGCGTTCGAGGGCCGGCGGGAGTTCTGCAACCCCATGGGCGTGATCCAGGGCGGCTTCCTGACCGCCATGCTGGACGACGCCATGAGCGTGGCGGGCCTCGTCGCCAGCGGCATGACGCACGTGATGCCCACGCTGGAGATGAAGACCAGCTTCCTGCGGCCGGCCCCGCCCGGAGCGCTGTTCGCGGTCGGCCGCGTGCTGAAATGGGGCCGCACCATCGCCTTCACCGAGGGCGAGCTGTTCGACGCCAAGAGACGCCTGCTGGCCAAGGCCAGCGCCACCGCCCTGCCCACGCCCTTCAAGCGGCCCGCCTGACGCCTTAGTGTCGCGCGCGTCAGGCAGAGGAGCCCCGATGCCGCCCGCCCGCGCCCTCGCCGCCCTCGCCGCGACCCTCTGCCTCCTGGCGCCGGCCGCCGGCGCCGCGCCCGTGCCCTACAGCCAGCTGGTCCGCGGCGAGAGCCCGCGTCCCCGGCCCCGTCCGCCCCGGCCGCGTCCCCGCCTCCGCCCCGCCGCCGCAGCGCCGGCGGTCGCCCCGATGACCGCCCCCCGCGCAGCCGCGACCGTGGGCGCCACACCGGCCCCGATCGCCGCTCCGGTCCCCCCCGCCGCGAGCTCCCGGCCTGCCGCCACCTCCGCGCCGCCGCGCCGTGCGCCGCCCCCGTCCGCGCCGGACCTGCCGAGGGCCGCGCCCGTCGTCGCCGCGGCCGCCCCGGCGAACGCCCGCCATGCGCCGGGCGCGGCGATCCCGCCCGCCGAGCTCGACGCCTTCGTGGACGGCGCGGTGCGGCAGGCCCTGGCCGCCGACCACGTGGCCGGCGTGGCGGTGAGCGTGGTGCAGGGCGGGCAGGTGGTGTTCGAGCGCGGCTACGGCTTCGCCCGCCGCTCGCCCGCGGTCGCCGTCGACCCCCGCGCAACGCTGTTCCGCCTGGGCTCGGTCAGCAAGGTGCTGACCTGGATCGAGGTGCTGCGCGCGGTGGAGACGGGTCGCCTGCGCCTCGACCAGCCGGTGAACGACACCCTGCCCCCGCCCCTGCGCGTGCCCGCCGACGGCTTCGACGCCCCGGTGCGCCTGCGAAACCTGATGGCCCACGACGCCGGGTTCGAGTCGCGCGAGTTCGGCCGGCTGTTCCGCGACGACCCCGGCCAGGCGCTGGCGCTCGACACGGCGCTGGTGCGCGACCGGCCCCGCCGGGTGCGCCCGCCCGGCGAGCTGCCCACCTACTCCTCGTACGGCGCCGCCCTCGCCGGGCGCATGGCGACGAGCGGGCGGCCGTTCGAGGAGGCGATGGAGGCCGACCTGCTCGGGCCGGCGGGCCTGGCCTCCACCACGTTCAGGGAGCCGGACGCCGGACGTTCCGACCTGCCCGCCCCCATGCCGGAGGCGCTCGCCGGGCGGCTGGCGGAAGGGTTCGCCTGGGGCCCGGAAGGCTTCGAGCGGCTGCCCTTCGGCTTCGCCGGGGCCCTGGCCCCCGCCCTCTCCGCCTCGTCCACCGCCGACGACATGGCCCGCCTCATGCTGGCGCTGCTGTCCGGAGGGCGGGCGGGCGGAGTCGGCGCGCCGCTGTGGGGGCCGCGGGCGGACGCAGCGCTGCGCACGCCGTTGAGCCCCGGCTGGGCGCACGGGCTGATGGTCTACGACCTGCCGGGCGGCTTCCGCGGCTTCGGCCACGAGGGCTCGACCCCGGCTTTCCGCGCCAAGCTCGTCACGGTGCCCCAGCTCGGGCTCGGCGTGTTCGTGGCGGCCAACAGCGACACGGGCGACCGGCTGGTGCGCACCCTGCCCGAGCTCCTGGTCGCCCGCTTCTACGCGGGGCCGCCCGCCGCCGCGAACCCTCCGCGCACCGCCGACTCCCGGCCGCTGGAGGGGCTCTACGTCTCGACCCGCCGCACCTATCACGGGCTCGAGGGCTTCGTCGGGCGCCTGACGCGCATGTGGACCGTGCGCGGCGAGCCCGGCGGCGCCCTGGCGATCACCGGGCCGGAGGGTGGCGGACGCTGGCTGCCGACAGATACTCCCGGCCGGTTCGAGGCCGCGGACGGCACGGCCGCCGCGCTCGGCTTCATGCTGGATCGCGAGGGCCGAGGACGCGCCTTCCTCGACCCCGGCGGCGCCTGGGGCGCCGAGCGCGTGGACTGGCTGCACCAGCCCGCGGTGCTGGCGTCCGCCGCCTTCCTGGCCGAGCTCGCCGCCCTGCTCACCCTGGCCGGGCTGTTCGTGCGCGACGCCCGCGAATACAGACAGAGCGCCCGGCAGGTCACCGCCAGCCGGCTGCAGAGCTCCACCGCCGTCCTGTGGCTGCTCGCGCTGACCGCCTTCACCGTGTTCGCGCTCACGGGCGTGAGGGCCGGCGCGCTGCAGCGCGACTGGCCGAACCCGTTGCTGGTGGCGGCGTCCAGCGTGGCCCTCGCCGCGGGCCTGCTCACGGTGGCGCAGCTGACGCAGCTCCCGGGGGTGTGGCGGAGCGAGCGCCGCGTCCAGGGCTGGGGCGCCTGGCGCAGGCTGCGCCACTCGGCGACCGTGCTGGTCTTCGCCGCCTTCACCTTCGTGCTGCTGGGCTGGGGCGCCCTGGAGCCCTGGTCGAGCTGAGGCGGCCCTGTCCATGTCCGCGGGAAAACAGCGGACACGCGGACAAGGGGGCTGCGCTCGCGTCGCATCGGGGAGGAGGGACCGGAGCGGGCGACCAATGAACTCACTCCCACAGGCTAACCTCGGGCTTGCGGGCGGGGATAAGTCAGGCGCTCCCGGCCTGGTGCGGCGTGACCCGGATGGTGATGCGCTCCCGCTCCCCCGGCCGCCGCTCGACGAGCAGGCGGCCGACCTGCATGTCGTCGTGGAAGGCGTAGCCCTTGATGGCGTCCAGCAGCGCCTTGGCCAGGTTGTCCAGGTCGAGCCAGGGCGCCTCGCCCGTGAACTCCATCAGGATCTCGACGGCGTGGTCGCCCCAGGCGGGCCGGCGGCCGCGCCATTCCTTGCGGAAGAACTCGTACAGCAGGGGCTTGTAGTACTTGGCCTGGGTGGTCAGCCCGTCGACGGTGATCTCCAGCGCCGGCCCGCTCTCCCGCGCGCGAACCTTGCCCGTTCCGACCCAGCCCGCGCTCACGGCCGAACCGCATTGCGCCCGGGGCGAAGCGGCCTACATTGCGGGTCCCTGTCCAACCATCGAAAGGAGGTGATCCAGTGTCTCATTGTCATCAACCGGGTTCGCAACGCGTGACCTGGAGCCTCGGGATCAACGCCTGACGGTCCGCATGGACTGAAGCGCTTCAACGTCACGGCCCGCGCGAGCGCCGGCCAAGACAGTGCGGGGCCGCTCCGGAGTGATCCGGGGCGGCCCTACTCGTTTCAGAACCACTGAAGCACGTGCACCACTGCGCGCTCCACCGTCTTCCAGACCAGCGCCAGGATGGCGACGGTGACGCCCGTCATCGTCCAGCCCGCCAGGGCCGCCACGCCGTCGCGCTGCATGAGCGCCAGGCTGAACAGGGCGCAGGTGAGCGCCGGGACGAAGTTGCCGAACGGGATCGGCAGGATCAGCACGAAGGCGAGGACCAGGCAGGCCAGGCCGATCAGCCGCTCGGAGAGGTCGGCGACCAGCATGGGCAGGCGCGGGCGCGTCAGCCGCTCGGCGGTGCGCAGGGCCGGCCCGATGCGCCGGACGCCCCTGGCGAAGTTGGGGCGTGCGAGCGTGGCGTCCATCAGGCGCCGCGGCAGCCACAGGTGGTCGCGGCCTACCGCCAGCTGGGCCGCGATCAGCAGCAGCGGCGCGCCGGTCACCGTGGTGCCGCCGGGCGGCAGCGGCAGCAGGTTGATCAGCGAGACGATCAGCAGCACCGCCCCGAAGGCGCGCTCGCCGAACGCCTCCACCAGCTCGCGCAGGCTCAGCCGCTCGCCCGGCGCCCGCGCCAGGCCGTCCAGCACGGTGGAGAAGCGCCGGGCGTCGTCTGCGGAGGCGGCGTCCGACATGCGCGGTTTCGACCACGCGCCTAACGCGCCGTCCAGCGCGATATCATGGGAGCGCCCAAGGATGCGGCGGACACTCTGATCGCCGGCGTCGTCATCTCGCGACGCGCCACCCTGGCGGCACGCAACCTGCGACGCTTCGCCGACCTGCCGAGCCCCGTGATCGACCCCTGGGACGCCTGAGCCCCTACCCCGCCCCGATCAGCTCGCGGCCGATGAGGAAGCGGCGGATCTCGTTGGTGCCGGCGCCGATGTCGTAGAGCTTGGCGTCGCGCAGGTAACGCTCGACCGGCCAGTCCTTCAGGTACCCCGCGCCGCCGAGCGCCTGGATGGCCTCCAGCGAGGTCTTCACCGCGTTCTCGCTGGCCAGGAGGATGGCGCCGGCCGCGTCGAACCGCGTGGTCCTGCCGGCGTCGCAGGCGCGGGCCACGGCGTAGACGTAGGCCCGGGCGCTGTTCAGGGCGACGTACATGTCGGCCACCTTGGCCTGCATCAGCTGGAACGAGCCGATAGGCCGGCCGAACTGCTTGCGGTCGCGCACATAGGGCAGCACCACGTCGAGGCAGGCCTGCATGATGCCGAGGGGGCCCGCGGCCAGCACCGCGCGCTCGTAGTCGAGCCCGCTCATCAGCACGCCCGCGCCGCCGCCCACCGGGCCCATAACGTTCTCCTCCGGCACCTCGCAGTCCTCGAACACCAGCTCGCCGGTGTCGCTGCCGCGCATGCCGGTCTTGTCGAGCTTCTGCGCGCAGCGGTAGCCGGGCATGTCGCGCTCGATCAGGAAGGCGGTCACGCCCCTGCTGGCGGCCTCCGGGTCGGTCTTGGCGTAGACGACCAGGGTGTCGGCGTGCGGGGCGTTGGTGATCCAGAACTTGGAGCCGTTCAGCACGTAGCGGTCGCCCCGCCGCTCCGCCCGAAGGCGCATGGAGATCACGTCCGACCCCGAGTCCGCCTCGCTCATGGCCAGGGCGCCCACGTGCTCGCCGCTGATCAGCTTGGGCAGGTAGCGCGCCTTCTGCTCCGGCGTGCCCCAGCGGCGGACCTGGTTCACGCACAGGTTGGAGTGGGCGCCGTAGCTCAGGCCGATGCTGGCGGAGGCGCGGGACACCTCCTCCATGGCCACCACATGCTCCAGGTAGCCGAGGCCGAGGCCGCCGTCGGCCTCGTCCACCGTGATGCCGTGCAGGCCGAGCTCGCCCATCTCGGGCCAGAGCTCGCGGGGGAAGCTGTTCGATTCGTCGATGGCCGCCGCCAGGGGCGCGATGCGGTCGGCGGCGTAGCGGGCGGTGGTGTCGCGGATCGCGTCGGCGGTCTCGCCGAGGGCGAAATCCATCTGGGGGGCGGCGTTCGGGATCATGCGCGCGACCTAGCACGGCGCACGCGGGCGGGGGGAGCCGCCTCGGCGCGCGTCAGCCGCGTCCGCGTCGCTGCAGGAGCGCGCCCAGCAGCGCCGCGGCGCCCGGCGTCATGCAGAGCACGCCCAGCGCGCCCAGGACCAGGCCGGGCGGCGTGGGCCGGCCCAGCGTCATGCCGACCAGGGCGCAGGCGAACATCACCAGCCCCGCGGCGGCCAGCCCGGTGACGACCAGCGGATTGGCCAGCAGGCGCGCCGGCAGGGGCCGCCGACGGCCGCCGGTCTCCTCGCGGAGCCAGTCCCGGCGAGGCGTGGCGGCGGGCGGGGCCGCGGCCTCCACGCCGAAGCCCGGCGGGGGCGGGGCGGAGGCGGACGGATCCGGCGGGAGCGACCGCTCGGGAAAGGGTGCGGGCGCTGGAGGAAGGTCCGGCTCGGGCGGCGCCTGCGGGACCGTGACGGCCGGAGCGCTCGCGATCAGCGGCGGCGGTTCCGGCTCCTCCTCCGGCCAAGGCTGCGCGACCCGCGGGGGCTCGGGCTCGGGCTCGGGCTCGGGCTCGGGCTCGGCGAGGATGCGGTCCAGCCGGTCGCGCAAGGCGTCCGTGGCCGCGAGGGCGGCGGAGGGCGGCGGCTCCGCGATCGACGCCGCGACGTCCCGGCGGGCCGGCGGCTCGCCCGTCGCGGGAAGCCGGGCGAAGGTGTCCGCCCCCAGGAAGTCGAGGGCGACCAGCGCCTCGAAACGGGCGGCGTCGACGGGGGCGGGCAGCGCCGCCTCCACCCGGTCGGCGCTGCGCGACAGGTCGAAGAGGAGCAGGGCCTCGGCGTCCGCCTCGGCCACCCGGGCGCCCGCGCGCGCGCTCAGGGTGTGGCCGTAGCCGATCACCCAGGCTCCGTCGGGACGCCGCTCGGCCTCCGGACGCAACGGCTCGACCCGTTTCACCAGGTCGATCGCGGCGCGGGTGACTCGGGGATGCAGCTTCATCTGACCCAACCTGGAACGCCGGCCAAGCCGTGCGCCGGCCCGCCGCAAGGCCCCTGCCGCGCAGGCCGGTGAGGACGGGAAGGATGGTGCGGTCGAGAAGACTCGAACTTCCACGGGTTGCCCCACAGCGACCTCAACGCTGCGCGTCTACCAATTCCGCCACGACCGCTCGCTTTGGAGGCGGCGGGAGTAGCAGGGCCGTCCGGGCTTGGGAAGCCCGCCGAAAAGGCCCGCTCAGGCGGCCGTCCGGGCGCCGGCCATGTAGTCGTACACGTTGGCCGGACCCGTGACGGAGATGGCGATCCGGTCGTCGTTGATCTGGATCTCGCCCCGCGCGACGGGATGGTTGTTGGCCAGGATCCACACCTCGTCATGCTCGTAGGCGTCGAGCGGGATCACCGCCCCACGGCCCATGCGCAGGAGCTGCGCCATGGGCAGGACCGATCGGCCCAGCACCACGGAGATCTCCACCTGGACGTGTTCGACCTGACCCACGCGCACCCCGTCTTGCGGCCGCCTTGGCGAGGGCGGCCGCGGACGCCACATTGAGGGCGCATGCTCTCCAACGCGTTAAGTCCGTCGCCCGGATCGCCGCCCTTCGGACGGTCGGACGACAGGGCGGCGGGCTGGGCGGTCTCGCCGGGGTTGGTCCCATACCCCGCGGCGGTGTCGGCCATGGAGGCGCGGGCCGCCGCCATCGCCGAGGGCCGGGCCGAGGAGGTGGTGTGGCTGCTGGAGCATCCGCCGCTGTACACCGCCGGTGTCAGCGCGCGGCCGGAGGACCTGCTGGACGCCCAGGGCCTGCCCGTGTTCCCCACCGGGCGCGGCGGCCAGTTCACCTATCACGGCCCCGGACAGCGGGTGGCCTACGTCATGCTAGACCTGCGTGCGCGTCGAAAGGACGTGCGCGGCTTCGTTCAGGCCCTGGAGGGCTGGGTCATCGGCGCCCTGGACACCTTCAACGTCCGCGGCGAGCCGCGCGAGGGCCGCGTGGGCGTGTGGGTGGAGCGGCGCGCGCCGGGCGCCCTGCCGCGGGAGGACAAGATCGCCGCGGTGGGCGTGAAGATCCGCCGGTGGGTCAGCTTCCACGGGGTGAGCCTGAACGTGGAGCCCGATCTCGCCCACTTCGCCGGCATCGTCCCGTGCGGGATCCGCGCGCACGGGGTGACCAGCCTGGTCGACCTCGGCCGGCCGGCGACCATGGACGAGGCGGACGCCGCGCTGCGGGCGAGCTTCGAGCGCGTGTTCGGCCCGGTGGCGGAGGCGACCCCGCCCCTGTGACCGACCTCCCGCCTCCTTCCCTGGGAGGCGAGGGAGGTGGCCGCGGAACGGACGGAACCGGACTCCCACGTCGAGCGGGTGAGCCCCCGTCAGGCGGCTGCGGCGCGCGTGAGCCTCCTCCGCGCACGGAGGAGAGGAGGTCGTCAAAAGGCGCGGGTCGTGCGAGCTTCGGGGCATGCGTTCCGCCGCCCTCGCCCTCGCCGTCGCCATCGCGCTCTCTCCGGCTGCGGCGAGCGCGCAGTCGCCCGCGTTGATGAAGCAGCTGACGGAGGCGAGCGCGCCACGGCTGACGGAGCGCTACGGCGCCGCCGCGTTGCAGTACGGCGAGCTGCGGCTGCCGCCCGGCAAGGGGCCGTTCCCGGTGGCGGTGATGATCCACGGGGGCTGCTGGACCAAGGGCTTCTCCACCGTCCGCGAGTTCGCCGCCCTCTCCGACGCGGTGACCGCCGCCGGTTTCGCCACCTGGAACCTGGAGTACCGACAGGTGGGCGACCCGGGCGCGGGCTGGCCCGGCACCTTCCAGGACTGGGCGGCGGGCGCGGACCACCTGCGCACCCTGGCCCGCACACAGCCGCTCGACCTCAAGCGGGTGATCGCGGTCGGCCACTCGGCGGGCGCGCTGGGCGCCTTCTGGCTGGCGGCGCGGCCCAAGCTGCCGGCGAACTCGCCCGTGCGCGGCGCGCGCCCCCTGGCGCTGAAGGCGGTGGTGGCCATCGACGGGCCGACGGACCTCGCGCGCTTCGTCGGGCGGGATGCACAGGTGTGCGGCTCGCCGGTGATCGCCGGCCTCATGGGTGGAGCCCCGGGGGCGGTGCGCGACGACCGCTATCACCAGGCGAGCCCCTACGAGCAGCTGCCGCTCCGCGTGCGCCAGCTGATCGTCAACTCGCAGGTGTCGCGACCCACGGATGGCGAGTTCCACCGCGAGACCGCCACCAAGGCCGGCGACGACGTGCGCGTGCTGAGCATCAAGAACGGCGACCACTTCGACGTGATCTCGCCGTGGACCGAGCACGGGCGCGAGGTGGTGGCCTTCATCCGCGCCCAGGCGCTTCCGGAGAAGCGCTGAGGCGATGGCCTTCAAGCCGCTCGGCCGGGTGGAGATCGGGGCGGCGGCGCCCGACTTCGCCCTGCCCTCCGCCGCCGGGCCGGCCGTGCGCCTGTCCGCCCTGCTCGGCCGCGTGGTGGTGCTGGAGTGGACCGGCCCGGCCTGCCCCTTCACCGCGAGGAAGTACGCGGACGGCTCGGCCCAGCGGCTGCAGCGTGACGCCCGCGCCGCCGGCGTGCGCTGGCTGCTGATCAATACGGCCGCCAGGGGCAAGCCCGGCTGGCTGGCGCCCGCCGCCGCGCGGGAGCGGCTGCAGCGCCTGCGGTCCCCGGCCGACGCCTTCCTGCTCGATGAGACGGGCGACGTGGGCCGGCTGTACGGGGCCAGGACCACGCCCAGCTTCTATGTGATCGGCAAGTACGGACGGCTGCTCTATGAAGGGGCGGCCGACGCGGACGCCTTCTCCACCGGCCGCGCCAACCTGTCCTATGTGCGCGACGCGCTGGACGACTTGGCCGCCGGCCGCGCTGTGCGCCGGCCCGAGACTCGGCCATACGGCTGCGCGGTGGAGTACTAGCCGGCCACCCAACCTCCCCCTCCCCGTCGCCCTCGAACTTGATCCAAGGGCCGGGCGTCGGTCGTGCGGCGACCTCGCCAAGCGTGCGGGGACCGCTTGGTCCTCGGGTCAAGCCCGAGGGCCACGGAGGTGGGTGGGCGTGCTCCGTCGCGCTTGGGCGGTTTGGCAGAACCCGCCTCAGACCGGAGGATGGGCCCGGTTGTAGGCGGCGATCCTGGACTTCACGTCCTCGGGGAAGTCGGTCAGGCGCGCCTTGTCGATCACCTCCCTGTTCGCGGCGATGGCGGCGGGGATCACGTACCTCTCGTGGCAGTCGACGCAGGTCTGGTAGAGATCGCCGCCCGTGGAGAACATCGCCGGGCCGTCGTGCTTCTCGGCGGCGGCCCTGGCCTTTAGGGCGACCTGCTGCATCGCCCTGACGTACCTCGGCCATTCCTTGTCGGGCTCGGCCCGGCCGGGGATCAGCAGCAGGTTGCCGGCCTCGACCACGGTGGTGGCCCCGCTCTCGGCCGCCAGCCAGCCCTCCTCCGTCTTGGGCAGCAGGCTCTCGGTCCCCTTCTCGGTGACGACCTCGCCCGAGGCGCGCCAGAAGGCCCAGGCGCCCGGGTCCACGACATGGCCCATCACCTCCTCCATCGGCAGGGAGATGTCGAAGGCGGTCCTCGCCGGCGGCTTGGAGCAGGACGCCAGCAGGGCGGCCACGCCGGCGAGGGTGAACAGGACACGCTTCAAGGCCCGACTCCGAAGACAGGGGCGCACTGATAGCGCGGGGAGCGCGGCGCGCCAGTGGCGGAGTTTGACACGTCTGCAACACAGCTTCGCGTGACCGGCCCCCAGACCCCGGCTAGACTTGGCTTTCAGCCGGTCACGTCAGAATGACCGGCCCGGGCGGAACGGTTACGGAGCGGTTGCGGCATGGGCCTTCACGTCGATCGCAGGGCTTTCCTGGGTGCGGCCGCCGCCCTGTCGTCCGTCGGCCCGGCCTGGGCGCGGGGCCCGGCGAGCTACCCTGCGCTCCAGGCATTGCTGGACCGCTACATCGACGGCGAGCATCGGCTTCCCGGCATGGTGATCGCCGTGAAGCGCGGCGGCGATCCCGTGCGCTACCTCAGCGAGGGCGTGCTGGCGCTCGACTCCAAGACGCCGGTGGGGCCGGACAGCCTGTTCCGCATCTACTCCATGACCAAGCCGATCACCGGCATGGCGATCATGAAGCTGGTCGAGGACGGCAGGCTGCGCCTGGACCAGCCGGTGGCGGAGATCGTGCCCGAGCTGGCCGACCTGCGCGTGCTCAAGGCGGGCGCCACGGACCCGGGCCAGACCGAGCCCCTGGTCCGCCCGATCACCATCCGTCACCTGCTGACCCACACGGCGGGCTTCGGCTACAGCATCATTCCGGGCCCGATCGGCAAGCTCTACACGCAGAAGGGCATCGTCCCCGGCGGGCGCACGCGCGACCTGGAGCCCGGGGCCGAACTCCCGCCGGTGAAGACGCTGGACGAGCTGGCCCAGCGGCTGGCCACCGTGCCGCTGCTGGCCCAGCCGGGCACGCGCTGGAGCTACAGCGTCTCGCTCGACGTATGCGGGCTGGTGATCCAGCGCGTGTCGAGGATGGGCTTCCACGACTTCCTGCGCACGCGCTTCTTCGAGCCGCTGCGCATGGCGGACACCGACTTCATCGTGCCCGCGAGCAAGGTGGACCGCTTCGCCAGCGTCAACATGGTCCGCGACGGCAAGCTGGCCACCGCCGAGGCGGCGCTGGGCAGCCCCTTCACGCGCGACCGCGACCTGCCGAGCGGCGGCGGCGGCCTGGTCTCCACCGCGGCGGACTACACGCGTTTCACCTCCATGCTGCTGAACGCGGGCCAGCTGGACGGCAGGCGCGTGCTGAAGCCCGCCACGGTGCGGCTCGGCATGTCCGACCTCCTGCCCGAGGGCGTGCCGTTCCGCGGCTTCGGCGGCGGGCCGCCCAACGGCTTCGGCGCGGGCGGGGTGGTGATGCTGCCCGGCGGCACGGCGCCGGGGGCCGAGCCCGCCGGCAGCTACTGGTGGTTCGGCATCGCCGGCACCCAGATGTGGGTCGATCCCGTCAACAAGGTCAGCGTCGTCTGCATGCTGCAGATGAACCCCAACCGTCTGCCCATCCAGGCCGAGCTGCGCCAGGCGGCGTACAAGGACATCGCGGCCATCGCCGCCTGATCAGGACGTGAGTGCGAGCATGAGCATGATGAAGCGGACGATCCTGGGCGGCACGGCCCTGGCGGCGGCCGGCGCCGGCTGGGCCTTCCTGGCGGGCGCGGTGGGCGCACAGGCGCCGGCCGGCGGCCCGACGGGCGACGCCCACCCGGGCGCCGCCGTCTACGCGCAGGCCTGCGGGACGTGCCACAACAACGCCGAGCAGCTGCGCGCGCCTTCGCTGTCCAACCTGCACCAGCTGCCCGCCACGCAGATCCGCTTCGCGCTCACCGAGGGCGTGATGAAGGCGCAGGGCGCGGGCCTGTCGGCCGAGCAGAAGGAGCAGGTGATCGCCTGGCTGGCCGCTTCTGCGCCTCCGGCCGCGGTGGCCGCCGCGAAGGCCGAGGAGACCGGCCCCTCCTCCGCCGCCCCGGCGCAGCACGGGGCGGGCGACCGCCAGCCGCCGGCCAAGGCCGCCCCCGCCGCCGTGGCCGCGAACTGGACCGAGCCGCTGATGTGCGCCGCCGACAGGCGGGGCGTGGACCTCGGCGGCAAGCGCACCCTGACCATGGCCGGCGTCACGCTCAACAACGCGCGCATGCTCACCGCCGCCCAGTCGGGGCTGAAGACCGCCCAGCTGTCCGACCTGGGCGTGGCGTGGACGCTGGCCGTGCCGCAGGCCTCCGGCCTGCGCGTGACGCCGGTGATCGTGGGCTCCACCCTGTTCTACGCCGTGCCCCAGCCCGGCATGCTGCTGGCGCTCGACACGCAGACCGGCTGCATCAAGTGGGCCAAGCCCTCGGCCGCGCCCTATCGCAGCTCCCCGGCCTTCGGCATGGCGGGCAAGCGCCCGGCGCTGTTCATCGGCGACCAGCTCGGCACGCTGCGCGCGCTCGACCCGGCCACGGGCGAGGAGATCTGGCGCACCGACCCCCGCCACACGAAGGAGGCCACCATGACCGGCGGCCCCATGGTCTACGGCGACAAGATCATCGTGCCGATCTCGGTGCTGGACGTGGCCCGGGCGGGCGACCCCAAGTACGAGTGCTGCAAGCTGCACGGCGCGGTCTCGGCCGTGGACGCCGCCACGGGCAAGGTGCTGTGGATCGCCCACACCATGGAGGACGCCAAGCCGCTCGGCCGCAAGAGCTCGGCCGGCGTCGAGATGTACGGCCCCTCGGGCGCGCCGATCTGGTCCACCCCGGCGATCGACGCCAAGCGCGGCCTGGTCTACGCGGCCACGGGCGAGAACACCTCGCCCCCCAACACCAAGACCAGCGACGCCATCATGGCGCTGGACCTGAAGACGGGCGAGAGGAAGTGGGTGTTCCAGGCGCTGGAGCGCGACATCTGGAACATGTCGTGCCGCGGGCCGACCAACTCCGGCCCCAACTGCTTCTTCAACCAGGGCGACGAGAGCGTCCTGAAGGACTACGACTTCGGCGCGGGCGCGATCGTCACCCGGAAGCCGCAGGGGCGGGGCGACATTATCCTGGCGGGGCAGAAGTCGGGCCATGTCTGGGCGCTCGATCCCGACAAGGGCGGCGCCGTCCTCTGGCAGAAGCGCTTCGGCGAGGGCACGGCGCTGGGCGGCGTGCACTGGGGCATCGCCAGCGACGGCCAGCGCGTGTTCGCGCCGATCAGCGACCCGGGCGTCCCGGCCGACAAGTCGGCCGCGGGCCTCTACGCGCTGAACGTGGGCACCGGCGAGGTCGCCTGGAGCTTCAAGGCCACGCCCGACTGCGCCGAAGGCCGCGGCGCGAAGGTCAGCGGCTGCACGGCGCGCTACGGCCTGTCGGCGGCGCCGCTGGTGGTGGACGGCGGCGTGGTCACGGGCTCGCTCGACGGCAAGGTTCGCATCTTCGACGCGGCCACCGGCCGCGTGCTGTGGACCTACGACACCATCCGCGAGTTCCCGGCGGCGGGCGGCGGGGTCGCGGGCAAGGGCGGATCGATCGACAGCCAGTCCATCGCGGCAGGGGACGGCATGGTGTTCATCGGCTCGGGCTACGGCCAGTTCAACCAGCAGGCCGGGAACGTGCTGATCGCCTTCAAGCCGAGGGCGAGCGGATTGCGGACGGCGCGGCAGTAGGGCTCACGCCCCTCCTCTGCTCGCCCCTTCGTCGCCCTCGGGCTCGACCCGAGGGCCGGGCGCCGATCCTGACAGCGGCGTCCGGAGACGCGGATCGTGAGGCGCACCACGCTCGGCCCTCGCGTCGAGCCCGAGGGCGACGGGGGTGGGGTGAGCGCAAAGGAAAGAGCCGCGCCGCCTCTTCGGCGAACGCGGCCCCGATCTCACGCGCGGGCCGCAGCCCGCCGGATCACTTCTTGTCGACGGGGTCCGAACCGTCCTTCGGGGCGCCCGTGCCGGACGAGCCCATGAACACCTTGCGGCCGTCGGCGAAGGTCACGTCGCGGCCGTTGGCCTTGCAGGCGGGGCTGCAGAGCTTGTCCTTGGACTGGTAGCCGCGGACGATCACCTCCGAGCCCGGGGTCAGCGAGGCCTTGGTCAGGCCGGCGCGCAGCAGCGTGTTGGGCGTGCCGCCCTCCACCATCCACTCCTGCTCGGGCTTGCCCTGGGCGGCGACCATGACGTGCACCCAGGCGTGGGGGTTGATCCACTCCACGCGCGAGACCTTGCCGCGCAGCAGCACGGGCGAGTTGGCGTCGAACTCCGCCGCGAAGGCGTGGTGCGCCCAGGCGTTGTGGGCCGTGGCGCCAAGGGCCGCGACGGCGACGGCGCCGCCCAGGGCCAGGAGGGTGGTCTTCAGCTTCATACCGATCTCCAAAACTCGCTCGTCGTCCGCTCGCGCCCGCCGCGCTACTTCAGGGGGGTCTTGCGGAGGTTGCCATACATGAGCTCCTCCACGAACTCCACGCACTTGAACTGCTGGAGCCTGGCGTCGGCTCCCACGCGCTTGTAGAGGACCATCTCCATCTTCCACGGCCGCGTATAGGTCTGCGGGTCGGTGATCTCCGCCTCGTAGCGCATGTGGGTCGGGTCCAGCGGCGTGTAGCGCTCCACCACCTTCAGCTGGTCGGAGTGGTGGTTGCCCGCCCGATCGAGCCAGGTCTGGTCGTTCAGCCCCGTGACGGTCACCACGAAGGTGTCGCCCTCCCACCGGCCCCAGGACTGCCCCATCCACGAATCGATCGGCGCCTCGCCCGGGTCCTTCAAGGCGATGTTGCGCACCGCGCTGGCGTATTCGTAGTTGAACAGCACCGCGCTGTCGCTCTGCAGGATCTGGAACGGGAAGCCCATGTAGTTGGCGCGCGGCACGCCCGGCAGGTAGCACTTCACCTCCGGATCCCGGGCCAGGTAGTTGGCCTTGTTCTCGTCGCGCTTGGCCAGGGCCTCGGGCTTGTAGGGAATGGTCCCGCCCGCAACGACGCCCATGCCCCCGGGCACCGACAGGATCGCCCCGGCGGCCACGATCTCCTTGGCGGGCACGGGGCCGACGGGGCCGGCGCGGGTCTGCGGGGCCGATGAGGCGGCGTGCGGCTCGATGTTCCAGTTGGCGCCGTTCAGCGTCTGCCAGACGCCGTTGAGGTCGGGGTGGCCGCCGGGCCCGCGCGGCGCGCGATAGGCGGAGGCCGAGGCCTTGGCCCGGGGCTGCGCCAGCACGGGGGCCGCGGAGGCGCCCGCCAGGAGGGCGGCCGTCACCCCGGCCACGATCGCACTACGCATCAGGCGTCCCCCGCTCGACTCGACAAGGCTTCGGCGACCCGAAGCCGCGACCTCTTGTCCGCACGAAGCGGCGGGCCGTCGGCGGGAAGATGCTGAGGCGCGCCGGGCCGAGTCAATGTCCGGACCGGAACTGTTCGCGTTCCGGTCGGAAACGCAGCGCCACGGCCCGCAACATTCGGCGTTCGCGTCAGGAACGGCCGGAGCGGGCTCGACCGCCGACGGCGATTTTGCCGCCGTGCAATCCGTTCGCCATCCTGCGACGCTACCCTGCCGGTGACGGCGTCGGAGACCTCGACTTGATACGCGAAGCCCTGGTGTGGCTGCAGACGGAGCTCGGCAAGGGCGCGGCCCCGGGCGCCCAGTCCTGGAGCGAGCAGCTGCTCGGCTCCCTGAACTTCTGGAACCTGCTGGAGGGCACGCACCTGCTCTCCCTGATGCTGTTCGCCGGCACGATCTTCGTCGTCGACCTGCGGTTGCTGGGCGTGCTGTTCCGCAAGACGCCGGTCTCGGTGGTTGATCGTAAGGTCCTGCCGCTGGCGATCTGGGGCCTCGTCATCATGACCACGACCGGCGCCTGGCTGTTCTTCGCCAAACCTCTGGTCTACTACCACAACATCTGGTTTCGGATGAAGATCCTGCTCATCTTGTTCGCGCTGGCCAACATCGCCTGGTTCCACTTCCGCGTCCAGAAGAGCCAGGGCGCCTGGGACAGGCTGGAGACGCCACCGCTGAGCGCGCGCGTCTCGGCCGCCGTGTCGCTCACCGCCTGGATCGCGGTGATCACCTGCGGCCGCTTCATCGCGTACAACTGGTTCGATTGCGGCAAGCCGCAGCCCGCCTTCATCAACGCCGTGCAGGCCTGCGCCAAGTCGGAGCACGGCGCCGTCCCGGTCGCGCTCGGGCCGGCCGCCGGCGTCGCGGAGCCCCGCAGGTGAGCCTGACGCCGCCCTACACCTTCCAGCAGCTGCTGCCCTCGATCGCCGGCTGGGTCACGCACCTGGCCGACGTGTGGCCGGCGCCGATCGTCAAGCCGAACTTCGCCTCCTGGGAGGTGCTGCACATCCTGTCGCTGATCGTGCTCGGCGGCTGCACCATCCTGATCGGCGTGCGCCTGATCGGGAACGGGCTGACCGAGGAGCCGCCCTCGGCCCTGTACCGCAACCTGCGCTGGCCCCTGCACGCCGGGGTGATCGGCATCGTGCTGTCGGGCGTCCTGATCGGCATGGCCAACGCCGAGCGGCTGTACAACTCGGCCGCCTTCCTCGTGAAGATGCTGGCGCTCGCCGCGGCCGTGATCTTCACCTACGGCGTCACCCGCAGGGTGGCCCTGGCGGAGGGGCGGGTCGATACGGCGGCCCGGGTCGGCGCGACCGCCGCCATGGTGTTCTGGGGCCTGGGCCTGTGGGTGTTCGTCACCGGCGGGCTGATCATGCCCGGCCTGTTCCATCTGCTCACGGCCGCGACCCTGATCCTGGCGTTCGTTCTGAAGGGGGCCGCCCGCTGGGTGTTCGCGGCGGGCCTGGTCCTGCTGCTGGCGGCCTTCTACCTGGCCACGCACGTCATCATCCCCCCCGACGACCTGGCCAAGTCGGACCCGGCGAACCTGACCCTCGCCTGGATCGCCTTCGCCTGGATCTTCGGCACGGCCGTGTTCCACGCCGCCCGGGGCTGGCGCGCGCCGGAAGGCGGGGCGCTGACCAAGGTCGTCGGCTACGCCACCATCCTGGTGTGGGTCACCGCCGGCGCGGCCGGGCGCTGGATCGCCTTCGCCTGACGCGCGGTGGCCCCCGTCATCAAGGGCGCCTAGCGTGACGGCCCACGTCGCCGCAGGAGCCCGCCCGTGACCCCGAACCGCCGCGCCGCCCTGGGTGGAGCCGCCGCCATGCTCGCCGCCGGGCCCGCCGGGGCCGCGCCCCCGAGGGCGGTGACGCTCTACGCGCACCGCGGCGCCTCCGCCTGGCGGCCGGAGCACACGGAGGGCGCCTACCTCAAGGCCATCGAGGACGGGGCGGACTTCATTGAGCCCGACCTGGTCTCGACCCGGGACGGCGTCCTGGTGGCCCGGCACGAGCCGGACATCCACGAGACCACCGACGTCTCCGCCCGCCCCGAATTCATCGGGCGCCGCCGCACCGTCCCGTTCGACGGGCGCACGGTGACCGGCTGGTTCGCCTGCGACTTCACCCTGGCGGAGCTGAAGACGCTGCGCGCCCGGGAACGCCTGCCCGGGATCCGGCCGCAGAGCGCCACGTTCGACGGCCGCTATCCCGTGCTCACCTTCGCGGAGGTGCTGGACATCGCCCAGCGCGAGAGCCGGCGGCGCGGCCGCGTGATCGGCGTCGTGCCCGAGCTTAAGAGCTCCACCTGGCACGCCGGCCAGGGGCGCCCGATCGACGACGCCTTCCTGCAGGTCGTCCAGCGCCACCCGCACGCCCGTCGCGCGCCGCTGCACGTGCAATCGTTCGAGGTGGGGAACCTGCAACGGCTGCGCACCAGGCTCGGCCGGCCGGAGAACCTGAAGCTGGTGCAGCTGGTCGGGGGCCCGTCCGAGCGGCCGGTGGACCGCCCGGCCACCACCTATGGCGCCATGTGCACGCCGGAGGGGCTGCGCGAGGTGGCGCGCTACGCCGACGTGCTGGCGCCCCCGCTGCGCGGCGTGATCCCCGTGGACGCGCAGGGCCGGCTGGCCGCGCCCGGGCCCGTGGTGGCCGACGCGCACGCCGCCGGGCTCAAGGTGGTGGTCTGGACCTTCCGCCCCGAGAACAGCTTCCTGCCCGTCGACCTTCGCGGGACCGAGGGCGCCGATGCGCGTCACGAGGCCGGCGCGCTGGAGGAGATGCGCCGCTTCATCGCCCTGGGCGTGGACGGCTTCTTCACCGACGATCCCGCGCTAGGCCGCCGCGCCATCGACGCCGCCCGGAGACCCGCATGAGACGCCGCAGCCTGCTCCTCGCCGCCGGCGCGGCCGCCTGCTCGCCGGGCAAGCCCGCCGCGCTCGCGCCCCTGCGCTTCTCGGTGCTGTCGACGGAGACCTCCTCCGCCCAGTCGGTGAAGTGGGAGCCGTTCCTGCGCGCCCTGTCGGAGAAGCTGGGCCGGGAGGTGAAGCCGTTCTTCGCCAGCGCCTACGCGCCCCTGATCGAGGCCATGCGCTTCGGACAGACCGACGCGGGCTGGTTCTCCAACCAGTCGGGGCTGGAAGCGGTGCGGCGCGGAGGCGGCGAGGTGTTCGCCCGCACCACGCACCCGGACGGCTCGCGCGGCTATCGCTCCATCATCGTGGCCCGCAAGGGCTCGGGGATCACGCTGGACCGCGTGCTCAAGTGCGACCGCACGCTCGACTTCGGCATGGGCGACGCCAAGTCCACCAGCGGCACGCTGGCCCCGCGCGCCTGGCTGTTCGCGCCGCGCGGGCTGGACCCGGCCACCTGCTTCAAGACGATCCGCTCGGCCAGCCACGAGGCCAACCTCTTGGCCGTGGCCAACGGCGTGGTCGCCGCCAGCACCAACAACACCAACGACCTGGAGCGCCTCGCCCGTCGCCACGATCCCACGGCGCAGTCGGTGCTCGACCGCATCGAGATCCTGTGGACCAGCGAGCCGCTTCCGGAAGACCCCGTGGTGCGCCGCAAGGGCCTGGACGAGGAGACCAGGCGCAAGCTGGCCGAGGTGCTGATCGGGTTCGGCGGCGCTCCGGGCGGGGCGGGCGAGACCGAGCGCGCCCTGCTGACGAACCTGAATTTCGGCCGCTTCCAGCCCGCGGACGACCGGCACCTGCTCCCCGTGCGCGAGCTGGAGGCCGTGGACCTGCTCCAGACCGCGCGTCGCCGGGGCGACGCCGCCGCGATGGCCGCAGAGGAGGCCGAGCTGGCGCGCATTCGTGCGGAGCGCGCCAAGGCCTAGCCATTCCGCTTGAGCGACGCCGCCGAGTTCGCTATTGCGAACCAATCGCATGTCTATCGCCGACGTCTCCCGCCCAAGCGCGCCCACCGGCGACGCCGCCCACGCCAAGAAGCGGGCGCAGGCGCGCGCCCAGCGCCGGGCCTGGTGGCTGCGCCAGGTGCGCACCTGGCACTGGATCAGTTCGGCCCTGTGCCTGCTCGGCATGCTCGCCTTCGCCGTTACGGGCTTCACCCTGAACCACGCGGGCGCGATCAAGGCCGAGCCGAAGGTCGCCCACCGCACGGCCACGCTCCCCGCCTCCCTCCGCACCGAGCTCTCCCGCGGGCCCAAGGCCGGCAAGGCGCCCCTGCCCGCCCCCGTGCGCGCCTGGGCGGCCGGCGCGCTCGGCGTCCGCGCCTCGGCCGCCCCTGCCGACTGGTCGGCCGAGGAAGTGTACCTCGCCCTGCCCCGGCCGGGGGGAGACGCCTGGCTCTCCCTCGACCGGGAGAGCGGCGCGGCGGAGTCCGAGGTGACCACCCGCGGCGCGGTCTCGCTGCTGAACGACCTGCACAAGGGCCGCAACACCGGGCCGGCCTGGGGCCTGTTCATCGACGTGTTCGCCGGGGCCTGCGTGCTGTTCTGCGTCACCGGCCTGCTGCTGCTCCAGCTGCACGCCCACGCCCGACGGATCACCTGGCCGCTGGTGGCGGCGGGGCTGGCGGTCCCGCTGCTCATCGTCCTCCTCTTCATCCACCTGTGAGATCGCCCTTGCGCGCGCGCACCCTCATCCTGTCCGGCGCCGCCCTGGGCGCCGCCACCTCTCCCGCCGCCGCCGCCGGGCTCGACGTCAAGGTCGAGATCCCCCGGCTCAAGGTGGCCGAGTACCACGCCCCCTACGTGTCCTTCTGGATCCAGAAGGAAGACGAGTCGTCCGCCGGCACCCTGGCCGTCTGGTACGACGGCCGGAACAAAGAGGACGGCGGCCGCAAGTGGCTGAAGGACATGCGCCAGTGGTGGCGCAAGGCCGGCCGCTCCATGGCCATGCCGGCCGACGGGATCAGCGGCCCCACCCGTCCGCCCGGCGTGGCGGCGATCAGCTTCCCCGGCTCCGCCCCCGCCCTCGCCCAACTGCCCCCCGGCGAGTACCGCCTGGTCGCCGAGGCCGCCCGCGAGGTGGGCGGGACCGAGGCGGTGAAGGTCCCCTTCAAGTGGCCGCCCAGGGCCCCCGCCTCCGCCAGCGCCAAGGGCTCGGAAGAGCTCGGCGCCGTCACCGTCGCCGCCCGCCCGTGAGGACCCCCATGACCCTGCGCCGCCCGCTCCTCGCCCTCCTCGCCGCCACCGCCCTGCTCGCCCCCGCCGCGGCGCAGGCGCACCGCGCCTGGATGGTGCCTTCCTTCACCGTGCTCTCGGGCGACGACCCGTGGGTGAACGTGGACGCGGCCATCAGCAACGAGCTGTTCTACCCCGACCACTTCCCGATGCGGACGGAGGGGCTGGTGGCGATGGCCCCCGACGGCTCGACCGCCAAGATCGAGAACGCGGTCACGGGCAAGTACCGCTCCACCTTCGACCTGCACCTGACCCAGCCCGGCACCTGGAAGCTCGCCAGCGTCGGCGACACCGTCATGGCCAGCTGGACCGAGAACGGGGAAACCAAGCGCTGGCGCGGGGCCGCCGCCGAGTGGAAGCCGCCCGCGGGCGCCGCCGACCTCCGCGTCGCCCAGAACGCCAACCGCAACGAGACCTTCGTCACCCGGGGCGCCCCCTCCACCGGCGTGTTCAAGCCCACCGGGCGCGGGCTGGAGCTCGTGCCCGTCACCCACCCCAACGACCTGGTGGCGGGCGAGGCGGCGAGCTTCCGCTTCCTGATGGACGGCCAGCCCGCGAAGAACCTGGAGGTCACCGTGGTCCCCG
This sequence comes from uncultured Caulobacteraceae bacterium, assembly GCA_964244065.1. Taxonomy (GTDB): domain Bacteria; phylum Pseudomonadota; class Alphaproteobacteria; order Caulobacterales; family Caulobacteraceae; genus JASLDZ01. Next base: position 291,509 of record CAXTHH010000001.1, on the reverse strand, counting down.
GCGCCTCGCGCTACCGGAAGACGCCCGGCGAGATCAAGGCGACCACCGACGCCTCCGGCCTCGTCAAGCTGACCCTGCCCGAGGCGGGCATGTACTGGCTCAACGCCAGCGTCGGCGGCGGCCCGCGCGAGGGCGGCCCCCCCGGCGGCGGCGAGCGCCGCGAGGGCGGCCCGCGGCCCGAGGGCGCCCGCGGCCCCGGCATGGGCGGCCCGCAAGGTCCCGTCACCCCCGGCCGCCGCGCCAGCTACACGGCCACGATCGAGGCCCAGCGCGCCTGACGATCCCGCCGGCGTGACGGCGGAGCCCGCCTTCGTCGTCCCGCCCCTGGCGGGCGCCCCGCCACGCACGCCGCCCGGCCCCGTCCGCGAGCTGGCGGGCGAGGCGCTCGGCACGAGCTGGCGGCTGCTGTGGGCGGGGCCGGAGCTACCCGCCTCCGCCGTCGACGCCGCCCTGGACGCCGTCGCCGCGGAGATGAGCGCCTGGCGGCCCGACTCCGCGCTCAGCCGCTTCAACGCCGCCCCGGCGGGCGCCTGGGTCCCCCTCCCCGTCGGCCTGCTCGACGTGCTGCGCTGCGGGCTGGCGGTGGCCGAGGCCAGCGACGGCGCCTTCGACCCCACCATGGGCGCGGCGGCGGAGGCCTGGGGCTTCGGCCCCTCCGGCCCCCGCGCGGCCCCGCCCGCGCACGCGCCCGCGCCCCTGGGCTGGCGACGCCTGCGGATCGACGCGGGGGGGCGCGCCTTCCAGCCCGGCGGGCTGAGCCTCGACGTGGGCGGGATCGGCAAGGGCTGGGCGGCCGACATGCTGGCGCGCCTCCTCGACCGCCGGGGCGCATCCTCGCACCTGGTGGAGGTGGGGGGAGAAGTCGTCGGCCGCGGCCTCAAGCCGGACGGCGCGCCCTGGACCGTGGCGCTGGAGCCGCCCCGCCCCGGCGCGCCCTGCCCCGCCGTGGTGGCGCTGCACACGGGCGCCCTGGCCACCAGCGGCGACCATCGCCGCGGCTTCGCGCACGACGGCCGGCGCTATGCGCATACGCTGGACCCGCGCACCGGCGCACCGCTGGCCGCGCCGCCCGCCTCCGTCACCGTCTGGGCCCCCGCCTGCACGGAGGCCGACGCCTGGGCCACGGCGCTGACCGTGCTCGGCCGCGAGGCCGGGGTGGCGCTGGCCGACCGCGAGGGCGTGGCCGCGCTGATCACCGAGCCGTCGGCGGAGGGCTTCGTCTCCGTCCCGACCGCAGCCTGGGCGGCGATGGCCGAGCCCTGACCCTTTGTTCCCGCTCTTCCCCGCGGAAGCGGGGACCCAGTGTGAGAGGCGCGCCGCGGTCCGATACCGGCAGGTCTGGGTGCGCGGAGCCAGACCTGGGTCCCCGCGTCCGCGGGGATGAGCGGTGATGGGAGCCCACGCACGGACGCCGGCCTTCCCCCTGCAGGGAAGCCCGGCGTCCGCGGGATCGCTCCCGGTGTGCGGGGTCCTCGCCCGCGCGCCCGACCGTCTCGCGTCGCCGCGCTCCGTTCGGAGGCGGGCGCGGGAGCCGAGCCGGGGACGGAGGCGGCCAAGTCGACCCGAGGGCCGGACCCGTCCGTATCTCCGCTCCCTTTGTCCCGTCCCCGCTGCGCAATAGCCCGTGAAGGCGACCGCCGGCGGGAGCCGGAGCTCGGAGGAGAATGGGCGGGTCTCGGTCCGCGCCGTCCGCTCGACGCCTCCCGTCCGCCTTGCGGCTTCCGTGAAGCACCCGCGCTCCGGTGCGGCGATGCGGCCGCCCCTCCTCCCGCCGCCCCTGTCGTCGCCTTCGGTTCCGGCCCTTGCGGACCCTCCCCGTCGCGTGCGACCTGGGCGTCGGTTCCGGGTCTGCGTGACGCTCTCCGCCGTGAGGCTTCGAGGCGTTTCGGCGAGGGTCCCGGTCCCTCTCGGCGTCGCTTGCGCGCCGTCGATGGAGGGAGCCTCCCCCCGATCCGGCCCGCCGGCAATCCCGGTTATCCACAGCCTCCGCCAGGAGCGGGGCGCCGCCTGTGGACGCGCGGCGGACGGAGCCGCGCCGGCGGTGCACCGTCTCGCCCGCCCGGTGGATGGCGCGGGCGCGCCGTCGCAGGAATGTCGTGAAGGATCAAACGGCGCCGCGTGGGCGGCCGCGATCGCCCCGCCGGCCCGCGCCGCGAGGGTGTGCTGGAGAGAGGGCGCGGAGCGCCGGGCCAGGCCCGGAGCTTTGAAGCAATAACCGTTTCGGCGAGGCGCGTGCGCTCCGCGGGACCGTTTTCGCATAGGCCAGCCAGGCGTACGGGACCTACCGGCCCCGCTTCCGCCCCCGTTGCGCCCCCGCCGTCTATGGAGACGGTGGCGCCGTACGAACCCCCGCACGGGCGGCGGGGCGATGCGACCCCTGCCGATGGACGGGTTGCTATCCCGCCCTTTTAACCCCGCTCGGTCCCGTCCCGCCGCCGCCTGAGGCTCGCCGGCCGAGCGCCCTCTCCCTTGCGACGGGATGCGAGGACTGTGCGCCCGTCCGGCGCGGGCGGGGACAGGTCGCGGGTTGTCCCCCTGTTTTCCGGGCGCCGCGGAGGCCCGCGTTCAACTCGATTGCAGCTGGCCCGGCCGGCTGGACAGGGCGTTGAACGCGCCGAAGATCGGATCCCACTCGGCGACGGTCATCTCGGCTATCAGGTTGTGCTCGGCGAAGGAGTCCCGTGCGATGATGGCGTCGAGCGCGGCGCGGTTGGTCGCCTCCAGGATCAGCGGCGCCGCGTGCGGCGCGGCGCCGGGCAGCGGGTCGGACGCCTTGAGCTCGCCGGTGGCCAACAGGTCCTGCAGGTAGTGGATGTGGGGGAGGAGCTGAGCGGCCCAGCCCTCCGCGTCCGGGTGCGTGTAGGTGACGACGTACAGAGGCATGCCCGCGAGGTGCGCCGGCGGTGCCGCGGGGGTCAAGCGCGGGCGCTCCGGCCGGACGCTATGAGGTGCCAGCCGCCCGGCGGGCGGGTTTCGACCCCACCCGTCATTCCCGCCCCCCCGCACGCGTCGGAGTTACGCGGCAATCGTCGCCCTTACATCAATGATGGGGAGCAGTTGCGGACTTAGGAACATAATCTCTCGGCCAGACCTGCCGTTTGTGACGGAATACGAGAGGTCGTATTCGACACTTCTGTAGCCTTCATACAACGTACGGACTTCCTCTGCATTGTCGTACGAGACAATCCACGGGGAGGTTCTCGGCAGCCTGCTCATCTCGTCAGCAATGCGCTTGTGATCCATATCAGCAAAATATCTGTAGTAGAGATCAGGCCCCTTCTTGTAGTAAGGTGGGTCGGCATAGATGAAATGTCGCTCTGCACCTCCACGTTCGGCGCACGCTCTGATCGTCTCCGCTGCATCTTCATTCCGAGCTGAGATGAGCTGTCGCACTCTGGCAATTCTACCAACTCGCGACGCTAGCTCTTGCTTGTTAAACCTAGCGTCAAGCCCATACACAGATGTTTGAGCATAGCCGCCGATCATACCTCCATTGAGCACTCCCGATCGATTTGTTCGGTTGAGGTAGAAGGTTGCGAACCCAACGTCGAACAGATCACTAGATTGTGGATCGAAAAAAATCTGACGCTGACGTTGCCACTCATCTACGCTTAACTCTGCCTTCAATATGCTCTGCTGAAAACGCTCAGGCTCATCGAGGATCGCTCGCCAGATTGCATACACGCGAAAGTCAGCATCATTTATCACGACACGCCGGACATACCCGGACAACAGCAGTGATAAAGCGACGCCCGCACCACCTGCGAACGGCTCTACGTAGCAGCAGTCCAGAAGTGAATTTCTGCGGATCACGTCTTTGAAAAAGCTTGAGAGTTTTGCCTTCCCACCCGGGTACCTCAGCGGTGAGAGATGATGCGAGGCGGCAGACCTCATTTCCAGATTGTTCGAAAAAATGGCTCCAGTCCACTCCAGCTAGACACAAGGTCGGATCGGGAAGGGAAGACCGCCGGATTGTGTACATACTCATTTAATCGCGAGACTGAGATGACGCTTCTCGCGTCCGTTAGGGCGAGGCGAACGGCGCGTAACTCCTGACCCTTAAGCATCGACGATAGCTCTTGCAGCGTAAGCTCGACCTTCTCAGCGAGACTGAGAGCCTGACCGCCCCTTCTGCCGTCAGTATGAACAAGTGGCTTGCCAATTTTAGTAAGGTAAACATCCACCGTCGCTTCGACAAACGATCGCAAGGTGATTGCTGAAGCTATCGGAAACCTCTGCACGTTAAGAGCTTTGAGCTCAAAGAATAGCTGATCGGCCTTCTGATTAGGAATGGATAGCGCGAACCCTTTCGGAGCGAGCGTCTTCCTATCGAGAGGGCTTACGGTTGGCGGCGATGGTGGCGGCGGCGGTGGCGGCGGACGCTCGTTAAGGATCGCTTGCAGCTGTCTGGGGACCACCAGGCGAGGCCCATCTGGCAAGGTGCCTGAAGGCAAACTGTCGAAATACGCGAGCTGCTGCTCCCTGTTCTTCACCCGGCTTACACTCAGTCGACCTTCCGCAAGCTCCATCACGAGGAACTTCAGTGTCCTCAATACCTGAGAAGGATCGTATGTGAGATAAAAGTCTCCGTCCTGGATCTGCAAGCCAATCTTTTGACGTAGAACTGGGTTTGAGATCAGCCTGTCGAGTGTTGTGATCGGAAAGTCAGTTGTGATTTTCCGCCTCTCGGCGTCCGTCAAATCGGCCTTATCTTTCACATAGTCTACGAGCTGAAGAGTCCTGTCCCCACGAAACCGCGCCGTCTGAACTCCAGTCCAGTCGACAATTCCTCGCCCGGAGTTTTGCCCAGTGTGCCGAAGAAGAATCCATCGCTGGGCAGAGTCGCGATCGGGCATCAAGACAGCCGAGATGGGCTCAACGTCAGCGGGATCGAACCGATCACTAAGCGCTACAAAGCGGTCCCGGAGGAGATCAGGAATGTCAATGTCGTTTAGTAGCGTCGGGTTATTTAGCATCTGAAGAGCCGCCACGCGACGGTTGCCCTCCAAAGCTACGTAGCCGCCTGATGGTGCATCCGGGCGCAGTACGAGTATCCTGTCCATCGGGTTGAGGCCGTTGTCCACGATATCCTGACACAACTCAGCAAGCTTTGACCCCTGATCATCAATGATGGACTGACGCACTTCGAGCTGAGCTTCACGAGGCTCGATCCTGGGGTTCAACGGATCGAGCAGCAGATCATTGATCAATAGGGATACGGACTCACCGCGAAGGCGCGAAGATCCAGCGCGATCCAGCGCGCTACCCGCTTGTGCCTTTGTCGACGCCGCGTCGAGCGCTCGCGAGACGCTACGCTCATCGAGTATGCTCACGGCCAACTCTCTATCAACTTTGAGGGCACTGCGCTGTTGTCCCATATCTGACCGGCGTCGACGACGTCACGGTAGGTACTCACAAGGTAATCTCGGCTACGGTCGAAGCGACGTCTTACTACCTCTTCCGGTATGGCGTGTCCGCCCGCCTCGACCCTTTGAGCCACCCTACGAATCGCCTGGTCAGCGTCTGACAGCGAAAGATAGATTAGCTCAACGTCGTATCCGATGGCCTGCCATGCCCTAATTCGCTGAGCATACGATAGCGAGGCGAGAGTCGTCTCGACCACCATGTCACGGCCCTTGGCTGACAGCTCGTCCAGCTCGCGCAGCATGCGCCTACCGGCCGCAAGGTCGAGGGCCGCTCCCTGGAGGTCAGGCCGTGCAAGGCTCTTTGCTATCTCGTCAGCATTCAGCGTTCGGAAGCCGAGCGCCCGGAAGTTTCGTTCCCGGATGAAGCTCGACTTACCTGCGCCATTAGGGCCGGCGACGAGCACGGCCTTCGGCACCTACATCATCCCTCCCGCACGTAGAGCTTCCCGCCGCCCTCCCGGAACCGCTCGCTCATCGCCGCCATCCCGGCCTGCGCCTCGCCCTGCGAGCCGGCGACCCCCGCAGTCGCACCCACGTCGTTCTGCCCCGCGGCCGCCTCCCGGATCTCCTGGCTGATCTTCATGGAGCAGAACTTCGGGCCGCACATGCTGCAGAAGTGGGCGGTCTTGTGGGCTTCCTTAGGGAGGGTCTCGTCGTGGAAGGCGCGGGCGGTTTCGGGGTCTAGGCCGAGGTTGAACTGGTCTTCCCAGCGGAACTCGAAGCGGGCGCGGCTCAACGCGTCGTCCCAGGCGCGGGCGGCGGGGTGGCCCTTGGCGAGGTCGGCGGCGTGGGCGGCGATCTTGTAGGCGATCACGCCCTGCTTGACGTCGTCGCGGTCAGGCAGTCCCAGGTGCTCCTTGGGCGTGACGTAGCAGAGCATGGCGGTGCCGAACCAGCCGATCATGGCCGCGCCGATGGCGCTGGTGATGTGGTCGTAGCCGGGGGCGATGTCGGTGGTGAGCGGCCCGAGGGTATAGAACGGCGCCTCGCCGCAGACCTTCAGCTGCTTGTCCATGTTGGCCTTGATCTTGTGCATCGCCACGTGGCCCGGCCCCTCGATCATGGTCTGCACCCCGTGCGCCCAGGCCACCTGGGTCAGCTCGCCCAGGGTCTCCAGCTCGGCGAACTGGGCGGCGTCGTTGGCGTCGGCGATGGAGCCGGGGCGCAGGCCGTCGCCCAGGCTGAAGCTGACGTCGTAGGCGCGCATGATCTCGCAGATCTCGTCGAAGCGCTCGTAGAGGAAGCTCTCGCGGTGGTGCGCCAGGCACCACTTGGCCATGATGGAGCCGCCGCGGGAGACGATGCCGGTGACGCGCTTGGCGGTCAGCGGCACGTAGGGCAGGCGCACGCCGGCGTGGATGGTGAAGTAGTCCACCCCCTGCTCGGCCTGTTCGATCAGGGTGTCGCGGAACACCTCCCAGGTCAGGTCCTCGGCGACGCCGCCCACCTTCTCCAGCGCCTGGTAGATGGGCACGGTGCCGATGGGGATCGGCGCGTTGCGGATGATCCACTCGCGGATGTTGTGGATGTTGCGGCCGGTGGACAGGTCCATCACCGTGTCGGCGCCCCAGCGGATGGCCCAGACCATCTTCTCGACCTCCTCCGAGACGGTGGAAGCGACGGCGCTGTTGCCGATGTTGGCGTTGATCTTGACCAGGAAGTTGCGCCCGATGGCCATGGGCTCGAGCTCGGTGTGGTTGATGTTGGCTGGGATCACGGCGCGGCCGCGGGCCACCTCGTCGCGCACGAACTCAGGCGTGACGATGTCAGGGACGCTGGCGCCGAAGTCCTCGCCGTCGCGGATGGTCTCGCGCAGGGTCTCGCGGCGTAGGTTCTCGCGGATGGCCACGAACTCCATCTCGGGCGTGACGATCCCGCGCCGGGCGTAGGCCATCTGGGTGACGGCCTGGCCGCCCGTGGCGCGCAGCACGGGGCGGCCGCCGGACGCGGCGGCCTTGGCGTGCTCGGGGATCAGGTAGCGACCGGTGGCGCCGCCGTTGTCCTCCAGCTTCACCGGCCGCGCGGGCACCTGCTCCACGTCGCCGCGGGCGCGGACCCAGGCCTCGCGGGGGGTGGCGAGGCCCTGCTCGATGTCGATGACGGCCAGGGGGTCGGTGTAGGGGCCGGAGGGGTCGTAGATGGTCACCGGCGGCTCGTTCGCGCTGGGGTGCACGTGCACCTCGCGGAACGGCACCCGGATGTCGGGATGCAGCACGCCCGGCACGTAGACCTTGTTGGAGCCGGGGAAGGCCCCCGTTGCGACCTGGCCGGCGGGGATGAACTTGGGGCTGGGTGCGTTCACGGCGGCGCTCCTCGGTGGGGCGCCGGCGACGGGGCGGACTCCCCGCGGGAGCGGGGCGGCGTCTCTCCCTTCGCCGGCATGACCCGGATCAGGTTCGGCGGGTCAGGGCGCGGCCCTATCTCAGCCGCCTGCGCGGCCCCCCGGAGAACGGCGGGAGGTTTCCGCCCGGGCGCCCGCCGCGTCAAGCGCGACTTGCCGGGCCGGGGGCCAGCGGCCAAGCTCCGACTCCCGCCCGACGGAGCCGCCGATGCGCCGCCTGCTCAGCCTCGCCGCCCTGCTGCTGCTGACCGGGGCGGCCGCCCCTCCCCGCCCGACGCCCCCGCCCAATGCGGGCGAGGCGGAGGCGCGCCGCGACACGCCGCCCTGGGCCAGGAAGTGGCTAGGCCGCTGGAGCCTCTACGAGGACGGCGAGGGCGGCCAGGGCTGCAAGCTCTACTTCGAGGAGGGCATGAGCATCGGCGGCGCGGCCCTGCGGCTCACGCCCACCTGCCGCCAGAACTTCCCGCTGGAGGACGTGGCCGGCTGGACGCTGGACGATCCGCGCAAGAAGACGCCGCGGATCGTCTTCATCGACGCCCTGCGCCAGCCGGTGCTGACGTTCGAGAAGCTGGGCGGCGGTTGGGCGGCCTCCCCCCGCAGCCGCGGCGACGGGCTGGACCGGCCGACGGCGCTGCTGGAGCGCGACACCGACAAGCCCGTGCACGAATCGATCCGCCAGATGATGCGCGAGGGCGGCTTCAACCTCTCCGGCCCCGACAAGAAGGACTGGTGCGGCTTCACCACCACCGCCACCAGCGCCACGGCCGGCAAGCTCTCGCAGGAGGGGCGCTGCGCCCGCCGCTGGAAGGGCCGCGGCTGGGCCAGCTGGGCGTGGACGGACGGCAAGCTGCTGCTGAAGGACCGCAGGGGCGCCGTGCTCGTCACCCTGACCCGCGGCGACGACTTCACCTTCGAGAACGGCTCGAGCGGCGATCCCCTGTTCTTCGGCCCGGGCGGCATCGTGATGAGCTGACTTTCCGGGACGGAAAATTGTCGCTTGACGATATGGAAAGCGGCGCGCAGTCTTTCCGCATTGGAAAGCAAGGAGCGACGCCGTGACCCTCTCAAACCCCGACCCGGGCGCATCGCTGGCCGCCATGCGCGGCTCGCAGGCGCGGCTGGCCAAGGCCGCCGACTGCCCGCCCGAGCGCCACCTCGCCTTCGCCGGGCTGCTGGCCGCGCTCACCGCCGCGCCCGCCGCGCCCGCCCTGGGCATGCTGGCGGTGGAGCTCGCCGTGCTCGCCGCCGTGCCGCTGATCGTCTGGTGGGACAAGCGCCGCACGGGCATGTTCATCAACGGCTACAAGGCGGGGGCGACCCGGCCGGTGGTGCTCAGCCTCTTGGCGGCCCAGGCCTGCATCTACCTGCTCTCTGTGTGGCTCAGCAAGGAACGCGGGCTGTGGCCGGCGTCGCTGGCGCTGGCGCCGGTCTCCTTCGCGCTGGGCTTCTTCGGCAGCCGGCTGTGGATGCGCGTATGGCGCCGCGACATGGGCCTGCCGGCGTGAGCGCGCCCCCGCTCGACGCCGTGATCCACGCCCCCGCGCGGCTGCAGATCGCCGCGGTGTTGGCGGGCGTGTCGGAGGCGGAGTTCGCCGTGGTGCGCGACCTGGTGGGCGTGAGCGACTCCGTGCTCTCCAAGCACCTCGCCGCCCTGGCGGAGGCCGGCTACGTGCGCCTGCGCAAGGCGACGTCCGCCGGGCGCCAGCGCACCTGGCTGCAGCTGACGCGCGAGGGCGCCCGCGCCTTCCGCGCCCATGTCGCCGCCCTGCAGGCGCTGGCGGGCGCGGCGGAGGCCCGGCTGGCGGCGGAGTAGGCCTCGACGCCGCCCCACGGGTCGGCCAAGCTGGCCCGCGGCCGGGGGCGGCCCCGAAGGGCGCGCTCGCGCGTTTCGGCCAAGGCGCCCGCCCGCCCGATGACCGCCTTGTTTGTCGGCGAGCCTGGCCGCCAGTGACCGGAGTCCCCGCCATGCGTTCCGCCCTGCCCGTTCCCGCCGCCCTGGCCCTGGCCCTCGCGCTCGCCGGGGGCGCCGCCCACGCCCAGGCCGTGCCCACCGCCGCCGGGCGGGAGGGCGAGATCTCCACCGCCCAGCAGATCGACCAGTGGGTGAAGGCCGCTCCGCCCGCCGCCGCGGCCGCGAGCAGCCAACGCGCGCCGCTGGTGGTCTCGTCCTCCGACCCCAGCTCGCCGTGGGCGGACGAGGAGGACGGCCGCGCCACCTTCACCCGCCGCGTGATCGGCCCGCCCCTGCCCTACGACGCCTCGCCCCTGGCCCGCACGATCGCCGACGGGCAGCTGCACGGCGAGGTCGGGGCCGAGATCGGCACCGGCGGCTACGGCGGTTACGCCGTGGCCAGCGGCAAGGTGGCCAAGGACGTGTACGTGCAGCTGGGCGTGTCGGACTACGAGGGCACGGGCCGCGGGCGGCGATATCGCGGGTACGGCGGCTACGGTGCGGGCTACGGCGGCCACGGCGCGGGCTATGGCGGCTACGCGCCGGGCGGGTACGGCGGGAGCTACGCCAGCCCCGGCGGGCGCTCACTCAGCGTCACCGCCGCCTGGCTACCCGGCCACGATGCGGACGAGCCCTGGCGTCGTCCCACTGTAACGACTCCGGCCTACTAGAAGCCGGGCCGGACCTTCGCGCGTTGCGGAGGTCGAGGGGGCTGAGCGGGCGATGACGTTCTGGCCATGCGATCGGGCGCTGACGGGGGCGTTGGCCTTGGCCGGCGTGCTGGCGCTCTGCGCCTGCGATCGTCCGGCCAGCGCGGCCGCGCAGTCCGGCCCTCCCGCCCCTTGCGGCGAAGCGGCCGTGCAGACCGCGCTTCGCGACATCCGGTCCGGCCGGCTGCAGGCCAAGCGCCCCGCCTACGATCTGGCCCGCACGGCCGCGACCTGCGGCTGGCGGGGAAGCGCGACGGGTAGGACGCTGGCCCAGGCCCTCGCCCACGCGCCAGCGGGTGATCCGGACGCGATCGCCGTCGCCGCGCTCGCGGTCGGCGGTCTGACGCCCGAGACCTACCTTCGAGACACCCGCCGCGAACTGGCGGCGACCTACGCCGGTGGCGCGGTCGCCGCCCCTCTCGCCGCCGTAGCCGTGGACCGGGGGGCGGGCGCCTGCCCCTCGCCCGAGGGCGCGGCGTGCGTGCGCGGCTTCCTGGATCGGGCGCTGCCCGACGCGGCGCGGCTGGAGCCTGCGGCCGACCTGGCCTTCGGCGACCTGTTCCCTCCCCGCGCCCGGACGTCAGCCAACCCCTCGCCGGCGGATCGGGCGCTGGTCGTCGACAGCGGGCTGCCCCTGAACGCCGACGCCCTGCGAGCCCTCCCCGCCGCCGAGGCCGCGGGCGCGCGGCGGCGCGGCGAGACCTTCTTCCTCAAGCGCTATGGACGGAGCGGCTTCTGATGGCGGACGGCGAAGGCCATGGGCAGACCTCGATCCGCGCGACCCCGTTCGAGCAGACGGACGCCTACCAGGGCCAGTTCCGGCAGGTGATCCCGCGCGCCCAGGCGGTGCGCTTCTTCGGCGTGGCGCCCGCCAATGGCCGGCTGGTGCTGGAGACGGGGCGCGTGGCCACCCTGCGTCTGCATGACGAGGCTCAGGCGCACATGATCGGCACGGGGCCGCCCGACTTCGCCTTGCCGGTCGCCAACGGCGTGCGTGCGCCCAACCCCAACGCGAGCACCTTCGGCCGCTGGTTCGGCCGCTTCAATGCGGTGCGCGGCATCGTGGGCCAGGTGCGCCGGCCCCTGGACCAGCTGATGCAGATGACGATCCGCGACCAGGGCGGCGCACGCGCCCTGATCTACAACAACGACATCGACTTTCGCTGGACGATCAAGCCCGGCTTCAAGCCGTTCGACGCCATGGCGCAGATCACGCTGGTGAACGGCAACCCGCTGAACCCGGCCTGGTTCGCCTTCATGGTCACCTTCACCCCGATCGAGCGCCTGGGGAACTGACCGGCGCGGCGGCTCCGGCCGTTGCCGGGGCGTGCGCGGGTCGCTATCTCGGCTCTGTCCCCTCTTCCCGGTTTGGAGCGCGGCCGCTCGCGGCCGCGGCGCGGCGCATGGCGCAACAGTACATCTTCTCGATGCAGGGCCTGACCAAGGCCTGGCCGGGCGGCAAGAAGGTCTTCGAGAACGTCTGGCTGAGCTTCTATCCCGACGCCAAGATCGGCGTGGTGGGCGTGAACGGCTCCGGCAAGTCGACCCTGCTCAAGATCATCGCCGGCCTCGACACCGAGTTCTCCGGTGAGGCCAAGGCGGCCGACGGCGTGCGCATGGGCTACCTGCAGCAGGAGCCGCACCTGGACGAGAGCCTGAACGTCCTCGGCAACGTCATCAGCCAGTGCCGCGAGAAGCAGATCTTCGACCGCTACAACGCCATCGCCATCGAGATGGGGGAAAACTACACCGACGAGCTGATGGAGGAGATGAACACCCTCCAGGAGCAGATCGACGCGCAGGACCTGTGGGACATCGACTCCCGAGTCGAGCAGGCCATGGACGCCCTGCGCTGCCCGCCGCCCGAGTGGCCGGTGGACAAGCTCTCCGGCGGGGAGAAGCGCCGCGTGGCGCTGGCGCGCCTGCTGCTCTCCAAGCCCGACATGCTGCTGCTCGACGAGCCCACCAACCACCTGGACGCCGAGAGCGTCGCCTGGCTGCAGCACCACCTGGAGGCCTTCCCGGGCTGCGTGATCCTGGTGACCCACGACCGCTACTTCCTCGACCAAGTGACCAAGTGGACGCTGGAGCTCGACCGCGGCAAGGGCATCCCCTTCGAGGGCAACTACTCCGGCTGGCTGGAGCAGAAGACCAAGCGCATCGTGCAGGAGAACAGCGAGAGCGAGGCCCGCCAGCGCGCCATGACCAAGGAGCTGGAGTGGGTGCGCTCCAACGCCAAGGCGCGCCAGTCCAAGTCCAAGGCGCGGCTGGCGGCCTATGACGAGATGGTGCGCGAGCAGGAGAGCGCCCGCGGGGCCCAGACCCACGCCCACATCGCGATCCCCCCCGGCCCGCGCCTGGGCGGCGTGGTGCTGGAGGTGACGGACCTGGAGAAGGAGTACGGCGACAAGGTGCTGTTCAAGGGCCTGTCCTTCAAGCTGCCGCCCAACGGCATCGTCGGCGTGATCGGGCCGAACGGCGCCGGCAAGTCCACCCTGTTCAAGCTGATCACCGGCCAGGAGAAGCCCGACGGCGGCGCCATCCGCCTGGGCGAGACCGTGAAGCTGGCCTACGTCGACCAGTCCCGCGACGCGCTGAACGACGACAAGACCATCTGGCAGGAGATCAGCCACGGTCTCGACGTGATGATGGTGGGCAAGCGCGAGATCAACACGCGCAGCTACGTCGGCAGCTTCAACTTCAAGGGCGGCGACCAGCAGAAGAAGGTCGGCAACCTCTCCGGCGGCGAGCGCAACCGCGTGCACTTGGCCAAGACCCTGGCCGAGGGCGGCAACCTGATCCTGCTCGACGAGCCCACCAACGATCTGGACATCGAGACGCTGCAGAACCTGGAGGAGGCGCTGGAAGGCTTCGCCGGCTGCGCCGTGGTGATCTCCCACGACCGCTGGTTCCTCGACCGTCTGGCCACCCACATCCTCGCTTTCGAGGGCGACAGCCACGTGGAGTGGTTCGAGGGCAACTTCGAAGCCTACGAGGAGGACAAGAAGCGTCGCCTGGGCGCCGACTCGCTGATCCCCAAACGCATCAAGTACCAGCAGTTCGCCCGGGGGTGAGCCCCGGGCGGCCCGGGGTCACTGGTCTGGGGCTCAGGCCCAGAGCTTGTCGATCTGCAGCAGAGGGCTGTCGCTGATCAGGCCGGGTCCGGCCGGGGCGGCGCCCGATCCGGGCGTGGGCACGGGCAACGTCGGCGGCGGCGAGCCGGGGCCGCCGGGGGCCGCCGCGCCCGAGCCGGTGGTCGCGTCCGGCCCGCTGGCCCCGACGCCCGCCGTTCCCTTGCCGGTGGTCGAGGCTCCGCGGCGGCCCTTGTCGCGCGCGGCGGGGGCCGTGGTGGTCGCGCGGCCGGCCGAGCCGGTGGTCGCCTTGGGGGCGCAGGTGGGCTCGCCCGCCGTCTGGGCGAACGCCGGTGCGGCGAGGCCGCCGGCGAAAAGCGCGGCGGCGAGGAGCAGGCGGGCGCGGGGCATGGGGTGAGCCTCTCAGGGGCGCCGGCGGACCGGCCTTACCACCCCCAACCCGCGCGAAGGCGCGGAGGTTTCCGCCCTAGCTCCGCTGGCCGCGCAGTTGGCCGATGAGCACGTTGATGTCGCCGCGGTTGTTGTCGAGCGTGGAGACGAAGTCCTGCTGCTGGGTGATGGCCAGCCACACGCCCGCGACGTTCACGTCCACCACGCGCCAGCGCCCCGCCCCGTCCCTGTTCAGGCGCCACGAGACCGCGGCCTGCCGGTTGGCGGCCCCGCCCACCACCAGGCTGTCGACCACCACGTCCGTCGGGGTGCGCACGGTGGAGCCCGTCACGCGGAAGCCCTCGCCGCGGTATTGCGACAGGCGGCTCTCGTAGACGGTGTTGGCGTACTCGCGGAAGGCGGCGGAGAAGGCCTGGAACTGCCCGGGCGTGACGGTGCGGGCGTAGCGGCCCAGCACGAAGCGCGTGATCTTGGGCACGTCGGCGGCGCGGTCGACGAACTGGCGGAACTGCGCCTTCTTGCCCGCGGTCGACAGGTTGGCGTTGTGCAGCACGTCGAGCGCGATGCGGCCCTCGTCGGCCACGAAGGCTTCGGCGGAGGCGTCGCGGCGGGCGGTCTGGGCCACGGCAGGGCCGGCCAGGGCGACGGCGAAGACGGGGGCGGCGGCCGCGGCGAGGCTCAGGGCGAGGACGGGGACGGCGGCGGAACGGCGGAACATGACGGCGGAACACTCCTGGATCGGCGGGCGGCGCACGCGCAGGCGGCCCGCATCTCCGCAGGCCGGCGCCCTTTGCGGCGGAAACGCAGATAGGCGCGATCGGCGCCCAGTCCACACGCCGCGGCTTTACAAACGGACATAAAGATATCCTTATGTGAGCCATGACGCTGGCGGGCGCACAGGTGGTGGAGCGGCTGCGCGCGGCGGGCGAGCCCACGCGCCTGCGCATGCTGCAGCTGCTCCGGCGCGAGGAGCTGTCGGTGCTGGAGCTGGCGCGGGTGCTGGGCCAGAGCCAGCCGCGCGTGTCGCGCCACCTGAAGCTCCTGGTCGAGGCCGGGCTGGCCGAACGCTTCGCCGACGGCGCCTGGGCCTTCCACCGCCTGGCCTCCGGCGAGGCGGCGCGCACCTTCGTGGAGCAGGTGCTGGACCCGGTAGCCGCCGACGACCGGCTGTTCGAGGCCGACGCCCGCGCCCTGGACGCGGTGCGCGAGGAGCGCCGGGCGCAGGCCGCCGACTACTTCGCGCGGAACGCCGGCCGCTGGGACGAGCTGCGCGGCCTGCACACCGACGAGGCGGTGGTGGAGGCCGCCGTGCTGGACGCCGCCGGGCCGGGCCCCTTCCGCCGGCTGGTGGACCTGGGCACCGGCACCGGGCGCATGCTCCAGCTGCTGGCGCCGCGGGCGCGGGCGGCGGTGGGGCTCGACCTCAGCCGCTCCATGCTCAACATCGCCCGGGCCGGGGTGGAGCGCGAGGGGCTGGCGCACGCCGAGCTGCGGCTGGGCGACATCTTCGGCACGGGCCTGCCCGGCGGCTGCGCCGACCTCGTGATCGTGCACCAGGTGCTCCACTACCTCGCCGAGCCGGACCGGGCGCTGCGCGAGGCCGGGCGCCTGCTGGCCGACGACGGGCGCCTGCTGGTGGTCGATTTCGCCCCGCACGGGCGCGAGGAGCTGCGCGAGGCGCACCGGCACCGCCGCCTGGGCTTCTCCGACGCCGAGCTCGCCCGCTGGACCCGGGAGGCGGAGCTCGTGGTCGCCGCCTCCGCCGCCCTGCCCCCCGCCGACGACGCCGGCTTGACCGTGCGCGTCTGGACCGTGACGCACGCCCGCGCCCGCACGCGCGCCGCCGCCTGAGATCGTCCCATGCCCGCCGCCGCTCCCCTGCCCTTCCCCGACCGCCGCACCAGTCTCGGCCCCGTGGCCCGATCCGGCGGGCGCGGGGCGCGGGCGCTGTCCTGCTCGTTCGAGTTCTTCCCGCCCAAGACGGCGGAGGCGGAGACGAAATTGTGGGCCGCCATCGAGCGGCTGGCCCCGCTGAGCCCCGAGTTCGTGTCGGTGACCTACGGCGCCGGCGGCTCCACGCGCGAGCGCACGCACCGCACCGTCAGCCGCATCCTGGCCGAGACGGACCTCAAGCCCGCCGCGCACCTGACCTGCGTCGACGCGGGCCGCGAGGAGGTGGACGCGGTGATCCGCGAGTACTGGGACGCGGGCGTGCGCCACATCGTGGCCCTGCGCGGCGATCCGCCGGACGGCGCCGGCATCGGCGGCGTCTACGCCCCGCGCGCCGACGGCTACGCCAACGCCACCGAGCTCACCCGCGCCATCACCCGCATCGCGCCGTTCGAGGTGAGCGTCGGCGTCTATCCCGAGCGCCACCCCGAGAGCCCCAGCCACGCGCACGACATCGACGTTCTCAAGGCCAAGGTGGACGCGGGCGCCACCCGCGCGATCAGCCAGTTCTTCTTCGACGTGGACGCCTTCCTGCGCTTCGTGGACCAAGTGCGCGCGGCGGGGATCGACATCCCCATCCTGCCCGGAATCATGCCGGTGACCAGCTTCAAGGGGCTGCAGCGCATGTGCGCGTCGTGCGGCGCCTCCGTCCCGGCCTGGCTCGCCAGCCTGTTCGACGGGCTGGACGACGATCCGGAGACGCGCCGGCTGATCGCCTGCTCGGTGGCCGCCGAGATGTGCGCCAAGCTGGAGGAGCGCGGCTTCGCCGACTTCCACTTCTACACCCTGAACCGGGCCGACCTGGTGTTCGCCATCTGCCGCGTGCTGGGCGGCCGCGTCGCCGGGACGGGAGCCGACGCGTGATCGCCACCCTCTTCGCCCTGGCGCTCGCCCCCGCGGGCCTCGACCCGCCGAGCTGGAGCACGCCCGCCCCGCCCGTGCACATCGCCGGGAACACCTGGGAGGTGGGCTCGCAGGCGCTGAGCGTGTTCGTGATTAAGACGCGCGCTGGCGCGATCCTGATCGACGGCGGCCTGCCGGGCTATGCGCCCGAGCTCCTGAAGACGCTCGCGCAGGTCGGCGTGAAGCCGCGCGACGTGAAGTGGATCCTGAACACCCACGCGCACTTCGACCACTCGGGCGAGCTGGCCGCGCTGAAGACATCGACCGGCGCTAAGGTCGCGGCCATGGCGCAGGACGTGGCCGCGCTGCAGACGGGGACCTATCCCGGCAGCGAGGAGCGCAAAGATCTGGACTTCCCGCCGGTGAAGGTCGACCGCGTGCTGCGCGACGGCGACGTGGTGGCGCTCGGCGGCGCCCGGCTGACCGCGGTGCTCACCCCCGGCCACAGCGCCGGCTGCACCACCTGGACCTGGACGGAGCGCGAGGGCGGCAAGCCGCTGAAGATCGCGTTGGAATGCTCCTCCAGCGTGGCGTTGAATCGGCTGGTGGGCCGGCCGCAGTACCAGGGCATCGTGGACGACTACCGGCGCACCTTCGCGCGCCTGAAGGCGCTGCCGGCGGACATCCACCTCGCCCCGCACGCCGAGTTCTACGGGCTGGACGCCAAGCGGGCGAAGGTCGCCCCGGGCGCGCCCAACCCGTTCGTCGATCCCGGCGAGCTGAAGCGCTCGGCGGAGGCGAGCGAGGCCGCGTTCGACAAGGCGCTCGCGGCGCAGACCGCCAAGCTGGCGAGCGCCAAGTGACCCGCGCCGAGCGCATCGCCCGCCTGCGCGAGATCGCCCGGGAGCGCATCCTGGTGCTCGACGGCAGCTGGGGCGTCATGTTCCAGCGCGAGGGGCTGGAGGAGGCCGACTTCCGCCGCGGCGGGTTCGAGGGCCACGCCCACCCGCTGAAAGGCGACAACGACCTCCTGTGCCTCACCCGGCCGGACCTCGTGACCAAGCTGCACGACGCCTACTACGCGGCGGGCGCGGATATCAGCGAGACCAACACCTTCAACGCCACAGGCATCAGCCAGGCCGACTACGGCCTGGAAGGCTCGGTGCGCGAGATCAACCTCGCCGCCGCCCGCCTGGGCCGCGAGAGCGCCGACCGCTGGACCGCCGCCGAGCCAGGCAAGCCGCGCTTCCTCGCGGGCGCGGTCGGCCCGCTCAACCGCACCCTGTCCATCAGCCCGGACGTGAACGACCCCGGAGCCCGGGCCGTCACCTTCGCCCAGGTGTACGACACCTATCGCGAGCAGGTGGTGGCCCTGCACGAGGGCGGGGTCGACCTGTTCCTGGTCGAGACGGTGTTCGACACGCTGAACTGCAAGGCGGCGATCAAGGCCATCCTCGACCTGGAGGACGACGGGCTGGAGCCCCTGCCCATCTGGATCAGCGGCACCATCACCGACCGCTCGGGCCGCACCCTCTCCGGCCAGACGGTGGAGGCGTTCTGGAACTCGGTGCGCCACGCCAAGCCCTTCGCCGTGGGCTTCAATTGCGCCCTGGGCCACGAGCTGATGCGCCCGCATGTGGCCGAGCTGGCGCGCGTGGCCGACACCCTGGTCAGCGCCTACCCCAACGCCGGCCTGCCCAACGCCTTTGGCGGCTACGACGAGGAGCCGCACGAGACGGGCCACGCCCTGGCCGAGTGGGCGCAGGACGGGCTGGTCAACATCGTCGGCGGCTGTTGCGGCACCACCCCCGACCACATCCGCTGCGTGGCCGAGGGCGTCGCCGGCGTGCGCCCCCGCGTCCCGCCCCAGCGGCCGCCGGCCATGCGCCTGTCCGGCCTCGAACCGTTCGAGCTGGCGTGATGCGCATTTGGCCGCCGGGGTTCCGGCACGCCAGAAAGGCAGGGACATGATGTCTCCAGCACAGCGGCGGCTCGCAACCGTCACCTTGGTGACCATCAGCCTAAGCTACCTTAACGCCCCGAACGTAGGCGCAGCGTCGCTCGAAACATCCACACAGCGCGCGACGGTTCGCGAGTGTCGCCAGCGGCTCAGGAAATTTGTAGGTCGCGAGATCAGCTACCCGCCCTTGGTTTACTCGATGCCAGATGTTGGAATGGTTTTACAGGTTAATAGACGGCGCTTTCAACAACTCTCCGCCGGAGAGCGTCGCCAGATCTTAACTAGCATTGGCTGCGCCTATCGTGGGGGCGTAGTCACACTGGTTGATGAGGTTACTCAAACTCCTCTTCCCTACAGATCGATCAGGCGAAGCCCCCTCCATCACGCGCCTCGGGCGCGCGCCACCTCCCCCGAGATCGGGGAATGTCTATAGTGGCCGACCCTCAATCGCTCAGCGCTGTAGAGACGGAGGCGCTGCGCCAGCTGCGCACGCGGCTGGCCAAGGCGCCCGCCAGCGACGCGGCGGCGGCCACCCTCGGCCGCACCTTCCTGCAGATCGCCGCGCGCAACGGGTTCGGTCCGCAGGCGGACGCGGCGGGGCTGGCCGTGGTGCAGGCCACGCTCGGGCCCGACCTGAAGGGCCTTCGCGAGGCGCTGGACGGCGCGGGCCTGCCCACGCTCGGGCTCTACGCCGCCGTGCTCCAGGCGCGCGGCGAGGGCTCCGCCCCCGAGTGGCGGCGCCTGCTGGCCGCCGGGCTGCCGCAGGCGCTGATCTCCCGCCGGCTGCAGCTGGCCGGGCGCGAGCGCGTCGAGCCGCGCGCGTGAGCGTCGCCGCCCGCCGGCTGGGCGCCGGGCGCTCTCGCCGAGCACAGAGCCGCTGTGGCCGTGGCGTGCGCCGCCGCGCCGCGCTGATCTCCCTCCGCAAGCGGGGAGTCGAGGCCATGGCGTCACGGCGAGAGGTGTTGCGGGCGTTCGCGGGCGCGGGCGGCGCGGGCGGGCTCTACGTCGCCGCGCGCGCCCTGGGCGTGATCGAGGGCGAGGAGGCCTGGGCCGGCGCGCCCGCGCTCGGCCGCGGCTCCGGAGGCGGCGCGCGCGTGCTGGTGCTGGGCGCGGGGGTCGCGGGGCTCGCCGTCGCGTACGAGCTGACCCGCGCCGGCTACACGGTGACGGTGCTGGAGGCGCGCGAGCGCGTCGGCGGCCGCAACTGGACGGTGCGCGGCGGCGACAAGGTGGAGCTGGACGGCGCGCCCGCCCAGACCTGCGGCTTCACCCCCGGCCACTATTTCAACGCCGGCCCCGCCCGCATCCCCAGCCACCACGAGGCCGTGCTCGGCTACTGCCGAGAGCTGAAGGTGCCCATGGAGGTGCTGGTCAACCACTCGGACAGCGCGCTGATCCAAGCGGACGACCTGAACGGCGGCCGGCCGATCCAGATGCGCCAGGCCATCTACGACACCCGCGGCCACATCGCCGAGCTGATGGCCAAGGCCATCCGCGGCGGCGGGCTCGACAAGGAGTTCTCGCGCGACGACCGGGACAAGCTGATGGCGGGCGTGGCGGCCTACGGCGGCCTCTCGCCCGAGGGCGCGCAGGCCATCGCCCGCCGCGCGCGCGAGCCGACCGCACCGGCCACGGTGACGGGCGCGGTCACCTACGGCGGCGGCCCCTCCAGCGGCTACACCCAGCGGCCGGGCGCGGGCGACCAGGTGGGGGTGGCGCGCAAGCCGCTGCCCATGGAGGCCTGCAGCCATCCCTTCGTGGGCGCCGCCGCCAGCTTCCACGAGAACATCGACATGCAGGCGACCATGTTCCAGCCCAAGGGCGGCATGGACGCCATCCCCCGCGCGCTGGAGGCGGCGCTGCCGCCCGGCAGCGTGCGCAAGGGCGCGGTGGTCACCCGCATCGCCCGCCGAGGCTCCGGCGTCGCCGTCGAGTTCAAGCGGCGCGGCAAGGCGGAACGGCTGGAGGCGGACTACGCGGTGATCACCCTCCCGCTGTGCGTGCTGGACAAGATCCCCAACGACCTCTCCCCCGACCGGAAGGCGGTGACCGGCAAGGCGAAGTACGGCTCGGCCATGAAGGTGGCCTTCCAGGCCCCGCGCTTCTGGGAGCGGCGCGACGAGATCTACGGCGGCCTGAGCTTCACCAACCGCGACACCTTCATCACCTGGTACCCCAGCTACGACCTCATGGCCGACGAGGGCGTGCTGGTGGCGGGCTACAGCTTCGGCCAGCAGGCGGACAGGTTCAGCGCCCTGCCCCTGGAGCGCCGCTTCGCCTACGCCCGCGACACGGTGGAGACGCTGCACCCCGGCCAGGGCGGCCAGCTGCGCGCGCCCGTCACCGTCAGCTGGAAGGACGTGCCCTTCAACCACGGCATCGAGTGCGCCCTGGCCGAGCAGGACCCGGCGGGCTACGCCCTGCTGTCCGACGCCGACGGGCCGTTCTGGTTCGCGGGCGAGCACCTGAGCCACGTGGGCGCGTGGCAGCAGGGCGCGTTCGCCTCCGCCCACCGCACGGTCAGGGCGCTGGACGCGCGCCACCGCGCCGGCCGCCCCGTCGACGCCGTCCGCCAGCAAGGATGATCCCCATGCGCACGCCCGCCTTTGTTCTCGGCCTTGCCCTGCTGACCGCCGCCCTCCCGGCCGCCGCGCAGGAGATCAAGCGCGACGTGACCCCGCCCACGAGCTTCCTGGCCCGCTCGGTGGAGGCGCCGCCCGGCGCCTCGACGCTCTACGTGTCGGGCATCCCGTCCAACGTGGCCGGCGGCACGGGCCCGCAGACGGCGGACGTGCTGGCCAAGCTGGGCGTGGCGCTGAAGGGCGCGGGCTACGACTACGCCGACGTGGTCAATGTGAAGGTCTACCTGGTCGGCGACCCGGCCAAGGGCGGCGCCATGGACTTCGCCGCCATGAACGCCGAGTACCAGAAGGTGTTCGGCACCCCCGCCCAGCCCAACAAGCCCAGCCGCGTCACCGTCCAGATCGCCGGCCTCGCCATGCCGAACGCCCTGGTGGAGATCGAGCTCACCGCGGCCAAGGTGAAGCGCTGACCCGTTGACGCCTCCCACCTCCGTCGCGCTCGGGCTTGACCCGAGGGCCGAGCCGCGGTCGTGCGCAGCCGCGGACGCGGCGCCAGCCGCGCGGCGCACCCCGCCCGGTCCTCGGGTCAAGCCCGAGGACGACGGAGCTTCAGTTTCAGGTTCGTGCTTATGACCGCCTTCGCCCGCGCCCAGTTCGTCAACGTCGGGGAGCGGACCAACGTCACCGGGTCCGCCAAGTTCAGGAAGCTGGTCGCGGCCGGGGACTATCCCGCCGCCCTGGCCGTCGCGCGCCAGCAGGTGGAGGCGGGCGCGCAGATCATCGACGTGAACATGGACGAGGGCCTGCTCGACTCGAAGGCGGCCATGGTCACCTTCCTGAACCTGATCGCCGCCGAGCCCGACATCGCGCGCGCGCCGATCATGATCGACTCCAGCAAGTGGGAGGTGATCGAGGCCGGCCTGCAGTGCGTGCAGGGCAAGCCGATCGTGAACTCCATCTCGCTCAAGGAGGGCGACGCCGCCTTCAAGCGCCAGGCCCGCGCCTGCCTGCGCTATGGCGCGGCCGTGGTGGTCATGGCCTTCGACGAGCAGGGCCAGGCCGACACCCGCGCCCGCAAGGTGGAGATCTGCACCCGCGCCTACCGCACGCTGGTGGACGAGGTGGGCTTCCCGCCCGAGGACATCATCTTCGACCCGAACATCTTCGCGGTCGCCACCGGCATCCCCGAGCACGACAACTACGCCGTCGACTTCATCGAGGGGGTGCGGGAGATCAAGGCGGCGCTGCCGCACGCCCGCACCTCGGGCGGCGTGAGCAACGTCAGCTTCAGCTTCCGCGGCAACGAGCCCGTGCGCCGGGCGATCCACAGCGTGTTCCTGTACCACGCGGTGGCGGCGGGCCTGGACATGGGCATCGTCAACGCCGGCGACCTGCCCGTGTACGACGACATCGACCCCGAGCTGCGCGAGGCGGTGGAGGACGTGATCCTGAACCGGCCCGGCCGGTCCAACGTCTCGCCCACCGAGCGGCTGGTGGACCTCGCGCCCCGGTACAAGGGCGACAAGGGGCCGGAGGCGACGGGGCCGGACCTCGCCTGGCGCGACGCGCCCGTGGCCGAGCGCCTGGCCCACGCCCTGGTCAAGGGGATCACCGACTACATCGAGGCCGATACGGAGGAGGCGCGGCAGGCCGCCGCCCGCCCCCTGCACGTGATCGAAGGCCCGCTGATGGACGGGATGAACCGCGTCGGCGACCTGTTCGGCGCGGGCAAGATGTTCCTGCCGCAGGTGGTCAAGAGCGCCCGCGTGATGAAGCGGTCGGTCGCCTACCTGCTGCCCTTCATGGAGGCGGAGAAGGAGGGCCAGGTCCGCCAGGCCGCGGGCAAGATCCTGATGGCCACCGTCAAGGGCGACGTCCACGACATCGGCAAGAACATCGTCGGCGTGGTCCTGCAGTGCAACAACTACGAGGTCATCGACCTCGGCGTCATGGTCCCCGCCGACCGCATCCTGGACGCCGCTGTGGAGCATGGCGTGGACATGATCGGCCTCAGCGGCCTGATCACCCCCTCGCTCGACGAGATGGTGTTCGTGGCGCAGGAGATGGAGCGGCGGGGCCTGCGCATCCCGCTCTTGATCGGCGGGGCCACCACCAGCCGCACGCACACGGCGGTGAAGATCGAGCCGGCCTACACCAAGGGCTCCACCACCTACGTGCTGGACGCCTCGCGCGCCGTGGCGGTGGTCTCCGGCCTGCTCTCGCCCACCGAGAAGGCGAACAACGAGCGCGCCACCCGGGACGAGTACGTGCGCATCCGCGAGCAGTTCGCCCGCGGGCGCGAGGTGAAGAGCCGCACGCCGCTGGCGGCCGCCCGCGCGAACGCCTTCAGGATCGACTGGGCCGCGCACCAGCCCATGCGGCCGAGCTTCCTGGGCGTGCGCAGCTTCGACGCCTGGGACCTGGCGGACCTGGCCGAGGTGGTCGACTGGTCGCCCTTCTTCCAGAGCTGGGACTTGGTGGGTCGCTTCCCCGCCATCCTGGACGACGACGTGGTGGGCGAGGCCGCCCGCGGCCTGTGGGCCGACGCCAAGCCCATCTTCGACCGCATCGTGCGCGAGCGCCTGTTCACCGCCCGCGGCGTGGTGGGCTTCTGGCCCGCCAACGCGGACGGCGACGATATCGTGCTGTGGACCGACGAGGGCGGCACCGCCGAGCTCGCCCGCCTGCACACCCTGCGCCAGCAGATCGGCAAGACGGCCGGCAAGCCCAACACCGCCCTCAGCGACTTCGTGGCCCCGGTCGGGGCGGCCCCCGACTACCTGGGCGGCTTCGCCGTCACCGCCGGCCACGGCGAGCCGCAGCTCGCCGCCGAGTTCCGGAGCAAGGGCGACGACTACAGCGCCATCATCGCCGCCGCCCTCGCCGACCGGCTGGCGGAGGCCTTTGCGGAACGGCTGCACCAGGTGGTGCGCACCGAGCTTTGGGGCCACGCCCCCGCCGAGCGCCTCTCGCCCGCCGACCTGATCGCCGAGCGCTACGAGGGCATCCGCCCCGCCCCGGGCTATCCGAGCCAGCCGGACCACACGGAGAAGGCGACCCTGTTCCGCCTGCTCGGGGCCGACGCCGCGGGCATGGCGCTGACGGAGAGCTTCGCCATGACCCCGGCCGCCAGCGTCAGCGGCCTCTACTTCGCCCATCCCCGCGCCCACTACTTCGGCGTGGGCAAGATCGACCGCGACCAGGTGGAGGACTACGCCCGCCGGAAAGGCTGGAGCCTTGCGACGGCCGAGCGGTGGCTGTCGCCCATCCTCAACTACGACCCGGCCGCCCCGGCGCGGGACGAGGCGGCGTAGGCGGGGGTGAACCGACGCGACGCCAGGCCGTTGATGTTCTCCCGAGACAGGGCGATATCGGCCGCATGAGCGACGACGCGACGGGCGTGCCTTCCGGCGGCTCGGTAGACCATCCCGGCGACGAACCGGTCGGCCGTCCCAGCATGCGCCACTGGCGCCAGTCCACCATCACCGAGCCCGGGCTGGACGACCGCGGCGGCGTGTTCTTCGCCGCGATCGAGATGACGCGGATGCCGATGGTCCTCACGGACCCGAACCAGCCCGACAACCCGATCGTGTTCGCCAACAACGCCTTCCTGGACCTGACCGGCTATGAGCTGCCGGAGATCCTGGGGCGCAACTGCCGCTTCCTGCAGGGCCCGGACACCAGCCGCGAGACGGTGGGCGAACTGCGCGACGCCGTGGCGAGGCGCACCGCCGTCAGCGTGGAGATGCTGAACTATCGGAGGAACGGCTCGCCGTTCTGGAACGCGGTGTTCATCGGGCCGGTGTTCGATCCAGACGGCAAGCTGCTCTACTTCTTCGCCAGTCAGCTGGACGTCTCGCGCCGGCGCGAAGGCGAGCAGGCGCTGCGGCAGGCGCAGAAGATGGAGTCCATCGGCCAGCTCACCGCCGGCCTGGCGCACGACTTCAACAACCTGCTGCACGTGATCTCCGCCAGCCTGGAACGGCTGGCCGCCCGGCCCGACGACCCGGCCGCCGCTCAGCGCTACCTGGCCGCCGCCAGCCAGGCGGCAGAGCGGGGGGCCAAGCTGACCCGCCAGCTCCTCGCCTTCGCGCGCCGCAGCCGGCTGGAGCCCAAGGCGGTCAACCTGTCCGACCTGATCTCCTCCTTCGGCGAGCTTCTCGACGCCACGGTGGGCTCGCGCACCGAGCTGCGGCTCGACCTGCGGCGGCGCCTGCCCGACGTGCGGCTCGACCCGGTGCATCTGGAGATGGCGCTGCTGAACCTCGTCATCAACGCGCGCGACGCCCTGGGCGGCGAGGGCGAGATCACGGTGGAGACCCGCCCCGTGCGGCTGGACGGCGATGCGGAGGCGCGCCACCTGCCGCCCGGCGACTACGTGGCCCTGACGGTGTCGGACGACGGGCCGGGCATGCCGCCGGCGGTGAGGGCGCGCGCAGCCGAGCCCTTCTTCACCACCAAGCCCGCCGGCCAGGGCACGGGGCTGGGCCTGGCCATGGCGCAGGGCTTCGCCCAGCAGTCCGGCGGCCGGCTGGAGATCGACTCCGAGCCCGGCGCGGGAGCCCGCATACGGATGCTGTTCCCCGTCGCCGTGGAGGCCCCGTCCGAGTCGCCCGCGCCCCGCCCCGCCCCGGCGGAGGCGGCGAGCCCCGCCGGCCGCGTCCTGGTGGTGGACGACGAACCCGCCATCGCCCAGCTCGCCGCCGAGACCCTGTCCGAACAGGGCTACGGCGTCACCCTGGCGCACAGCGCGGAGGAGGCGGTGCAGCGCCTGCGCGACGCGCCCGAACCGTTCGCCCTGGTGTTCACCGATGTGGTCATGCCCGGCGGCCTGAACGGCCTGGCCCTGGCCGACCGCGTGGCCGAGCTCAGCCCCGACACCCCGGTGCTGATGACCACCGGCTATAACGACGAGCTGGCGATCCGCCACGAGCCGCGCCGCCAGACGGTGGACGTGATCGGCAAGCCCTATCGCCGCTCCGAGCTCCTGGACCGCGTCGCCGCCGCCATCCGCGGCGGCCCCCGCCGCGGCCCCGGCCGCGACACCTCCGACTTCGGCGTGGCCGAAGCCTAGCTCGGCGGCTTCGCCCCCGGCGGCGCGACAGGAGCGGCGGCGGCGGCGGACTCGGGGGGTCGCGTCGTGTCGAACACCGGGCCGCCCTCGTAGGTGAAGACCATCAGCTTGTTCGTGCGCGACACCAGCACGTGATGAGACATCAGGAAGTCCATCCCCAGCAGCATCTCCGTCGTCATCAGCTGTTCGGAGATGTGCGAGCCGGTGGACGTCATCGACGTTCCGAAGAACAGGTCGGAGAAGCGAAGCGGCGTGTTGCGGATCACCTCGTCGCCGAGCTGGAAGGTCTCCAGCACGCCACGGCTGCTGACGCGCGTGACGCCGCCGATCCCACGCCCGCGCTCGCCCGTGTCCTCCAGCTTGACGCCCGCCCGCGCGGCGGCTTGCGGCGTGCCCACCGATCGCGTGGCGCCGGTGTCGAGGATGGCCATGGCGGCGCGGCCGTTCAGCTTGGGCTGGACCTCGAGCTTGCCCGATCGGTCCATGCGGAGATCGACCTGGCTGTAGGCGCCCTTCGCCCAGTACGGCAGGTCCTCGCCCTTGCAGCCGCTCACCTTGAGCAGGCGGACGACGCCGTGGCGCATGTCGAACTCGAGGTCGAAGGGCGCCAGGAAGTCCTGGCCGACGATCATGTCGAAGCGGCCGCCCGTGCCCTCCCCGGCGACGAGGATGCGGAAGTCGCGCCGCTGCACGCCCTCCATGTCCCAGGTCTTGAGCAGCCCCATGTAGGCCGCGCTCATGCCGCCCGCGCCGCCGACGCGATACTGCGGCGCCTCCGTGAGGGGAACGCCCAGCCGCCGCGCGGCGGCGGTCAGCAGGATGGTGCTGGACGCGCCGGTATCCACCAGCATGCGGACCGGCTGGCCGTTCACCTTGCCCGACAGCAGGGGCTGGTTCTGCTCCACCTGGACCTTCAGCTCCGCCACCTGGCCGAGCTGGCAGCGGTTCGGCGGGGGCGTCGACCGGGCGGGCGGCTCCTGCGCCACGCTCTCGCCGGGCAGGAGGACGGCCGCGGCCAGCAGTACGGCCAGGCGGCGGAGACGTCGGATCTCGAGCACGATCAGAGTCTTCCGGGGACGAACCTCCGCGTCAAGCTCGGCCGTGGTCCGCGGGGCCGCCGCCGGGCAGGACGAAGATCAGCTCCAATCGTCGCCCCCGCCCGCATCGCCCGCGTCGCCGAACAGGTCGCGGGGGCCGCCGTCGGCGAGGTCTCGAGCGGCGTCGTCGCCGCCGAACAGGCCGTGGCGCGCCTCGCCGCCGTCGAACAGGCCGCCGCCGGGGTGCTCGCCGCCGAACAGGCCGGAGAGGCCCTGGAACAGGAAGGCGCCGCCGGCCACGCCCGCCGCGGCCACGCCGGCCTGCTGGAGGACGCCGCCCAGGCCGCCGCCGCCGGTGAACGGGCCGCCGGCGAAGCGGCCCTGGTCGTAGCCGCCCGTGGGGGGCACGGCGGTGGGGCCGCCGTAGCGGGGTCCGTCGCGCCGGCCGCCGAACAGCCCGCCGAACAGGCCGCCGCCCTGCCCGCCCGGACCGCCGCGGTCGCGCTCGGCCAGCTCGGCCTCCAGCGCCTCGATGTGCCCGCCGGCCTCCTGCAGCGCCCGGTCGCTGACCACCGCGTGCTGCACGAGCACGTAGGCGGCGTCCGGATTGTCGCGCAGGGCGGCGGCGATCATGGCCTGCGCCTCGGGGTCCGTGCGGTCGGGCCGGGCGCGGCGGAGGTCCTGGAGGCAACGGTCGAGGAGGTCGCGTTCCTGGGGCGTCATGCTCGTTCCTTCCCGGGCGCGGAGGTCGCGCCGACGGGACGGCAGATAGGCGCGGCCCTGACCGGGCGAAGCGGGGGCCGGCTTAAGCTTTGGTCATCTGCGACGCCGTCCAGGCGCCGAGCGCGCGGTCCAGCACCTCCAGCGGCATGGCCCCGGGGCGCAGGCCCGCGTCGTGGAAGCCCTTCAGGTCGAACTTCGGTCCGAGCGTGCGCTTGGCGCGGTCGCGCAGCCGGTTCCACTCGGTGTGGCCGATCTTGTAGCTGCACGCCTGGGCGGGGATGGCGCAGTAGCGATGCACCTCGCGCGTGGTGAAGCCCTCCGCGTCGCCGTCCAGCTCGCCCATGTAGGCGATGGCCTGCTCGCGGCTCCAGCGCAGGTGGTGCATGCCCGTGTCGATCACGCAGCGGCCCGCGCGGAAGATCTGGCCCTTCAGGAAGCCGATGCGCCCGATCGGGTCGTCCTCGTAGACGCCCAGCTCGTCAGCCAGCTGCTCGGCGTAGAGCGCCCAGCCCTCGCCGTAGCCGGAGAAGTAGAGGTTGCGGATCAGCACCGGGATGTCCCGGTTCTCCAGCGCGATCCCGCCCTGCAGCTGATGGCCGGGCAGCCCCTCGTGGTAGAGGGTGGTCCACAGGTTCCAGCGCGGCCACTCGGCCGTGTCCGCCAGGTTGAAGTAGTTGTAGCCCGGCCGCTTTCCGTCCAGCGACGGGCTCTCCGAGTAGGCGCCCGGCGCCCCGTTCTCGATGGCGGGGGGCACGCGGCGCACCTCGATGCGGTTGTGCGGCAGCGTCGCAAAGGCGCGGGGCAGGCGCGCACGCACGTCCTCCAGCTTCTTCTGCAGGGCGGCGACCAGCTCGACCTTGCCGGCGTCCGTGTTCGGGAAGAACTGCCTGAGGTCCTTGTAGAGCGCCTGGATGCGGCGGCCGACGGAGCCCTGGGTCAGCCCCTGCGCCTTGAGCAGCACGTCGAGCTTCGCCCCGATCTCCCGCGCCTCGTCCAGGCCGAGCTTGTGCACCTCGTCAGGCGTCATGTTGGTGGTGGTCGTGTAGCGCAGGTTGGCGGCGTAGAACTCCGGCCCGCCCTTGAAGCGCCAGCAGCCCGCGTCGTGGGTGGCGCGGGCGCGGGCGGCGCGCACCGCCTCCACCTGCCGGGCCAGCGCCGGGCCGACCCGCGCGGTGTAGGCCTGCGCCGCCCGGGCGCCCCAGCGGTCGCCCAGGCCCTTGGCGCGCGCCCGCCGGTCGAGCGAGGTGACCAGCTGCGACCGCTCCGCCGGCGTCTGCAGCGCGGCGACCTGGCCCAGGGTCACGTCGAGGATGAAGTCGGGGGCGATGACGCCCTGCCCCGTCGCCGCGCGCATGCGTTCGGTGTTGGCGTCCAGGGCGCTCGCAAAGGCGTCCAGGCGCGAGAGGTAGGCCTCGGCGTCGGCCGCGGTCTCCACCGTGTGCTTGGTGTCCAGGAAGGTCGGCACGCGCTGGTAGGCGCCGGTGATGGGGCTGACCACGTAGGGCGAGGGCGCGAACCCGTCCTGCGCCACCCAGTCGAAGGCCAGCACGCGCTGGGTGTTCGCCTCCTGCGTGCGCACCACGTCCAGGTGCAGGCGGGTGGCGGGCGGCAGGCGTAGGGGGTCGAAGCCGGCCAGCGCCTTCAGGCGGGCGGCGTTGGCGGCGCGGTCGGCCTCCAGCCCCGCCTGGCTCACGTCGGCCAGCCGCGACTTGAGCCCGGCGCGGCGGCCCGTGTCGAGCCCGAGCTCGGTGGCGCTCTCCGGGTTGCGGCGCAGACCCTCCTCGAAGAAGCCGTCGAGGGTGGAGGTGAAGCGCGCGCTGGCCGGCGTTCGGCGCGGAGCGGCGTCGCTCGCGCCGGCGAACGTCAGGGCGGCGGTGGAGGCGAGGAGGTCGCGGCGACGCATGGGAGGCCACGCTAGGGTGCGTCGCGGAGCGTGTCACCGTTGCACCTCCTTCCGTTCTTCCCCGCGGAAGCGAGGACCCAGCGTGGACGGCTCCGCTGCGGTCGGCCGGATGCGCGTGGCTAGAACTGGGTCCCCGCTTTCGCGGGGATGAGCGGAGATTTGGGCTGATAGCGAAGGCTTGACCGGCCCCCCCTCCTCGCGCCACGCCACCTCGCCCATGCGCGCCCTCCTGCGAGCCCTGACGAACCTGGACGCCAAGGCTTGGCGGACGCTGGCTGTCTCGTTCCTGCTATTCGGGGGCGTCGGGCTGGTGTTCCTGTTCGGGGCCGCGGCGCTGGGCCTCAAGGGCGGAGAGAACGTCGAGCGCTGGCTGGGGGCGGGCCTCGCCGGGCCGGCGGCGCCGCTGGCGGCGGTGGGCGGCTTCTGCGCGCTGGCCTTCCTGGGCGTGCCGCAGTTCGTGCTGATCGCCGCGGCGGTGGTGGCCTTCGGGCCGTGGGCGGGGTTCGCCTACAGCTGGCTGGGCACCTGGACCTCCTCGCTGATCGGCTTCGCGCTGGGCCGGCGGTTCGGCGCGCGCCTGCTGGCGGACTACGCGGGGCGGGGCGTGCGGGACTTCATCGCCATGGTGGGCCGCAACGGCTTCCTGGCGAGCCTGATCGTGCGGCTGGTGCCCTCGGCGCCCTTCATCGTGGTGAACATGGCGGCGGGGGTGACGCCCATGGGCTGGTGGGGCTTCGCCGCCGGCACGGGGATCGGCATCGTCCCTAAGATCGCCCTGACCGCCTTCGCGGGCCAGGCGGTGGTGCGCGGACTGAACGGCGGCGGCGCGGGGCACTGGACCTCGCTGGCCGCCGCCGCCGCCCTCTGGCTCGGCTCGGGCCTCCTGGCCCGCGCCTGGATCAAGCGGCGCGAGCGACGCGCCGCGGGCGCCTCGGAGACGAGCTAGGCGGCGCGCGCGAGCTCCGCGCGGGCCGAGACGCGGTGCAGCCCCATGGCCACCAGGCAGGGCCCGGCCATGTCGTGCACCACCCAGTCCACCTCGAAGCCGTGGGCGGCCAGCACGCGGGTGAGCGCCACGTCGCCGTCGGGCGAGAGCTCGTGCGCCACCAGTACGCCGCGGGGGGCCAGCAGGCGCACGGCCCCGTCCGCCAGAGCCGCGATCTCGGCCTCCGAGCACGGGCCGGTCAGCAGCAGGGCGTCGCAGGAGGCGGGCTCGCCGCCGCAGCCGCCGGCGCAGGCGCTGGCGACGCGGTCGAAGCCCTTGCGCAGCAGCCCGATCTGCACCGCCGCCGCCGCGCGGCCGGCCGCGGCGACCGCCTGGCCCGGACCGACGCGCCCCAGCCGGAGCATGCGTTCCAACGTCGGGCAGGGCCGCTCGGCGGTGGAGGGCGAGGAGGGAACGGCGGCGAGGAGGGGCATGGCGGGGAATCGTGCGGCGACCGCGAGGATGCGGACGCCCGCCCATCTGCGCCCGGCCGCGTGAGGTCTCCATCCCGGAGCCGGCCGACCCGCATGACGATCCCGTAAAGGCCGCGACGATGCGAACCGCGGCGCAAGGCGCGTCAGGGTTGATCTCCCGACACAGGAGGGGCAGGAAGCCCCACCGCCGGACAGCTTGCGACGCGGGAATCAGGGCGCCGGGGGGCGTCCCTTCCCTCCGAACTCCGCCTACCGGTCAGACCCGTCGCCCCCCAAGGTCGCCTATGCTCTCTTCGCTCTTCGGCGTGATCTCCAACGACATCGCCATCGACCTCGGTACGGCGAACACGCTGATCTACATGAAGGGCAAGGGCATAGTGCTGAACGAGCCCTCCGTGGTCGCCCTGCGCAACGTGGGCGGGCGCAAGGTGGTCCACGCCGTAGGCATCGAGGCCAAGCAGATGCTGGGCCGCACGCCGGGGCACATGGAGGCCATCCGCCCCATGCGCGACGGGGTGATCGCCGATTTCGAGGTCGCCGAGGAGATGATCAAGCACTTCATCCGCAAGGTCCACAACCGCAAGGGCTTCGTGAACCCCAAGGTGATCGTGTGCGTGCCTTCGGGCGCCACCGCCGTGGAGCGCCGCGCCATCAACGACAGCTGCCTGAACGCCAGCGCCCGCCGCGTGGGCCTGATCGACGAGCCCATGGCCGCCGCGATCGGCGCGGGCCTGCCGATCCACGAGCCCACCGGCTCCATGGTGGTCGACATCGGCGGCGGCACCACCGAGGTGGCGGTGCTGTCGCTCAGCGGCATCGTCTACTCGCGCTCGGTGCGCGTGGGCGGGGACAAGATGGACGACTCCATCATCTCCTACATGCGCCGCCACCATAACCTGCTGATCGGCGAGACCACCGCCGAGCGCATCAAGAAGGAGATCGGCACCGCCCGCGCCCCGGCCGACGGCGAGGGCCTGGCCATCGAGGTGAAGGGCCGCGACCTGATGCAGGGCGTGCCGCGCGAGGTGCGCGTGACCGAGAAGCAGGCCGCCGACTCACTGGCCGAGCCGGTGACGCAGATCGTTGAGGCGGTGAAGGTGGCGCTGGAGGCCACGCCGCCCGAGCTGGCCGCCGACATCGCCGACAAGGGCATCATGCTCACCGGCGGCGGCGCCCTGCTGCGCGGGCTGGACAGCGAGATCCGCGACCACACCGGCCTGCCGGTGACCGTGGCCGACGACCCGCTCAGCTGCGTGGCCCTGGGCTGCGGCAAGGTGCTCGAACATCCGAAGTGGATGAAGGGCGTGCTGGACGCCAGCCTGGCGTAGGATGCCGTAGGGGAGTCGCCGGGCGGCTCCGCCCTGGAGTTTCAGAGCGCGTGGCGTTCCGCGACGGACCCTTGCAGGACGGGCGCACACCCCTGGTGTGGACGGCGGTGGCCGCGACCGCCGTCGCCCTGATCGTGGCCGTGGGCCTGCTCTTGTCCGACAAGCGCACGGAGATGGCGCGCAACGGCCAGTACGGCGCCGCTCGCAACGAGTTCGACAGCCTGGCCGCGCCGGTGATGGGCGTGCTCTCCGCCCCCATCCGCCTGCTCACCGACGCCTCCACCGACGTGCGCGGCTACTTCTTCGCCGTGAGCGAGAACCGGCGGCTCCGCGCGCGGCTGAAGGAGATGGAGCGCTGGCGCGATGCGGCCATCGCGCTGAAGAACGTCAACGACCGCTACGAACAGCTGCTGCGCCTGCGCACCGAGCCGCCCATCCCCATGATCTCCGCCCGGGTGATCGCCGACGCGCGGGGGCCCTTCTCCAACGCGCGCCTGGCGGACGCGGGGGCGAACCAGGGCGTGCGCGACGGCCAGCCGGTGCTCTCCGAGCACGGCGTGGTGGGCCGGGTGGTGGGCGCGGGGGCCGAGGTCAGCCGCGTGCTGCTGCTGACCGACGTGGACAGCCGCACGCCGGTGCTCACCGACCGCACCAACGCCCGCGCCATCCTGACCGGCGACGGCGGGCCGAACCCGCGGCTGGAGTACCTGCGCGGGAGCCAGCCGCTGAAGGACGGGGACATCCTGCTCACCAGCGGCGACGGCGGCGTCTACCCGCGCGGCCTGCCCGTGGGCGTGGCTGCCAAGGACGGGCGGGGCGTGTGGCGGGCGCGGCTCTACGCCGACCGGCAGGCGCTCGATTACGTGCGCATCCTGACCTACGTGGACTTCGGCAAGCTGGCGGAGGCGCAGCGGATCGCCGCCGCCCAGACCCCGCCGCCGCTCGATCCGCAGCAGCAGGCGCAGCTGCAGGCCGCTCTGGCCGCCCGGACCGCACCGCCGCCGGGCGCCGCAGCTTCGCCGATCCCGGTCCCCGCAGCCGCGGCGCCCGCGCCTGCCGCCGCGGCGGCGCCCGTCGTGCGACCCACCCTGCCCGCCCCGCGCCCGGCGCCGGCCGCGACGCTGCGCACGCCCTCGCAGACGCCCTCCGCCCCGCTGCGCAGCGCCCCCGCCACGCCCGTGGGCGCGACCCTGCGCCCGCCCTCGGCGACCCCGGCGACGCGCCCGCCGCGGCGCGCCCCGGCGGCCACGACGAGTGCGGCGGGCGCCGCCCGCCGGGCCGCCCCGACGGCCTCTCCGGCGAGCGGCGCGACCCGGCCCGCGACCTCCCGGCCGGCCGTCGCCCGCCGCCCGGCGACCTCCGCCCCCGCGGGCGAAACCGCGGAGCAGCGGGCCCGGCGGCTGCGGCTGCGGACGCTGACCCAGGACGCCGCCAGGCCGCGCGCGACCATGCGGCCGATCCCGGACCCGCAGGAGCTGGACCTGTGAGCCGGGCGGGCCAGGGCCTGAGCCCGCTCACGTGGCTGCTGCTGCCGACGCTGGCGGCGCTGGCGGCCACCGTGCTCCTGGCCGCCCCGCTGCGCGTGTTCGGCTTCGCCCTGCCCGAGCCCGTGGCCCCCGTGATGCTGGCCTTCAGCTGGGCGGTGATCCGGCCCTCTGTGCTGGCGCCCTTCCTGCTGATCGCGGCGGGCCTGTTCCTGGACTTCTTCTGGAGCGGGCGGCTGGGGCTGTGGCCCACCGCCTTCCTGCTGGCCTACGCGGTCGCCTTCGCCGGGCGGCCCCTGATGGTGGGCCAGGGCGAGCGCGTGCTCCTGGGCTGGTACATCGGCGTCACGGCGCTGACCTTCGCGGTCGCCTTCCTCGTGACTCTGTCCTCGGCCAAGACGCCGCCCAACCTGTTGGCCGTGGGCCTGC
Organism: uncultured Caulobacteraceae bacterium; assembly: GCA_964244065.1. Lineage (GTDB taxonomy): Bacteria > Pseudomonadota > Alphaproteobacteria > Caulobacterales > Caulobacteraceae > JASLDZ01. Next base: position 256,867 of record CAXTHH010000001.1, on the reverse strand, counting down.
AGTTCGGGTTCACCGCCGCCCTGTTCCCCCTCGCCCGCTGGCTGATCGCGCGTTTCGAAGACGCCGACATCCGCTTCCGATGAGCCCGCCCCGATGACGGCCGAGCCGCACATCATCTTTGACGAGGTCAACGAGCGGCAGGGCGTGTTCCACCGCCGCACCTTCGTGCTCGGCGGCCTGGCGGGCCTGGGCGCGCTGGCGATGGCCGGGCGGCTGACGCAGCTGCAGCTGGTGGAGGCGGCCAAGTACACGACGCTCTCGGCCAGCAACCAGTTCAACTTCCGCCTGCGCACCCCGCCCAGGGGCCGCATCGTGGACCGCAACGGCGTGGCCCTGGCCGACAGCCGCCCCGACTTCCGCCTGACCATGCGGCGCGACGAGAACAAGGACGTCGCCGGCACCCTCTCCAAGCTCGCCCAGTTCGTGCCGCTGACGCCCGAGAAGCAGGCGGCGCTGGCCAAGGAGATCAAGTCCGCGCCCCGCGCCTCCCCGGTGGTCGTGGCCAGCGACCTCTCCTGGGAGGAGTTCAGCCGCGTCTCGGTCCGCGCGCCCGAGCTGCCGGGCGTGGTGGCCGAGATGGCCGAGGCGCGGGTCTACCCCTTCGGCGGCGCCTTCGCCCACGTGATCGGCTACGTCTCCAAGGTCACCGCCGACGACCTGAAGAAGGAGGAGGACGCCGCCAGCCCCCTGCTCCACCACCCCGGCTTCCGCATCGGCAAGCAGGGCATCGAGAAGGCGCTGGACCGCGAGCTGCGCGGCGAGCCCGGCGCGCAGAAGGTGGAGGTGGACGCCGTGGGCCGCGTGATCCGCGAGGACCCCGCCGGCGACATCCCCTCGACGCCCGGCGCCCAGGTGGTGCTGACGCTGGACGCCGACATCCAGAACCGAGCGCTGGAGGTGTTCGGCGCGGAGTCGGGCGCGTGCGTGGTCATGGACGTGCGCAACGGCGACCTGCTCTGCCTGCTGTCCGCGCCGGCGTTCGACGCCAACGCCTTCGTGGGCGGCGTGTCGGGGCCCATGTACCGGGCGCTGAGCACCTATGAGCGCAAGCCGCTGCTGGACAAGGCGCTGAGCGGCACCTTCCCGCCGGGCTCCACCTTCAAGACCATGGTGGCCCTGGCGGCGCTGGAGGCGGGGATCGACCCCGGCACCCAGTACAGCTGCGGCGGCGTCTTCCCGTTCGGCAATCACGTCTTCAAGTGCGACCAGCGCCACGGCACCCTCGACATGAAGGGCGCGGTCGTCACCAGCTGCGACATCTACTTCTACAGGACGGCCCTGGCCGTGGGGCCGGACAAGATCGCCGAGGTGGCCCGCCGCTTCGGCCTGGGCCAGACGTTCGACATCGGCATCCCCGGCCAGCGCGCGGGCCTGGTGCCCGACAAGGCGTGGAAGGCCCGGCGCTTCGCCAAGAGCAATCCGGCCAACATGAAGTGGTTTCCCGGCGAGACGCCCTCCATGGGCATCGGCCAGGGCTACACCAACGTGAACCCGCTGCAACTCTGCACCATGACCGCGCGCATCGCCAACGGGCTCAAGGCCCTGAACCCGCGGCTGATCAAGTCCGTGGGCGGCGAGGAGCGGCCCAGCGGCGGCGAGGTCCCCGACCTGCCGGTGGACAAGGACCACCTGCTGTTCGTGCAGAAGGCCATGGCCGCCGTGGTCACCGACCCGCGCGGCACCGCCGCCGCCGCCGCCAAGCTGGACCTCGGCCCGCTGATGATGGCCGGGAAGACGGGCACGGCGCAGTCGCACTCCTATGCCGGCGGCCGGGGCGCGCACGGGGCGCAGGGCGCGTGGGCGCTGCGCGACCACGCCTGGTTCACCGCCTTCGCTCCCTATGACGACCCGCGCTACGCCATCACCGTGCTGGTGGAGCACGGCGGGTTCGGCGCCACGGCGGCCGCGCCCAAGGCCCGTGAGATCATGCGCACGGTCCTGCTCAAGGACCCCGAGATGGTGGCGCGGATGACCGCCCCTCCGCGTCCCGCCGAGCCCCGGGCCCCCTCGGCGCCCGTGGATCGCGGCCCGGGCGCCGACATCGCCCCGCCGCCGCCCGAGCAGATCACGCCCACGCCCGGCCCCGATCCCGTGGTCGATCCAGTGACCATACCCGCATGACCGCCAGCGCCCTCACCCGCCCCGGTCAGCGCGACCGGCTGAGCATGAAGCTGCCGGAGATCGACTGGCGGCTGGCCCTGTGCCTGGTGGCCATCACCGGCGTGGGCTCCATGATGCTCTACTCGGCCGCCGGCCAGAGCTGGACGCCCTGGGCCGTGCGCCACATCGCCGTGTTTGGCGTGTGCTTCGCGGTCATGCTCGCCCTGTCGCTGCTGGACCTTCGCGTCTGGTTCGCCGTGGCCTACCCCACCTATGCGGTGGGCGTCCTGCTGCTGGTGGCGGTGGCGGCGGTGGGGCACTCGGCCCTTGGGGCGCAGCGCTGGATCAAGCTCGGCCCGATGCAGCTGCAGCCGTCGGAGATCGTGAAGATCGGCCTCGTGCTGGCCCTGGCGCGCTTCTACCACGGCCTGCCCGCCAAGGACGCCCGGTGGAGCTGGAAGCTGCTGTTCCCCGCCGCGCTCATCGGCGTCCCCGTGCTGCTGGTGGCGCACCAGCCCGACCTCGGCACCGCCATCCTGATCGCCTCCACCGGCCTGGCGGTCATGTTCGTCGCGGGGCTGACGTGGAAGGTGATCGTGGCCGGCGTGGTGGGCGCCGCCGCCGCCATCCCGCCCTTCGTCATGTTCGTGCTGCACGATTATCAGCGCGACCGCGTGCTGACCTTCCTGGACCCCGAGCACGATCCCTCGGGCGCGGGCTACCACATCGTGCAGGCCAAGACGGCGCTGGGCTCGGGCGGCCTGCTGGGCAAGGGCTTCGGCCTGGGCAGCCAGAGCCACCTGAACTTCCTGCCTGAGAAGCAGACCGACTTCATCTTCGCCACCTTCGCCGAGGAGTTCGGCTTCGTGGGCTGCCTGTTCGTGCTGGGGCTCTACGCGGCGGTGGTGGCCATCTCGCTGCGCATCGCCTCGCTCAGCCACAGCCACTTCGGCCGGCTGTCGGCGGCGGGGGTGACGGCGACGTTCGCGCTCTACGTGCTCATCAACGCCTCCATGGTCATGGGCATGGCGCCGGTGGTGGGCGTGCCCATGCCGCTGATGAGCTACGGCGGCACGGTGATGGTGACGGTGATGGTGGGCTTCGGCCTGGTGGAGGCTGTGCGCGTGCACCGCTATCAGGAGATCACCTCGGGCCGCGGCTCGCTGCTGCTCTGATCGTCGAGGGTGGGCGCGGGCTCGGCCCCCGCCCCCACCTTCGGGGCGGCGCGGTTCACGGCGTGGGCGATAAGCCAGAAGACCAGCGCCCAGGCCGAGCCCAGGGCCCAGCCCGCCATGACGTCCGTGGGCCAGTGCACGCCCAGGTACAGGCGGCTGATCCCCACCGCCAGCGTGATCGCCACAGTGATCGCCACGACGTAGACGCGTGGCGTGCGCCGCTGGAACGTCTGAGCCAGCAGGGCTCCGATGATCAGGTAGGTGGCCGCCGCGATGGTGGCGTGGCCGGAGGGGAAGCTCGCGTTCGACACCTCCGCCAGGTGCGGCACCACCTGCGGCCGGGCGCGGTGGAAGCCGAGCTTCAGCACGGCGTTCAGCACCGAGATCCCGCCCACCCCCGCCGCCAGGATGGCCGCCGCCGCCCAGCGCCGGAGGATCACGAGCAGGCCGAAGGACAGCCCCGTCATCGCCCAGACCAGGGTGAAGCCGCCGAGCGCCGAGACGTCGATCATGGACTGCCGCAGCCAAGCCGGGCCCAGGGGCGTGCCCAGGTCGCCGGGGGTGCGGAAGGCCAGCAGCACCTGGCTGTCGAACGAGCGGTAATCGCCCTCCTGCACGTCGTCCGCCAGCTCCAGGAAGGCGCCCGCGCCGGAGACGACCAGGAGCGCGATCAGCGGCGCGACGCCCTTGGGCACCCAGCGCCAGACGGACCCGGCCAGCGCGTAGGCGCGCCTCAAAGCTCCAGCGCCGCGTCCGTGGCGCGCACCAGGGCGTCGACGATGCCGGGCTCGGTGGAGGCATGGCCCGCGTCCCACACGAGCTCGAACCGCGCCTGCGGCCAGGCCTTGTGCAGCCGCCACGCCGCGGTCATGGGCGTGACTACGTCGAAGCGGCCCTGCACGATCCAGCCCGGGATGTCGGCTAGGCGCGGCGCCTGCTCCACCAGCCAATCCTCCCTCGGGAAGAAGCCGCCGTTGGCGAAGTAGTGGCTCTCGATCCGCGCGAAGGCGACCGCGAACTCCTCCTCGTTGAACTTCGCGGGCCGGGCCTCCGGGCCGCGGATGGAGATGGTGTCGCCCTCCCACCGGCTCCACGCGTTGGCCGCGCGCGCGCGCTCCGCCCGGTCGGGGCCGGTCAGCCGGCGATGGTAGGCGCCGATCAGGTCGCCGTGCTCGGCCGCGGGAATGGGCTCCAGGAACCGTTCCCAGGCGTCGGGGTACAGCATGGCCGCGCCGCCCTGGTAGAACCAGGCGAGCTCGGCGCGGGTCAGCAGGAACACGCCCCGCAGCACCAGCGCCTTGACCCGCTCGGGGTAGGTGGCGGCGTAGGCCAGGGCCAAGGTCGAGCCCCAGCTGCCGCCGAACACGGTCCAGCGCTCGCAGCCGACGCGGCGGCGCAGGCGTTCGATGTCCTCCACCAGGGCCCAGGTGTCGTTGTCCTCCAGCACCGCGTTGGGGCGCGAGCGGCCGCAGCCGCGCTGGTCGAACAGCATCATCCGCCAGCGGGCCGGGTCGAAGAAGCGGCGCATGGTGGGATTGATCGCGCCCCCCGGACCGCCGTGCAGGATCACGCACGGCTCGCCCCCCGGCCGGCCGCACTCCTCGTAGTAGACCTCGTGCGCCGAACCCGTCGGCAGCCAGCCGAACGAGAAGGGCTCGCTCTCCGCGAACAGCCCGCGCCGGGGCGGCCCGGCGGGCGCGGCCGGCGACTGGACGAGGCTGCGGTGCAGGCGGTCCATCAGACCGTCCCCTCGCCCATCGCAGATGGGGGAGTACGGCCGAAGGCCGGGAGGGGACCGGCCGGCGCAGCCGGACGGAACACCGCGTCGATGCGGCTTCTGCGCTCCCGCGCGGCCCCTCCGTCGGCTTCGCCGCCACCTCCCCATCTACGATGGGGAGGAAGGGTGAGATCGCCCCGACTCACGACGGGAACCTGCGATCGAGCCAGTCGAGCATCAGCCGGCTGACCTCCTCCGGGCGCTCCTGTTGCGACCAGTGGCCGACGCCCTTCAGCTCGTGCAGCTCCAGGTCGGCCACGTGCGCGGGCATGGCGTCGGCCAGGCGCGGCGGCAGGGCGGCGTCGAGCTCGGCGGTGATCATCAGGGCGGGGGCGTCCACGCGCTGTTCTAGCCCCGCCGCCCGCTCCCAGTTGCCCGTCATGTTGCGGTACCAGTCGATGCCGGGCGTGAAGCCGGTGCGCTGGAAGGCGCGGACGAACACGGCCAGCTCCTCCGGCGAGAGGAACTGGTTGGGGTCCTTGTCCGGATCGTAGGTCCGCAGCATGTCCTGCAGGGGCAGGCCGCGGGGCGCCTCGAGCTTGCCGTCGGCGTTGAACGCCGCCCGCGCCGCGCCCGGCAGGCGCATGAAGAAGCGCATGGTGCGCTCCACGTCGGCGGCGAACAGCCGGTCGCTGTCGTGCCCCTCCTGGAAGCGCACGATGTAGTGGTCGTCGCCCATCGCCTGGCGGAACAGGGCGATCGGGTCCATCGGCCAACGCGGGATGAAGGGCGTGTTCAGCCCGATCACGCCCGCCGTGGCTTCCCGCGCCATCAGCGCCGCCTGCCACACCACCAGCCCGCCCCAGTCGTGCCCGCACCAGATCCCGCGCTCCGACCCCAGGTGGCGGGTCAGCCCCACGAGGTCGCCGACCAGCGCCTCCATCGTGTAGGCGCCGACGTCCGCCGGCCGGTCGGACAGGCCGTAGCCCCGCGCGTCGTAGGCCACCGCCCAGCGCCCCGCCTGCGCGAACGCCTTGAGCTGGTGGCGCCAGGAGAAGGCGATCTCGGGGAAGCCGTGGCACAGGATCACCGGCGGGGCGGCGCCGCGCTGGCCCACCTCCCAGTAGGCGAGCTCCACGCCGTTCACGTGGGCGCGGCGCAGCGGCGGCATCTCGGTATGGAGCAGGTCGGTCACGGCGGCGCACCTTAGCCCGACAGGGCGCGCGCGGGAACGATGCACGCGGTCCCCGCGCTCAAGCGGCGAAGCTTCATCTGGAGAGCGCCATGCGCTGGGAAGACGGCCGCGAGAGCGACAACGTCGAGGACGTGCGCGGCGAGAGCGGCGGCGGCGGGTTCGGCGGCTTCGGCGGCGGCGGCGGCGGGCTGGGCGGGCTCCTCGGCCTCCTGCCGCTGCTCCTGGGCGGCGGCGGCGGCGGGCTCGTGATCCTGGTGATCGTCGGCCTGCTGTTCTTCGGCGGCCCCATCCTGAAGAGCCTCGGCGGCGGGGGCGGGCAGCGCGCGCCCTCCGGCTACCAGGGCGATCCGCGGAGCGCGGCGGGCGGACGAACCGCGGCCAACGACCCGCAGGCGCAGGACGTCCGCTTCACCCGCGTGGTGGCCGCCTATACGGAGGACGCCTGGACCGAGATGTTCCGCGAGCGCGGGGCGACCTACACGCCCGCCAAGTTCAAGGTCTACTCCGACGCCTACACGACCGCCTGCGGCCAGGGGTCGGCGGAGATGGGGCCGTTCTACTGCCCCGGCGACCGCACCGTGTACCTCGACCTGAACTTCTTCCGCGAGCTGTCGGGCAAGTTCGGCGCGCCCGGGCGCTTCGCCCAGGCCTACGTCATCGCCCACGAGGTCGGCCACCACGTGCAGAACCTGGAGGGCACCATGGACCGGCGCGAGCGCGGCGGCCTCGCGGGCTCGCGCAACCAGCAGAGCGTGCGCACCGAGCTGCAGGCCGACTGCTACGCCGGCGTCTGGGCCAACCGCGCCAACCGCGACAAGCAGATCCTGGAGCCCGGCGACCTGGAGAGCGGGCTGAAGGCGGCCACCGCCGTGGGCGACGACACCCTGCAGCGCCAGGCCCGCGGCCGCGTCGCGCCCGACAGCTTCACCCACGGCTCGTCCGAGCAGCGCGTCCGCTGGTTCCGCACCGGCTTCGACGGCGGGAATCCCGCCCGCTGCGACACGTTCAGCCCGTCGTACGGCGAGCTGTAGCGCCTAAAAGCGACCCTCTCCTGCGAAAGCGGGAGAGGGTCAGGCGGAGCGAAGCGCAGCCAGGGTGAGGGCGCCCCTCACCCGCCACCTAAAACACACTTCCCATCACCCTGACGCCTTCGGCGTCTGTCCCTCTCCCGCATGCGGAAGAGGGACAAGAGGTCAGTCGTTGCCGAAGGTGCGTTCGACCAGGGCGCGGAGGGTCATCTCCTTGCCGTCCAGGTCGGCGTGTATGCGGCCGGCGATCTCGCGGACCCCCGCGGGGTAGGCTTCGCCGCCCGCGGCGATCTCGGCGGCCAGGGCGGCGGTGTCGGTGAGCTTGCGCTCCAGCGCCTCGGCCTGCTCGCGGGCGAGGAGGCGCGCCTCCTTCTGCAACCGCTTGACGCGATCGGCGGTGGATTCGGGTCCTCGTCCCAGGTCGTAGACCTCCGATTCGGGCACCACGGCGAGCCGCGGCGGCTTTCGTTCCTGGTTCATGGGGGGCGACTCGGGCTGGAGCGGACGTAAGGAGAACATCGGTGCGCTCCCGCCCGGGTGCAACGCACAATTCGTGCCGCCGCGTTTCAGGCGTATCAACTTCGCTGTATGCGGCGAAAAGGCCACAGCCGGCCTTCCCGCCGCCGCGGCCCGTCAGTCGCGCAGCGAGGCCGGCACCACGCCGCCGTTCTCCGCCAGCTTGCGCCACACCGCCTTGCTGAGCGCGGTGTTCTGCTCGGCCGTGCCCGCCTCGCCCGCGTGCACGCCCAGCTCCTCTGCGAGCTCCTTGCGGGCCGTCACGCTGGAGTCGAGGTCCAGGAGCTTGAGCAGGTCCACGATGGAGGTGCGCCAGTTGCCCCCGCCCCCCTTCATGGACGCCATCTCCGTCAGCACCGCCTCCACGTCCGTATCCGACGACGGCTGCACGGGCGCGGGCGCCGGAGCCGGAGCCGACGCCGACGCGCTCGGCGGCGGCGCCGCCGCGGCGGGCGCCGCGGCTTGCGGCGCTCCCGCCCCGCCTCCACCCCGGTGCAGGATCTTGTTCATGATCGACCCGAACAGGCTCACGCGACGCTCCTAAGGCTGAGGCTCCCGCCCCAAACGCGCCCGCCGCCCCCCGGCTCCGCGTGGCCAGCCGGGCCCTCAACCGTCCCGCCACACCAACCGGTACCGCCCGCCCCCCAGGAACGCGACCAGCCCCGCGTCGCGCAGCACCTGCAGCTGCTGCCTGATCTTCGGACGGACGTTGCTGTTGCCCGGATAGAGCCCCGCCAGCCGCGCCTCGAAGCCGTACATGTCATCGAGGGTAAAGGCGCCCTCCCCTGCCCCGGCGACCTCGGCGCATTTCAGCACCTCGATCAGCCACCCCCGCGCGCCCGCGCCGGCGCGGCGCAGGAACAGCGTCTCGCGGAACTTGGCCATGACCTCGGCCTTGGGGCGTGAGCACACCCTCGCGGATCAGCCGCACCTTGCCCGCGTCGGGAACCTCGCCCAGCAGGATGTTGCAGCCCACCCAGCCGGCCCGCCGCGCGGAGGCCGCCAGCGGCCTGCGACGCTCGATCACCTCCGGCGTGAAGAACGGCTTGGGCACGACGATCAGGTCGGTCACGGCCGCGCGCCGCGCGTCGTAGCGCATGACCAGGAGGTTGGGGTTGTTCTTCGCCTGCAGCCGCGCCTGCATGGTGGCCCAGGCGCCGTCCACCACCCGCGCGCCGATGCGCGCCTTCTGACTCTTCAGCTCGTACTCCTCGGCGCACGCGTCGCAGAGGAATTCGGCCACCGGCCGGTTGGCCGCGAAGCGCGCCATCGGCTGCGCCCCGCACTTGGGACAGAACAAGGCGTGCTCGACCCACCCCTCCGTGAGCACCCGCGCATTCTGCGCCGCGCTCTCGACCGGCAACCTCCTCGCGGGCGAGGTGACCGTAGAGCGCAGATGAAAGCGGATCTCACAGTCGGATCCGATATGCGGATCCACACAAAACCATTGACGCGGCCGTTGGGTTGTGGCTTCTTAGGGTCGTGGTCCTAGCGATCACCGTGTTCCAAGGGGCCCAGCGAAAACGGGCCCCGCCGGCTGCAACCGGGGAGCCCGTCCTTCAACACTCCAACGCACGGAGCGATCTCTATGAATACCTCGATCATCGCCCAACTGGAAGGTGCCATCATGGCTCGACCCACGTTCGACCCCCCGACGGGTACGTTCGTGCCGCCCCTTAAAATTCCTGTCGTCCTTGGCCCGAAACTGATCCGAGCTGACGTTCCGATCGTTTGCGGATTTATTCCTGCAGGAGCGCTTATCCCCGACAACTACTTCATTCCGCATCGCGATCCCCGCACTGGCAAAGGGTACCAGCGGCTCCCGCAAGATTTGCGCGTCAATGAGCTAGCCACTGATCTGCGTAAGGGTCGTGTCGACCTGCCTACCTCAGTGCTGCTGAACGTTCGCACTCGAGAGGCGCGCCGAGCCCTGCAGGATGGTGTGTTGGACCTCACCGTCTTCACGGGACAAGGAAGCCGCGTAGCGCCTGATAACAAGTTCTATGTCGTTGACGGCCAGCACCGCATTTTGGCTCTGAAGAGGCTAATCGAGGAGTTCGATGAGGATCGCTGGTCGAAGTATCAGATCCCTTTCACCTGCATGTTGGGCGCGACCGAAGAAGAGGAAATGGATCAGTTCTACATCGTCAACTCTAAGGCCAAGTCGGTTCGCACCGATCTTGCCTACGAGTTGCTAGCACAACGCGCTCAGGATCCAGACGTAATGGAGCAGCTCGTTGAGCGGGGTCGCGACTGGCAAGTGCTGGCCACCGATCTCGTGAAGCGTCTCAGCGAGGACAGCTCCGTTTGGCGCGGCGCGATCCGCTTCGCTGCGATGGAAAAAGGTGACACCATCATGCCGTCGGCTTCAATGGTCGCCTCGCTGAAGCAGGTTGTCAGCTCTCCGTATTTCAAGTCCATGGCTGCCGATCAGCAGGTGAAGATTCTGGATGCGTACTGGCGCGGGGTCCGTAGCATTCTTCCAGAAGCCTTCGATGAGCCCTCCGACTTCGCTCTCCAGAAAGGGGTCGGGGTCATGGTGATGCATACCGTTCTGATGCAAGTAATCGAAATTGCACGCTCGAAGGGATTGCCTCTCTCGGAGCCGGAAACCTTTGAGGTAGTTCTGCGGAACGCGCTTGAGACGCTCCAGGGAGACGACAGTATGGGGAATGTTGTAAAGGGTCTTGACTTCTGGCGCTCAGCTCCTCTGGGCGCTGCGGGCTCCTACTCCAGCAGTGCAGGTCGCCGCGTGCTCATTGCGAAGATACAGATGCTGTTGCCGCGCGTCACGTTACAGTAGGTGGCGACCTAGACTGATCTAGCACGCCAGTAGCTCGCTATAGCCCCCGCCGTCGGCGGGGGTTTTCTCTCGGAAAGGCAGCGACTTCCAGATACTCACCTCAGTGCGATTCCGCATTTGTTAATGCCAAGCTCGCGTGAGATCCCGCAGTCGGCATCGCGCGGGTTAGAAGCTCCTGTTACCTGGCAACAGGGCAGCCCCTCTCGAAAAGGCGTGAACGCTTCGCCGGGGCAATTCTGCCGATCCTTTGAGAACCAACAGAGGCATTGCCAAACGCGGCGCGCGACGGCCCTCCTCATACCCCCCGCACCCGCGGCCCGTCCCTGCGCTCCAGCATGAGCGCGGTGAGCGCCCACACCAGGGCGTCGGCGCGGTCGGGGGAGGCGCGGCCGCGCTCGGCGCCCGCGCCCAGGAGCAGCATCTGGTCCTCCAGCTCGCGCAGGCCTGGGGCGTGGGCCACCCGGCCCTGCTCGTAGAGCAGCGCCACGGGTTCGGCGCGGGCGGCCTTGCCGGCGGTGGCGTGGACCAGGCGGACGGGGTCGGCGACGCCGGCGGTCTTCAGCACGGTGCGGACCATCTCGCCGCCCTGGTTGGCCTCGGCCACCACCTCCACGGGGCCGTGGCGGGCGGCGTCGGCGACGGCGCTGGCGACGCGCTGGGCCCAGCTGAGGGGCGAGAGGCCGGCCACCGTGCGGTCCTCCAGCACCCAGGCGCGGCCGCCGGAGCGGGCCGCCGTCACCACGCCGCAGGCCGCGCCGCTCAGGCCGGCGGGCGGGTCCACCGCCACCACCATGCGGTCGAAGCGCTCGGGCGCGCCCTCCGCCCAGGCGGCGCGGGCGCGCTCCAGCTCGGCGGTGCGGAACACCGCGCCCTCCAGCGCCTCCAGCACCTCGCCGTCGATCTCCTGCCGCTCCAGGCGCGTGCCGCCGTAGAGGGCGCGCAGGCCCTCCACGAAGCCGGGGGCGAGGTGGGCGGCGTTCTCCGTCGCCGAGCCGCGGGTGACGGCGAGGCCGGGCTCGGCCATCAGCGCGCGCAGCACGGCGATGGGGCGGGGCGTGGTGGATATGGCCAATCTCGGGTCCTCTCCCAGGCGCAGGCCGAGGCGCAGCTGCGCCAGCGTTTCGGCGGGGCGGGCCCAGGCGCAAAGCTCGTCGGCCCAGGCGGCGTGGAACTGGGGGCCGCGCAGGCCGTCCGGGTCCTCGGCGGTGAAGCAGAAGCCGACGGCGCCGTTGGGCCAGACCAGCCGGCGGCGCGAGGGCTCGTAGCGCGGCGGCCCGCCCTCCGGCCCGAAGGCGGCGGCCAGGCGGCGCAGGCCGGAGGGGCCCTCGATCATCACCTCGCGCACGTCGGCGTAGGTGGGGCCGACCAGGGCGAGGCGGCCCGTGCGCCGCGCCTGGCCGGCGAGCCAGGCGGCGCCGGCCAGCGTCTTGCCCGCGCCGCGGCCGCCGAGGAACAGCCAGGTGCGCCAGGCCGTCTCCGGAGCGTGCTGCGCGGGGCGCAGGGCCGGCGGCGGCGGCAGGGCCTCAGGCGGCGGGATGTCGATCAGGTCGGGGAGGCGCGGCGGCACCGGGCGCTTGTCGCGGTAGACGTCGCGCTTGAACCGCTGGGCGGAGACGGTGGCCAGGGCCACGTTCAGCCGGCGGGCGATGGCGGCGTCGCTCATGCCCTCCAGGAACCAGCCCATGGCCTGGAGCCACTGGGCCTCGGTGGTGGAGGTGTTGGGGATGCGGCGGGCGGGTGCGGGCGCGGGGTTGGGTTCGGGCATGCGGCGCAGTGTGGGGGCGGCGCGGGGGGGCGGGGATAAAATGGGGCGTTACTTGAGCGCTTCGTCCTGACGCGTCGGCGATGCCGCCGTGCTCGGGCGCGTCAAGGGACGCTGCGCTCTTCGCCCTTGACCCGCCCTGCGCGCGACGGCGGTGACGTGGGCGTCGGGACGCGGGGCGTCCTCCTGATTCAAGTTCAACGCCCTGCGGGGCGTCGAACTGGGGGCTGATGCAGGCAAGGGAACTGAATGGCCCTCTCGACTCCGTTCTTCCCCGCGGAAGCGGAGACCCAGGTCTGACCACGCGCACGCGGCCGGCCGAGGCGGAGCCGCTCACACTGGGTCCCCGCTTCCGCGGGGAAGAGCGGAGTGGGAGCAGCCACTTCAGACCCGCGCTCGGGCGCCTTCCAGCCCTGTGTTCGACGCGCCGCAGGCCGTCGAACTTCTTACGGGACGCCCCGCGTCCCGACGCCTCCGGTCAGCCGCCGCGCGCAGGGCGGGTCAAGGCAGCGGCGGAGCCGCTCCTGCGAAGCAGGTCGCCTTGACGCGCCCGAGCACGGCGGCAGCGCCGACGCGTCCGGCACAAGCGCCCTACCGCCGCCGCTTCCGGAACGCCGCCGCCTTCTCCTCCGCCGCCACCCTTCGCAGACGGGCCGGTTCCGCCGTGTCCACCGCCTCCCCCGGCGCGGTCATCAGGTCGTTGGCGAACTCCAGGTCGAGGAGTTTCAGGCGCTTGAGCTCGTCGCGCAGGCGGGCGGCTTCCTCGAACTCCAGGTTCGCCGCGGCGGCGCGCATGCGGGCCTCCAGGTCGCGCAGGGTCGTCTGGAAGTTGCTGCCCAGGAAGGGCTTGCCGTCGCTGGTGGTCGCGGGGCCCACGGGCACGGTGACGCGGTCGTTCTCGTAGGGGCTGTCGAGGATCTGGGCGATGTCGCGCTTCACGCTGGCCGGCGTGATGCCGTGCTCGAGGTTGTAGGCGTGCTGCTTCTCGCGCCGGCGGGCCGTCTCGGCCATGGCGCGCTCCATGCTGCCGGTGATGCTGTCGGCGTAGAGCACCACCCGGCCCTCGATATTGCGGGCGGCGCGGCCGATGGTCTGCACGAGGCTCGTCTCCGAGCGCAGGAAGCCCTCCTTGTCGGCGTCCAGCACGCCCACGAAGGCGCACTCGGGAATGTCCAGCCCCTCGCGCAAGAGGTTGATGCCGACCAGGCAGTCGAACACGCCCAGCCGCAGGTCGCGGATGATCTCGATGCGCTCCACCGTGTCCACGTCGGAGTGCATGTAGCGCACGCGCACGCCCTGCTCGTGCATGTACTCGGTCAGGTCCTCGGCCATCTTCTTGGTGAGCACGGTGACCAGGGAGCGGAAGCCCTTGGCGGCCGTCTCCTTCACCTCGGCGATCACGTCGTCGACCTGGGTGGCCGTGGCGCTGGTGACGGGGCGCACCTCGACGGGCGGGTCGATCAGGCCCGTGGGGCGGATCACCTGCTCGGCGAACACGCCCCCCGTGCGGTCCAGCTCCCACTGCGCCGGCGTCGCCGAAACGTGCACCGTCTGCGGGCGCATCCGCTCCCACTCCTCGAACTTCAGGGGGCGGTTGTCGATGCAGCTGGGCAGGCGGAAGCCGTACTCCGCCAGGGTGAACTTGCGCCGGTAGTCGCCCTTGTACATCGCCCCGATCTGAGGAACCGTCTGGTGGCTCTCGTCGAGGAACAGGAGCGCGTTGTCGGGGATGTACTCGAAGAAGGTGGGCGGCGGCTCGCCGGGGGAGCGGCCGGTGAGGTAGCGGCTGTAGTTCTCGATGCCCGCGCAGCTGCCGGTGGCCTGCATCATCTCCAGGTCGAAGGTGACGCGTTGCTCCAGGCGCTGGGCCTCCAGGAGCTTGCCGTTCTCGGTGAACCAGTCGACGCGGTCCTTCATCTCGCGCTTGATCTGGTCGAACGCCTGGTTGAGCGTGGGGCGCGGGGTGACGTAGTGGCTGGCGGCGTAGACCTTCACGGCGTCGAGGTCGGCGGTCTTCCTGCCGGTGAGGGGGTCGAATTCGACGATGGACTCGACCTCGTCGCCGAAGAAGCCGACGCGCCAGGCGCGATCCTCGTAGTGGGCGGGGAAGATCTCGAAGCTGTCGCCCTTGCGGCGGAAGGCGCCGCGCTCCAGCGACTGGTCGTTGCGCTTGTACTGCAGGGCCACGAGGTCGGCGCGCAGCTTGCCCTCGTCCAGCTTGTCGCCGACCTTCACGGTGAAGGTCATGGCCGTGTAGGTCTCCACCGAGCCGATGCCGTAGATGCAGGAAACGGAGGCGACCACGATCACGTCGTCCCGCTCCAGGATCGCCCGGGTGGCGCTGTGCCGCATCCGGTCGATCTGCTCGTTCATCGACGAGTCCTTCTCCACGAAAGTATCCGTTCTAGGAACATAAGCTTCCGGCTGATAGTAGTCGTAGTAAGATACAAAGTACTCAACACTATTATCAGGGAAAAAGTTCTTGAACTCCCCATAGAGTTGGGCGGCCAAAGTCTTGTTGGGGGCGAGAATCAGGGCCGGGCGCTGGGTGGCCTCGATGATCTTTGCCATCGTGAAGGTCTTGCCGCTGCCGGTGACGCCCAGCAGCACCTGGTCGTGCTCGCGCGCCCTAATGCCGTCCACCAGCTCGGCGATGGCGGTGGGCTGGTCGCCGGCGGGCTGGTAGGCGCTGACCAGCTTGAACCTGCGGCCGCCCTCGCTCTTGTCGGGGCGGGAGGGACGATGGGGCGCCCAGGCCTCCTGCAGGTGGGCCGGGATGTCGATCACGCCGGCCGTCGCGGATGCGGCGACACCAGCGGAGGGCGCGGAACGGGGCATGAACGTATAGTAGGCGCCCGCCCCCCTCCGCACCAGCGCCGGCGACCTGGGATCGGTGACGCTGCGCCCGCGTTTCTATCGGGACGCCGACCCAGGGGGCGACGTGCCCGAAGACCGCAACCTCACCCAGGGTGAGATCGCACTGCTGCAGGCCGTCTACGGCCCGCGCATTCCGTATCCGCGCGTCAAGGTGCATCCGCACCGGCTGACCTGGCCCCTCCCGAACGATCGGGCCATGGCGCCCAATGGCGACCTCTACCTCCCGGGCACGAAGTACTCACCGGACTTCGCCGCCGGCGACGTGAGCCTACTGCGCAAGTCGCTGTTCATCCACGAGGGCACGCACCTGTACCATTAGTACGTGCTAAACCAGAAGGTGTGGCTGCGGGGGCCGTTCGACCGCACCTACGACTATCAGCTAACGCCCGGGAAGAAGTGGACGGACTACGGGCTCGAGCAGATGGCCATGATCGCGCAGGACTGGTGGCTGCTGAGCCGCGGCGGCCCGCCGCAGAATCCGATCGCCTACCCGCTCGCCGCTTATGCCGCCCTGATGCCCGTGTCGTGAGACGGCGCACTGTCATATGGGCGGCGAGTATCGTGCTCGTGCTCGCCGGCGCCGCCATCGCGGCTTGGGGCTACGGCGTTTCCGAATGGAACCGCGAGACGCGCCTGCACGAGGAGATCGGTCGGGCCATGGACTCTCCCGGCGGCCCCGACTACGCGGCCGCGGTCGTCGCCCTCCGCCGCGCCGAGCGACGCCCCGGCCAGAAGGACGCCCAGGTCGCATCCTTCACGCTGCGCGCGCTGGCCGATCCGGCCGCCGGCCGCCGGCCGCCGGGAACGGTGGACGGGGCGCTCACGATGCTGGAGCGCGCAGCCGTCCGCGATCCGCGGCGCGATGGTGCGCTGATCCAGGACACGATGCGCCACGGCGTGCGCGCGCCGCGCGAAGGCGCAGTGCTGCTCGCGCCCCGCCCGGATGTGGCCGACTGCTGGGCCGCGGCGCGCGCGGACGATGTGCGCCCGGCTCGCTGCGTCGAGCTGCGCCGAGGCGGCTAAGCTACCGGCCCGCCGCGGCCCGTTCGATGGCGGCGAGGTCGATCTTGACCATCGGCGTCATCGCCTCGAACACGCGCCTGGCGGCGGCGCGGTCGGGGCCGGCGATGACCTCGGTCATGCGGCGGGGGAACACCTGCCAGGGCACGCCCCAGCGGTCGCGCAACCAACCGCACTGGATCTCCTGGCCGCCGTCCGCGACCAGGGCCTGCCATAGACGATCGATCTCCGCCTGCGTGTCGCACGCCACCATGATCGACGCGGCGTTGCCGTAGCTCTCCTGCTTGCCGCCGTTCAGGCCCATGAAGCCGACGCCGTCGAGCTCGAAGTCCACGGTCAGGACGTCCCCCTCCGCGCCGCCGGGATAGTTCGCGGGGGCGCGCCCTATGCGGGTCACGCGCGAGTTGGGGACCACCGACGTGTAGAGGCGCGCGGCCGCCTCCGCCTCCTTCTCGAACCAGAGGCAGGTGCTGATGCGGGACATGGCGTCTCCTGTTCGACGGCGCGGCGCGCCCGCACGGCGTTGACGGAACAAAGGGGCAACTTCCAACTGGCGTCCCCACGGCCGGCGCGGTAGCTTGGCGATGACGCCGGGGAGCCAGCCATGTCGGACGAGATCGTCCTCTACCACAACCCGCAGTCGCGCTCGGCCACGGTGCACTGGATGCTGGAGGAGCTGGGTCTGCCGTATCGGCTGGAGCCGGTGGACATCGGCTCGCGGGGTGCGACCGTGCTGGCGCTGAACCCCATGGGCAAGATCCCGGTGCTCACCCATCGGGGCGCGGTGGTCACGGAAACGCCCGCCATCCTGGCCTACCTCGCGGACCTGAACCCCCGGGCGGGACTGGCCCCGGCGGTGGGCTCGCCCGAGCGCGGCGCCTACTACCGCTGGCTGGTGTTCGGCGCGGCGGCCTTCGAGCCGGCGGTGGTCGACGCCATGATGAAGCGGCCGGCCGTGGACAAGCGGATGGCGGGGTGGGGCGACTACGACGACGTGCTGAACACCCTGCGCGGCGAGCTTTCCAGCCGCGAGTGGCTGGCGGGCGACCGGTTCAGCGCGGCGGACGTCTACCTCGGCTCCAGCCTGGCCTGGACGGGCATGTTCGGCGCCCCCGGCATCAAGGGGGATCCGGTGTTCGACGCCTACGTGGCCCGGTGCGTCGGCCGCGACGCCTACAGGCGCGTCAACGCCGGCTGAGCTGGCGCAGGCGGCCGGAGCCCGGCATAGGCGGCGGGTGAGCGGCTCCGTGCAGATCGGCGACGTGCGCGTGCCCGGGCGCGTGTGGATCGCCCCCATGACCGGCGTCAGCGACCTGCCGTTCCGGCGCGTCGCGGCCCGCCTGGGCGCGGCCTACGTCGCCACGGAGATGGTGGCCTGCGCCGAGCTGGCCCGGGGTCGGCCCGACGTGGTGCGCCGCGCGGCGGTGGGGGAAGGCCTGCCGCTGACCGTGATCCAGCTCGTCGGCGCCGACCCGGCCATGATCGCGGCGGGCGCGCGCACGGCGGAGGCGGCGGGCGCGGACATCGTCGACCTGAACCTCGGCTGCCCCGCCAAGGAGGTCACAGGCGCGGCCTGCGGCTCGGCGCTGATGCGCGATCCCGAGGCGGCCGAGCGGCTGGTGGCGGCCGCCGCGGAGGCCACCACGCGGCCCGTGACGGTGAAGATGCGGCTCGGCTGGGACGACGCCTCGCGCAACGCGCCGCAGATCGCCTTGCGCGCCCAGCGCGCCGGGGCCGCCGCGGTGACGGTGCACGGGCGCACGCGCCGCCAGTTCTACACGGGTGAGGCCGACTGGGCGGCGGTCCGCGAGGTGTGCGCCGCCGTGTCGATCCCCGTAGTGGTCAACGGCGACATCCGCGACGCCGCCTCCGCCCGGGCAGCGCTGGCGGCCTCGGGTGCGGCCGCGGTGATGCTGGGCCGCGGCGTCTACGGGCGGCCCTGGGTGGCGGCCGCCATAGAGGCGGGCCTGGCCGACGGCGGCGGCTTCGAGGAGCCGGGCCCGGGGGCGCGGCTGGCCCTGGTGCTCTCGCACATGGAGGAGGCGCTGGCCTTCTACGGCGAGCCCCTGGGCCTGCGCGTCTGGCGCAAGCACCTGGGCTGGTACGTCGAGCAGGCGCCCTGGCCCGCCGATCGCGCCGCACGTCGCGCCGCCAAGGCGCGCCTGTGCCGGCTGGAGCACCCGGCCGAGGTGGAGCGGGACCTGCGCGAGCTCTGGGCCGCCTGAGCCCTCGACCGAAGGCTGCGGCGCAACGCGTCGGTGTTTCGGCGAGGGCGGATCCAACGGTCTCGACGGTGTTCGCCACCCGCAACCGCTCGGCACGTTGCAAGCGGCGGTCCCGGCGCTAGGCTGCCCCGGTGACGCGCATGCTCGCCCCGCTCGCCTTGGTCGTCCTCGCCCTCGCGTCGCCCGCCGCGGCGGCTCCCTGCAAGTACGGCAGGATCGCCGAGCTGCCCGTCACCATGCGCGGGCTGGTTCCCATGACCCCGGCCAGGATCAACGGAGTGGAGGCGCAGTTCGTCCTCGACTCGGGCGCCTTCTTCAGCTCGCTGACCGAGGCGGCCGCCGACCGGATGAAGGTGGCGTGGCTGCCCGGCGCGGGCATGCAGATCCGAGGCCTCGGCGGCATGGAGCGCGCCAGCGTCGGCCGCGTGCGCGAGTTCGTGTTCGCGGGCCAGCCGCTCACCGACGTGCAGTTCATCGTGATCCCCACGCGGCTCGGCGGCGACGCCGCGGGCCTCCTGGGCCAGAACGTGCTGGGCGCGGCCGACGTGGAGTACGACCTGGCCAACGGCGCGGTGCGCATGCTGAAGCCCCTGGGCGACTGCGCCGCCACGGACCTCGGCTACTGGGCGCCGGGCAGGACGAACGTGCTGGCGCTTGAGAAGACGGAGGCGCTCTCCTCGCACACGATCGGCCAGGCGCAGGTCAACGGGCGCAAGATCCGCGTGCTGTTCGACACGGGCGCGGCCACCTCCTTCCTGTCGCCGAGCGCGGCGCGCGCGGCGGGCCTGCGGCTGGACGCAGCGGGCGCGAAGGCGGGCGGGGTCTCGGCGGGCATCGGGTCGGCGCTGTCGGAATCGACGCTCGCGCCGGTGGAGAGCTTCAGCCTCGGGGGCGAGACCATCCGCAACACGCAGCTGCGCATCGGCTCGCGCGACCTGGGCCTGGCGGACATGCTGCTGGGGGCGGACTTCTTCCTGTCGCACCGGGTGCTGGTGGCCAAGTCGCAGCGGCGGCTCTACTTCACCTACAACGGCGGGGCGGTCTTCCGGCTGGACCAGCAGCCCTCCGCCGCGCCGGCCGTGGCGGGGGTCTCCGCCGAGGCGGCGGGAGCCGACGCCGACGCGCTGGGCCGTCGCGCCGCCGCGGCCGCCGCCCGGCGCGACTTCGGGGCGGCGGTCGCCGCGCTGGACCGCGCCGTGGCGCTCGATCCCAAGGCCGCCCCGCGTCTCGTCGAACGCGCCCGGGCCAAGGCGGCCGCGAAGGACTTTCCCGGCGCCCTGGCCGACTACGACCGCGCCCTGGAGCTGGCGCCCGGCGATGCGCATGCGCGGCTCGGCCGGGGCCTGGCCCGCCTGGCGGTGCACGAGCCGGCCCTCGCGCGGCCGGACATCGAGGCGGCGCTCGCGGCGGCTCCGGACGATCAGCAGGTCGTGCTGGGCGCCGCCGGGGGCTATGTGGCCGCCGGCGAGTATGGGGAGGCGGTCGCTCTCTACGACCGCTGGATCGACAGCCATCGCGGACAGGAGCGGTCGTGGACGCTGCTGAACAGCCGGTGCTTCACGCGCGCCCTGTGGGGCCGCGAGCTCGACAAGGCCCGCGCGGACTGCGACGCCGCCCTACGGTTCGGCGGCCGCAGTTCGGCGGTGCTGGACAGCCGGGGGCTGGTGAACCTGCGCGCGGGGCGGCTGAAGGAGGCGGTGGCCGACTACGATGCCGCGCTGAAGCTGCAGCCCCGGCTGGCCTGGGCGCTCTACGGCCGGGGCTGGGCCAGGCGCGCGCTCGGCGACGCCCCGGGCGGCGACGCCGACATGCGCGCGGCGGTGGCGCTCGATCCCGACCTGCCCAAGCTCGTGGCCCGCGTCGGGCTGGACAGGGCGGCTCCGGCGGCGGCTCACGTCCAGTAGAGCACGCGGGCGGCGGGCAGGCGCTCGGACAGGAGGCGGGTCAGCTCGGCGCGCATCTCGCGCATCGGGGCGGCGGGGTAGACGTGCTTGACGCCCCCGAACTTGGTCAGCTTCCGCGAGCGGTTCGCCTCGTCCATGTCCAGCTTCGTCCCAGGGTACCAGCCCTGCAGCACCGCCTTGGACTTCTCGGTGAAGCGATGGGTGATCAGTTCGGCGGTGAGGTCCAGGCCGGGCGCATCCGCCAGCTCGCGGGCGGCGAGGTCGAACAGGGCCGTGTATTCGGCGCGCCAGTCCTCCACCGGCTGGACGGGGGCGACGGTCAGGCCGACCTTGTAGCCGTCGCGGGCGAGGCGGCCGAGCGCGTGCAGGCGGGCGGCCAGGGGATCGGCCCCGCCCTCGAAGCGGATCAGGGCGGGCGCGTTGACGCTCAGGCGCACGCGCACCCGGCCGCCGTGGCGCAGGCCGATCAGCGGATCGACGCCGGAGAACTTGGTCGTGAACCGAAGACCCACGGGCGCGTCCCAGGCGCCGAAGAACCGCACCGCCTCGCCCAGCGAGCCCGTCAGGTGCTCCACGCCCAGCGGGTCGGCGTAGCAGCTGGCCTCGAAGGTGGTGCCCTCCCCCGCCCGCTCGGCGCTGGCGCTCGTCACCGCACCCCGGCCCACGTAGTCGGCCAGGCCGGCCAGGATCTCCTCCGTGTTGGCGTACACGCGCGTGATCGGCGGGCCGGCCAGCGAGCCCGCGAGGTAGCAGTACTGGCAGTGCGCGTGGCACCCCTCCGCCAGGTCGAAGCGCCAGTCGGCCGAGGGCGGGATCGGCTGCAGCCGCCGCTTGGCGGGCGATGCGACCGTCACCGCCAGGGTGGACTTCGCCGCCCGGTAGTCCGCGCGGGCGTCGCCGGTCCTGGGCATGACCACACGGTCGCCGGAAAGCTCCACCACCTCCGCCCCCAGCGCGGCGGCGCGAGCGGCGATCTCGCGGCCGCGGGCGTGCTCGCGGGCGGCGCGCGTGACCAGCACGCGCTCGGGCCGCCACAGGCGCGGGGGCGTGGGGACGGCGGGGCGGTCGCGGGCGGAGAGAACGGTGGCCACGAGGTGGTGAACGGGACGGCCCCGCGCTTGCGTTCCCTTGGCCGCGGGACTTTGGTCGCGGCCCGAGCCGAAGGAACGTCCGCTTGAGCGATCGCGCAGTCTGATGGGCCGACAGGTGCGGCTCACCGCCGCCGACGGGCCGTTCGACGCCTGGCGCGAGCCGGCGGGCGAGGCGCGGCGCGGCGGCCTGGTGGTGCTGCACGCGGTCTGGGGGATCACACCGCATCTGCGGAGCCTCGCAGCCGAGTGGGCCGCCGAGGGCTGGGAGGTGCTGATCCCCGCCCTGCTCGACCCGCCCGGCGCGCCCCTGCCCGACCGCGACACCGACCCGGCGCTGACGGCCGAGCGGCTGGCGCGGGCGGAAGCCGCCGGCCAGGGCGAGGCGGTGCTGCCGCGGGTTCGCGCCGCCATCGCGGCGATCGGACCGCCGGTCATGGTCATGGGCTTCGGCTTCGGCGGCACGGCGGCCTGGCTGGCCGCCTGCCGTCTGGAAGGGGTGGCCGCGACGGCGGCCTTCTACGGCGGCCACGTCGCCCGCCTCGTCGGGGAGACGCCGCGCGGGCCGACCGTGCTGCACTTCGGGCGCACGGACGAGATGATACCTCCGGAGGACGTGGAGGCGATCCGCGGCGCCCACCCCGACCTGCCGGTGTTCGTCTACGACGCGGGTCACGCCTTCGTCGCGCCGAGCGGCTTCCACGCCGACAGCGCACGCCTGGCCCTGCTGCGCACCCGCCAGGTGTTCCACCGCGCGGCGGCGGGCAGGGGCGAGCACGGGGCGTGAGCTCCGCCGCCTAACGCTCCCCCCCCCCCGTCGCCCTCGGGCTCGACCCGAGGGCCGAGCCGTCCGCGGGCTTGTGGCCAACGTCGGCGCAGGGGCGGCGCCCGGCCCTTGGGTCGAGCCCGAGGGCGACGGAACGAGTGGAAGGAGTAGAGAGCGAGCGGCTCCTCAGGCCTCGATGATCGCGCGGATCTTGGGCTCGCGCTCCAGGGCGCTGACCAGCAGCCCCTGGGCGAACAGCACGCCCAGCCCCGCGCCGAAGGCGGAGAACACGCCCGCCGGGTAGGGGCCGCCGCCGCCCGCCGCGTGGATCCTCCAGTAGATGAAGCCCGCCGCCGCCGCGAGCACGCCCAGCCCCGTCAGCACCGACACCGGGCTCTGCCCGAACCCCGCCGCGAACGAGAGCCAGACGTAGCGCTTCAGCGCGCGCCGGGCCACCTGCAGCTGCAGCGCCACCACCAGCACCGCCATGCAGTAGACCGCCGGGAACAGCAGCAGGAAGGCGCGCTTCACCGAGTCGGCGGCCGGGATGGCCTGCCACGCGTGGATCACCGCGGCGGCGAACACCAGGGCGGCGAACAGGGGCGCGGCGAGCTGCATGCGCTTGAAGTCGCGCCAGGCCCGGGTGTGGCGCGGCGCGTCCGCGTGTCCGTTCGGCCCCTGCATCTCGTCTCCCATGGCGGCCGGGAGATAGGGGCTCGAAACAAGGCTCCCAAGCCACGTTGGCCGCCGCGGGGCGGCGGCGTTATGACGGTGCGCGAAGCTCCGCGGAGGGAAATGCGCATGCGTGCAAGCTGCTGGGCCGCCGCCCTGGCCATGGCCTCGACGGTCGCGCTCGGAAGCCCCGCCCGGGGACAGAACGTGAAGCTCGCGCCCGAGGAGATCGCGCCGCCGAACGCCCTGACCGACCTCTTGTTCTGGCCGCAGGCCAAGCGCGACGCGAACTTCCGCAGGATGGAACGGCTGACGCCCACGCACACGGTGCGGCGGGGCGGCAGGGTGAAGCTGCTGCCGAGTGGGGCCCCGCTGCCCACGCTGGCCTGGACGCACGACGGGGCGGCGCAGACGCTGGACGGGTACATGGCCGCCGAGCACGTGGCGGGCGTCCTGGTGCTGCAGGACGGCAAGGTGCGGCTCGAGCGGTACGGCCTCGGCTACGGCCCGAAGGGGCGCTGGACGTCGTTCTCGGTGGCCAAGTCGTTCACCTCCACGCTGGCCGGGGCGGCGATCAGGGACGGCTATATCAGGTCGGTGGAGGACCCGGTGGTCCGCTACCTGCCCGAACTGAAGGGCTCGGCCTACGACGGCGTGAGCGTGCGCCAGCTCCTGACCATGACCAGCGGCGTGAAGTGGAACGAGGACTACACCGACCCGAACTCCGACGTGGTGGCCGCCGGGCACGTGAAGCCCCCTCCGGGCCAGGACCCGGTGCTCCACTACATGGCCAGGCTCCCGCGGGAGGCGCCGCCCGGAACCAAGTGGCTGTACAAGACGGGCGAGACCAACCTGATCGGGGTGCTGGTCAAGCGCGCCTCGGGCAAGCCGCTCGCCGACTACCTGTCGGAGAAGGTGTGGAAGCCCTACGGCATGGAGCAGGACGCGGCCTGGATCACCGCGGAGAACGGCCAGGAGTTCGGCGGCTTCGGCCTGTCGGTCTCGCTGCGCGACTACGCGCGCTTCGGCCAGTTCGTGCTGGAGGGCGGGCGCGGGGTGGTGGCCCCCGGCTGGTTCCAGGCGGCCGGGACCAAGCAGGCGGACATCGGCCAGCCTGGCTTCGGCTACGGCTACCAGTGGTGGACGAGAGACGATCAGGCCTTCGACGGGCGGGGCATCTTCGGCCAGATGCTGCACCTGGATCCCAAGCGGAAGCTGGTGGTGGTGATCAACAGCGACTGGCCCACCGCGGTCGGCGCGGCCCGCAGCGCCGCCCGCGAGGCCCTGCTCGGCGCCGTCGCCGCGGCGGTGGACGGGGGCGGAACGGCGAACTAGCCGGTCGGCGGGTCCTCCACCCCGTCGGCCTGCTTCAGCACGCGCCAGCCGCTTTCGGTGACGTGCAGGCGGTCGGCCTCGCGCACCAGCCAGCCGTGCGCCATGGCCCCGTCCACGTCGGGCTCGGCGGCGATGCGCACGCCCTCGCCGTCGCCCGCGTCGATGGCGAGCTTGAGGGCGGCGATCTGGGCGGGGGTGGGCGCGGACGTCACGCCGGGCTCAACGCCCGATGCGGTAGAAGCGCTCCGCCCGCTGCGCGCGCAGCTGGTCGGGAGAGAGCCCCTCCAGCTCGCCGAGCGCGCGCTCGACGGCGTCGCCCACCGCCCGCACCGCGGCGGCCTTGTCGGCGTGCGCGCCGCCCACGGGCTCGGGCACCACCTCGTCGACGATCTTCAGCTTCAGGAGGTCGGGCGCCGTGATCTTCATGGCGTCGGCCGCGTCGCGCGCCTTGGCCCCGTCGCGCCACAGGATGGAGGCCGCGCCTTCCGGCGAGATCACGCTGTAGATGCTGTGCTCCAGCATCAGCACGCGGTTGGCGGCGGCCACGGCGATGGCCCCGCCCGAGCCGCCCTCCCCCACGATCACGGCCACCGAGGGCACGCCCAGCGTCAGGCATCTCTCCGTGGAGCGGGCGATGGCCTCCGCCTGCCCGCGCTCCTCGGCGCCGATGCCGGGGTAGGCGCCCGCGGTGTCCACGAAGCTGACCACCGGCAGGCCGAAGCGCTCGGCCAGGTCCATCAGGCGCACCGCCTTGCGGTAGCCCTCGGGCTTGGCCATGCCGAAGTTGTGCCGCAGGCGGCCCGCGGTGTCGGCCCCTTTCTCGTGCCCCAGGGCCACCACCGCGCGCCCGCGCAGGCGCGCCAGGCCGCCCATGATCGCCTGGTCGTCGCCGAACGCGCGGTCCCCGCGCAGCTCCGTCCAGTCGGTGAGCAGGCCGTCGCGATAGTCGACGAAGTGCGGCCGCTCCGGATGCCGCGCCACCTGCGTCCGCCGCCAGGGGTCGAGATCGGCGTACGCCTCCCGCCGCAGCGACGTCGCACGCTCGCGCAACGCGGCGAGCTGGGCGTCGAGCCCGGCCGACGCCTCCAGCCCGGACAGCTCGTCGATCTTCGCCTCGAGCTCGGCGACGGGCTTCTCGAAATCCAGGTAGGTGCGCGCGGGTGCGGCGAGGGCGGCCATGGCGCGGTGTTTAGTGCGGTGCGGTGCGGGTGGCGAGGGCCGCGCAACCGTCCCCCGCTCTCAGGTGCCGTGAGCCCCTGCGGGGCAAGGATCGGACGCGGGGAGGCCTCGGACTTATCCCCGCACGTCCGCAAGGCCGCATCCTGCGTGCGGGAGGTGGCCATGGATGTGGAACAGGAACGACTGCGACTCGCCAGCGAGGTCGCGGCGCCGAGGCTGATGGGCGCGCTTGCGCGACGCGAGCTCAAATACCGCGAGGATCAGGCGCGACAACCCGCGACGGGACGCGGAGGCGTGGGCGGACGGTTCGCCAACGAGGGTGGCGGCGGGAGCCGTTCGCCCGCGTTCGCGCCGCCCCTCGCGGCTGCAGCCCGCGTCGCGGCGAGAGCGGCCCCGGCGTTAGCAGCGGCGGGTGCCGTTGAGACGGCGATCGGGCTGAGCGCCGGCGCTGCGGGCGTGGCGGGCGGAGCCGCCGCGGTGACCATAGGCGCCTCCCGTGCGGCGGGGCTGGCTGCAGTTTACAGCGGTGCGGCAGGAGGCATGACGCCGATCCTGGGCGTTCCTTTTAAGATCGACTCGCCAGCCGCCCACGTTGGCGCTTCTAGCAGCGGTCGCCGTCCGAAAATCACGGAGCAGGTAAGAACCCAGTGCTACGAAGCCTACGATGAGGATGTTTCTGAGTGCTACCGCTCGCTGGGCCTAAAAAGGCGGGAGTGTCTCGCGCAGGCTTCGGAAAGACACGCTGACTGTCTGCGGAAAGGTGGAGCAGGACGGACGAAGATCCCATTGTTCCCGAACGGATAGGAGATCAACTTCGATGAACCTCGGCCCACGAACAGTCTATGTCCAACGTCAGCAAAACGGTAGTAACGAAGATATCAGAATTACGATGACTTCGGAGCTTACTCATGGAGAATATGTCGAAGAAGATCCTTTATGTTTTCGGGGGCGAGTTCATGTATATAGTGCGTCGCGCGATTACACTCTCTCGGTTTACGCGGTCGATGAGATTCAGCTCGTCGGACGTTTGATGAAGCTGGCCGGATCGGCCCTTCTAGCCGACTGCGAGGCCGATGGGCTCGAGTTGCGCAGCTATGATCGGAGTGAGCCCATCACCGATCCGTACGAACTCTTCTAGCAGTTTGAGGAAGCAGGTTGCGGCTATAAGACGGGGCGTGCACTCCTCTCTCCTCCCCGGCGTGGTCGCCGCCTGTCTGCGGGCGGGGGCGGAGATCCAGCGGCATGTGGCCCTGGGGTTCGAGACCTTCACCAAGGGGGACGAGAGCCCGGTGACCGCGGCCGACCACGCCGCGGAGGCGGTGCTGCTGGACGCCCTGGGCGGGCTCGACCCCGACACGCCCATCGTGGCGGAGGAGGAGGTGGCGGCCGGGCGCATCCCCAAGGTGGGCCGGCGCTTCTGGCTGGTCGATCCCTTGGACGGCACGCGCGATTTCGTGCGCGGCGGGCACGACTATACGGTGAACGCCGGGCTGGTGGTGGACGGCGCGCCGGTGCTGGGCGTGGTCTACGCGCCGGCGCTGGGGCGGCTGTTCTTCGGTGCGACGGGACGCGAGGTCGGCGCGGGCGCCTGGCTGGCGGAGGGGCGCGGCACGCCGGGCGCCGTGGGCGAGGCGCGGCCGATCCGCGTGCGCCAGGCGGGTGCGTGGCTAACGGTGACCGCCTCCAAGAGCCACGGAACCTCGTCGCTGGACCGCTACCTCGCAACCCTGCCGGTGGGCGAGCGGCTCAACACCGGCTCGTCGCTCAAGTTTGGCCTGGTGGCGGCGGGCGAGGCCGACGTCTATCCCCGCACCGGCCCGACAATGGAGTGGGATACGGCCGCCGGCCACGCCGTGCTGCTGGCCGCGGGCGGGCTGATGCTGGCGCCCGACGGCTCCCCCTTCGCCTACGGCAAGCCCGGCTTCCTGAACGGCGCCTTCGTGGCGACCGGTGGGTGGGAGCCGCCGCCGATCGGGCCCTACGCCTGACGGCCTGACGATGAGCGGCTAGCGCACGCCGTGTGTCTCCTCGGCCGCCGCCGTCGCAATGCGCTGACGCCTTCGGGTGGCGAGCTTGCGCTTTGCGGGACGGTGGATACCGAACCATCTGCGGCAAGGGGTGGGAGACTGGCGCTCTCGCCCGCTTTCGCCTACATCCCGGCCGCTCCCGAAGCGCCGAACACCCCTCCCCGCGCGGCTCCGCGCCCAGCGGCGTCTCGGCGTGAGCAATTTGACTCGGACCGTACAATGTCGCTGCGCAACATCGCCATCATCGCCCACGTGGACCACGGCAAGACCACGCTAGTGGACCAGCTCCTGGCCCAGTCCGGCGTGTTCCGCGCCAACGAGGCGCACGTGGAGCGCGCCATGGACTCGAACGACCAGGAGCGCGAGCGCGGCATCACCATCCTGGCCAAGTGCACCAGCGTGCTGTGGCACGGCGAGGCGGGCGACACGCGCATCAACATCATCGACACCCCCGGCCACGCCGACTTCGGCGGCGAGGTGGAGCGCATCCTCGGCATGGTGGACGGCTGCGTGATCCTGGTGGACGCCGAGGAAGGCGTGATGCCCCAGACCAAGTTCGTGCTGGGCAAGGCGCTGAAGATGGGCCTGCGCCCCATCCTGTGCCTCAACAAGGTGGACCGCCCGCACGCCGACCCCGAGCGCGTGCTGAACGCCGCCTTCGACCTGTTCGCGATCCTGGGCGCCACCGACGAGCAGCTCGACTTCCCGCACATCTACGCCAGCGGCAAGAACGGCTGGGCGACGCTGGACATGGCCAAGCCCAACGACACGCTCGCCCCCCTGTTCGACCTGATCGTGCGCCACGTGCCCGAGCCCAAGGCCGTGGCCCGCGCCGACGAGCCGTTCCAGATGCTGAGCGTGCTGATCGAGAGCGACCCCTTCCTCGGCCGCCTGCTCACCGGCCGCATCGAGGCGGGCCGCGCCACGCCGGGCATGGCCATCCACGCCCTGGATCGTCACGGCAAGGAGATCGAACGCGGGCGGATCACCAAGGTGCTCGCCTTCCGCGGTCTGAAGCGCCAGCCCGTCGACGAGGGTACCGAGGCGGGCGACATCGTGGCCATCGCCGGCCTCTCCAAGGCCACCGTGGCCGACACCCTGTGCGCCATGGAGGTGACCGCCGCCCTGCCCGCCCAGCCCATCGACCCGCCCACCATCTCCATGACCGTCTCGGTCAACGACTCCCCCCTGGCCGGCAAGGAGGGCGACAAGGTGCAGAGCCGCGTGATCGCCGCCCGCCTGAAGAAGGAGGCGGAGTCGAATGTCGCCATCCGCGTGACGGAGACCAGCGAGAAGGACGCCTACGAGGTGGCCGGCCGCGGCGAGCTGCAGCTGGGCGTGCTCATCGAGGGCATGCGCCGGGAGGGCTTCGAAGTCTCGATCAGCCGCCCGCGCGTGGTGTTCCAGAAGGACGAGGAGACCGGCGAGCGGCTGGAACCCGTCGAGGACGTGATGATCGACGTGGACGACGAGTTCAGCGGGATCGTCATCGAGAAGCTGAGCGCGCGGAAGGCCGAGCTGAAGGACATGGGGCCCTCGGGCGCGGGCAAGACGCGCATCTCGCTGCAGGCGCCCTCGCGCAGCCTGATCGGCTACCAGGGCGAGTTCCTGACCGACACCCGCGGCTCGGGCGTGCTGAACCGCGTGTTCAGCCACTACGAGCCGTACAAGGGCGCGATCGAGGGCGGCCGCAAGGGCGTCCTGGTCTCCAACTCGGACGGGGAGACCGCGGCCTACGCCCTGTGGAACCTGGAGGAGCGCGGGACCATGTTCGTGGGCGCCGGGGAGAAGACCTACCAGGGCATGATCATCGGCGAGAACGCCCGGGCCGACGACCTGGACGTCAACCCGATGAAGGCCAAGCAGCTCACCAACGTGCGCGCCTCGGGCAAGGACGAGGCCATCCGCCTGACGCCGCCGCGCCGCATGACCCTCGAACAGGCCATCGCCTACATCGAGGAGGACGAGCTGGTGGAGGTGACGCCCAAGTCGATCCGGCTGCGCAAGCAGGTGCTCAATCCCTCGTTCCGCAAGCGTCGCGTGAAGGAGGATTAGGAGCTTCTAGGGGCGTCGAAGAACCCTTAGCCGCCTCCGTGAGTTTCCCCCGTGTCCAGGAGCCGCCCCAACGAGGACGGCCCCCCTCCATCCTGAACGAACGGGAGTTCACCATGCGTAAGATCGCCACCCTCACGGCCGCCGCCCTTCTGGCCTCGGCCGGAGTCGCCTCCGCCCAGGCCACGGGCTCCGCCGGCGCCACGGGCTCGGCCGGGACCGCGGGTAGCGCGGGCGCCGGCACGGGCGCGGCCGGAACCGCCGGTTCCATGTCCGGCGCGGGCCGGGCCGGCGCGACGGGCTCGATGTCCGGGAGCACGGGCGCGGGCACGACCGGCGCCATGACCAGCCAGCCCGGCACGGGCCTGACCACGGGCGCCACGACAGGCTCCACCTATGGCGCTGGCACGGGCTCGGCCGGCACGACGGGCTCCCAGCTGAACCAGCCGGGCTCCACGACGGGCTCCACGACCGGCACGATGCCGGGCGCCTCGACGGCCGGCTCCACCTCGACCGGCATGTCGGGGACGGCGGGGATGGGCGCCAGCGGCTCGCGCACGGTCACGCGCAGCAACCGCACGACGGGCACGAACAGCTCGACCACCGGCACCGTCAACGCGACGCCCGGTTCGGCCAACACCTCGACGACGAACAACACCGGCCCCGGCGCGCGCTAGGCGTTCCGGACGCCGCCCCTCCCCCGCGCCTCGCGCACGGGGGAGGCGAGCGGCGGCGCGGCGCTTGCTCCTGGAGGGTGCATCCGTCCCGACCTGGGACGCCGTCCCTCGCCCGGAGTCCGCCGCCATGGCCACCGACATCGACCTGCACCTGGGCAAGCGCCTGCGCCGCCGCCGGCGTCTCCTCGGCCTGACCCAGCAGCAGCTGGCCGACAGCGTCGGCATCCGTTTCCAGCAGATCCAGAAATACGAGTGCGGCGCGAACCGCATCTCGGCCTCCCGCCTGTGGCAGCTGGCCACCGCGCTGCAGTCCCCCGTGACCTACTTCTACGACGGCCTGTCCGACGACACGCGCTCCGAGCCCGTGGGCGAGGAGAAGGGCGGCGAGGTGCTGGCCCGCAAGGAGACGCTGGACCTGATCCGGGCCTACTACCAGCTGGGCGAACGCCCCCGCCGCCGCCTGCTGGACCTCGCCAAGTCGCTGCACGGGACCGAGCTGCCGCTCTAGAGGGGCGCCACCTCTAGTCGTTCTCGGGCTCGACCCCAGGACCGGGCGCCGGTCGTTCGCTACGGCGGCTCGATCGCGGGCGGACGGCTCGGCCCTAGGGTCAAGCCCGAGGGCGACGGGAGAGAGATGGGCCGCTAGGACATCGCTCATGCCCGCCCCTTCCCTCGACGACATCGCCGCGTTCGAGCCGTTCCTGATCGCGCTCCACCAAGCGGCCATGGCCGAGACCCTGCCCCGCTTCCGTGCGGGCGGGGCGGTGGAGGACAAGGGGGCGGCCAATCTACAGGGCGGCGGCTACGACCCCGTCACCGACGCCGACCGCGGTGCGGAGCGGGCCATCCGCCAGCTCATCGCCGAGCACCACCCCGACCACGGCGTGATCGGCGAGGAGGAGGGCGAGGACCGGCCCGACGCCGAGTGGACCTGGGTGCTCGACCCCGTGGACGGCACCCGCGCCTTCGTCGCCGGCCTGCCCCTCTGGGTGACCCTGATCGGACTGAACCACCGCGGCCGCCCCGTGCTGGGCTCGATCGGCCAGCCCTACATCGGCGAACTGTTCGTCGGCCATGCGGGCGGCAGCAGGCTCCTGTCCCGCGGCGGCGAGCGGCCGATCCGGGCCCGCCCGCGGCCGCTGACCGAGGCGACCGTCGCCGCCACCGACCCGCACGCCTACTTCGACGGGGCCGAGCTCGGGGCCTGGAACCAGGTGCGCGCCGCCGCGCGCCTCGTGCGCCTGGGCGGCGACGGCTACCTGTTCGCCCTGGCGGCGCTGGGCGGGATCGATCTCGTGATCGAGACCGGGCTCAAGCGCTGGGACATCGAGCCCTGCATCCCCGTGATCGAGGGCGCGGGCGGACTGGTCACAGACTGGCGCGGCGAGCGGTTGGCCGACACGGGGCTGAACGCGCGGGGCCAGGTCGTCGCGGCGGGCGGGCGCGAAGCGCTGGACGAGGCGCTGGTCGCGCTCCGCCGGTCGGCCGCCTAGCTCACCAGGCGCCCAGCTCGCGCAGCTTGGCGGCGAGCGCGGGGGGCATGGCGGCGGTCTCGTCGCCGGCCGCGAGATCGGGCGGGGCGTCTTCCGGCTTCAGGTAGCGCCACCCCTGGAACGGCCGCCGCGGGGTGGGCGCCACGCGCACCAGCTCGGGCGACACCACCATCTGGCAGCGCGCCGCCCTGCCCTCCCCGTGCGTCTCGATGCGCAGGATCGCTTGGCGGGCGACGATCACGCCCTTGATCACCCGGTAGATGGAGCCGCCGTCCTCCACCTCCGCCGCCCGCTTGGGCGTGACGCGGGTGTGCACGCGCCAGTCGCGCTCCGCGTGCTGGCGGGCGCGCCGCCAGGCGGCCAGCTCGTCCAGCGTGTCGATCCCGACCACCAGCTTGATGATGTGCAGCGCCATGCGGCCGCAGGTAGGCCGGTCGGCGAGAGTCGGGAAGTGCGGCGTGTGCGCTAGGGCAGCGCGTCCAGGATGCGCGCGAAGTAACCGTCGGCGTCGAAGCGCTTGCCGTCCGGAGTCCAGCCCAGGCGCACGATCACCGCGCGGCGCGAGGGGATCACCATCACCAGCTGCTGGTTGTGGCCCAGCATGGCGTAGGCGTCGCGAGGCAGGTGCGGCCATTGCCGCTTGGCCGGGTCGGCGTCCTCGCCGGCGTTGAGCCAGATCTGCGCGCCGTAGCGGTTCTGCGACGCGCGCCCGTTGGGCGTCGTGCTGAACTTGATCCACGATGCGGGCAACGCGCGCTTGCCGCCTGCGCCCAAGCCGTCATTCAGCCACATCAGGCCGAAGCGCGCCCAGTCCCGCGCGGTGGCGTAGACGTAGGAGCCGCCCACGGGCGTGCCGGTGGCGTCGTTCTCCAGCACGGCGCTGTCCATGCCCGCGGGATCGAACACGCGCCTGCGCAGGTAGCGCTGCGTGGCGGCCTCGTCGCCGATCGCGTCCTTGGCGATCTTCGCGAGCAGCACCGTGGAGCCGGTCGAGTAGTTCCACACCTCGCCGGGCGGGTGAGCCATCGGCCGCTCGGCGGTGTAGGTGGCCATGTCCGCCCGGCCGAACAGCATGGTGGACTCGTCGCCGGGCACGACGTCGTCGGTGAACGCGAGCCCGTCGGTGAACTGCAACAGCTGGCGCAGGGTGATCCTCTCGCGTCCGTCCGAGGCGCTGCGCCAGGCGGGCACGGGCGCGGGAGCGTCGAGCTTCAGCCTGCCGTCGGCCACCAGGGCCCCGATCAGCGCGCCCGTCACCGTCTTGCTCATGGACCAGCCCAGGAGGCGCGTGCGGGCGTCGAAGCCGGGGGCGTAGCGCTCGGCCACGAGCCTGCCGTCCTGCACCACCAGCACGGCGCGGGTGTCCGGGCCCTTGGCGTTGAGCTCGTCGAACACGGCGCGTACGGCGGCGTCGAGCCGCTCGCGGCCGGCGGCGGGGGCCAGGGCGGTGTCTCCCCGGGGGAAGGCGCCCGCGCGGCGGCCGTAGGCGCGCTCCGGCACGCCGGCGAGCGCAGGCTGCGCCGACCCCGGCCCGGCGGCCGGCGCGAGGGTGCAGCCGACACCGGGGCGCCAGTAGGAGGTGCGCGGCGGCGTCTTGGGCAGGGCGACGGCGGTGACGGCCTTCCGCTCCATGTCCACCGTGACCTTCGCCTGGCCGAGCAGCGGGTTCATGGCGTGCACGTCGTCCCGCTCGACGTCGGCGGCGGGCCGCCCGCTCACGAACACGCCCGCGCAGGCGAGCTGCGCCGCGACGCCGCCGCCGATGGTCGGGATGTCCGCCCAATCCTTGGAGCCGAGGTAGGTGGGCGACGCCTGCGCGAGCAGCAGCGGCGCCGTGGCGGCGAGGGCGAGCAGGCGGGTCAGCGGCATGGGCGCATCAGACCGCGTCCGCGACCGGAGCGGAAGCCTCCACCTTCTCCAGCCGCACCAGCAGCGCCCCCTCGGTGACCTGCTGGCCGACGGCGACCGGGGCCTCGGCGACCACGGCGTCGAACGGGGCGGTGAGGCCGTGCTCCATCTTCATGGCCTCCAGCGTGACCACCGGCGCACCCTTGGCGACGCGATCGCCCGCCGCCACGGCGAGCGAAACTATGCGGCCCGGCATGGGCGAGGTGAGCTTACCGTCAGAAGCCGCGCCCCCTGCGGTCGTAAGCGGCGGCGCGAGATCGACGCCGAACGCCTGACCGCGCTCGAACACCGTCACCGGCAGACGCTCGCCGCCGCGGAAGTGACGACCTTCCACCTGACGCAACGAAGCAGTGCGCTTCTCGCCGTCGACCCAGAGCGTGATCTCAGATGCCGGCGGGCCGTTGAGCCTGAAGCCCGTGAGCGCGTCGTGGTCGAGCGGACGCTGTTCGGCGGGCACGAAGCTGTACCGGAGCTGGGCGGCCACATCGGCGAGCCATCCGTCGGATAGCCGCGGGGGGGCCGTCAGCTCCTCCATCCGCTCGGGGATGAAGCCGGTGTCGATCCGTCCGGCGATGAAGTCCGGGTTCGAGGCCGCGCGCGCCAGAAACGCGGCGTTGGTCCGCACGGGCGCGATCTCCACGCGAGCGCAGGCGTCGGCAAGCCGCTCGGCAGCCAAGTCCCGCGTGGGCGCCTTCACGATGATCTTCGCGATCATCGGGTCGTAGTACGGGGTGACCTCGCCGCCCTGCTCGACGCCCGAGTCGATCCGCAGCCAGGAATCGCGGGCAGCGCGCCGGACATCAAACACCTCCAGCCGCCCCGTGCTCGGCAGGAAGCCGGTGGCCGGGTTCTCGGCGTAGAGGCGCGCCTCCATCGCCCAGCCGTCCAGCGTGATCTCCTCCTGCTTCAGCGGCAGGGGCTCGCCCGACGCGACGCGGAGCTGCCATTCGACAAGGTCGAGGCCGGTGACCAGTTCCGTCACCGGATGCTCGACTTGCAGCCGGGTGTTCATCTCCATGAACCAGATGCGGTCGGCGCGCAGGCCCTCGCTGGCGTCGGCGATGAACTCCACCGTGCCCGCGCCGCGGTAGCCGACCGCGCGGGCCGCGGCGACGGCGGAGGCGCAGACGCTCTCGCGCACCTCAGGCGTCATGCCGGGCGCGGGCGCTTCCTCGATCACCTTCTGGTGGCGGCGCTGCAGCGAGCAGTCGCGTTCGAACAGGTGGACGACGTTCCCGCGCGCATCGGCGAACACCTGCACCTCGATGTGACGCGGGCGCTGGGCGTAGCGCTCGATCAGCACGCGCGGGTCACCGAAGCTGGCCTGCCCCTCGCGCTGGGCGCTGGCCAGCGCCTCGGCGAACGCTTCCGGCGCATCCACCCGGCGCATGCCCTTGCCGCCGCCGCCCGCGACCGCCTTGATGAGGACGGGGAAGCCCACCTCCGCGGCGCGCGTCGCGAGGTTCTCCGCCGACTGGTCCTCGCCGGCCCAGCCGGGCGTCACGGGCACGCCGGCGGCGGCCATGATGCGCTTGGCTTCGTCCTTCGGCCCCATGCTGCGGATCGCGGAGGGCGGCGGGCCGACCCACACCAGCCCCGCCGCCTCCACCGCCTCGGCGAAGTCGGCGTTCTCGCTGAGGAAGCCGTAACCGGGGTGCACGCTGTCCGCCCCGCTCTCCTGCGCGGCCGCGATCACCTTGGCGATGTCGAGATAGCTCTCGCGCGCGGGTGGCGGGCCGAGCCGCACGGCGTAGTCCGCTTCGCGCACGTGGGGCGCCTTGGCGTCGGCGTCCGAGTAGACCGCCACCGTCTCTACACCCAGGCGGCGGGCGGTGCGGATCACGCGGCGGGCGATCTCGCCCCGGTTGGCGATGAGGAGGCGCTTCAGCATGCGCCCCGTGTCTACATCTGCCCGAGCGCGATCAACAGCAGGCCGACGATCAGCACCACGAACGAGACGACCGTGGCCGACCACAGCACCAGAGTCTTCACCCCCGCCCCGATCACGCCGGAACCGTAGGCCCCGCGCAGGGTCTGGAACAGGTTGACCGGCGTCCAGACGAAGGCGGCCAGCACCACCCAGTCCCGCGCGAACCGGGGGGTGAGGTAGGCGACGCCCCAGATGATGAACAGGAAACTCAGAAAGTGCATCGATACGACCAGATGGTCGTACACGAAGAAGCGTCGCTTGTAGCAGTAGAGCAGTGTCAGGAAGCCGGCGGTGATCGGCAGCAGCAGCACGGCCAGGCGGTGCGCCCAGCCGAACACCACAGCCGTGAAATACTCCTTGTTGGCGGTCGCCTTGCGCACGCGCTGGATCATCCAGGCGCCGATCTTGGAATGCTTGTCGGATGAGGCGTCGAAGGCGTCCACCGCCTCGCCGACGCCCTTGACGGCCACGGGCGGGGACTCTCCACGCAACGCCGCCCCCAGCTCGCGTCCCGCCTGGCGGGCCGAGCTCCTGGCCGGTGAGCGGCTCGGGTCCGAGCCTCCGCTGACGGTGATCAGGCCGCCGCCGATCTTCACGGAAGGGCCTTTGGGAGCGGGCGCGGCCGGCGGGTGCGCGGCGGCCGGCGCCTGGCCGGCCTCGTCACGGGCGGCCCGGGCGATCACCTCGGGCGCGACCCGCCCGCCAGTCCAGCGAGAGATCTGCTCGGCGGTGGGCACGGTGGCCGTCCGCGTCGTGCCGTCCTGCTCGCGCACGGTGACGGTCTGCCCCAGGCGCGGCGCGGCGGACGGCGCGGCGTGCTCACCGCCCGCCCCGTGCCCGCCCCCGTGCACCAGCCCCTCCAGGGCCAGCATGAACAGCAGCAGGGTCACCAGGAACAGCCGGAACGGCGGCACGTGGCGCTGACGCCGCCCCTCGAAGTGGTCGCGCGCCAGAGTCCCCGGGCGGAAGAACAGCAGCGGCGCGGTGCGCGCCAGCCGTCCGTCCAGATGGAACATGCCCTCCACCGCCTCCCAGGCGAGGTGGAGGATGGAGCGATGGTGGTCGTCCGCCACTTGGCCGCAGTCCTGGCAGTAGCGGCCGTTCAGCTTGGCGCCGCAGTTCAGGCACTCGGCGTGGAGGGCGGCGTGCTTGGGCCCGGCGCCCGGCCTGGCCTTTGCGGGTCCGGCCAGGCCGTCCACGGCGGCCACGGCCGCGAGCTCCAGTTCGTGCGCCATGGTCCCCTCGCCAGCCCCGGTTAGCCTCCGGGCGGGGCGGCTCCAAGCGACGCGCGGTCGCAGGGGCGTCGGTCAGCTCCAGGCGGGGCGACGGCGCTCCAGGAAGGCGACCACGCCCTCGCGGCCCTCGGGAGAGACGCGGCGGGCGGCGATGCGGCGGGCGGTCTCCTCGATCAGCTTGCCGTCGATCGCACGGCCGAAGACGTCGTCGACCAGCCGCTTGGCCTCGCCCACCGCCTCCGGCGCGCAGGCGCGCTGGGCGCGGGCTATGGTGACCGCCTCGGCGTGCAGGTCCTCGACCACCCGGTCGACCAGGCCGACTCGGACCGCCGCCGCCGCGTCGAAGCGCTCGCCGGTGGCGAACAGGCGCCGCGCGGCGCGCGGCCCGATCGCGGCCACGACGTAGGGGCTGATGGTGGCGGGGGTCAGGCCAAGCCTCACCTCGCTGAAGCTGAATTGCGCGTCGGCGGTGGCGAGCGCCATGTCGCAGGCCGCCACCAGCCCGGCGCCGCCGCCGAAGGCCGGACCCTGCACCAGCGCCACCGTCAGCTGCGGGAGGGCGTGCAGGGCGTGGAGCATGGCGGCGAGGCCCCGGGCGTCCTGCCGGTTCTGCTCCTCGTCCCAGCCCGCCGCGTCGCGCATCCAGTCGAGGTCGGCCCCCGCGCAGAAGGCCCCGCCCACGCCGCGCAGGAAGACGCTGCGCACCCCGTCCTGGCCCTTGAGCGTGACGAAGGCCTCGTGCAGGGCGTCGATGGCGGCCGCGTCGAAGGCGTTCCTCCGCTCCGGCCGGTTGATCGACACCACCGCCACCCCCGCCGGCGTCGCCTCGATCACCACCGGCGACCCGTGCGCCGCACCGGTCGGGAAGATCACGTCGGCGAAGGGGGTGGCGATGGGGTCGGTCATGGGTGGCGCACCTAGCGCGGGCGGCGGGCCGATGCTAGGTATTACTCCCTTCCCGCCGAGGTAAGACAATGGCGCACACCGTCACGCAAAAAGGCCAGGTCACCATCCCCAAGCCCATGCGCGACAGGTTCGGGATCGCACCGGGCAGCAAGGTCGATTTCAAGGATGAAGACGGCCGGCTGGTGGTGGTGACTGCAGACGTCGAGACGCCGCGCAGCCGCTTCGACCTGGATACGCCGCCACCGGGGTGGAACGGCATGACCACCGATGAGCTGATGCTGCTGACCCGCGGTCACACGCTCGATTGACGCTGATCGACACCAACGTCGTTTCCGACTTGTGGTCCGCGAGCGCCTGGCGCGAGTGGTCGCAGAGGCAGCTGCAAGCCGCGGCCGGCGACGGAGCCTTGCTGATCAACGACATCGTGTTCGCTGAGCTCTCCGCAATCTTCGAGGATGTCGAGAGCGTCGACGCCTACGTCGCCCGGCTTGGGCTGGATGTGGAACGCACGCCCAGGCCCGCACTGTTCGCCGCGGCGCAGGCGCACAAGCGATATCGCAAGGCGAAGGGCGAGCAGCCCACCGTCCTCCCGGACTTCTTCATCGGCGCGCATGCTCAGGCGCTCCGCTGCCCGCTGCTGACCCGCGACGCGCGACGCTTCCGCACCTACTTCCCCGACGTGCGGCTGATCACGCCCTAGCGTCCGCTAAGGGGATGAGGCCGACGAAGAGGCCAACGGAGCTCAGAAAGGCCAAGCCTCACCGTCCATCCGCACGCCTGAGCCCACGTGACGCCCCTCGCGTAGCACGGCCTGACCCCTGCGGCGGCGGCGAACGCCTCTCGTGCAACCTGAGGGTAGAAGGCGCCCGCCCGGCGCGACCAAGCGGGGAGCCAGATCGCCTCCTCAAGGTTGTGAGCCAGCGAAGCGATGACGAAAGCAGCGCCGCCAGCCCTGAAGCTTGGTTTCACATCCGGAACACGCCAAAACGCGGCTCGGCGATGGGCGCGTTGAGGGCGGCGCTGAGGCCGAGGCCGATGACGTCGCGCGTCTGGGCCGGATCCACGATCCCGTCGTCCCACAGGCGGGCTGTGGCGAAGTAGGGGTCGCCCTCGGTCTCGTACTTCTCGCGCACTGGCGCCTTGAAGGCCTCGGCCTCCTCCGGCGTCCAGCGGTCGGCGTCGCGGTGGACGGTGGCCAGCACGCTGGCGGCCTGTTCGCCGCCCATGACGCTGATGCGGCTGTTGGGCCAGCTCCACAGGAAGCGCGGCGAGTAGGCGCGGCCGCACATGCCGTAGTTGCCCGCGCCGAAGCTGCCGCCGATCAGCACGGTGAGCTTGGGCACGTTCGCCGTGGCCACGGCGGTGACCATCTTGGCCCCGTCCTTGGCGATGCCGCCGGCCTCGTACCTGCCGCCCACCATGAAGCCCGAGATGTTCTGGAGAAACAGCAGCGGGATGCGGCGCTGGCACGCCAGCTCGATCACGTGCGCCGCCTTCTGCGCGCTCTCGCTGAACAGGACGCCGTTGTTGGCCAGGATGCACACGGGCATGCCCCAGACGTGCGCGAAGCCGGTGACCAGCGTCGTGCCGTACAGCGCCTTGAACTCGTCGAACTCCGAGCCGTCCACGATCCGGGCGATCACCTCGCGCACGTCATAGGGCGCGCGCACGTCGGAGGGCACGATGCCGTACAGCTCGTCGGGGTCGTAGGCGGGCGGGCGGGCGTCGCGCAGGCCGGAGCCGATCTCGGCGCGGGCGTTGGGGCCCAGGCGGCCGACGATGCTGCGCACGATCGCCAGGGCGTGCTCGTCCGTCTCGGCCACGTGGTCGACCACGCCGGAGCGGCGGCCGTGCGTCTCCGCCCCGCCCAGCTCCTCGGCGCTGATCACCTCGCCAGTGGCCGCCTTCACCAGGGGGGGGCCGCCCAGGAAGATGGTGCCCTGGTTGCGGACGATCACCGTCTCGTCGCTCATGGCCGGCACGTAGGCCCCGCCCGCGGTGCAGGAGCCCATGACGCAGGCGATCTGTGCGACGCCCTGCGCGCTCATGTTGGCCTGGTTGAAGAAGATGCGGCCGAAGTGGTCGCGGTCGGGGAAGACCTCGGCCTGGTGCGGCAGGTTCGCGCCGCCCGAGTCCACCAGGTAGACGCAAGGCAGCCGGTTCTGCAGGGCCACCTCCTGCGCGCGCAGGTGCTTCTTCACCGTCTCCGGAAAGTAGGCGCCGCCCTTCACGGTGGGGTCGTTGCACACGATCACCACCTCGCGGCCCGAGACGCGGCCGACGCCGGTGATCACGCCCGCGCCGGGCGCCTCGCCCCTGTGCAGGGCGTAGGCGGCGAGCGGGTTGAGCTCCAGGAACGGCGAGCCCGGGTCGAGCAGGCGCTCCACGCGATCGCGGGGCAGAAGCTTGCCCCGGGCGGTGTGGCGGTCGCGCGAGGCGTCGGGCCCGCCGCGGGCGGCGCGCGCCGTCTCCTCGCGCAGCCGCTGGACGAGCGCCCGGTTGTGCTCCGCATTGGCCTGGAAGGCGGCGGAGCTCGTGTCGAGGGCGGAGGCGAGCCGGGGCATGGGCGCGGAGACCTGCCCCAGACGGACGGCGCCCGCAAGCCGGGCGGGCCTGCGCCCCGGCGCTCGCGGCGACTCGAAGGCTGCGCTAGACGGGGCGGGCATGCCCGCCGGCGCCGTCCACCCCGACAGCCCGCTGCGCCGACTGTTCCTCGGACGGCGGCCGGCCAAGGGCATCGTCGGGTTCGCCCTGCCCGGCGGCGACACCCTGTTCGAGACGGGCCAGGACCCCAAGGCGA
This sequence comes from uncultured Caulobacteraceae bacterium, assembly GCA_964244065.1. Taxonomy (GTDB): domain Bacteria; phylum Pseudomonadota; class Alphaproteobacteria; order Caulobacterales; family Caulobacteraceae; genus JASLDZ01. Next base: position 216,477 of record CAXTHH010000001.1, on the reverse strand, counting down.
TCTACCTCGTCCGCTCCGGCCGACTGGCCGTGCTGCGGCCCGGCGAGGACGGCGTGGAGCGGGTGATCGGCGTGATCGCGCCCGGCGAGCCGGTGGGCGAGATGGCGCTGTTCGCCGGCGCCCCGCACAGCGCCAAGGTCGTCGCCCTGCGCGACAGCGAGATCCTGGCCCTGCCGCGGGACGTGTTCCTCATGGAGTGCCGTCGCCGCCCCGAGCTGATGGCCGAGCTGGCGCGGCTGATGGTGCTGCGCTCGCGCGACGCCGGGGTGGGCGGTCTCGGCGAGCCCCGGGTGTTCGGCTTCGTGTCGCTGGCGCCCGACGCCTCCGCCCGACGCCTGGCCGAACGGCTGGCGTGTCGCCTGTCGCGCAGCGGGCGCGGCGCGGCGGTGGCGGGGGCGGAGGCGCTGCGCCGTGACGCCGCCTGGTTCGGCGAGCTGGAGGGCGCCTCCGACTACGTGCTGCTCTGCGCCGAAGCGGAGGAGGCGGAGTGGCGGCAGCTGTGCGGGCGCCAGGTGGACCACCTGCTGTTCGTGGCCCGCGGAGGCGACGCGCCCGCATCGTCGGCCGCCCTGCGGGCGCGCGACGCCTTCCAGCCGAACCGCCAGGCCGAGCTCGTGCTGCTGCGCCCCGGCGACGGCGCGACGCCCCGCGGCGGACAGGCCTGGCTTGACGCGACGGGGGCCGCCCGCGCCCTGCACCTTGCCGAGGGCTCGGAGCACGACCTGCAGCGGCTGGTCCGACTGATCACCGGCGAGGGCGTAGGCCTGGTGCTCTCCGGCGGCGGCGCCCGCGCCTACGCCCACGTGGGCGTGCTGCGCGCGCTCGCGGAGGCGGGCTGCCCGGTGGACACGGTGGGGGGCGCCTCCATGGGCGCGATCATCGGCGCGGGCCTCGCCTCCGGCTGGGACGCGGTGGAACTGGACGCGCGGCTGCGCGAGGCCTTCGTCAGGTCGAGCCCCGTGGCCGACATCGCCTTCCCCATGATCGCCATGAGCCGCGGCCTGCGCGTGAAGCAGCGCATGAAGGCGGCGTTCGGCGAGCGGGAGATCGCGGACCTGGAGCTGCCCTTCTTCGCCGTCTCCTCCAACCTGACCACCGGCCTGCCGCACGTGCACCGGCGGGGCGCGGTGCGCCACGCGCTGCGCGCCTCCTCGGCCCTGCCCGGCGTGCTGCCGCCGGTGGTGCAGGACGACGAGGTGCTGGTGGACGGCGGCGTGCTCCGCAACCTGCCCACCGACATCATGCGCGAGCAGCACCGCGGCCCCGTGGTCGGCGTCGACGTGGCGCTCACCGAGGAGCTGTCGCCCGCCGAGGTCGCCAGCCCGCCCTCCCTGACCCGCTGGATCCTGTCGGGCGCCTGGCGCAGGGGGCCGCCGATCGTGGGCCTGCTCATCCGATCCGCCACCGTGACCACCCATCGGGAGTTCGCCGCGGCCCGCGAGGCCTCCGACGTGCTGATCACGCCCAAGATTCCGGGCGTCGGCCTGCAGGACTGGCGCGCCTACGATCCCGCGGTGCAGGCCGGCTACCACTCGGCGCGGGAGGTGCTGGCGGCCCTGCCCGGCCCGGTCGGCGGCATGCGCCGCCGCGCCGCCCCGACCCCGCCCGTGCTGGAGCTCACGGAGGACGATCCGCCCGAGGACGCCGGCGCCGGCAGCGGGGCCGCTTCCGGGCTCAGCGAACCCGGCTGAGCCGGGCCGGGCGCTTGCCGCGCGGCGGGGCTTCGGCCTAGACCCGCGCCGCCCGCAGCCGGAGTTCCGCCCATGTCCACCCGCACCGAGACCGACACCTTCGGCCCGATCGAGGTGGCTTCGGACCGCTACTGGGGCGCGCAGAGCCAACGCTCCATCGGCAACTTCAAGATCGGTTGGGAGCGGCAGCCGGCCGGGATCGTGCGAGCGCTCGGCATCGTGAAACGCGCCGCCGCCGAGGCGAACATGGAGCTGGGCAAGCTCGACCCCGCCATCGGCAAGGCCATCGTCTCCGCCGCCGACGAGGTGATCGCGGGCCGGCTCGACGACCACTTTCCGCTGGTGGTCTGGCAGACGGGCTCGGGCACCCAGTCGAACATGAACGCCAACGAGGTGATCTCGAACCGCGCCATCGAGGCGCTGGGCGGCGAGATGGGCAGCAAGACGCCCGTCCACCCCAACGACCACGTCAACATGAGCCAGTCGTCGAACGACACCTATCCCACCGCCATGCACATCGCGGCGGCCGAGGCGGTGGCGCGCGAGGTGATGCCGGCGCTGGAGCACCTGCACGCGGCGCTAGAGGCCAAAAGCAAGGCCTTCGACCACATCATCAAGATCGGCCGCACCCACACGCAGGACGCCACGCCCCTGACCCTCGGGCAGGAGTTCGGCGGCTACTCCTGGCAGGTCGGCATGGCGGTGCGCCGGCTGAAGGAGAGCCTCTATGGCCTGTACGAGCTGGCGCAAGGCGGCACCGCGGTCGGCACCGGGCTGAACGCTCCCGTGGGCTTCGCGGAGAAGGTGGCCGAGCGGATCGCCGCCATCACCCACCTGCCCTTCGTCACCGCGCCGAACAAGTTCGAGGCGCTGGCCGCCCACGACGCCATGGTGTTCGCGCACGGCGCGCTGAACACGGCCGCCGTGGCCCTGTTCAAGATCGCCAACGACATCCGCTTCCTGGGCTCGGGCCCCCGCTCCGGCCTGGGCGAGCTGGCGCTGCCGGAGAACGAGCCCGGCAGCTCGATCATGCCGGGCAAGGTCAACCCGACGCAGGCGGAGGCGCTGACCATGGTCTGCACCCGCGTGTTCGGCAACGAGACCACCATGACCGTGGCCGGCAGCCAGGGTCACTTCGAGCTGAACGTGTTCAACCCCGTGATGGCCTACACCTTCCTGCAGTCGTGCCAGCTGCTGGCCGACGCCGCCCGTTCCTTCACCGACAACATGGTGGTGGGGATCGAGGCGCGGGAGGACAACATCAAGGCCGCCCTGGAACGCTCGCTGATGCTGGTCACCGCGCTGGCCCCGAAGATCGGCTACGACGCCGCGGCCAAGATCGCCAAGACGGCCCACAAGAACGGCACCACCCTCCGCGAGGAAGCCGTCGGCGGCGGCTACGTCACCGACGCCGAGTTCGACGAAGTCGTTCGTCCGGAGAAGATGATCGGCCCGGGCTGAGGTGGTAGGCTGGCGCCATGGGCAAGATCACGCTGACGTTCGAGGTCGACGCGGAGCTTGTGGACGGGGCCCGCGCGAACGGCGCCGAGCCGCAGGAGGTGCTGGAGCGCGCCCTCCGCGCCGCCGCCGCGCCGCGGCAGGACGGGGCCGCCATCGCCAGGGCGAAGGCCAGAGATCCCGAGGCGCAGGAGCGTCGTGCGCGCGAGTGGGCCGAGGAGAACAGGGAAGCGATCGCCGAGTTCAATCGACGCGTGGAGGAACGCGGCCTACTTTCTGACTATGAGCCGTTCAAGCCGCGCTGGATGCCTTGAAGCAGTACGACGTCTACGTCGCGCCCGGAGCAGCCGCTCGGATCACGCCCTACGTTGTCGTGCTGACTTCGCACTACATGCGGTTGCGGGCCGTCCTGGTCGCACCGATGCTGCCCGCATCGTCCGCGGTCGAGAGTGCGGAGATCATGGTGCGTTACGAGGGCGCAGGCTTCGCACTTTCGCTGCTCGACATGGCCGCTGTCGAACCGCGGGCGCTCAAGGAGCGGGTGGGCTCGCTGTCTGATCAGGAAGACGTGATCAGCCGCGCGTTGAACCGCCTCTTCACCGGCTTCTGACCTCCGCCTCCGGTGCGCGGGGCGGGTGCACCAGCGCCACCAGCACGAAGCTGATGATCATCAGCAGGAGCCAGCTGCCGAGCTTCTCCGGGCCGACGGGGCTCCAGCCGCCGCGCTGGGCGGGGTAGAGCCAGGCGTGGCTGAAGGTGGCCAGGTTCTCGGCGAACCAGATGAACAGGGCCACCAGGGCGAAGCCGAGCAGGAGCGGCATGCGCCGGTCCGCGCGGTCGGGGCGGTAGACGATCCAGGTGCGGCGGAACACCCAGGCGGTGGCGGCGAACAGCAGCCAGCGTGCGTCCGGCAGCCAGTGGTGGGTGAAGAAGTTGGCGTAGATCGCCGCCGCCAGCACCCAGGTCTCCGAGGTCCGCGGGTAGCCGGTGAAGCGGAAGTGCTGGATGCGCCAGATGCGGGCGATGTAGCTGCCCACCGCGGCGTACATGAAGCCGCTGAACAGGGGCACGCCGCCCAGCCGCACGAGGCTGGGCTCCGGGTAGGTCCAGGAGCCGGCGTGCGTCTTGAACAGCTCCATGACCGTGCCGACCACGTGGAAGATCAGGATGGCCCGCGCCTCGCGCAGGTCCTCCAGCCGCAGCAGGAGCATGGCCGCCTGGATTCCCACGGCGCCCGCCAGCACCGCGTCGTAGCGCGCCACCGGCCACCCCGGCCGCCAGACCAGGTGCGTGCCGAGCAGCAGCGCCAGCATCAGCCCGCCGAACACGCACGCCCAGCCCTGCTTGAGGCCGAACATCAGGAACTCGAAGGCGAAGCGGCCGGCGGCCGTGCGGTCGGCCCGCGCCTGGACGGCGGCGAGGAGCCGGCGTCCCCACCGCTCGACCGGCAGCTCCGCCCGGCTCACGCCGCGGGCTCCGGCGCGTGCAGCTCGCGGCCGACGACGAAGCGGGCGAAGTCGGGGATGGCGCCGACGACCGTGGCCTCCGCCACCCGCTTCAGGTCGCGCGCGGGCAGGTCGGGCAGGCGCACGAACGTTTCCGGCCCCCGCGGGGCGGGCTTCATCGCGAACGTCGCGCCCGAGTTGATGCGGCTGAGCTCCAGCCGATCGCCATAGGTCTCTGCAAAGGCGAGGGTGTCCACCGCGAGCACCACGTAGGCGTTGCGGCGGTACATGGGCGTGGCGAGCATGCGCGCCAGGCGTGCGGGGTCGGCCCACAGGAAGGCCCGCGCGTTCAGCAGCGCGTACCAGTCCGCCGGCTCGAGCCCGCCCGTCAGGCAGCGGCGCAGGGCGGCGTCGCTCATCGGGTGCTGGTCGCCCACGGGGAAGCGGCCGTGCGCGGGATGGTCGAGCCAGACCGTCTCCGGCCGCCGCCGCCGCTCCAGCGACGCGCGCCGCTCCCCCGCCACGCCGTGCAGGTCCAGGGCGGCGGAGACGGAGAGCAGGCCGCGGTCCAGGATCGCCTCGACCGCCCCGGGGTGCGTGCGGTGGAACAGGCGCGGGCGGACGGCCGCGAACTCGGCGGCCGTGGCCACCTCAGGCGCGGCGCAGCACGAGCGTGCACCAGGCGTCGCGCCGCCAGCGCCGCTCCAGGGTGAAGCCGCGGTTCAGGTAGGCGGCGCGGACGTAGCGCTCCTGCGTGCGCAGCAGGCCGGAGAGGATGGCCCTCCCCCCCGGTCTCAGCGCGCTGCGGATGTCCTGCGCGAGGCTGACCAGCGGCCGCGCCAGGATGTTGGCGAACACGAGGTCGTAGGGCCCCGCCTGGCGCACCGGCCGGGCGTTCAGGCCGCCGGCGTGCAGGAAGCGGGCGCGCACCCGGTTCACGCGGGCGTTCTCGTTGGAGATGCGCACGCTCACCGGGTCGATGTCGGTGCCGAGCGCCGTGCGGGCGCCGGTGCGGGCGGCGGCGATGGCCAGCACGCCGGTGCCGCAGCCCACGTCCAGCACCTTGGGAAAGGTCCGCGCCTTCAGCAGGCGGTCGTAGGCCAGCAGGCACCCCACCGTGGTGCCGTGGTGGCCGGTGCCGAAGGCGGCGCCCGCCTCGATCCGCAGGTCCACCAGGTTGGGCGGCACGCGCCCGCGGTCGTGCATGCCGAACACGAAGAAGCGGCCCGCGCGCACGGGCGGCAGGCCGGAGAGCGCCATGGCTAGCCAGTCCGCGTCGGCCAGCACCTCGGTGGCGACGGTCAGCCCGCCGGCGGCGGCGAGGCGGGTGCGGAGCGCCTCGGCCTCCTCCGCCGTGGTAGGGAAAGCGTCGATGCGCCAAACGCCCGCATCCTCGTCCTCCTCCAGGATGGAGTAGGTGGCGCCTTCCAGCGTAGGATCGGCGTCCACGGCGGCGGCGGCGGCTTCGGCGGCGGCGCGCGGCCCGCGGGCGACGATCTGGACGGCGGGCTCGCTCATGGTCCGGCTCCGTAGCCGACACGTGCGGGCGCGCAAACCGGGAGCGCGCTCGCGCGTTGCTTCCACCGGGCGAGGCGAAGGGTTTTCGATGCGGATGAAGGTCTCGGGCGCGGCGGTCGCCGTCGGGCTCGCGCTGACGGCGACGGCCCAGGCGTGGGCGGCCCAGCCCGTCTCTCCGCCGCCGGCCTCGGCCCCCGCCGTGCAGCCCGCCGCGCCCGTCCAGTCGCCGCCCGCCGCGCCTCCGCAGGTGCAGTCGCCCTCCACCCAGCCGATCCGGCGCGACCAGGTCCCGCTGCTGATCCGGATGCTGGAGGAGGCGCCGAGCCACGGCTTCGGCGGGGCCGAGTTCCCGGTGGCGCAGGTCGCCGCCGACGCGCGGGCGGGCGATCCTGCGGCGGTCGAGCGGCTGCGCGCCCTCTCGCTCGCCTATGCCCGGGCCCAGCACGGCCTGCGCATATCGGCGGCGCGCTTCGATCCCATGTGGGGCCTGAAGCCCCAGTTCTACGACGCGGGCGCAGACCTCGACCAGGCGCTGCGGTCAGACAAGCTGGCCGCCTGGATCGCCGCCCAGCCGCCGCCCTTCGCCCGCTACCGCACCCTGCGCGACGGCCTGGCCGTGTACCGCAAGCTCGCCGCCGAAGGCGGGTGGAAGCCGGTGCCGGAAGGGCCGGAGATCGTGATCGGCGAGGTCAGCCCGCGCGTCCGCGCCCTGCGCGCCCGCCTCGCCTTCGAGGACGGCATGCTGGCCGGCACGCCCCTGTCCGCCCCGTTCGACGAGCCGCTCAAGGCCTCGCTGGCGCGGTTCCAGGCCCGCCACGGCCTGCTGGCCGACGGCGTCACCGGCGCCAGGACGGTCGCCGCCCTCAACGTCACGCCCGCCGCGCGCGCCACGCAGGTGCGGCTCAACATGGAGCGCTGGCGCTGGCTGCCGCGCCAATGGCCGGTGGACCGGATCGAGGTGAACATCGCCGCCGCCGCGCTCGAGGTCTACCAGAACGGCCAGCTGACCGACCGCATGCTGGCCGCCGCCGGCCGGCCGGCCGACCAGACGCCCATGCTGCAGTCGACCATCCACTCGATCGTGCTGAACCCGCCCTGGCGCGTGCCCAACTCGATCGCCGAGAAGGAGCTCCTGCCCAAGGGCGCGGCCTACCTGGCGCGCAACGGCTTCACCGTGCTGCCGCCCGGCCAGGGGGTGCGGCTGATCCAGAAGGCCGGGCCGGGCGCCGCGCTCGGGCAGGTGAAGTTCGACTTCGCCAACGACTACGGCGTGTACCTGCACGACACGCCCTCGCGCGCCGCCTTCGACCGGGCGAGCCGGGCGGTGAGCCACGGCTGCGTGCGCGTTCAGCGGCCGTTCGCCCTGGCCAAGCGCCTGCTGGCGAGCGCGCCCGAGTGGCCGCCCGAGAAGGTGGATGAGGTGCTGGACTCCACCGAGACGACGCGCGCGCACCTGGCCACGCCCATGTCGGTGCTGCTGATGTACTGGACCGCCTTCCCCGAGGGTTCGCAGCTGGCGTTCCGCGACGACGTGTACGGCTGGGACGCCAAGCTGCTGGGACTTCTCGCCGCAGATCGACCGGCTTAGGTTGAAGGTAACCCTCCCGGTCGCCATCCTTGGTGCGTCGCCACAGGGTGCGTCGATCAGGGAACCCCGTGGGGCCAGGCAGAAGCCAGGTTCGCGTCGCGGGGCTCGTGCGAATGCTCCAATCCCGGCGCCGCCTCATCATGGGCGGTCTCTCGGTCGCCGCGTCCGCCGCGGCTGTTCCCGAAGCGGTCGCCCGGGTGCGGGCGCACCGGGCCGCGCATGCGGGCAAGGTCGCCAGGGCGATCCACGCGGTGGCCCGCGCGCCGGTCGCCCCCGCCCTGCCCAGGGCGCCGATCCCCTACGCCGGGCTCGCCGACAATCCCGTCAGCGTGGCCCTGGGCCACGGTCCGCGCTTCGCCGACATCCACAACCTGCACACGGGCGACAAGCTCCGCACCGTCTACTTCGAGAACGGCCGCTACCTGCCGGACGCCATGGGCGAGCTCATGAAGGCGCTGCGCGACTGGCGCTCGGGCGAGGAGCACCTGATGGACCCCCGGCTGTTCGACGTGATGCACGCCCTGCGCGCCAGGCTGGAGACGCGCCAGCCCTTCCAGATCATCTCGGGCTACCGCTCCAAGGCCACCAACGAGATGATGCACGAGCGCTCGGGCGGCGTGGCCAAGAACAGCCAGCACACCGAGGGCAAGGCCAGCGACGTGCGGATGGACGGCGTCGACCTGCGGCACATCCGCGCCGCCGCGCTCGACCTCGGCGCGGGCGGGGTCGGCTACTACCCCGTGTCGAACTTCGTGCACGTGGACGTCGGGCCCGTGCGCCAGTGGACGGGCGTCTGACGCCCTGAGCTCCGCCGGCCGCGCCGCGGAGCTCGACGCCTTCCGCGGCCTGACCGTGCTCGGCATGGCGGTGGTGAACCTGCAGGTTCCGGGCGACGCCTTCCCGTGGATCGACCACGCCGAGTGGTCGGGCCTGACGATCGCCGACCTCGTCTTCCCCTTCTTCCTCGCCGCGACGGGGCTCTCGACAGCCTACGCCTTCGACGGCCGTGCGCCGGTGCGATGGGACGCTGTGCTGAGGCGGACGGCGCTGCTGTTCGCCCTGGGCGTGGCGCTGAATTGGGCCCTGCGCCCCTCGCTCGACCTCGCGCAGCTGCGCCTGCCCGGCGTGCTGCAGCGGATCGCGCTGGTGTACCTGGCGTGCGCCGCCGTCGCGGGCCGGACGATCGGTTGGCGCGGCCCGCTGGCGCTCGCGCTCGCCTTGCTGGCCCTGCACGCCGCCCTGCTGCTCGGCGTCGCGGCGCCGGGCGAGTCGGCCCCCTCCCTCGCGCGGGGCGAGGGCCTGAGCGGCTGGCTGGACCGCACGCTCATCCCGCTGCGCCGCTACCGCCCGGACTACGACCCCGAGGGCGTGCTCTCGACGCTCTCCGCCGTCGCCACGGGCCTGCTTGGGCTCGCCGCGGCGCGGGGCCTGCGTGCCGGAGGCGCACGGCCGCCGCTGGCCGCCGCCGCCGTCGCCCTGCTCGCGGGCTTGGCGCTCACGCCCTGGCTGCCGCTGAACAAGGCGCTGTGGACGCCGAGCTTCGCGCTGGTGACCGGCGGGGCGGGCGTGCTCGCCTGGCTCGCCCTGGGCGCCCTCGCCCGCCGCGGCGGAGGGCTGCTGGACGGGCCGGCCTGGCTCGGGCGGCGCGCGCTGGACGTCTACGTCCTGCACACCCTGCTGATCGTCGTGCTGCTCATGCACGTCGGCGGCCGGCGGCTTTGGGAGGTCCTGGCCGAGCCGTTGAAGGCCGTCGCAGGCTCGCCGGGGTGGGCGTCCATGCTGTTCGCCGGCCTGGCCGCGGCCGCCTGCATCGGGCTGATGGCGGCCGCCGCGCCCCGCGGTCGCGTGCTGCGCCTCTGACCCGGCGCTTGCCTCGGGCGTCGGGCGACGCGATGACCGGCGCGTGCACGCCGACCCTACCCTGATCACCACCCTGGTCGCCGGCTTCGTGCTGGCGTTCGTGCTGGGCATGCTGGCGCTGCGGCTCAAGCTGTCGCCGCTGGTGGGCTATCTCGTCGCCGGCGTCGTGGTGGGGCCGTTCACGCCGGGCTGGGTGGCCGACGGGGGCCTGGCCAGCGAGCTGGCCGAGCTGGGCGTGATCCTCCTGATGTTCGGCGTGGGCCTGCACTTCTCGCCCGCCGACCTGTTCAAGGTGCGCAAGGTGGCCGTGCCCGCGGCGCTGGTGCAGGTGGCCGCGATCACGGCGCTGGGCTGGGGAGTCGGGCGGCTCCTGGGCATGGCCGACGCCGAGGCCGCGCTGACCGGCTTCTGCCTCTCGCTGGCCTCCACCGTGGTGGTGCTGCGGACGCTGGAGGAGCGCCGGCTGGTGAAGTCCGAGCTCGGGCGGGTGGCGATCGGGTGGCTGGTGGTGGAGGACCTCGTCGTCATCATCGCCCTGGTGCTCCTGCCGCTGCTGGCGCGCGCCGGGTCGGGCGGCGGCGCGGCGGTGTGGCTGGACGGGGCCTGGGCGCTGCTGCGCGTCGCCGCCTTCGTGGGGCTGATGCTGGTGGTGGGCTCGCGCGTGCTGCCGTGGATCCTGGTGAGGATCGCGCACACCAGGTCTCGCGAGCTGTTCACCCTCGGCGTGCTGGCCATCGCCATGGGCGTCGCCTGGCTGGCCTCGGCGGTGTTCGGCGCGTCGTTCGCCCTGGGCGCCTTCGTGGCCGGGCTGGTGCTGAACGCCTCGCCGCTGGGCCACAGCGCCGCCGAGCGCAGCCTGCCCCTGCGCGACGCTTTCGCGGTGATCTTCTTCGTCTCGGTCGGCATGCTGTTCGACCCGCGCACGCTGCTGGAGCGGCCGGCGGCAGTGGCCGCCGTGCTCGCCGTGGTGATGGTCGGCGCCACGGTGCTCGCCTGGCTCCTCGCCCGGATGGGACGCGTGCCGCCGAAGGACGCGCGGCTGCTGGGCGCCAGCTTCGGCCAGATCGGCGAGTTCTCCTTCGTGCTGGCCGGCGTGGGCGTCGCGACCAAGCTGATGAGCCGCGAGACGCACGACCTCGTGCTGGCCGCCGCCCTGCTCTCCATCGCGCTGAACCCGTTCGTGCTGCGCCTCGCCAACGCCATCGACCGCCGCCGCGCCCAGCCGGCGATCGCCCTGCCCGCTCAGTAGTAGAGCTGGCGCAGCTCTCGACGGATAGCGGGCGCCTTGTACTTGAGCCGCAGCCGCTTGCGGTCGCGCTCCAGCGTCAGGCAGCGCAGCGCCTTGATCTGCCGGTTAAGAAAATGACGCCGCTCACCATCGTAGGCGTCCTCGCCGGCGAAGTGCTCGCACGCGTCGCGGCGCTCGACGTACGCGCGGATCTCGGGAGCTAGATGCACGGCCGCCGCCAAGAAAATACCGAGCATCCCAACCTCCACTCTTCCCCGCGGACGCGCGGATCCAGTTCTGACCCCACGCACCTGGGCCGTGCCAACTCGGAACGCGGATACGCGCCGCTCACACTGGGTCCCCGCCCCGCGGGGATGAACGGGGTGGAGAGCTAGGCCCGCTCCACGAAGCTCTCCAGGACCCGCTTCTCCCCCGCCTTGTCGAACGATACGGTCAGCTTGTTGCCCTCGACCGCCGCGACGGAGCCCGGGCCGAACTTGATGTGGAACACGCGGTCGCCGGCCTTGTACGCGCCCGTGCCGGCGTTGGGGTCGCTGGTGGCCACCAGCCGGCCCTCGCCCTCGATCACTATGTCGCGCGCCCGGGCCCGGTTCACGCCGAAGCGGTCGGAGGGCGGCATGGTGCGGGCGAACTCGGTGCGGTCCTGCGCACGCTTCCAGCCGGGCGAGGAGTAGCCGCCGCCGAAGGTCTGCAGGTCGTCGAAGCGGCTCTTGGCCTCCGCCATGCCGGGGCCGCCGCCGTAGTAGCCGGTGTCGGAACTGGCCTCGACGTTCCCGGGCGGCAGCTCGTCCACGAAGCGGCTGGGCAGCTGGCTGGTCCAGCGGCCGTAAACCTGCCGGTTGGCGGCGAAGCTCACGAACGCCTTCTCCCGCGCCCGGGTCACGCCGACGTAGGCCAGGCGCCGCTCCTCCTCGAGCCCCTTCTCGCCGCTCTCGTCCATGGAGCGCTGGGAGGGGAACACGCCCTCCTCCCAGCCCGGCAGGAACACCATGGGAAATTCCAGCCCCTTGGCCTGGTGCAGGGTCATCACCTGCACGGCGTCGTCGCCGCCCGCGCGCTCCAGGTCGAGCACCAGGGAGACGTGCTCCAGGTAGGCCTCCAGGCTCTCGAACTGGCCCATGGACTGGACCAGCTCCTTCAGGTTCTCCAGCCGCCCGGCGCTCTGCGGGTCGCGGTCGGCGCGCAGCATGTCGGTGTAGCCGCTCTCCTCCAGCACGGTCTCCAGGAGCTCGCCCTGGCGCACCTTGTCCTTCAGCCCGCGCCAGCGGTCGAGGTCGCGGATGAAGGCGGCCAGCGAAGTCCTTGCCTTCGCGGGCAGTTCGTCGGTGTTCACCAGCCCGCGCGCGGCCAGGCTCATGCTCAGGTCCTTGGCGCGCGCCAGGTGCAGCAGGCGGGTGACGCTGGTGTCGCCGACGCCGCGCTTGGGCGTGTTCACCACCCGCTCGAAGGCGAGGTCGTCGTCCTCCGACTGGATCAGCCGCAGGTAGGCGTGGGCGTCGCGCACCTCCGCACGCTCGAAGAAGCGCGGGCCGCCGATCACCACGTAGGGGATCTGCAGCAGCACGAACCGCTCCTCGAAGGCGCGCATCTGGAAGCTGGCGCGCACCAGCACGGCGCAGTCCTTGTACTTGCGCGGGCCCTGCGCATCCGCGCCGACGCCGAGTCCCTGCTTCTTCCAGCGCTCGATCTCGTCGGCGATCAGGCGGGCTTCCGCCTCGCCGTCCCACACGCCGCGCACGGCCACCTTCTCGCCCGCCCCCGCCTCCGTGTTCAGGTTCTTGCCGAGCCGCGCCTTGTTGCTGGCGATCAGCCCGTTCGCGGCCGAGAGGATGTGCTCGGTGGAGCGGTAGTTGCGCTCCAGCCGGATCACCTTGGCGCCTGGAAAGTCTTTCTCGAACCGCAGGATGTTGTCCACTTCCGCGCCGCGCCAGCCGTAGATGGACTGGTCGTCGTCGCCCACCACGCACACGTTGCGCCGGCCCTGCGCCAGCAGCCGCAGCCACAGGTACTGGGCGACGTTGGTGTCCTGGTACTCGTCCACCAACAGGTAGCGGAAGCGGCCATGCAGCTCGGCCAGCACGTCCGGATGGCCCTGGAAGATGGTGAGGTTGTGCAGGAGCAGGTCGCCGAAGTCGCAGGCGTTCAGGATGCGCAGCCGGTCCTGGTACATACGGTAGAGGTCGCCGCCGCGGCCGTTGGCGAAGGCGTCGGCCTCGCCGGGCGGCAGCTTGTCCGGGCGCAGGCCCTTGTTCTTCCAGCCGTCGATCAGGCCGGAGAGGAACTTGGCGCTCCACCGCTTGGGGTCGATGTTCTCGGCCGCGATCAGCTGCTTCAGCAGCCGCTCGACGTCGTCGGTGTCCAGGATGGTGAAGTTCGACTTCAGCCCCACGAGCTCGGCGTGGCGGCGCAGGATCTGCGCCGCCACCGAGTGGAAGGTGCCGAGCCAGCGCAGGTCGGCCGCCGCGCCGCCGATCTGGTGGCCGATGCGCTCGCGCATCTCGCGCGCCGCCTTGTTGGTGAAGGTGACGACCAAGAGCTCCCACGGCCGCGCCTGGCCCTGGCGCAGGATGTGCGCCAGGCGCGTGGTGAGCACGCGCGTCTTGCCCGTGCCGGCGCCCGCCAGCACCAGCAGCGGCCCCTCCGTGGCTTCCACCGCGGCGCGCTGCTCGGGGTTCAGCCCGGCGAAGAGGTCCGGCCCGTCGCCCTGCGGCGCGCGGACGCGGGCCAGGTCGGAGTTGCGCGGGGCGGGGGTTTGGAGGGCGGCTTCGGGCATGAGTCTGACCGGAACAGATGTAGCACGCGCCGCCTGCGTTTCGACCCCGCCCGGCGCGGCGGGCCGGAACCGCCGCCCGGCGCCCTCGTTCGTCCCCCACACCCGTTCAGGAGCCGCCGTCCATGGCCGATCACGCCCCCACGTCCCGCAAGGTGCCGCCGCTCGCCATCATCGTGGTGGTGATCCTGGTGGCGCTGGCCGTGGTGGCGTTCGCCAACATGCGGGGGCAGACGACACCTCCGCGCCCCGGCCCCTCCGCGCCGCAGGATCGGCCGACCACCGCGCCGGTCATGCCGCAGCTGTCGACCGTGCCGAACGCCCAGCAGCCCGCGTCCGAGGAGAAGGGCGCGTCCGGACACCGCAACACCACCGACGAACCGGGCGGCCCCGCGACGACGGCCAATGTCACCGGAACCTCGCGCTAGCGGGCGGCCCGCCCGCCCAGGCGAGGGCGGCCACGCGGCAGGCGGAGGCGAGCGGCCGCCCGCCCCGCTCCCGGTCCAGCCCGTCCACCAGGGCGGCCAGGCTGAGGGCCCGGGCGGAGGCGAGATCCTCGAGCACGGCCCAGAACTCCGGCTCCAGCGCCACGGAAGTGGCGTGGCCGGAGAGCACCAGCGAGCGCTTGCGCAGAAACCGCATCGGACCGACCCAACCCCTTGACCCCGGACGGGTTCTACCCGCTCCATCGCCCCCCGTCCCGGAGCCCCTCGCTTGCCTCCTGTCCAGCTCCTCGGCGTGGCGACCGCCGTCCCGCCGCACGCGCTCGACCAGGACGAGGCCGCCGCGCTCGCCGCCCGCGCCTTTGGCGGCAAGGTGTTCCGCGAGGCGGACCTGCTGCAGCTGTTCGCCAACACCGGCATCCGTACGCGCCGCACGGTGAAGCCGGTCGCCTGGTACCTCGAACCCAACGACTGGAGCCGGCGCAACGCCGCCTACATCGAGGGGGCGGAGGCGCTGTACCTGGAGGCAGCCCGCGTGGCGCTGGACGCGGCCGGCGTCACGCCAGGCGAGGTGGGGACGGTGGTGACCGTCTCCTCCACCGGCATTGCCACGCCCAGCCTTGAGGCGCGGCTGCACGGCCGGCTCGGCCTGAACGCGCAGGTGGTGCGCGCGCCGCTGTTCGGCCTCGGTTGCGCGGGCGGCGTCTCGGGCCTGGCGGTCGCCGCCCGGCTGGCCGCCGCGGACCCGGCGGGCCGGCCCGTGCTGATGGTGGCTGTGGAGCTGTGCTCTCTGGCCGTGCGCACCGACGAGGCCAGCAAAGCCAACGTGGTGGCCACGGCTCTATTCGGCGACGGGGCCGCAGCCTGCGTGCTGCGGGCGGGCGAGGCGGCTCCGGGCCAGCGCGCCGTGACCCACGACCGCCAGCACCTGTGGCCCGACACCCTGGACATCATGGGCTGGACCATCGACCCGGTGGGCTTCGGCATCGTGCTCGCCGCCACCCTGCCCAGCTTCGTGGCGCAGCGCTTCCACGAGGCGGCGGAGGGCTTCGACCCCTCGCCGCCCGCCCGCTACGTGTGCCACCCCGGCGGCGCCCGCGTGCTGCCCGCGCTGGAAGGCGTGCTCGGCCTTGCCGAGGGCACGCTGGACGTGGAGCGCGAGGTCTTGGCCGAGTACGGCAACATGAGCGCGCCGACGGTCTTCTTCGTGCTGGAGCGTGTGCTCGCCTCCGGTCCCGCCGGGCCGCTGACCACCGCGGCGCTCGGCCCGGGCTTCACCGCCAGCTTCGTCGGCCTGGGCGCCCGGGCGTGACAGGAGCCGTGTGGCTGCTGCTGTTCGTCACCGCCCAGCGATTGCTGGAGCTGGTCTACGCGCGCGGCAACGAGGCGCGGCTTCGGGCGTCGGGCGCGGTGGAGGTGGGGGCGGCGCACTACCCGGCCATCGTCGCCCTGCACGCGTCCTGGCTGATCGTGCTGTGGCTCATCGGGCGGGATCAGCCGCTGCAGCCGGTGTGGACGGGGCTGTACCTGCTGTTGCAGCTCGGTCGCGCCTGGGTGCTGGCGACGCTCGGCCGCCGCTGGTCCACCCGCGTGTTCGTGGTGCCGGGCGAGACGCTGGTGGCGCGAGGTCCGTACCGGTTCGTCAGCCACCCGAACTACGTCGTGGTCGCGTGCGAGATCTTCGTCCTGCCGCTGGCGCTGGGGCTGCCGGTGCTGTCCGCGGTGTTCGGGATCGCCAACCTCGCGGTGCTCTGGTGGCGCATCCGCGTGGAGGGCCGCGCCCTCGCCGCAATGGCCATCCGCCCCGCCTGACCTTGCTCATCTATCTCCGTCGTCCTCGGGCTTGACCCGAGGACCGGGCGCCGGTCGTGCGCCACCTTCGACGGAGAGCCGCGGACGGCTCGGCCCTCGGATCAAGTCCGAGGGCGACGGAGTGGGAGCGCGATCAGCGATCCTTCCGCGCGTTTCCGTCCAGCACGCGCCCGGCGCGCTCCGCCTCCGCTCTCGCGGCGTCCTTCTCCGCCCGGGTCCGGCCGAAGCGGACGCGGTTCTCGGCCGCCTGCACCTTGGCGGCGGCCTTGTCGCGCGCCTTGCGCACCCTGTTCAGGTTGATCGGCTCGGCCATCGGCCACCCTCGGCAACTCCCGCCCTCGCACCACGTTAGCCCGGCGACCCGCAAGGGCGAAGCTTGCAAGGAGACCTCCCATGGTGACCGCGTCTGAGATCGAAGAGCATTTCGAGGTGGTGGGCGCCGACGGCCATCATGTCGGCCGCGTGGACCACGTGATCGGCGACCAGATCGAGCTCGCCAAGCTGGATGTCGCCGGCGGCTTCAAGCACCACGTCATCCCGGTGAGCTGGGCCAGCCGCGTCGAGGAGAAGAAGGTGTTCCTCTCCATAAGCGCCGACGAGGCCAAGTCGCGCTGGTCCGAGAAGAAGATCTCCTGATCGCGCAGGGGCGCGGCGGAGGCCGCGCCCCGACCACCATGGCCCTGATCCTCAACCTCCTCTGGTTCGTCCTCGGCGGGTGGCTGACCGGCCTGATGTGGCTGATCGGCGGGCTGGTGCTGGCGGTGACGATCGTGGGGCTGCCCTGGGCCCTGGCGGCCTTCCGCATCGCCGGCTTCGCCTTCTGGCCGTTCGGCAAGGAGATCGTGGACCGGGAGGCGGTGACAGGACGGGGGGACCTCGGCACGGGGCCGCTGGGGCTGTTGCTCAACATCGTCTGGATCGTGGTCGCGGGCGTCTGGATCGCCCTGGCGCACGTGGTGATCGCCGTGGCGGAGGCGGTGACCATCATCGGCCTGCCCTTCGCCTACAAGGACCTGCAGCTCGCCTGGCTGGCGCTGGCGCCCGTGGGCAAGAGCGTGGTCCCCACGCGCTAGAGCGCGTCCGCGACGCGGGCTAGAACCGCCGCCATGCGCCAGAGTTTTGACGAGCCCGCCGACCCGTCCTTCGGGGCCCGCCACCTGCCCCGCATCCGCGCGGAGATGGCGCGCCTGGGCCTGGACGGCTTCGTGATCCCGCACGAGGACGAGCACGGCAACGAGTACCTGCCCGCCGCGAACGAGCGCCTGGCCTGGGCCACCGGCTTCACCGGCTCGGCCGGCGCGGCGGTGGTGATGGCGGACAAGGCGGCCGTGTTCGTGGACGGCCGCTACACGATCCAGGTGCGCGACCAAACGGATCCGGCCCTGTTCGAGGTGCGAGACTTCGTGGAGGGCGGCGTGCCGCTGTACCTGGAGGGCGCGACCCGCGCCGGCCAGGTGATCGGCTACGACCCCCGCCTGCACAGCCCGGACTCGCTGGCGCAACTCCGGGTCGCGACGGGCAGGTCCGGCGCGGAGCTGCGGCCCGTCGAGGCCAACCCCGTCGACCTCGCCTGGGGCCAGGAGCGCCCCGCCCAGCCGCTGGCGGCGGTGACGCCGCACGCGGCCGAGGTCTCGGGCGAGGACTCCGCCGACAAGCGCGCCCGCGTCGGCGAGGCGATCCGCGCCGCGGGGGCGGAGGCGGCGGTGCTCACCTCGCCCGCCTCGGTCGCCTGGCTGTTCAACGTGCGCGGCGGCGACGTCATCCGCACGCCCCTGCCGCTCGGCCAGGCGCTGGTGCGGGCCGACGGCTCCGCGCGCCTGTTCCTCGACCCGGCCAAGGCCTCGCCCGAGCTGCGCAGCTGGCTCGGCAACCAGGTGACGCTGGAGCCGACCGAGGGCCTGGCGCCCGCCCTGGCCGACCTCGCCGGCCAGCGCGTGGCGATCGACCCCGCCGTGTCCTCCGCCTGGTACGTGGACTCGCTGGAGCGGGCGGGGGCGACCGTGGTGCGCGCGCCGGACCCCACCACCCTGCCCCGGGCCACGAAGAACGCCGCCGAGATCGCAGGCGCCCGCACGGCGCACCATCGGGACGCGCTCGCCTTCGCCCGCTTCCTGCACTGGATGGCCACGGAGGCCCAGCACACGCTGCCCGACGAGATCGAGGTCGCCACCAGGCTGGAGGGGTTCCGCGAGGCCACCGGCCTGCTGCGCGACCTCTCCTTCGACACCATCGCCGGGGCGGGGCCGAACGGCGCGATCGTGCACTATCACCCGACCCGGCGCACCAACCGGCGGATCGCGCCCGGCGAGCTGTTCCTGGTGGACTCGGGCGCCCAGTACCGGGACGGCACCACCGACATCACCCGCACCATCGCCTTCGGCGAGCCCTCGCCGGAGCAGCGCGACCGGTTCACGCGCGTGCTGCGCGGCCACATCGCCATCAGCCGGGCGCGCTTCCCGGCGGGCGTCTCGGGCATGGCGATCGACGCCCTGGCCCGCGCGCCCCTGTGGGAGGCGGGGCTCGACTACGACCACGGCACCGGCCACGGCGTCGGCAGCTACCTCGGCGTGCACGAGGGGCCGCAGCGGATCGCGCGCCAGAGCTCGCCGGTGGCCCTGCTGCCGGGGATGATCCTCTCCAACGAGCCCGGCTTCTACAAGGCGGGGGCCTTCGGCATCCGCATCGAGAACCTGATCGTGGTCACCCCGCCCGCGCCGGTGGAGGGCGGGGAGCGGCCGATGCTCGGGTTCGAGGTGCTGACCCTCGCCCCCCTCGACCGCCGGCTGATCGACGCGGGGATGCTCAGCCTCGCCGAGCGGGCCTGGACGGACGCCTACCACGCCCGCGTGCTGGCCGAGGTCGCGCCCGGCGTGGAGCCCGAGGTCGCCGCGTGGCTGGAGGAGGTCTGCGCGCCGCTCTAACCCTCTCCTGCGTCAGCGGGAGAGGGACAGGCGGAGCGAAGCGGAGCCAGGGTGAGGGTTCCCGTCATCCACTTCGTCCAAGGCACGCACCCTCACCCTGACCGCTTCGCGGTCTGTCCCTCTCCCGCGAGCGGGAGAGGGTTACGACAGCCGCTTCCACACCTGCGTCTTGCACAGGGGCCAGACGATGCAGCCCTGCAGCTTCAGCCGGTCGGGGCTGAGCAGGGTGACGGAGCCCGAGTAGATACCGCCGTCCACCGGGTTGTAGACCTTGCCGCGCCAGGTCTTGGGGCCGCCGGTCATGCCCTCGAACAGCGGCGTGCCCTTCAGGCGGCGGCCGCGCAGGGCGGGGTTCTTGTTCATCCTGTCGGTGACGTTCGGGTCGGCGCGGATGTGGTCGCCGTCGGCCACGAAGCCGCAGACGCCGGCGCCGCAGTCGCGCACCTCCACCCGGCCGTCCTCCTCCGGCGTGGCCCAGAGGCCTGCGGCGGGCGAGGCGGCGTGCGCGGCCGTGGCGAGCATCAGGCCGGCGGTGGCGAGGGCGAGGACGGAACGACGCATGGGAACTCCTGGACCGCGGTGACCCGACCGGTGGGCCGAGATAGGCCGCTCAGGTCGCGCCGACCAGGGCCAGCCACCCCGCCTCGTCGATCGTCTCTATCCCCAGCGCCTGGGCCTGCTTCAGCTTGGAGCCGGCGCCCGGCCCGGCCACCAGCAGGTCGGTCTTCCTGGACACGGAGCCGGACACCTTGGCGCCCAGCCGCTCGGCCTGCGCCTTGGCCTCGTCGCGCGTCAGCCGCTCGAGCGCGCCGGTGAACACCACCGTCTTGCCGGCGACGGCCGTATCGGTCTTCGGCGCCTCCGCGTCGAGGATCGTCAGCTGGTCGGCGAGGTCGTCGGCCGCCGCCGCCGTGGCTGGGTCGGCGTAGAAGCGCGCCAGCTCGCCCGCCGCCACCGCGCCCACCGTGTCGATGCCCGCCATCTCGGTGAAGGCGGCGCTGGGGCGCGAGCTGGCGGCCGCGCGGGCGAGCGCGACGAACGCCTCCCAGCTCCCCAGCGCCTCGGCCAGCGTGGCGCGGAGCGTCTTGGGCAGGCGCGGGGCGGCCTGGGCGATCTTCTCCGTCAGGGGGGCCTCGGGCCAGGGATCGGCGTCGCCCGCCTCGGCGCCGAACGCGGCGAGCGCCTCCACCTGCGCGGGCTTGAGCGCCACGCCCTCCGGCGCCTGGAGGTCCTCCCCGTGCGGCCGCGCCTCGGCCACCGCCGTGCGGAAGCGGGCGTAGCCGCCGTAGTACCGGGCCAGGAGCGCGGCCGTCTGATCGCCCACGTGCCGCACGCCGAGCGCGGAGATGAAGCGCTCCAGGCTGATGGTGCGCCGGGCGCGGATCGCCTCGCGGAGGTTCTGCAGGCTGGTCTCGCCATAGCCGTCGCGGGCGCGCAGCACGTCGAGCCTGGCCTCGTCCTCCGCCAGCCGGAACAGGTCGGCGGGGCCGGCGATCAGGCCCTCGTCGAGGAACAGTTCCAGCTGGCGCACGCCCAACCCCTCGATGTCGAAGGCGCGGCGGCCGACGAACAGGCGCAGGTGCTCCAGCCGCTGGTAGGGGCAGGCCAGCTCGCCCGTGCAGCGGCGCACCACGCTCTCCGCGCCGGCGGCGTTCAGCTCGCGCACCACCGGCGTCTGCTTCGGGCAGGGGCAGACGGCGGGGAAGTCGAACGCGGGCCCGCGGTCGGGGCGGTCCGCGTCCTCAGGGCCGAGCACCTGCGGGATCACGTCGCCCGCCCGCTGCAGGCGCACGCGGTCGCCCACCCGCACGTCCTTGCGCGCGATCTCGTCGGCGTTGTGCAGGGTGGCGTTGCGCACCACGACGCCGCCCACGGTGACGGGGGCGAGCCGCGCCACGGGCGTCAGCGAGCCGGTGCGGCCCACCTGGATGTCGATGCCTTCCAGCGTCGTCACCGCCTGCTCGGCGGGGAACTTGTGCGCGGTGGCCCACCGGGGGATGCGGCCGACCGTCCCCAGCCGAGCCTGCCAGTCCAGCCGGTCCACCTTGTAGACGACGCCGTCGATGTCGTAGCCGAGCCCCGCCCGGTCGCGCATCAGCTCGGCGTAGACCGCTTCCAGCGCCTCGGCGTCGGGCACGCGGCGGCTGAGCGGGTTCACCGGGAAGCCCCATTCTGCGAACCTGGCCAGCGCCTCGGCCTGCGTCCCGGCGAAGGGCGCCGAGATCTCGCCCCAGGCGTAGGCGAAGAAGCGCAGCGGCCGCGTGCGCGTGACCTCCGGGTCGATCTGGCGCAGCGAGCCGGCCGCGGCGTTGCGGGGATTGGCGTAGGTGCGGGCGTTCTTGCGGCCCTCGGCGATGGCCGCTTCGGCCGCGACGTTCATGGCGGCGAAGTCCGCGTGGCGGATGTAGACCTCGCCGCGGATCTCGATCCGCTCGGGCCAGCCCTCGCCCTTGAGCCGCCGGGGCAGCTCGGAGTCCGGCAAGGTGAGCAGGTTGGCGGTCACGTCCTCGCCCGTGCGGCCGTCGCCCCGCGTGGCCCCCTGCACCAGCACGCCGCGTTCGTAGCGGATGTTGGCGGAGAGGCCGTCGATCTTGGGCTCGGCGGTGAAGGCGAGCGGCTCGGCGGGGTCGAGCTTCAGGAAGCGGCGGATGCGGGCGGCGAACTCCGCCACGTCCTCGGGAGAGAAGGCGTTGTCCAGGCTCAGCATGGGCGCGCCATGCGTCACCGGTGCGAACTGGCTCGACGGCGCGGCCCCCACGCGGAGCGAGGGCGAGTCCGGCCGCACCAGCTCGGGGAAGCGCGCCTCCAGCTCGGCGTTGCGCCGCTTCAGCGCATCGTACTCGGCGTCGGACACGGTGGGCGCGTCGGACTGGTGGTAGGCGAGGTCGTGCGCCGCGATCTCGCGCGCCAGCCGCTCCAGCTCCCCGGCGGCGTCCGCCTCGGTGGTGTGGTCGGGAGTCGCGTCGGTCATTGGGCGCTCAACATAGCAGCGGCGGCGCGGCTGCGCGCGCGGAAGCCTCCGACGCGGCGCGGCCGCTCGGGGCATGGGGGAGGCTGCGGAGCGCCGGGCGTGCGCCCGGGGACCGAGGGTGTGTAGCGCGGGTGTTCGGCGTCTCCGCCGACGCTCCGCGCGATCGGTCTTCGGGGAGCGCTGCATCGGGCATTGTCCGCGCAGAGGTGGGAGGGTGAGGGGACTGACGTGTCCGAGCGAGCGAGGTCGGTCCCCTCACCCCACCCTCTCCCTCCGGGAGAGGGCTTCCCGCGCTTGAGCGTTCGACGTCGGCGATGCCGCCGTGCTCGGGGCTGGAAGGAACAAGAGAGGCGAGGAGAGAAGAAGGTACTCTACCCTCCCCTCCGCTCCTCCCCGCGGACGGGGGACCCGGTGTGAACGGCTCTGCTCCGGCCAGCCTTGTGCGCGTAGCTAGACCTGGGTCCCCGCTTCCGCGGGGGTGAGCGGAATTGGGAGCGAGCGCCTCTTCCTTCCCGGTGATGCGTCCTGGGTGCGAGGGCACGCCCTCGCTGTCAGTCGATCAAGCGCCGATCAGCGCCCTGGCGGCGGCGCGGGCGGCGTCCGTCACCTCGCGGCCGGCGAGCATGCGGGCGAGCTCCTCCTCCCGTGCGGCGGGGCCAAGGGTCTCCACGGTGGTGGCGAACGCGCCCGTCGCGTCCGGGCGCTTGGCCACGCGCCAGTGGGCGTCGGCGCGGGCGGCGACCTGGGGGCTGTGGGTGACGACGAGCACCTGGCCGGAGCCCGCCAGCGCCTTCAAGCGCAGGCCCACCGCATCGGCCACCGCGCCGCCGACGCCCTGGTCCACCTCGTCGAAGATCATCACCGGCCCGGCGGCGCCCTCCCCGCCCCGCGCGGCCAGCGAGGCCTTGAGCGCCAGCGAGAAGCGGGCCAGCTCGCCGCCGGAAGCGATGGCGCCCAGGGGGCCGAAGGGCGCGCCGGGGTTGGTGGAGACCTCGAACTCGATCCGGTCCGCCCCGTCGGCGCCCGCCCGCTCGGGCGGCAGCGGCTCAACGGCGACGCGGAAACGCGCCTTGTCCAGCTTCAGCGGGGCGAGCTCGCCCTGCACGGCGGCGGCCAGGCGCTCGCCCGCGGCCCGGCGCGCGGCGGAGAGCTCGGCGGCGGCGGCGCGGTAGGCGGCCTCCGCCGACGCCACCGCCCGCTCGGCGACGGCGAGCGCCTCGGCGGAGGACTCCACGGCCCGCAGCGCCTCGGCGAAGCGCAGGCGGGCGGCGGGCAGGCCCTCCACCGGCGCCTGCAGCTTCCGGGCGGCGGCGCGCAGGGCGAACAGCCGCTCCTCCGCCCGCTCCAGCGCCTGGGGCTCGTGGTCGAAGGCGTTGGCCGCGGCATCGAGCGCCGCCAGGGCCTCGTGCGCCTCGGTCAGGGCGCGGTCGACGGCGTCGGCGGCGGCCGTCAACCGGGCGAGCGTGGCCTCGCCCCCGCCGCCCTCGGCGCCCGCCATGGCCTGGGCGGTGCGGTCCCGCGCACGCTCTAGCGCGCGCAATGCCTGGCCGAGGTTCTGGGTGAGCCGGTCGCCGCCCATGGCCTTGCGCGCGTCCGCCACGTCGGCCAGCGACTTCTCCGCCCCGCCGAGCAGGGCGCGGCGGCCGACCAGCTCCTCCTCCTCGCCCTCGCGGGGGTCGAGGCGGTCGAGCTCGGCGAGGCGCAACTGCAGCTCCTCCCGGTCGGCCTCGGCCCGGGCGGCGCCTGCGCGCAGGGCGGCGGCGTCGCGCTCGGCCTCGCGCCGCCGCTCCCAGGCGGCGGCCGTGGCGCGGGCCTGCGGACGCAGCGCGCCGTAGTCGTCGAGCAGGCGGCGGTGGCTGCGCGGGTCGAGCAGGCCGACGGTCTCGTGCTGGCCGTGCACCTCCAGCAGCAGGGCGCCGAGGTCGCGCAGCACGCCCACGCCGGTGGGCTGGTCGTTGACGAAGGCGCGGGAGCGACCGTCCGCGGAGAGCTGGCGGCGGAGGATCAGCTCCTCCCCGGGCTCCGCCTCGAGCCCCCGCTCGGCCAGGTGGGCGTAGGCCGGGTGGCCCGGCGGCGGAGCGAAGATCGCGGTGGCGGAGGCGCCGGCCGCGCCCCGGCGCACCAGGCCCGCATCGGCCCGCGCGCCCGTGGCCAGGCCCAGGGCGTCGAGCACGATCGACTTGCCCGCCCCGGTCTCGCCCGTGAGCGCGGTCAGGCCCGCGGCGGGGGCGAGGTCCAGCGCCTCGATCAGCACCACGTCGCGGATGGACAGAGCCGTCAGCATCGGCCGAGGGCTTACACGCGTTCGCCCCGGCGCGGCAGACGGCGCGAGCGCGTCAGCCCTTACCGAACAGGCGCGGCATGCCGATGTGGGGCATCGGCATGCGCAGCAGCCGGTTGCCCGCCTTGGGCGCCACCTGCGGGCGCAGGCCCTTGGACGTCAGCAGCGCGTAGGCGTCCCCGTACCAGGGGTCGCCCGGGTAGTTGAAGCCCAGCACCGCCCCGTCCTTCTTGGCCTCGTCCACCAGGCCGAGCGTGAGGTTGGCCTCCACCAGCCGGTAGAGCGCCTCGGGCGTGTGGCTTGTGGTCTGGTAGCGGTCGACCACCGTCTTGAAGCGGCCCATGGCGGCGGCGGGCTGGCCCTGGCGCAGGTACCAGCGGCCGACGGTCATCTCCTTGCCCGCCAGCTGGTCCTGGACCATGTCGATCTTCAGCTTGGCGTCGGTGGCGTATTCGCTTTCGGGGAACCGGCGACGCACCTCGTTGAGCGCGGCCAGCGCCTGCTCCGTGGTGCCCTGGTCGCGGCCGACGTCGGTGATCTGCTCGAACCAGCACTGCGCCTTGAGGTGGTACGCGTAGGCCGCCGAGGGATTGCCCGGGTACAGCGAGATGAAGCGGTCGGCGGCGGCCGTCGCGTCCTCGTAGTCGTCGCGCATGTAGTGGGCGTAGGCCTCCATCAGCACGGCGCGGCGGGCCCACTCCGAATAGGGGTGCTGGCGCTCCACCTCGTCGAAGTAGCTGACCGCCTCGGCCCACTGCCGCCGATCCAGCTTGGTGGCGCCCGTGGAGTAGAGCAGCTCCACCGGCCGCTCCTGGTAGGACAGATCCTGCTGCGGCCCTTTGCTGCGGTTGCGGAAGGAGGCGCAGCCGCCGAGCGCGGCGGCGCCGGCCAGGAGCGCGACGAGGACGACGGAGCTGGAGCGGCGGAGCGACACGGGCGGACCTATCGGAGAAGGCGCAGGCACGCGAAGCCGTGGGACGGCTCGCGGCGGATGGAACCCTCTACCTCGCAGGCGAAGATGGCGCCACGGCGGCGCGACGCCGCGGGGGCTCAGCGCAGGGCCCGCGAGGTTCTCAACTCGTGCTAGGCTGCGAGAATGGAGCCCGCCCGCAAACCGACGGATCACCCCGACGCTCAGGACGATGCGTCTGAACGTGCGGCGGATGCTCGGGCCTGGGCCGATGTGCGCGCGGGTCGCGTAATTTCGCACGAAGCCATCATGCGATGGGTGCGCTCATGGGGCAGCGACAAGCCCCTCCCCCCGCCCGAGGTCGGCGAATAGCGTTCAACCCTCCTGCTTCGCGGCCAGCCTAAGCTCCGCGGAATGGTCCACGACTCGTACGCGGTAAGCTGGTCGCTGGAAGCGCGAAGCGACCTCGCCGACATACACGTGTTCATTGCGCTCGGAGCCGCAGACCGCTTCATCGAGGACCTGACGGCTGCCGTGAACTCGCTCGAAACGTTCCCGAATCGTGGCCGTCCTGCCGCCGACGGATCGAGGGAGTTGGTCTTCGGCGCCTACTTGGTGCTGTATCTCGTGGAAGACCGGACGGTGAGCATCCTGCGCATCCGCCACGGGGCGCGCCGCCCGCTTTAGGCTTCAGACCGCCTCGGCGAGTTCCGGGGCGAACGTGCGCACCCGCCACGCCGAGGGCGTGGCCGACACGGCGCGAGCCAGGCGGTTGTTCAGGGCGTGGCCCACCAGCACCGCCTCGAAGCGGCCCAGCACCGGCATGCCGAGCACATAGAGGTCGCCCACCGTGTCCAGCGCCTTGTGGCGCACGAACTCGTCCGGGCGGCGCAGACCCTCGGGGTTCAGCACCCTGTCCCCGTCCACCACCACCGCGTTGTGCATGCCGCCGCCGCGGGCGAGGCCCAGGCTGCGCAGGGCGTGCACGTCGGCGGCGAAGCCGAAGGTGCGGCAGTCCATCAGCTCGCGGCGGAAGCTTGCGGCGTCCACCGCCAGGGCCACGCGCTGGCGGCCGATGCAGGCGGCGGCGAAGTCGATGGACACGTCCAGCTCGAACAGCGGAGAGGGCTCGAGCGCGGCGCGCTTGGGGCCGTCCTCCACCTCCACCCGGGCGGTCATCTCCAGGTAGCGGCGCGGGGCGCCCTGCCGGCGCAGGCCGGCGCGGTCGATCAGCCGCACGAACTCCAGCCCCGAGCCGTCCATGATCGGCAGCTCGGGGCCGTCCAGCTCCACCACGGCGTTGTCGACGCCGAGCGCGGCCAGCGCGGCCATCAGGTGTTCAATGGTGGAGACCACCACGCCCGCGCCGTTCACGATCTCGGTGTGGAGCACGGTGCGGCACACGGCCTCGGCCGAGACGGGCACGCGATTGTCGCGGTCGGCGATGTCGGTGCGGACGAAGACGATCCCGGCGTTCTCGACCGCGGGCTTCAGCGTCAGCCGGACGGGCTTGCCGCCGTGCAGCCCCACCCCCTCGCAGCCCACGGCCGAGCGCAGGGTGTGCTGGAACGCTTCGGGCATGAACTCACTCCGGGCGAGGGGGAAGCGCCCAACACCGACCTAGAAGCTGGGCCGAGTCCGGCCAAGACAAGTCGGGTTTCCGACTGTTTCGCCGGGAAGGCGAGCCCGTCCGCAACGCGAAAAGGGCCGGCGCACGGCCGGCCCTTCCCGCTTCATGGGCGGCGGCCTCAGTTGGCGAGGCGGCGCAGGAACGAGGGGATGTCCAGGTCGTCCGTGGCGTCCAGCGCCTCCGGCGCGGGGGCAGGCTGGGCGGCGGCTCCGCCCCGCGAGGCCATGGGCGCGGGCGACGGGGCCGGCGCGGTGTCGTACCGGGGCCGACCGCCGAACAGGCTGAGCAGGCCGCGGCGCGGCTCGGGCGCGCTGCGCGGATCGGGCAGCGGCGGCTGGCCGGGGCGGCTGTAGGTGCGGGGACCGCCGAGGTCCGCGTGGCGGCGTCCGGGCAGCGGGTCGAACTCCAGACCGTCCTCCGGCTCGGCGACGGCGGCGTCCACGATGCGACGCACCGGCTGGGTGATCACCGGCTCGGCGGCCCCGGGCTTGTAGTCGCTGGCGACCAGGGGAAGCGTCTCGACGGGCTCGGGCGCCGCCTCGCGGGCGGCCGCCGCGGGCTCGGACCAGAGGAGGGGCTCCTCCGCGCGGGCGGCGATGGGAACGGGCTGCGGATGGGGCGCGGGAGCCGGAGTCGGCGCGC
Organism: uncultured Caulobacteraceae bacterium; assembly: GCA_964244065.1. GTDB lineage: Bacteria > Pseudomonadota > Alphaproteobacteria > Caulobacterales > Caulobacteraceae > JASLDZ01. The sequence goes on along the minus strand of CAXTHH010000001.1, from coordinate 189,288 downwards.
CCGCCGCCTGCCGCACGCTGCTCACCGGCGAATTGGCCAGCGAGGGGCGGATCACCGGCTCGGCGGCGCGCTGGGCGCTCTCCATGCCGGTGGCCACCACCGACACGCGGATCTTGCCGTCCAGCGTCGGGTCGAAGGCCGCGCCGAAGATGATGTTGGCGTCGGGGTCCACCTCGGAGCTGATGGCGTTGGCGGCCTCGTCGACCTCCAGCAGCGTCATGTCGAGGCCGCCGGTGACGTTCACCAGCACGGCCTTGGCGCCCCGGAGCGACACCTCGTCCAGCAGCGGGTTCTGGATGGCGTTCTGCGCGGCCTGCAGGGCGCGGTCCTCGCCGCCCGCCTCGCCGGTGCCCATCATGGCCTTGCCCATCTCGGTCATCACCGCGCGCACGTCGGCGAAGTCGAGATTGATCAGGCCGGGCAGCACCATCAGGTCGGTGATGGAGCGCACGCCCGAGTGCAGCACCTGGTCCGCCATGCCGAAGGCCTCGGCGAAGGTGGTCCGCTCGTTGGCCACGCGGAACAGGTTCTGGTTGGGGATCACGATCAGCGTGTCGACGAAGCGCGTCAGCTCCGTCACGCCGGTGTCGGCCAGCCGCATGCGGTGGCGGCCCTCGAAGGTGAAGGGCTTGGTGACCACGCCCACCGTCAGGATGCCGCGCTCGCGCGCCGCGCGGGCGATGGCGGGCGCCGCGCCCGTGCCGGTGCCGCCGCCCATGCCGGCGGTGATGAACACCATGTGCGCGCCTTCGAGGTGCTCGGCGATCTCCGGCAGGCTCTCCTCGGCGGCGCTCATGCCCACCTCGGGGTGGGCCCCGGCGCCCAGGCCCTGCGTCACCGTGGCGCCCAGCTGGATGCGCCGGTCGGTCTTGGCGAAGGCGAGCTGCTGCGCGTCGGTGTTGGCCACCACGAACTCGACGCCTTCGAGCCCGGCCTCGATCATGTTGTTGACCGCGTTGCCGCCGGCCCCGCCGACGCCGAACACGACGATGCGGGGCTTCAGCTCGGTGGCGGGAGGCGCCGAGAGGTTGATGGGCATGGGCTTCATCCGATCCGCCGCTGGTTCGGGGGCGCGTCCCCGGCAGGTTCTGCCCAGTACGCGCCCGGATGCTTAATTCGCGGTTAACCGGATAAGGCGAGTCGGCGGCCAGGGAAGCCACCCAACCCCAAAGGACTGTGGAGAAGATCGCAGGCGGCACAACGCCTTGTCGCAGACGCCTGCCGCAGCCGCGACATCCGCGCGCGCAACGCCGGCCCTACAGGTTCGCGCGCAGCCAGCCGGCGGCGCGCTGGATCACGCCGGCGTCGGCGTCCACCGGCGGGCCGGCGGGGCGGGAGGCGACGCCGCGGGAGGCGACGGCCTCGCGCGGGCCGAAGGCGGCGCGCTGGAGCACGCCGGCGGCGGCGCAGAAGGCGGGGCCGGCGGCGGCCTCGGCCAGGTGCGGCGCACGGCGAGGCCGCGCCAGGCGCACCGGGCGGTCGAACACGCGCACGGCGAGCTCTCGCACGCCGGTCAGCTGGCTGGCGCCGCCGGTCAGCACCACGCCGGCGCCCGGGTCGATGGGCGCGCCGGAGCTCCTCAGCCGGTCGCGCACCAGCTCCAGCGTCTCCTCCAGGCGAGGGGCGATCACGCCCTTCAGCAGGCTGCGGGGCGCCACCACGGGGCCGGCGGCCGGGTCGTCGCCGCGGGGCGGGGCCTCGATGGTCTCGCGGTCCTCGTTGGCGCTGGCGATGGCGCTGCCGTGCAGCGTCTTGATCCGTTCGGCGCCCGCCAGCGTGGTGGAGAGCCCGCGGGCGATGTCGTTGGTCACGTGCATGCCGCCCACGCCCAGGCTGTCCACGTGCACCAGGCTGCCGCCGGCGAACACGGCGGCGCTGGTGGAGCCGCCGCCCATGTCCACGCACACGCAGCCGAGGTCCATCTCGTCCTCCTCCAGCGCGGCGAGGGCGGAGGCGAAGGGGGCGGCGACCACGCCCTCCAGCTGCAGGTGCACCATCTCCACGCACTGGGCCAGCGTCGCCCAGCTGGTCTCGGCCATGGTGACGACCAGAAGCTCGAGCCCCAGCACGCGGCCGAACATGTTGCGCGGGTCGCGCACGTTGCGCTGGCCGTCCACCGACCAGGCGATGGGCAGGAGGTGGATGGCGCGGCGGCCGGGGAAGCGCGCCTGCGCCAGGGCCAGCTGGAGGGCGCGGGAGAGATCGTGGTCGCTCACGGGCCGGGCGCCCAGGCTCACCTGCGCCTGCAGCCTCACGGAGGCGAGCTGGCCGCCGGCCGAGGTCAGCACGACGCCCTGCACGGTGACGCCGGCCATGGCCTCCGCGCGCTCCACCGCCTGGGCGAGCGCCTGGGCGGCGTCGTCCACGTCCACCACCGCGCCGCCGCGCACGCCCCGGCTCTTGACGTAGCCGACTCCGGCGACCTGCACCTCGCGCGTGTCGCGCACCGCGCCGTCGGGCTTCATGATGAAGCAGCCGATCTTGGAGGCGCCCAGGTCCACGGCGGCGACCAGCGGCTGGCGCTGCCCCGTGAGGCCCTTCAGCCCCTCGCGCCCGCTCCGATCCGTCGGCTTGCCCATGCTGTCTACGCCCCCGTCCCGATCACAAGCGTCCCGATCACGCCGTCGTCGCCGCAGCCGCGGGCGGTGCTGGGGCCGGAGCCCCGCGCGGCCGCACCGTCACCGTCTCCGGATCGCGCAGGTCCACCCGCGCGAAGCCGAGCTCCAGCAGGCGCGCCCGGGCGTCCAGCTGGTCGAGCTGCAGCAGCGCCCCGTCCTCGCCCGTGGCGGGCAGCTGGACGATGCCGCCGTCCTTGAGCCGCAGGTCCCAGCGGCGGCCGTCCACCCGCACCAGGGCGTCGACGCGGGCGAGCAGGCGGGGACGCGCGGCCAGGAGGGGCAGCACCGCGCCCGCCGCCTCGTTGGCCCCCTCGCCCACCACCAGCGGCAGGTCGGCGAAGCGGCCGGCGTCCGCCTCGGGGATGGGCGCGCCGTCCTTGTCGATCACGTAGGTGCGGCCGTTCAGCTGCCACACCGCCAGGCGCGGGCGCTCGGCGGCGGCGATCACCACGGTGTCGGGCAGGAAGCGCAGCACGCGGGCGGAGCGGACCCAGCCCACGCCCTCCACCCGGGCGCGCACGGCCTCCAGGTCGAGGCCGAGGATCGGAAGCCCGGCGCGCACGTCGGCCGCCCGCAGCACGTCGGCGGCGGCCGCGGCGGAGACGCCCTGCAGCTCCACATGCGCCACCCTGAAGCCCGTGGCGCCCAGCCGCGCGTCCACAGCCCCGGCCGCAGCGGAGACCAGCGCCGCCCCGCGCCCGCCCGTGGCGAGCACGGCGACGGCGGCGAGCCCGAGGACGGCGGCGCTGGCGATCACGACGGAGCCCCGGGCCACGCCCGCCTGCCCGCCCGCCCCGAGCTTGCCGGGGGCGTAGGCCGCAGGCGCGCGGCCCCGGGCGCGCGGGACCTTGGCCGCGGGCTTGGCCCCGCGCGCGGCGGGTCGGATCACCGATGGCACGAGGCGTCCTCCACGAGCCACAGCACCAGCTGGTCGTAGGTCATGCCGGTGTGAGCGGCCTGTTCGGGCGTGAGGGAGGTCGGGGTCATGCCGGGCTGGTTGTTCAGCTCCAACAAGACCAGTTCATCCTTACTGTCGTCATAACGGAAGTCGGACCGGGTCACGCCGCGGCAACCCAGAGCCACGTGCGCGAGCTCCGCCTGCCTCAGCGCGCGCTCCGTGACGCCGGGCGGCAGCTGCGCCGGCAGGATGTGGCGCGAGCCGCCCTGCCCGTACTTGGCCTTGTAGTCGTACCAGCCGGTGGCCGAGACGATATCGGTGACCGCCAGGGCCCGCGCGCCGGTCGCTTCGCCCAGCACGGACACCGCCATCTCCCGCCCGGCGACGTAGGGCTCCACCACCACCTGCTCGCCATAGGTCCAGTCGTCCGCAGCGACCTGCTGGGGCGGGCGGTTCGCGCCCTCGAACACCAGGAACACGCCGACGGAGGAGCCCTCGGCGTTGGGCTTCACGACGTAGGGCGGCGGCAGCACGTGGCGCGCGGCCACCTCCATGCGGTCGAACAGCCCGCCGCCGGGCACGACCACGCCCGCCGCCGCCATGACCGCCTTGGCCTTGGTCTTGTCCGCCGCCAGTGCGGAGGCGAGCACGCCCGAGTGGGTGTAGGGGATGGCCAGCGTCTCCAGCACGCCCTGCACGCACCCGTCCTCGCCCCACACGCCGTGGAGCACGTTCAGCGCCACGTCGGGCCTGAGCCGGGCCAGCACCTCGGCGAGGTCGCGGCCGGCGTCCACCGGCGAGACGCGCGCGCCCAGCCGCTCCAGCGCCGCCACGCAGCCGGCGCCGGTGGAGAGGCTGATCTCCCGCTCGGACGAGATCCCGCCCATGAGGACGGCCACGCGCCGGCCGGCGAGCGGGCGGTCGGACGGACGCGGGTCGGACATGGCGGCGGCTCCGGGAGGAGCCTCGCGCTTAGCCGCTTCGCGCGCGCGGGCGAAGCGGGGGCGTGCGGCTCAGACGCCCCAGTCGGCTGCGGCGGGGTCGTAGCCGATCGTGCTCACCAGCGCCGCGTCGCGCCAGACCTCCACGCGCCCGGCGGCGTCGTCCGGCGGCAGCAGGGTCGGCGCGGTCAGGGCGGCGAGCGCATCGTCGGCGGCGAAGAGCGTCTCCAGCCCTGCGAGCTGCCCGTCGCCGCTGAAGACCATCAAGACGTAGGCGCCCATGGGAGTCTCCCCGCCCGGCCTACCGCCAAGCTCGTGAGCCGTACGGGCGGTTCGCGGCGAGGGTGAGGCGGCGGTTGTGCATTGACGCAACGTTCGGCGGCCCGCTCCATGCGGCGGTGAACCTGCCCGCCCCTCCCGGCGCGCCGCCCTCCCTGCTGGTCGGCGACGCCGCCATCGTCATCCGGCAGGCGCGCTGGAAGGCCGCCCTCCTCACGGCCGCCGGCGCGGGCTTCGCGGTTCTCGGCTTGCTGATGCGGCGGGAGCCCGGCTTCACGGGCGTGGTCGGCTGGTTCTGCGCCGCCTTCTTCGGACTTGGCGCCGCGGTGGGGGCGGCGCAGCTGGCCTGGCCCGGGCGGCTGGTGGTGTCGCCCGAAGGCCTGACGCTGCAGATGCTGTGGCGCAAACGGGTCTGGCCCTGGAGCGCGGTGGACGCCTTCGGCGTGTGGCGCGCCAAGAGCACGACGCTGGTGGTCTTCGAGGACGCGAGCGCCAGGACGGGCGCGCTGACCAGGATGAACCGGGCGCTCGGCGCGTCGTCCGGCAGCCTGCCGCCCGGCTGGCGCGTCAAGCCCGAAGCGCTGGCGCTCCTGCTGGCCCAGGCGAAGGCGCGCTGGGGCTGAGGGCGGCTCCGCTCACCCGCTCGAGCTCGGCTGTCAGCTGAGCTGCACTCGGCCAGCAGCCGATCTGCGTTGGAGGATCTGAGCTTCGGAGACAGGTTAGGGCGTCCGCTCGCCGAGGCGCCTCGTGCAGACCCCCAGCTTTTCTGAGCTCCAGCCGAACGGTGTCCGGAACCGGCCGCCGCGTCCCGAGCGCCCGGCGGCGTTGGTCGTCGAGCGCATCGGCGGGCTCGCCGCGCTCGAGCCGTTGCGCCAGGAGTGGCTGGCGCTGTGGGCGCGCGCGGAGGCCACCCCGTTCCAGGCGCCCGGCGCGGTGCTGGCCTGGGCGCGGTCGCACGCCCCCGACCGCACGTTCGCCGTCGCCATCCGCGAGCGGGGACGGCTGGCGGGCCTGGCGGTGGTCTTCTCCTGGCGCGGAACGCTGCTGCTGGCGGCCACCGGGCCGACGGACTACGGCGACGTGCTGGTTGAGCCCGGCCGACCGGAGCTCGCCGACCTGCTGCTGTCCGAGATGGCGCGCGGGGCGCAGGCGCAGGCGCAGGCGCTTGTGCGCATGGAGCTGCGCCAACTCCGCGCCGGAAGCGCCCTGCTCCACGCCCGGGCGCCCGCCGGATGGCGAGAGGCGCGAGGGCCGGACGAGACCTGCCCCGTCGCCCCCGTGCTCGGGCCGAGCGGGCTGGACGGCCTGCCGGCGCGCCGGCGCCGCAAGTTCGAGGCCTTCCGGCGCCGCGCCGAGCGCGACGGCCCGCCCGCCGCGTTCACCACGGCGGACTCCCGGTCTCTGGCGCCCGCGGTGGCGCAGCTGTTCCGCCTGCACGCCGCCCGGTGGGAGCGGCGCGGCGAGGCGGGCGTGCTGACCGAGCCCCTGATGCGCGACTTCGTGGGCCGGCTCGCGCCCGAGCTCCACGCCGACGGCGCGCTCCGCCTGCATCGGCTCGACCTGGGCGGGCGGCCTGCGGCGGTGCTCCTGGCGCTGCACGACCGCACGGGGGCGCACCTGTACCTCAGCGGGTTCGATCCCGAGCTGGAGCGCTGGGGGCCGGGCGCACGGCTGCTGGCCCACGCCTTCCAGGCGGCGGCCGACGAGGGGATTCGGGAGATCCACTTCCTGCGCGGCCGGGAGCCCTACAAGTACGACTGGGGCGCCGTCGATCGCCCCACCTGGCGCCGCGACCTGACCCGCGTGAGCGCCTGAACGCGGGCGCCTCAGCCGGACGAGCCGGGCGGCGGGGCCGGACGCCCGACGCGCTTCACCTCCCACTGCAGCTCGACGCCCGCCTGGGCGAGCACGTCGGCGCGGACCGCCTCGCCCAGGCCCTCAAGGTCGGCGGCGGTCGCCGCTCCAGGGTTGATGAGGAAGTTGCTGTGGAGGGGGCTGAACATGGCGCCGCCGCCCGTCCCGCGGTGCAGCTTGCCGCGCCAGCCCGCGTCGTCGACGAGCTTCCAGGCGCTGTGCCCCTCGGGGTTGCGGAAGGTGGAGCCGCCGGTCTTCTCGCGGATGGGCTGGCTCTTCTCGCGGCGGGCGGTGATCTCGCCCATGCGGCGCTCCACGGCGACGGGCTGGTCGGGGCGGCCGCGGAAGTCAGCGCGGGTCACGATCACGCCGTCCTCCGGGCCCCAGCCATGGCGATAGGTCCAGTCTAGCGGGCGGTCGAAGGTCACCTGGCGGCCCTGCCGGTCGAGGCCGTGGGCGCGGGTGCAGACCTCGCGCGTCTCGGCGCCGTAGCAGCCGGCGTTCATGGCCACCGCCCCGCCCACCGTGCCGGGCACGCCGACGAAGAACTCCAGCCCCGCGATCCCGGCGGCCGCCGCCGCCTTGGCCAGCGCGGCGTCGAGCACCGCTGCGCCCGCGATGATCGTGGCGCCCTCCCCGGGCTCCACGGCGGCGAAGCCCTTGCCCAGGCGCACGACCACGCCCTCCACCCCGCCGTCGCGCACCAGGGTGTTGGAGCCGACGCCGAGCACGGTGAGCGGCACGCCGGGGTCGAGCGCCGAGAGGAAGACCGCAAGGTCGGCCTCGTCGGCCGGCAGGAACAGGAGGTCCGCCGGCCCACCCACGCGCAGCCAGGTGAAGGGCGCCAGCTCCGCGTCGCGTTGCACGCGTCCGCGGACGGCCGGCAGGCGATCGCGCCAGTCGGTCACGACGGCTCTTCCCTCCCCCTTGCGGGGAGGGGGGACCAGCCGAAGGATGGTGGGTGGGGGGCCGCAGCCGTGAGCTCTGAAAGAGTTCGCCATCTCGCGAACGCCAACTTGGCCGAGGTCGCGCCCGGGACGCCCCCCACCCACCAGGCTTCGCCTGGTCCCCCCTCCCCGCGAGGGGGAGGGAAGATGAGGACCGCGCTCATCGCGCGCCCTGGTTCGAGCGGAAGCTGGCGTCGTTGACCGGCGAGTCTGCGCTCTCGCCGGTACGGTGGTGGGGCAGGTCCTCGTTCACGTGCAGCCAGGAGAGGCGGGACTCCACGCCGAAATGCTCCTGCACCGGCGCGATCTCCGGGTCGTCGAGACTGCCGGTGGTCACCTCGATGCGCAGGCGGTCGTCGTAGGCGAAGGTCAGAGGCGTGCCGCATTCCCGGCAGAAGCCGCGCTGCGCCACGCTGGAGCTGCGATAGAAGGCGGGCTTCCCCTTGGTCCAGCGCAGCTCGTCCTTGGCCACCATGGATAGCGCGGCGAACACGTTGCCCACGGCGCGCTGGCACATGCGGCAGTGACAGAACTCGGTGTCGGGGACGCGGGCCAGGGTGTAACGAACCGCTCCGCACTGGCACCCGCCGGTGATCTCGGTGGTCATGCGGCCAGCGCCTCCAGCTGGCCCGGCAGGGCGTAGGCCCAGCTGGTGATGTCGCCGGCGCCCAGCAGCACCACGAGGTCGCCCGGCCTGGCCTCCTGCGCGATCAGGCGGGGCAGCTGGGTCGCGCCCTCCAGCGGCAGCACGTGGCGGTGTCCGTAGCGGCGCAGGCCCTCCACCAGGGCGTCGCGGCTGGCGCCCTCGATGGGCGCCTCGCCCGCGGCGTAGACGTCGGCGACGACTACGGTGTCGGCGTCGTGGAAGCAGGCGCTGAACTCGGCGAAGAGATCGCGCAGGCGCGTGTAGCGGTGGGGCTGCACGACGGCGATCACGCGGCCGTCGCCGCCCGACTGCACCTCTCGCGCCGCCTTGAGCACGGCGGCGATCTCGACGGGGTGGTGGCCATAGTCGTCCACCACGCGCACGCCGCGGGCCACGCCCGTGGTGGTGAAGCGCCGCTTCACGCCGCCGAAGCCGGCCAGGCCGCGGCGGATGGCGTCCTCGTCGAGCCCTAGCTCGCGGGCGACGCTGAGGGCGGCCAGGCTGTTCAGCACGTTGTGCTGGCCGGTCATGGGCAGCTTGAGGCCGCGCCACTCCATCACCTCGCCGTCCCGGGGCTGGATGCGCACGTCGAAGTCCGCGCCCTCGGGGCCCATGTCGATGCGGGTGGCGCGCACCTCGGCCTGCGGGCTGACGCCGTAGGTGACGAGGCGGCGGTTCTCCACACGGGCGGCGAGGGCCTGCACCTCCGGGTGGTCGAGGCAAACGGCGGCGAAGCCGTAGAAGGGGATGTTCTCCACGAAGTCGCAGAAGCCCCTCCGCACGGCGTCGAAGTCCCCCCAGTGGTCCAGGTGCTCGGCGTCGATGTTGGTGACCACCGCCACGGTGGACTTCAGGCGCAGGAAGCTGCCGTCGCTCTCGTCGGCCTCCACCACGATCCAGTCGCCGTCGCCGACCTTGGCGTTGGTGCCGTAGGCGTTGATGATCCCGCCGTTGACCACCGTGGGGTCCAGCCCGCCCGCGTCGAGCAGGGCGGCGATCATGCTGGTGGTGGTGGTCTTCCCGTGCGTGCCGCCCACGGCCACCGAGAACTGCAGGCGCATCAGCTCCGCCAGCATCTCGGCGCGGCGCACCAGCGGCAGGCGCTTCTCGCGGGCGGCGGCGAACTCCGGGTTCTCCGGCCGGATGGCGGTGGAGTAGACCACGGCGCTCGCGCCCTCGATGTTGGCGGCGTCATGGCCCGTGAAGATGCGCGCGCCCAGCGCCGCCAGCCGCTCGGTGTTGGCGCTCGCCTTGGCGTCGCTGCCCTGCACCTGGTAGCCGATGCGCAGCATGATCTCGGCGATGCCGCTCATGCCGATGCCGCCGATCCCGACGAAGTGCACGGGGCCGAGGGCGAACGGCGTCGGTCGAAGCTTGGAGGCCATGCGTCGGTGATTAATGCGGTGCGCGCCGGGTGGCGAGGCCCCGCATCACCCTGCCCGTCGCCTCGGGCTCGACCCGAGGGCCGAGCCGTCAGCGGCTCCACGGGTGGGGCGGCGCACGATCCGCGCCCGGCCCTCGGGTCGAGCCCGAGGGCGACGGAGGAGGTGAGCACGAGCGCATTGCGGGGGGGCTAGCGCGCGGTGGCCTCCACGAGGTCGGCCAGCTTCTCCGCGGCGTCCGGCCGGGCCACGCCGCGGGCCGCGGCGGAGCGGCGGGCGAGCTCGCCCGGCGTCTCGATCATCTCGCGCAGCACCCCGGCCACCTGCTCGGCGGTGAGGCCGTTCTCGTCGAGGGAGACGGCCGCGCCGGCGTCCACCAGCACCTTGGCGTTGAACCATTGGTGGTTGTCGGCCGAGCTCGGCAGCGGCACCAGCACCGACGGCAGCCCCGCCACCGCCAGCTCGCACACCGTGGAGGCGCCCGCCCGGCCGATCACCAGGTGCGCCGCCTCCAGCCGGCCCGCCATGTTGCGGAAGAAGGGCGCGACCTCCGCCTCCACCCCCGCCTCGCGGTAGGCGCGGCGGGCGAACTCCATCGACTCCATACGGGTCTGCTGCTCCACGCGCAGCCGCACGCGCAGATCCTCGGGCAGCAGCCTCACCGCGTCCGGCACGAGCTCTGACAGAAGTCGCGCGCCCTGGCTGCCGCCCGTGACCAGCAGGCGAACGGAAGGGCCCAGCTCAGGGTACGGGCGATCGTAGAGCTCGCGGATGGCGGGGCGCACGGGGTTGCCCACGGTGCGCGCCCGGGCAGCGATCCTCGGCGTCGCCTTGCCCAGGATCGGAAAGGCGCAGGCCACCGCGTCCACCCTCGGGGCCAGGTAGCGGTTCACCCGGCCGAGCACCGAGTTCTGCTCGTGGATCACGGTGGGGATGCGCCGCCCCCTCGCCGCCAGCAGCGCCGGCAGGGAGGGGTAGCCGCCGAAGCCGCACACCACCGCGGGCCTCAGCCGACGGAAGGCCTTGCGCGCGCTGGAGACGCCCGCCGTGATCGCCAGCCCCGCGCGCGCCATGCCGAGCAGGTCGCCGGAGCGGAAGGTGGCCGCCTCCAGCGCCAGCCGCTCCTCGGCGGGGAAGTCGCCCGCATACTGGGCGCCGCGCGAGTCGGTGGCCAGCACCACCCGCCAGCCGCGCCCGCCCAGCTCGCGCGCCAGGGCCTCGGCGGGGAACAGGTGGCCGCCGGTGCCCCCGGCGGCGACGACGGCGACGCGGCCCGCACCCGAGCCCTCGGACGCCTCAGCCAAGGGCGACGCCCGCCCGCGCGGGGCCCTCGAAGGCGGCGTAGGCGCCCGGGCGGCGGCGGGTGAGCGCCAGCGCCATCCCGAGCGTGAGCCCCATGGCGATCATGGAGGAGCCCCCGTAGCTGATGAACGGCAGGGTCATGCCCTTCGTCGGGATCAGGTTCAAGTTCACCGCCACGTTGATCAGCGCCTGCTGCCCCACCAGCACGAACAGCCCCGCCGCCGCCACCTGCTCGAACCCGTCGGACAGCTTCATGGCGCGGTAGAGGCCGCGCACCACGAGGATGGCGAACAGCGAGATCAGCGCGAGCGAGAACATCAGCCCGTACTCCTCGGCGGCCACCGAGTAGATGAAGTCGGTGTGCAGGTCGGGCACGTGGCGCTTCATCAGGCCCTCGCCCGGCCCCTTGCCGAACAGGCCGCCCGCGGCGATCGCCTCGGCCGCCTTGTCCACCTGGTGGGTGTCGGCCTTGTCGGGCGACAGGAACTTGCGGAAGCGCGCCGTCACGTGGCTCATCGTCAGCGCCAGGGTGACGAAGCCGCCGGCGGCCACCCCGCCCATGATGCCGATCCACTTGAAGGGCACGCCGGCCATGAAGAAGGCCGCGCCGAAGGCGATGGTGATCAGCACCGTCTGCCCCACGTCCGGCTGCACCAGCAGCAGCGCGACGGCCAGGCCGTAGAGGCCGAAGGCGATGGACACCCCGGGAACGCCCCTGCCCTTCTGCGCCTCCGAGAACATCCAGGCGGCCAGGGTGACCAGGCAGGGCTTCATGAACTCGCTGGGCTGCAGCGAGAACGGGCCGAGCTGCAGCCAGCGCGCCGCGCCCTTGGCCGAGTGGCCGGCGATGGGCAGGATCAGCATCACGCCGATGGCGGCCAGGTAGCCGAAGAAGGCCACGCGCCGGATCCCGCGCGGCGAGAGCATCGACACGCCCACCAGCACCGCGGCGGCGATGGCGCCGAACACGCACTGGCGCAGGGCGTAGTGGAACGGGTCGTGCATCCCCGTCCGCGCGGCGGCGGCGGGGCTGGAGCCGAACGACAGCATCACCCCCAGCCCGATCAGGACGGCGGTGGCGCCCAGCAGCAGGCGATCGGTGGTCCACCACCACAGGCCGAGCGCCGAGCGGTCGGTCCGGGCGAAGGCGTGCGGCGCATAGGTCGAGGCCATGCCCCACCCTGGCCGGGCAGGGTTAAGCGCGCGTTGACCTTACGGGCGGGACTGCGGGCGCATGGTGTAGACGTAGGCGAGCATCGCCGTGGCGGCGAGGGCGAGGGCGTCGAGCATGGGAGCCGGCATGGGGGTCGGCGGCGCGGGCCGGACTTCGACGGCTGCGGCGCTGGCGGACCCGCACTTCACGCGGAGCCATCACGATCCTGCCGCACTCCGCCGAGCTTAACCATGCGACGCGTCGCCGCTGGCGCTCCGTTGTTCCCCACCTCCGTCGCCCTCGGGCTTGACCCGAGGGCCGAGCGTGGCGCCGGCTGACGCTCGAACGTGGCGCACGACCGGCGCCCGGCCCTCGGGTCAAGCCCGAGGGCGACGAAGGTGGGAGTGGAGGGCGAGGGTGGCTAGCCGGTTCGTCTACCCAGCCGTCTACATCATGGCGTCGCGGCCCCTGGGCGTCCTGTACGTCGGCTCCACCAACGATCTAGCTCGAAGGGCGTATGAACATCGGGAGAGCCTGCTCCCGGGCTTTACGCGCAAGTATGGTTGCACGCGGCTGGTATGGTTCGAGCCTCACGACCTGATGACGGAGGCGATCCGCCGCGAGCGGGCGCTCAAGCGTTGGCGGCGCACTTGGAAGCTGGAGCTTGTCGAGCGCGAGAACCCCGAGTGGCGCGACCTCTACCTCGATCTGAACCTTTGACCCACCGCCTGAACCCCGTCGCCCTCGGGCTTGACCCGAGGGCCGAGCGTGGCGCGCGCTCGCGCTGGCGAGGTCGCGCACGACCGGCGCCCGGCCCTCGGGTCAAGCCCGAGGGCGACGGGGGAATGGACAGCGAGAGTGGCTGGTCGGTTCGTCTGTCCGGCCGTCTACATCAGGGCGTGTTGACCTGATGACGGAAGCGACCCGCCGCGAGCGGGCGCTCAAGCGTTGGCGGCGCACCTGGAAGCTGGAGCTGGTCGAGCGCGAGAACCCCGAGTGGCGCGACCTCTACCTCGATCTGAACCTTTGACCCCTGCCGCCCCGCTCCGTCGCCCTCGGGCTTGACCCGAGGGCCGAGCGTGGTGCGCGCTGGCGAGGTCGCGCACGACCGGCGCCCGGCCCTCGGGTCAGGCCCGAGGGCGACGGGGGGGAGTGACGTCACTCCCGCACCGCGCCCAGCGCCTCGGCGGCGGCGCGGAAGGCGTCGCCGCGGACTTCGAAGTCGGGGAACTGGTCGAAGCTGGCGCAGGCGGGGCTGAGGAGCACCACCTCCTCGCCCCCGCTCGCCTGGGCGTCGGCGGCGGCGGCGGCGACGGCGGCCTCCAGCGTGCCGCACTGCGTCACGGGGGCGCGGCCCTCCAGCGAGCGGGCGAAGTCGGGGGCGGACTCTCCGATCAGGTAGGCGCGCTCGACCCGGTCGAACAGGTCGGACAGGGGCTCGATCCCGCCCGCCTTGGCGCGGCCGCCGGCGATCCAGCGGAAGCGGGGGATGGCGCACATGGCCTGGCGCGCGGCGTCGGCGTTGGTCGCCTTGCTGTCGTTGATGAACCGCACCGCGCCGACCCGGCCCACCTCCTCCATCCGATGCGCGAGGCCCGGGAAGCTCAGCAGCGCGCGGGCCGCGTCGGTGGCGGAGACGCCGAGCGCCAGGGCGCAGGCGTAGGCGGCCGCCGCGTTCTGGTGGTTGTGCCGCCCGGTGAGCGCGCGCGCCTTGGCGAGGTCCGCCACGTCGGCCGCCCGGTCGCCCGTGGCGTCGTACAGGAAGCCCTGCAGGGCGTAGACGCCGCGGCCCATGGCCCGGCCCGCTGAGATCGGCCGCACGGTGCGCCGGTTCGCGGCCACGAGCTCGGTGCAGATGGTCTGGCACCAGGGATCGTCCACGCCGACCACGGCGGTGTCGCCCTCCGCCTGGTTCATGAACACGCGGCGCTTGGCGGCGACGTAGCCCTCCATCCCGCCGTGCCGGTCCAGGTGGTCGGGCGAGATGTTCAGCAACACCGCCGCGTCCGCCTTGAGGCTGGAGGTGAGGTCGAGCTGATAGCTGGACAGCTCGAGCACGTAGACGGCGCCGCCGTGCATGTCCTCCAGGCCCAGCACGCCCGCGCCGATGTTGCCGCCGATACGCGCGTCCTTGCCGGCGCTCTTCAGGATGTGGCCCAGGAGCGCGGTGGTGGTGCTCTTGCCGTTGGTGCCGGTGATGGCGGCCACCTTGGGTCGGCGCCACTCGCCCGCGGCGTTCACCTGGCGCGCGAACAGCTCCACGTCGCCGACGATCTCCACGCCCGCGGCCCGGGCGCGGCCCACCGTCCAGTGCGGCTCGGGGTGCGTCAGCGGCACGCCGGGGGAGAGCAGCAGGGCGGCGAACGACGACCAGTCGGCCTCGCGCAGGTCCACCAGCGGCAGGCTCTCGGCTTCGGCGGCGGCGCGGCCCGCCTCCCCGTCGTCCCAGCACGCCACCTGCGCGCCGCCGGCCAGAAGGGCGCGCGCAGCCGTCAGCCCGGTGCGCGCCAGGCCGAACACGGCGACGGTGCGCCCTTCGAAGCCGCCGACGGGGATCATGGGGCGGGCGTCATCGCAACTTCAGCGTCGCCAGGCCGACCAGCGCCAGCATGATCGACACGATCCAGAAGCGGATCACCACGGTGGACTCCGCCCAGCCCAGCTTCTCGAAGTGGTGGTGGATCGGGGCCATCAGGAAGATGCGCTTCTTGGTGCGCTTGTAGTAGGCGACCTGGATCATCACGCTCAGCGCCTCGGCCACGAACAGGCCGCCGACGATGGCCAGCACGATCTCCTGCTTGGTGCACACGGCGATGGCGCCCAGGCACCCGCCCAGCGCCAGGGAGCCGGTGTCGCCCATGAAGATCTTGGCGGGCGGCGCGTTGTACCAGAGGAAGCCCATGCCGGCCCCGATCAGGGCCCCGCAGAGCACCGCAAGCTCGCCTGAACCCGGCACGAAGTGCACCTGCAGGTACTGGGCGTAAATGGCGTTGCCCACCAGGTAGCTGATCAGCCCGAAGGCGGCGGCCGCGATCATCACCGGCACGATGGCCAGCCCGTCCAGCCCGTCGGTCAGGTTCACCGCGTTGGAGGCGCCGACGATCACGATCATGCCGAAGGGAATGTAGAACCAGCCGAGGTTCAGCACCGCCTGCTTGACCACCGGAAAGGTGAGCGAGGTCTCGAAGTGCGCCGTCTCCGGCGAGCGGGCGCCCAGCATCACCACCGCCAGCGTGGCCGCGAGCGCGATGCCGAACTGGATGGCCAGCTTGGCCTTGCCCGAGACGCCCGCCGTGGTCTGCTTGGTGACCTTCTCGTAGTCGTCCAGGAAGCCGAGCGCGCCGTAGCCCGCGGTGACCAGCAGCACGACCCAGACGTACAGGTTGGACAGGTCGGCCCACAGCAGGGTGCCCACCGTCATGCCGAACAGGATCATGAAGCCGCCCATGGTGGGCGTGCCCGCCTTCTCCAGCACGTGGCGGGCGATGCCCTCCTCGCGGATGGGCTGGCCCCGGCCCTGGCGCTGGCGCATCCAGCGGATGAAGCGGCTGCCCATGGCCACCGCCACCAGCTGGCCGGTGAACAGCGACGCGCCGGTGCGGAAGGTGAGGTACTTCAGCAGGTTGAAGCCGGACCAGTGGACCTGGTGCTGCTCCAGGAAGGCCCACAGAAGGTACAGCATCAGGCGGTCCCCTCGCCGCCGAGCGCCCTCAGCGCCCCCGCGACCAGCGAGGCTTTAGACCCGTTCGACCCCTTGACCACCACCACGTCCCCGGGACGCACCGCCGCAGCCACGAGGGGCGCGAGCTCGGCCGCGGAGGGCGCCCAGGCGCCGCGCAGGCTGGGCGGAAGCGCCTCGTGGAAGGCGCGCATGAGCGGGCCGGCGGAGAAGGCGAGCGCCGTCCCGGCGGCCTCCACCGGAGCGGCGAGTTCGGCGTGCAGCCGCTCGCCTTCGGGGCCGAGCTCCAGCATGTCGGTGAGCACGACCACGCGGCGGCCGGGGCGGCGCGAGAGCGTGTCGAAGGCCGAGCGCATCGAGATCGGATTGGCGTTGTAGCTCTCGTCCACCAGCGTGAACGCGCCGCCGGGGATGGGCACGACCGCCTCCGCCCCGCGCCCCGCGAGGGCGCCGAAGCTCGCCAGCGCCTGGAGCGTGGTCTCGACGGGCACGCCCAGCTCCCCGCACGCGAGCAGGATGGCGGCCGCGTTGACGCCCCAGTGCGCGCCCGGCTGGCCGACTCGGACGGTCAACTCCTGATCGTGCAGGACGACGCGGAAGCCCCCTTCCCCCTGGATGGGGGAAGGGCCGGGGATGGGGGTGGAGCCGCGACCTTGGAGGTCTGCCTCGGAGACGTCTCCCGAGCCCTCCATCACACGTCGTGCCTCCACCCCCTCACCCGGCCTCTCCCCCATCGAGGGGGAGAGGAGACGCGCCTGGGCCGCCGCCGCCGCGCCGAAGGTGAGCACGCGCGCGCCGGCCGCCTCCGCAGCTTCGCGCAGGAACGCCGCCCAAGGCCCGTCCGCCGGGATCACCGCCGCGCCGCCCGGCTCCAACCCCTCGAAGATTTCCGCCTTGGCGCGCGCCACGCCCGCCTCGCCGTCGGCGAAGTTCTCCGTGTGCACGGGGCCGACATTGGTCACCACCGCCACATGAGGGCGCACCAGCCTTGATAGCGGCCCGATCTCGCCGGCGTGGTTCATGCCGATCTCGAACACGGCCCGCTCCGTCCGGCGCGGCATGCGGGCGAGGGTCAGCGGCACGCCGATGTGGTTGTTGAACGACTTCACGGAGTTGTGGCTGGGACCTGCGAGCCGCAGGGACGCGGCGATCGCCTGGGTGACGCTGGTCTTGCCCACCGAGCCGGTGACGGCCGCCCGGCGCGCGGACGCGCGGTCGCGCGCCGCGGCGCCCAGCGCCTCCAGCGCGCACAATGTGTCGGGGACGAGCACCTGGAGCCCCTCCCCCGTCGGACGGGCGGTGAGCGCGCCCGCGGCCCCTGCGGCCATAGCGGCCGGGACGAAGTCGTGGCCGTCGCGGACGCCCGGCAGGGCCACGAACAGGTCGCCCGGCGAAACCTCGCGGCTGTCGAAGGTGACGCCGACGGCGGAGAACGTCCCATGCGCCGCGCCGCCGGTGGCGGCGGAGATCTCGGCCGAGGTCCAGAGCGGCTCAGCCACCGGCGGCGGCCTCCAGGGCGGCGCGCACCTCGGCCACGTCGTCGAACGGGTGGGTGACGCCGGCGATGGTCTGCCCTTGCTCGTGTCCCTTGCCGGCCACCACCAGCACGTCGCCCTCGCCCAGTGCCGCCACCGCGGCGCGGATCGCCTCGCGCCGGTCGCCGACGTCGCGCGCACCGGGCGCCCCGCGGAGCACCTCGGCGCGGATGGCGGCCGGGTCCTCGGAGCGCGGATTGTCGTCCGTGACGATCACGGCGTCCGCCAGCCGGTGCGCCTCCGCCCCCATCAGCGGACGCTTGGTGCGGTCCCGGTCGCCGCCGGCGCCGATCACCGCGACGAGCCGGCCGCGGGCGTGTGGGCGCAGCGCCTCCAGCACCGTGCGTAGGCCGTCGGGCGTGTGGGCGTAGTCCACGTAGGCCTCACCCCCACGGACGGAGCCGACGCGCTGCATGCGCCCGGGCGCGCCCTCCAGCCGCTCCAGCGCGCCCAGCACGGCGTCCGCGTCCTCGCCCGCGGCGATCGCCAGGCCGGCCGCCACCAGCACGTTGGACGCCTGGAAGCCGCCCGCCAGCGGCAGGGCGACCTCGCGCGGACCCGAGCCGGCGTCGACGACCAGGCGCTGGCCGAAGGGCTCGGGCGTGAGGGAGAGCAGGCGCAGCGCCTCGCCGCGTTCGCCCACGCTCATCACCGTCTGGCCGTGCATGACGGCGAAGCCGGCGAAGACGGGGAACTCGTCCACGTCCGCGTTCAGCACCGCCGCGCCGCCGCGGGGCACCAGGCGCTCGAACAGCTCCAGCTTGGCGGCGCGGTAGGCGCCCATGTCGGCGTGGTAGTCCAAGTGGTCCTGGGAGAGGTTGGTGAAGCCGCCGGCCTTGAGCTTCAGCCCGTCCAGCCGCCGCTGGTCCAGGCCGTGGCTGGAGGCCTCCAGGGCCAGGTGGGTCACGCCGCGGCCGGCGAGCTCGGCGGCCAGGCGCGCCACCTCGGCCGCGTCGGGGGTGGTCAGGCCGGGCGGCGTCAGCACCTCGCCGGCGGAGGTGGAGACGCCGAGCGTGCCCATGCTCGCCGCCTGGCGGCCGACAGAGCCGAAGATCTGGCGGGCGAAGGTGGCGACGCTGGTCTTGCCGTTGGTGCCGGTGACCGCGACGCAGCACTCGGGCTGGGCGGCGTGCAGGCGCGCGGCCGCCAGGGCGTAGACCCGGCGCACGTCGTGAAAGCGGAAGGTGGGCGCGCGGGCCTCCAGCCGGGCGCCCTCTGCGGCGATCACCGCCGCGGCGCCCGCCGCCAGCGCCTGGGGCACGAAGGCGGCGCCGTCCACGCGCGTGCCCGGCAGGGCGGCGAACAGCCAGCCCGGGCGCACCGCCCGGCTGTCGGCGGTGACGCCCGCGATCTCCGGATCGACGGGGCCGGGCGCGCGCGCCAGGAGCTCGGACAGCCGCACCGTCAGAACGTCCCCGAGGTGGTCTCCTCCTCCACCGGGCGCGCGGCGGGGCGCGGCTGGGCGAAGGGGGTGGAGGAGGCGCGCTGCACGTGCACGAAGGGGGCGATGCGGTCGATCACGCGGCCGGCGACGACCGTGGAGTTCCAGCCGGCGGTGGCGAAGCCGAAGGTGGCCTTGGTGGGCTGCGGCTCGTCCATCAGCACGAGGACGATGTAGCGCTTGGCCTCCAGCGGGCCGTCTGTGGGGAAGACGGCGGCGAAGGAGGTGAAGAGCTTCTTGCGCTGATAGCCGCCCACGCCCGCCTTCTCGTTCGAGCCGGTCTTGCCGCCCACGCGCAGGCCGGCGGCGTCGGCCTTGCCGCCCGAGCCATGCTCGTCGATCACGTTGCCGCGCAGGAAGTCGAGCATGCGGCGGGAGGTCTCGGCCGAGATCACCCGGGTGCGCGGCGCGGCGGCGGTGCGCTTGGCTACGGTCAGCGGCACGAGCTCGCCCCCGTTCACCAGGGCGCCCATGGCGGCGGCCACGTTCAGCGGCGAGACGGCGATGGCGTTGCCGAACGAGGCGCTGGCCACGGTGTCCGGGTTCCAGGCGCGCGGCGTGATCGGCCGGGCGGCCTCCAGCAGGCCCACCTTGGCGGGGGCCAGCAGGCCGAAGCGGCCGAAGTAGTCGCTCATCCGCCCCGCGCCCGCGGCCAGGCCCATCTTGGCCGTGCCGATGTTGGAGGACAGGTCGAAGATCTCCGGCAGGGTCAGCTGGCGCGCCGCGGCGTGGAAGTCGTGGATCACCCGGGCCCCGATCTGCAGGTGCGAGGCGTCGAAGGTCGCGCTCGGCGACACGGCCCCGGAGTCGAGCGCCAGGGCGAAGGTGAACATCTTGAAGGTGGAGCCCATCTCGTAGACGGACGCCGCCGCGTGGTTGGTCAGCGCGTAGGGGTCGGCCGCGCCGGGGGCGTTCGGGTCGAAGTCGGGCAGCGAGGACAGGGCCAGGACCTCGCCCGTCTGCACGTCGGTGACCACGCCCACCGCGCCCTTGGCCGAGAACTCGGCCACGCCGCGTCGCAGCTCCTGCTCCAGCGCCGCCTGCACGCGCAGGTCGATGGAGAGCGGCAGCTGGCCGCCGCCCTTGGCGGCCGCCTGGATCGGCTTGTCGAAGGCGCGCTCGGCGCCGGCCAGGCCCTTGCCGTCCGTGCCGGCGAACCCGATCAGGTGCGCGGCGCTGTTCCCCAGCGGGTAGACGCGCCGGCTCTCCTCCTCGAACGACACGCCGGGCAGGCCCAGGTCGTGCACCCGGTCGCGCTCGTAGGGGGTGAGCGCGCCCAGCAGGTACTCGCGGCGGCGGCCCTTCAGCGCGCGATCCAGGCGCTCGGCGGACAGGCGCGGCAGGGCGGCGCGGAGGCCGCGCCGGGTCTCGGCGGTGTCCCATACCTCGCGGGGGTCGAGGTAGAGGCCGAAGTGGTCGAGGTCGACGGCCAGGAGGCGCCCGTCGCGGTCCACGAGGTCGGCGCGGGCGGCGGCGGGGGTGGGCGCGGCGAACTCGCCCGCGCCGGGGTGCGCGCCGAGCGCCTTGCGCGCCGCATCCACGCCCATGGCGACGAAGGCCAGGGCGAACAGGCTGAGCACCAGGAAGATGCGCAGGCGCGTGTCGTCCACCGGCCGGTCGGCGGCGCGGGCGCGCTCGAAGGCGTGCTCCAGCCGCCAGACGGCGTCCACCGCCCGGCGCCACAGGCCGCCGAAGGTCAGGGCCGGGCGCAGGGGCGCGGGGTCGAGGTGGGCGGGCTCGCTGCTCATCGCGCGGCGGCTCCGGCGGCGTCCCTGGCGTGGGCAAGGTCGGACAGGGCGGCGACGGGCGCCTCGCGCTCGGCCCTGGCGGGGGCGAGGCCGAGGTAGCCGGAGAGGCGCTCCAGCCGGCCGGGCTGCTCCAGGTGGGCCAACTCGGCGCGGAGCAGGCGCACGCGGCGGCGCTCGGCGTCGATGTGGGTGTCCACCTCGGCGATGGCGGCGGCCTCGCGGCCCGCGCCGGCCTTGGCCAGGTAGACGCCGGTCGCCAGCACGGCGACGCAGCCGAGCGCCAGGAGGTCCACGACGCGGAAGCCGCGCAGGCGGCGGGCGAAGATGCGGGCGGCGAGGTGCGTCATGCGGCGCTCCGGGTGCGGGCGTCGGGGAAGGCGGGGGCGGCGGTGCGCACGGCGGCGCGCAGCTTGGCGGAGCGGGCGCGCGGGTTGGCCGCGGTCTCCGCCGCACCGGGGGCGACGGCGCCGCCGTGGATCAGGCGGAAGCTTGGGGCCGGGCCGGCGGCGGAGGGCGGCAGGTGGCGCGAGCCGCCGGCCGTGCGCCCGCTGCGCGCGGTGAGGAAGCCCTTCACGATCCGGTCCTCCAGCGAGTGGAAGGCGACCACCACCAGCCGCCCGCCCTCGCCGAGCAGGCGTTCCGCGGCGTGCAGGCCGGCCTCCAGCTCGCCGAGCTCGTCGTTCACCGCGACGCGCAGCGCCTGGAAGGTGCGCGTCGCCGGGTGCGTGGGCGCGCCGCGACGGCCGCCGAGCGCCCGCTCGACCACCTCGGCGAGGTCGGCGGTGCGGGTGAAGGGCTGCTCGGCGCGGCGGCGCACCAGCACGGAGGCGATCCGGCGCGAGCGGCGCTCCTCGCCGTACTCGTAGAGGATGCGGGCCAGCTCCGCCTCCTCCTCGCCGTTGACGAGGTCGGCGGCCGTTGGGCCTTCGTCGCCCATGCGCATGTCGAGCGGGCCGTCGTTCATGAAGGAGAAGCCGCGCTCCGCCTCGTCCAGCTGCATGGAGGAGACGCCGATGTCGAACACCACCGCGTCCGGCGCGGGCCGCTCGCCCCAGGCGTCGAGGAGCTCGGAGAAGGGGCGGCCGATCAGCTCGAACTGATCGCCGTGCGTGGCCGACAGCTGCGCTGCGAAGCGGGCGGCCGTGGGGTCGCGGTCGAAGGCGGTGACGCGGGCGCCCGCCTCGAGGAAGGCGCGCGAGTAGCCGCCCGCGCCGAAGGTCATGTCCACGACGTGCGCGCGGGCGAGCGGGGCTGCGGCCTCCAGCACCTCGGCCAGGAGCACGGGCACGTGCGGGGCCGCGCTCATGCGGCGGCGCTCCGGCCACGGTTGCGCGCGGCGGCCAGGCCCTCGCGGGCGGCGAGGCGCTGGGCGGCGCGGTGCGCGCGGAAGCCCTCGCGGCTCCAGATCTGGAAGCGGTCGCCCAGCCCGGCCACCACCACCCATTCGGCGAGGCCGAACTCGGCGCACAGCTCCTCCGGCAGCACGATCCGCCCGGCGGTGTCGAAGGCGAGACGGCTCATGCCCGCATAGACGCTGGTCTCGAGGGCGGAGCGCAGGGGGTCGCCGAAGGGCAGCTCCTCGATGAGTGCGCGGTACTGGTCGAACAGCCCCTGCCCGCCCGCCTCCAGGCAATCGGCCTCGATGGACGGGAACACCCAGACGCCTTCCGCCCCGCCCCCGGCGAGCGCGCGGAACTCGGCGGGCACCACCAGGCGCCGCTTCGCATCCAGCTGCTTCTCGAACGTGGAGAGGAACACCCCGAGACCCCCGCCCGACCTCGATCGGGTCCGAATGGGTTAACATGGGCTGAAATGGGCGGCAATGACACCAAAGTGGCTCCAGGCGCGTCCGCCGAGATGTCGCAGAGTCGTCCGACCGTGGTGAACAAGTGGTTCACAGAACATACACGGAACTACACGGGCGTTCTGCTTGGCGGAGCTGGCTTCCGGCTGCGGGGTGTGCACCAGCCCGCCAGTCCCATCACTCCGTCGCCCTCGGACTTGATCCGAGGGCCGAGCGGTCTGCGGCTCCTCCCCCGGCGTGACGCACGACCGGCGCCCGGTCCTCGGGTCGAGCTCGAGGACGACGAGGTTGGAATTGAGGAACGTGGGCCAGACGGCCTGTAAGCCGGGTTCTGTGCCGCCCGGGCCCGAGAGCCCGGACGCGGCGGCCATTCCTCTGGACCGGCCCTCGCGGACCGGTTCTCGCGACCAACCCGGACCGCTCGGACCGGCGACGGTCCTGCCCTCCCCTACTGCACGCGGGAGGGCGCACGGCCCCTATTCGATCTTGCTCCAGGCGGGGCTTGCCATGCGGCCCGCGTTGCCGAAGGCCCGGTGCGCTCTTACCGCACCCTTTCACCCTTACCTCTCGAAAGAGGCGGTCTGCTCTCTGTGGCGCTGTCCCTGGGATCGCTCCCGGCGGGCGTTACCCGCCGCCTTGTCGTCGTGGAGCCCGGACTTTCCTCGACGCACGCCCCGTCCGCGAGGAACGGAGGTGCGCCGCGACCGCCCGGCCGTCTGGCCCGCCGGCGACATGCGCGCGGCGGATGCGCGGGTCAAGCGGTTGAAGCTCGCGGGCCGCCATGCATAGCTCACGCATGATCGTCTCCGCGGCGCCCAGGCTGACGCGCATCGTGCGCGAGGTATGGCTCACCCTCCTGCTGCTGTTCGTGTGGGACGTGCTGGTGACGGTCTTCTACATGACCTCGCCCTACAAGGCGCCCGCGCTTCCCCTGTCGCTGTTCGGCACCGTCCTGGCGCTGTTCCTGGGCGTGCGCCACAACGCGGCCTACCAGCGGTGGTGGGAGGGGCGCGTCCTGTGGGGCGCGATGATCAACAGCTCGCGCTCGCTGGCCCGCGCCGCGCTCGCCTTCCTGGAGGGCGCCGACGAGGGCCGGCGCGACCTGCGGCGCGCCATCGTTCTGCGGCATCTGGCCTATGTCTACGCGCTCAAGCAGCGCCTGCGCGGGCTGGACCAGGCGGCCGACGTGCGCCGGTTCGTCGGCGGCGAGGTGGCGGACACCGCGCTCTCCCGCGCCAACACGCCCAACGCGCTGCTCAACCGCACAGGGACCGCCATCGCCCGGGCGCAGCGCAACGGCCTGCTGGACACCATCCAGCAATCGCAGCTGGAGACGGTGCTGATCGAGATCTCCAACTCGCAGGGCGGGATGGAGCGGCTGAAGACGACGCCGCTGCCCAACCAGTACCGCTTCCTGCCGGAGCTGTTCACCCGCGTGTTCTGCGTGCTGCTGCCGATCGGCCTGGTCGAGGCGCTGGGCTGGGCCACGCCGGCGGGCTCCACGGTGGCGGGGCTGATGTTCCTGGGCGTGCTGCGGATCGCCGACGACCTCGTTGATCCCTTCGCCAACACGGTGCACGACGTGCCGCTCGACGCCATGTGCCGCACGATCGAGATCGACCTGCTGCAGGCGATCGGCGATCCCGCGCCCGAGCCGGTCACGCCGGTCAAGGGCGTGCTCTGGTAGGCGTCAGACCGCCGGCGCGGGTCCGCGCCGAGGCATGAGCCACGGCTTGAGCCGCTGCGAGGGCGCGTAGACGAACCGGTGGCTGAGCTCGGCCGCGATCCACGTGCCGGCGAGCACCATGGGCAGCGCCAGGAGCTGCGTCCCGTGCGGCGCGGCCTCCAGGTCGGCGCCGCCCCAGCCGACCAGCACGGAGGCGCCGGTCAGCGCCACATAGTGCCAGAGGTAGGCGGCGTAGGAGCGCCGGCCCATCCAGCGCAGCGGCGCCCACTCCAGGGCGCGCGTCACCGCCGCCATCTTGGACGCGCGGGTCAGGGCGGGCACGATCAGCAACAGGCCGGCGGTCTGGACCGAGTAGCGCCACGTGGCGCGGAACACCTCGTCGCGCCAGGCCAGCGACAGGAGCATCAGCGCGCAGCCGGCGGCGACGAGCGCCCAGGCGTGGCGGCGCACGAACGCGAGCCCGCGCGGCCAGCTGCGCTCCCCCACCGCCGCCAGGCAGCCCCAGGCGATGGAGTCCAGCCGGCACTCGGTGGCCTTGTAGGTGTAGACCTCCGACAGGCCGAGCCTCGTGAAGGCCGCCCAGCGCCACAGCGCGCAGGCCGCGATCACCGCCAGCAGCACCCCCGCGGCGCGGCGGGGCAGGAAGGCGCAGGCGGCCAGGGCGGCGGGCATGAGCAGGTAGAAGTGCTCCTCCACCGCCAGCGACCACAGGTGCCCGGTGGTGACGCAGCGCGCGCAGTCGCCCCCCCCGCCCAGGATCAGGTAGTTGGTCCAATAGGTCAGCGCCGCGACGAGCTGCAACGGCGGGAAGGTCTGGCCGAACACCGGCGCGAACACGAGCCCGGCCGTCGCCAGGAACGCCAGCAGCTCGGGCGTCAGCCGCAGGAAGCGGCGGCCGTAGAAGCGCAGGAGGTCCACCCGGCCGTTCCGGGCGTGCTCGGCCATGAGCAGGCCGGTGATCAGGTAGCCGGAGACGAAGAAGAACACCGTCACCCCGAGCCCGCCCGGCAGGATCGCGCCGAAGCCGAGATGTCCCAGCACCACCACGCTGATCGACAGCGCCCGCAGCCCGTCGAGCCCGAGCACGTAGTCCGCGCCTAGAGGCGGCCCGCCGCCTCCGGCCGCGGCCTCGGCGGCGCGGCGGGGCGGATCGGCGGCGAGGTCGAGAACGGCCATCCCGTCCCGCTTACCCGTGCGAGGTTGAGAACCCGTTCGCGCCTGGGCCGCTCACCCGCCCCACCTCCGTCGCCCTCTGCGACCGACGGATCGGCGAACGGTCGCGGCCCGACCGCTAGCCCGTCGCGCGGAGCAGGCCGACCAGGCGGGCGCGGGTCTCGCCGTCGGCCACGCCGTCCACGCGGGCGGGGCGCCAGTGGCGCTGGAAGGCGGCGACGTTGAGGCGGGTGGCCGCGTCGAACCTGCCGGAGGGCGGGCTCTCGTACCCCAGCCGGTGCAGGCCCGCCTGGAGCGCGAACACGCCCACCCCGTCCTCGCCCTCGGCCAGCGGAGGACCGGGCGAGGGCTCGGGCTCCACCCACAGGCCATGGCCGCGGGCGGCGAGCTCGGCCCAGGGGAAGAGCTCGCCCGGATCCTCCTTGCGCGCGGGGGCCACGTCGGAGTGCGCCAGGATGCGCGCGTCCGGCACGTCCCAGCGGCCGCGGACGCCGTCGAGCAGGCGGATCACCGCCTCCACCTGGGCGGCCGGGAAGGCGCGGTAGCCATGCGCGTGGCCGGGGTTCACGATCTCGATCCCGACCGAGACGGCGTTCACGTCGCGCTCGCCGCGCCAGAAGGCGACGCCCGCGTGCCAGGCCCGGCGCTCCTCCGGAACGAGGGCGAGGACGCCGCCATCCTCCTCGACCAGCCAGTGGGCGGAGACCTTGGCGGCGGGGTCCCGGAGGCGGTCGAGGGCGGCGGCGCCCGTCTCCATGCCGGTGTAGTGCAGCACCACCATGTCCGGCGGCGCGCGGCGGGCGTCCCAGTTGGGCGAGGGCGCGTCGCGGACGTCCATGGCGGCGCTCAGCGCCCGGCGGCGTCCCACCCATAGCCCGTCCAGCGGGCCTCGATCACCGCAGGCGCGCGACCCCGGCCGCCGCGGATGCGCCACGCCGCGAAGGCCAGGGCTGCGAGCACCAGGGCGAGGAAGGCGACGATGGCCAGGGCCGCGGCGAACAGCACCGCGACGATCCCCGCGGCCGCGGTCGCCGCCAGGGCGCCGATCCCGCCCAGCAGCCAGCCCAGCGGCCCGACGCGGCGCGCAGGAGCCCCGGAGGCGAAGGCGGGGGCGTAGGCGACGGGCGGAGCGGTCATGGCGCGGCTGTGCGGGGGCTCTGCGACAAAAGCGTGTCGTCCCCGCTACTTTGGCGCCCGTGCGGGGGGCGTCAACGCCTGGCCGGCGCCACGGCCGTTTTCCCGGCGCGGGGGAGCGGGTAAAGCGGACCCATGACCCCCGTCGCCCTCCTGGCCGCAGCGCTGCTGCAGGTCGCCGCGCCCGATCCGGCCGCCGCCGCCGCTCCGCCCTCCCCGGCCGCCGTCCCGCCCGCCACGGGCGGCGCGCCGACGGACGACTACGGCTTCGTCGCCTGGTGCCGCGGCGCCCTGTCCGGCCACATGGACCTCTACAAGCAGGCCCAGCCCGAGATGGACCGCGTGCGCGAGGAGAAGCTGGCCATCGACGTGGCCGGCAAGTCCGGCGCGGAGCTGAAGCGCGCCCGCGACGAGTCGGCCAAGGAGGCGCGCCACGACGCCGATCTGGACCGCGAGCAGCTGAAGGCCGGTCGGGAATACCTGGCCCTCTACAACCGCGCCCTGCAGGCGGCGGAGGAGGCCGGGGCCCCCCGCGCCCGCGGTACCGAGATGACCGGCCAGGGCTACCGCATCTGGGCGGCGGCCCGGGCGGGCGGCGGGCGCGACCGCATGTACGCCTACCTGATGTGGGAGCTGCCCGGCCGCTGCGAGACCGCGGCCAAGACGCTGGAGCAGAACTCCGGCCTGCTGGGCGAGGCGTTCAAGCGCGCGGAGGCCCCCGTCGCCACCCCCGCGCAGGACGCTCCCGCGCCGGCGACGGACGCTCCGGCCGCCGACGCACCGGCGGCCGCGCCCGCCGAGGCCCCGCCCCCGCCCGAGCTGCGGCCCACCGCGCCCGCGCCCTCGTCGCCGCCCGGAGCCTGACCGGCATGGACCTGCAGTCGGCCGCCCTGCGGCGGGTGAAGCCCTCGGCCACCGTGGCCGCCAGCGCCAAGGCGCGGGCCCTGGCCGCGCAGGGCCGCGACATCATCGGCCTGGCCGCCGGCGAGCCCGACTTCGACACGCCGGACTCGATCAAGGAGGCCGCCATCCAGGCCATCCGCGACGGCAAGACCAAGTACACCGACCCCGACGGCATGCCCCAGCTGAAGGAGGCCGTCGCCGCCAAGTTCGCGCGCGAGAACGGGCTCGCCTACAGGACCAGCGAGATCCACGTGGCGCCCGGCGGCAAGGCGGTGATCTACAACGCGCTCTTGGCCACGCTCTCGCCCGGCGACGAGGTGGTGATCCCGACGCCCTACTGGGTCAGCTACCCCGACATGGTGCTGCTGACCGGCGGCGAGCCGGTGTTCGCGCCCACCACGGAGGCGGACGGGTTCAAGCTGAGGCCCGAGGCGCTGGAGCGGGCCATCACGCCGCGCACCAGGTGGCTGATCCTGAACTCGCCGTCAAACCCCACGGGCGCGGCCTACACCGAGGCCGAGCTGAAGGCGCTGGCCGAGGTGCTCGCCCGCCACCCGCACGTCTGGGTGCTCACCGACGATATGTACGAGCACCTCGTCTACGACGCCTTCCGCTTCACCACGATCGCCCAGGTCGCGCCCGAGCTGAAGGAGCGCACGCTGACGATGAACGGCGTGTCCAAGGCCTACGCCATGACCGGCTGGCGCATCGGCTACGCGGGCGGGCCGGAGCCCCTGATCAAGCTGATGGGCAAGGCCATCGGCCAGACCACCTCCAACGCCTCCTCCATCAGCCAGTGGGCGGCGGTGGCGGCGCTCACCGGCGGCCAGGCGTTCATCCCCGAGCGCGCCCGCCACTTCGAGCGGCGGCGCGACCTGGTCGTCTCCATGCTCAACCAGTCCACCGGGATCAGCTGTCCGCGGCCGGAGGGCGCCTTCTACGTCTACCCGTCCATCGACCGCCTGATCGGCAAGCGCGCGCCCACGGGCGCCGTGATCGACACGGACGAGACGTTCGGGACCGAGCTTCTGGAGGCGGAGGGCGTGGCGGTGGTGCACGGGGCGGCCTTCGGCCTCTCGCCGGCCTTCCGCATCAGCTACGCGACGTCGGACGCGGTGCTCGAGGAGGCGTGCGGCCGCATCCAGCGCTTCTGCGCGAGCCTGACCTGACGCCGCCGCTCGCCGCCGCCGCCGGTGTCGCGGCGGCGTTCATGCTCGCCTTCGCGGGCTCCGCCGTGATCGCCTGGTGCGGGCCGCTCGACCGGCCGGGCGCGCGCACCAGCCACGACGCGCCGACCGTCACCAGCGGCGGGGTGGCCGTGGTGCTCGCCGCCTGCGCCGGGCTGGCGGTGGCCGCCTGGATGGGGAGCGCCGGCCTGGGAAGCGCGCGCGGGCCCGTGCTGGTGTTCGCCTGGGCGGCGGCGCTGGGCCTGCTCGGCGCGCTGGACGACCTGGGCGACCACTCGGCCTGGCTGAAGCTGGCGGGCATGGGGCTGGCCGCCGCGGGGCTGGTCTGGGGCGCCAGCACGCCGGAACTGCACGCCCTGGTGCACGGGGCCTCCGCCTCCGCCCTGTTCTGGACGGGGGTGCTGGCGGCGGCTGTGGCCTGGCTGCTGCTGGCCGTGAACGCGGTCAACTTCATGGACGGCGCCGACGGTCTCGTCGCGGGCGCCCTGGCCGTCGCCTTCGCCGCCCTGGCCTGGACGACGGCGGCGGGCGGACAGGGCCCGGTGGCCGCGGCGGCGGCGGCGGCCTGCGCCGCCTGCGCCGGTTTCCTGCCCTGGAACCTGGGCGGCCGCCTGTTCCAGGGGGATGCGGGCGCCCTGTTCGCCGGCTTCGCCTTCGCCGGCCTGCACCTGGTGGCGCTGCCCTCGACGGGCGTCCTGTTCGGCCCGCTGGCGATCGCGCCCCTGCTGGTCGACGTGCTCCTGACCCTGCTCCGCCGCGGCCGCCGCCGCGCGCCGCTGATGCAGGCCCACCGCGAGCACCTGTACCAGCGCTGGCTGCAGGCCACCGGCCGCAGCCACATCGCCCTGGCCTGGCGCATGTGGGCGCTCACCGCCGCCTGCGCCGCCTGGGCCGCGCTCCTGGCCCGGGCCCCCGGCTGGGCGCAGGTCGCGGGCGCCGCCGGCGCGATGACGCTGCTCGGCGCCGGCTGGATGCGGCTGAGCGCCCGCCTGGACGAACGACTCGCCACCTCACAGTAGCCAGGATCCTCATCCTCCCCAGCACCGCTGGGGAGGTGGCCGCGAAGCGGACGGAGGGGCCGCGCGCGAGCGCGGAACACCCATCAAGGTCGCTTCCGTCCGGCTGCGCCGGCCGGCCCCCTCCCCGGCTTCGCCGGTGCTCCCCCACAAGTGGGGGAGAGGAACAAGACCTAGGCCGAGCGGCTGACGGCGAAGTCGGCCAGGTCGTCCAGCGCCTCGCGCCAGGGGCTGCGGGCGAAGGGGGCGAGCGCCGCCTTGGCCTCGTCGGCGTAGCGCTGGGCCAGCTCCAAGGTGGCGGAGAGGGCGCCGGCGCCCACCACCAGCTCGCGGGCGCGCCTGAAGTCCGCCTCGGCGCCCGATCGATCGCGGAAGGCGCGCTCCCAGAAGGCCCGCTCGCGGGGCGTGCGGCGAACCGCCAGGATCAGCGGCAGGGTGGCCTTGCCCTCCCGGAAGTCGTCGCCCGCGTTCTTGCCCAGCTCGGCCGAGGCGCCGCCGTAGTCCAGGGCGTCGTCGGTCAACTGGAACGCGTAGCCGAGCTTCAGCCCGTACTCGCGCAGCGCCGTTACCCGCGCGTCCGGCGCGCCGGCGACGATCGCGCCCGACTCCCCCGCTGCGGCGAACAGCTCGGCGGTCTTGCCGCGCACGATCTCCAGGTAGGTGCCTTCGTCGAGGTCGAGGTCGAGGGCGCGGGTCAGCTGCAGCACCTCGCCCTCGGCGATCACGCGGCTGGCGCGGGCCAGCACGTCCAGCGCGCGCAGGCTGTCGGTCTCCACCATCAGCTCGAAGGCGCGGGCGAACAGGAAGTCGCCCACCAGCACCGACTGCGCGCCGCCCCAGATGAGGTGCGCGGCGACCTTGCCGCGGCGCAGCTGGCTGCCGTCCACAACGTCGTCGTGCAGCAGGGTGGCGGTGTGGATGAACTCCACCGCGGCGGCCAGCTTCAGCGCGGCGTCGCCCTCCCCGCCCGCCAGCCGGGCGGCGGCCACGGTGACCAGCGGGCGCAGGCGCTTGCCGCCGGCGGTGACCAGATGGTCGGCCAAGGCGGGGATGAGCGGGACGGGGCTGTCCATCCGCTGGACGATCAGCGCGTCCACCCGGCCCATGTCCGCGCGCGCGAGCTCCACCAGCCGGTCCACGGAGGCCGGGCGGCGGGTGACGATCGCGGGGGCGGCGGCGTCCAAGGGCGTAGAGGTCTCCCCGACCGGAGCTCCGCCGTTGGCCGAGCGCGTCAGTTGGTGCAGATAGCGTGCGGGAGGGCGATCCGCCATGCCGGATGAGGCCGAGACCGCTCCGGCGCACGACGAAGCGGCGCTGATGGGCGGCCGGGTGCGCCTGCGCCAGCCCCTGCGGGGCTATCGCGCGGGGCTCGACGCCGCGCTCCTGGCCGCCGCGGTGGAGGCCGCGCCGGCCGAGCGCGTGCTGGAGGCGGGGTGCGGGGCGGGCGGCGCGCTCGTGCCGGCGGCCCTGCGCAGCCCCGACGCCCGCTTCACCGGCGTGGAGCGCGACGCCGCCGCCCTGGCGCTCGCCCGGGAGAACATCGCGCTGAACGGCCTGGACGGCCGCGCCCGCGCCCTCGCCGGCGACGTGGGCGAGGGCTTCCGCGCGCTGGGGCTGGAGCGGTTCGACGCCGCCTTCGCCAACCCGCCCTTCTTCGACGACCCCGCCGCCCTGCGCGCGCCCGCCCTCGAGCGTCGGGGCGCCTGGATGGCCGACGACGGGCTGGACGCCTGGTGCGCCTTCCTGCTGGCCGCCGTGCGCGACGGTGGGCGGATCACGATGGTGCATCGCGCCGACCGCCTCGGCGACCTGCTCAGCGGCCTCGGCGCCAAGGCGGGCGCGCTCGCGGTTCGCCCCGTGCACCCGTTCGCCGACGCGCCCGCCAAGCGCGTGCTGGTCCGCGCCGTCCGCGGCGCCCGCGCACCGCTGCGGCTGCTGCCGGCGCTGGTGCTGCACGAGCGCGGCGGTTCACGGTTCACGGCGCAGGCCGACGCGCTGCTCCGTGGCGAAGCGGCGCTGGACTGGGATTGAGCCGTCGACCGTGACTTGCCGCGCCTTCCGCTCAACACCCCACCCCCGTCGCCCTCGGGCTCGACCCGAGGGCCGGGCGCCGGTCGTGCGCCGCCCCTCGACAGCGAGCGCGTGGAACGCTCGGCCCTCGGGTCAAGCCCGAGGCGACGGGAGGTGGAGTTCGGAGATTGATCCCCGCTCTCCGAGGCGGGCGAAGCTGATCCCTCGCCGAGGGCCGCCGAACTGCACGGGACGTGCGCCCGCACCTCCGTCAGTCCGCGTAGGCCCGCATCGCCTGCAGGCACAGCTGCACCCCCGTGACGTCGCCCAAGGGGTCGGGCGTGGCGATCACGTGGAAGGCGCGGGCTTCGCCCCAGAGCATGGTGGTCTCCGGCAGGCCCAGGTCCTCGATCAGGCCGCCGTCGGGGTCGCGCCACTCGCCCCGGGCGTCCTGCAGGGCGCCGACCACGGCGGCCACGCGGTCTCGGTGGTCGGCCTCGTCGGGATCGCCCACGTTCAGGTAGGCGAACACGGGCAGGCCCAGGCCGCCGGCGAACCCCGCCTCGAACACCGTGCCCGGGTCGGGGTGCGGCCCGCGCCAGGGGGTGAGGTTGGCGATCAGCGCCTCGCAGCCGCGCAGGCGCGCGAGCACGTCGGCGTAGATGCTGCGGGCGCGCAGTTCGCCGGGCTGCCCCGCGCCGACGTCCTCCGCGGCGTGGACGCCCTCGAAGCCGGCGGCGGCGCAGAGCTCGCGCTTGGCGGCCAGGAGCTCGGGCCCGTCCGGCATGAAGAGGTCGGGGCCGGAGAGGAAGACGCGCTGGATCCGCCGCATCGCCCACGGGTGGACGCCGACGGCGCCGGGCGTCAAGGCCGGCTCGCGGGACCGGCCCCGCGCTGGTCCGCCTCGAAGCGGCGGAGCACGCAGGCGCGCCGGGCGTCGACGCCGCCCACTTCGCACACCGGCCAGTCCGGCGTCTGGTTGCGGAACCAGGTGAGCTGGCGCTTGGCGAAGCGGCGTGTCTCCTGCTGCGCGCGCGCCACCGCCTCGCCGAGCGGGAGTTCCCCTCGCACATGGGCCAGGAGCTCGCGCAGCCCCACCGCCTTCATGGCCGGCAGGTCGGGCGCGAGCCCGCGGGCGGCGAGCGCGGCGGCCTCCTCCAGCGCGCCCGCGGCCGTCATCGCCTCCAGCCGGGCGTCGCAGCGGGCGTAGAGCTCGTCGCGCGGGGGGGCGAGCACCACGCCGCGCCAGGCCTCGGGCGGCAGGGGCGGCCGGGTCTCCGCGCGCCAGGCGCTGAGCGGCCGGCCGCTGGCCTCCGCCACGGCCAGCGCGCGCACCAGGCGCTGGCGGTCGCCGGGGGCGATCCGCGCCTCCGCCTCCGGGTCGGCGACGGCGAGCGCGCGCCGGAATGCGGCCTCGCCCTCCGCGTCGAAGCGGGCCTGGACGGCGGCGCGCGCCGCCTCCGTCACCGGCGGCGTCTCGGCCAGGCCGTGGGTCAGGGCGCGGAAGTAGAGGCCCGTGCCGCCGACCACCACCGCCGGCCGGCCCCGGGCGGCGATCCCGGCCAGCACCGGCAGGACGGCGCGCAGCCACCGACCGACTGACCAGGCCTCGGCCGGGTCCGCCACGCCGTAGAGGTGGTGCGGGGCGCGCGCCTCCTCGTCCGGCGAGGGCCGGGCGGTGAGCACGCGCAGGCCGGCGTACAGCTGCAGGGCGTCGGCGTTGACCACCTCGCCGCCGCAGCGCTCGGCCAGGGCCAGGGCGGCGTCGGACTTGCCGCTTGCGGTGGGTCCCGCGATCAGCCAGACGCCCGGCTCCATGCTCTACGCGCTCACCCTGGTGGCGGCCGATCCGGCGCGCCTGCCGGAGGCCGGCCGCGCCGCCCGGGAGGCGGTGGCCGCCACGGGCGGCCGCGTCAAGGAGCCCCGCCCGCTCGGCCCGGACGCGCAGGACTGGTTCCTCGACGCCGACGCGCCCCTGGCCGTGCTGCGTCCCCTCCTGCGCGCGGCGTTGGACGGCGCCGACGTCGACCACGCGCTCCAGCCCGCCGCCGGCCGCCGCAAGCGCCTGCTGGTGGCCGACATGGACTCGACGATCATCGGCTGCGAGTGCCTGGACGAGCTGGCGGACTTCGCCGGGGTGAAGGCGGAGGTCTCCGCCGTCACCGAACGCGCCATGCGCGGCGAGCTGGCCTTCGAGCCCGCCCTGCGCGAGCGCGTCGCCCGCCTCGCCGGCCTGTCGCGAGAGGCCGTGCGGCGGACGCTGGACGAGCGCGTGCGGCTGAACCCGGGCGCGCGGACGCTGACAGCCACCATGGCGGCGTGGGGAGCGCGCGCGGTGCTCGTCTCCGGCGGCTTCGAGAGCTTCACCGGGCCGGTGGCGGCCATGGCCGGCTTCCACGCGCACCGGGCCAACCGCCTGCTGGACGACGGCGCCCGGCTCACCGGCGAGGTGGGCGATCCGGTGCTGGGCCGCGAGGCCAAACTGGCCGCCCTGCGGGAAGAGGCCGGCGCGCTCGGCCTCGGCCCGGAGGACACGCTGGCGGTGGGCGACGGGGCCAACGACCTGGCCATGATCGGGGCCGCGGGCCTGGGCGTCGCGTACCGCGCCAAGCCGGTCGTCGCGGCTGCGGCCGACGCGTCCGTGGACCACGCGGACC
The DNA here is from genome assembly GCA_964244065.1 of uncultured Caulobacteraceae bacterium. Taxonomy (GTDB): domain Bacteria; phylum Pseudomonadota; class Alphaproteobacteria; order Caulobacterales; family Caulobacteraceae; genus JASLDZ01. Next base: position 155,294 of record CAXTHH010000001.1, on the reverse strand, counting down.
TGACCGCGCTGCTGTATTTCCAGGGCGTCCCGCGCGCCGAGTGGGTGGGGAGCTGACCTCGCCTCCCCCCTCCGTCGCCCTGGGGTCGAGCCCGAGGGCGATGGGGAAAAGAGGAGAGGCGCGTCATTGAACCCCGCTCGCCCTCCGCCCATACCCCAGCCATGCCCGACCGCGCCGACGCCCTCGCCGCCCTCGACCGCGTGACCGACCCGAAGTCCGGCCGCGGGCTGGCGGCCGCCGGCCTGGTGCAGGGCCTCGTGGTCGCCCCCGATCGGGCCGGGTTCATGCTGGAGGTCGCCCCGGGCGACGTTGCCCTCTACGGCCCGGTGCGCGAGGCGGCGGAGGCGGCGCTACGCGCGCTGCCGGGAGTCGTCCGGGCCCATGTGGCGCTGACCGCGCAGGAGGGCCCGCCTCCCCCGCCGGGCGCCACCCGCGTGCGGCGCGGCGGCCGCCTTGCGCCCGACGCCCAGGCGCAGCTGCATCCGCAGGGGCGCGCCGGCGCCGGCAAGCCCGCGCACGTCCGCAAGGTGGTGGCCGTCGCCTCCGGCAAGGGCGGCGTCGGCAAGTCCACCGTGGCCGCCAACCTGGCCTGCGCCTTCGCCCAGCTGGGGCGGCGCACGGGCCTGCTGGACGCCGACGTCTACGGCCCCTCCGTGCCCAGGATGATGGGGCTCTCCGCCGAGCCGGAGGTCGGGCCCGACGGCAAGCTGCGTCCCGTCGCGGCGCACGGCGTGCTCTGCGCCTCCATCGGCCTGCTCGTGGACGAGGGGGCGCCCATGATCTGGCGCGGCCCCATGGCCTCCTCGGCCGTCACGCAGCTCCTGAACGACGTGGCCTGGGGCACGGAGGCCGAGCCCCTGGACGTGCTGGTGGTCGACATGCCCCCGGGCACCGGCGACGTGCAGCTCACCCTCGCGCAGCGCGTCGCCATGGACGGCGCGGTGATCGTCTCCACCCCGCAGGAGGTGGCGCTGATCGACGTGCGCCGCGGCGCCGAGATGTTCCGCAAGACCGCGACCCCGATCCTGGGCGTCGTGGAGAACATGGCCTTCTTCCTCGACGCGGACGGCCGGGCGGTGGAGATCTTCGGCCGCGGCGGCGCCCGGCGGGTGGCCGCCGAGCTCGACGCGCCCTTCCTCGGCGAGGTCCCGATCTCCCTGCCTCTGCGAGCGGGCGGCGACGGGGGCGAGCCCGTGGTCGTCGCGCACCCCGCCGATCCCGCCGCCGTCGCCCTTGCGGACGCCGCCGCGCGCGTGCTGGAGGCGCTGGACGCCGGCGCCGGACTGAAGCCGCCGCCCCGGATCGTGTGGGACTGACGGGCCCGTCTAAGTCGGCTTGCCGACCGCGCGATTCCGGCTACGCTTCGCGACCATGAAGACGCTAGCAGCCGCCCTCATGGTCACCGCCCTCGCGCTCGCCGCCTGCGGCAAGAAGACCGGCTCCAATGAAGCGGCGAACGTCGTCGCCAACACCACGACGGTGACGACGACCACGGCGGTGGCGGCCCCCGCCAACGCGACGGCGCCCGCCCCCGCCGCCGTGGCCGGCTTCGACCCGGCCACCGCCCCCATGGGCCGCGCGCCGACGGAGAGGTGGCCCTACTTCGGCATGATCGACGGTTACTCGCGAGCCACTATCGAGACCGTACCCTCCTCAGACACCCGCAAGTGGATGAAGGACGTGCCATTCGAGCAGTACTACTTCTTCGACGGCGTGAAGTTCATTCCGGTGGAGGGCCGCTTCTTCTCGACGCTGGGCATCGGCAAGGGTTCGGCCTTCTTCGGCGTGCGCAAGACCTACGAGAAGCTGATCCACGACCTGGGCGGCGTCACCGTGTTCGAGGGCACGGGCAAGGAGATCGCGGACAAGAAGCTGGAGTGGCCCGACCCCCGCTTTCGCGCCCGCTACCGTCCGCAGGACGATCAAATGGGCGTCTACATGGTCAAGACGCCGACCAGCGAGATCTGGATCGAGGTGTACCACCCCTGGGAGGACACCAGCGAGAACTACTGGCTGACGATCCTGGAGAAGAAAGGCCTGGAGGTGAAGGTCCAGGCGATCCCGGCCGACGAGATGAAGAAGACGCTCGACGCCACCGGCCACGTCGCCCTCTACGTCAACTTCGACACGGACAAGACCAGCATCCGGCCGGAGAGCGCGCCGATCATCGGCGAGATCGTCAAGCTCCTGAACAACAACCCCGGCCTGAACCTGACCGTCGAGGGCCATACCGACAACGTGGGCGGCGCCGCGCACAACCAGACGCTGTCCGAAGGCCGGGCCAATTCGGTGGTGGGCGCGCTGATGGCGCAGGGCGTCCCTATGAGCCGTCTCACGCCCAAGGGCTTCGGCGCCTCCAAGCCCGTGGCCGACAACGGGGCCGAGGACGGACGCGCTAAGAACAGGCGGGTGGAGTTGGTGAAGCGCTGATCGCGCCACCAGCTCTTTTCGCAACAGCGCTTGTTGCGGTGCTCGGGTCGCGCGCCTAGCTCACCCGCACCCCACCGGAGCGCCGCGCGTGAGCCTCGACAGCCTGTTCCAGCCCTTCACCCTGAAGGGGCTGACCCTGCCCAACCGCATCGTCATGGCCCCCATGACCCGCTCCTTCTCGCCGGAGGGCGTGCCGGGGTCGAACGTGGCCGAGTACTACAGGAAGCGCGCCGTCGGCGGGGTCGGCCTGATCCTGTCCGAAGGCACGGTGATCGACCGGCCCGCCGCCAAGAACGACCCCAACGTGCCCTTCTTCCACGGCGAGCCGGCCCTCGCCGGCTGGAAGCGGGTGATCGACACCGTCCACGCCGCGGGCGGCAAGATGGGGCCGCAGCTGTGGCACGTGGGGTCCGCCCGCAACCGGCTGACGGACTGGAAGGCGCCCGGCCCGGTGGACAGCCCCTCCGGCCTCTCCTCCCCCGGCAAGTCGTTCGGCGAACCGATGAGCGACGCGGACATCGCCGACACCATCGCCGCCTTCGCCCGCGCCGCCGCGGACGCCGAGCGGCTCGGCTTCGACACGCTGGAGCTGCACGGCGCCCACGGCTACCTGATCGACCAGTTCCTGTGGGACGGCACCAACACGCGCGCCGACGCCTTCGGCGGCGCCACCCTGCGCGAGCGCGCCCGCTTCGCCGCCGAGGTCGTCAAGGCCGTGCGCGCGGCGGTGAGCCCCGACTTCGTCGTGATCCTGCGCCTCAGCCAGTGGAAGCAGCAGGACTACGCCGTGAAGCTGGCCAAGACGCCGGACGAGATGGCGGACTGGCTGCAGCCCCTGGTCGAGGCGGGCGTCGACATCCTCCACTGCTCGCAGCGCCGCTTCTGGGAGCCCGAGTTCCCGGAGATCGACGGCGAGGAGGGCCTGAACTTCGCCGGCTGGGCCAAGAAGCTGACCGGCGCGCCGACCATCACCGTGGGCTCCATCGGCCTGTCGGGCGAGTTCATCGCGGCCTTCGGCGGCGAGTCGAGCGAGCCCGCCTCGATCGACGGCCTGCTGCACCGGCTGGATCGCGGCGAGTTCGACCTGGTGGCCGTGGGCCGCGCCCTGATCAGCGACCCCGACTGGGCGCTGAAGGTCCGCGACCGCCGCGACGCCGAACTCCAGGCCTTCCACCGCGAAGCCTTGATGACGCTGGCCTAGATCGCCAACCCTCTCCCGCTCGCGGGAGAGGGACAGACCTCGCGCGAGCGAGGTCAGGGTGAGGGTGACGGGCCAGCCACTTGCCCTCACCCTGGCCGCTTCGCGGCCTGTCCCCTCTCCCGCATAGCGGGAGAGGGTTGCTTCAGAGATTGAACGCCAGCTTCAGCCCCGGGCGCGGCCACCGGGCCCTGAAGAGCCGGCCGGTGGCGCTGGCGGTGATCCAGGCGTCGCGCATGTCCGGCCCGCCGAAGGCGATGTTGGTGGTGATCAGGTCCGGCACGGGAAAGTGCTCGACCTCGCCCGCCGGGGTGATGGCGCTGATCCCGCCGTTGATGATGGTGGCGACGCAGACGCGCCCGTCCGCCTCCACCGCCAAGCTGTCGAACAGCTGGTAGCCGGGCAGCGTCACCACCACCCGGCCGGGCATGCCCAGCTGCACGGGCGCCAGCTCGCCCTCTCCGACGACGTCGAACGCCCACAGGCGGCCGGTCATGGTGTCGGCCATGTAGACCACCTTGCCGTCCGGCGAGAGGCCCACGCCGTTGGGCGTGTACAGGCCGTGCCGCACACGCCGGATCAGCGATCCGTCGGCCCGGGCGTAATAGAGCGCGCCGTGCTTGCGGCCCTCGCCGTCCGAGGTGCCGTGGTCGGTGAACCAGAAGCCGCCGCCGGGCTCGAACACCAGGTCGTTGGGCGCCAGCAGACGCCGCCCGTCGCAGCTGTCGTACAGCGTCTCCACCCCACCTGTGGCGAGGTCCACGCGCTGGATCGAGCCGCCCACATGCTCGGGCGGCGTGTCGCCGGGGATCAGCAGGCCGTTCACCTCGGCGTAGGTGAAGCGGCCGCCGTTGTTGCAGACGTAAAGGGCGCCGTCCGGCCCCACCGCCAGCCCGTTCGGGCCGCCGCCGACCTCGGCCGCCGTCTCGCGCCCGCCGTCGGGGCGGATGCGGGTCAGCACGCCCGTCACGATCTCGGTGATGATCGCCGAGCCGTCGGCCATGGCTACCGGCCCCTCGGGGAAGCGCAGGCCCTCGGCGACGAGCTGCAGGTCCAGGTCGGGCATCAGGCGCGCTCCAGCAGGCGGTAGGTCCAGGGGTGCTCGTCCCCCTCCCCCGCAGGATGCGCCTCGCGCCGCACCTCGCGCCAGCGCGCCTCGTCGAAGGGCGGCATGCGCACGTCGCCCTCGGGCTCGGCCTCGACCTCGGTGAGGTGGAGGCGGCGCGCCTGCGGCAGGGCGAGGGCGAAGACCGCCTCGCCGCCGATCACGCACAGCTCGTCGACGCCGTCCTCCTCCGCCTGCTCGCGGGCGATGCCCATCGCCTCGTCCCAGCGCTCGCACGCCAAGGCGCCCCGGGGCTCGAAGGCGCCGTCGCGGGAGAGCACGATGTTGGTGCGCCCGGGCAGCGGCTTCCGGGGCAGGCTGTCCCACGTCTTGCGCCCCATTACGACGGGCTTGCCCATCGTGATGGCCTTGAACAGCGCCATGTCGCCCTTCAGCCGCCAGGGCAGCCCCCCCTCGCGCCCGATCACCCCGTTGCGCGCACGGGCGACGACGAGGCTGACGATCGGGCCGCGGCTCAAACGGCGACCGGGGCGCGGATCGGCGGGTGCGGCTGGTAGCCGTCGAGCGTCAGGTCGCCTTCCTGGAAGGCGAACAGGTCGTCGCGCGGCGCCAAGACCAGCCGCGGCGCCTCGCGCGGCGCGCGCGAGAGCTGCAACTCGGCCTGCTGCAGGTGGTTCAGGTAGAGATGGGCGTCGCCCAGCGTGTGCACGAACTCGCCCACCTGCAGGCCGGTGACCTGCGCCAGCATGTGCGTCAGCAAGGCGTAACTGGCCACGTTGAACGGCACCCCCAGAAAGATGTCCGCCGAGCGCTGGTAGAGCTGGCAGGAAAGCCGGCCGCGTCCGTCAGGACCCGGGGCGACATGGAACTGGAACAGGCAGTGGCAGGGCGGGAGCGCCATGTCGTCCACGTCCGCCGGGTTCCAGGCGCTGACCACGTGGCGACGGCTATAGGGGTTGGTGCGCAGCGCGGTGACGAGGCCGGCGATCTGGTCGATCCCCCTGCCATCGGGCGCGGCCCAGGAGCGCCACTGGCGGCCGTAGACGGGGCCGAGCTCGCCGTCCGCGTCGGCCCACTCGTCCCAGATCGAGCAGCCGCGCTCCTGCAGCCAGCGCACGTTGGTGGAGCCCTGCAGGAACCACAGCAGCTCGAGCACCACCGACTTCCAGTGGACGCGCTTGGTGGTGAGCATCGGGAAGCCCCGCTGCAGGTCGAAGCGCATCTGGCGGCCGAACACGCCGCGCGTGCCGACCCCCGTGCGGTCCATCCGCTCGACGCCCGTCTCCAGCACCTCGCGCAGCAGGTCGAGGTAGGGCTGCTCGAGCGCGGGCGCGTCCCCCAGGGCCGGAGCGGCGGGGCTGAAGACGTGGGCGTGGAGGGTCATCCGAATCACTCCGCGGCGAGCCGTCACCATGGCCCGCCCCTGACCGGCCGTCGCCGGCCTCAGCCGACTCGGCTGTGGAGGAAGCGCGCGACATCCGCCCGCACCGCCGCCTTGCCACGGAAGGTGCGGGTGAGCGCCAGAACCACGTCCTTGTGGTCCAGCCCCTCGTACAGCCGCGCCTCGACGGGGACGCCGGCGGCCCGCAGCCTGGCGGCGAGCCGCTGCGTGTTGCGGGGCCGCACCGTCGTGTCCCGGGTCCCGTGCGCCAGGAAGGCGGGCGGGTCGCCCGCGCCGGCGAAGGTGATCGGCTGCGTCTCCTCCGGCCGGGGCCAGGCGCCGAAGGCGTTGCGCGAGGCGTCCACGTCGAAGGGGAGGAAGTCGTATGGTCCGGAGAGGCCCGCCCAGGCCTTCACCGTCCCCGTGGGCGCCCCGGCCCGGGCCAGCCAAGCGGGGTCGAGCGCCACCATGGCGGCCAGGTAGGCGCCCGCCGAGTGGCCGGCGAGCGCGAGCCGGGCGGGGTCGCCGCCCCACGCGGCCGCGTGCGCCCGGGCGAAGGCGACGGCCGCCGCCGCGTCCTCGACGAAGCCAGGGAAGCGCACGTCGGGCACGAGCCGATAGTCCGGCACGACCACCACGAACCCCTCCGCCGCCAGCGAGCGCCCGGCGAAGGCGTAGTCCGCCTTGGCTCCGCTCGCCCACGACCCGCCGTAGAAGAAGACCACCACCGGCGCGTTCCGCACGTCCGCACGGGGCGCGTAGACGTCGAGCGTACGGCGCGGCCCCTCGCCGTAGGGCACGTCGCGGGCCGCCAGGCGCGCCGGGTCGGACGGCAGGGCGTTGAGCAGGCGGAACGGCGAGCAGGCGCCCGCCCCGCCGGCCAGCAGCAGCGACAGGGCGAGGCGGCGCGAGGTCATCGTCGGTGAACCGCCGGGCGTCGCGGGGGTTCATCCCGCACCACCGTATCGCCAGGAGACCCGCCATGGCCAACCGCCAGACCCATCTCGCGCACCCGCCGCACCACTCGGACGCCCCGCACGCCCCCGAGCACTCGGGCGGCGTGATCGCCATCCTGCAGGTACAGCCGTACATGGACACGGGCGTGGTGGTCACCTCGCCGGCCGTCGGCCCGGAAGGCCGCATCGACGCGGTCTTCTCGCAGGACGGAGACGACGTCTCGCCCGAGCTGGCGTGGAGCCCGGTCGAGGAGGCGCAGGCCTGGGCGGTGATCGTGCAGGACCCCGACGCGCCGCAGACCGACCCGGTCACCCACTGGGCGATCTGGGACATCCCGGGCCAAGCCGTCGGCCTGCCGCAGAACATCGAGAAGCTGAACCGTCCGGTGACGCCGCAGGACGCGATCCAGGGCCGGAACGGCGCCGGCGCCTACGGCTGGATGGGCCCGAAGCCTCCGCCGGGACACGGCATGCACCGCTACCACTTCCAGGTGTTCGCGCTGGCCAAGCCGCTGGGCCTCGACCCGTCCACGCAGCTGCCGGACCTGATCAACGCGCTCAAGGGCAACACCGTGGCGGCGGGCGAACTGATCGGGACGTTCGAAGCCCCCGACCCGCAGAACCTGGACAGCCCCGGGCGGACCGGCTCGTACGGGGACTCGCCGGCGACGGCCTGAGCCCCCCGCGACGGCGCCCCGCGACGGCTGCGGGGCGCCGCTAAGGCCCTGTCCGCCCCGTGCGGCCGGGCTGGGCGCAGAAGCGGCGGCCCTCGAAGCGCGCTGTCATCAGGGTGCCGGCCCTGGCGGCGGCGAGTCGGGCGCGGTTGGCGGCCCGGGAGTCGGGGGCGGAGACCTCGCCGGGCTGGCAGAAGGGCACGCTCACCTCCCGCAGGGCGCCTCCGCCGCAGATGCAGGTGTCGGGCTGCTCGCGCAGGCGGCTGGCGCTGCCGATGGTGCGGCAGACGGGCGGCTGGGGCGTGCCCAGCGTGTCCAGGCACTGGGTGGCCACGCCCGTGTAGGGGAAGGTGGGTCGCGGATCGGCGAGCGCGAAGCCCGCCAGGGCCGTCGCGGCGGTGGCCAGCAGGACGGGGACGATCTTCATGAAGCGGGGCTCCTCCTCTCCCCGCCAACGGGTGAGGCCGCCGCGCGTTGCGCCCCGCCCGCCGTCTCGCCCGCGATCACCCGGCGCGCCTCCTCGACCGCCGCGGGGGTGGAGCGCTTGCCCTCCGCGACCTCGTCGGCGAGGCCCATGAGACGCGGTCCCGTCTCCGAGCCGTTCTGCGCCTCCTCGCGCACCGTGGCCTCGCCGCGGGCCAGCGCGCGATCCCAGGCGAGGCGGACCTCGGCCCAGTAGGGGGCTGTCGCCTTCCAGTAGGCGTCCGCGGCGGCGACCGGATAGCCGTTGAACCGCGTGTAGGTGTTCAGGCCCGTCTCGTGGACGAACACGACCTCGCGCCCGTCCTTCACGCCGACCTTGCCGTTGTCCTGCTCGTGCACCCAGCCCGTCGGCGTGATCGCGTGGCGGTTGATCCCGTCCACCTCGGCGTAGGGCGGGAAGCGGGTGGCGTCGCGCCGGGGCAGCGGGCGGCGCGTCTCGTCGCTGGTCCAGCGGCTGGCCCCGCCGTCGTGCCGCCAGCGGCCGACGCCGCCGTAGCGCGGACTGTCGTCCGTCTGCCAGACGGTCTGCGACCAGCCGCCCGCGCGGGCCGCGGCGGGGACGGGGGCGATGCGCCAGCGGTCGCGGCCGGCGTAGGCGAGCACGCGCTTCGGCTCCCACGTCCAGTCCTGCCGCCAGTGCTTGACCACCGTGGGCGACTTGGCGTCGCCGACCACCAGCAGGTGCTGCAGGCTGACGAAGCCGGGCCGATCGGCGATCACGCGCACCGACTCGAACCCGCCGGAGACCTTCTCCTCCAGCGGCGTGTAGCCGGCCACGAACGGCGTGTGCTCGCGGAAGTCGAAGCGCACGCGGTAGTCGCCCGCCATGGCGAGGATGGCCCGCCGGTCGGCCTCGGGCGGCGCGCCGGCGCGGGCGGCGGTGGCGACCAGGAGGAGCGCGATGGTGAGAACGGCTCGCATGTGGACACCTTGCGCCCGCTCGCCAGCCTCGTCCAGAGCGCCGACGTTCCAGCTCCCTCGGGCTTGGCCCGAAGGCGACGGGGGCCGTCAGGCCACGTCGCGCAGCGTCTCCGCCAGTTCCTCGACGGCGGCGTCGGTGGTGGCCCAGGAGCACATGAAGCGGACGGAGCCGTCGATGAAGCGGTAGACGAACCAGCCCCGTTCCACGAGGCGCACGCGGGCGGGCTCGTCCATGTCGACGAACACGGCGTTGGCCTGCACCGGGTGCGTCACGCGCCAGGGCATGAGGCCGGCGAGCTTCCGCGCCATGGCGTTGGCGTGGGCGGCGTGGCGGATCCAGGCGTCGCCCTCCAGCATGCCGATCCAGGGCGCGGCGTAGAACCGGCCCTTGGAGGGCAGCTGCCCGCCCTGCTTGAGCCGGGCGTCGAAGCGGCGGGACAGCGCGGGATCGAACAGCACCAGCGCCTCGGTGGGCGGCATGCCGGCCTTGGTGCCGCCCACCACCAGCACGGCGACGCCCATGTCCTTGATCCGGCGCGGGTCGAAGCCGGCGGCCACCGCGTTGGCCAGGCGCGCGCCGTCGAGATGCACGGGCAGGTTCCGCGCCCGCGCCTGGGTGGTGAGGGCCACGATCTCCTCGCCCGTGTAGACGGCGCCGTACTCCGTGGCGTTGGTCAGCGAGAGAGCGGCGGGGGACTGGCGGTAGCTCACGTCCAGCCTCGCCAGCGCCTGCGCAAGCGCGGCGGGGTCGATGCGGCCGTGCGCCCCCGGCAGGCCTGTCAGGCCGACGCCCTGGCCGAAGAAGCCGGGGGCGCCCGTCTCGTCGGTGAGGATGTGCGCGTGCTCGTGCGCGACCACCGCCTCGAACGGGCGGGCGAGCGCGGCCAGGGCGACGCTGTTGGCGGCCGTGCCGCTGGCCACGAAGCGCACGTCCGCGTCCGCCTCCAGCCACGCCCTGAGCGCATCCGCCGCCCGGGCGGTGACGGGGTCCGTGCCGTAGCCGGAGGCGAAGCCGGCGTTGTGCTCCACCAGCGAGGCCATGGCCTCGGGCGCGGCGCCGGCGGTGTTGTCGGAGGCGAAGTCGTAGCGGGCCATGGGCGCGGGGCTTAGGCGGCGCTCTCCGGCGCGTCCAGCCGGTCGGCGCGGCGCAGCTGCGGGAACATCCACGCCCAGAGCCCGGTGACGCTCAGCGCGCCGATGCCGCCGATCAGACAGGCGCGGACGGGGCCGATCACGCCCGCCACCAGCCCCGTCTCGAACTCGCCAAGCTCGTTGGACGCGCCGATGAACAGGTAGCTGACGGCAGACACCCGGCCGCGCATGGCGTCCGGGGTCACCACCTGCACCAGCGTCTGGCGGACGTAGACGCTGATCATGTCCGCCCCGCCCAGGATGGCGAGCAGCACCACCGAGAGCCACAGCTGGCGCGACAGGGCGAAGGCGATGGTGGCCAGCGCGAACACCGCCACGCCGCCGAACATCCACAGCCCCGCCCGCCGCTGCAGGTGGAAGCGGGCCAGGAGCAGCGCAACGATCCCCGCCCCGATCGCCGGGCCGGAGCGGAGCACGCCGAACGTCTCCGCCCCGCCGCCCAGCACGTCCTTGGCGAACACCGGCAGCAGCGCGGTGGCCCCGCCCAGCAGCACGGCGAACAGGTCCAGGCTGATGGAGCCGAACACGATCCTGTTGGTCCACACGTAGTGCAGCCCCTCCCTGATCAGGGCCATGCGCTTGCCGGGCTGCACCTGCGGGCGGGTGTCGGTGCGGAACAGGGCGATCAGCGCCACCGCGACCAGGTAGAGCCCCGTCGCGGCCCCGTAGGCGGCGGAGGGCGACACCGCGCAGAGCGCGCCGCCGATCCACGGCCCGACGATCGAGCCGCTCTGCCAGGCCAGCGAGTTCCAGGCCACCGCCCGGGGCAGCTCGGCCTTGGGCACCAGCATGGGCGCGAGGGCTCCGCTGGCGGGCGAGAGGAAGGCGCGCGCGGCGCCGAACAGAGCCGCCACCGCGAAGATCGGCCACAGGGCGGGGGCGGGGTGGAGCGCCATCACCGCCAGGATCGCGGCCAACCCCGCCTCGAACGCCAGGCAGATGAGCACGATCGTGCGCCGGGCGTAGCGGTCGGCCGTCTCGCCGCCGATCAGCGTCAGCAGCACCAGCGGCAGGAACTGCGCCAGCCCCACCATGCCCACCAGGAAGGCGCCCTCCTGCACCGACTTGGACAGGCGGGCGACGGCGTACACCTGCCAGCCGATCGCCACCGACTGCGCCTGCACCGCCAGCGTCATGGCGAAGCGCGCCGCCCAGAACAGCCGGAAGTCCCGGTGCCGGAAGACGTTGGGCGCCTCTGGGGGCGAGGGGCGGGCGGGCATGTCCATCGGGCCGGCGACCCTTGACGCCGTTCGGCCGCTTCGGCAACGCCGCGCTTCCCCCGGGCGGCCGCAGGACCTAGATCGCGCCACAGATGTCCGCCCTCGCCGCCCTCCTGGCCGAGTCGCCGCCGCCGCCGCCCCCGGTGACCGCGCCGCGCCTCAAGCTCGCCCTGGAGACGCGGGAGGACCGCGCGGGCGTCGACGCCCTGATCGCCGACGCCTTCGGCCCCGGGCGCTACGCCAAGACCGCCGAGCGCCTGCGCGAGGGCAACGTGCTGGCCACCGGCTCCAGCTGGTGCGCCTGGAGCGGCGGCGAGCTCGTCGGCGCGGTGCGGACCTGGCCGGTGCGCATCGGCCCCTCCCCCGCCCTGTTCCTTGGGCCCATCGCCGTCGCGCGCAGCTGCCGGCGGCGCGGGCTGGGCGCGCTGCTGGTCGAGCGCGCGTGCGAGGCGTCGTACGCGGCCGAGGGCGCGCTGGTGCTGCTGGTGGGCGACCGCGCCTTCTTCGAGCCCCTGGGCTTCGAGCCCGTGCCCGCCGGCCGCATCGCCATGCCCGGCCCGGTGGACGGCCGGCGCGTGCTCTGGCACGCCCTGCGGCCCGGCGCGCTGGACGTGGTGGCCGGGCCTGTGCGCGTGCCGGAGCGCGCGGTGTGAGCGACGCTGCCGGCGGGCTGGAGGGCGTGATCGCCGCGGCCGGCGGCCCCCGCCGGCGCGGTCCGCCCCCCGTGCACCTGTGGAACCCCGCGCACTGCGGCGAGATCGACATCCGCATCCTACGCAGCGGCCAGTGGATGCACGAGGGCGCGCCCATCGGGCGCGAGGCGCTGGTGCAGCTGTTCGCCAGCGTGCTGCGGCTGGATCCCGACGGCTTCCACCTGGTCACCCCGGTGGAGAAGCTGCGCATCGTGGTGGAGGACGCCCCCTTCGTCGCCGTGCGCGTCGATCGCGTCGGCGGCGACCTGCGGTTCCTCACCAACGTCGGCGACGAGGTCACGGCCGGGCCGGAGCACCGCCTGCGCGTGGCCACCGACCCCGAGACCGGCGAGCCCGCCCCCTACCTGCACGTGCGCCGGGGGCTGGAGGCGCGCCTCTCGCGCCCGGTCTTCTACGAGCTGGTGGAGATGGCGGAGGTCCGCGGGGCGGAGACGGGTGTGGCGTCGGGCGGCGAGTGGTTCGCGCTCGGCCCGGCGGAGCGGGCGTGACGGAGACGCCCGAGGCGCTGGCCCGCCGCATCGTCGAACGCCTGCATCCGCTCGACGCCCGCCTCGGCCCGCCCCGCGGCTCGGACTACGACCTGAACCCGCACCTGCGCGCGCCGGACGCCGAGCTGACCGACGCCGCCGTGCTCGTGCCCCTGGTGCTGCGGCCGGGCGGCCCCTCCGTTCTGTTCACACGCCGGGCGGACACCCTGGCCCGCCACTCCGGCCAGGTCAGCTTCCCCGGCGGCCGCCGCGACGGCGACGAGACGGCCGTGGCGTGCGCCCTGCGCGAGGCCGAGGAGGAGGTCGGTCTCGACCCCGCCTTCGTCCGCCCGCTGGCGCTGGGCGACCCGTACGAGACGGTGACCGGCTTCGTGATCGCGCCCGTGATGGCGTTCGTCCGCGAGGGCTTCACCCTGACCGCCGCCCCCGCAGAGGTGGCGGAGGTGTTCGAGGCGCCCTGGGCCTGGCTGATGGACCCGGCCAACAGCGTGCTCCACCAGCGCGCCGACGACGACGCCAACCCGCGCCGCAGCTGGTGGTCGCTGGAGTGGGAAGGCCGGAATATCTGGGGCGCCACGGCCGGCGTCCTCGCCGGGCTGCGGCGGCGGCTGTACGGCGGCTGACCGCGATCAGCGCCGGCTGACGGCCGAGGCGACCACCGACGCGCACATGGCCGCGACCAGGGCGTCCTCCACCAGCCCGCTGGAGGTCTGGCCGAAGCGCGCCATGGCGCGTCGGCGCGCCGCAAGCGTCAGATAGGCGAAGGGCACGGCGACGGCGACGGCGACCACCGCGCCCGCGCGCTCGCGGCCGCGCGGCGCAAGGGCGGCGCCCGCAATCCCGGCGCTCAACACGCGGGCGATCAGGCCGAGCGAGACGGTGCGGTCGGGGGCCGACTTGAGCTTGTCGCCGAACAGCTCGCCCGCGCCGAGGACCAGCGCGCCGAGCCTGAACAGCGGCCGGTCCAGCAGCAGCAGCCGGCCTGGCGCCGCCCGGCCCGCCTGGCGGGCGACGGCCAGCGCGGCCATCGGCGTCATGGAACGGGCGCTGGCGACGGCGCCGATCAGGGCGGGAGCGAGCAGCCCGGGGCTTGGCATGCGAGCTGAACCCGGCGAACCGGGCAAAGGTTCAGCGGCGGCGCCCCAGCTCACGTCGCGGCGGTCGGGCGGCGGGCGACTCCGCCCGGGGCTACGGATCGCCTCCCGATCGCTCACCCCGTGAAGCCCGCGGCGCGGCGCAGGCGGTCGTTGATCGCCTCGCCCAGTCCCTTCCCCGGAACAGAGGCCACCGCGATCCCCGGAGGCGCAAGCCGGTCGGCGGCGCGCAAGTGAGCGAACAGGTTGGCGGCGGCCTCGCGCAGATCGCCGGTGGCGCTGAGGTTCAGGCCGCCCGCGGACGCGACCTCGCCGAAGCCGATGAACACCTCGCCCCGCAGCGGCGCGGCCGCCTCCAGCCGCAAGGGCGCGCGCGGGGCGTAGTGGCGGGTGGTGCGGCCGGGCGAGCGCGCGGCGTCGCCGGCCGCCTCGGGCGCCAGCGGGCCGGCGAGCGCCTCCACCTCCGCCCGCGGCAGGCCGCCGGGGCGCAGCAGGCGCGCGGGGCCGCCCGGCTCCAGCAGCAGCACGGTGGACTCCACGCCCACGGCGCAGGGCCCGCCATCCAGGCCCGCGGAGGCCGATGCGCCCGTCTCCTCCCAGGCGTCGGCGAAGGTGGTGGGGCTGGGCCGGCCCGAGCGGTTGGCCGATGGCGCGACCACCGGGCCGCCGAACGCCCGCAGCAGGGCCTGCGCCAGCGGATGCGCGGGCGCGCGCACGGCCACCGTGTCCAGCCCCGCCCGGGCGAGATCGCAGACGCCCCCCTCGCGCGCCGCCAGCACCAGGGTGAGCGGCCCCGGCCAGGCCGCCTCCGCCACCCGGCGCGCCCGCTCGTCGAACACGGCCAGCGCCTCGGCCGCCGCCAGGTCGGCCACGTGCGCGATCAGCGGGTTGAAGCGGGGACGGCCTTTCGCCTCGTACAGGCGCGCCACGGCCACAGCGTCCCGCGCGTCGGTGGCGAGTCCGTACACGGTCTCGGTCGGCAGGATCACCAGCCCGCCCGCGCGCAGGGCGGCCAGCGCCTCCTCAACGGTCGAGGGCGCGTCGTTCCCCAACACGCCCCCCTCACCCCCCATCGCAAACTCCCCTCCGTCGCCCTCGGGCCTGACCCGAGGGCCGAGCGGGATGCGCCGCTCCGCCGTGACCATCGAGCACGATCCGCCCCCGGCCCTCGGGTCAAGCCCGGAGGGGGGAGCGATCGGTGCGGCGGGCGCGGGAGGACCGGCTGTTTCAGCGGCTCCGAGGCGGCTAGAAGGACGGCATGTTCACCGCCCCCGTCCGCGACATCGCCTTCGCCCTGGAGGTCGCCGGGCTGCCCGCCCTCGCCGCCGAGAGCTTCCCCGAGCTGGACGCCGACACCCTGCAGGCGGTGCTCGACGAGGCGGGCCGCTTCTCCGGCGAGGTGCTCGCCCCGCTGAACCGCGTCGGCGACCGCGAGGGGGCCCGCTTCGAGAACGGCAAGGTGCGCGCGGCGCCGGGCTTCGCCGACGCGCTCAAGGCTTATGGCGAGGGCGGCTGGCCCAGCCTGGCGGCCGCGCCCGAACACGGCGGCCAGGGCCTGCCCAAGGCGGTGTCGCTGGCCGTGTTCGAGATGGTGCACGCCGCCAACATGGCCTTCGGCCTGTGCCCCATGCTGACCGAGGCCGCGGCCGAGGCGCTCGCGGCGCACGGCACGGCGCGGCAGCAGCGCCTGTACCTCTCGCGCATGATCTCCGGCGAGTGGACCGGTGCCATGAACCTGACCGAGCCGCAGGCGGGGTCCGACCTGTCGCAGGTGCGCACCGTCGCCGACCCGGACGGCGCGGGCGGCTACCGGCTGACCGGCCAGAAGATCTACATCACCTGGGGCGACCACGACGCGGCGGAGAACATCGTGCACCTCGTGCTCGCGCGGCTTCCCGAGGCGCCGCCCGGCGTCAGGGGCATCAGCCTGTTCCTCGCCCCCAAGCGGCTGGTGAACGAGGACGGCTCGCTGGCCGAGGCCAACGCGCTGCGCCCCGGCGGCATCGAGCACAAGCTCGGCATCCACGCCTCGCCCACCTGCACCATGCTGTTCGAGGGCGCCCGCGCCGAGCTCGTGGGCCGCGAGAACCAGGGCCTCGCGCACATGTTCACCATGATGAACGCCGCCCGCCTGCAGGTGGGCGTCGAGGGCGTGGGCGTCGCCGAGCGCGCCTACCAGCAGGCCCTGGGCTACGCCCGCGAGCGCCGGCAGGGCCGCTCGCCCTGGAGCGCCGACCCGACCGCGCCCATCCTCGACCAGCCGGACGTGCGCCGCACCCTGATGCTCATGGCCGCCAAGATCGCGGCGGCCCGCGCCATCTGCCTCGACACGGCCGTGGCCGCCGACCGCGCCCGCGCCGACGTCGACCCCGACGCGCGCGCGCGCGCCAAGCGACGCGAGGAGCTGCTGACGCCCGTCGCCAAGGCCTGGGCCACCGACGTGGGCGTCGAGGTCGCCTCGCTCGGCGTGCAGGTGCACGGCGGCATGGGCTTCGTGGAGGAGACGGGGGCCGCCCAGCACTATCGCGACGCCCGCATCCTGCCGATCTACGAGGGCACTAACGGCATCCAGGCCATGGACCTGGCCGGCCGCAAGCTGGCGATGGACGGGGGCGCGGCCCTGGCCGAGCTCCTGGCCGACCTGCGCGCCACCCTGCCCGCGCTGGACGGCGACCTGGCGGCGCTCGGCGCGCAACTCGCCGGCGGCGCGGACGCCATCGAGGCGGGCGGCGCCTGGCTGGCCGCGCGGCGCGGCGCGGCCGACGCCCTGGCGGGGGCCACCGCCTACCTGGCCCTGGTGGGAGACGTGCTGGGCGGCTGGGGTCACGCCCGGTCCGCCCTGCATGCGCGCTCTGCGAGCGGCGACCCGGCCTGGCTGGCGGGCAAGGCCGCGCTGGCGCGCTTCTACGGCGATCAGATCCTCAGCGCCGCGCCGGCCCGCCTGCCTGCGGTGACCGCGGGCGGGGCCGACCTGGAGGCGTGGGCGGCTTAGGCGCGCCGCCCCACCTTCGTCGGCCGGAAGCCTGCCGAAAGCTCGGCCCCCGGGTCGAGCCCGAGGGCGGCGGGACAGGGCTTGAAGGGAGCCGGAAGCCGGCTGAGCGTCACTCGCCCTTCTTCGGCCCGGCGTTCTTCTCCTCCAGGCGCGCGCCGGCCAGCATGCCGGGGAGGGCGTGGTTGCCCTCGTGGCAGGCGTATTCGAAGATCGCGCCGTCCAGCGGGTTGAACTCGTACTCGCCGCCCCAGGCCGCGTCCCACACGCTGGGGTCCTCCACCGTGAACTGGTAGCCCAGGCGGAAGGGGGACAGGCGCGTGAAGCGCTCCGTCACCTTCAGGGTCTTCCAGCTGCCGTAGTAGGCCTGGGCCTGCGGGATGTTGGTGGTCTCCACCACCAGGGTGTCGCCCTCGAAACGGCCGATCGAGTCGCCCATCCACGGCCGCACGCCGTCGGTGCGGTGCTCGCCGTTCAGCCGCACGTGGCGCACGTCGTGCACCATCTCGATCACGATCGCGACGTCGTCCTTGGACTGAACGATCTGATAGTTGTTGTTGTAGAACCCGTTGGCCAGCATGGGCGGGCCGGCGTTGCGGCCGAAGCCCAGGATGCAGCGCTCGCCCAGGCTGCGGTTCTCCGGGTTGTCGAAGCTGCCGAGGCCGCCCGCGCCGCGGTTGAAGGCGGGCGTCTGTACGCCGGGCTTCGGCTTGGGCACGCGCCCGTCCGGCGTGGTGAGGATCGAGGTGCGGGCCTCGCCGCGCACGCGCATCACGTGGCTGCCGGGGTCCAGCCAGCCGCGGTCGTAGCCGCCCACCCCGCCGCCGGCCGCCGCGAACTCGGGTCGGATGCCCGCCTTGACCTCGCCGCCCGCCTTGGGGGCGGGCGCGTTCGGATCGCTGGCCTGGTTGCCCTCCTCCAACTCCTTGGCGGCGGAGGACTCGATCTTGGCGACCTCGTCCTTCGTGTACGCGCCCTTGGCGCCCAGCGCGGCGGGCCGCGTCTCGGGCGTCATGCTCACGTTGGTCCAGAAGCCGCCGAGGTCGGGCTGGCCCCAGGCGTTGCGCGGCGCGCGATAGGCGCCCTTCGAGGCGGCGCTCTGGGCGGCCTGCGCCGCGAGCGGGGCCGCGGCGGCCGACGCGCAGAGGGCGGCCCCGAAGGCGATGGCGAGCACGCGGGACATGGCGGAATCTCCGTAGGCGTCAGATCGGCGGCGACTTTCGACGATTACACCACATCCGACCGCGGGCGCCGAGCGCGACTGCGTTTCGGGAACGCTACATGCCCGCCCCGTGTTGGCCCGCCGAACCTCTCGCCGCCCGGAGCGCCCCCATGCCCGCCACCTTCCGTCCCGCCGACCTGAAGACCGCGGCCGAGCGCCTGGGCGCCGCCGCCGACAAGCTGGCCGCCGCGGGCGTGGAGGTGCGCTGCGACGTGGCCGACACCGGCTTGGCGCTGATCGCCCAGGGCGCCGGGGGCCTCGCCGCGGAACCCTCGGAGGTGGTGCCGATGGCCCAGATCTTCATCCACGAGAAGGACGAGCTGGACGCCGCCGTCGACCGGCTGATCCACAAGGTGCAGGCCGGCCGCCCCCAGGTCGCCGCCTAGCTTCCGCTTCGTCGCGCAGGAGACGGCTTTCGTCCCGCGCGCCGCCAGCGGGACGGCTTTGAGCGCGTGCGGCGCGACGGCGCGACGTTTCCGGGGCACAGGAGGGTCATCACGGAGACGCGGATCGGCCGCGCTCCCGCCTCCTTGGAGCCCCGCCATGCGCGCGCCGTCCTTCGTCCTCGGCCTGTTCTCGCCCCTGCTGCTGGCCTTCGCCACCGCGGCCGTCGCCACCCTCGCCGCCGTCACCCCCGTGTAGGCGGTCGCCGGCTCAGCCGGCCAGGGCCGAGCGGACGGCGTCCACGCCCGCCTGGCCGTTCTCGCCCGGAGCGCCGCCCTGGGCGAAGTCCGGCTTGCCGCCGCCGCCCTGGCCGCCCATGGCGGCCACCGCCGCCTTGACCAGCTCGGCGGCGCTGAACCGGCCGGTCAGGCCGGGGCTGACGGCGACGGCGACCGCCGCCTTGCCGTCGGACACGCCCGCCACGGCGACCACGCCGCCGCCCTCGCCCAGCGACTTGCGGAAGTCCTCGATGACAGGGCGCAGGCCCTTGCCGTCGACGCCCTCCAGCACGCGGCCGATGAAGGGCACCCCGCCCAAGTCCTCCGGCGCTGCGGGCGCCCCGCCCGCGCCGCCGCCGCCCAGCGCCAGCTTGCGCCTGGCGTCGGCCAGCTCGCGTTCCAGCCGCTTGCGGTCGGCGGTGAGCGCGTCCACGCGGGCCAGCACCTCGGACACGGGCGTCTTGAACTGCTCGCCGAGGGCGATGCCGGGGGCCGCCTGCTGCAGCAGGTGGCGCCGCGCGGCCTCGCCGGTGACCGCCTCCACCCGGCGGACGCCCGCGGCGACGCCGGTCTCGGCCACGATGCGGAACAGGGCGATGTCGCCCGTGCGCGCCACGTGCGTGCCGCCGCACAACTCCACCGAATAGGGCCCCTCCCCCCGCAGCTGGCGGCCGAGCGTGAGCACGCGCACCACCTCGCCGTACTTCTCGCCGAACAGCGCCACGGCCCCGGCGGCGATGGCCTCTTGCGGGGCCATGCTCTCCGTGCGCGCCGGAAGGTTCTGGCGGATCACCGCATTGACCTCAGCCTCCACCGCGTCGAGCTCGGCGGCGGTGAGCGCCTTGCCGTGGCTGAAGTCGAAGCGCATCCGCTCGCTGTCCACCAGCTGGCCCTTCTGCGCCACGTGGCCGCCCAGCACGTTCTTGAGCGCCGCGTGCACCAGGTGCGCGGCGCTGTGGTTGGCGCGGGTGCGCGTGCGCGCCGCGTCGTCGATGGCCAGCCGCACACGGTCGCCCGCCTTGAGCACGCCCTGGCGGACGTGGATCGTGTGCACGAACAGCTCGCCGGCCTGCTTGGCCACCGCCACGAGCTCGCCGGCGCCGCCTGGCCACTCGAGCTCGCCGCCGTCGGAGGCCTGGCCGCCGCTCTCGGCGTAGAAGGGCGTCTCGTCGAACAGCACCTCGACGGTGACGCCGTCCTCGCCCTCGGCGCGCGCCGCGTCCAGCTCGGCGCCGTCACGGACCAGCGCGATCACCTCGCCCGTGGTCTCGGCCGTCTCGTAGCCGACGAAGCGCGTGGGACCGAGCCGATCGCGCAGGGTGAACCACTCGGCGGTGGCGGCGCGGTCGCCGGAGCCCTTCCAGGCCGCCCGCGCAAGGGTGCGCTGGCCCTCCATGGCGGCGTCGAACGCCTCCAGGTCCACGGTGAGGCCCTTCCCGCGCACGGCGTCCTGCGTGAGGTCGAGCGGGAAGCCGTAGGTGTCGTACAGCTTGAACGCCACCTCGCCCGGCAGCACGCCGCCCGGGAGCAGCGCCGCGGCCGCCTCGTCCAGCAGGCCCATGCCGCGGCCGAGGGTGGCGCGGAACCGCTCCTCCTCCTGGCGCAGGGTGTCCACGATCACGGGCTGCGCGCGGACCAGCTCCGGGTAGGCGGCGCCCATCTCCGCGGTGAGCGTGGGGACGAGGCGGTGCATGAGAGGATCGGCCGCCCCCAGCAGGTGCGCGTGGCGCATGGCGCGGCGCATGATCCGGCGCAGCACGTAGCCGCGACCCTCGTTCGACGGCCCCACCCCGTCGGCGATCAGGAAGGCGGAGGTGCGCAGGTGGTCGGCCAGCACGCGGTGGCTGGGCGCCTGGTCGCCCTCGGCCTTCACGCCGGTGAGGTCCTCGGACGCGGCGATCAGGGTGCGGAACAGGTCCACGTCGTAGTTGCTGGTGACGCCCTGCAGCACCGCCGCGATGCGCTCCAGTCCCATGCCGGTGTCGATGCTGGGCTTCGGCAGCGCCACCCGGCGGCCGTCGGCGAACTGCTCGTACTGCATGAAGACGAGGTTCCAGATCTCCACGAACCGATCGCCGTCCTCGTCCGGCGAGCCGGGGGGGCCGCCCGGGATGTGCGCGCCGTGGTCGTAGAATATCTCCGAGCAGGGGCCGCAGGGGCCGGTGTCGCCCATGCTCCAGAAGTTGTCGCTCGTGGCGATGCGGATGATCCTGTGGTCGGGCAGGCCGGCGATCCGCTTCCACAGGCCGTGCGCCTCGTCGTCCTCCGCATAGACGGTGACCAGGAGCTTCTCGACCGGCAGGCCGAAGTCGCGGGTGAGCAGATCCCAGGCCAGCTCGATCGCGCGCTCCTTGAAGTAGTCGCCGAACGAGAAGTTGCCGAGCATCTCGAAGAAGGTGTGGTGGCGCGCCGTGTAGCCGACATTGTCCAGGTCGTTGTGCTTGCCGCCCGCGCGTACGCATTTCTGGCTGGAGGCGGCGCGCGGCGAGGGCGGCGTCTCCGCGCCCGTGAACACGTTCTTGAACGGGACCATGCCGGCGTTCACGAACAGGAGCGTCGGGTCGTCCCTGGGCACCAGCGGCGCGGAGGCCTGCACGCTGTGGGCGTTGCGCCCGAAGTGGTCGAGGAACCGCGCGCGGATGTCGTTCAGGCTGGCCATGGCGTGGGCGGGTATAGGGATGCGGGGGGTGGCGCGCCAGCGGGGGACAGGCCTGGCGCTCCCCGGCGCCGCGCGGCCCGCCTCATGCCGGCGACACCGGTGGAGCGCACGGCCAAGCCGAACCCGTCGACGACTCTGGCGTTCGTCACATCTCCAACGCGACAGGCGGACGCATCGATGAGCGACGAGCAGACATCCCGGCGGGCGGTGCTGGGCGGGGCGGCCCTCGGGGTGACCGCCGCAGCGGGCGGGGCGGCCGCGCAGCCGGGCGGGCGCCCGCCGGCCGCCGCACCCGCGGTCGATCCGCGCAGCAAGTATCGCCGGGAGCCCTTCCCCGAGCAGCGGCAA
Organism: uncultured Caulobacteraceae bacterium; assembly: GCA_964244065.1. Lineage (GTDB taxonomy): Bacteria > Pseudomonadota > Alphaproteobacteria > Caulobacterales > Caulobacteraceae > JASLDZ01. The sequence continues at coordinate 133,638 of CAXTHH010000001.1, read as the reverse complement.
CCGTGGCCCGCGCTGGCCGGGCGCATGAACCCTCCGCCCGACCACGGCGAGACCAGCTATCGCGGTTCGGGCAAGCTGGCGGGGCGCAAGGCGTTGCTCACCGGCGGCGACAGCGGGATCGGGCGCGCCGCCGCCATCGCCTTCGCGCGCGAAGGCGCCGACGTGGCCATCAACTACTACCCCACGGAGGAGCCCGACGCGCGGGACGTGGTCGCGCTGATCCGGCAGGCCGGCCGCAAGGCCGTCGCCATCCCCGCCGACATCCGCACGCGCGAGGCCTGCGAGAAGGTGGTGTCCACCGCCGCCGCCCAGCTCGGCGGACTCGATATCCTGGTCAACAATGCGGCATACCAGCAGAGCAAGGAGTCGATCTTCGACGTCTCGGACGAGCAGTTCGACCAGACGTTCAAGACCAACATCTACGCACCCTTCCGGCTTTCAAAGGCGGCGATCCCGCTGATGAAACCCGGTTCGGTGATCATCAACACCCTCTCCGTGAACTCCTACGATCCGGAGATAGAGCTCCTGGACTACGCCTCCACCAAGGGCGCGCTGCTGATCTTCACCAAGGCGCTGGCCAAGCAGATGGCCAAGCGCGGGATCCGCGTGAACGGCGTCGCGCCGGGCCCGATCTGGACGCCCCTGCAGGTCGCCGGCGGCCAGCTGCCCGGCAAGATGGGCGAGTTCGGGCAGGAGACGCCGCTGGGGCGCGCCGGCCAGCCCGCCGAGCTGGCGGCGCTCTACGTGACCCTCGCCTCCGACGAGGCGAGCTTCACCACGGGCGGCGTGTTCGGCGCCCACGGCGGCAAGGGCAATCCGTAGGGGCGCTCCCTGGAATCGCCCCCGCCGCGTTCCGGACGGCGTCCGTGCGCGAGGCGGTCCAGCCGGGCCCCCGGGGGAGGGCTCGTGTTCGAAGACCGGGAGCGCCCGCACCGACCGGGCCTGCGGCGACGCCGACGTGTCAGGACGGCAAGCCCGCGCCCCGCCTCATTCGTCCTCGTCCGGCTCCGGCGTGCCCAGGAGCTCCTCGGCGATCATCCCGGAGTTCTTCCGAACCGCCGACTCGATCTCCCCGGCGATGTCCGGATTCGCCTTCAGGAACTCGCGAGCGTTCTCGCGCCCCTGCCCGATCCGGGTGGAGTTGTACGAGAACCAGGATCCCGACTTCTCGACGATGCCGCCCTTGACGCCGAGATCGATGATCTCGCCGATCTTGGAGATGCCCTCGCCGTACATGATGTCGAACTCCACCTCGCGGAAAGGCGGCGCCACCTTGTTCTTGACCACCTTCACGCGGACGTTGTTGCCGACCACCTCGTCGCGGCTCTTGATCGAGCCGGTGCGGCGGATGTCGAGTCGGCACGAGGCGTAGAACTTGAGCGCGTTGCCGCCGGTGGTCGTCTCCGGGCTGCCGTACATCACGCCGATCTTCATGCGGATCTGGTTGATGAAGATGACGATGGTCTTCGACTTGGAGATGGAGCCGGTCAGCTTGCGCAGCGCCTGGCTCATCAGCCGCGCCTGCAGGCCGGGCAGGCTGTCGCCCATCTCGCCCTCGATCTCGGCCTTGGGCGTCAGCGCGGCCACCGAGTCGATCACGATCACGTCGACGGCGCCCGAGCGCACCAGGGTGTCGGTGATCTCCAGCGCCTGCTCGCCCGTGTCCGGCTGGCTGACCAGGAGGTCGTCGAGGTTCACGCCCAGCTTCTGCGCGTAGGACGGGTCGAGCGCATGCTCGGCGTCCACGAAGGCGGCGGCGCCGCCGCGCTTCTGCGCCTCGGCCACCACGTGCAGCGCCAGCGTGGTCTTGCCCGAGCTCTCCGGCCCGAAGATCTCGATCACCCGCCCGCGCGGCAGGCCGCCGATGCCGAGCGCGAGGTCGAGCCCCAGCGAGCCGGTGGAGATCGACTCGATGGCCGCCACCGCGCCGGCCTTGCCGAGCTTCATGACCGAGCCCTTGCCGAAGGCCCGGTCGATCTGCGCGATCGCCGCCTCCAGCGCGCGCGCCTTGTCGCCGTCTTCCTTGCCCACGAGCCGCAACACCGCCTGGTTCACCGGAGAGCCTCCCTTTGCCACGATTCCCGCCCTGGTCCGGGGGGCGCGGGCGGGAGCGGGATCGCTCGGGCGGGCGGGCCGGACCGACCCATCTGTGCACCTTTCGTTCCTGTTCGCAATCTGTTCTTTTCACATCTGCGACGGAACCGGACGTCGTGGCCAAGGACCACCGATCCGGAGGTCGCGGCCGGCGTCCTGACGACCGTGCGAGGAAGCGTTCAGCCGGCCTGCAGCTGCTGCTTCACGCGTTCGGCCAGCACCTTGATGTCGATGGGCTTGGGCAGGAAGGTCACCCCCTCCTCCCCCTCCAGCAGGTCGGAGAACTCGGCCTCGGCGTAGCCCGAGATGAACATCACCGAGGCGCCGGACAGGAAGGGGCGCGCCTTCTTCAGCAGGGTCGGCCCGTCCAGACCCGGCATGATCACGTCCGAGATGAGCAGATCGATCTTGCCGGCGTGCGCCTCGGCCAGCTCCAACGCCTCCTCCCCGTCCGCCGCCTCGATCACCTCGTAGCCGCGGGCGCGCAGCAGGCGGGCGGCGACCACGCGCACGGCGTCCTCATCCTCCACGAACAGGATGCGCCCTACGCCGGAAAGGTCGCGCGGCTGCGGCTTGGGCTTGGGCGCGGGCGCGGCGGCCTCCGCGTCGCGCGGCTGATGGATGGGCAGGAAGATGCGGAAGGCGGCGCCGCGGCCGGGCGCGCTGTCCACATGGATCCAGCCGTCCGCCTGCTTGACGATGCCGTAGACGGTGGCGAGGCCCAGGCCCGTCCCCTCCCCCACCGGCTTGGTGGTGAAGAAGGGCTCGAAAATCTTCTGCATCGCCTCCGGGCCGATGCCGGGGCCGTTGTCCGCCACCTCGATCATCGCGCCGCCCTCGGCCGGAGCCTCCGGCCAGCCGAGCGCCAGGGCCTCGGCCTGGGTGGCGCGAGCGGTGCGGATGCGCACGGCGGCGGGCTCGCCGTCGTGAGTGCCGTGGCTGCGCAGGGCGTCGCGGGCGTTCACCGCCAGGTTCATCACCGCGGTCTCGAGCTGGCCCTTGTCGGCGCGCACCAGGGGCAGGTCGCGACCCTGCTCGGTGGTGAGGCGCACGTCCTCGCGCAGCAGGCGGCGCAGCAGCAGCTCGAACTCCCGGATCAGGTCGCCGAGGTCCAGCGTCTCGCGCTGCACGGTCTGCTTGCGCGAGAAGGCCAGGAGCTTCTTGACGAGGTCGGCGGCCCGCACGGCGGTCTGGCGGATCTCGTTCAGCCCCTCGTAGCTGGGGTCGCCGACGGGGTGGCGGTGCAGCAACTCGTCCAGTCGCAGCTGGATGGCGGTGAGCAGGTTGTTGAAGTCGTGCGCCACGCCGCCGGCCAGCTGGCCGATGGCCTGCATCTTCTGGCTCTGGCCGAGCTGCAGCTCCAGCTGCTTCTGCTCGGTGACGTCCAACAGGTAGGCGAGCGTCCGGCCCTCGGCGGCGGTGAGGTAGAGGTGCGCCACGCGCGGGGAGGCGCCGCCGGCGAGGCGCACCTCCACCGGGCCGGCGCGACCGGCGGCGAGGCGCTGGGCGGCCTCCGCCCGGCTGGCGGGCTCGATCAGCGCGCCGAGCGTGGCGCCCGGGCGGGCGCGGCCGCCCGTCATGGCGCCGAGCGCGCCGTTGACCTGCATCACTTCCGCCTCGAACGGGTCCGAGCCGTCCAGCAGCGCGGCGCCGAACGGCGCGGCCACGGCGAAGGCGTCGAGCGCCACCGGAGCATCGGCGGCCGGCGTCGAGAGGGGCGTCGGGACGGCCTCGAGCGCGACGGGCCGCGCGGGCTCGGCGGCGGCGGGCAGCAGGCGCACCAGCAGCCGCTCGCCACCCAGGCGCGAGACGCAGGCGCGGCGAGGGCCGTCGCGCGTGGCTACCGCCGCCTCGCCCTGACCGTCCCTACGGCCGGCGGCCAGGGCGGCGTAGAGCCCCCCCGCCGCCCGCGGCAGCCGGCGCGCGTCGCCCGACCACAGGGCGCGCCAGCCCGCGTTGGCGGCGTCGATGCGCCCGTCGGCGCGCGCGACGGCGGCGGCCTCGCCCAGCGCCTCCACCAGCTCGGCGGTGCGGCGGTCGGGGTCGGAGGCGCGCTCGGCGCGGGCGTCCAGGCTGAACAGCACCACCACGAACACGGCGGCGCCGGCCATGCCGATCAGCAGCAGCAGCGCCGCCGGCGTCATCGCGCCCCCGCTCAGCGCCGGATAGGCGGCGAACACCAGCGACATCATCAGGAAGACGACCGCGCCGAGCGCGAAGGGGTCCGGCCCGCGGCGGGGGCGTCGGGCGGCGGCGGAGTCGGCCATAGAGCTCAGGACCTCCCGGCCCGGTCGAAGCGCCCGCGCGGGCCTGCGGCGCAGGCCTGGACCACCGGGGCGGACGATAGGCTCACGGACGCGCCGGCGCGAGCGGACGCGGCGCCGCGGCGGCGGCGCGAGGCGGCGAGCGGCGGCCCATGACGAATCCGATCAGCTTGGCGACGGCCTCGTAGTGCTCACGGGGGATCGCCTCGTCGATGTCGAGCGCGGCGTGCAGGGTGCGCGCCAGCGGCGGGTCGTCGACCACCGGCACGCCGGCCTCCTCCGCGATGGCGCGGATGCGCAGGGCCAGGCCGTCCAGCCCCTTGGCCACGCACACCGGGGCGGCGTCCGCGTCCGCATCGTAGCGCAGGGCCACGGCGTAGTGGGTCGGGTTCATGACGACGACGGTGGCGGCGGGCACGGCCTGGGCCATGCGGCTCTTGGCGCGCTGGGCGCGGATCTGCCTCTGGCGCGCCTTCACGTGGGGGTCGCCGTCCTGGTCCTTGTGCTCGTGCTTGACCTCCTCGCGCGTCATCTTGAGCCGCTGGATCCAGCGGAAGCGCGTCCACAGCCAGTCGGCCCCGGCGAGCACGGCCATGACCGCCAGCACGGCGACGGCCGCGCCGCGCATCAGGCCGGCGGAGACGGGCAGGATGGCCGCCACGTCCAGCTGCCCGTAGCCGCCGAGGTCCGCCAGGTGGGGCTTCAGCGCGAACCAGCAGCACAGGCCCGCCGCCGTCGCCTTCAGCGCCGCCTTGGCGAAGGCGACCAGGGCGTCCGGCCCGAACATGCGGCCGAGCGCGGCGAAGGGGTTCACCTTGGAGGGGTCGGGCTTCAGCCTGTCGGGCGCCCAGATCAGCCCCGTCTGGACCAGGCCGCCCGCCACGCCCGCGGCCGCCGCCGCCGCCATGATGGCCGCGAACGGCCAGGCGGCCGCCAGCGCGTGGGCGAGCACCGCCTGGCCTCCGCCGCCGGCCACCGCCATGGTGTCCGGGTGGGCGAGGAAGGGCAGCAGCGCGTCCGCCGCCCCGCGCATGGCCGACGGCCCGAGCACGGCCAGCGCTCCGATGGCGGCGGCCAGCGACAGGGCGGCCGGCACCTCCGGGCTCTTCGCCACGTCGCCCTTGCGGCGGGCCTCGTCCAGCTTGCGCTGGCTCGGGGCCTCCGTCTGCTGCGACCTGTCGCGTTCCTCGGCCACGGCTCAGCCCGCCCCGGCGAAGCGCGCGGAGAAGGCGCCGAAGGCGTCCAGCCACACGAGGCCGAACACGCCGAGCCCCAGCGCGAACACCGACAGCCCCAGCAGCACCTGCAGGGGCGTCGCTGCGAAGAACACCTGGAACTGCGGCATGGCCCGGCCGATGAACCCGGCCGCCACGTTGAACACGAACGAGAACACGATCACCGGCGCGGACAGCTGGACGCCGAGCGCGAAGGTCCGCCCGAAGGTCTCCACCGCCAGGGCCCCAAACTGGCGCACGTCGATTCTCCGCCCCGCCGGGAACAGGTCCCAGCTGTGCGCCAGCCCCGCTAGGAAGCTCTGGTGCAGGCCGGTGGCGAAGATCAGCGTAAGACCCAGGAGCGTCAGGAAGGTGCTGACGGTGGTGGTCGGCTGAGCCTGCAGCGGGTTGGTGGTTTGCGCGAACGAGAGGGTGGTCTGCAGCGACACGATCTCGCCCGACACGGCCAGCGTCTGCAGGAACAGGCGCAGGAGCGTGCCCATGGCCAGGCCGAGCACCACCTCTATCCCCACCTGCGCGCCGATCCCGCCCACGGTGGCCGGCACGGCCGGCAGCCGGTCGCGCACCACGGGGTAGAGCACGAGCGCGAACAGGAACGCGAACGACAGGCGAATGCGCGGCGGCACCCCGTTCTCGCCCACGCCCGGGATCAACATGGCGAAGGCGCCCGTGCGCGCGAACACCAGTCCCGCCCCGTACACCTGCGCCGGCAGCGCGTAGCTCTCCACGGCGTGCGCCTCCTCTGGCGCTACATGGCCGCGATTCGGGCCGCGATCTGGCGCATGAAGCCGCTCATCAGCATGCCCATCAGCGGCAGGAACAGCAGGAGCGAGACGAAGATGGCGAGGATCTTGGGCGCATAGACCAGGGTCTGCTCCTGCACCTGCGTCAGCGCCTGCAACAGGCCGATGCCCGCCCCCACGATCAGCCCCACCAGCAGGATGGGCGCGGACAGCTCCAGCGTGAGCCAGATCGCGTCGCGGCCGACGTCCAGCACCTGCGCGCCGTTCATGGGGAAGCTCCAGGCGCGGGCATGCGCCTGGGCAAGGTTTGCCGGGCGGAGGGTTAACGCGAAGTAAGGCGTGGCCGGCTTGACCGGACCCCGGGGCGTAGCGGCAGCTTGGCCGTCCTTTGTCGCCGGAGCCGTCCGCCTTGCGCCCCCTCCTCCTCGCCCTCGCCCTGTCCGCCGTCGCGGCCCCGGCGGTCGCCGCCCCGCGGCTGACCGCGCCCACCGATCTTGGCGCAGCCGACCCGGCGCCCGTCCGCCTGAGCGGGCTCAGGCCGGGCCAGGAGGTCGAGCTGGTCTCGACGCGCATCGTCAAGGGGGTCGACTTCAGCCCCGCGGCGGCGCCCGGCCAAGCCTATGTGGCGCGCGCGCGCTTCAGGGCGGACGCGCGGGGGCGGGTGGACGTGGCGGTCGCGGCGCCCCTTGCGGGGGACTATGCGGGCGTCGACAAGGCCGGCCTGTTCTGGGCGGCCAAGCCAGCGCGCGCGGCGGAGGCGGCGGACCCCTCGCCCGGCCGCGTCCGGGTCCAGGCGCTGGTGGACGGCGCGGCGGTGGCGGCCGCCGAGTCCCGCGCCGCGCCGGACACCGAGGCGCTGGTGACCGAGACGGTCGCCGCATTCCCGGGCGCGGTGTTCGTGCACCCGCGCGGTCCGGGCCGGCGCCCGGCGCTCATCGTGCTCGGCGGGTCGGAGGGCGGGTCCGGCACGGTCAAGGCCTATGCGCCTCGCTTCGCGGCGCTGGGCTATGCGGTGCTGGGGCTGCCCTACTACGATCCGGGCTGGAACCCGGCCGACCGCCTGCCCACGCTGCCGCACGCCTTCGTCGACATCCCGGTGGACCGGCTCGCCGCCGTTCGGGACTGGCTGGCGGTGCGGCCGGACGTGGACGCCGGGCGCATCGGCGTCTGGGGTGCCTCCAAGGGCGCCGAGTTCGCCCTGATCGCCGCCAGCCGCTTCCCGTGGATCAAGGCCGTCGCCGCCGTGGTGCCCACCGACGTGGTCTGGGAGGGCTGGGGCAAGGCCGGCCCGTCCGCAGCCTCCTTCGCCTGGAACGGCCAGGGCCTGCCGTTCGCGCGCTACGAGGGCATGGAGGCCGAGCTCGCCAAGGCCGCCCGGCGCGAGCCCATGAACCTGCGCCGCGTGCACGACGCCGGGCGCAAGGCGCACCCGGAGGACCTCGCGGCGGCCCGCATCCCCGTCGAGCGGTTCAAGGGGCCGCTGGTGCTGATCGGCGGGGGCGACGACCGGATCTGGCCCTCTGCGGAGATGGCCGAGGCCGTCGCGGCCACCCGCCGCAAGGCCGGCCTGCCCACGGTGCTGGTGGTCGAGCCGCACGCGGGGCACGCGCTCGGCGGCCCCGGCTACGAACCCGCCGCACCCCTGACCGCGGTGGGCGGCGAGCCGGCGGCCATCGCCCGGGCTCGCCGGCTCGGCTGGAAGGCGACGCTGGAGACCTTCGCCGCGACGCTGCACCCCGCGCGCACGGGGGCTTAGCGCCGCCCCGCCCGCGGCCGTTAACGGGGCGGTGAGCCCGGGCGGGCCAGGCTGCGGCCATGACGCGCCTCCGGCTCCTCGCCGCCGCCCTGCTGGCCGCCTGTCCGACCGTCCACCCGGCCCCCGCGCTCGCGGCCGACCCCGCGATGGTGGAGCAGGTGGGCGGCGGGGCGGCCCCGGTGCTGGCGCTCGAACAGATCGGCGCGGACCTGGACGCCGCCGCTCTCCAGCAGGGCCCGGGCGCCGAGGCGCGCCTGCTCCAGCGCGGGGCGGGCGACCGCATCCAGCTCGTCCAGAGCGGGCCGGGCGCCTGGGCCCGCGTGATCCAGGAGGGGACCTCGCTGACCGCCGCGGTGCTGCAGTCCGCGGCGGGCGCCTGGGCGTCCGTCGAGCAGACCGGGCGCGACAACCGCGCCCTGGTGGTCCAGGGCGCGCCGGGCGCCTGGGCCCGGGTCGTCCAGTCCGGAGCGGGCAACACGGCCGTGGTCCGCCAGGGCTGAGCCCGCCCCGCCTTGCCGCGGCGGCGCCCGCGCCCTAGCTGCGCCGTATGGAAGAAGACCTCGACGACGTCTCCGGCGAGCTGCCGCCGCGCGAGCTGAAGACGGAGCGCCCCAGCGCGGCGGAGGCGGAGGCCGCGGTGCGCACCCTGCTCCGCTGGGCCGGCGACGATCCGGAGCGCGAGGGCCTGCTCGACACGCCCGGCCGGGTGACCCGCAGCTACCGCGAGCTGTTCGCCGGGTACGAGACCGACCCGCGCGAGTACCTGCGCCGCACCTTCGACGAGGTGGGCGGCTACGATCAGCTGATCGTGCTGCACGACATCCCTTTCGTGAGCTGCTGCGAGCACCACATGCTGCCGGTGATCGGCAGGGCGCACATCGGCTACCTGCCGCGCAACCGCGTGGTGGGCATCAGCAAGCTGGCCCGAGTGACGCACGGGTTCGCCCGGCGCCTGCAGATTCAGGAGAAGATGACCGCCGAGATCGGCCGCGCCATCGAGGAGGTCCTGCAACCCCACGGCGTGGGCGTCGTGGTGGAGGCCGAGCACAGCTGCATGACCCTGCGGGGGGTCAACACGCGGGGCAGCCGGCTCTCCACCAGCTACCTCTCCGGCGTGGTGCGCGACGACCACCGCACGCGGCAGGAGTTCCTGCGCCTGACCGGAGGGTAGCGCGCGCCGGCGAAGGTGGGGCGACGCTTGACGCGGAGTCGGGGCCGGGAGCACACCGCGAGCGGATGACCCGGGGCCGCCAGCGCAGCGCCTTCAGCCACGTCGCCGCCCTGCTGGCGGTGGCGCTGCTGACGCTCGCCGGCGTGCGCTCCAACGTCATGCAGGCCGCCGAGGCGGCGCCGAGGGCGCCCGCCTGCCACATGGGCGGGACCATGGCCGGCATGGACCACGGCTCCGCGCCGGCGGAGGACCACAAGGCCCACAAGGCGTGCGAGTTCTGCGTGGCGGCCAGCGTCGCCCCGCTGCAGAGCGCCGCGCCGACGCTGCCGCTTCCCGTCGCCCTCGCCTGGCGGCCGCTGCCCATGACGGGCGGACCGGGCGCGCGCGGCCCTCCCGCCTTCCAGCCCCGGGCCCGCGGCCCGCCCCGTCTCCTGAACGCCTGACCTCGCTCGCGCGGCCCTGATCCGGGCCGCGCTCCGTCATGCGCGCCGACGCGTTCGGCGCAGGAGACCTTCCGTGCGTACCTCCCTCATGCTGGGCGCGTCCTTCGCGACGCTCGCCCTGGCCGCGCCCTGCGTGGCCGAGACCCCGGCCGCGCCGCCCGCGCCGGCCACCCCCTCCACCACCGTCGCGTCCGTCGTCGTGACGGCGCAGCCGGGTTCCCTCTCGCAGCCCGGCCTGGCGCAGCAACGGGCGGAGGTGCTCTCCACGGCCGGCTCGGTCGGCTTCATCGACGCGGAGGACCTCAAGGGCCGCTACGCCCTGACGCTGCGCGACGTGCTCAAGGACCAGCCGGGCGTGTTCGTGCAGAACCGCTATGGCCAGGAGATCCGGCTCTCCGTGCGCGGCTCCGGCATAGGCCGGGGCTTCCACCTGCGCGGGATCGAGCTCCTGCAGGACGGGATCCCCTGGAACCTGGCCGACGGTTCCGGCGACTTTTACGAGGTCGACCCGCTCTCCCTGCGCTCGATCGAGGTCTACAAGGGCGGCAACGGGCTGCAGTTCGGATCGTCCACGCTCGGCGGCGCGATCAACCTCGTCACGCCCACCGCGCGCACGGCCGCGGCCCCGACGGTGCTCAGGCTGGAGGGCGGCAGCTTCTCCACCGCCCGCACCTCCGCGACGGTGAGCGGCGTCCGGGGCGACCTCGACGGCCTGCTGACCGTGACCGGAAACACCTCCACCGGCTCGCGCCAGCACAGCCGGTCGAACGACCTGTTCCTCAACGCCAACCTGGGCTGGCGCATCCGCGAGGGGGTCGAGAACCGCACCTGGCTGCACGTCAGCGACACGCGCCAGGAGCTTCCCGGGTCGGTCACCCTGGCCAGCGCCCTGGACTTCCCCGACCGGGCGGCCCCGGCCTCGGCCAACCCGGTCGCGGGCGGGAACCAGCAGCGCAACCAGGCCAACCAGCGGATCAGCAACCGCACGAGCTTCCAGGTCGGGACCGGGCGCGTGGACGTGGATCTCTTCGCCTACCACAAGCACCTGTACCACCCGATCTTCCAGGTGGTTCACCAGGACGGTTGGACCTGGGGCGGCGACGTCCGATACACGAGCGCCTTCGACGTCGCGGGCCTCCGCAACGAGCTGGTGGCCGGCGCCGGCGTGAAGGCCGGCTTCAACCACGCCAAGCAGTTCCTGAACCTCGCAGGCGCGCGCCAGAACGACGTCACCACCGCCAATGCCCACCAGAAGGCCGCCAACACGGAGGCCTGGGCCGAGGACCGGCTCTACGTCACGCCCACGGTGGCGCTGACGGCCGGGGCCAAGCTGATCGCCGACCGGCGCGACCTGGACAACATCGCCGCCCCGGCGCGCAGCGGCGACAAGACCTTCTACGGCCTGTCGCCGAAGGTGGGCGTGCTTTGGCGGCCCACGCCCGCGGTGCAGGTGTTCGCCGACGTGACCCGCTCGCGCGACGTGCCCGACTTCACCGACCTGGCGCAGACCAACACGGCGGGCGTCTCCTTCGTCCCGCTGCGCCAGCAGAAGGCCTGGACCTACGAGGTCGGCGCCCGCGGCGAGGCGGGGCCGGTGCGTTTCGACGTGACGCTGTACCGCGCCGAGATCACGGGCGAGCTGCTGCAGTTCCTGACCGACCCGAACATCCCGGCCGCGACCTTCAACGCGGGCGACACCGTCCACCAGGGCGTGGAGGCCTCCGCCACGCTGGACGTGCTGCGGGCGGTCGGCCGCGCCAACGGCGAGCAAGGCCTGACGCTGACGGGCCTGTGGAACCTCAACGACTTCACCTTCGACGGCGATCGCCAGTACCGCGACAACCGCATCGCCGGCACGCCGCTGCACGTGCTCCGGTTCGCGGCGCGGTACACCCGGGCGCGCCTGCTGGGCTTGGCCAACGCCTATCTCTCCCCGCAGGTCGACTGGGTTCCCGAGGGCGCCTGGGCCGACCAGGCCAACACGCTCCGCGTTCCCGGCTACGCCCTGTTCGGGATCGAGGCGGGCGTGGACCTGCGCCCGGGCCTGACCGCCTACGTGGAAGGCCGCAACCTCACCGACGAGAGCTACGTCAGCGACATCGGCCCGGTGACCAACCTGGCCCTGCCCGCCACCTCCAAGACCATCTTCTACCCCGGCGACCGCAGGAGCGTGTTCGCCGGCGTCCGCCTGGCCTTCTGAGGAGCCCCGACATGCGCATCATCCTGATGGCGGGGGCGCTGTGCGCCGTCGCCGGCGCCGCCCAGGCGCACGTGGTCCTGAGCCCCTCGACCGCCCCGGCGGGCGGCTACTACGCCGGCGAGCTGCGCGTCAGCCACGGCTGCGACGGCTCCCCCACCGTGGCGCTGCGGGTGGAGATCCCGGCGGGCGTCGTCTCCGCCAAGCCGCAGCCGAAGGCGGGCTGGACGGTGACCGTGGAGCGCGAGCTCCTGCCCACGCCCGTGGCCGGCGAAGGGGGGCGGACGATCCGGGACCGGGCGCGAGCGATCACCTGGCGGGGCCGGCTGGCGGACGACCAGTTCGACACCTTCGGCGTGATGCTGCGGCTGCCCGCGCAGAGCGGCGCATTGGCGCTTCCGGTGGTGCAGACGTGCGCGCGCGGCGAGACACGGTGGATCGAGCCGACCGTCGCGGGTTCGCCGCGCCCCCCGCATCCCGCGCCGATGCTGACCCTCGATGAGGCTCCGGCGGCTGCGGCGCCGGCGCACGTCCACTGAGCCGCCCGGCTCAGATCGGCATCCGCAGGATCTCCTGGTAGGCGCTGATCACCTGGTCGCGGACGGCCATCACCGTCTCCAGGCTGGACTGGGCGGAGGCCACCGCGGTGACCACGTCCACCAGCTCGGCCTTGCCGGCGGTGTGGGCGGCCATGGCGCGCTCGGCGGTGTGCGAGGTCTGCACCATGTCGCCCACCGTGCGGCTGAGCACCTGGGCGAAGTCCGGGCCGTCGCCGCCCGCGATCTTCGCGGCGGCCGCGCCCGTCTGCGGGGCGACGCCCTGGGCGGCGGCGTAGGCGCGGGCGGCGAGGAGCGGGCTCATGCGCGGCGCCCGCTCACTTCTTCAGGATGTCGAGCGTGCGCGACTGCATCCGGCCGGCGGTCTCGATCACGTTCAGGTTGGCCTCGTAGGCGCGTTGCGCCTCGCGCATGTCCATGGCCTCGACCAGCGGGTCCACGTTGGGCATGCGCACATAGCCCTTCGCGTCGGCGGCGGGGTGCTTGGGGTCGTACTCCGTCTTGAAGGGGCCGGGATCCTGGCGGATCGCGGCGACGCGGACGCCCTTGCCGCCGTTGTCCGTCTCGCGCGTCTGGAAGACGGCGGCCTGGCGGCGGTAGGGCTCGCCGCCGCCCGCCGTGGAGGTGGCGTCGGCGTTGGCGATGTTCTCGGCGATCACCCGCATGCGCGCCTGCTGCGCCCGCAGCGCGGAGGCGGCCACGGCGGTCATGCGCTCGGTGGGGCGGACGGGATCGGCCATGGCCTAGCTCCTCAGCGGCCGGGCGCGCGGGCGGCGGTGCGCAGCATGGCGAGCGACTGCTGGTACAGGCTGATGGCGGTGTCGTAGTCCCCGCGGCTGTCGCTCATCTTCAGCATCTCCTCCTCCAGCACGACCTGGTTGCCGTCGAGCCGGGCCTCGCTGTCGGGCGAGACCTGAGGCTTCAGGGGGCCGGACGGGCGCACGCGGCCCTGCAGGTGCAAGGGGTTGGTCATGGCCGGGGACACGCCCCCGCCCGTCGCCGCCCCCGCGAGCGCGGCCTCCGCGCGGAACGGGCGCAGGTCGGAGGGCGCGAAGCCCGGCGTGTCGGAGTTGGCGACGTTCTCGGCCAGCACGCGCTGGCGCTGGGTCTCGTAGCCCATCTTCGCCTTGAACATGGCGAACAGGGGAATGGCGTCGAGCATGGGGCGGAGGCCTCGCGGGTCGGCAGAGCTTGCCGGCCCCGTGGTTAACGGCGCGTTGCGTCGGGCTGGGCGGCCCCGCCGACTCCCGCCACCCTGCGGGGGACCATGGACCTCCTCTCGTTCCTGCGGGCGCTGTTCGCCCTCGGCCTGACGCTCGGCCTCCTGGGCCTGGCCGCCTACGCCGCCCGGCGCTGGGGGCCGCCGGGGCTGTTCCAGATCAAGCGGCCGGAGGACCGGCGGCTGGGCGTAGTGGAGACCCTGGTGCTCGACCCCAACCGCCGCCTGGTGCTGGTGCGCGTGGACGGGGTGGAGCGCCTGCTGCTGCTGGGCGAGGGCCGCTGGTTGGACGGGGAGCGCCGCCCGTGAGCGCCGCCCCTCCCCGCCCGCCCCTCCCCCGCCCGGCGCGGCTGACCGCCGCCGACTGGCGTCGCGCCGGATGGCTGTCGCTGGCCGCCACGGGCGCGGTGATGCTCTCGCCCACCGTGGCGCTCGCCCAGGCGCTGAACATCAACCTCGGCACCGGGGCGGGGCTGACGGACCGGGTGGTGCAGCTCGTCGGGCTGCTCACCGTGCTGAGCCTCGCCCCGTCCATCGTGATGATGACGACGAGCTTCGTGCGCATCATCGTGGTGCTGTCGCTGCTGCGAACGGCGCTCGGCCTGCAGCAGAGCCCCCCGAACGCGGTGATCGTCTCGCTGGCCCTGTTCCTGACCGCCATCGTCATGGGCCCGACCTTCACCGCCAGCTACGACGCGGGGATCCGGCCCCTGCTCAACCACACCATGGAGCTGCCGCAGGCCTTCGGCGCGGCCAGCCGGCCGGTGAAGGGCTTCATGCTCGAGCAGGTGGATCGCGACGACCTCGGCCTGTTCATGCGCCTGTCCAGGACGCCGCGCCCGCGCACGCCCATGGACACGCCGCTGCAGGTGGTCACCCCCGCCTTCATGATCAGCGAGCTGAAGCGCGCCTTCCAGATCGGCTTCCTCTTGTTCGTGCCGTTCCTGGTGATCGACCTGGTGGTGGCCAGCGTGCTGATCAGCATGGGCATGATGATGCTGCCGCCGGTGGTGGTCAGCCTGCCGTTCAAGCTGATCTTCTTCGTGCTGGTCGACGGCTGGCGGCTCGTGGCCGGCAGCCTTGTCGAGAGCTTCAGGCACGGACCGCCGGGCTGAGGTCGGCGGCCGGCCGGCGCGTCAGCAGCGCCAGCGCGCCCTGCCCCAGCACCAGCGCCACCAGGATCATCGCCGCCATGGGCCGCGCCGTGCCGTCGTGCACCGCGCTGGCGATCGCCGCCGAGACCGCGCCGACGCCGAAGCCGGCGGCGCCGATCAGCGCGGAGGTGGAGCCCGCCCTCCGGTCGTCCACGCCCATGGCGCACGCCGTCGCGTTCGGCTGGGTGAAGCCCATGGTGGCGATCACGCCGAAGGTGGGGATCAACAGGCCCACGAGGCCGCCCCACCCCGTCCAGGCCACCGCCGCCAGCCACACGGCGAACCCCGTCGCGACCGCCAGGGCGCGGCGCAGGATCACCGCCGAGGGCGTGGTCCGCGCCAGCCGGGCGTTCACCTGCGCCCCGCCGATCAGCCCGATGGCGTTCACCGCGAACACCCAGCCGAACGCCTGCGCAGGCACGCCGTAGGTGGTGATCAGGAGGTCCGGGGCGTTGGCGATGTAGGTGAATAGGGCCGCCCCGGAGAGCGCGCCCGCCAGCACGTAGCCGGTCACCTCGCGCTGGGCGAGCAGCGCCAGGTAGGCGGCGAGCGGCGACTCGGAGCGCGCCTGCGCGGCCGTCGAGGGCGAGCGCGTCTCGCGCAGGCGCAGGATCACCGCCGCGCCGATCAGCGAGCCCAGTACCGCCAGCACGGCGAAGATCAGCCGCCAGCTGCCCACCAGCAGCAGCGCGCCGCCCAGGAAGGGCGCCAGCACAGGGGCCAGCCCCATGACCAGCATCAGCAGCGAGAAGACGTGGACCATCTCGTGCCCCTCGTACCGGTCGCGCACCGCCGCCCGGGCGATCACCGAGCCCGCGCACGCCCCCAGCGCCTGGAGGAACCGCAGGCCGATCAGCGCCTCCACGCTGGGCGCCATCACGCAGCCTATGCTCGCCGCCACGTAGACGGCCACGCCGATCAGCAGCGGCGGGCGGCGCCCCACGCGGTCCGACCACGGGCCGTAGGCCAGCTGCCCGAGCGCCAGCCCGGTGAAGAAGGCCGCCACCGTCAGCTGCGCCTGCCCCGCCGTGGCGTGCAGGTCGCGGGCGAGCGCCGGCAGGCTCGGCAGGTACATGTCGATCGACATGGCCGGAAAGGCGGTGAGCGAGCCCAGCAGCAGCACGAGGCCCAACGGCGCCTTCGCGAAGGCGGACTTCGGGCGGGGGTGGGCGGCCATGCCCGCTTCTGCCCCCGCTCGTGCTGCGCCGCAACATGGGGCCGCGGAACCGGCCGTCAGCCCCGCTGCGCCTCCCGGCGGGCGTCCAGCCCCAAGCGCTCGGCCAGGAACACGGACTCCAGCCGCCCCAGCAGCCGGCGCTGGGCCGAGGGCGGACGCGCGCGCGTCCAACCGCCCGGCGCGACTGCGGGCGGGGATGGCGGCGGCTCCGGCTCGGGCGCCGTCGGGGGCACCTCCCACAGGTGCGGCGCGGACGGACTGACCACGGTGCGGAGGGTCAGCGGCTCGGGCGACAGGCGCGGAGCGGCCGTCGCGTCGGGAGTCGCCGCGACGGCGTCGACCGCCCGCCGACCGAACAGGGGCGGCGGAGCCGCCGCGGACGCGGCGAGCACGAGGATCTCCGCGCGGGAAACCGGCCACGGCGCGCAGGGCGGCGACGGCGCGACCGGGGCGGCCGCCGCCACGACGGGCCGACGCTCCCGGGGAGCGAGAAGGCGCGGGCGACGTCGCGGAGCCTCGGCCTGGGCCCGCAGAAGCGCGCGGAAGCTGGCGAGCTCGTCGGCGGTCATGCCCGCAGCCTTACCGCGCCGATCGTCGAGGTCGGGTGAAGGAGCTTAGCTTACGATAGATTGAGGAACCCTGGCAGGGCGTGCGCGGTTTGCATAGGTCGCCGGAGATCAGGTCCGGCCAGGAGAGACTCATGCGTTCCATCGTTCTCGGCGGCGTCGTCGCGCTCGCCATCGCCGGCGCGGCCGGCGCGCAGGACCATTCGAAGATGAACCACGGCGTGGGCGGCCCCGCCCCCGAGGCCACGGGCCCCGCCCTGCCCACTCCGGACTACATCACCGCGGCCGGACAGAGCGACCAGTTCGAGGTCGAGGAGGGCAAGCTGGCCCAGGCGCAGGGCAAGTCGCCCGCCGTGAAGAGCTTCGGGACCATGATGGTGCGGGAGCATACGAAGACCACCAGCCAGCTCATGGCGACGCTTAAGGGCCTGGGCATGACCCCGCCCCCGCCCCCGCCGCTCCGCGCCGACCAGCAGGCCATGATCACCGAGCTCAGCAGTAAGACGGGCGAGGACTTCGACCGCACCTACGTCCAGCAGCAGCTGATGAGCCACCAGGAGGCCCTGTCGGTGCAGACGGGCTACGCCGCGGGCGGAGAGGAGCCCAAGCTGAAGAAGCTGGCCACCACCACCGCGCCGATCGTGCAGAGCCACATCAACACGCTGCGCACCATGCAGACCAAGATGGGCCGCTGATCGCGCGCGCTTGACGATCCGGGCGCCCTGCGCGACTGAGCGCCCGGACATCTCGCGCGACCGGGCCGGCCACGCCGGCCCGAACGCCCGCCAGGTCTCCGTGCGGGTGTGGTGAAACTGGTAGACGCGCCGGACTCAAAATCCGATGTCTACCGATTTCACTGTTGAAAAGTGCAGTTACAACAATGACTTAGATCGCGACACACGAGCCGATGCACCTTTCACATCCTTTATACACTCTTGGGGTCGGATGGTGACAGCGGCGGCGGACAAGGTCACGCTGCTGTTCAACGATCAGAAGGTGCACGTCTATCGACGTGACCGCAGCCGCTTCTGGCAGTGCTCCACCTGCCTCGACGGCATCAACCTTCGCGAGACGACCAAGGAAGCAAACCTCGCCGCGGCGCAGGCCTTCGCGGAAGAGTGGTACCTCAAGCAGCGGCAGCTGCTGCGGAAACGCGGACTGTCGTTGAACCTGGCGGCGGCTCCGGCCTCCGGCGAGATCACCGACCGTCGCCGCCGGAAACAAGCGACCGGCCCGAAGTTCGCCGAGGCCTGCGATCTTTTTGTGAAGGAATACCCGGTCTTCACCCAGGGTCAGCGCAATGAAAAGTACATGCGCTCGCATGAGATGCGCATCAACGCGAACCTGCTGCCGTTCTCCGAAAAGTACCGCCTGTCCGAGATTGGCGAAGCGCTGATCTCGCAATATCGCGAGCACCGCATCGCCACGTTCCGCGGCGGCAAGGTGCCGGCCCACAGCACGATAAACCACGACATCGTCACGCTGCGCCTGATCCTGAAGACGGCGAAGCGCCGGGGGCTGATCGAGACCGTCCCGGACATGTCGGAACCCTACAAGCGCTCGAAGAAGGTGCGCTCGCGGCCGTGGTTCTCGCCGGAGGAGTACAAGCAGCTCTACACGGCCACCGCCGAGCGCGCCAAGAACCCGAAGAAGGAGCGTTGGCGGGCAGAGGCGGAGGACCTGCACGACCTGGTGCTGTTCGCCGCCAACAGCGGCTTGCGCCCGGACGAGCTGGGACGCCTCCAGGTGCGCGACGTGAACGTCGACAGCGCGGACATGAACGGGACGGAGGTCCTGCATATCCGCGTCACGGATGGGAAGATGGGCTTCGGCAATTGCAAGACCATGCCCGGCGCCGTGCACCCCTACCGCCGTGTCCTCGCCCGGCGCAGCCCGAAGCCGAACGACCTGCTGTTCCCAAACCTCCACCGCGAGCTGCTGAACGACGTGCTCCGGGACACCGGCCTCAAGACCGCGCGCGACGGCCAGCTCCGCTCGCTCTACAGTCTGCGGCACTCCTACATCTGCATGCGGCTGATGCAGGGGGCGCAGGTCTACGATGTCGCGAAGAACTGCCGGACCAGCGTCGAGATGATCCAGAAGCACTACGCCGACCACATCAAGGAGCTGATCGACGCCAGCGCCATCAACGTTAAGAAGCCGGCCGCAAAGCAGAAGCGGCCGGCCCGGACGCGAGCCGGCGGGTAAGTCGCCCAATCCCGCACGGAGCGTGTTGGCGCGGCGGCCCGTCCTGGCTATAACTCACACGACGCGGGTGTGGTGAAATGGTAGACGCGCCGGATTCAAAATTCGGTTCCGCAAGGAGTGTCGGTTCGAGTCCGACCACCCGCACCATCTAAAACGGCTCACGGTAAGCACCGCCGGTGCCGCCGCGCCCCGGACCCAGCGGTCCGGGGCGTGCTGGCCTTGAGGTTCCCGAGCGGGAACCGGCCAGCACATGGGCGAACGCCCTCTTTTTGCGCCCAAGACTTCCTCAACCCTGCCGATGTGCTTGCGCGCGGCCTTCATAAGCTAACCGCTTGCACGTGCAGTGCGGACGCCTCGCCGGCACCGTGTCGAGGGCGAGTTGGCCGACCTAGCGGCACTCGGGCCGGCACGAGCGGGCAATGTCTGTCCCAGGTCGGCCGGGCGCGGCGCAGTCGCTCTGACCGGCACCCAAGAGCCCCATGCCGGATCACCCGCAAGACCGCCGGGCACCTGCGCGCGCCAACCCGCCTTCCGCACCACTCGGCCTTAAGGCCGACCGGGAAGGGGGTGTGGCGCCGGCGCAGGGACCGCCCGGCCCTGGTCGCGGGGTGATCGCGGCATGGGGCCGGGATCCGAACCTAAGGAGCGAACCATGGCCAACACCCCTCCACCCACAACTGCTACGTCGTCACCGAAGCCGCCGACGGCCAGAAGGCCCGCTGGATCGAGGTCGGCGCCGCCTGGACCAACAAGGACGGCAGCCTCGGCGTCCGGCTCGACGCCCTGCCGGCCGACGGGCGGCTGGTGATCCAGGTCCGCAAGCCGAAGGCGCAGTCCGAGCAATGACGGTCGCGGGGTCGCTCCGGCGACCCCGCTTTCGCTGACGCTCGACCGGCACCGCATCGACAACCGCTCCGAAGCGCCCCGCGGGCAGGCGCGGGCGTGGAGATCACCGGAGGCTCGGTCGAGGAGGATCGATCCCGCAACCGAAGTTGTCAGGCGGCTTCGCTAGGTAGCGGGTGGTGCCGGACTCCCCTTCCCGGCCGCCTTGGCGATTTTGCGGGCCGTGATCGCCTCCAGCTGATCGACGAAGAGCTGCGCCTCCGCCGGCGTGGCGACCCGCTGCATCAAAGCGCCGATCTGGGCCTTGAAGTCGGGGTCGTGCTGCATGTGCTCCATGACGTAGGCGCCGAGCACGATTTTCAACCGCGTCTCCAGCTTGCGCTCCCGCAGCCGAGCCTTGCCTTCGAGCGCCGCCGTCCGCGCTTTCGCATCCTTGTAGCTTTGCAGCGCCCGCGCCTCCGTCGCCTTCCGGCGCTCCAAACGCTCCGCGTCGCGCCGCTCCCGCTCTTCCGGCGCGAGCCGCACCCGCACCACTTTGCGCTTCGCCTCCTCCCCCATCCCAGCCCCTCCTTTCGCCGCCGAAAACCATCTCACAACGGCAAAGATCAAAGCAAGAACGACTTGGCCGCTTCACGAAGTGCGCGCTTACATGTTGCAAGCAACATGGCGCTTGAAAAGCGCCGCTCCGATCAGGCATCATCCTCGGATGGCCGCCTTCCACTTCAGCGCGAAAATTCATTCGCGCGGAGCGGGCGCGAGCGCCGTGCGGGCGGCCGCCTATCGCGCCGGCGCTGTGCTCGAAGACAAGCGGCTCGGCCAGAGCTGCGACTACACCCGCAAGCAAGACGGTCGCATACAGCGCGATTCTGGCACCGGAACAAACGCCCGCGGCGCTGCTGGACCGCCAGACCCTGTGGAACGCCGTCGAGGCCGCGGAGCGGCGGCGCGACTCCCAGGTGGCGCAGGAGTACGAGATCAGCCTGCCGCGCGAACTGCCGCCTGAGGAGAACTGGCGGCTGATCTGCGACTTCGCGCGCGAGCGCCTGGTGGCTCGCGGCCGCATTTGCGATGTGAACCTGCACCTCGCCGAAGCGGCTGACGGATTAGCTCAGCCTCATGCTCATGTACTCATGCCGACCCGGGAAGTCGGGCCGAAGGGTTTCGGGGCCAAGCACGCCGACGTGAGCTGGAAGAACTACGTGCCGGGCCAGGCGCAGGGGCCGAAGCTGGCGGACCTGCGCGCCGAATGGTGCGACTTCGCCCGGGCCCGGGCGACCGAGCTGGGCGTCGAGCTGGGACCCGGCTGGGACGAGCGCAGCTACGAAGCGCAGGGGCTCGGCATCGAGGGCCAGCCGAAACGCGGTGCCGCCGCTGACCGGATGGAGGAGCAAGGGACCGCGACCGAGCGGGCCGCCGAGGTGCTGGCGGCGCAGCGCCGGAACGGCGAGCGCCTGCTGGCCGACCCGGGCCTCGCGCTCAAGGCACTGACCGCCCGGCAGTCCACCTTCACCGAACACGACCTGGCGCGCTGGATTCACCGCCACAGCGACGACGCGCAGTTCGAAGCGATCTACCTCGCGGCAAAGGCCAAGGCCGTCGTCGTCGGCCGGGACGATGCGCGGCAAGAGCGCTTCTCGACCGCCGAGATGGTCGCGCTGGAGGAGCGCATGGTCGCGACGGCCTGGACCATGGCCGAACGGCAGGCCCATCCCGTCCGCGGCGCGATCGTGGACCGCACGATGCGCGCCGCCGCGCGCCTCAGCGACGAGCAGGAGACGGCCGCGCGGGCGATCATTGCGGGCGGCGATCTGACCTGCCTGGTCGGCCTCGCCGGCAGCGGCAAGTCGACGATGCTGGCCGAGGTGCGCCGGGCGCTGGAGGCGCAAGGCTACGCCGTGCGCGGGGCCGCGCTCTCCGGCATCGCCGCCGAGAACCTGGCCGGCAGCGGCATCGAGGCGCGCACGCTCGCCAGCTGGGAACGGGGCTGGAGCAAGAGCTACGACCTCCTGAGCGAGCGCGACGTGCTCGTCCTGGACGAGGCGGGCATGGTCGGCAGCCACCAGCTCGCGAGCATGCTGGAGCGCGCCCGCGAAGCCGGCGCCAAGGTGGTGTTGGTCGGCGATGCTGAGCAGCTCCAGGCGATCGAGGCCGGCGGTGCCTTCCGGGCCATCGCCGACCGGTTCGGCGCGGCCGAGCTGACCGAGGTGCGCCGCCACAAGGTGGACTGGCAGCGCGCCGCCACGCGCGAGCTGGCGACCGGCCGCACCGGCGCCGCGCTGGAGCGCTACGCGGCCGGCGGGGCCGTCCGGGCGGCCGAAACCGCCGAGGCGGCCCGGGCCGCGCTGGTGGCGCGCTGGACGGCGCTTGGGGATACCGCGCCCGAGCAGTCGCGGCTGCTGCTGGCCCATACCCGTGCGGACGTGCGGGCGCTCAACGACTTGGCCCGCGCCGGCGAGCGGGCGGCCGGACGCGTCGCCGCCTACGAGCGGATCTACGATACTACGGCCGGCGACCGCGCGTTCTCAGCCGGCGACCGTCTGCTTTTCCTGCGGAACGAGCGGGCATTGGGCGTGAAGAACGGTTCCATGGGGACGGTTGAGGCGGCCGAGGATGGGCGCTTGGCCGTCCGGCTCGACGGCGGCAAGACGGTCGCCTTTGATCCCGCCGACTACCCGGACATCGACCACGCTTACGCGGTCACGGTGCACAAGAGCCAGGGCAAGACGGTGGACCGTGCCTTCGTGCTCGCCACCGGCGGCTTCGACCGGCACCTCGCCTACGTCGCCCTGAGCCGCCACCGCGAGGGCGTCGAGCTGGCCTACAGCCGGGACGAGTTCAAGAACGGCGCGGCGCTGCAGGCGGCGCTCGGCCGCCGGCGGGTGAAGGACACGACGGTCGACTATCTCGCGGAGCCCGCGCCCCCCCTAGTGCCCGAACGCCCCGCCCGGGCCGCGAACAAGAACTGGAGCGACCGCTACGCCGAGCTTCTGGCCAGGGAACGCGAGCAGCGCGAGATGGCGGAACAAGCGCGCCGAACGCCGACTCTGCGACCCTGACTAGTAGCTGAAAGCCTTCTTGTTGCTCTGCTCGGGCTTGGGGGAGGGCTCCTCAAGCGCGAGCTCATCGAACTGACGCATGGTGGCAGCGTGAGCTTTGGCCTTGTCAGGTAGTGCCTGCTCGGACGCGAGAGCGTGCTCCAGCGCGGTTTGTCCGCACAGTTGCCGAGTTCTGTCGTCGCCGAAAGCGCGGGCGTCCTGTTCAAGAAACTGCGCCCTGTAAGCGTCGATGTCGTCCTCTGGCCTCACGTAGTTCGATTGGTTGTAAGCCCAGTTGTTTCTCTTGTTGTCGCTCACCTCCGGATGTTCACCGGCGTCCCGGATGACCTCTCGCTGGTAAGCGTGGAAACTCTCGTGAGCCGTCGTATCAACGGCCTCATGGGGGTTGTCGGCCCGCAGGTCCCGATTGGCCACGTAGATGACCTTGCCGTCCCGGCTCAGCGCCCCTGACTCGTTCTCCGGGAAGTCGCGGCCTCTCACAGCGCAAGGCTCACGACGTTGAGCCTCCGCCGTTCTTTTCTCCACTTCCTGAAGTGCCGAAAGCCGCCCAAGCTCGTCTGAGGCCTGCCACTCTTCGGGTGAGAGGCCCCGCACGTCGTCCAAGTCGTCGTAGCGGGGCGGGAGCATCGGCCTAGAGCCCGCCGGGCGCGTTCGGATCGGGGTGGTACGAGGAAAAGCCGCGGCGCAGCGCCTCCTTCGCCTGTACCGGATCACGCAGCAACCACGCCAATGCGCTGAAAGCGCCCGGACCTTTCATGCGCCAGTCTCTGACGAGCTGCTGGGCGGTGAACCCCTCCACGGGAGATGAGGAGCGGGCGTCGCCGGTCTCCCAGAAGCTGGCAAAGTCGGCTCGCAGTCGCGGATCAAGGTCTACGAACTTGTCTACCAGACCTGGTATCGCCGGTTCGCCAACCCCGAACCGCTTCCTGAGCGCATCCGCAAGCTCGCTCGGTGTGACCCCGAGCCAAGTCTTCTCTTCAACCATGGCACCTCCTTGTAGGAGACCATCTGCATCACAAAACACGTTAATCAGGGTCAGATCGTTTGCCAGTCTCTAGCGCCCCTTCTTCTTCTTGACCGGCGCGCAGTGGGTCTGCTGAACGCTTCCAGCGAGGTAGGTCGACATGGCGTCCGCCATATGACAGCTGCTCGTTTCGCGGGTCGGCTCCTCCCCTGCCAACTCGTCGAAGCGGAAACGAGGCGTCCCCGTCCGACCGTTACTGGACCCAACACTGCGCCCGGCGTCCGGGCCCGCCCGGGCTGGCTGAACCGGTGAGGTGGGCGGTGCGGCCGGACGCGGCCGGGGCAGCGGCGAGGGTGTGCCCCGGTAGTTCTGCCAGAGCACCACCACATCCGAGTGGAGGAAGCCGCGACAGGAGACCCGGTACTGCTCCCGGCTCTGGTCCGCCGTACTGCCTGCCCAGGCTATCCGCGTCTGAACGCACTTGGGGTCCTGAGCCGCAGCGGCTCTTTTCACCCCCTCGAAAACGTCTTCGTCGCGCATGAGGACACACCGCAGGCCGTTGGGCTGCGCGCGCGCGGCGGCGCAGCTCATCGCCCGGTAGACCGGCTCTTGGGCGAACTTGAACAGCAGATAGCCGAAGCCGTTGCCGCATTTGACTTCGTAGGCGCGGCTGTCCTGAAAGTCGCTCAACCGCTTCGCGTTCGCCGGGACACATTCCAGCGTGAGCGCTGTCACGACAGCCTGGGCCTGATCCTCGACCGTCTCGACCGGAATAGCGGGAGCGAGTGTCGGCATCGGCGCCGTCGCAATGCTCGCGGCCGGCGACGCGGCAGGCCGCCTGCTCGTAAACCGCCCGGCTGCTCGGTCGAAGTAGTAGCCGAACAGCTTTCTCTGTCCAGACTTGTCGGGGGCAGAAACCTCGATCCCGTCCCCGCTGGGAACGTTCGTGACGCCGTCCTCGATCCGCGACCACCGACCATCCCTCAGCGAGAACACCTGTAGATCGCAGCCGGCCAATGGGCAGTAGGCCCCGATGTCGACCGCGTTGTCGAAAACCTCCCCGCGGGCGAGGATCTCGGGCGTGCCATCGCCGTCCAGATCCACGCTCGCGTAGCAGTGGCCGTAGGCCGGGAACTGGTCTCGGTTGGCCGCCCGCACCAGTGCGCCGACCTTCGCATCGGCCTGCTGCCACTCTCCGCTGCGCCGCTCGCAGACCTGCGCCAGCGCACGTCCCCGTTGAGGGGTGGCGGGCCTCATCTTGCCGGCCGTCTTCGCTGCAGGTTTGGCCCCCGTCGGAGCCGAGGGTACCGGGCGCGGCGGAGCAGCGGGCGCGACGGCCGGTGGCGGCGGCGCGGGCCGTGGGGCTGCGGCAGCCGGCCTGGGAGAAGGCGGTGGTGCCGGCGGCGGCTTTTTGCCGAAAGTGCCCTGGGCCGAAGCGCTGCTCACGCATACCAGCATCGCCGCGAGGCCGGCCACGAAAGATCGGGTCATGTCAGATCATGCTCGACGGTAATGAGGTCCTGCCGGACGGCGCCGGCACGCTGGACATGCGCGAAGGCATGCCAGCGGCCCATGTGGATGAGGTCTGAGGGGGCGAGCGCCGCGACTTGCTCGTTTCCACTCGCGCGATAGTCCCGGTTCAGATCCTCCGCCCGCCAGTGGGCGGCCGCGAGAGCGCCCATGCTGGCCGCGTTGCCGGGGTCGCCCGAGCTTGCGCCCAAGCCGGCCGAACCCGAGGTTGCGTCGCGCGGAATAAAGCGGAGGTCGGGACTGTACGCCTCACGCGCGGTGGCGCGGCCTACGCCGGTCCGGCTGGCGAACAGCAGGCTCCTGGCCGCACCGAAGAACGCCCGCGCTCCGCCCCGAAGCTCTTCCTGCTCGTCAATGGGGTTCAACGGAGTCCAGCCGTCGATAAGCTCGCGGTATTCGAGGCTCTCGCGTTGCCCAGCCTCGAACACGCGGTTGCGCTCGAACGCGCCGGCGCACCAGCAGGCAAAGTCGATCGTCTTCTGCTCCTCGCTGCGGAAAAACACCTTGGACCGGGCCTGCTGGACGAAGTTGTCGGCCGCCGACTCGCCCATGGCCTGGCGAAGCGCTGAGATCGTCTGCGTTGCGAACACGCCGGCCAGTCCGGTCGACCGGGCCACGTTCCAGAAGGTGGCATCCGAAAGGCCCGAACTGGGGTCGACCGTCACCAGCTCCTGGACTTCGTCCATGACAACGAGACAGGGAACGTCCTGGGGGTCGCGCTTCGGCGACAGAGCCTTCAGCTCGCTCTCTCGCCGGCGCGCCTCGCGGTAGAGGGAAGTTTTGAGCAGGATCGTCGAGAGCCGGGCCGGCAACCCGTCCTCAATCGAGGAGAGCGCAACCAAGACGATCTTGCCTTCCAGGGCGGCCCGGACGCCAACGGCACCCTCGGAGCGGCCCGAGACAAACCGTTCGCGCAGCGGAGCCGAGCTGCCGAACCCGTCCATGAGGTTCGTGACGTTGGCGATGATCCCGGTCTTCGTCTCCTCCGCCATGTCCCGCCAGGCCGACTGGACATAGGCCACGCTGTCGCGCAGCTCCGGCGGCATCATCGCTTTGGCTTTGGCGAGCCGATCGTCAGCAAGCTCCGGCTCGGCCGCCGCCTGCTCGCGCAGGATGCCGTAGGTCGCCTTTATGTGATCAATCGCCGTCGACGCGAGCTCTGGGCGCAAAACGGCCTGGTAGGCCCACCAGAGGCTATAGGGGTTGAGTCCCTTCGCTGTCTCGGCCGCGCCCGCCTCTGTCTGGCTGTAGCCCCGACCGATCGTAAGCATGTGGCGCAGCACGGTCGTCGCCATGCTCGGCCAGAAGCTGTCGCCTCCGCCCGACCCGACCTGCTGCAGGACGGAGCGCAAGGTGGCCGCGATCTGCGCGGGGGTCAGGTCAGCGGTCAAGTCTACGCCGGCCTGCCCATCGCCCGCGCCGATCACCACCACGTCGGCGCTGCGCCCGACCTCTTCGGCGATCCTGCGCGCCTCCATCCACAGTTCGCCCTTGGCGTCGGCGATGAAGGCCCCGAAGCGGCGGTCGGCGAGAACCTGGCGCAGCAGGGGGCGCAGCAGAGCGCGCGTCTTCCCTTCACCCGTTCCGCCGAAGACGAGCGTGTGCTGGAACAGGGACTCGGAATCCAGGAGAACCGGCTGGCCCGCGGTAGGGGCGCTGAGATCACCCCGCGCCCGCAGTGTGCCGGTGGCTGTCCCCACCTTGTAGGTAGGAAGTCCCTTCAGCTTTGATCCCGCCGCGTGCTCGAGCTGGCGACGATACGTCTGCCGCAGCAGATTGCGGGTTTCGATGCGGTAGGGCCAGCGGACTTCGGCGTCCTTTGTGACTAGCTCATACGGCGCGCCCTTCTCCTGCATCCAGCCGCGCAGCAGCAGCAGCGCGATCAGGATGGCCACTCCGGCCGCGGCCGCGGCCGCGGCCGGGAGATTGACGAGGACGGCGCCGAGTTCCCGCATCAGGTCGGCGGTCGCGTGCCCGACGTTGGCGGACAGGAGGCTCCACGCAGACGCGCGGATCGGCTCCTCGCCGGGCCACTGCTCCAAAATCGGCTTATCCCCCCGGAACAGGGCCGGGAAGAAGGCGAGAATACTCAGTAGTGTGCCGAGCAGCAGGAGCAGGAACCCGAGCAGGAAAACGAGAACCCCGGCCTTCAATCCCGCCCGGACGGCCGATCGGAACGCGCCATCGGTGAGATGACGATCGGCTAGCCAAGTGACGGGCACGCCGCCTAGTAGGCGACCGTCTTCCCAAGACGGTCGCGCGAGGTCCGCCGGGATCGGCTGATAGAGGTCCGGGAAGGCGGCGGGCGGCCAGACCCGTTCGGCGTAGGCGCGCCGTTCACCGCGCAGCAAGGGCGAGCGGGCCACTCGCTCGGGCAGGCGCAGCGTCCAGGCCACCAAACGGTCGAGCGGCAGCACGCGAAGGAGCAATTCGGTCGCCCAACCGACGGGACGCCACAGCGGAATTGCAAGCAGTCCCACCAAGCTCAGCACGGCAGCGGGCAGGAGGCCGATCAGGAACCGAAGAGCATCGCGGAGGGGTTTCCAGCGCGAGGCGACGAACCAGATCACCAGGACCGAAATCAGGCCGTAGACCGAACTCAGGATCGGAATGTTGATACCAAGAAGACCAAGCGGGTTCATTGGGACGGCTCCGGCTTGGGCAGGACGGGCTTCAGGGTCAACGGGATGTCCCGCAAGCTCACGCTCTGGGCTTCGCTCGGGGGGTAGAAGCCGCCATCCGACGCCGAGGCGACTTGCCATTGTCCGCGACGCTTGCGGAATACGCCAAGCCAGCGGCGGGCGGCCACGTAGGAGGTGTTGCCCTGATTGGCGACCGTTCCCACAAGACGAACGTCGCCGGTGCCCGTTCCCACCAGGCTTGCGTCGTGAGGCCAGGGCCGGCGCCAGAAGTCTTCCACCGACCAGGCCGCGACAGTCAGATCGTTCGTTCCCAGGTGCCCCGACCGGTTCAGCTCTGCGAGGAGTGGCTGCACGACCTTGGGTTCTACGTCCGCCACCAGCGGGAGAGTGTTCCCCTCGTCCTGCCTCGCGTTCAGCGCCGGCAGACCATTCAAAGCGGCGTCGATCGGCTGACGAAGGCGCTCTGCCTGATCAAGCCCGGACCTGCTGTCGCCGAGGTCGTTCCGCGGCGTGGGGCGGACGGCGGCTGCCAGATAGAGGGCGAACAGGATAGCGAGAATGGCCAGCGCGATCAGCCAGGGCTGTATCCACCGCACCCGCGCCGCGCGGACGTGGCCGTCGCTGACCAGACCTTCCCACGCGAGCGGCGGGCTTCGGCCCGTCGTTCCGCGACTGCTCTCCATCCTGCGCCCCCCCACCCGGGACGGGACCTTAATGACTGGTTGCCGCCCGTGAAGGCCGTAACACGACGCAAGCGCAATTTTGGCCGAAGCGTTAGAATGGAGTTGGCGACCGCGCGGATGTCTGACGACGAAGGGCCGACGCTGCTCAAAACCACCTCCGTGTCCCGCTTCTTGATCTCCGCCCCGGTGAACTGCGCCACCACCTTCAGGCCGAGAAGCGACGTGCCGCGCTCGACATCGTCGAGCACCTGCCCCGTCAGGCGGAAGTGCACGTCCACGTCGATGAACCTGTAGTCGTTGCCCGCAATCAGCGCCTCCGCCTGCGCCGGCGGCAGCGCCAGCCCTGGAATCTTCACGCCTTCGAGCTTGAGGTAATAGTCGGCTGAGCCGGCGCCGGGGACGCCGCCGCCCTTGCTGCGCGGGCTGCATTGGGCGTCATGGCTCTGGCGGACGTATGTGGCAGTGTAGAACGGCGTGTTCTGGCCGTTCCCGGCGCTCCAGGCGAAGCGCTGCGCCGCGGGGTCGTAGCTGCCGAGGCGGCCTTCCATGTGGATGATCCCCTCGCGCTTGGCGGTGCGCGCCCACTCCTTGAACCGGGCCACCATCGGCGGCACGTCGCGCGCCTCCTTGAACTCGTCGGCGGCGAGATCGCAGTCGTAGAGCCGCGTCACGGCGAGCTGGTCGCGGCGGTTGTTCAGGCGCTCGGGCTGGAGCACCAGCGCGGCCGCGTAGGCCTGCAACCCGGGCAGGTCGAGCGAAATGCCGTTGATGTAGTCCTGCTGCACCCACTCCGGCGGCAGGAAGTAGCCGAGGTTGCCGACGATCTTGGGCGGCGTGACCGTGATCGTGCGACCCGGCACGACCCGGCGGGACGGCGCGGCCGGCGATTTCGCCGGTGCCGCTTCCGCTGACCCGCCAGCCTTCTGCCCGCAGGCCGCGAGCGCCAGCGCTCCCGCCACGACGATCGCGCGGCGTCGATGATGAACAGTCATTTCTGCGAACTCCGATCCGTCGAGCCCGAGCGAGATCCTCAGCTCAGGCGTCTTCTGCTTGAGGGTGAGCCGGCGGCTCGGCCACCGGCCAGGGCGCTGTCGCGTCAGCCGGCGTCCGAGCGGGACGACGCCTCGACGTAGCGTGCGCCGTCGAAGCGGTAGTCGTGCGGCGGCTGGCATTCGAGAACGCTGGCGTCGTCGGGATCGCCTTCGCAGGCGCGCAGCCGCAGGTCGCTCCAGCCGTTGTGGCGCGCCGTCCGGGCGACGAAGAAGCTGAACAGCTCGTCGCCGCTTTCCAGGACCGGCCGCCAGCTGCCGCCCGCCTGCCGCCAAACCGAGACATGGCCGACGACGCCCTGAGCGCCTCCAGCGGTGCACGATCTCGGGCGCGCCGTCCCCGTCGAGGTCGAGGCGCAGCAGGGCGTGATTCTGGTAGGGCCGCTTCTTCAGGCCCAGCACGCCCGGGTCGCTCGGCAGCCCTTGCCGGAAATCGAGCCGCACGAAGCGGTAGCCGGCGTTCTTGCGCTCCAGCAACGCCGCCCCGCCGTCGCGCGCCGAGCGTCCGGCGGCCAGCGTCGCCGCCCCCGAACTCGCCGCGAGGCCCCCGGCGAGCAGGAGACCCGCGAGCCAAGCCGTACGATGTCGTCTCATTCTGCAAACCCCCGTGCTGCAGCCGCCGCCGCGGCTGGTGCCGGGCGGTTGATCGCGTGCGAACACGGGGAAGCACGCCCCGCCTATTCCCCAGGCGGCAGGAGCGACCCGCCGCCGTGCAAGGGGTGTTTTATTCAGCGGGCCGCCCGACCTGCTGGCCGGGACCCGTGTTCGACGCCGAAGCGGCCGGGCGAGCGATCAAACCCGCGTCGGCGGGAACACCATGAATCGGCCAACGGCGCCTGTCGAGGGCCAAGACCGCGCCGCTCTCGCGCCCGTGATTGGCGTTGCTGCGGCTCTTGCAGCAGGATCGGCACCCGTCCGGAGATCCGCCATGACGACCGACACGCTCACGCGACCCGCGCCGATCCCTAACCTGAACGACATTGATCCCCATCTCTCCGCGGCCGACGAGACGTGTCTGCTGGAGGTGGCGGAGGTCCTGCAGCGCCATGGGGTCGCTTCCCGCTTTGGCGTCACGCTTTTGCATCGCCATTTCGAAGTAGGCGACGACGAGGTGATGATCGAAGGGATCGACGCCGAAAACCGGAAGCTGAGCTGGGGGCCCATCAAAGCTACCGATGAGCTGGCGCAGGGTGCCGTGGAGACCTGTTGGCGCCTCGACGTTCCGGGCGTGGTCATGGGCTGCAAAGACTGGTGTCCCTCCGACTCTGGTGTGCATCGGGGCCAGTCGGAACACACCCCCGTCACCTGAGCGGTATCGAGTAGCCTCGCCACCCGCGATCATCGTGCTCGTGGGTGGTGGTCCCTCCGGCCCGTTCGATCAGTTTCACGGACGCGTAATTGTCAGGGTGGACGGAAACTTCGATGCTGCAGCGCCCGACGGCAGCGAGATGCCGGAGAGTCAGCCGCAAAAGTGCCTCCCCAAAGCCACGCTTTTGCAAGCGCGGCCTCACTTCGTAGTAGAGCCGGTTTCCATCTTTCGACTGGAGCTGCGTTAATCCGATGAAGACGGGTCCGCAGACGAGCCAGAGTTCTTCGTAGTTAGCCGCTTTAGCCGCCTGGCGGACGATGTGCAGCTGCGCCGCGGTCACCGCCCCGACAAAGTCGAACGGTGCCCTGCGCGCCCGAGCACTCTCGGCCTGCGCCGCTACGTACCCGCGCAAGAGGGTGGCCGTTGGGGAGATAAGCTGCGGTTCCGGCACAGCCGAACACAGTCCGGTTCTCGATAAAATCTCGAGACGGACTGCCGCTTAGGCTGTGGCCTTCATCGGCCCGTCGAGATGGAGATATTATGACGAGTGCTCGCGCTTGATCGCGGTCAGGACGCTCTCGGAAATGCTTTGTTCAGGCGCAGCGTAGCTCGGCCCAAGCGCATGTCGTTAACGCCCGCCTGACGACACAGAACTCTACCCCCATCACGGTGGCATGCAGGCAAGGCGGGCCGACTGGAGTCGCCCATGACCGCAACCCCGACCACATCGGCCAGCTCATCACCGCCAAACCGAGCAGCCTGCTCGGCTTCGCCGCCGTCGTGCGCGCATGGACGGCCTTGCACCAGCTTGCCCTTCCCGTCCGCGGGTTTGGCAGCGTGAGAACGCCAGCTGAGCCGAGGGCCTAAGCTGGCACCTCGCACGCAGGCAGGGCGTTCAGCCGCGCATACTTGGTCGGCGTGTCGTGCCCGTCCCAGGGGCTCTTGGTCACCATCGGCAAATGGCGGAACAGGTCGGCATCCCGCTCGGCGTAGTGCCAAGAGACTTGGCCGGTCGGCAGCTCCAGGTAGACCGCCGACCACACTCCGTCGAAGTAGCGCACGGCCGGAAAGAGCTTCGTGAGCGCCGCGACGAGCTGGTTGCGCTCCCGGTAAATAGCATCGATCTGCGCGGACACCGGTGCCGCCTCCGCTCAAAAAACGTCGCCTACGGCTCCGGGGTGACGATCGAGCGGGGAGGAACCCGCTCATATCCGTACTCCTTGGCGTACGCGGTCGCCGCCACCTCCACGTCGTCGTAACTTCCGCCGCCGCCACACTGCACGTTACGCCCCGCGTCCTTGGCCTCCACCACCGCTGTGTCCCAGCAGGTGTCATCCGTCATCGGACCCTCAACCGAGAAGGTCTTGGTGTCGTAATCCACCACGATATAGACGAAGCGCTTTTCAGCCATCACCCTCTCCGAACGCTCGCGATGGTCATCCCCGGACGCCGGTAGGATTGCAGCGTCACCAGCGCGAACACAGCCTCCCGAAGCGTCGTCTTGTCCATCCACGTGCAAGTCGCGTCGTCGCCATCGATCTTCTTGATCGTCATGGCCGGCCCACCCGACTTGACCTGCACCAGGTCGCCCGCCTTGAACTCCACCCCGTCACTCCCTGCCTTGCAGGCGGAGCCAGCGCCACCGCCGAGCTGGAGATAGTCCACGCCGACCAGGCAACAAGGTCTACCTTTCTGGCACCCATCATCGTCGAGTGACGATCCCGCGCGCACGGTCCCCTACGCGCCTGGACCGCGACATGATGTCCTCATCGAAACACGGGCTGACAACGATCAGGCCTGAAAGCTATTGGGTTCAAGCATGCACATCGAATCCCATGCTGATGTGGTCTCAGCCTAGAGGCCTCCGCAGCCGATTGTAGCCGTCGCAAACCCGTGATTACGTCCGGCGCGGCTGGGGGGCCGGCGATGCCAAGACTGCTGCGACAAGCTATGTTTCTTGCTGTGCTGGCTCTGCCGCTGTTGCGACCGGCTTCCAGTCACGCAACGTGCCGTCCGATCAAGGACGAGCCAAGCATCCAGATTAGCAACGCCGCACTGGAGAGGCTTCGGCATATGGGAATTGATCGCGCTCTTGCGTTCAAAATTCTCATAGTCAGTGCAACACCGGAGACACATGGCTGCTGGGCCGGAGCGACCGGAAACTTTGACAAACAGGTCATCTCGCTGGGCGCGCTGCAATGGAACTACGGTCAGGGTTCATTGCAGCGATCATTCCGCTTGTTCAAGGCTCACTACCTTACCCCCGCCGCCTTTGCAGCTGAGAAAAACCGCCTCGCGCCCAAGTACGGCGATCTCGTTTTTGGCTCTGGTTGCCTCCAGGACAAGAATATCACAGCGGAGTGCAAACGCGGCGTACTGGCGTTGCAGCACGGAAAAGGCAATCTGAACGCCGATTTTGCGGCAGAGATGGAAGCGGTCTTCAACTCTGACGCGATGGTCCAGATTTCGATGGATCGATATATCAGCTTGCTAACCTCGCTGGAGGACGATCTCGTTAAGCTGTTCGGGACGGGTCAGAAAACGCTGCTCAAGGTCAAGTGGGCCTTAGACACGAAAGTTCAGCAGGGTCACTTCCCTGACATGGCCGATGTCCAGACGATGAGAAACTTGTCCTCCAAGCTTAACGCTGCAGAGAAGCAGAAACGGATGCATTCAACAGTGATGTGGTATGATGGTGCTTGCGGTGCGGTTTGGTCCGAAGGCTGCAGGCTCGACCACGACTACAACGTCAAGGTTTGGCACCCGGAGATCGACGCTCGGTATTCCGAAGACAGGTTCGATCTTCTCACCCTCTCGCAGATGCGAGCAATGACGGCCATGACTAAGAACGGAGCTTACCAGGCGAACGCGTTTCAAAGACGCGCAACGCTCGTCTTCGGGATCGGAAGCGTAGCTGGCCGCCGAGTGCCTTAAGCAGGTACAGCAACTCACAGCGTTGACGTTGAGAGGTCAAAGGCATTGCTGGCAGTCTAGTGTTTAGGACGAGTGATGAAAGCAAGCGTTCGCTTTGTGAAATCGACCAATTGCGCATCGTTGATCAGCTGCGCTTGATAGGCCGCGTTGGTATCATGGTGGAAGAGGTTCGCGTAGTCCAGCAATGCACGCAGTTCAGCTGTGTCTTGAGTGCCGAGTATCTCTTTAGGCGTTCCGGCACGCTGCACGCACAGGCCGTGCAGTTGGCCGAGCATCGAGCCGGGCGGAAATTCCGCCGGGAAGGCGACACGCGCGAACCGTTCCATCATGGGGCGCAACGAAGCGGCCACGGCGCGCTGCTCCGCCGGGTTAGCGTTGGCGAGATAGGCCACGGCGGCGGCGTGCATGCGATCGTGGTCGGTGACGAGGTCGCCGCTGACGTCCCAAGCGGCGAGGTCAGAACCATCGCCCGCGCGGATCACTTGCAGAGCTGCCTTGTTGGCTCCCGTATGACTCTGCCAGACGTTCAGCAGGAAGGGCTTGGAGTGCGAGAGCACGATGACCTGCGCCACCTGCCGCGCCAGTCGGTTGATCTCCTGTACCGTGTGCAGGGTGCGGTGTTCGTCCAGGCTGCTCATCGGATCGTCGATGACGACGGTCTTTGCCGCCATGTTGGGATCGACCTCAAGCGTGGCGAAGAAGAATGCAAGCGCCAGCGTGTTGCGATCGCCGGCGCTTAGGGTGTTGCGGAAGCACGGCCCGGCGTCGGCAGACAGGCTCACGGCAACGTTGTTGATGACAACGTTGTAGCTGGCGCTCGACCCGCCGCGCACGTTCACTGGCGCGACCCCGCCCAGTCGATACCCCGCGTTGAAGCGACGAAGGTACTCGTTGACGCTGTCCTGGTAGGTCGGAAAGACGTTTTGCCGATAGTGATCCAACGCAGTCCGAGCGTTGTTGCGCGCGGCCTCTGTATTCGCCTTAGCCTGCTTTTCCAACAAATAGGCGGTGCAGGCCGCAGCTTGTGCGCCGTGTCGGGCCTCGACGGCCTGCAGGCGCGTCAAATCGGCCTGCAAGGTGGCCAAATTGGCAGCGCGCGCCTCCTCCTTGACCAAGCGGATCGCGGGATTGAGCGCGAGCAGCATGCCCGCATCCGCCAAAGCCGCCGTCCGACTGGCGCGGTATGCCGTCACGAGTGCATCAGCGTCGCCGCTGAGTGCTAGCGGCTCCAGAGGCGCGGCCTGCTTGAGCTCCAGCAGGCCTTTCACCTCCTCGCGGGCAGCCTTCCAGGCCCGCTCGACCGCCGCCGTGTCCGGCGCATAGGCAGGCACATCAAGGTAGTCTCTCCAAAACTCACGGGCCGCAGCAATCTCGCGCGTACGGCGCTCGTAGGCGGCAAGTTGGTCGCCACCGTGAGCCGCCTCGGCCGCTCGCAGGGCCTGCGCGATTTCGTCTTTCAGAGCGGCATACCCCGCACTGAAATAAGCTTGGTAGTGGCCGATCACGGGCGACCCGGCCAAGGCCTGAGCGCAATAGGGGCACTCGGCCGCGCCGCCGTCCGCCAGGCGCTGCTGGCGCTGCACGCCTTCCGCCACCCAGCGCTCGCCGCCTGCGCCGAGCTTCGCCAAATGCGCCTGCACGCGGGCGGCGGCCTCCGCTTCGAGGTCGGGCAGACCGCGCGCCAGCAGCGCAGCCAGCCCTTCGAGGTCGAAGTCAGGCAGCGTGAGTTCGGCAACCTCCCTCGCCGCTTCAACCTTGGTAGAGTCCGAGGCTGCGGACACGCGTCGCTTGGCCGCGTCGATCTCCGCCGCCACGTTGGCGTTCTGCGCAAGGGCACAAAAGCTATCGACGGTCAGCGCGCCGCGCGCACCTGCATCGATCGCATCGCCCAGTCGGCGCAGATCCCTGTTGTGAACCTCGATCGCAGCGGCGTGCTGTTGCAGCGTCTGGCTGAGTGCTACGCCTTGAGCGCCAAGGATCAACTCGTGCAGGTTCTGTCGTTGCGCCGTGTCGACCTCAATGCCCGCACACACGTTCTGCGCGATGAACTCGTCGTCAAAGATCATCACGTTCGGGTCGGTGCGTGACCACGTCCCGTGCTGAAAGATCGCAGGCGCGGCGTTGTCGATCGCCACGATCACGTTGGGGGCGTGCTGCGCTCCGAGGCGCTGGCGCTGGGCGAGCAAGTCGCCGTTGCCCGTGCCGAACGAGCGGAGGATCGCCGCCAAGGTCGTCTTCCCGCGTCCGTTCTCGGCGTAGATCACGGTGAAGGGCGCTAGCGGCAAATGCGCGCCCGCTGTGACTGAGTCGAACTGACCCACATTGCGAAGCAGCTGTAGTCGATCAACCATAGAGCGCATTCCCCCGCCCCACGCTATCAGGGCGAGTGGGCTGTCGCGAAGCCCAACATGGCACGTTAGTCGCCGTCCGGCGGCTCGCCCACAACCATCAGCGTCGGCGTGTAGGCCGTAGCAGTCGTTTATGCGACCCTTCCTTCTCTGAGGGGACGCCGAACCGTTCGGGAGTCGTCAATTCGCCCTTTGTAGGACGATTTCGCCCTCCCCTGCGTGCGCCCGGTTGGGGTAGCGTGGGGACGATGTGCAACCGCTTAGATCAGAAGACTTGCCTCAGCTTCATCCGCATTGAGCCGGCGAGTTGGAAGCTATCAGGCCGTACCCGACCAGAGGCGGGCATAGCTGGCCAAGCGGCGATGCCGCTTTGAGTAAGGCATGAGGGCAAGATGCCTCGTTCCCCGATCCCCGCCGACACGCAGACAGCGGTTATCCTCCGGTCGCGAAGGCGCTGCTGCATCTGTTATGGCCTGAACCGTTCGACGGCGCTCGTCTCCGGCTAGATCGCCCACCTAGACAGGAAGGCCTCGAACAACGCCGCCGACAACCTCGCCTTCCTCTGCCTTGCCCACCATGACGAATACGACAGTACGACCTCGCAACGGAAGAATCTCACCGTCGGCGA
Source organism: uncultured Caulobacteraceae bacterium (assembly GCA_964244065.1). Taxonomy (GTDB): domain Bacteria; phylum Pseudomonadota; class Alphaproteobacteria; order Caulobacterales; family Caulobacteraceae; genus JASLDZ01. The sequence continues at coordinate 96,868 of CAXTHH010000001.1, read as the reverse complement.
GGTGAAGCACTATAGAGATGAACTCGAACGCGCCCTGGGCGACGCATTCACGCAGAAGGTGCACTTCGGGAATGTGACGACTCCGGTCGCGGACCCGTACGCAGGCACCTACGTCAGGATCGATACGGGTGCTGATAGTGCCGACGTAGTTCTGACCCCGCTGCCCGACAACATGGAGGGTTCGCCACGCTACTACGTGACCGGCTTCGCACTCTGGGGAGCGTCGAGACCGTACGGCCCGAACATGGGCGAGCTGGCCGTGGAGGCGACCATGGAGTCACCCGGCGTACTCGTCGGCTTCAGCTATCTTTCGAGCGAAAGCATTCGACACACGATCACCTTCCTGGACTCAGAGACCATCCAAATCGCCGAAGGCGACACAATGGGTATGTATGGCATGAACGTCACCATGGAGGGCGTCTACAAGCGGGCGAGGTGAAGCCGCTCGCTATATCAAGGTCACGGCTTTGACGCCGTTTCGTCAACCCTTGGAGCAAGGAGGCTCCTCGCTTGACGCGAGCCTAGAAGCTGTGTTCCGCTTCCGTTCACATGCTCCCGGTGATCCTCTTCGTCCAGCGACTCGCACCAGACTGCTCTCCTCGCCGTAGATGGAGTAGTTCATGGCGCTGACGCTCCGCGCCGTCTCGCCCGCTCCGGCCCGGCTCGACGCCGAGGCGAGCCGTTACGAACTCGCCCGTGCGCGCCAGCTGGCGCGCGCCTGGGCCGGCTCTCTGCCTTCCCCCCGTCGTCGCGACCTGGCCGCCGTCTTCACGCACGCGGCGCTCCAAGCCTATGCCGCCGTGGCGCAGCCGAGTGCCCTCTTCAGCGCGCCCGGGTTCCAGCCTTACGGCAAGCTCGACGCGCCGATGCGGAGGATGGCCGAGGCGATCGGTGAAGATGCGGCCGCTCTCCCGCAGGAGGAGGCGCTCTACACCCTGACCGGCCTCTACACGGCGCTCCTCGATCCCCGGGAGCGCAGCGAGATGGGGGCCTTCTACACGCCGCCCGCCCTCGCGGGACGGCTGCTCGACCTCGCGGCGGAACAGGGCGTCGACTGGCGGACGGCGCGCGTACTCGACCCGGCCAGCGGCGGCGGGGCCTTCCTGCTGCCGGCCGCCGCGCGGATGCGCGCCGCGCTGGCCGACGCCGATCCCGCCTTCGTGCTCAGCCACATCGGCTCGCGCCTGCTCGGGCTGGAGCTGGACCCGTACGCGGCCTGGTTCGGGCAGGCGGCGCTCGACCTGCTGCTGGCGGACTTGGCCGCCGCGGCGCGCCGGCCGGTGCCGCCGATCGTTCGCGTCGCCGACACGCTGGAGGAGCCGCCGAGCGAGACCTACGACCTGGTGGTGGGCAACCCGCCCTACGGCCGGGTGGGGCTGACGCCGGCGCAGCGGGCGCGCTTCCAGCGAAGCCTCTACGGCCACGCCAACCTCTACGGCGTCTTCACCGACATCGCCGTGCGCTGGGCGAAACCGGGCGCGGTGATCGCCTACCTGACGCCGACCAGCATGCTCGGCGGCCACTACTTCTCTGCCCTCCGACAGCTGCTGGCGAAGGCGGCGCCGCCGGTCGCGATCGACTTCGTGCACGCGCGCAGCGGCGTCTTCGAGGACGTGCTGCAGGAGACGCTGCTGGCGATCTATCGGAAGGGCGCGCAGCCCGGCCGCGCCCAGGTGCACTACGTCCACGTCACCGACGCAGGCGAGGCCGAGGTTGTCAGGAACGGCACCATAGGCTTGCCCTCGCCCGCCTCCGCGCCCTGGCTTGCGCCGCGCGATCCCGAGCACTCCCCCTTGATCGCCGCGGCCGAGCGGATGCCGTCGCGGCTGGCCGACTGGGGCTACGGCGTCTCCACCGGGCCGCTGGTCTGGAACCGCTTCAAAGGGCAGATGCGGGACCGCCCGTCGCGCGGCACGCATCCGCTCATCTGGGCCGAGAGCGTGACGGCGGACGGCCGCTTCGTCTTTAGGGCCGACAAGCGCAATCATGCACCGCACTTCAAGCTGGAGCGCGGCGACGCTTGGCTGCTGGTCGAGGAGCCCTGCGTCCTGGTCCAGCGCACCACGGCCAAGGAACAGCCGCGCCGGCTGATCGCCGCCGAGCTGCCGACAGCCTTCGTCGTGCAGCACGGCGGCGTGGTGGTCGAGAACCACCTGAACATGGTGCGCGCGGATGGTCCGCGGCCCGCCGTGTCGCCGGCCACGCTCGCGGCCGTGCTGAACAGCCGCGTGGTCGACCAGCTGTTCCGCTGCATCAGCGGCAGCGTCGCCGTGTCCGCCTTCGAGCTGGAGGCCCTCCCCCTACCCGCCCCGGCGGCGATGAGGAAGGTGGAGCAGCTGGTGCAGCGAGGCGCGAAACGAGCGACGATCGAGGCGGCGATAGCGGCGCTCTACGAGGAGGCGACCGACCTATGAGCGACGGCGACCTCCTGACCCGCGAGCAGGTGCGGGAACGTTTGCAGCAGGTGTTCCCGCAAGGGACGCCGTTTCGGGCGAACATCACCAATCTGACGGCGGCAAGCACCGTCTTCACCGCGCTCTACGTCGGGGCCGTCGAGGGCAGTGACCAGTGGCTCGGACCCAAGCACGTCTACCGCATGACCGAACAGCAGGCGGCGAAAACCAGCGAGAAGGCGCGCGCTGCCTACGTCACCGCGCTGCGCGGCTCCAAAGGTCAGATCGCAGGCACCCGCTGGTATGCCGACAATACGCGCGAAGGCATCCGGGACGACACGCTGCGCGAAGGGCTTGTCGCGATCGGCGCCGTGGTGGAGCGGACGGGCGTCGCGACCACGTCCAGCAAGCCGCGCTATGCGCTTACAGCCGGCTTCGCCGCGTTGTTCGACCCGGAGCTCGCGGGCAGAGAGCTTGAAAAGGCGATCACCGGCTGGCAGGCGGCCGCCTTGAACGAGGGTGCCCTCGCCCGCCTTGCCATCAATCGTCGCGGCGCGGGCAAGGCTGGCGACCGAGTGATGGTCACTTACCCGAACGGCGAGACAAGGCTTTTGAAGCCCGGCCCCAGCGCCGAGTTGACCAAGGCAGTGATCGAGGATTTTGCGCCCAGGTTCCTGGCCGAGGCGGTCGTGCTCTCCATCAGCGAGAGCGGAAACAAGGTCGTCGCCCGCGACGACGAGCTGGCGAAGTCGTTGGGCCTGAACATCCAGGCCGACAAGGACCTGCCCGACATCATCCTGGCCGACACGGGTGCCGAGCACACGCTCATCGTCTTCATCGAGGTCGTAGCGTCCGACGGGCCGGTCAGCGAGCGGCGGAAAGCCGCCCTGCAAGCCTTGGTGAAGGCGGGCGGCTTCCCGAGCCAACACGTCGCTTACGTGACGGCCTACCTCGACCGCAGCGCGGCCCCTTTCAAGAAGACCGTCAACACGCTGGCTTGGGGGAGCTACGCGTGGTTCGCGGCCGAGCCCGAGCGGCTGATGGTACTGAGCGAGAGGTCGTCAAAGCTGACCGGGCAGCCCTGATGACTGGCGCTAGATTGTAGCTTCGTCGTTGTTCTCAGCCAGACCCCAGAAGCTGTAAGGCTGGTCCCAGCCATCTGCATTGCGCCCAATCACGATGCATCGGGTTCGCTCGGTGGTACTCAAGGCCTCCCCGACGAGCTGACTGGCAGTTTGCCGACGAAGATGGGCCAACTGCTGAGGATAGATGTAAAAGACCGCCGCCGTATCCCGGATCGGTGATGGCTTCAGCACCAGTGAGCAAAGGTGCGTCGGAGTACGCCAATTTTGCTTCACAGAGCGTCGTAGTTGTTCCAGCCCCTTCTCAACCTGCTTCTGCTCGTCAAAGCTCGCGAGGCGGAGAAGATCGAGCGACGGTTCCAACCAGCTGGGCCGCCGACGAAGATTTATGGCGGCGAGCAGCTGTACAAAAGTAGGCGCAAAGACGCGGTTTGGGTTTAGCCAAGCGCACGCCTGCGTCCCGACTGGCGTAGTATTGGTCTAGCGGCGCCGACATGCCCGTGATCGCAAGCCGAGTGTCCTTGCTTTCCAGCTGGCCTACATTGAAGCCCGTGGATAGATAGAAACCAAGGAAGTCCAGCTCATCCCCGAACACCGCAACGGATTTTTGGAACCGTTCTCGTTCCGAGAAATAGTGAATGAACAAGGCCGCTTGGTCGAGCACGTCGGCGACGACGAGAAGGTCAGAGATGTTCAGAGTCAGTGCGAGATCAAGACCGTCCGGCACCCATCCGGCGCTTCTCAAGTCCAACTCGGACGAGGCGAGCACGGAGAAGTCGTCAAGCGTCACCGAGACCAGCACCACGGTGCGGATGGAAGCGATCGGGACGCCGAGGTCAGGCAGACCAGCGGCTGCAGACGTGTCGCCTGCCACACCGGCCCTGATCTGCGAAGCCAATCGGGCCGATTGGATAGAGGGGTCAACCACCAGCTCCCGGACGTGACGCTTTACCCGATCCGGTGCGCCCCGAAGCCCGGCCCGACTGAGCGCCGCCGACTTGCACTCGACGATCAGGACGGTGCGGTCGAGCGTGACAATCAGATCCGTCTCGAACTCCTGACTGCCGGAACGCCAGAGATAGTTCGGCCGGAAGGCTGCGCCTGGAAGCACGCGGGCCAGCGTCGCCCGAGCCTTCTCTTCAAGATAGCGGGAGCGCCGTTCCGACAACCGCAAATGTGCGTGTTGATCCGAGAACAGATCACGCATGATCTCGTGTATGTGACTGAAGATAGACTGCGGCATGGCGAAGAAGTACTCATCGCCAACCTTGAGGCCGGGAGCGCGCCAGATCGGATTTTCCAAGAGGAAATGATCAACCTCCCGCCCCGCCAGAGCGCCTGGACGGAGAGATAACGCACTGAGAATCCTAGCTGCCGCGTCCTCGCTAACGCCGAGTGAGCTCGCCACCTCTGATGCGCTCGCGAGCATAAATCTCGGGAGCTGGACGTCAGCGTGACCCATCAATTCGGCTATGACGCCTTCTGGCGTCGCCCACGAAGAGATCGCTCGGAGGAAGCTTTCCGGATCGCCGTCGATCTCAGTCATGACGGCGAAATAGCGACGCACGATCCGCGGGATTGATCGCTCGCGTATGAAGCGGCGCATGCGGTTCATACGCGCCGTCATCTTCTCCTCTAACGATCTGACCAGCCACGCCGCCGTAGCCAACAGCTCGGACGCCGCGAACCCATGCAGCCGGCGCAGCTCGTCATCGAGTGGTGCGTAGAGTTCTCCACAGATTGAGACGACGTCTCCGTAGTAGCCCCAGTTTCGAACAAATTGCGTGTGGAGCCGCATTGATTCCTGGAGCGAGCGTACGGTTCGCTCGTCATCGCTTGCATCGATATCAATGCCAGCTAAGCGACGTCCTTGAGCTGCATCGGCAAGCTCAATCAAAGTGTCGATAACAAACTGAGTGTCGGCCGGGCGGGAGCCGAACCCCACTCCTCGGCAGGAAGTGCGAGCGCGAGCGCTTGCAAGAGTTCCACATGATGCTGCTGGAGTTTCTCGGTTTCCGATCGCGCGACGACACCGTGATACGATACGCCTTGTTGCAGGCCGTAAGCAGCCAGCGTCGCAATCACCTGCGGTGGGAACACGCGTCGCAGCGTGTCGAGGATGGCATCCACCTTGTCTGGAAAGACGCTCGCCTGCTTCCTGCCATGCGCTGTGAGCGCTTGATGAAGCTTTTCCCGATCGATCCCGTTGAAGGGGTGCGCTACCGCGCTGAACTCATGCGGCTGCGTCGATGTGTGCAGTCTCTTCTGGTATCTGGTCTTTCGTCTCATTGAATAAAGGTCATGGTATCGGCTGGGCGGTTCAAGGTCTTTCTAGGGGTCCTGCCAGCACGAGAGACTATCCTTGGCTTACTCATAGAGCGTGATTCGCCCGCTGCGCTCCCGATCAACCCAGCCCGCATTCCTTCTCGCTTCGCTTATTCCGCGCACATGAGCACGGAGAGAGCGAAGACAGGAGAGCATCGCCTGCCGCAACGGTAAGCCGGTGCCGCAGCCCGGTTCAACGGCCTGCGGCCGTGCTCTGCTGCGCTGCGCCCCTTCGGGTGAGCCGGACCGCGGAACCGGGCTTTTGCGGAAGGTGTCGGGACGAAGGGCGTCATTAGAGATCGCGCCTCTGGCGCGAGTTCGTCATGCCTGCGGCGCGTCGAACAAAGGGCAGAAGCTTAAGGAGAACAACGAGGCCGGTACCGCCGGTCTCCGGCAGTGGAGGATATTGGAACGGCGACCATGGATTCGGGCCTCAGTACTCGCCTATATGGTCCGGACCCAGCTAGAAGATGCTTTGGATCAGAGGCTGGGGACGCCCTGATTATGGCTGCCGCGCAGTCATACTTGGATGCAGGCAAAGTGCGGCTTTATTTCTCGTGCCAAATAAGTGCCGACGGAGCCTTGTATCATGCGCTCGAAATGGAACTCGGGTACGTTGTGGTAATGATAGACTTTGCCGCCGAGGAACTCGACTTCCAATATTTGCGAGTCCGGATCGTAGCCGACGCTCGCAACGTTGGATGATGAGACGGCCTGACGATCCATTATCGAACCTCCACCGGCGGGGTCCATTTGGGGTTTTGCGACCGCCACGCCGCGACGACTCGCGCATATTCGCCCGGCGCCTGTTCCTTGGCCCAAGCCGCCGCGACGGGCGGATCTTCCGACTGCGGTCGCTGATCCGCTGGCGGGAGCGTGATCCGACAGCGGATGGGCAATTTCGCCGCCTCGCCAGTGACGATCGCCTCACCCGTTCGCAGCACGGGCAAGCTCTCAACGATCCCGCTCAGACTGTCAGGCAGCGCCGCCTGGACCTTGGATCGATCTGCGGCATTCGAGAGGCGAAGGGAGAAGAAGGTGCCGCATTGCGAGAGGATGGTATCGTCGATTTCGGACGGTCTCTGACTCACGATCATGGCACCGACTCCGAACTTGCGACCCTCCTTCACAATGCGCTGCACAATCTCGCGCGCGGGTCCGGCCGACTCCTTGCCGAGATAGCGATGCGCTTCCTCCATCACGACGAGCTGCGGCCTTTGCCGGCCGCCCTCCGGGAGTTCCCGCGCTCAGAAGAGCGCGTCATACAAAATGCTCAAGATGCGCCGATAAGGCGGTCGAGCACGTTGCTGGGTACGCCGGACAAATCCAGGATTGTGATCGGCCGGTTGTGACCGAGCCAGTCGTCCAGCAACTCGTCAAGGTCTCCGATGCACGCACCTTCAGCGTCCGGTTCCCAGTCACCCGGATGCAACATGAAACTATACTGCTTATCGAGCAGCCTCGACTTTAACTGATCTAACTGACGGCGTATCGAGAGCACGCCGGAATTGTTCAGGAACGGAGGCGAGTTGCCTGTACCAGCCGGAGGATATTGGGGCGGGATAAGTTTATCGGCGTCACCCTCTTTAATCCGAGCTGACACGGTCCGCTGCCCATCAGCCCAGGTTTTGAGTTCGGGGTCGATGAGGTCGAGCCAGAGTTTCTTCAAGCTAAACGGCAGCGGGCTCGATGCCGTCAGCGAGTTGAGGTCAAGCCCATCGAAGGGCGTGCTCTCGGCAAGCTTGGACTTGGCCCGGAGAATCCGGTCCTGGATCGCGGTCAGCGCCTTCTCGTCGATCCGGCCCAACAGGAAACCGAGCAGCTCGTCCAGACTCATCGCCCAGTATGGGACGAGAAGCGGATGCTCGCCGTCCAACGGGTTTACTCGAAAAGTTTTAGCGACCGAGGACAAGGCCTTGCCGTATTCCCCGTGAATATCGATTAAGAGGATGCGCGCACTGGGGAACACGCTCCCATCCGCGCCCGAGATCGAACGCAATAGGCTAGCGACCGTCGTCGACTTCCCCGATCCTGTAGAGCCAAGCACCGCAGAATGCCGGCTCACGAGCTCGGTGACGAGGTGCGCCTCGTCGTTGATGGCCGGGTATTGGCTGATGCCCCGCTCGAAGGTCGACTCTATGATCTCGCCGACGAGCTGGACCTTGATCCAGCGATCGCCGCGTGCAGACACGTCGATCACCGTTTCCGGCGTGGCCGACGCGCCAACATCCGAGATGATGCCGTAGAGGTCGTGGTAGCTTGCGGAATCCGCACGAAGCTGCCGACTTGACCCACCCGGTAACTACGGCCGCCGATGATGGCGATGCCGGACGCTACGCCTTCGAATTGCCTGATGTTGACGTTGGCACCTGCGACCGCCCCCACATGGCCGAGCAGTGTCGGGGCGCTCATGCGGCAGTAGCGACGGGAGACGTCACCGCAGCCGTGGGAACAACGGGAGGCGCCCCCGCGGCGGGGACAGTTGACGATGCGGGCGTGAAAGCCTGCGCTGAACGAGACGCTGCCAAGAACCGCGCGAAAGGTTCGATCCCGCCGAGGGTGAACCGATCGGGATCGGTCGCGCTGCTCTTAGACCAGTAGGTTTGCCGGATCGGAGCCCAATCGCGACTCGGCAGTTCGGGAGGAACGACCCACGGGCCAACGATGCCGTTGATGATCGCTTTGTCGGCGGCATAAACACTAAAATTCGGACGGCGTTTGGCCAGTTCGGCCGCCGCGCTCTCGTCCTCCAAGCTGCGATATTGAAACGCGAAGACGCTCGCCGATGGATTGCTGGCGAGACCCTCGTCAATCAGCGAGGCGATGTGCAGGTCAGCGTAGGAAAGCCGATCGAGATGAGCGCCGTGTCGGGCGTCCCGAGGAAAGCCCGAAGATGATCAAGCAGGGCGGAATAGGGCGCCTTCTGCGTCTGATCGTATTTGAGATGTTCGGGAAAGACGAGGTGCGTGTGATGGCTCTTGCCGGTGCGCATGACCTCGTCATTCGCTTTCGAACACCATCCCAAGGAACCATGGATCTTCCAAAGCCGGGTCCATCGGGCGGGCAGATCATTGCTCGCGACAGTCACAGGATCGAAGAACGGTTCTCGCCCCCCGGTGAAGCCATCGAAGTAGGGCGCCCTTGCCCTTTCGAGAGCCTCTTCCAACAGAAGGTCGTAGTTGCTTGTAAAAATCTCGACCGGGTAATCTCGCGCGGTGCCGGAGATCCAATTCACGATGTTCGAGTAGGCCGACTCGGCTTCAGGAAGCTCGACATCAACGATCTTCCCGATCTCCTCGCAGATTTTGTTTCCGAACGCCTCGTAACCCGCACCGTTCAGCCCGTGGACCTCAGTCGAGCCGATCACCTTGGCCAGCGTGCGGATGCGAGAGAGCAGCGTCTCAATATCGTGCTTGGGCAACTCGGCCTTGAGTGCAGCGATCTGCTGGCCATAGTTCGGCTCTAAGTTGGCCAGAACCCGATCAGTCAGCCCCACGACCGCTGGAATTAGGGGGTAGGTACCGTCCTGCTTCATCATTCCGGCCGGGGCACCCGCGCCAATGAGCAGACCGATGCGCTTACGACCTTGCGCGACGATCATTCGCAAGGCCGCCATATACTGATCTGGATTGTGTACGCTGACAGCCAATTTTGCCTCCTAGTGGCAAACTAGCAGAGCTTGATCCACCAGGTAACAGGTATCGTGAGTTCGTCACGCCCGCTGCGCGTCGAACAAAGGGCTGGGAAGAGCAAGGATCAGTCAACGGTGAGCGTAGACGCACTTGCCGAATCTGCCAGAATCTTCGCGTCTAAGGGGCTCGGGATCGAGCTACCCCGGAAAGCCCGCCGACAGGCCCAATTCCACACACAAATTTTCACACTTTACAAATGCCCGAAAATAACCTATATTTCCCAGTGTCTAAGCTAACCGGAACGGACTCAAAATCCGGTTCCGCAAGGAGTGTCGGTTCGAGCCCGACCACCCGCACCATCCTCTTCCGCCATCGACCACGCGGCGCTTGGCGTTGGGCGACGCGCCCGGCTCGCCCAGCCGGAGCGCCCCTGCATAGATCAGGCGGCGTGGGCCGCGGGCGGCTCAGGGTCGGGTGTAGACCACCCGGCCGTCGACCACGGTCAGCACGGCGCGGCCATTGGGGATCGCGTCCACCGGCGCGGTCATCAGATCGACCGAAAAGGCGGTGAGGTCGGCGCGCTTGCCCACCTCCAGCGTTCCCAGCTCGCGCTCGGCGAAGCGGGCGTAGGCGGCGTCGCGGGTGAACAGGCGCAGCGCGGCGGCGCGGCCGAGCGCCTGTTCGGGATGCCAGCCCGGGCCGGAGCGGCCCTGCAGGTCGCGGCGGGCGACGGCGGCGTAGAATTCGATCAGGGGATCGCCCCGCTCCACGGGCGCGTCCGAGCCGCCGACCACCGTCGCGCCCGCCTCTTCAAGCCGGCGCCAGGCGTAGGCCCCCGCGAGCCGCGCCTCGCCCAGCCGGGCGCCCGCGAAGTGCAGGTCGCCGATGGCGTGGCTGGGCTGCATAGAGGCGATCACGCCCAGCTGGCGGAAGCGCGGGACGTCGGCGTCGCTCAGGTTCTGCGCGTGCTCGATGCGCCAGCGCGGGCTTGCGGCGCCTGGGCGCACGCCCGCGTCGCGGTAGAGGTCGAGCACCACGCGGTCGGCCCGGTCGCCGATGGCGTGGGTGCAGACCTGGATGCCGGCGCGGCGCGCGCGCGCCAGCACGGGCGCGGTCTCCTCCGGCTTCAGCTTCATCAGCCCCCGCGTCTCCGGCGCGTCGGCGTAGGGCTCGAACAGGGCGGCGCCGCGCGAGCCGAGCGCCCCGTCGGCGTAGATCTTGATGGCGCGGGTGACGATCCGCCCGTCCGGCGAGGCGCGCGGGCCGGAGCGCAGCAGCGGCGCGGCCTCGCCCACGTCCACGGCGTTGTAGACGCGCAGCGGGGCCTCGCCCCGGGCGGCCATGCGCTCCAGCAGCGGCACGTCGGCCCAGCTGACGCTCATCGAATGGACGCCCGTCCAGCCGTAGGCGGCCTCGACCTTGAAGGCGGCGCGGAAGGCGGCGAGCCGGTCGGCCTCGGTGGGCGCCGTCCGCAGCTTGCCGACGAGCGCCATCGCGTTGTCCACCAGCACGCCGGTGGGCCGGCCCTGGGCGTCCTTGTCGATACGGCCGCCGAAGGGGTCGGGCGTGCGCGCGTCCACGCCGGCGGCCTGGAGCGCGGCGGTGGAGGCGGTGAGCGCGTGGCCGTCCGCGCGGCCCAGCAGCACCACGCGGCCGGGCGCCGCCTGGTCGAGGTCGGACGCCTGAAGGAAGCGGCCCTCCGGCCAGCCGGTCTCGATCCAGCCGCGGCCGAAGACGGGGCGGCCGGGCGGGAGCTTGGCGGCGTAGGCGGCCAGCCGCTCGCGGACCTCGGCGGCGGAGCGGGACCCCTCCAGGTTCAGCGTCAGCTCGCGTTCGCCGATCCCGCGCAGGTGGGCGTGGCTGTCGGTGAAGCCGGGAAACAGGGCGGCCCCGTGCAGGTCCACCACGCGCGTGCGCGGGCCCACCCAGCGTCGGGCGGCGGCGCGCGCGCCCACGAAGGCGATGCGCCCGCCGCGCACCACCACCGCCTCGGCCCGGGGCGCGGCGTCGACGGCGGTGTAGACCGGCCCGCCCCAGACCACGAGGTCGGCCGTCGCCGGCGCGGCGCCCGCGAGGAGCGGAACGGCGAGAAGCGCGAGGGCCGCGGTCGCCCTCACGCCGCGACGCCCGCGGGGGTGCGCGCCGCCGCGATCAGCCGGCGCGCCCGCACCGCGATCTCCACGCGCTGGGCGACCACCAGGCCGGCGGCCAGGAGGAGGAAGGCGTCGCCCACGACCGCGGGATCGACGCGCAGCGCCTCGGCCTCGACGCCCGCCGCCGAGCGCAGGCCGAAGCGGAGGATGAAGACGGCGCCGATGATCAGCAGGCCGAGCGGCGAGGTGACGCTGGTCACCTCGTGCGTGGCCGGATCCACGGTGAGCCGCGTCGCCTTGGCGCGCCACCAGCCCACGCCCGCGCCCGCCGCCGCGCCCAGCGCGAACAGGGCGTAGTCCGCCGGGCCGAAGGCGGCGCGGTGTGGGGTGAAGACCACGCCGGCGAGGATCAGCGCCACGATCAGCGTGGGCGCGATCCACAGCAACTCCAGCCGCACGCGGCGTGGCGCGCGGGCGCGCATGAAGACCACCGCCAGGACGGCGAGCGGGATCAGGACGGGCAGGACCTGCTGGGCGGTCATGGAGCGACTCCGGAAAGCCCGGCGAGCCTAGCCGCGGCGCCGCGCGGGCGGAAGCTGCGCCCGCGTCAGGCGGGAGCGACCACGGTCTGCTCGATCGCGCCGAAGATCGTGTGGCGCCGCGCGTCGCGCATCTCGATCCTCACCGTGTCGCCAGGCTGGAGGAAGGGCGTCTCCGGGGCGCCGCGCAGCAGCGTCTCCACCGTGCGCACCTCCGCCAGGCAGCTGTAGCCGAGGCCGCCCTCGGCCACCGGCTTGCCGGGGCCGCCGTCGGCGCCGCGGTTGGAGACGGTGCCCGAGCCGATGATCGTGCCGGCCACCAGCGACCGGGTGCGCGCGGCGTGGGCGATCAGGGTCGGGAAGTCGAACGTCATGTCCACGCCGGCGTCGGCGCGGCCGAAGTCACGCCCGTTCAGCTCCACCTCCAAGGCGCCGTGCAGCCTGGCGCCGTCCCAGCCCGGCAGGGCGTCGGGGGTGACCGCCACCGGCGAGAGCGTCGACGCCGGCTTGGCCTGGAAGAAGCCGAAGCCCTTGGCCAGCTCCCCCGGGATCAGGTTGCGCAGCGAGACGTCGTTGACCAGCACCACCAGCCGGATCGCGGCGGCGGCCTGCTCGCGGGCGGCGCCCTGGGGCACGTCGCCGGTGATCACCGCCACCTCGCCCTCCAGGTCGCAGCCCCAGGCGGGGTCGGCGAGCGGAATGGGGTCGCGCGGGCCGAGGAAGCCGTCGGAGCCGCCCTGGTACATCAGCGGGTCGGTCCAGAAGCTCTCCGGCATCTCCGCGCCCCGGGCGCGCCGGACCAGCTGCACGTGGTTCACATAGGCCGAGCCGTCCGCCCACTGGTAGGCGCGAGGCAGGGGCGAGGCGGCGTCGTGCTCGTGGAAGCGCTCGCGCGGCACCCCGCCGTCCTCCAGCGAGGCGGCGAGGCTGCGCAGGAAGGGCTCGCAGCGCTCCCAGTCGTCCAGCGCCGCCTGCAGCGTGGGCGCGACCGTGCCCGCGTCGGTGAACCAGGCGAGGTCGTTCGAGACCACCACGAGCCGTCCGTCGCGCCCGGACTTCAGCGATGCGAGCTTCATGGACGGGCCTTGCGACGGTGGGGGAACGGCGTCACATGTGACATGGGAGGATTGGCCATGTCCACGCAGCCCGCCCCGTCCAAGCCGCCCCGCCTGAGCGGCGCCGAGCGCACCCGCCGCTGGCGCGAACGCATGCGCGCCAAGGGTCTCGTGCCCCGCACGGTGTGGACCTACGACGTGACCGACCCGGCGTTCCTGGCCCGGTTGAGGGCGGACTTCCAGTCCCTTCGAGGCGATGACGACGAGCGGCAGGTGATGCGCGAGATCGAGGCGATGTACGAGCTCGACGAGCCCATTCCCCCATGGATCGGGCAGCCGGCCGATCATGAGGCGGGGTGATCTGGTCTTGGCCGTCGGCTTCGGTGACTATGGGAAGCCGCGGCCGCACCTGGTCGTTCAGAGCGACGCCTTGCTGCACGACGGCCCCAGCGTCGTCCTCTGCCCGCTGACCAGCGACCTGCGCGACATGGCCTTCCGGATCCGCTTGGAGCCGCACGCGGCCAACGGCTTGGCCGCGACGTCGGACGTCATGATCGACAAGCTCGCCGCCCTGCCGCTGTCCCGTACCCGCCGGGTGATCGGTCACGTCACGGAGCTCGAAGCGCTCGAGATCGACGCGGCCCTCCGCCTGGTGCTGGGCCTGTGATCAACCCCGGGTGATCACCGCGCTGACGCTCTCCCCCGCGTCGTACAGCACCGCGTTCGGGTAGACGCGCACTTCGGCCAGGATGTCTCCGCCCGCGTCGGCGGCCCAGACGTAGGTGCGCTCCACCTGCACGTTGCGGCCCGCCGGGCTGATCCCGTCGAAGGTGTCGCCCCACGGGACCACGTCGCGCAGGGCGCGCCACGACAGCTCCAGGGCGCGGCGAAGCTCGTCCTGCGCCATCGCCTCAAGGTCGGGGTCGGTGGGGCCGCCGCCCCGCCCGGGATCACGCCGCGCGGGCATCGCCGAAGCCTCCTGTGAACGCGACGGACGGGTCGGACCGGATCGGGCCATAAGCGCCCGGCCCCCCGCGGCGCAACCGCGGTCGCCCGGCCGCGCGAAACCGTGTAGCCGTTTCGGTGAGACGCCCAGGACCGCCCGCTTGCTTCGATCCGCCTACGACCGCGTGATGGCCCTGGCCGGCACACGCTGGGCCGTTCCCGCCCTCGCGGCGGTGTCGTTCGCGGAGGCGTCGTTCTTTCCGGTCATCCCCGAGGTGCTGCTGGGGCCGATGGTGCTGGCGCGGCAGGAGCGGGCCTGGTGGTACGCGCTGGTATGCACGGTCGCGTCCGTCGTCGGCGGGCTGTTCGGCTACGCCATCGGCGTCTTCCTGACGCCGCTAGGGCTGCAGCTCCTGAAACTGTTCGGCCACGGCCAGGGCATGGAGGCCTACCAGGCCTGGTTCGCCGACAACGGCTTCTGGGTGATCCTGCTGAAGGGCTTCACACCCATCCCGTTCAAGCTGGTCACCATCGCCAGCGGCGTCGCCCGCTTCGACCTGCTGCAATTCACCCTCGCCGCGATGCTGACGCGGGGCGGCCGCTTCTTCCTGGGCGCGGCGCTGCTGCGCCATCCGCACGCCAAGGCGTTGGTCGAGAAGAACCTCGTGCTCCTCACCGTCCTGGGCGTGCTGGCGGTGGTGGCGGCGCTGGTGGCGGTGAAGCTGCTGGCGCCGCACGGAGCGCGCTGAGGTGGGCCGCACCGCGCCGCCCCGCCCGCGCGCCTGGCTGCCGATCGCCGGCGGGCTCGCGGCCGCCCTCCTGATGGCGGTGCACCTGATGGAGAGCGTCGGCGGCTACACCCCCTGCGCCCTGTGCCTGCGCCAGCGCGAGGCGCTTTGGACCGCGCTGGCGGTCGCCGCGGTCGGCTGGATCGCCGGCCGGCGATCGCCAGGGCTCGCGCGGGTCGCGGTGGTGGGCGTCTCCGTGGCCTTCCTCGTCGGGGCGGCCGTGGCCGGCTGGCACGCCGGCATCGAGTGGCGCTGGTGGCCGGGGCCGCCCTGCACCGCGCCGCCGCGCGCCGCCGCCGTGGCCGTCGGGGCCGCCGACGTCGCCGCCATCCTGAGCGGCGCCAAGCCGTTCCACCCGGTGGCGTGCGATCAGGCGGCGCTGCGGATCGCCGGCCTCTCCCTGGCGGGCTGGAATGCGCTTATCTCCACGGCGCTGGCCCTAGCGGGCCTGCTGACCCTCCTGCGGAAGGACCGCCCGTGAGCGCCGTCGCCCCTCCCCTGCCGCGCCTCGGCCCCGGCGCCCAACGCCGGCGCATGGCGGAGATCCTGCGCGTGGACCACGCGGGCGAGCTGGGCGCCGTCCACATCTACCGCGGCCAGAGCGCCGTCTTCTCCCGCGCCCGCGGCGGCGAGGGCATGGCCGCCGACATGGCCGAGCACGAGGCGGGCGAACAGGTCCACCTCTCCGCCTTCGACGCCATCCTGACCCGGGAGGGCGTGCGCCCGACCGTGCTGACGCCCCTGTGGCGCGCCGCCGGCTTCGCGCTGGGCGCCGGCACCGCGCTCCTGGGCGAGAAGGCGGCGCACGCCTGCACCGAGGCGGTGGAGAGCGTGATCGAGCAGCACTACGCCGAGCAGATCGCCGAGGTGGCCGAGCGCGAGCCCGAGCTCGCGGCCGAGCTCTCCCGCTTCCGCGACGACGAGCTGGAGCACCGCGACCACGCGGTGGCCCACGGCGCGCACGAGGCGCCCGGCTACCGGGTGCTGTCCGCCGTGATCCGCGCCGGCTGCCGGGCGGCGATCAAGCTCAGCGAGAAGCTGTAGCCCGGCGTGCATCCTCTCCGGCCCGCATGCGTTGCACGGGCACAGCCAAGCTGGACGGAGATCCACCTATGACCCGCATGCTCGCCCTCGCCGCCGCGGCCGCCGCGCTCCTCGCCGCGCCCGCCCTGGCCCTGGCGCAGGACCCGCCGCCTGCGGCCACGACCACCACCGCCTCGCAGCCGGTGCCGAACCCGCCGCCGCAGACCACCGCCAACGGCCCGGGCACGGCCGACCCGATGTACTCGGGCGCGCTGAAGGGCCAGGCCTTCCTGGACGTGGACGCCCGCATCGCCGCCGCCGAGGGCAAGGTGGGCAAGAACAAGCGCGCCTCCGCCCTGCTCCGCTCGATCAAGAGCGAGGCCAAGGTGCGCCGCGCCCGCCACGGCGGCGAGCTGCGCGACTGGGACCGCGAGCTGCTGAACAAGAAGCTCGACCAGCTCGAAGGCGCGACGGGCGCCTGACGCCGCCTCGACCGTGGATGCGGCCGAGCCGGAGCGGCCGCCCGACGAGGCGCCCGTGATCCGCGCCATCGCCATGCCCGCCGACACCAACCCGGAAGGGGACGTGTTCGGCGGCTGGTTGATGTCCTGGATGGACCTGGCCGCCTCCACGGTCGCCTTCGGCCTGGCCCGCGGCCGCTGCGCTACGGTGGCGGCCGACGCGATCGTCTTCCTCGCCCCCGTGCTGGTGGGCGACGAGGTGAGCCTGTGGGCCTGGCCGGAGCGGGTCGGCCGCACCTCGATCCGCGTGGCGTCGAGGGCTGGCGACGCCGCCGCGACGGCGACCGCTCGCACCGCATCGTCACGGGCGTCTTCACCTACGTGGCGCTCGGCGAGGACCGCAGGCCGCGCCCGATCAACGAGCCCGGCCCGGGCGGCTGATGCCGGGGCTACCGGCTTGGCGGCAGCGTGTAGCGGAAGACGTACGCGTGGCCGTTGGCCGCGTCGATGGTCATGGCGCCCGACAGGCCGGCCAGCGCGCCCTCGCCCGACCCGGGCGCGACCTCGATGCTGAGCGCATGCCTGCCGGCGTCCATGGTCCCGCTGTGCTGCAGGGCGAAGGACCCCGCGCGGCCCCCGAGCGTGCCCTCGACGCGCTCGATGGCGACATAGCCCGCCGAGCCCGTCTGCGGCGCGCCGGCCGTGAGCATCTCGCCCACGCTCGTCCCCTCCAGGTCGCCGTGGAAGCGCTTGGCGATCGACATGCGGCCGAGCCCCTTGCCCGGCCCCTCTCCCGGCTTGAGCTCAACGTCGAAGCGGCCCTTGGCCTCGTGCGTCATGGGCGAGGTCTCCCTAGGGGGTGCGGCGACGACGATGGCCGCGAGGGCGAGGGCCAGCATCACGCCTCCAGCTCGATGTCCCAGTAGAGGTAGTCCATCCAGCTCTGGTGCAGATGGTTGGGCGGGAAGCGGCGGCCGAGCTCCTGGAGTTCGTACGTGGTGGGCCGGCGCGCCGGGCGGGCCGGCGGCATCTGCGCCTCCCGCGGCGTGCGGCCGCCCTTGCGCAGGTTGCAGGGGGCGCAGGCGGTGACGATGTTGTCCCAGCTCGTCCGCCCGCCGCGCGAGCGGGGGATCACGTGGTCGAAGGTCAGCTCGTCGGGGCAGCCGCAGTACTGGCAGCTGAAGGCGTCGCGCAGGAACAGGTTGAAGCGGGTGAAGGCCGGCGTGCGGTCCTGCGCCACGTAGCTCTTCAGCGCCACGACGCTCGGCAGCTGCATCTCGAACGACGGCGAGCGCACCGTCTGCTCGTAGGTGGACACCACGTCCACCCGGTCGAGGAACACGGCCTTGACCGTCTCCTGCCACGGCCACAGCGACAGGGGGTAGTAGCTCAGCGGCCGGAAGTCGGCGTTGAGCACCAGGGCCGGAAAGCCCGAGGGGGCGCGCGTCATCACCTGCATGCGCAGGCCCTCACGCGGCGCGGGGAGTTCGCACAGGCCTGATCGAAGACCGCACCTCCACATCTGGCCGGAGAATCGGCCGAGCGACCTCCGACGCCCACAGGATAAAGCGCCGGCCGCGACAGGGGAATGACGGAGAGGCGACGCGCGTCTAAGCCGCCGCGCGCGGCCCGGCCCAGCCGGCGAGGCGGCCGGCGAAGGCGTCGCGCAGGAAGTCCGCGCAGTCGGCCAGGCCCGCCTGGCCTATGGAGTGCGGCAGGCCCGGCTCGATGCGCCAGCGGCAGCCGACGCCCGCGGCGGCCAGGCCGTCGCGCGCCGCGGCGAGGGCGTGGACGGGCACCACGTCGTCCGCGGCGCCGTGCACCAGCAGCACGGGGGGCGGCGGCGCGGTCATCTCCGCCGCCAGGCGCTCGGGCGCGGTGAGGACGCCGGAGAAGCCGACCACGGCGGCCGGCGGCTCGGGCCGGCGCAGCCCCACGTGCAGGCCCATCATCGTGCCCTGGCTGAAGCCCACCAGCGCCAGGGCGGACGCCGGGAGCTCCCACCGCCTGAGCTCGGCGTCGAGGAAGCGGTCGAGGTAGGGCGCGGCCTGGCGGACGCCCACGGCCATCAGCGCGGGGTCGAGGCGGCTGATCGGAAACCACTGGAAGCCGTTCGGGGCGCCGGGCGCCGGCCCCGGCGCGTCGGGCGAGGCGAAGGCGGTGTTCGGCAGCGCCTTCGCCAGCATCGGCGCGAGGCCGATCAGGTCGTCGCCGTTGGAGCCGTAGCCGTGCGCGAACACCACCAGGCTGGTGGGCCTGCCCCCCGCCGCCGGCGGACGCCGCGGCCCATCGAGCCCTCCCAGGCCGGCCATCAGGCCATCGCCCGGCGGCGCGCGGCCGCGGCGGCGCGGTCGCTGACGCGCGCCTCCGGGGAGACGGGGTCGGGCATGTCGCCCGCCTTCACCGCCACGTACCATTCCCACAGCAGGTGCGCGGCCACCGCGCGATAGGGCCTCCAGCGTTCGGCCCGCAGGTAGGTCGCCTCCGTGCCCGGCCGCGCGGGCAGGCCGTCGAGCCAGCGGATCGCCTCCTGCACGGCGATGTCGCCGGCGGGAAAGGCGTCGGGGCGATGCTCGGCCATCATCAGGTGCACCTCCGCGGTCCATGTGCCGACGCCCGTCAGCGCCGTGAGCGCGGCCAGAGCCGCGTCGTCGTCTTCGGGTAGCGCGTCGAAGGCGATTCCACCGTCCTGCACCGCCTGGGCGATGCCCTTGGCATAGCGGGTCTTCTGTCCGGAAAAGCCGCACGCGCGGAAGGCCGCGTCGTCCAGCGCCAGCAGGGCGGCGGGCGTCACGGGCGTGCCGACCCGCGCCTCCAGCCGGCCCCATACGGCGTCGGCCGCAAGCGTAGAGACCTGCTGGCCGACGATGGCGCGGACCAGACCCTCGAACCCCGCCAGGCGCGAGCGCCAGCCGAACGGGGCGATGCGCGCGTCGAGTTCCGCCATGGCCGGGTCGAGCGCGGCCAGCGCGGCGCGCAGGCGGGCCACCTCGGGAGCGTCCGGCTTGGGGCGGGCGGGCATGCGGCTCCTAAGCACGGGCCGCGCCGGCTGGCGAGCGGGATGCGGACCTTCACGTCCGCCAGCGCCGGCGTCGCGCACCATGCCGACGGCGCGGACGGCGGCGGGGTAAGCGATCGCGAGCGCGCGGTGCTAAGTCGCCGCCGTGTTCGTCACCCGCTTCGCTCCCTCGCCGACGGGGCCGCTCCACCTGGGCCACGCCTTCGCCGCTCTTACCGTGGCCGACGCGGCGCGGGCGGCGGGCGGGCGGTTGCTGCTGCGCATTGAGGACATCGACCGTACGCGCGCGCGGCCGGAATGGGAGGCGGCGATCCGCGAGGACCTGGCCTGGCTCGGCCTGCGCTGGGAGACGCCGGTGCGCCGCCAGTCGGAGCACCTGGCGGACTACGAGGCGGCGCTGGAGGCCCTCCGCACGCGCGGCCTGCTCTACCGCGACTTCCGCAGCCGCCGGGAGCTGGCGCAGGCCGCCGCCTCCGCCCCGCACGGGCCGGAGTCGGCGGTGCGCGGCGGGCCGGACCCGGGCGAGGCGGCGCGGCTGGCGCGGGCCGAGCCCTTCGCCTGGCGCCTGTCGCTGGACGCGGCGCGGGCCGAACTGGGCGAGGCCGCCTGGGCCGCGCTGGCCTATGCGGACGCGGACAATGGCCCGCAACCGGTCCGCCCGGAGCTGGCGGGCGACGTGGTGCTGGCGCGCAAGGACGTGGGCGTGGCCTACCACCTCGCCTGCACGGTGGACGACGCGCTGCAGGGCGTCACCGACGTGATCCGCGGCGAGGACCTGCGCGAGGCCGCGCATCCGCAGCGCCTGCTGCAGGCCCTGCTGGGCCTGCCCGCCCCCCGCTATCGCCACCACCGGCTGGTGCTCGGCCCGGACGGCAAGCGCCTGGCCAAGCGCAACGGCGCCGAGCCGCTGGCCGCCCTGCGCGCACGCGGCGTCACGGTGGCGGAGGTGCGGGCGCGGGTCGGCGTTCAGTCCGAGCCCCGTCCTCTCCCCGTCGCCCTCGGGCTTGACCCGAGGGCCGAGCGTGGTGAGCCGAGCCGCTGAAGCGGCTGCAAGCCGCCGGCACGACCGGCGCCCGGCCCTCGGGTCGAGCCCGAGGGCGACGGAGAGTGAGCTTGAGCCTGAGCGCGACCTCCGCCACTCACCCCCCCATGACCGCCGACCGCCGCGCCCTGGCCGTGCTCCTGCTGGGCGCCTGCATCATCGGGGCGAGCCCGGTGCTGGTGCGCCTGTCGGGGGCGGGGCCGGTGGCGACCGGCTTCTGGCGGCTCGCCCTGGCCGTGCCGCTGCTGGCGCTGATGGCGGCGCGGGAGGGCGGCGCGGGACGGCCGAGCCGCATCGTGTGGCTGGCGGGCGGGTTCTTCGCCGCCGACCTCGCCTTCTGGCACTACGGCATCCACTACACCTCGGTGGCCAACGCCACGGTGCTGTCCAACCTGACGCCGGTGCTGGTGACGGGCGTCGGCTGGGTGGTCTTCCGCGAGCGACCGCGGGGGCTGTTCCTGCTCGGCATGGCGACCGCGGTGGCGGGCGCGGTCACGATGGGGCTGGCGCGCCACGGGGGCGTGGGGCCGGGGAACGATCCCGTGCTGGGCGACCTGCTCTCGGCGGCGACGGCGCTCTGGTACGGCGCCTACTTCCTGGCGGTGCGCGCAGCGCGGCGGACCACGAGCACCACGCCGCTGATGCTGTGGACGGCGCTGATCGGCCTCTCGCCGCTGCTGATCGCGGCGGTGGCGCTGAAGGAGCCGCTGTGGCCCGGGGCGCTGGCGGGCTGGGCGGCGTGCGTGGGTCTGGGCGTGATGCACGTCACCGGCCAGGGCGCGATCGCCTGGGCTCTGGGCCGCCTGCCCGCCTCGCTCACCGCGGTGGTGGTGCTGATCCAGCCGGTGGTGGCCGCCCTGCTGGGGTGGCTGGCCTTCGGCGAGGCGGTCACGCCCGTGCAGGCGCTGGGCGGGCTGGTCACCCTGGGCGGCGTCGCGCTGGCGCAGGCGGCCAGCCGCCCGGCGCCTCCGCGCCTCGCTCCCGAGCCGCTGAACGCCTAGGCCGCTCGCCCCAGCGTCAGGCGCTCGAAGCGCCGCAGGTGGTGGTCGGCGTCGCCGAACAGGCCTTCGATCACCGTCGAGCGCTTGAAGTAGTGGCCGGTGCTGAGCTCCTCGGTGATGCCCATGCCGCCGTGGATCTGCACCGCAGCCTGGCCCGCGAAACGGGCGCCCTTGGCGATCTTGCTCTTGGCCGCGCTCACCGCCGCCATCCGCGCCTCGGCCGGCTCGTCGAGCTTCAGCGTGGCCATCAGGGTCATGGAGACGGCCTGCTCCACCTCCATGAAGATGTCGACCATGCGGTGCTGCAGCACCTGGAACTCGGCGATCGGGCGGCCGAACTGCCGGCGCTGGCGGGCGTAGTCCAGCGTGTTCTCGTGCAGCTTGCGCATGCAGCCCACCGCCTCGGAGCAGACGGCGGCCGTGGCCTCGTCGACCACGCGCTCGAGAAGGTCGGCGCCGGCCTCGACCTCGCCGAGCAGGCGGGCGGGGGTGTTCTCGAAGGCGATCTCGCTGGCGCGGCGGCCGTCCACGGTGGGGTAGTCGCGCGTGGCGACGCCCTCGGCGCCCGCCTCCACCACGAACACGGCGACGCCCGAGCGCTCGCGGCGCGAGCCCCCGGTGCGGGCGGTGACGAACAGGTGCGTGGCCCAGGGCGCGCCCACGACCACCGCCTTGCGCCCGTCCACGCGCCAGCCCTGCCCGTCGCGGCGCGCGGTGGTCTCCAGGTCGAACAGGTCGTAGCGGCCCTTGGGCTCAGCGTAGGCGAAGGCGCCCGTCACCTCGCCGCCGATGATGCCCGGGACCAGCTCCTCGGCCAGCTCGCCGCCCGCATGCTGCAGGAAGCCGCCGCCGATCACGGCCGTGCCGAGGTAGGGCTCCACGACCAAGCCCTTCCCGATCTCCTCCATGACGATCATGTGCTCGACGGGACCGCCGCCCAGGCCGCCGGCGTCCTCGCCGAAGCCGGCGCCCAGGATGCCCAGCTCCTCGGCGAACGCCTTCCACACCTCGGGCGACCAGCCGGGCTCGGCGGCGATCGTCTTGCGGCGGGTCTCGAAGTCGTAGCGGTCCTGGATGAAGCGCGCGAGCGTGTCGCGCAGCATGACCTGCTCGTCGGTGTAGCTGAAGTCCATGACCGCTCCCTGTGGGCGCGACGGGGGCGCCCCGGCTCTTTGGGCAAGCGGTAGCAGCGGACGCGGAGGGGCGCCACGGGCGCCGTGGCGTTAGCTTCGTGTCAATCGCCTTATGGTTGAGTGATGTCGTTCATGCACGCGGGGCGGGGAAGATGGAGGCGGCGCTCGGGCCGGAGGTGACGACCGCTCGGCCCGCCTCGGCGACGGCGGAGGCGGCGCGCCCGCAGGTGGCGCCGCCCGCCCGCGTGCGCCGGGTGGAGGTGGTGGGCGCCTCCCTGCCCGCGCCCGTGCTGGCCGGGCTGAAGGCGCGCTTCGTCGGCCGGCCGCTCAACGCCGTCACCGGCGCGGAGGCGGTGGGGGCGCTTGAGGCGGCGCTGCGCCGGGCCGACGTGCACCTGTTCATGGTGGGCGGCGCGGGCCTGGGCGCCGACGGCGTGCTGACCCTGGCCGCCATCGAGGGGCGGGTGGTCGGGATCGACGTGGAGGGCGGGAGCGCCCGCCTGCGGCGGCGCGTGCGCGACGGGGCCGGGCGCCTGCTGGCCGAGCGCCCTCTGCGCCGGTCGAGCTTCGAGCGGGTCGCGGCGTTGCTGGCGTTGCTGCCCGGCGTGCAGGCGGGCACGGCCTTCACGGTGACCCCCGAGCCCGGGGCCATGCGCCTGCGGGTGCTGCTGACCGAGAGCCGCGTCCGCGCCGACCTGCGGGTCACCGACCGTGGCGCGGAGGCCTTCGGGGCCTGGCAGGGCAAGGTGGACGCGCGCGTCTACGGCCTGCTCACCCCCGGCGACCAGGCGATCCTGAGCGTGGGCGCCTCGCCGGACGTGGACCGCTTCCGCCTGGTGGGCGGGACCTACACGCGGCCCCTGGGCGGCGACGGGCTGACGCTGCTCGGCTCTGTCGCGCACGTCGAGGGGCAGCCCTACGGCCCGGGCGCGGCGAGCGCGGGCACGAGCGCGCTGGCCGCCCTCGCCTACCCCGTGCTCCTCCGCGCTGACCGCACGGTGACCGCCACCACGGCGCTGGACGGCCAGGACGGGCGCAGCACCTCCGGCGCGCTGACGGTGGGCGACGAGCGCACACGCAACCTGCGCTTCGCCGTCGCCGGGGCGCGCCTCCTGGGCGCCGGGGCGCTGGCCACCGGCGGCGCGACGCTGACGGCGGGGCTGGCGCTGCTGGGCGCCCGGGCGGCCCGGCCGGGCTACGCGCCCACCAGCTACGGCAAGCTGCAAGCGTTCGGCGGCCTCTCGGCGCCACGCGGCGACTGGACCTTCCGCCTGCGCGCGGCGGGGCAGGCGGCAGGCTCGCGCCTGCCCTTCTCCGAGCAGTTCATCCTGGGCGGCGACGACTACGGTCGCGGCTTCCGCACGGGCGCGCTGCAGGGCGACGACGGCTTCGCCGCCGCGGTCGAGGCGTCACGCACCCTGCGCCGCGGCTCAGGCCCGATCGGCGCGGTGGAGGCGTTCGCCTACCTGGACGGCGGGGCCGTGCGCCTGCGCCGCCGCCCCGGCGAGCCGCCCCGCGCGGAGACGGGCGGCTTGGCCTCCACCGGCGCGGGCGTGCGCGTGGCGGTCGGCCCGGCGGCGGGGCTGGAGCTCTCCGCCGACCGGGCGCTGGTCTACGACGACCCGCTGGGCCGTCGCGAAGGCGGCTGGCGCTTCGGCCTGCGGCTGCACCTGGCGTGGGAGGCGGGGGTGAGGGCGTTCCGCGAGGGCGGCCGGCCGTGACGCTCCAGCGCCACACCACCCCCGTCGCCCTCGGGCTTGACCCGAGGGCCGGGCCGTCAGCAGGCGATCGGTGGACGTGACGCACGACCGACGCCCGGCCCTCGGGTCAAGCCCGAGGGCGACGGAGCGGAGACTGGCTAGGTGGAGAAGGCGGCTGGCGCTTCGGGCTGCAGCTGCACTCGGCTTGGGAGGTCGTAGACCCCTCCCCTCCCCCCGTCGCCCTCGGGCTTGACCCGAGGGCCGAGCCGTCAGCAGGCGATCGGTGGACGTAACGCACGACCGACGGGAGGCCCCCGGGTCAAGCCCGAGGGCGGCGGGGTGGTTGTGCGCGTGGAGCTAGAGCCCCAGCACCATCTTGGCGATGATGTTGCGCTGGATCTCGTTCGAGCCGCCGTAGATCGAGGTCTTGCGGCCGTTGAAGTAGGTGGGCGCCGCGCGGTGCGCGTAGTCCGGCCCGATCTCCATGGCGTTGGACCCGGCCTCGCCAAAGCCGCGGAAGTAGGCCTGGCCGTAGTGGCCGCTGGCCTCCAGCGCGAGTTCGGTCAGGCGCTGCTGGATCTCCGTGCCCTTGATCTTGAGCAGGGAGGACTCCGGGCCGGGCCCCTTGCCGGAGGCTTCACCGGCGAGCGTGCGCAACTCGGTGTACTCGAGCGCCAAGAGGTCGATCTCGAGCTCGCTGATCTTGCGGGAGAAGAAGGGGTCGGCGATCAGGGCCACGTCCTCCTCCGACTCGGCGCGGGCCATGTCCTTCACCTTGGACAGGGCGCGCTTGGAGCGGGCCACGCCGGCGATGCCGGTCCGCTCGTGCGCCAGCAGGAACTTGGCGCAGGTCCAGCCCTTGTTCTCGTGGAAGATGCGGTTCTCGACCGGCACCTTCACGTTCTCCAGCCAGACCTCGTTCACCTCGTGCTCGCCGCCCAGCGTGATGATCGGGCGGACGGTGACGCCCGGGCTCTTCATGTCGATCAGCAGGAAGCTGATGCCTTCCTGCGGCTTGCTGTCGGGGTCGGTGCGGACGAGGCAGAAGATCCAGTCGGCGTGCTGCGCCAGCGTGGTCCAGGTCTTCTGGCCGTTGACCAGGTAGTACTCCTTGCCGTCGTCGCCGGCGATGCGCTCGGCGCGCGTCTTCAGGCTGGCGAGGTCGGAACCCGCTCCGGGCTCGCTGTAGCCCTGGCACCACCAGATCTCGCCGCTGAGCGTCGGCGGCAGGAACCTGGCCTTCTGCTCGGGCGTGCCGAAGGTGTAGATCACCGGGCCGACCATGTTGATGCCGAAGGGCAGGATCGGCACGGCGTCGGCGCGCGCCAGCTCCTCAGACCAGATGTAGCGCTGCACGCTGGTGAAGCCCGGGCCGCCGTACTCGGTGGGCCACGCCGGGGCGACCCAGCCCTTGTTGGCGAGCACGCGGTGCCAGGAGAGGAAGTCCTCCTTCGCCATCTCCTCGCCCTCCTCCTGCACCTGGCGCAGGTGGGCGGGATAGTTGTCGGCGATGAAGGCGCGGGCCTCCGCGCGGAAGGCTTCGTCCTCGGGAGAGAAGTCGAGGTTCATGGCGGTCCTCAGGCGTACGGGGCGGCGTGAGGTGAGTATGGGCGGGGGCGTCTCCCCCCGCAACGGCGCCCCAAGGTCAACCGGCGGGGTCCAGCTCGCCCGCCAAGCGCACCAGCGCCAGGGCGGCGGCCCCGGCAGCGCCAGGCTCGGCGCCCGCGTAGGCGGGAGCGATGTCTTCCGCCCGCCAGCAATGGTCGAGGATGTCGGGGCGCAGGCGGGCGAGGCAGGCGGCGGCGGCGCTCGCGGCCGGGCCGTCCAGGATCACCGGCGTGCGCTCGGCGCGGGCGGCGAGGATCGCGCCCGCCGCCGCGGCCATCTCGCGCCCGCCATGGCGGCGCAGCAGGGTCAGCCCGTCCGCCTGCGGATCGTCGGCCAGGGCGCGGTGGAGCGCCGCGGCGGCCTGCGCCGAGCCCTCCGCCTCGGCGGTGACCACCAGGAGGTCCGGTTCCTTGGCCACCGCCTCCAGCCCGAAGGCGAGGGTGGCGGCCAGGGCGCGGGCGCTCAGCACGTCGCCGGCGAAGCGGGCGGGGTCGGGCGAGGGCCGGTCCACGGCGAGGTCGAACACCTCCACCCCGGCGCCCAGCGACCGCGCGAGGCCGGACAGGGCCGCGCCGACCGCCGCGAGCCGTTCCAGTCGGGCGCGGGCGCGCTCGGCGGCCCCGGCGTCGAGGGCGTAGCTGGCGCAGTAGACGGCGAACAGGGGCCGGGCGACGCGGCGGATCGGGGCGGCGACGGGCCGGGGACCGGGCCAGGCGGCGAGCCGCAGGGCGTGTTCGCGCAGGGGGCCGAGGTCGGCGAAGAGGTCGAGGACGACCGCGGCGCGCGCCTGGGCCTCGAGGTCCGGCCCGGGGGCGTCCGCGACCAGGGCGCGGGCGTCGGCGAGGGGATCGTCGGCCGGAGTCGGGCCGGGGGAGCGGGGCGCGTCGGGGTTCACCCGGCGCGTCTAGGTGCCACTCCCCGCGGCGACAAGGCGCATCAGCGGGCGGCCAGCGTCAGGACCGCCGGACCGATGGACGAGGCGCGGCCCGCGGCGGCGCGCAGCTGCTGCATGTGGGCGGCGTCCTGCTTGGCCGTCTGGATTTCGGAGACCGCGCCGGCGGCGGTGGCGGTCACCAGGGTGAGGACCAGGAGGAAGGAGGCGGGGAAGGTCATGGGGGCAGCTCCTCTTGAGCAGGTTGGCGTTGTTGAACTCGACGAGGATGTTTTGCCCTCCGCAGTATGAAGTCTCCAGTTAATTGACAGTCATGTTGATGACCTGTCCGCAAGTTAATCTTGGTCTATAGTATTACAGGCGGTTCATCTCGCGCGGGCGGGCGGCGGCTGGTAGAGCGGGCCGTGGCCGCGCCTTCCATCCCCACCCCCTGCGTGAAGGTCTGCGTGGTCGACGGCGAGAGCGGCCTGTGCCTGGGCTGCCTGCGCACCCTGCCGGAGATCGCCGCCTGGG
This sequence comes from uncultured Caulobacteraceae bacterium, assembly GCA_964244065.1. Lineage (GTDB taxonomy): Bacteria > Pseudomonadota > Alphaproteobacteria > Caulobacterales > Caulobacteraceae > JASLDZ01. The sequence goes on along the minus strand of CAXTHH010000001.1, from coordinate 69,624 downwards.
GCCGGCTGCCCGAGGCGGAGCGCGCCCGCGTGATGTCCGAGCTGCCGTCCCGCCGCGGGCAGGTGGCGCCGGAGAAGCTGGGGCTGGTCTAGGGCGCGCCTGTTCGTCCCAACGCCATCGCGGAAGGTGCAGTGCTCGCCGTTTCCGTCCGGCTTCGCCGGCCGGCCCACTCCCCGCCCTCGACGGCGCTCCCCCATCTGCGATGGGGGAGATGATGAAGACCTACAGCCTGAGCTCGCCCGCGCGCACTTGGGCGTAGCGCTCGGCGTCGAGCGGCGCATAGCCTCCGCCCGGCTGGCGCACGTACAGCGGGTCAGACACCTGGGCCGGATCGTAGCCCTCGGCCACCGCGTCCACCTTGCGGTACTTGAACGTGCCGGTGGTCTCCAGGTGGTGCTGCAGCCGCAGGAACACCGGGCGGGCGTAGGCCGGCAGCTCCGCGTCGACGCGGGCGCACAGGGCGTCCAGGTCGAAGTCGGGACCGACCACCAGCTGCGCCATGCCGGCGCGGCCCTCGGCGCCCGGCACCTCCACCCCATAGACGTTGGCCTCCAGCACGCCCGGGGCGTGGCCCAGCACCTCGCCCACCTCGCCTGTGGCCACGTTCTCGCCGCGCCAGCGGAAGGTGTCGCCCACGCGGTCGACGAAGTAGAAGTAGCCCTCCCCGTCCTGGCGCATCAGGTCGCCCGTGCGGAACCAGGCGTCGCCGGGCGTGAACACGTCGCGCAGCACCTTGCTCTCGGTGGAGACCTTGTCGGAGTAGCCGGCGAAGGCGGCGCGGGGGTCGTCGGCGCGAATCTCGCCCAGCATCTCCCCCACCTCGCCGGGGCGCGCCTCGACGGCCCGTCCCTTGGGGCCGCGGAAGACGGTCTCGGTCTCCATGTCGAACTTCACCAGGCGGAAGTTGAACCGCTTGCGCAGGTACTTCGGGACGCGGCCGACGGCGCCCGGCTTGCCGTCGAAGTTCAGCATGGAGACGTTGCCTTCGGTGGCCCCGTAGAACTCCAGAATGTGCGGGATGTGGAAGCGCGCCTCCATCTTCTCCCAAACGTCCTGGCGCAGGCCGTTGCCGAAGGCGAGGCGCAGCTTGTGGCGGTTCTCGTCCGGGCTCTCCGGCGCGTTGACCAGGAAGCGGCACAGCTCGCCGATGTAGACGAAGATGGTGGCGCCCTGCTCGGCCACGTCCGTCCAGAAGGCGCTGGCCGAGAAGCGCTTGCGCAGCAGCAGCACGCCCCCCGACAGCAGCGCCGCCCCCACGCCGCAGAGGCCGCCCGTGGCGTGGTACAGCGGCAGGGCGCAGTAGATGCGGTCGCCGGGCTTCGCCTCCGTGCCCGCCCAGAAGCCGCGCATGTAGAGCTGGGCGCGTACGTGCGTGACCTTGGCCGCCTTGGGCAGGCCGGTGGTGCCGCTGGTGAAGATGTACAGCGCCACGTCCTTGGCGGTGACGCCGTAGCGGGCGGTCTCGCGGGTCGGCCGCAGCGACGAGACGCCCTTCAACGCCCGGTCCAGGTCGCGGTCGCTGCGCACGGGCGCCGCCGCCGCGCCCGCCCCCAGGATCCACTCGGTCATGCCCCGGCGCAGGTCGGCGCGCACGGCCTCGAACGCCGGCAGCGTCTCCGGGTCCACGATCACGTGCGCGGCGCCCGAGACGTCCAGGCAGTGGACCAGGCCCGCGCCGGCGAGCTGGTTGTTGATCAGGGCGGTGGCCACGCCGACCTTGGAGAAGCCGTACCAGACGGCCACGTACTCCAGCCGGTTGGGCATGAAGAGCGCCACCACGTCGCCGCGCTTGATCCCCCTCCCCGTCGCCCAGTGGGCGTAGCGGTTGGCCATGGCGTCGAGCTGGGCGTAGGTGACCGTACGGCCCTCGAACACGATCGCCGGGCGCTGGGCGTGCCGATCGACGGCCGCCTCGAGGTCGTCGGTCATCAGCGTCGAGGACTCGGGGCGCACCGACTTGATGCGGCCCAGGGTACGCTGCAGCGCTCCGACGAAGCGCAGGTCGCGCTTCAGCCGCCCGAATGCGCCCAACCTGCCCCGCCTCGCCATGCGCGTGCTTTGGACCAGGGCTCCGGCGGGGGTCAAGGCGAGCCGTCCAGCGCCCGCCCGGCCGCCGTGGACACGGCGCAGGACGTGTCCGGCGGGCCACGGCGGCCCACCGCTGCGCCCCCGTGTCACGGCGACCGGGGCGGTGGGGCGGGGCATGTTCCGCAGCGCAGCACGACGGAGATCCGCCGCAATGACGCCCCGCACCCCCTCTTTCGAAGACGCGGCTCGGTGGGGCACCTGGCTGCTGGTCATGGGCGCGGGCTGGGGGGCCGGGCGTGGCCTGGCCGTGGGCATGGACACCGTGCACGCCGCGGCTTCGGGCTTTGCGCTTTCCGGCTCCATCGTGCTGGCGCTGGCCGTGCGCGGCCCGCTGCCCGCCCTGCGGCTGCGCGCGCGCTGAGCTCCTCCGGGCCGCCGCAAGGCCGCCCGGAAGACGCCACATTCGCCCTCATACGCGGCGGCTGGACAAAGTAGATCGACCCCGTTGTCGAGTATTCCCGGCTCGCTCCTGAGCGCGCCGCCTCCTGCGACCTGCAACCTTCTCCCGACGCCGCCAGTTATGGAGGCCGGAAACGACGCAACGCATCAAGGAGGAACCAAGATGACCTACGTCGCCACGGACCTCGGTGGGGCTGACCGCAATACGGCCCCCACCACACCGGAACTTGCTTCGCATGGACCGGCCACCGAGAACGGCATGCTTCACGCCCCCTATGTCCAGCGCGAGTCCGCGGCGCGACGCACGCGCCGCCGCCCCGCCTGGGTCTGGGGCGCGGGCCTGGGTGCGCTCACGGTCGCCGCCGTCGCCGTGGGCTATGCCGTGACGCCCCGCACCGAGGCTCCGGCAGGCAAGGCTCCCGCGGCAGCGCAGGCTGAGACCACCGCGCCGGCCGCCGGCCGGGAGACGGACGCGTCCAAGGTCCCCGCGCCGGCCGCCCGCATGGCGGCCCCGGCCCGCACCGAGCGGGTGGCGACGGCGAGCCCGGCGCGCCGGGCGGCCGCGTCTGTGGCCGCCCCGCCTGTCCGCCGCGCGGCTCCGGCCCTCGCCGCGGCGCCCGAGGCCGCTCCGGCCGAGACCGCCGCCCCGCGGGTGGCCGCGCCCCCCGCGACGGCGACGCCGCCCACGACCGTGGCTCCGCCGACGACGGACGTCTTGCCGCCCGTCACGGCGACGCCGGCCGCGCCCGCGACCCCCGACGCCTCGGCTCAGGCGCCTGCGACTCCGCCCACGACGGCCGCCCCCGCGGCTCCGGCCACGGACGCGCAGCCGGCCCAGGTCGATCCGCCCGCGGCCCCGTCCACGCCGCCTGGCGCCTGAAGCCGAGGCTCGGCCGGGCGGCTCGCCTCGGCTAGGGGCGGCCTTCGGGCCGCCGAGGCGTTCGCCGCCTAGACGCGAAAGGCCGCCCGGGTCTCCCCGGGCGGCCTCCGCAACTTGGATACCATCGCGGGCCAGAGCCCGCGCGCGATCACTCCATGATCTTGGTGACGACGCCCGAGCCGACGGTGCGGCCGCCTTCACGGATGGCGAAGCGCAGGCGCTCCTCCATGGCGATCGGCGTGATCAGCTCGATCTCCAGCTCGGCGTTGTCGCCGGGCATGATCATCTCCACGCCTTCCTTCAGCTTCACGATCCCGGTCACGTCCGTGGTGCGGAAGTAGAACTGCGGGCGGTAGTTGGTGAAGAACGGCGTGTGCCGGCCACCCTCCTCCTTCGTGAGGATGTAGGCCTCGGCGGTGAACTTCTTGTGCGGCTTGATCGAGCCGGGCTTGCACAGCACCTGGCCGCGCTCGACGTCCTCGCGCTTCGTGCCGCGCAGCAGCACGCCCACGTTGTCGCCGGCCTGGCCCTGGTCCAAGAGCTTGCGGAACATCTCGACGCCCGTGCAGGTCGTCTTCTGCGGGTCGCGGATGCCGACGATCTCGACTTCCTCGCCCACCTTCACGATGCCGCGCTCCACGCGACCGGTGACCACCGTGCCACGGCCGGAGATGGAGAACACGTCTTCCACCGGCATCAGGAACGGCAGGTCGATCGGGCGCTCGGGCTGCGGGATGTACTCGTCGACGGTCTTCATGAGCGCCAGGATGGCGTTCTCGCCGATCTCGACGTCACGGCCTTCCACGGCGGCCAGGGCGGAGCCCGGGGTGATCGGGATGTCGTCGCCCGGGAACTCGTAGGACGAGAGCAGCTCGCGCAGCTCCATCTCCACCAGCTCGAGGAGCTCGGCGTCGTCGACCATGTCGACCTTGTTCAGGAACACCACCAGGGCGGGCACGCCGACCTGGCGGGCCAGCAGGATGTGCTCGCGGGTCTGCGGCATCGGGCCGTCGGCGGCCGAGCACACCAGGATCGCGCCGTCCATCTGCGCCGCGCCCGTGATCATGTTCTTCACGTAGTCGGCGTGGCCGGGGCAGTCGACGTGGGCGTAGTGGCGGTTGGCCGTCTCATACTCCACGTGGGCGGTGTTGATCGTGATGCCACGGGCCTTTTCCTCGGGCGCGGCGTCGATCTCGTCATACTTCTTGGCCGTGGCGCCGCCCGACTTGGCGAGCGTCATGGTGATGGCCGCCGTCAGCGTCGTCTTGCCATGGTCGACGTGACCAATGGTGCCGATGTTGCAGTGCGGCTTGTTCCGCTGGAACTTTTCCTTGGACATCTTCTAGCTCCAAGCCCCAGAGGGGGCCTTTCTGGTTTCTGGGGGTTGAGGGTTAGGCGTACTTCTTGATCACTTCGTCGGCCACCGCTTGCGGCACCGGCTCGTAGTGGTCGTACTGCATGGTGAACTGCGCGCGGCCCTGGCTGAACGAGCGCAGCTGGGACACGTAGCCGAACATGTTGGCCAGCGGCACGAAGGCCGTGACCACCTGCGCATTGCCCCGCGTCTCCGTGCCCTGGATCTGACCCCGGCGGCTGTTCAGGTCGCCGATCACGTCGCCCATGTATTCGTCGGGCGTCAGCACCTCAACCTTCATGATCGGCTCGAGGAGCTTGGGGGCCGCCTTCTCGCGCAGCTCGCGGAACGCTGCGCGGGCCGCGATCTCGAACGCCAGCACGCTGGAGTCCACGTCGTGGAAGCCACCGTCGTACAACGTCGCCTTGAAGTCGATCACAGGGAACCCGGCCAGGAGGCCGTTGTCCTTGGCCGAGGTCAGGCCCTTCTCCACGCCCGGGATGAACTCCTTGGGCACCGAGCCGCCGACGATCGAGGACTCGAACACGAAGCCCGATCCCTCCTCGCCCGGCTCGAAGGTGAGCTTGACGCGGGCGAACTGGCCCGTGCCGCCCGTCTGCTTCTTGTGCGTGTAGTCAATGTCCGTCTTGCGGCCCAGCGACTCCCGGTAGGCCACCTGGGGCGCGCCGATGTTGGCGTCCACCTTGTAGGTGCGGCGCAGGATGTCGACCTTGATGTCCAGGTGCAGCTCGCCCATACCCTTCATGATCGTCTGCCCCGACTCCTCGTCGGTGTGGACGGTGAAGGACGGGTCCTCGGCGACCATCTTGGCCAGGGCGACGCCCAGCTTCTCCTGGTCGGCCTTCGACTTGGGCTCGATGGCCTGTTCGATGACCGGCGCGGGGAAGTTCATCTTCTCGAGGATGACCGGGCTCTTGGTCGGGTCGCACAGGGTGTCGCCCGTGCGCGTGTCCTTCAGGCCCGCCAGGGCGACGATGTCGCCCGCGAAGGCCTCCTTGATGTCCTCGCGGTTGTTCGAGTGCATCAGCAGCATGCGGCCGACCCGCTCGCGCTTGTCGCGCGTCGAGTTCAAGAGGCCGAGGCCCGTGTCGAGGCGGCCCGAGTAGATGCGGCAGAAGGTGAGCGAGCCCACGAAGGGGTCGTCCATGATCTTGAACGCCAGCACCGACAGGGGCTCGTCGTCGGCCGCGCGGCGCGTGACCTCCGCCTCGGTCTTGTAGTCGATACCCTTGGTCGGCGGGATGTCCACGGGCGACGGCAGGTAATCGACCACCGCGTCCAAGAGCGGCTGCACGCCCTTGTTCTTGAAGGCCGAGCCGCACAGGATCGGATAGAAGGCGCCCGTCAGCACCGCCTTGCGAAGGCACGTCTTCAGCACCTCCTCGGAGGGCTGGTCGCCGCTGAGGTAGGCCTCCATGGCGTCGTCGTCGAGCTCGACGGCGTTCTCCACCATGTACTCGCGCGCCTCGTCGGCCGCGGCCTTCATGTCGGCGGGGATCTCCTCGTCGCGATAGTTGGCGCCCAGGGCGTCGTTGTCCCAGACCACCGCCTTCATGCGCACGAGGTCGACCACGCCCTTCAGCGACGACTCGCTGCCGATCGGCAGCTGGATCGGCACGGCCTTGACGCCCAGCCGCTCGCGGATGGTGCGAAGGCACATCTCGAAGTCCGCGCCGATCTTGTCCATCTTGTTGACGAACACGATGCGCGGCACGTCGTAGCGGTCGGCCTGGCGCCACACCGTCTCGGTCTGCGGCTCCACCCCCTGGTTGCCGTCGAGCACCGCGACGGCGCCGTCGAGCACGCGCAGCGAACGCTCGACCTCGATGGTGAAGTCCACGTGGCCGGGCGTGTCGATGATGTTGAGGCGCTTGCCGTTCCAGAACGCCGTGGTGGCGGCGCTGGTGATCGTGATCCCGCGCTCCTGCTCCTGCTCCATCCAGTCCATGGTCGCGGCGCCGTCGTGGACTTCGCCGATCTTGTGGGACTTGCCGGTGTAATACAGGATCCGCTCGGTCGTCGTGGTCTTGCCCGCATCGATGTGGGCCATGATCCCGAAGTTGCGGTAGTCTTCGATCTTGTGAATGCGGGGCATAGGTCTTTGCTCTCTGCGAGAGGGCGTCGGGGGGAGCGCTGGGGGAGCCGCCGATATGGGGGCCGCGGCCGCTTTCTCAAGCGACGTGCGGCGTCCTGACCGACCGCCCGCCGCTTACCAGCGGTAGTGGGAGAAGGCGCGGTTGGCTTCGGCCATCTTGTGGGTGTCCTCGCGCTTCTTCACCGAAGAGCCGCGGTTGTTGGAGGCGTCCAGGAGCTCGCCGGCCAGCTTCTCGGTCATGGTGTTCTCGCCGCGCGAGCGCGCCGCGTTCACCAGCCAGCGGATGGCCAGGGCGCGGCGGCGGTCCGGGCGGACCTCCACGGGCACTTGGTAGGTGGCGCCGCCGACCCGGCGGCTGCGCACCTCGATGGCCGGCGCCACGTTGTCCAGCGCGGTGTGGAACACGGCCAGGGGGTCCATGTCGCGGCGCTTGGTCTCGATGATCTCGAAGGCGCCGTAGACGATGTTCTCGGCGACGGCCTTCTTACCTTCGTACATGACGTAGTTCATGAACTTGGTCAGGGTCAGGTCGCCGAACTTGGGATCCGGCAGGACGTCGCGCTTCTCTGCGCGGTGACGACGGGACATGGGCGGTTCCTAAATCGTGTTTCTGGATCCCCGCCTTCGCGGGGATGATCTGTCGCTCAGAAGCGCCAGATCACTTCGGACGCTTGGCGCCGTAGTGCGAGCGGCGCTGCTTGCGGTTCTTCACGCCCTGGGTGTCCAGCACGCCGCGCAGGATGTGATAGCGCACGCCCGGAAGGTCCTTCACGCGGCCGCCGCGGATCAGCACCACCGAGTGCTCCTGCAGGTTGTGGCCTTCGCCTGGGATGTAGCACACCGCCTCGATGCCGCTGGTCAGGCGCACCTTGGCCACCTTGCGCAGGGCGGAGTTCGGCTTCTTAGGCGTGGTCGTATAGACGCGGGTGCAGACGCCGCGCCGCTGGGGCGAGCCCTTCAGGGCCGGAACCTTGTTGCGGTTCGGGCGCGCCACGCGGGGCTTGCGGATCAGCTGGTTGATCGTGGGCATAGGGTTCGGTCGGTCCTGTGTGTTCTGTGCGGGGCTGAGCCTGTCGGCCGAGCGCCCCGCAGCCTTTCCCGGCCGAGGCCGGGCGGGTGGATGGGACCAACGGAAAGGGCCGGGACGCGCGCTTCGGGCGTTCCGGCGGGCTCAGCCCCTACGCGTCGGTTGTATGGGAACGCGGACGCCCCCGAAACTGCCGGCGCTCATACGCGGGCGCTGAGGCGCGGTCAAGGCGAGCCCGCTCCGGCCGCGGGGCGCGCCGTCCACGCCGCCAGGGCATGTGGCGCGGAACCGGCGGGAGAGCGGCGGCTTCCGACGGGCACGCGGCGGCTGGCGTCTGCGGAGTTCCCATGCCCGTCATCATCTTCCCGCGGCTGCTTCTCCAGCTCGCGTCGCTCGCCCTGTTGGGCCTCGGGGCCTGGCTCCTGTGGAGCTGGTGGCAGGGATACGACCTGCTCGACGTCTCCGGCCGCGTCGTCGATCACGTGCACGGGCCGAACTGGCGGCTGTGGACCGGCCTCGGCCTCCTGGCCTGGAGCCTCGGCGGGGGCCGGCTGGTCGTGCTCGCGCTGATCCGGGGCGGTCACACGCCCATGACCGCGCGCACCGTCTCGCACGAGGTCGCCGCGCCGGACGGGTCCAGGCTGCATGTGGAGACCTCGGGCCTCGCCACGGGTCCGACCATCGTGCTCACCCACGGGTGGGGCCTGAACTCGACGGCTTGGGGCGACGCCAAGCAGAAGCTGGGCGCCCGCTTCCGCATCGTCGTCTGGGATCTTCCGGGCCTGGGCCGGTCCGGGCAGCCGGCGGACGGGGTCTACTCCCTCGACCGCTTCGCGCAGGCGCTGGGCGCGGTCGTGGAGGCGGCGGGCGAGGGTCCCGTCCTGCTGGTCGGGCACAGCATCGGCGGGATGACCACGCAGACCTTCTGGCGAAGCGCGTCCGAGCAGGCGCGGGCGCGCGTGGCGGGCGTGGTGCTCGTCGACACCACGCATGAGGACCCCACCCGCACCATGCTGCTGAGCGGGCTCTGGCGCGGGCTGAAGGCGCCCGTGATCGAGCCCCTCATGCACCTGACCGTCCTGCTCTCGCCCCTGGCGTGGGCGTCGAGCTGGCAGGGCTATCTCAGCGGGACCAACCAGCTGGTCATGCGGCTGACCGGCTTCGGCCGGCACGCCACGCGCGGCCAGGTGGACCTGACGGCGCGCCTGGCGTCCAAGGGCTCGCCCGCCGTGCAGGCGAAGGGCAACCTGGCCATGCTGCACTGGCGGGTGACCGAGACCCTGCCCTCCATCCCCGTGCCGACGCTGGTGCTGACGGGCGGCCGCGACATCGTCACCCTGCCCTCCGCCAGCCGCACCATCGCCGCCGCCGTTCCCGGCGCACGGCTGTTCGAGGTGGAAGGCTGCGGCCACATGGGCTTCATGGAGGCCCACGACAGCTACAATGCGGAGATCGAGGCGTTCGCCGTCGAGGTCCTGCGCCCGCCGGCCGTCTCCGCCTAGCGCGGCGCGGCCAAGGCCCAGGTCCCGCCCGCCCCCGTCGCCGCCTCGACACGCTCCACCGGGATGTTGGCGCGGTAGAGGGGCTTGTCCTTGTAGGCCCACTGCTTGGACCCGTTCTGGCGGGTGATCAGCGTCCAGTCTTCGGAGGGCTGCGGCTGGGCGCTCGCCAGCAGCGGGGGCCAGGCCACGGCGCAGGCGCCCTCGCAATGGCTCATGCCGAACATGGTGTCGTTGCGGTAGGTGTAGAGCGGCTCCCCGCCGGGGCGGGTGCGGAAGGCGCCGGCGACCAGCTGCACCTCCTTGGGCAGGGGCGCCGCGGCCGCGGCCGCGGCGGGAGCGCCGAGCGGGCGCTCGTCCTCCAGAGCGATCTTCAGCCCGCCGGCCTCGCGGCGCAGCTCCGCGCGGTAGGCGAAGCGCAGGGGCGCCGCAGCCGGAGCGCGGGTCCAGTCGAAGCCGCCGGTCGCCTCCGCCGCATCGCGGGCCACAGCCCTCACCTCCAGGTCGCGCCAGGCGAAGGCGGCGGGGGGCGTCCAAGCCGTCAGGTAGCGGCGACGGTTGTCGGCGAAGGAGACGGTCTCGCGCCCCTTCTCGTTGACGAACACCACGCCCTGGCGACTGTAGCGCCCGGCCACCGCGGCGCGGTCGCCAGCGGCCAGGTCGCGGGCGTAGCCGTCCATGAAGCGACGCGCCTCGGCGGCGACGTCTGCGGCCGGGGATGCGGCGGCCAGGGCGAGCGGGAGAAGGACGGTCAGCATGGGAACCTCCGCCGTCGAGCCTAGACCTTCGCGTGCGCTCGCGGCCAGCCCCGCATGGCCACGCTTCCGCCACGGGCGCACGCGTTTCTGCACCCGATGAGGGCGGCGCGGCGAGGAGACAGGGCGCGGGCGGGCGCGGCGGCGGCCTCGCTCGCCCTGCACGGCGTGCTGCTGGCCTGGCTGGCCGCCAGCGTGCTGCCGCGCGCGAGCCTGCGCCCCGAGGCGCCGCCTCGCCCGGACGTGCGGCTGGAGCTGGAGCGCCCGCCCGCGCCGCCGGATCCGCGGCCCGCCGCCCTCGGGGCAGCCGTCGCTCGCGCGGCCTCGCCCGACCTGGCTCCCGCCGCCGCCCGGCCCCGGCCCGCGCCGCCGTCGCCGGTGCGCGCCGCGCCGGCCCCGTCCGCCCCGGCTGCGCCCCTGCAGGCGCCGCCCGCTCCGCCCGCGCCCGAGCGGGGCCCGGCGGCGGGGGGCGGCTCGACCTCGCCGCTAGGCGCGCCCGCGGGCGGCGCGCCCGCGCGGCTTTCCGGGGCGGAGGCGAACGTGGGCGGCTTCCTGCGCGCCACGGTGGGCTGCAGCCACGAGGGCTACATGCGCCTGTCCGCGGCCGAGCGCGCCCGCTGCGACGCCGGGTACGCCTCGGCCAAGGGGGCGCCCCTGCCGCTGGAGACCGACAAGCTCGCCGCCTTCAGCCGCGAGGCCCTGCGCAACGAGGCCAAGCGCGCCCGGGGCGAGGGCCCGCTGCGCGGCGGCTTCGTGCCGTGCGACACCGCCATGGTGGGGGCCAACCTGAGCCCGGGCTGCCTGCCCCCCGACGCCTACGCCAAGTTCCGCCGGTGAGGCGCGCGGAGCAGGGGCGCGCGGCTCTGGCCGCCTCGCTCGCGCTGCACGCGGTGGCGCTGGGCTGGCTGGTGCTGGCGGCGGGCCGGCTCGCCCGTCCGGGCCCGCCGCCGCCCGAGGTGCGGCTCGACCTGGCCCGCCCGCCGTCCCTGCCGGACGCGGTGGGACGGACCGCCCCGGCGCCGGCGCCGAGCCTCGGACCGGCGGCCCACGCCCGCGCCGCGACCTTGGCCTCGGCGGCGGCCGCAGACGTCTCGCCCGCCCCGCCCGCGCCCGCGCCGCCGGCCGCCGCGGCGAGCGCGGCCGTGGCGAGCGCCGCCGTCGCGAGCGCCGCCGTCGCGGCTGCCGGCGGCGGGACGACCGGCATCGACGCCGGCGGTGGACCTGGTGCGGCGGCCGGCGCGCTGCGCGGCCTGCTCGGCTGCGCCCACGCCGCCGCCCTGAGGCTGAGCGAGGCGGAGCGCGCCCGATGCGGCGCCCGCCTCGCCGCCGGCGTCCGCGACGCCGCGCCGGTGGACACGATCCCGGCCGAGAAGCGCGCCGGGTTCGATGCCGCGGTCTTCGCGCACAGTAAGATGAAGGGGCCCGCTCCCGTGGCGTTCGCCAACCTCGGCGATCAGTTCGGGCTGAAGGAGCGCTGGGCCGGTCCGCCGGGGGCTCACCCGCCGGGGTTCGGCTGCAAGCTGCCGCTCGGCAAGCCGCGCGGCTGGAAGAGCTACCGCGACAGGCCGCCGCACAGCCTGAAGCTGGGCGCCCTGCCCTGCTTCGTCACCCCGCCCTCCGGCTTCGCCACCGAGGAGGCCGACGTGGAGCCGCCCCCCTCCCTGCGCGAGCGCACGGATGACCGGGCGCACATGCGCGACCTGGACCCGCCACGGTCCTGAACCGCCGCCCGGACATGACGACGGCCCGGAGGATCGCTCCTCCGGGCCGCCGCCGTTCAACCTGTGACGAGGGTCACTCCGCCGGGACGGGGTGGCTCTCCAGCTCCGCGGGGAAAGGCTCGGCGGCCACCTCGCGGCTCTGGGTGAGCGCCGCGTCGCGCTTGGCCGCGATCTTCTGCAGCGAGCGGAGGTTGGCGCCCGTGCCCGCCGGGATGAGGCGACCCACGATCACGTTCTCCTTCAGGCCCTCCAGGGTGTCGACCTTGCCGTGCACCGACGCGTCGGTGAGCACGCGCGTGGTCTCCTGGAAGGAGGCCGCCGAGATGAACGAGCGCGTCTGCAGCGAGGCCTTGGTGATCCCCAGCAGCACCGGCTGGACCAGCGCCGGACGGCCGCCGCGGGTCTCGGCCTTCTTGTTCTCGTCGTCGACCTCGGTCTTGTCCATGTGGTCGGCCTTGATCAGCCCGGTGTCGCCGGGCTCCATGATCTCGACCTTCTGCAGCATCTGGCGCACGATCACTTCGATGTGCTTGTCGTTGATCGGCACGCCTTGCAGACGATAGACCTCCTGGATCTCGTTCACCAGGTACTCGGCCAGCGCCTCGATGCCTAGGATGCGCAGGATGTCGTGCGGATCCGGGTTGCCGTCGATGATGTACTCACCTTTCTGAACGATGTCGCCATCGTGCACCGAGATGTGCTTGCCCTTGGGGATCAGGAACTCGACCGCCTCCTGCTTCTCGCCGTCGACGTCCTCCGGCGTGATCTTGATGCGACGCTTGTTCTTGTAGTCCTTGCCGAACTCCACACGGCCGGTCATCTCGGCGATGATGGCGCAGTCCTTCGGACGGCGCGCCTCGAACAGCTCCGCCACCCGCGGCAGGCCGCCGGTGATGTCGCGCGTCTTGGCGCTCTCGGTGGGCAGGCGGGCCAGCACGTCGCCGGGCTTCACCTCGTCGCCGTCGCCGACGGAGAGGATGGCCCCCACCGGCAGCAGGTAGCGGGCGTCGCCGCCGGAGGCGATCTTCTTGTACGCCCCGTCCTCGGTGACCCCCATGGCCGGACGCAGGTCCGAGCCGCGGGGCGAGGCGCGCCAGTCGGCCACCACGCGGTTGGCGATGCCGGTGGCCTCGTCGGTCTCCTCGCGGATGGAGAAGCCGTCCACCAGGTCCTCGAACCGCACCCGGCCCGAGACTTCCGTCAGGATCGGGGTGGTGTAGGGGTCCCAGATGGCCAGGCGCTGGCCGCGCTTGACCTCGTCGCCGTCCTTCACCTTGAGCTTGGCGCCGTACGGGAGCTTGTAGCTCTCGCGGTCCTTGCCCTCGACCTGCACGCTCAGCTGCATGTTGCGGTTCATGGCGATCAGGTCGCCGTCGGCCCCCTTCACGGTCATGCCGCCGGTGATGCGGACCACGCCCTCGTTGGTGGACTCGAAGAACGACTGCTCGGCCACGTTGGCGGTGCCGCCGATGTGGAAGGTGCGCATGGTCAGCTGCGTGCCCGGCTCGCCGATGGACTGGGCCGCGATGACCCCCACCGCCTCGCCGATGTTCACCCGCGTGCCGCGCGCCAGGTCGCGACCGTAGCAGGCGCCGCAGACGCCGACCTCGGCTTCGCAGACGAGCACGGAGCGAATCTTCACCGACTGTACGCCCGCCTTTTCGATCTGGTCGGCCAGGATCTCGTCGACATAGGCGTCGGCCGGGGCGATCACCTCGCCCGAGACCGGGTGCTTCACGTTCTCGGCCACCGAGCGGCCGAGGATGCGCTGGCCGAGGCTGACGAGCACGTCGCCCCCCTCCACCACCGCGCGCAGGGTGATGCCGCGCGTGGTGCCGCAGTCCTCTTCCGTGATGATGCAGTCCTGCGCCACGTCGACCAGGCGGCGCGTGAGGTAGCCGGAGTTGGCCGTCTTCAGCGCCGTGTCGGCCAGGCCCTTGCGGGCGCCGTGGGTGGAGTTGAAGTACTCCAGCACGGTCAGGCCTTCCTTGAAGTTGGAGGTGATCGGCGTCTCGATGATCTCGCCCGAGGGCTTGGCCATCAGGCCGCGCATGCCGCCCAGCTGCTTCATCTGCGCCTGGGAGCCCCGGGCGCCCGAGTGGGCCATCATGTAGATGGAGTTGATCTCGATCTCTCGGCCTGCCTCGTCGACGTGCTTGGTGGCGATCTCCGCCATCATCTCGTCGGCCACGCGGTCCGTGGCCTTGGCCCAGGCGTCCACCACCTTGTTGTACTTCTCGCCGCGCGTGATCAGGCCGTCGGCGTACTGCTGCTCGTACTCTTCAGCGAGCTTCTTGGTCTCCTCCACCAGCGCGGTCTTGCGCTCGGGGATGATGATGTCGTCCTTGCCGAAGCTGATGCCGGCCTTGGCCGCCTCGCGGAAGCCGAGACCCATCAGCTGGTCGGCGAACACCACCGTCGCCTTCTGGCCGGTGTGCCGATAGACCTGGTCGATGAGGTTGCCGATCTCCTTCTTGGTGAGCGGCTTCTCCACCAGCCGGTGGCCGAGCTGCTGGTGCAGCGGCAGAAGCGCGGCGATCTTCATGCGGCCCGGCGTGGTGTCGATCACGCGGGTGACGCGCTGGCCCTCCGCGTTCATCTCCTCGAAGCGCGCCTTGACCTTGGCGTGCAGGGTCACGGCGCCGGCGTCGAGCGCCGCGTCGATCTCGGCGAGGCTGCCGAACAGCTTGCCCTGGCCGGGCTCGTTCTCCCGCGCCAGCGACAGGTAGTAGAGGCCGAGCACGATGTCCTGCGAGGGCACGATGATCGGCTTGCCGTTCGCGGGGCTCAGGATGTTGTTCGTGCTCATCATCAGCACGCGCGCCTCCAGCTGGGCCTCGAGGCTCAGCGGGACGTGCACGGCCATCTGGTCGCCGTCGAAGTCGGCGTTGAAGGCGGCGCAGACCAGCGGGTGCAGCTGGATGGCCTTGCCCTCGATCAGCTTCGGCTCGAACGCCTGGATGCCCAGGCGGTGGAGCGTGGGCGCACGGTTCAGCAGCACCGGGTGCTCGCGGATCACCTCCTCGAGGATGTCCCACACCTGCGCCTGCTCGCGCTCGACCATGCGCTTGGACTGCTTGACGGTGCCCGACAGGCCCTTGGCGTCCAGCCGCGCGTAGATGAACGGCTTGAACAGTTCCAGCGCCATCTTCTTGGGCAGGCCGCACTCGTGCAGCTTCAGCTCCGGACCGACGGTGATCACCGAACGGCCCGAGTAGTCGACGCGCTTGCCCAGGAGGTTCTGGCGGAAGCGGCCCTGCTTGCCCTTCAGCATGTCGGCCAGCGACTTCAGCGGGCGCTTGTTGGCGCCCGTGATCACGCGGCCGCGGCGGCCGTTGTCGAACAGGGCGTCGACCGCTTCCTGCAGCATCCGCTTCTCGTTGCGGATGATGATGTCGGGCGCGCGCAGCTCGATCAGGCGCTTCAGGCGATTGTTACGGTTGATCACCCGGCGGTAGAGGTCGTTGAGGTCGGACGTGGCGAACCGGCCGCCGTCCAGCGGCACCAGGGGGCGCAGCTCGGGCGGAATGACCGGCACGACGGTCAGGATCATCCACTCGGGCTTGTTGCCCGACTCCATGAACGCCTCGAGGATCTTGAGGCGCTTGGAATACTTCTTCTGCTTGATCTCGCTGGTGGTCTCGGCCAGCTCCTCGCGCAGCCGCTCGGCCTCCTTCTCCAGGTCAATGGCCTGCAGCAGGCCGCGGACGGCCTCGGCGCCGATCTCGGCGGTGAAGCTGTCGTCGCCGAACTCGTCCTGGTAGCGCATGTAGTCGTCTTCGCTCAGCAGCTGGTGCTGCTTCAGCGGCGTCAGACCCGGCTCGGTGACGATGTAGTATTCGAAGTAGAGGACGCGCTCGATGTCCTTCAGCGGCATGTCGAGCATCATGGCGATGCGGCTCGGCAGGCTCTTCAGGAACCAGATGTGCGCGACGGGGCTGGCCAGCTCGATGTGGCCCATGCGCTCGCGCCGCACGCGGGCCAGGGTGACCTCCACGCCGCACTTCTCGCAGATGATGCCCTTGTACTTCATGCGCTTGTACTTGCCGCACAGGCACTCGTAGTCCTTGGTCGGACCGAAGATGCGGGCGCAGAACAGGCCGTCACGCTCGGGCTTGAACGTGCGGTAGTTGATGGTCTCGGGCTTCTTGATCTCGCCGAACGACCACGAGCGGATCTTCTCCGGCGAGGCGAGCGAGATGCGGATCTGGTCGAAGGTCGGGGCGACCGCGACCGGATTGAAGATGTTCAGGACTTCCTGGTTCATCTCGGTTCACTTTCTGCAGCGTGCGCTGCGTAAATCTCTGTTCCACCCGCTCCCTCACCTCCGTCGTCCTCGGGCTTGACCCGAGGACCGAGCGAAAGAGCGGACGATCGGACGATCGGACGCCGGAGAGGCGCGGACCGCTCGGCCCTCGGATCAAGTCCGAGGGCGACGAGGGTTGGCGCCTATTGCGAGTTCTCCAGCTCCACGTTCAGGCCGAGCGAGCGCATCTCCTTGACGAGCACGTTGAAGCTCTCGGGGATGCCGGCCTCGAAGCTGTCGTCGCCGCGGACCACCGCCTCGTAGACCTTGGTGCGGCCGGCCACGTCGTCCGACTTCACCGTCAGCATCTCCTGCAGGGTGTAGGCGGCGCCGTAAGCTTCGAGCGCCCACACCTCCATCTCGCCGAAGCGCTGACCGCCGAACTGCGCCTTGCCGCCCAGCGGCTGCTGGGTGACCAGCGAATACGGGCCGATGGAGCGGGCGTGGATCTTGTCGTCCACCAGGTGGTGCAGCTTCAGCATGTAGATGTAGCCGACGGTGACCTGCCGCTTGAACCGCTCGCCGGACTGGCCGTCGAACAGCCAGGACTGGCCCGACCGGTCCAGGCCGGCGTCGGCCAGGTGGTCCTCGATGTCGGCGATGTGCGCGCCGTCGAACACGGGCGTCGCGAAGGGCACGCCCTTGCCGAGGTTGCGGGCGAGCTCCAGCAGCTCCTCGTCCGATTCCGGCAGCTCCTGCTCGTCGCCGTAGATCTCCTTCAGCCGCGAGATCAGCGCCGCGCGCTGGCCGCCGTTCTGCCACGCCTCCATCAGCGCGGTGATCTGGCGCCCGAGCCCGGCCGCGGCCCAGCCCAGGTGCGTCTCGAAGATCTGGCCGACGTTCATGCGCGACGGCACGCCCAGCGGGTTCAGCACGAAGTCCACGTGCCGCCCGTCTTCCAGGTAGGGCATGTCCTCGATCGGCAGGATCTTGGAGATCACGCCCTTGTTGCCGTGGCGGCCGGCCATCTTGTCGCCCGGCTGCAGCTTGCGCTTCACCGCGACGAACACCTTGACCATCTTCATCACGCCGGGGGGCAGCTCGTCGCCGCGCTGCAGCTTGTCGACCTTGTCCTCGAAGCGACGGTCCAGACGCTTGCGCGCCTCGTCGAACTGGCGGCGCAGGGCCTCCAGCTCGCCCATCGCCTTCTCGTCGTCGAGCGCGATCTGCCACCACAGGCCGGGGGAGATGTCGGCCAGCTTCTCAGGGGTGATCTCGCCGCGGCCCAGCCCCTTGGGACCGGAGACGGCGGTGGCGCCGACCAGGAGCTCGCGAAGGCGGCCGGTCATCGAGCGGTTCAGGATGCCGAACTCGTCGTCGCGGTCCTTGCCCAGGCGCTCGATCTCCGAGCGCTCGATGGCCAGGGCGCGCTCGTCCTTGTCCACGCCGTGGCGGTTGAACACGCGCACGTCCACGATGGTGCCGGCCACGCCCGGGGGCAGGCGCAGCGAGGTGTCGCGCACGTCCGACGCCTTCTCGCCGAAGATGGCGCGGAGCAGCTTCTCCTCCGGCGTCATCGGGCTCTCGCCCTTGGGCGTGACCTTGCCGCAGAGGATGTCGCCGGGCTGAACCTCGGCGCCGATCGCCACGATGCCCGCCTCGTCGAGGTTGCGCAGGGCCTCCTCGCCGACGTTGGGGATGTCGCGGGTGATCTCCTCCGGCCCGAGCTTGGTGTCGCGGGCCATCACCTCGAACTCCTCGATGTGGATCGAGGTGAACACGTCGTCGGAGACGATGCGCTCGGAGATGAGGATCGAATCTTCGAAGTTGTAGCCGTTCCACGGCATGAACGCGACGAGCGCGTTGCGGCCCAGCGCCAATTCACCCAGCTCGGTCGAGGGACCGTCGGCGATGATGTCGCCGGCCGAGACCTTGTCGCCGACGCGCACCAGCGGACGCTGGTTGATGCAGGTGGACTGGTTGGAACGCTGGAACTTGGATAGCCGGTAGATGTCGACGCCCGACTTGTCCGAGTCCACCTCGCCGGTGGCGCGAACCACGATGCGCGTGCCGTCGATCTGCTCGACCACGCCCTCGCGGCGAGCCACCACGGTGGCGCCCGAGTCGCGGGCGACGATGCCCTCCATGCCGGTGCCCACCAGCGGCGCGTCCGACTGGATCAGCGGCACCGCTTGCCGCTGCATGTTCGAGCCCATCAGCGCGCGGTTGGCGTCGTCGTTCTCGAGGAACGGGATCAGCGCGGCGGCCACGGACACGACCTGCTTGGGGCTCACGTCCATGAAGTCGACGGTGTCGCGGCTCTGCAGGGTGACGTCGCCGTTGATGCGCACCTGCACCAGCTCGTCCAGCACCTCGCCGTCGGGGCCCAGCGCGATGTTGGCCTGGGCGATGACGTGCTTCGCCTCCTCCATGGCCGACATGTAGACGACGTCCTCGCCCGCCTTGCCGTCGGTCACCCGGCGGTAGGGGCTCTCGATGAAGCCGTACTTGTTGACCACCGCGTGCGTGGCCAGGCTGTTGATCAGGCCGATGTTCGGCCCTTCCGGCGTCTCGATCGGGCAGATGCGGCCGTAGTGGGTCGGGTGCACGTCGCGCACCTCGAAGCCCGCGCGCTCCCGCGTCAGGCCGCCCGGACCCAGCGCCGAGAGGCGGCGCTTGTGGGTGATCTCGGACAGCGGGTTGGTCTGGTCCATGAACTGCGACAGCTGCGAGCTGCCGAAGAACTCGCGCACCGCCGCCGCCGCCGGCTTGGCGTTGATCAGGTCGTGCGGCATCACCGTGTCGATGTCGACCGAGCTCATGCGCTCCTTGATCGCCCGCTCCATGCGCAGCAGGCCGACGCGGTACTGGTTCTCCAGAAGCTCGCCGACCGAGCGCACCCGGCGGTTGCCCAGGTTGTCGATGTCGTCGATCTCGCCGCGGCCGTCGCGCAGGCCCACCAGGGTCTGCAGGACCGCCAACACGTCCTCCTTGCGCAGCACGCGCATCTCGTCGGAGGCGTCGAGCTCCAGGCGCAGGTTCATCTTCACCCGGCCCACGGCCGAGAGGTCGTAGCGCTCGCCGTCGAAGAACAGCGAGCGGAACATGGCCTCGGCGGCCTCCACCGTCGGCGGCTCGCCCGGGCGCATGACGCGGTAGATGTCGAACAGCGCGTCCTCGCGGAGCGTGTTCTTGTCCACGCGCAGCGTGTTGCGCATGTAGGCGCCGATGTTGACGTGGTCGATGTCGAGCACGTCAAAGTTCTCGAAGCCCTGCTCCTGCAGCGCCGTGATCACCGTGGCGTCCAGCTCGTCGCCGGCCTCCGCGTAGATCTCGCCCGTCGCCGGGTTCACCAGGTCGCGCGCGAGGTAGCGGCCGACCAGCGCGTCTGGCGAGACCAGCAGCGTCTTCAGGCCGGCGTCGGCCATCTTCTTGGCGTTGCGGGCGGAGACCTTGATCCCGACCGGCGCGACCTCCTCACCCGTGTCGGCGTCGATCAGGGGATAGTCTGGCTTCACGCCGCGCCAGTTCTCAGGCCGGTAGGGCGTGGCGAAGCCGGCGTCGCGCTTCTCGTACGCGATGGACTTGTAGAAGGTGGAGAGGATCTCCTCCCCGTCCATGCCCAGCGCCATCAGGAAGGTGCTGGCCGGCAGCTTGCGGCGGCGGTCGATGCGGACGTAGACGATGTCCTTGGCGTCGAACTCGAAGTCGAGCCACGAGCCGCGGTAGGGGATCACGCGGGCGGCGAACAAGAGCTTGCCCGAGGCGTGCGTCTTGCCCTTGTCGTGGTCGAAGAACACGCCGGGCGAGCGGTGCATCTGCGAGACGATCACCCGCTCGGTGCCGTTGACGATGAAGGTGCCCTTCTCCGTCATCAGCGGGATGTCGCCCATGTAGACGTCCTGCTCCTTGATGTCCTTTACGGAGCGGGCGCCGGTGTCCTCGTCGGCCTCGAACACGATCAGGCGCAGCTTCACCTTCAGCGGCGCCGCATACGTCATGTCGCGCTGGATGCACTCCTCGACGTCGTACTTCGGCTCCTCGAACTCGTAGGAGACGTACTCGAGCACCGCGCGCTCGTTGAAGTCCTTGATCGGGAACACGGACTTGAAGACCGCTTCCAGCCCCTCGTCGCCGCGGTCGGCGGGACGAACGTCGCGCTTCAGGAACTGCTCGTAGGACGAACGCTGCACCTCGATCAGGTTCGGCATCTGCACGGCCTCGGGAATCTTGCCGAAGGTCTTGCGGATGCGCTTGCGGCCGGTGAAGGACGCGATGTCGACGGGGTGCACGTCGCCCAGCTGACGGCGGGCGGCGAGGGGAAGCGAGGCGTCGTCGGCCATGGGGCTCCTGCGCGCGCGGGGAGGCGCGTTGGGTGTGGAGCGTCCGCCCTCCGCGGAACCGGGTCGGTTCCGCAGACGCTATGCGGTCCTCCGCGGCCAGGCGGGCCTGGGCGGAGGCGTCCCTTCGCACGCGGTCCAGGGCGGTGGACCGGGCCTCGGGACCCCGCCACGACGAACCGCCGCGCGGACACGAGCGTGCCCGCCGGCGCGAGTCGGTGGTGGGTGAGCGGACGGAGATAGGGGAAGGCCGCGCGAAAGCCAAGGCCTTTCGCGCGGCGTCGTCACGGGCTTCGGAACGGCGGCGCCGGAGCCCGCGCCGCGGGCGCGGCGGCGACCCGCGTCGCCTGCGGCGCGGGCGCCGGTCGAGGCGGCAAAGGCGGCGGGGTGCGGAGGCCTGGCGGGCGCGGCGCGGCGCCCATCGCGGGGGCGGCCGCGCGGGGCGAGACGGGGGCCTGCCCCGGCGTGCGGGCCGCCGGCGTGTTGCGCGCCACCACGGCGAGAGGGTTCGGCCGCGGCGGCGAGCGGCGCGGGGCCACGATGGGCATCTCCGCCCTGCAGAAGGCGGCGGTCACCCGCTCGTACTCCGCCGTCTCCTCCGGCGTCTCGTTCACCGCGCCCACGATCCCGCGGAGGTCCATGGCCACGCCCAGGGCGTCGTTGGCGGCGCCGGTCACCAGCCCCACCTGCTTGCCGAGCGCCGGATCCCAGGCGGCCGCATCCATCAGCGGCGAGTGCATCAGGCCGCCGTCGTAGGTGTGCACGGTGAAGGCCGCGTTGGTCATGAAGGCGGTGAAGGCCGCGCCGATCTTCACGCCCCGGTGGCCGGCCTCGGTGTCCGTGACGCCCTTCAGAGTGTCGAGCAGGGTCTCGAACGTGCCGGCGCGTTCCCAGCCGCGCATATAGCGCTGGTGGGCGGCGCTCACCGTCATGTGGTCGCGGAAGCGCGCCTTCCGCACGCCCCCGTCCAACAGCTCCATGACGCGCTCCGCCAGCCCGTCGAGCTTGCGCTGCTTCTCGGGCGGCAGCGTGGACCCGAGCGCCTCCATCTCCACCAGCAGGCGGTTGAGCTCCACCGCCAGTTCGTGCGCGAGCTGGTAGAGGCTGGAGAGCTTGCCCTTCCAGCGGGCCACGTCCTGCTCGATCACGGCCATGGTCGCCGCGACCGGCGCCTGGATCAGCGTGTTGGCCACCGTGGCGCCGATCTGGTGCGCCCGGCCCGCGTGGGTCGTCACGCCTCCCGCCGCCACGGTGTAGGCGCCGTTGTGATCGAGCTTGACGCCGTACTTGCCCATCAGCTCGCGCAGGTTGGCGTCCAGCCGCTTCTCGATCTCCTCGGCCCTGAGCCAGCACTCCACCAGCTTGCTGACGCCGCCGGCGATGCCTCGCGCCAGCCCGATCACCGCGAAGGCGATGCTAAGGCCGCCGGTGGGCACGGCCGCGGCGAGGCCGACGATCCCCACGGTGACCGCCACCGCCGAGACGGCCAGGTCGCGCGCCGTGCCCTTCCAGTACTTGCTCCACCGCGCGTTCATCTGGGCGTGGTGGTCGAGCACCTCCTTGACCGCCGCGTCGACGGCGGGCTGCCCCGCCTCGAAGTGCCGCTTCACCTCCGTCATGAACGCCTGGTCGACCTTGGCCACGCGCAGGGGGCGGCTCCTGGCGAACAGCTTCGCCCGGTCGTCCGTCACGCGGATGCCCGCGCGCACCACGGGCTCGAGCAGCAGGGGATCGCGTTCCAGCTCGTCGAAGACCGCGTTGGAACAGCGGATCAGGTAGCCGATCGGCACGCCGTCGAAGCGTGCGTCGTTCTCGGGGATCAGGCGCAGCCGCCGCAGCGTACGGCCCAGCGTGGTCTCCGTCAGCACCACGCGCCGGTTGAGGCCGACCGCCCCGGATGTTCCCGCCATACCCGCCCCCTTGAGCCCGAACGCCGTATGGCACGGCGGGCGGGTGTGCGTCAGAGGTGTGTCCTTCGGCCGCACGGCCGGATGGACCGGATCACCGCCAGTTTACGCGGGGCGGCGCCTCCGTCCGCGGGCGCCGCGGCCTCATGGCTGACGGCGGGCCGTTCCGCCGCCCCGGAGCCTTCCATGACGCCCACCCGACGCGCCGCCCTGATCGCCGCCGCGCTGCTGCCGGCCCTCCTCGACACAAGGGCCGCCGCGCGCACCGAGGCGCCGGCCGTGGTGCAGGTGATGGTGCTGGGCGTCTACCACCTGGACAACCCGGGGCAGGACCTGAACAACGTCCGCGCCGACGATCCCACCACGCCCCGCCGGCAAGCCGAGCTGCGGCGCGTCGCGGACGCGCTGGCGCGGTTCCGGCCGACCCGGATCATGGTGGAGCGGGTGGGGGTCGGCCCGGCCCTGGAGACCCCCGCCTATGCGAAGTTCACCCCGGCCGACCTCCTGAAGGCGCGCGACGAGGGCGTGCAGATCGGCTTCCGCCTGGCGAACCGGCTCGGGCTCAAGACGGTCCACGGCGTCGACGAGCGCGGGACGGAAGGCGGGCCGGACTACTTTCCGTGGGAGCCGCTCGCCGCCTTCTCGAAGGCGCGGGGCGACGGGCGGGCGGAGGCGATGATGGCGCTCGGCAAGACGCACATGGCGCAGATCGAAGCGGCGCAGAAGCGCAGCATCGCCAACGCGCTCCTGCTGCTGAACGACCCCGCCAACATCCGCACCGACCATGTGGAGGGCTACTACGGCATGCTCTCCGAAGGCGCGGGCGAGCGCCAGCCCGGGGCGGACCTCAGCGGCGGCTGGTACCTGCGCAACGCCAGGATCTTCGCCAAGATCACCCAGGCGAGCGCGCCCGGCGACCGGGTGCTGGTGGTGTTCGGGGCCGGCCACGCCTGGTGGCTGCGCCACTTCGCCAGCCTGACGCCGGGCTTCGCCCTGGTGGAGCCCGCGCCCTACCTGCGCGCCGCGGTGAAGCGCTAGGGCCGGGCGGAGGGCGCGCCCTCGCTGGCCAGGGCGCGCTTCAGCAGGGCCGCGGCGCGGGCCAGGCGGCGCACCGGCGTGTCCGGCAGCTCCACCAGCACGCTGGCGCCCGGCCCCTGGCGCAGGACGACCAGGGCGGCCTCGCCCTCCACCTCCAGCCGGCCGACGAGGGCCGGGCCCTCGCGCCGCGGCTCGCGCAGGGCGGGCGCTGCGCCGCCCGTGAGCCGCGACGCCCAGTCGAGCGGCGGAGGTAGGCGAGCCGCAGGCGCAGGGCGTCGGAGGGGTCCTCCGCCGGGCGGCCCGCCGCCGCGTCGCGCCGGAGCGCGGTGGGCGACCGGCCGAACAGCTCCTGGAAGGCCTCGTTGAAGCGGCGCAGGCTGCCGTAGCCCGCCGCCAGGGCCACCGTGGTCATCGGCAGGCGCGTCTCGTGGATCAGCCCCTTGGCGAGGTGTATCCGCCGCGTGCTCTCCACAGCCGCGGGGGTGACGTCCAGGTGCTGCACGAAGAGCCGGCGCAGGTGACGGCCCGTCATGCCCAGCCGCTCGGCCAGGGCCTCGGCGTCCCCCTCGGCCAGCGCCCCGTCCTCGATCAGCCGCAGGGCGCGGCTGACGGAGGCGAGCGAGCCCTGCCAGGCGGGGCTGTCGGGCGCCGTCTCCGGCCGGCAGCGCAGGCAGGGGCGGAAGCCGGCCGCCTGGGCGTGCGCCGCGCTGGGGTGGAGGTGACGTTGCGCGCCAGCGGCGTGCGCGCCGGGCACACCGGGCGGCAGTAGATGCGCGTGGTGCGCACGCCCACGAAGACGTGGCCGTCGAGCGCCGGGTCGCGGCGCAGCAGCGCGGCGTAGGTGCTGTCGAAGTCGAGCATGGGCGCTAGGATGAGCGCGCCCCGCTCGGACGACTAGCGGAATGCGGACACCGCCGAGCGGCCGCGTCCGGATTCCGCCGGTACGCGCCGCGCGAGAGCTCCACATTGGCCGCATGACACAGCCCCTGCTCCTCCTCCGCGAGACCCTCGCCACCCCGGTCGGCGACGTCGTGATCCTCACCGACGCCGAGGGCCGCCTGCGCGCCGTCGATTTCGACACGCACCGCGAGCGCATGACTCGCCTCCTCGACCGCCACTATGTCCGCGGCGGCTGGACGGTGACGGACGCGCGGTCTCCCACCGCCGCCCGCGACGCCCTGGCCCGCTACTTCGCCGGGGAGCTCGCCACCATAGACGGCCTGCCCACGGCCACGGGCGGCACGCTCTTCCAGCGAGAGGTCTGGGCCGCTCTGCGCGCCGTGCCCGCCGCCGCGCCGGAGAGCTATGGCAAGCTCGCCGCCCGCATCGGCCGGCCCAGTGCGGTGCGCGCGGTCGGCCTCGCCAACGGCGCCAACCCGGTGGCCATCGTCGTCCCCTGCCACCGCGTGATCGGCGGCTCCGGCGCCCTCACCGGCTACGGCGGCGGGCTGGAGCGCAAGCGCTGGCTCCTGGACCACGAGGCCCGGCACGCGGCGCGGTGAGCCTCACCAGGGGAACTCGAAGTTGTTCAGCTCCGCGAACTTTTTGAAGTCTCCCCAGCCGTCGAAGGCGTACATCTTCGACTCCACGCGCCCGCCAACTAATTCGGGCAAGAAGACGATCAGCCGCTCCTTCTTCCAGCTTCCGTCCGCCTCCTTGGGCTTCCAGCGCTTCTGGGGCGGCAGCCCGGCGGCTGCGCGCGTTCCATCTATAGCCTGCCCGGCGATCTCAAAGCCCACCGAGCCCGTCTTGCCGCCGTGGTTGTTGGGCGCGTGGAAGGGGTGGCCGCCCGCCTGCCAGTACATCTGGTTCATGTCGAACTCGGCGATGATGTTGTCCTCGGGCGAGGCGGCGCGGCCCGGCGGCGCGTGCGGCTGGATGTGATCACCCGCGTGGGCGGTTCCAACCTGCTGGCGGGTGGCGAGGTCCAGGTCGGAGACGTATGGCCGGCCTAGCGCGTCGACGATGATGTACTTCCCTTCGCCCGCATCGACGAGCTTGTGGCCCTTGAGGTTCACATTGTTCTTGCCGGTCGCCTCGTAGTCGATGGCCGCGCCGAAATCCCGTCCGTCGGTAGGCAGGTCGTACATCTCACGATACCGGCCCTCGGCGATGATCGCGTCGATCTCGGGCGATACGCCCTTGAAGTTGCCGAGGTCAAACATGCCCGGGGCTTGTTGGAGAGTGGACATGTGCTTGCCCTTGAGCCCGAACGCCTCCGCCTCCGTGAGGCAGACGAGACCGTGCCAGCCTGCGCTCGACTTGGCTTTCAGCCACATGGGCTTGGCGTTGTTGTAGACGTGGACCGCCTTGATCCACAGGGATCGAAGAACATCGGGCTCGCGCACCACCAGGATTTCACGCTGCTTGACGCAGCTCTGCTTGTACATGGAGATGGAGGCTGGCTCGAGCGGGCTGTCCGCGGCGTTCTTGAGCAGCTCGCGCCCCTTGTAGCCGTGGGTGCGCAGGTACTTGTCGGCGCGGCCCGCCGCCTCCCGCAGCGCCTGGGTGGCGAGCCCTTCCGAAAGGTTCATCAGCATGCGGAACAGGCGCGTCGCCACCTCGGTGAGCATCTTGATGCCGAGCTGCGCGGCGATGTCGACCAGGAGCTGGCACAGCACCTCGGCGATGATCGTGCCCCCCTCCTCCAGGTCCTTGGGGTCGCGGGCGTTGTTGACGAGGTCATAGAGCCGCGGCAGCCGCGGCGCGTAGAAGTCGAAATCGCAGAGCAGCTGATTGAGGCCAAGCAGCCGAGTCACCGCCAGCGCGAAGATCTTTCCGCCGACGAATTCCGCGCCCATCAGCGCGAGTAGCGGCGCCCCGAACATCAGCAGCGCTTCGATGCTGACCATGCCGCCGAACTGCTCGCGCATCATGGCCATGAGCCGGGGCGCGCGCGTGGCCCGGTCCAGCATCTCCATGAACCGGTCCAGCGGGGCCATGATCGTGGGATCGTCATACCGCTCCCAGTACGTCTCGAAGGCGTAGCGGCCTGGGACCTGTGTCTGCATCCCGCGAAAGGCCTTGCCCGCGTGCTTGGGCGCGTCGCGATAGAAGTACTGATCGACGATCAGGTCGCCCTTGGGCGACTCCAGGATCAACGAGGCGTTCTCGGTTCGGGCCGTGCCGGAAACCGCCGCCATCATGTCCTTCACCAGGGCGGCGTTGGTGCCTCGCGCGACCCACAGCTTCTGCTGCAGGTCGAACGCGAAGGTGACGAAGGGCGGCTGCAGCGTGCGCTGCGCCTGCGCCTGCGCCTGCTGGGGCGTCTTCAACCCGTAGGGCGCGCTCGACACGCGCTGGAGGTTAGCTTCCATCACCAGCAGCGAGCGCTGGTACAGCCCCGCATCCGACAGCCCGACCATGCCCGCTCCCCCGCTCTGGGAGAAAGGCGTCGGGCGGCGGGATTTCGGGCCAGGCGGTGCGCCCCGCCCCTGAACGCAGAAGGGCCGCCCCGTCGCCGGGGCGGCCCTTCGCGGAGGTCTCGGCTGGAGCCGAGGCCGACCTACTTGATGTCGACCTTGGCGCCGGCGTCTTCCAGCTTCTTCTTGATCTCTTCCGCTTCCTGCTTGGAGACGTTCTCCTTCACGGGTTGCGGCGCGCCGTCGACCAGGTCCTTGGCCTCCTTCAGGCCGAGGTCGGTGCGGATCGAGCGCACTTCCTTGATGACGTTGATCTTCTTGTCGCCACCCGAGGTGAGGATGACGGTGAACTCGGTCTGCTCCTCGACCGCCTCGGCGGGCGCGGCCGCGCCGCCGCCGGCGGGCATGGCCATCGCCATCGGAGCGGCGGCGGAGACGCCCCACTTCTCTTCGAGGAGCTTGGAGAGTTCGGCGGCTTCGAGAACGGTCAGCGAGGACAGGTCGTCCACGATCTTGGAGAGGTCGGCGGCCATGTGCGGCGTCCTTGTGTGCGAGGGTTGAGGTTCAGAGTGCGGAGTGACCGGACGGGGCGCTTACGCCGCGTCCTTGGTGGCGTAGGCGTTGAAGACGCGCGCGAGCTGTGCGGCCGGAGCCTGCACGACACCCGCGATCTTCGTGGCCGGGGCCTGGATAAGCCCGATGAGCTGGCCGCGGATCTGGTCCAGCGACGGCAGGGTGGCCAGAGCCCCCACGCCCTTCGCGTCCAGCACCGTGGCGCCCATGACCGCGCCCTGGACGACGAACTTGTCGTTCGTCTTGGCGTAGTCCGTGGCCACCTTGGCGGCGGAGACAGGGTCCGGCGCGAAGGCGATGGCGACGGGGCCGGTGAACAGGCGGTCGCCCGCCTCTCCGTTGACGCCGTCGAGCGCCTTCTTGACCAGGGTGTTCTTCACCACCTGGAGCGTGGCCCCTTCCTTGCGGAGCTTGCCACGCAGATCGGTCATCTCCGCAACGGTCAGGCCCGAGTAGTGGGCCACGACCACGGCGCCGGCGGAGGCGAAGACGCCCTTGAGCGTCTCGATCGACTCGGCCTTCTGTGCGCGGTCCATTGCGGAACTCCGTAGTCTCTAGCGACGGCCGCGGAATTGCGGGACGCCGAACGGCCGCACTCTCCGCCTTGCGACGGAGCGTGCGGGTCGGAACTGTCCACGAGGAATGCCGGCCGTCGCCCCTCGCCGGGAGCCCCGGCGGCAGGCGATCGAAACGGTTCGCTCCACGTCTCCCCGCGATGATTAAGCCTCGGCGTCAGCCTCGGCCCGCGGTTCTCGGACAGGATCGGCGACGGGCGGGCCCGCTGCCGGAAGGGCGCGCCTATACGGGATCGGGGCCGCCGACTCAAGCGGATCGTGCGCCGGCCTCAGGCCACGCCCCGCAGCGGCGCGTTCGCCCGGTCCTCGGCGGAGGCCAGGGCGGCCGTCACGGCGGCCTGCAACCCGGCGGCGGTGACGGGTTTGGCCAGGTGCCCGTCCATGCCCGCCGCGCGGCAGGCGGCCACCTGCGCGGGCTCGGTCTCCCCGGTGAGCGCCAGCACGGGCGTGGCGCGGTTCGGCCCGGGGGTGGCGCGGAGCCGCCGGCACGTCTCCCGCCCGTCCAGCCCCGGCATGTTCACGTCCATCGCCACGAGGTCGAAGGGGGCGACGGCCAGGCGCTCCAGCGCGGGGCCGCCGCCCTCGGCCACCTCCACCTCCGCGCCCAGGGACTCCAGCAGCACCTGCACGGCGCGGCGGGCGAGCGCGTTGTCTTCCACCAGCAGCACGCGCAGGCGGGCGCCCTCGCCGGACGCCGGCGGTTCCGCCGCGGCGGCGGTCCCGGCGGGCGCGGCGGCCAGCGGCAGACGCAGCTCGAACCGGCCGCCGGCGCCGGCGTAGGCGACGAGGTCGCCGCCCATCAGGCGCGCCAGCTCCCGGCTGACCGCCAGGCCCAGCCCCGTGCCGCCGTGCGCGCGCGACACGGCCGCGTCCCTTTGGGCGAAGGGCGTGAACAGGGCGGCGAGCTCGGCCCCGGTGAGGCCGCGCCCGGTGTCGGTGACCACCAGCGTGACCTCGCACCCGCCGCCGTCCACGGTCCGGGCGGCGCAGGCCAGGCGCACCTCGCCCGACCGGGTGAACTTGACGGCGTTGGAGAGGAGGTTGTTCAGCAGCTGCTGCAGCCGGTGGGCGTCGCCGGCGGCGCGCTCCGGCAGGACGTCCGCATCCTCCAGCACGAGGCGCACGCCCTTGGCCTCGGCCGCGCCGCGCCACAGCTCGGCCGCGTCGCGCACCAGGCGGCGCGGGGCGATGGGCAGCGCCTCCACCTCCATGCGCCCCGCCTCCAGCTTGGCGAGGTCGAGCAGGTCGTCGAGCAGGCGGCGCATCAGCTCGGCCGAGCCGCCGATCAGGCCGGCGGTGGCCCGGGTCTGCGAGGTCAGGGCGCGCAGCTCCAGCGTGGCCGCGGCGGCGCTCAGCGCGGTCAGCGGCGTGCGCAGCTCGTGGCCGACGGCGGCCACGAAGCTCTGCTGGGCGCTCCAGGCGGCCACCGCCCGGGCCTGGCCCGCCCGCGCCTCCTCCAGCGCCGCCGCCTCGCCCAGCTGCGCCCGGCGCGCCTCCCGCCAGACCACGCCGAGGGTGAGCCCGCAGGCGATCACCGCCGCCGCGAAGGTGACCGACAACGCCGGCGAGGGCGCGCCGCCGCCGCTCCAGGGCAGCAGGAGCAGGAGCAGCAGATAGGGCGCGGCCCCCGCGGCGAAGGCGGGCGAGCAGCCGCGCGAGGTCGCCAGCACGTTCAGCACGCCGGACCCCAGCAGCAGCACCGCCGCCGCCGGCCCGATCGGCGAGGGCCCGCGCCAGAGGGCCAGCGCCAGCGCGCCGAACGCGCCCGCCAGGACGGCGATCGCCATCAGCGCCAGGAGGCGGCGCGCCCGCCCGGGCGTCGGGCGGCCGGGACGGAACGGCCACAGGGCCCAGATCTCCAGCCCCTGCGCGCCCGCGTAGGCCGCGAGCCACGCCCACAGCCACGGCAGGTGCAGGGTCGCGGCGAAGGCCAGCCCCGCCGTCAGCGCGCCGGCCGCGCGCACGGGCGCCTGCTCGCGGCGCAGCTGCGCCACCGGCGCGAGGGCGGCGCCGAGGTCGGCGGACACGAAGCTCATCCGCCCAGCCTCGCCCGAAGCCGCTGAAGACAGCCTTAAGCGCGGCCCGAGTTCGACCTTTGCCGTTTGCTCCGGGCCTGGCCTAGAGTGGGCGGCCGAACACCGGAGCCCGACCATGCGCCGCCGCACCCTGATCGGGGCCGCCGCCCTGCCCCTCGCCGCCACGCCGGCGCTGGCCGCCGCCTCGCGCAAGCCGCTGCGCATCCTGATCCTGGGCGGCACCGGCTTCATGGGGCCGCACCAGGTCCGCTACGCGCTCGCCCGCGGCCACCAGGTGACCGTGTTCAACCGCGGTCGCGAGACGATGGACTGGCCCGGCAAGGTCGAGGCGCTGACCGGCGACCGCAGCACCGGCGACCTCAAGGCGCTGGCCGGCCGCGAGTGGGACGTGTGCATCGACAACCCCACCACCCTGCCCTTCTGGGTGCGCGACGCCGGGCAGGCGCTGAAGGGCCGGGTGAAGCACTACGTCTTCATCTCCACGATCTCCGTCTACGCCTCCAGCGCCAGGCCGGAGGAGGACGAGACGGGGCCGCTCGCCCCCTACACGGGCGCGGACGCCCTGGCCGAGCGCAAGGCCGGCCCCGAGCTCTACGGCCCGCTCAAGGCGCAGAGCGAGGCGGAGGCGCGCCGGCAGTTCGGCGAGGCGGTGACCATCATCCGGCCGGGCCTGCTCGTCGGCCCCGGCGACCCCACCGACCGATACACCTACTGGCCCGTGCGCCTGTCGCGCGGCGGCGAGGTGCTGGGCCCGGGCGACGGCTCCGACCCCTGTCAGGTGATCGACGCCCGCGACATCGCCGAGTGGACGATCCGCATGTGCGAGCAGCGCGCGTTCGGGACCTACAACGCCACCGGCCCGCGAAGCCCGCTCCCCGCCCGCGAGATGCTGGCCCGCACCGCCCGCGGCGTGAAGGCCGATCCCCGGATCGTGTGGACCTCGGCCGACTTCCTGGAGGCGCAGAGGGTGCGCCCCTGGGCCGACCTGCCCGCCTGGGTCCCCGGGCGCGGCGAGCGCGCAGGCTTCGGCCGGCGCAGCATCGCCCGCGCGCTCGGCCGCGGCCTGACCTTCCGCCCGCTGGAGACGACCGCGGCCGACACGCTCGCCTGGTTCAGGACGGAGCCCGCCGAGCGCCAGGCCAAGCTGAAAGCGGGGCTGGAGCCTGCGCGCGAGGCCGAACTGATCGCCGCCTGGCGCGCCCGCGCCTGAACCCGGGCCTTGCCTCCCGCGGCCACCCGCGCCTAGCTGGCGGGAGGCGACGGGGGTTGGGCATGACGGGCAGGATCACGCGGATCGGCGGCGCGCTGGCGCTCGGGCTGGCGCTCTTGGGCGCCCCCGCCGCGGCGCAGGCCCCCGCGCAGCCGCAGGACGCCGAATACGGCCGCCTGATCGCCCAGCATCTGACCGACAAGCGGATCACCACCGAGCTCGTGGACCACCTGCCGGCCTCCGCCACCGTGCCCTCGCCGCTGAAGTTCTTCGGCCGCATCCCCGGCACGCCCGGCGAGCTGACCTACGCCAAGGACATCCAGCGCTACTACGAGGAGCTGGCCCGCACCTCGCCCCGGGTGAAGCTCTGGAAGCTCGGGACCACCGAGGAAGGCCGCGACCAGATTGTCATCGCCATCGCCGACAAGGCCACCCTCAAGAGCCTGGACGCGGAGAAGGCGGCCCTCGCCCGCCTGGGCGACCCCCGCCGCACCACGCCCGACGAGGCCAAGGCGATCATCAAGACCGCCAAGCCGCTCTACTGGCTGACCAGCGGCATCCACTCGCCCGAGACCGGCGGGCCGGAGATGCTGATGGAGCTCGCCTTCCGCCTCGCCGTGGAGGAAACGCCCTTCATCCAGAAGATCCGCGACAACGTGGTCACCTTCATCACCCCGGTGGTGGAGGTGGACGGCCGCGAGAAGGTGGTCGACACCTTCTACTACGGCAAGAAGACCGGCAAGCCGCGCCCGCCCCTCATGTATTGGGGCAAGTACGTCGCGCACGACAACAACCGCGACGGCATGGGCCAGTACCTGAAGCTCACGCAGAACATCACGGCCGGCGTGCTGGAGTGGCGGCCCACCGTGCTGCACGACCTGCACGAGGCGCAGAGCTACCTCTACGCCTCCACCGGCACCGGCCCGTACAACCCCTCGCTGGACCCGATCGCGCCGGGCGAGTGGTGGCAGCTGGCCGAGCACGAGGTCAACGAGATGACCAAGCGCCGCGTGCCCGGCGTGTTCACCGGCGGCTTCTACGACGGCTGGGTGCCCAACTACCTGTTCTGGATCGCCATGACCCACAACGGGTTCGGCCGCTTCTACGAGGTGCAGAGCTACGGGCCGGACAACCAGAAGGACCTACGCCTGGCCCCTACCGCCACCAGCCGCGAGTGGTACCGGCCGAACCCGCCCCTGCCCTCCATCGACTGGGGTCCGCGCGCCAACGTGAACATCCAGGAGTCGGCGATCCTGTTCGCCCTGAACCGGGTGGCGACCGACCGCGAGCTCTACCTCGAAAACTACTACATGAAGTCGCGCAACGCCGTGGAGGGCGGGCGCACAGGCGCGGTCAACGCCTGGATCATCCCCGCCGCCCAGCGCGCCCGGGTGAACGTGGCCGAGATGATCGACGACCTGCGCGCCCAGGGGCTGGAGGTGCACCGCGCCGACGCGGCCTTCACCGCCGGCGGCGTCTCCGTCGCGGCGGGCGACTACGTGGTGCGCGCCGACCAGCCGTACCGGACGCTGGCCGACATGTACTTCTCCGTCCAGAACTACCCCGCCGCCAACCCGCGCCCCTACGACGACACGGGCTGGACCATGCAGTACATGCGCAACGTCACCCTGCGGCCCGTGAAGGACCCGGCGGTGCTCACCCGGCCCATGACGCCGGTGACGGGCGCGGCGCGGGCGCGCGGCGCGGTGGCCGGCGCGGGCTCCACCCTGCTGATCGAGCACACGGGCGACAACGCGCTCGTCACCCTGCGCTTCCGCCTGCCCAAGGTGCGGATGCGGGCGGCGGAGGCGGCGTTCGAGGCGGGCGGCCGTCGCTACGGCGCGGGAACCTTCATCGTCGCGGGGGCCGACCGGGCGTCCGTGGAGCCCGTGGTGGCCGAGCTGGGTCTGCGCGCCGAGGCGGTGGCCACCGCGCCGACGGTGGCGAGCCACGAGCTCACCGTTCCGCGGATCGGCTACCTGCACTCCTGGCTGCGCACGCAGGACGAGGGCTGGTGGCGCGCGGCGCTGGACCGCTACGGCGTGCCCTACACCTACCTGGCCGACACCACCGTGCGCGGGCAGGACCTGCGCAAGCGCTTCGACGTGATCGTATACCCCAACGTCGGCGGCGGCGGGCGCGAGCAGATCACGGGCGTGGCCAGGAACGGCGCGGTCCCGATCCCCTACCGCAAGACGGCCCTGACCCCGAACCTGGGCGCGCTCGACCAGACGGACGACATCCGCGGCGGCCTGGGCCTGGACGGCCTGGCGGCGCTGGAGCGGTTCGTGGAGGGCGGCGGCACGCTGATCGGCGACGGCTCCACGGTGCAGATGCTGGCCGACTTCGGCGTGGCGGCGGGCGTCTCGACCTCGCAGCCGCCCGAGCTCTACACGCGCGGCGCGGTGATGCGCGGCCGGATCACCGACGCGGCCAGCCCCATCGTCTACGGCTATGCGGACAAGGAGCTGCCCGTCTACTTCAACGAGGCCCCGGTGCTCACCGTGGCGGCGGGCGGGTTCGGCGGCTTCGGCGGCGGCGGCGGGCGCGGGGTCGGCGCCCAGCTGGCGCAGAACACCACGCCCAACGCGTCCTTCCCTCGCATCTCGCCCTTCCCCGCCGAGCCGCCCGCGCCCGCCCGGGCCACCGGCGCCGGCGGCGACGCGGCCGAGGTGAACGCCACCTTCGGCTCGGCCCTGCCCACCTCGCGCACTGGCGGCGCCGAGCCGACGCAGCGCCCACGGACGGTGATGGCCTTCCCCGAGCGCGGCGACGACATCCTACTGAGCGGCCTCCTGGTCGGCGGCCAGGCGCTGGCCCGCAAGGCGCTGGTGGTCGACGTGCCGGACGGGCGCGGCCACATGGTGCTGTTCGCCCTCCGCCCCTTCTGGCGCTGGCAGACGCAGGGCGCCTACAGCCTCGGCTTCAACGCCATCCTCAACTGGGACCACCTGGACGCCGGAACGCCGCCGCCCGCGAAGACCGGGGCGGCGGCCGGAGCGGGCTAGGGCTCGACGGGGCGCCGGGCGTCGCTACAAGCGCGGCCGATGCTCCGCCCCGTCCCCGCCGGCCCCGCCGTGGTCGCCTGCAACACCTGCCGGTTCTCGGAGGAGTCGCGCGACGACGCCGAGGGCGTGCGCGGCGGGGCGCGGCTGGTCGAGGCGTTGCGGACGGCGCAGGCCGCCGATCCGCGGTTCGCCGCCCTGGCGGTGGAGGAGATGCCCTGCCTGTTCGCCTGCACCGCCGCCTGCACCGTGCACCTGCGCGCGCCGGGCAAGGTCGGCTACGTGCTGGGCCGCTTCGCCCCCGGCGAGGCCGCCGCCGTCGCCATCCTGGAGTACGCCGCCGCCTACGCCGCGAGCGAGCACGGCCGCGTGCCCTTCGGCGAGTGGCCGGAGGGCGTGAAGGGCCACTTCATCGTGCGGACGCCGCCGGAGGGCTGGCTGGTGGAGGCGTGAGCCCGAACGGCGCACGCAGCGGACCCCGCGCCTCCACGCCGTAGACCGCGCGCAGCTGCTCGGGCCCCAGCGCCTCGGCGGGCGCCCCGTCGGCGACCACGCGACCGTCGGCGAGCAGGACCACGCGGTCGCAGCCCTCGGCCGCCAGCGGCAGCTCGTGCGTGGAGACGACCACCGCCGTCCCCGCATCCGCCAGGCGGCGGAACACCGTCATGACCTCCAGCGCGTGGCGGGGGTCCAGCCCGGCGGTGGGCTCGTCGGCCAGCAGCACGGGCGCCTCCACCGCCAGCGCCCGGGCCAGCAGCACGCGGGCGCGCTCCCCGCCGGAGAGGTCGGTGGTGACGCGGTCGGCCAGGTGCAGCACGTCCGCCGCCGCCATGGCCCGCTCCACCGCCTGGGCGTCGGCCGGTGCGGGACGGCTGAGCGGGCCGAGCCGCGGCAGCCGGCCGAGCTCCACCAGCCGGCGCACCTGCACCGGCCAGTACACTTCGCGCCCCTGCGGCAGGAAGGCGAAGGCGCGCGCTCGCTCCGCCAGCCGCAGCTCGGCGAGCGGCCGGCCGCTCCAGCTGACCGTTCCCGCGGCGGCGGGAAGCAGGCCGCACAGGGCGCGCAGAAGCGTGCTCTTGCCCGCCCCGTTCGGCCCGGTGAGCGCCACCAGCTCCGCGGGCCGCACGCGCACGTCCACTTCCCGCAGCACAGGGCGGCGGCCCAGGCGGACGCTGAGGGCCCTGGCTTCCAGCATCAGCTCAGCCGGCGGGTGCGCAGCAGCACCGCGGTGAACACGGGCGCGCCCAGGAAGCCGGTCACCACGCCCAGCCGCAGCTCCGTGACCGTGGGGATCAGCCGCACCACGAGGTCGGCGGCGGTCAGCAGCACCGCCCCTGCGAGCGCGGAAGGGAGGAGCAGGCGCCCCGGCCGCCCGTCCGTGAACGGGCGCACGATGTGCGGCGCCACCAGGCCGACGAAGCCGATCGCGCCCGCCACCGCCACCGCCGACCCGACGCCCAGCGCCACGGCCAGCGCCAGCAGCAGCGACGTGCGCTGAAGATCGAAGCCCAGCGAGCCCGCCGCGTCCTCGCCCAGCACCAGGGCGTCCAGCGCGCGCCGCTGCGACAGGATCAGGCCCACGGCCAGCAGCATCCCCGGCGCGGCCAGCACCACGTGCTTCCACGAGCGGTCGGACAGCGAGCCGAGGAGCCAGAAGGCGATCTCAGACACCGCGAACGGGTTGGGCGCCAGGTTCAGCGCCAGCGACACGCCCGCCCCGCCGATGGCCGACACCGCCACCCCCGCCAGCACGAGGGTCACCGACCCCTCGCCCGCCCTCGCGAGCGGCAGCAGCAGCGCCAGCCCCGCCAGCGCCCCGGCGATGGCCATGACCGGCAGCGCCCAGGGCTGCTCCTTGGCCAGGCCGAAGTAGAGCGCCAGCACCGCCCCCAGCGCCGCCGTGCTGGACGTGCCGAGCACGGAGGGGTCGGCCAGCGGGTTGCGCAGGAACCCCTGCAGCGACGCGCCCGCCAGGCCCAGCATGGCGCCCACCGCCAGGTCGAGCACCACCCGGGGCGCCCGGATCTGCCGCACGATGTCGTTGCTCACTGGGTCGCCCGCGCCGAACAGGCCCGCCACCACCCGGCCCAGCGGCAGGCCGGCGGGGCCGAAGGTCAGCGCCGTGAGCGCCAGCGCGATCCCGAGCGCGGCCAGCGTGCTCCACAGCCACGGTCCGCGGGCCGAGCCCCTCACCATCCGCGGATCGCCCTTCGTCCTGCGCCACGCCGGTTCGCGCTTGTGTCCCGCGGCCGGCGCGGGCAGCCCTAGGACCGACTCGGGAGGAAAGGAAGACGGTGACGGTCCGCCTGCGCACGATCATCACGGCGAGCGTGGCCCTGCTCGCGGCGGCGGCGGCCCCGGCCCGCGCCGCCGCGCCGCGCCGGGTGGTGTCGCTGAACGCCTGCGCCGACCAGCTCCTGCTCGCGCTCGCCGACAGGGCGCAGGTGGCGGCCCTGACCCAGTACGCCCGCGACCCCACCCTCTCGTTCGCGGCCAAGGCGGCGGCGGGCTGGCCCACCACCCGGGGAGATGCGGAGAGCCTGTGGGTGATCCAGCCGGACCTGGTGATCACCACGCCCTACCGCCGGTCCGACCAGCTGAGCCTGCTGCGCGGCCGCACGCCCATCCTGGAGCTCAAGCCGGCCAAGTCGTTCGCCGACATCGTCGCCCAGACGCGCAAGGTGGCCCGCGCCATCGGCCACCCCGAGCGGGGCGAGGCGCTGATCGCCGACATGCAGGCCCGCGTCGCCCGCGCGGGCGCGCGGCCCCGGGCGGGCACGGTGGCCAACTACCAGCGCGGCGGGCTGATCACCGGGCGCAACACCCTGCTCGACGAGCTGATGGACAAGGCGGGGCTCACCAACCTGGCGCGCACGCGCGCCGGCGTGAAGCGCCTGTCGCTGGAGGAGATCGTCGCCGCCCGCCCCGACTGGCTGATCGTGGGCGGCCACGGCTCCGTGGGGCAGGACCAGGGCGGCCAGCTGCTCGAGCACCCCGCCCTGCTGCGCGCCGTGCCCGCCGCGCACCGCATCGTGCTGCCGAGCGTGCTGACCGTTTGCGGGGGCCCGTCCTACCCCACGGCGCTGGAATGGCTGCAGGCCGCCGTGGACCGGGCGAGGTCGAGGGAGGCGGCAGCGACCTCACGGCGCTGAACCCTCGCTCTTCCGCTCATCCCGGCGAAGGCCGGGACCCCGTTCCGGGAGTGACGAAGCCGGAACTCGCCATCCTGAGCGCCGAGTGCGGGATCATGGTCGGACCTGGGTCCCGGCCTTCGCCGGGATGAGCGGAGGAGTCAGAACTCCACCCCCGCCTGCGCCTTCACGCCGCTGCGGAACGGGTGCTTCACCTGCTCCATCTCGGTCACGAGGTCGGCCGCCTCGATCAGCGCGTCGGGCGCATTGCGGCCGGTGATCACCACGTGCAGGTGCGCGGGCCGCGCGCGCAGCGTCTCCAGCACCGGCTCCAGCTCCACGTAGCCGTAGCGCAGGGCGATGTTCAGCTCGTCGCACACCACCATGTCGAGGTCGGGGTCCAGGATGCGGGCGCGGGCGGCGGCCCAGGCCGCGCCGGCCACGGCGGTGTCGCGGGCGCGGTCCTGCGTGTCCCAGGTGAAGCCCTCGCCCATGGGCCGGAACTCCACCTGCTCGGGGAAGGCGTCGAACACCGCCTTCTCGCCCGTGTGCATCGCGCCCTTGATGAACTGGATCACCGCCACCCGCCGGCCGTGACCGATCATGCGGCAGACCATGCCCATCGCCGCGGTGGTCTTCCCCTTGCCCTTGCCCGTGTGGACGATGACGAGGCCGCGCTCCTCCGTCTTGTCGGCCATCATCCGGGCGCGGGCGGCCTGCACCCGCTTCATCTTGGCGGTGTGCCGCGCCTCGTCCGCCTCGGTCCCGGTGTCGCTCATACCGCCCCCTTGAGCGCCAGCGGCAGGCCGGCGACCACCAGTACGACCGCGTCGGCCCGGGCCGCCAGCCGCTGGTGCAGCCGCCCGGCCGCGTCGCGGAACCGGCGGGCGAGCGCGTTGTCCGGCACGACGCCCCAGCCCACCTCGTTGGACACCAGCCACACCGCCCCGGGCGCGCCCAGCGCCGCCTCCAGCCCATCCGCCGCCGCGCCCAGGTCGGCCTCGGCGTGCATCAGGTTCGACAGCCACAGCGTCAGGCAGTCCACCACCACGCCGTCGACCGGGCCGAGGCGCGACAGGGCCGCCGCGACGTCCAGCGGCGCCTCCACCGTGCGCCAGCGCGCGTCGCGCTCGGCGCGGTGGCGCACGATGCGGTCGGCCATCTCGGCGTCCAGCGCCTCGGCGGTGGCCAGCATCACCGGGTCGAGCCCGCTGGCCTCCGCCGCGGCCACCGCCCAGCGGGTCTTGCCCGAGCGGGCGCCGCCGAGGACGAGGGTGACGGTCAAGGCGCGCTCCCGGTTGTGCGATGCAGAAGAGCGCGCCTATGCTGGCGGCGCGACAGGTTCCCCGAAAGGGGATGAAAACGGGAACTCCGGTGTGGATCCGGGGCCGCCCCCGCGACTGTGAGCGGCGAGTCCGCCCGTCATCACGCCACTGGCCGCCACCGTCCTTCCAAGGGCGGAGCGGCTGGGAAGGCGACGGGAAGACGATGACCCGCAAGCCAGGAGACCTGCCTGCCGCAGCTGTCGGTCGCGCGCCCGGGGTGCGGCGCGAGGCGCGGAGCTGACTCCGAAGACGGCGCTGTGTCCGCCTCGTGCGGTCCTGCGCGAGCGGGACCGTGCGCCCGTCTTTGGAGCCCTCGTGCGCAAGACCCTCGTTCCCTCCCTCCTCGCCCTCCTGGCCGCGGGAGGCGCCCACGCGCAGCCTCCGCGTGCCGCCCCCTCACCAGCCCCGGACGGCGGAGGCCCGGGCGCCGCCGTCGCCGCCACCGAGGTGGGTGAGGTGGTGGTGGTCGCCGGCCGCAGGCCCCAGCTCCTCGACCAGGTGGGCCAGTCGGTCACCGTGCTCACCGCCGACCAGCTGCGGCTTGACCAGGAGCCGGTCGTCTCCGACGTGCTGGCCCGCACGCCGGGCGTCAGCTTCAGCCGCAACGGCGGCCCGGGCGAGACCACCTCCCTTCGCATCCGCGGCGCGGAAGCCGACCAGACGGTCGTGCTGATCGACGGCGTCAAGCTGAACGATCCGGCCTCCACCGGCGGCGGCTACAACTTCGCCGACCTGCTGGTGGGCGACACCGCGCGGATCGAGGTGCTGCGCGGGCCGCAGTCCACCCTCTATGGCGGCCAGGCGATCGGCGGCGTGGTCAACATCGTCACCGCCGCGCCGACCCGCGCGCTGGAGGGCTCGGCCTCCTTGGAAGGCGGGAGCTACGACACGGCGTATGGGCGCGCGGCCCTGGGCGGCGTGGCGGGGCGCCTGCGCCTGCGCGGCGCGGCGTCCAGCTACGTGACCTCCGGCGTCTCGGCCTTCGATCGGCGGGCCGGCGGGGGCGAGGACGACGGCTATCACAACACCTCGCTCAGCGGCCGGGCGGACTACGCGCTCGCGCCCGGCGCCTCGGTGGACCTGCGCGGCTACTACGCCGAGGCGCGCAACGAATTCGACGGCTTCGGGCGCGACAGCTCGGAGTTCGGGCGCACGCAGCAGCTGGTCGGCTACGGCGGGCTGAACTGGTCGCTCGGCCAGGGTCGGCTTCAGAGCCGGGCGGCGGTGCAGTACACCCAGAACGATCGGCAGAACTTCAACCCCGCCCAGGGTGTCACGCCGCGCACCTTCGAGGCGACGGGGATCAATCGCCGCTTCGAGTACCAGGGCACGGCGAAGCTGACCGAAGGCTGGACCGCCGTGTTCGGGGCGGAGACGGAGCGCAGCGCCTTCTCCACCGCCTCGCCGTCCGCGCTCGCCCCCAGGCCGCGGCCGACCAAGGCCGACGTGACGGTGAACAGCGGCTACGGCCAGCTGCAAGTGCAGGCGCTTCCCAACCTGTCGCTGACCGGCGGCGTGCGCTTCGACGACCACGAGACCTTCGGGAGCCGCGCCACCGGCCAGGCCTCCGCCGCCTGGACGGTGCGGCCCGGCGCCATCCTGCGCGCCAGCTGGGGCCAGGGTTTCAAGCCGCCGACGCTCTACCAGCTGTACAGCCAGTACGGGAGCCTGGACCTACGCCCCGAGACCGCCGACGGGTGGGACGCGGGGCTGGAGCAACGCCTCACCTTCTGGCGCACGGTGGTGCAGATCACAGGCTTCGGCCGCGACAGCGAAGACCTGATCACCTTCTTCTCCTGCCCCACCGGGCGGCCGACCGGGCGCTGCGTCGCCCAGCCGTTCGGCTACTACGTGAACACGGCCCGCACCGAGGCGCGGGGGATCGAGCTGGCGGGCTCCGTCCAGCCGCTGCCCGCCCTGGAGCTCAGCGGCAACTATACCTGGCTGGACGCGCGCGACACCTCGCCCGGCGCCGTCACCAACGGCCGCGAGCTGACGCGGCGCCCGGCGGAGACCGCCAACCTTCTAGCGACATGGCGGGGACCGCTGGGGCTCACCGCCTCGGCAGCCATGCGCTATGCGGGCCGTAGCTTCGACAACGCCGCCAACACTACGCGCGTGAAGGGCTATACACTGGTCGACCTGCGCGGCTCGATCCCCGTGCACGCGGGGGTGGAGCTGTACGGGCGGGTGGAGAACCTGTTCGACCGCGAGTACTCCACCGTCTTCCGCTACGGCGCGCTCGGCCGGGCGGGCTACGTCGGCGTACGCGCCGCCTTCTGAGGCGACCCGGTGGAGACCTTCCTCAGGCACGGCGGACGGCTCCGGGCGGCGCGGCTGGGCTTCCCGGACGCGCCGCGCCCCTGGATCGACCTGTCCACCGGCGTGAACCCCTGGCCCTACCCCGCTCCCCGCGCCCGGGCGGCGGACCTGCGCCGCCTGCCGGATCCGGAGGCCGTCGCCGCGCTGGAGGCGCTCGCCGCCCGCCGGTTCGGCGCGCACCCCGACCGCGTCGTCGCCGTGCCGGGCGCGGAGGCGGGGCTGCGCCAGCTCCCCCGCCTGCTCGGCGCGAGGTCGGTGCGGATCGACGGCCCCACCTACGGCGGCCACGCCGAGGCCTGGCTGGCGGCGGGCGTCCCGCTCGCGGAAGGCGGGGCGGATGCGATCGTGGTCGTGAACCCGAACAACCCGGACGGCCGTAAGACCTCTCGCGCCGACCTCCTCGCCGAGGCCGACCGGCTGCACGCGCGGGCCGGCTGGCTGGTGGTGGACGAGAGCTTCGCCGACCTGGATCCCGCCCGCAGCGTGGCGGACGCGGCCCACCCGGCCGTGTGCGTGCTGCGATCGTTCGGCA
This sequence comes from uncultured Caulobacteraceae bacterium, assembly GCA_964244065.1. Lineage (GTDB taxonomy): Bacteria > Pseudomonadota > Alphaproteobacteria > Caulobacterales > Caulobacteraceae > JASLDZ01. The sequence continues at coordinate 28,183 of CAXTHH010000001.1, read as the reverse complement.
AGACCTACGGCCTGCCCGGCGTGCGCCTGGGCTTCATCGTCACCCCGCCCCTGCTCGCCGACCGGGTGCGCGAGGCGGTGGGCGACTGGCCGGTCTCGGCCGAGGCGCTGACGGCCGGGCTCGCGGCCTACGCGGACGACGCCTGGCTGGAGGCGGCCCGCCCGCGCCTGGCCGCCGCGGTCGCGGCGCTGGACGCCCTGCTCACGGCCGCGGGTCTGGAGGTGCTCGGCGGCACGGAGCTGTTCCGCCTCGCCCGCGCGCCCGACGCGCAGGCGCTCTGGTCGCGCCTCTGCGCCCACGGCGTGCTCACCCGCCCCTTCGCCGACCGGCCGGACCGGCTGCGCTTCGGCCTGCCCCGCGCCCGCGAGCGCGCCCGCCTCGCCCGGGCGCTCGCCGCATGAGGACCGCCACGATCGCCCTGGCGGCGCTCGCGGCGGAGGCGGCGGCCGGCTACCCCGACGCCCTGCACCGGCGTCTGCCGCACCCTGTCGCCCTGCCCGCCGCCCTGATCTCCGCCCTGGAGCGCCGCTGGAATGCGCCGGAGCGGCCGGAGGCGCAGCGGCGCGCGCTCGGCGTCGCCGCCGCCCTGCTCGTCCCGGCCCTGGCCGCGAGCGTCGGCCTCGGGCTCGCGCGCGCGCTGCGCGGCCGCGGCGCCCCGCTGCTGGTCGCGGCCGCGACGCTCGGCCTCGCCCAGCGCAGCCTGCACGACCACGTGGCCGCCGTGCTGCGGCGGCTGGAGGCCGGCGACCTGCCGGCCGCGCGCGCGGCGGTGGCGCGCATCGTCGGCCGCGACACGCACGCGCTGGACGCCTCCGGCGTGGCCGCCGCCGCCCTGGAGAGCCTGGCGGAAAGCTTCGGCGACGGCGTGGTCGCCCCCGCCGCCTGGCTGCTGGCCGGCGGCCTGCCCGGCCTCTACGCCTACAAGGCCATCAACACCGCCGACAGCCTGGTCGGCCACCGCGAGCCGCGCTGGCGCGCCTACGGCTGGGCCAGCGCCCGACTCGACGACCTCGCCAACCTCCTGCCAGCGCGCCTCGCCGGGAGCCTGCTGTGCCTCGCGGGTGGACGCGGCTGGCGCACGATGCGCCGCGACGCGCCGGGCCACGCCTCGCCCAACGCCGGCTGGCCGGAGGCGGCGATGGCGGGCGCGCTCGGCGTCCGCCTGGGCGGCCCGGCGCGCTACGATGGCGAGGCGCACGCGCGTCCCACCTTCGGCGACGGCCCGCCGCCGACGGCGCGCGACCTGCGCCGCGGCCTGCGGCTGTACCTGGGCGCGACGGCGCTCCTGTGGCTCGGCGTGGGGGCGCTCGCATGCCGGCGGCGCTGATGATCCAGGGCTGCGGGTCGGACGTGGGCAAGTCCACGCTGGTGGCCGGCCTCTGCCGCCTGTTCGCCGACCGCGGCCTGCGGGTGCGCCCCTTCAAGCCCCAGAACATGAGCAACAACGCCGCCGTCACCAGCGACGGCGGCGAGATCGGCCGCGCCCAGGCGGTGCAGGCGCTCGCCTGCCGCACCCCGCCCACCGTGCACATGAACCCGGTGCTGCTGAAGCCGCAGACCGACACGGGCGCGCAGGTCGTCGTGCGCGGTCGCGTGGACGCCACGCTGTCCGCCCGCGATTACCAGGCGCGCAAGGCCGCCCTGCTGCCCCTCGCGCTGGAGAGCTACCGCGTCCTCGCCGCCGAGGCCGACCTCGTGCTGGTGGAGGGCGCCGGCAGCCCGGCCGAGGTGAACCTGCGCGCAGGCGACATCGCCAACATGGGTTTCGCGCACGCCGCCGACCTGCCGGTGGCCCTGGTGGGCGACATCGACCGGGGGCACGTGATCGCCCAGCTGGTGGGCGCCCACGCCGTCCTCCCGCCCGAGGACGCGGCGCGGATAAAAGGCTTCATCGTCAACAGGTTCCGCGGTGATCCTACGCTGTTCGATGGCGGCCGCCGCGTCATCGCCGAGCGCACCGGCTGGCGCGACCTGGGCCTCGCGCCGCACCTGCGCGCCGCCCTGCGCCTGCCTGCCGAGGACGCGGTGGCGCTCGCCCGTACGCAGGCGGGCGGCGGGCGCGTGCGCATCGTCGCCCCGCTGTTCCCGCGCATCGCCAACTTCGACGACTTCGACGCCCTGCGCGCCGAGCCGGAGGTGGACTTCGGCTGGGTGCGGCCCGGCGACGCCCTGCCCGGCGACGCCGACCTCGTGATCCTGCCGGGCTCCAAGGCCACCCTGGCCGACCTCGCCTTCGTGCGGCGCGAGGGCTGGGACATCGACCTCCTCGCCCACGTCCGCCGGGGCGGGCGCGTGCTGGGCGTCTGCGGCGGCTACCAGATGCTCGGCCGCCGCGTGGGCGACCCGCAGGGCGTGGAGGGCCCGCCCGGCGCCGCCGACGGCCTGGGCCTGCTGGAGGTCGAGACCGTGCTCACCGCCGACAAGGTGCTGCGCCAGGTGAGCGGCGGCCTGGCCGAACGGCCGGACGCCCGCTTCGCCGCCTACGAGATCCACGCCGGCCGCACCACCGGCCCCGGCCTGGCGCGCCCCTTCGCCCGCCTGGACGACGGCCGGCCCGACGGGGCCGTGTCGCCCGAGGGCCGCGTGGCCGGCTGCTACCTGCACGGGCTGTTCGACGCCCCGGGCGCCCGGGTCGCGCTGCTGTCGGCGCTGGGCGCGAGTTCGGACGGAGTGGCCGCTTCCGTCCGGGTGGAGGCCGCGCTCGACGAGTTGGCCGCCGGGCTCGCCGCCGCCCTCGACATCGCCGCCATCGCGCAGATCGCCGGCCTGTGACCGCCTACATGCCCCCCGCACTGCCCCGCATCGACCCGCAGCTGGCCGGCCGCGTGCGCGCGCGCCTGGACGGGCTGGCCAAGCCGCCGGGCTCGCTCGGCCGGCTGGAGGCGCTCGCGGTGCGGCTGGCGCTGATCCAGGACCGGCCCGACCCGCGGGTGGAGCGGGTGGCCGCCTACGTCTTCGCCGGCGACCACGGGCTGACCGCGGAGGGCGTCTCGGCCTATCCCTCGGCGGTGACGGGGGCGATGGTCGCCACCTTCCTGGCCGGTCGCGCCAGCGTGAACGCCCTCGCCCGGGCCTGCGGGGTGGAGGTGCGCGTGGTCGACGCGGGCGTGGACTCCGACCTGCCCGCCCACCCCGCGCTGATCGACGCCAAGGTGCGCCGCGGCACGCGCAACGCCGCCGCCGAACCCGCTCTCACCCCCGCCGAGGCCGCCGAGGCGCTCGGGCGGGGCGAAGCGCTGGGTCGCCGCGCCGCCGGCGAGGGCGCCGACGCCCTGGCGCTCGGCGAGATGGGCATCGGCAACACCTCGTCGGCCGCCCTGCTCATGCACCGCCTGCTCCCGGCCCCGCTGGACGCCTGCATCGGCGTCGGCGCGGGGTGCTCGCCGGAGGGCCTGGCGCACAAGCGCGCCGTGCTCGCCCGCGCAGCCGCCCGCACGGACGCGACCGAGCCCTTCGCCGTGCTCTGCGAGTACGGCGGCCTGGAGATCGCCATGATGGCCGGCGCGGCGCTGGGCGCGGCGGCCGAGCGCCGGGCGGTGCTGGTGGACGGCTTCATCTCCACCGCCGCCGCCCTGGTCGCCGAGCGGCTGGCGCCGGACGTCCGCCCCTATCTGATCCACGCCCACCGCGGCGCCGAGCACGGCCACGGCGGCCTCCTGTCCGGGATCGGCGCCGAGCCCCTGCTGGCCCTCGACCTGCGCCTGGGCGAGGGCACGGGCGCCGTGCTGGCCGCGCCCCTGCTGCGCGCCGCGGCCGCCCTGCTCACCCAGGTGGCGACGCTGGACGACGTGCTCGCGGGCCGACTGTGAGCAGCCTACGGCGCCAGGTGGAGCTGCTGCTGACGGCGCTGCGCTTCCTGACCCGCATCCCGCTGCCCCCCGCCTCGCACTTCGACCCCGGGGACCCGGCCCGCGCCTCCCGCTTCTTCCCGCTCGTGGGCCTGCTGGTGGGCGCGGCGGCGGCCGTCGTCTGGGCGCTCGCCAGCACGGTCTGGTCGCCCCTGGTCGCCGCCGTGCTCGCAGTGGCGACCTCCGCCCTCCTCACCGGCGCGCTGCACGAGGACGGGCTGGCCGACACCGTGGACGCCCTGGGCGGCGGCTCGCGGGAGCGTCGGCTGGAGATCATGAAGGACAGTCGCGTCGGCGCCTGGGGCGCGCTGGCGTTGGTGCTGATCACGGCGCTCAAGATCGCCGCCCTGGCGCAGGTGGACGTGCGCACCGGCGCCCTGGCCCTCCTCGCCGCCCACGCGGGGGCGCGGGCGGCGGCGGCGGCGGTGATGGCGGCGACGCCCTACGCCGGCGCCTCCGCCAAGGGCCGGGCGGGCGAGGCGCGGCCCCGCCCCGCAGAGCTCGCCTTCGCCCTGCTCACCGGCGCCGCGCCCCTGGCGCTCCTGGGCGGCGGCGCGGCGGCGGCCGGGCTGGTCCTCGCCGCGCTCGCCGCCCTGGCCGTGGCGTCGGCGGCGCGGCGCGCCTTCGGCGGTCACACCGGCGACGTGCTGGGCGCCGCCGAGCAGGCGGCGGAGGTGCTGATCCTGCTGGCGGCCGCGCTCTGACCGGAGCCGCGCCTACAGCCCGTGGCGGGTGCGCAGGCGCCAGACGCCGAGGGCGCGCAGGGCCACGCCGGTGGCCAGCAGGGCGCAGACCAGCACCACCGCGGCGACCGAGCCGTCCTGCCCGCTCAGGGCGAAGGGGAACAGCAGGCCCGCCGCGCCGAAGGCCAGGATCTGGCCCCAGGTGCGATCCAGCCACGAGGCGATCCCGCCCGAGCGCGGCCCCGCCGCGAGCCCGGCCGTCCCGTCCGCCTCCCGCTGCGGCAGGCGGTCGCCAGGGGCGGGCGGGCGGGCGGGCGAAGAGGGCGCCGCCGCGCGATTCGCGGTCTCCTCGACGACGCGCCACGCCTGGCGGAGCGGCGCCTCGGCCGGGTGGTCGGTCATGGTTCGCAGGGACTCCGGCCGCGCGGAAGAGGGCGCGCCGGGGCACGGTAGCCGCGGTCGCCGCCCGCGCAAGCCGGGCGGCGCCCCCGGAAGGCCGCTTCGCACGTTGAGGGCGCATGTCCGTGATCCTGACCCCCTGCCCGACCACCCGGGAGCCCGTCAGCACGGGCCAGCACGCCACCGCAGCGCAGTTCGAGGCGACCGACTTCAACGGCCGCTTCCGCTGCACCAGCTGCGGCCAGGTGCACGAATGGAGCAAGCCGCAGGCTCACCTGGCCCAGCCGCTCCGGACCAGCTCCGCCGGCTGAGTCCGCAGCCTCAGGGCGCGGGCGCGGCCGGCGGCGGCGCCATCCGCCGCGCCGGCGGCGCGCGGGCGGGGACGAGGCGCAGGATCTCGTTCGGCTTGGGCGCGATCTCGTCGGTGAGCAGGTAGAGGTCGCCGTCCGGCCCCTGCTTGACCACTTTGAGGCGCTGGCAGCGGTCGAGCAGCAGCTTCTCCTCGCCCACCACCCGCTCGCCCTTCATCTCCAGCCGCACCAGCTGAGCGCCCGACATGGCGCCCAGGAACAGGCTGCCCCGCCACGCCGGGAACGCCCGGCCCGTGTACCGCGCCATGCCGGAGGGCGCGATCGAGGGCGTCCACCAGTAGAGCGGCTGCTCCATGCCGGCCTGCTGCGTCTTGCCGCCGTTGATCAGCGCGCCGTTGTTCTGCCGGCCGTAGCTGATCACCGGCAGGCCGTAGTTGCGGCCCTTGCGGACGATGTTCAGCTCGTCCCCGCCGCGCGGCGTGTTCTCCCCGATCCACAGCTCGCCGGAGGTGGGATCGACCAGGGCGGCGTGGATGTCCCGGAAGCCCAGCGCCCAGACGGCCGGGTTCGCGCCCGGCGTGGAGACGAAGGGGTTGTCGCGCGGGATCGTCCCGTCCGCGTTGATGCGCAGCACCTTGCCGGCCTGGCTCGACAGCGTCTGCGGGTCCGGCCCCACGTCGGCCAGGTCGCCGGCCGACATGACCAGCAGCGTGCGGTCGCGCGCCTGCACCACGCGGCGCGGCTGGATGTCGGCGCCCTCGCGCAGCGTCTTCACCTCCTCCAGCCGGCGACCGTCGGCGGAGAGCTTCGCGCTGGCGATCCGGCCCATGGCCGCCGCGTCCTGCGCGAACTTGGTGTGATAGGTGAAGTAGATCGTGCGATTGCGCGCGAATTCGCGGTCCACGATCACGTCGTACATGCCCGAGCCCAGGCGCGGGTTCACCACCGCCGGCACGCCCTCCAGGGGCTCGGAGACGACGCCCTCGCGCGTCACCAGGCGCATGCCGCCGCCCCGGAAGCTGACGATCATCCGGCCGTCGGGCAGGAAGTCCATGCCGAACGGCCGGTCGATCCTGGCGACGGTCTCCACCGCATAGCCCTGGCGGCCCTGCACGATCGGCGCGCGGGTCTGGCCGGGGAAGGCGGGCGTCGGCGCATAGCCGTCTTCCGCGTTGCGGTTGCGCCCGCACAGGGCCGTCACGCGCGCGTTCTCCGCCGCCGAACCGGCCACGCCCGGATAGTCCGGCCCCGGCGGGAACTGCGGCGGCGGCGCGGCGGGCTGCGCAAAGCCGCTGCTTGGGGCCACCACCAGCGCCAGCGCGGCGGCGCGGGCGAGTCTGGAACGGAGCTTGGTCATGCGGTCCCCCGCCGTCGCCCGCCAGCGCCGGGAGGCGCGAGGGCGACGGTCGCCTGCGCGGCAGCCTACCTGTGTAGGGGCTCGGCTGCGAGCGCCGCTGCGCTTGCGCCGCACGCCCGCCTTGCCTAGACGCGGCCACGTCGGCGCAGGACCGGCGAGGTCGGGCGTCAGCCGCGCGGGAGGCTGGCATGCTCCAGATCGACGGGATCGTGTTCAACGCCTGGGGGCGGCGCTTCTTCGACGGCGCCTCCGTCACCGTGCCGCCCGGCGCCAAGGTGGGGCTCGCGGGCCGCAACGGCGTCGGCAAGTCCACCCTGTTCAAGCTGATCCTGGGCGAGCTGCAGCTCGACGGCGGCAGCATCGACCTGCCCCGCGCCGCCCGCGTCGCCGCCGTGGCGCAGGAGCACCCGGCCACCCCCGTCAGCCTGATCGACACCATCCTGGAGGCCGACGTCGAGCGCGCGGCCTTGCTCGCCGAGTTGGATGCCGCCGAGCCCGAGCGCATGGGCGACATCTGGACCCGCCTGATCGAGATCGACGCCGACCGGGCCCCCGCCCGCGCCGCCGAGATCCTGGCCGGCCTGGGCTTCTCCACCCCCGACCTCGACCGGGCGATGGCCGAGTTCTCCGGCGGCTGGCGCATGCGCGTGGCCCTGGCCGCCGCCCTGTTCGCCGAGCCCGACCTGCTGCTGCTGGACGAGCCGACCAACTACCTCGACCTCGAGGGCGCCATGTGGCTGGAGGCGCGGCTCAAGAAGTACCCGCACACCGCCCTGATCATCAGCCACGACCGCGAGCTCCTGAACAGCTCGGTCAGCCACATCCTGCACTTCCGCGCGGGCAAGCTGGAGCTCTACACGGGCGGCTACGACGACTTCGAGCGGATGCTGGCCGAGAAGACGCGGCTGCAGGCCGCCACCCGCGCCAAGCAGGACGCCGAGCGCGAGCACCTGCAGAGCTTCATCGACCGCTTCAAGGCCAAGGCGTCAAAGGCGGCGCAGGCGCAGAGCCGGGTCAAGCGCCTGGCCAAGCTCGCGCCGGTGGCGGAGATCGCCTCCGAGCGCGTCGCCCCCTTCCTGCTCCCCTCCCCCGCCCGCCCGCTGGCCCCGCCCCTGCTGAGCCTGGAGGGCGCGGAGGTCGGCTACGGCGCCGAGCCCGTGTTGCGCGGCCTGAACCTGCGCATGGACGTGGACGATCGCATCGGCCTCCTGGGCGTGAACGGCGCCGGCAAGTCCACCTTCGCCAAGATGGCGGCGGGCGCCCTGTCCATCGCCGGCGGCCACATGCACCGCGAGGCGCGGATCAAGGTGGGCTGGTTCCACCAGCACCAGATCGAGGCCATGGACCCGGCCGACACGCCGCTGGACATCATCCGCCGCGCCCTGAAGGACGCGTCGGAGAACTCCCGCCGCTCGCGCCTGGCGCAGTGGGGCATCGGCTTCGACAAGCAGGAGACCACCGTCGCCGACCTGTCCGGCGGCGAGCGCGCGCGGCTGCTGCTCAACCTCGTCGCGCTGGAGGCCCCGCACCTGCTGATCCTCGACGAGCCCACCAACCACCTGGACATCGACAGCCGCCGCGCCCTCTTGGACGCGCTGAACGACTACGAGGGCGCGGTGATCCTGATCACCCACGACCGCTCGCTGATGGAGCTGGTGGCCGACCGCCTGTGGCTCGCCGCCGACGGCACGGTGGCCCCATTCGCCGGCGACATGGACGACTACGCCCGCTTCGTCCTCGACCGCGCGAGGCAGGGCGCCCGCCCCTCGCAGACGGGCGGCAAGCCGAAGGGACGCAAGGCCAAGGCGCTGGCGTGACAAGCTCTCCCTCCCCATCGCAGATGGGGAGGTGGCCCAGAGGGCCGGAGGGGCCGCGCGGGAGCGCGGAAGATGCATTCACGCCCGCTCCGTCCGGCTGCGCCGGCCGGCCCCCTCCCCCCTTCGGGGTACTCCCCCACTGCGTGGGGGAGGAGGTGGTGAAGCTATTCGACGACGTCCTTCGGATATGGCTCCGGCCCGCCCTCGGCGATGAAGCGGTCGATGCGCGCCTCCAGCACCGGCAGGGGCACGGAGCCCAGCTTCAGCACCGTGTCGTGGAAGGCGCGGATGTCGAACTTCGCCCCGAGCGCCGCCTCCGCCTTCGCCCGCGCCTTCTGGATCGCCGCCTGGCCCAGGTAGTAGCTGAGCGCCTGCGCCGGCCAGGAGATGTAGCGGTCCACCTCCGTCTCCACCTCGTGGTCGGAGAGGGCTGTGTTGTCGCGCAGGTAGGCCTGCGCCCGCTCGCGCGTCCAACCGAGGGCGTGGACGCCGGTGTCCACCACCAGGCGCGAGGTGCGCCAGGCCTGGTAGCTCAGCATGCCGAAGCGCTCGTAGGGCGTGTGGTACATGTCCATCTCGTCGCCCAGTCGCTCGCAGTAGAGCGCCCAGCCCTCGCCGAAGGCGGAGATGTACTGGCGGCGGAACTTGGGCAGGTCCTTCTGCTCGCGCGCCACGTTGGCCTGCCAGGAGTGGCCGGGCGCGCTCTCGTGCAGCGTCAGCGCCGGCATGGCGTAGAGCGCGCGAGAGGGCAGGTCGTAGGTGTTGACCAGATAGGCGTTCGCCCCGCCCCGCCCCGCCGTGTAGAAGGGTGCGATGTCGGCCGGCACGGGGATCACGCCGAAGCGGCCCCGGGGCGCGTAGCCGAACCAGCGGCTCGCCTTGTAGTCGAACTCCTTGGCGATCCAGGCCGCATAGCGCATCAGCTCTTCGGCCGTCTTGGGCTTGAACTGCGGGTCGGTCTTCAGGAACCGCAGAAAGGCAGGCAGGTCGCCCTTGAAACCGGCCCGTTTCATCTCGACGAGCATCTCGGCGCGGATCTTCGCCGTCTCGGCTAGACCGAAGGCGTGGATCTCCTCCGGCGTCATCGTGGTCGTCGTGTATTCGGTGATCAGAGCCTGATAGTAGCGCTTCCCGTCCGGCAGGCTCTCGGCCGCGAGCGCCTTGCGCGCGCCCGGCAGGTATTCCTCACGCCAGAACTTCAGCAGCCGGCGGTAGGCGGGCTGCACCCCGTCGCGGACGGCGGCGGCGCCCTCCGCTCGCAGCCGCACCTGGTCGGCGGCGGGCACGCCCTTGGGGAACGCCTTGAAGGGCGCGTACCAGATCACGTCCTCGACCGCCTTCGCCTCGGCCACGGAGGCGATGGCGCTGTCGCGGCCCTCCAGCGTCACCCGCGGCGGGGTGAAGCCGCGCTTTAGGCCCGCCCGCATGTTGGCGATCTGCTCGTCGAAGTAGCGCGGCAGGTCGCGCAGCTGGCTGACGTAGCGGGGGTAGTCCTCCGCCTTGCGGAACGGCTGGCGCGCCACGCCCGCCGCGTCGCTCCAGAAGGCGCTGTCGCCGGTGAGCGGCTTCTCCCAGTCGCGGAAGGTCTGCTGGTTGATCAACACCTGCAGCTGCGCGCGATAGACGGCGTAGTTCTCGGCCTCCCGCGGCGACAGGCGCTTGGGGTCCATGCGCTCCAGCTCGCGCATCACCCCGGTCCAGTAGCGGAGGCGCTCGGCCTGGGTCGCGGCGTCCACCTTGGGCGCCTGCGGGCGGATGCGGCTCGCCCCCTCGTCCTCGTCCGACTCGCCGCGCTGCTTCTGCCGCCACGCCCACTCCCGCTCGTAGAGGGCGCGGAAGGCGCCGTCCGCCGTGGAGGCGCGCGCGGCGGGCGGCGCTGCGGCGGTGGCGGGAGGGGCCGTGGTCGCCAGCAGCGACGCCGCGAGAAGAAGGGGCGCGAGTCTCATGCGCCGACCCTAGCGGGCGCGCACGGCCAAGCCTACGAGGAGAACGTCATTCGTGGAGCCGCCATGCGTCCGCCGAGCCTGATCGCCCTCGCCTGCCTGGGCCTCGCCGCCCTCGCCCCGCCCGCCGCGAGCGCGCAAGCCCCGCGGCGGCCGATCACCCACGAGACGCTGTGGATGATGAAGCGCGTCGGCGCGCCGCTGGCGAGCCCCGACGGGCGCTGGGCGCTCTACGCGCTGACGGAGCCCGCCTACGAGGCCGACAAGGCGGTCAGCGACCTGTGGCTGGTCCCCGCCGACGGCTCGGCCCCGCCCCGCCGCCTGACCAACAGCCGCGGCGCGGAGAGCTCCCCCGCCTGGTCGCAGGACGGGCGGATGGTGGCCTTCACCGCCAAGCGCGAGGGCGATGCGGCCGAGCAGGTCTACGTGATCGACGTGGCCGCGGGCGGTGAGGCCCGGCGCGTCACCGACGTCTCCACCGGCGCCTCGGCCCCCAAGTTCAGCCCCGACGGTCGCGCCATCCTGTTCGAGAGCGCCGTCTACCCGGGCGCGCTCGACGACGAGGCCAACAAGCGCGCCGCCGCGGAGAAGAAGGCGCGCAAGTACAACGTGCGCACATACCAGCACTTCCCGATCCGCTACTGGAACGAGTGGCTGGACGAGCGGCAGCCCACGGTGATGGTCCAGTCGCTGGAGCCGGGCGCCAAAGCCAAGGACATCCTCAGCGGCACGGCGCTGGCCAAGACCACCGGCTTCTCCGGCGTGCAGGGCGAGACGGCCATCTCGCTGTCGCCCATCTGGAGCCCGGACGGGCGCGAGGTGGTGTTCAGCGCCACCACCGAGCGATGGAACGCCGCCTTCGACCACGTGGGCTACCGCCTCTACCGCGTGCCCGCGGACGGGAGCGCGGAGCCGCGGCTGGCGTCCTCCGCCAAGGGCGAGTTCGGCTCGCCGCAGTTCAGCCCGGACGGGCGCTGGCTCTACTTCCGCTTCGAGGTGCAGGACCAGGAGATCTACCACCTGTCGCGCCTGTCGCGGGTGGCCTGGCCGGGCGGCGGGGAGCCGCAGCTCGTCGCCAGGGGCTTCGACCGCGAGACCGCCGCCTTCGGCGTCTCGCCGGACAGCAGGACGGTGTGGTTCCTGGCCCCTGAGGCCGCGCACGAGAACCTCTATCGCGTGGCCGCCGAGGGCGGCGCGCCCGTGAAGGTCTCCGCGCCCGAGGTCGGGGGCTACACGGCGCTGTCGATCCCCTCGCGCGCCGCCAAGCCGCTGCTGATCGCGCAGTACGGCAGCGCGGTGAACCCGGCGGAGGTGGTGCGCGTCGATCCCGCCACCGGCCGCTCCACCAACCTCACCCAGGTGAACACGGCGCTGGCCAAGACCATCGACTGGAGCCCGCCGGAAGCCTTCTACTTCACCTCCGACAAGGGCCGGCGCATCCACAACCTGATCGTGCGGCCGCCGAACTTCGACCCGGCCAAGACGTATCCGGTCCTGGTGTTCATCCACGGCGGGGCGGCCAGCAACAACCCCGACCAGATCGGCCTGCGCTGGAACTACCACCTGATCGCGGCCGGCGGATACGTGCTGCTGATGACCGACTACACGGGCTCGACCGGCTTCGGAGAGGCCTTCTCCCAGGCCATCAAGCTCGACCCGCTGAAGGGCCCGGCCGAGGAGATCAACCAGGCGCTGGACGAGGCGCTGCGCCGCTACCCGTTCATGGACGGCTCCCGCGTCTGCGCCGGGGGCGCCAGCTACGGCGGGCACCTGACCAACTGGCTGGAGGCCACCACCACCCGCTACCGCTGCCTGATCAGCCACGCGGGCGAGGTGGACCTGCTCACCCAGTGGGGCGAGAGCGACGGCATCTACGGCCGCGAGGTCACCAACGGCGGCCCGCCGTGGGAGACCTCGAAGATCTGGCGCGAGCAGAGCCCCATCTCCTACGGCGCCGCCTGGAAGACGCCCATGCTCTTGAGCATCGGCGAGCGCGACTACCGCGTGCCGCTGGGCAACACGCTGGAGGCCTGGGCCGTGCTCCAGCGCCAGAAGGTGCCGAGCCGCCTCCTGGTCTGGCCCGACGCCTGGCACTGGATCACCAAGCCGGAGGACAGCCGCCACTTCTACGCCGAGGTGGAGGGCTGGCTGGCCAAGCACCTGAAGGACGCCCCGGGCCCGGACACCTCCGCCAAGCCCTGAGGCGCTGCGCGACGGGGCGGCCAGCCACGACCGGCTCAGCTTATGTGGCGGCCGGTGAAGAAACTGTCGCATTGGCGGAGGCTGCGGAAGCAGGCCAGCTTGGCCTTGGATCGCGCCGTGGGGATGCGGGGCGCCCGGGGAAGACGCATGCGACAGTTCCTGATGCTCGCCGCCTCCAGCGGCGCCCTTCTCGCGGCCGCGCCCGCCCTGGCGCAGACGGCGGCGTCCACCGCCACCACGCAGCCGACGCCCGCCGAGGCCCAGCCGCGCGTCGGCGAGCCCGGCCCGCCCGACGCGGCGCTGGACGAGGTGGTCGTGACCGGCAGCCGCGTCGCCCGCTCCCGGCTGGACACCACGGCGCCCGTCGACGTGGTCTCCGTCCAGAGCCTGCAGCAGCAGGCCACGCCGGAGCTGGCGCAGGCCCTGGCCAATCTCGTGCCGTCCATCACCTTCCCGCGTCCGGCGATCACCGACGGCACCGACTCGGTGCGCCCCGCCACGCTCCGCGGCCTGTCGCCCGATCAGACGCTGGTGCTGTTGAACGGCCAGCGCCAGCACACCTCCGCCCTGGTGAACGTGAACGGCTCCATCGGCCGCGGCGCGGCGCCGGTGGACCTGAACACTATCCCCACCGTGGCCCTGGAGCGGGTGGAGGTGCTGCGCGACGGCGCCTCGGCCCAGTACGGCTCGGACGCCATCGCCGGCGTGATCAACCTGATCCTGCGCAAGGCCCGCTCGGGCGGCGAGGTCACCGCGCAGTACGGCGGCTACGACACCGACGTGGTGACCGCGCGCAACCCGAACGGCCGCCACGCCAGCGACGGGAACGTCTACGACCTGTACGGCTGGCAGGGCTTCGGCCTGGGGCAGGACGGGTTCCTGACGCTGTCGGCCGAGTACAGCTATCGCAACCCCACCAACCGCGGCGACCTCGACCCCCGCGTGGCCGGCCCGCTCAAGGTCACCTCGCGCTATGGCGACCCGCAGGTGGAGTCGATCGGCGGCTTCGCCAACGCGGGCGGGCCGCTCAGCGGCGCGTGGTCGTGGGAGGGCTTCGCCGGCTACCAGCACCGCACGGGCGACAGCGCCGCCAACCCGCGCCTGGCCAACAACGCCAACAACGTGCCCGCCATCTTCCCCGATGGCTTCCTGCCCAAGATCGGCACGGAGATCGACGACTACAGCCTGTCCGGCGGGGTGAAGGGCGACTGGCGCGGCTTCACGGTCGATGCGCACCTGAGCTACGGCGACAACCGGGTGGAGTACACCACCTTCGACACGGTGAACGCCTCGCGCGGCGCCGCTTCGCCCACCAGCTTCTACTCGGGCGCCATGCAGTACGGGCAGTTCGTGGCGGCGCTGGACGTGGTGCGGCCGCTGACCTTCCGCGGGTCGGGCAAGACCAACCTGGCGTTCGGGGCAGAGTTCCGCAACGAGACCTACGGCATCGAGCAGGGCGAGCCCGGCTCCTACGACTTCGGCGGCGCCGTGGGCAAGGCGGCGGGCGCGCAGGGCTTCCCGGGCTTCAAGCCCTCCAACGAGGTGAGCGTCGACCGCCAGTCCTTCAGCCTCTACGGCGACCTCGACTTCCAGCTGACCGACAAGTTCGACATCGACGTGGCCGGCCGTTTCGAGAGCTATTCGGACTTCGGCGAGACGGCCACGGGCAAGATCGCCGCCCGCTACGACTTCACCGGCGGGTTCGCCCTGCGTGGCGCCATCTCCACCGGCTTCCGCGCGCCCTCGCTGCAGCAGCAGTTCTTCACGGCCACCTCGACCAACTTCATCACCATCAACGGCGTCTCCACGCCCGTCGACGTGGGCACCTTCCCGGCCACCGCGCCGGTGTCCATCGCGCTTGGCGCCAAGCAGCTGAACCCCGAGGAGTCGACCAACATCTCGGTCGGCTCCGTCTTCCGCTGGCGCGGCTTCGAGCTGACGATCGACGCCTACCGCATCGAGATCGAGGACAGGATCGTGCTGTCCGAGAACATCCAGGGCGCGCCGACAGGCTCGGCGACGGCGGTGGCCATCTACAACCTGATCAACTCCACACCCGGCAGCCAGCTCGGCGCCGCGCGCTTCTTCATCAACGGGGTGGACACCACCACCGAGGGCCTGGACGTGGTGGGCCGCTATCGCTGGAACACCGACCGCTACGGCCGCTTCGACTTCACCGGCGCGTTGAACCTGAACCACACGGACGTGACGCGCACGCCGACCACGACGCAGCTCTCCGCCCTGCCCGTCCCGCCCGTGCTGTTCGACCGCGCCAACCTGCTCACCTTCGAGAAGGGCACGCCGCAGCAGAAGTACGTGGGCTCGGTGGACTACGCCTACGGCCCCGTCGGCGTCACCTTCCGCGCCACCAAGTACGGCTCGGTGCTGGCGCCCAACAACGCCAGCCAGGCTCTGGACTACAAGACGGGTGCGCACACCATCGTCGACCTGGAGGGCCGCTTCCAGCTGCCCTGGCGCTCGACCTTCGCGGTGGGCGTGAACAACGTCACGGACGAGTACCCCGACCCGACGCCCACGGTGATCAACACCAACGGCCCGATCGGCTTCTCCTCCTACTCCCCCTTCGGCTTCAACGGCCGCTTCTTCTACGTGCGCCTGTCGAAGGGCTGGTAGGGGCCGGGCAGCGCCCCGCCTCCCCGGCGATCGGTCGGGGCTCGCGGAAGGCGCGTTGTGGTGGCGGCGACCGCCACCACCGGGGCCCATCCAGGCCGCGGCCCTGCGGGCGGAGAGGCGCGAGCACGTCTGCCTTCCGCCCCGGCGAACTTCGCCGTGTCGGACCAGGCCGTCGCCCCCGTCGGCACGCCAGCCGAGCGCACGGCGTACCGCTTACGCCGGGGGCGGTGGCCGCCGCCGCATCTGGCGGGGGGGCCTGCCGAAGCGTATGGGCTGCGGATACGCCGCTTGGGGGGCTGCAGTTGACGGGTCGGAGCTTCGGTCTGAGCGGATGGGGGCGGCTCATCCTGAGCCTGACCCTGGCCGTCTTCCTGCTGGGGCCGAGCCTTTGCGCCTACGACTGCGCTGCGGACGACGTGTCGCCGCCGGTGATCGCGGCCACGACGCCTGCGGCGTCCACGCCGGCCCCCACGACGTCTGAGCACGGCGCGGGGAAGGCGGGGCTCTGCCCGCACGGCGGGCACTGTCACCACAGTCCGTTCGCCGATCTGAGCGGCCCCGCGGCCGACGCTCGCGTCACCGCCCGCGCCGACGTCGACCTCGAGGCATGGACCTCGCGCGTCCCCGACTCGCTGAACCCGAACGGACCGGAGCGCCCTCCGAGGGCCTGAAGACGCCGAGTGGCGGGCCGCCGGCCGCCGTTCCTTCTTCAGCCCGAGGTCCCCATGAGTTCCCTCCCTTGCCGAGGGCGCCTGATCGGCGCCCTCGCGTCCGCCGGCCTGCTGGCGGGATCGGGCGCGACGGCTCTTGCCGATCCCGCCCCTCCGTTCAGCTCGCTCCTGCGCGAAGCCGTCCGCGATTCGCCCCGCCTGGCCGAGAGAGAGGCCGAGGTCGATCGGGCGGGCGGCCTCGCCCTGCAGGCCCAGGCGCGCCCCAATCCCAACGCCTCCATCTACGTCGAGAACTTCGCCGGATCGGACTCCTACGCCGCGCTCGGCGGACAGACGACGTTCCAGGTCGACCAGGCGCTCGAGCTTGGCGGCAAGCGCACGGCGCGCATCGCCGCCGGACGCGCGACGCTGGACGCGGCGCGCGCGACGCGGTCCCAAGCGCGCCTGACCTTCGCCGTCGATCTCGCCGCCAGCTACGCCCAGGCGGAAGCCTCGGAGAGGCGGGTCGAGCTCGCGCAGCAGGCGCTCGATCTCGCCGCCGAGGACCTGCGAGTGGCGCGCCTGCTCGTGGAGACCGGCAAGGAGGCCGGGCTCCGATCGGTGCAGGCTCAGGCTGAGGTGGCGGCGGCGCGCGCGCGCGTCGACGGCGCCAAGGCCGACAGCGCCGCCGCCTTCGCCGCGCTGAGCGCCATGGCGGCGTCCCCGCGGCCGATCACCTCGATCGTCGACGGCCTGCTCAAGACAGCCGACGTCCCGGCGGCGACGCCCAGCTTCCTGATCGACGCCTCCCCCGCCTACCAGGCGGCGCTGGCGGAGCGGGAGGCCGCAGCGCGCCGCGTGCGCGTAGAGCGGACGCAGGCCGTGCCCAACCTGACCGTCTCGGCCGGCCTGCGCGATGTCGCAGGGCGCGAGGTGGCGGGCGTCGTCGGCCTCTCCATGCCGATCCCGGTCTTCGACCAGAACCGGGGCGACATCTCGGCGGCGCAGGCTGGCCTGCGGGCCGCCGAAGCGAGGCTGCGGGGCGTTCGCCTGGACCTTGAAGCCGACGCCCGCTCCGCCGCCGTGCGCGTCGCCGCCGCCGAAAGCCAGCTGTCGGCGGCGAAGGCGGGCGAGGCGGCGGCCGAGGAGGCCTATCGGCTTACGCGGCTGGGCTACGCCGGCGGCAAGCTTCCGCTCCTGGAGGTCCTGTCGGCGCGACGGGCTCTGATCGAAGCCCGGACCCAGACCCTCGACGCCCGCCTGGCTCGCCTGAGCGCCGTCTCGCAGCTCTCGCGTCTCGCCGGCCGCACCCCCTCCGGAGACAGGTTGTGACGGCGCCCAAATTGAAGCTCTACGCCGGGGTCGGGGCGGCCCTGATCGCCGCGGCGGCCGTCGGCTTCGGCCTGTCCAGGGTGACCGATCGCCCGGGCCCGCCGCGGCCCGCGGCCCCCGCCGAGGAGACGGTCGAGGCTCCCGACCGCGGCGAGCTGAAGGAGATCGCCCTGTCCGCGGAGGCCGTGCGCTCGGCCGACATCGGGGTCTCCACGGTGGCGGCGGACGCCTTCGAGGCCGAAGTCATCGCGCCCGGCACGGTGGTCTCCACCCCGGACGGGCAGGCGGTGCTGACAGCCAGGGCGCCTGGAGCGCTCACCCGCATCTACAAGCGCCTCGGCGACCCGGTGAGGGCTGGCGAATCTGTCGCCCTCGTCGAGAGCCGCGACGCCGCGCAGGTCGTCGCGGACCGCTCCGTCGCTCGCGCCGGCGTGCGGCTCGCGCAGCAGGCGCTCGCCCGGGAGCGGCGGCTGTACGAGGAACGCGTCTCGCCGCGGCAGGACTATGAGCAGGCGCAGGCGGCGTACGAGAAGGCCGTCGCCGAGGAGCGTCGCTCGGTGAGCGCGGCCAGCGCCGCCCGGGTGGCGGGCGACGGGCGGTCGGTCGTGGTCAGCAGCCCGCTGGATGGACGCATCACCTCGGTAGCGGCCGGCGTCGGCCTGGGCGCCTACGTCCAGCCCGAGACGGAGCTGTTCCGCGTCGCCGATCCGCGGCGCGTCCAGATCGAGGCGGCGCTGACAGCCATGGACGCGGGCAAGGTCGCCATCGGCGATCACGCCATCGTCAACGTGGAGGGGCGCGAGGTCCGCGTGGTCGTGCGGGCCGTGACGCCGGGCGTCGATGCGCAGACGCGCGCGGCGACCGTCGTCTTCGCCGTCGAAGCGGGCGCCGAGCTGCGGCCGGGTCAGGTCGTTCAGGTCAGCCTGCACTCGACGGCGCAGACCGGGCCTCCAGCCATCGTGGTCCCGGAGGACGCGGTGCAGACGATGGGTGAGCGGACCGTCGTCTTCGTCCGCACCGCGCGCGGGTTCCTGCCGCGACAGGTTCTCGCCGGCCGTCGCAACAACCGCCGGGTCGAGGTGCTGCGCGGGCTGGCGGCGGGCGAGGTCGTCGCCACCCGCAACGCCTTCCTGCTCAAGGCCGAGATCGGCAAGGCCGCGGTGGGGGAGGACTGACCATGATCGGCCGCATCCTCTTCCTGTCGGTCAAGGGCCGCTGGCTGGTCGCCGCGGCCGCCCTGCTCGCGTGCGTCTTCGGCGGCTGGCAATTGACCAAGCTGCCCATCGACGCCGTGCCGGACGTCACCAACCGGCAGATCCAGGTCTCCACCTTCGTGCCGTCGCTCGGGCCGGTGGAGATCGAGAAGCAGGTCACGTTCGCCGTCGAGAACGTGCTCTCCGGCATCCCCGGCCTGACCATGACGCGGTCGCTGTCGCGCAACGGCTTCAGCCAGGTGACGGCCGTCTTCACCGACGCCACCAGCATCTACTTCGCGCGCCAGCAGGTGACCGAACGGCTGGCGCAGGCCAGGGACTCCCTGCCGCCCGGCGCGCAGCCGCAGCTGGGCCCCATCTCCACCGGGCTGGGCGAGATCCTCATGTACACGGTCGAGTTCAAACACCCGGACGGGCGCGGCGCGGCCGGGCGCGACGGCGCGCCGGGATGGCAGAGCGACGGCGCCTACCTCACCCCCGAGGGCGAGCGGCTGACCGACGAGGTCGGGCGCGCGGGCTACCTGCGCACGGTCCAGGACTGGATCCTCCGCCCGCAACTGCGGACGGTGCGCGGCGTCGCCGGCGTCGACAGCCTCGGCGGCTACGTGAAGCAGTATGTGGTCGAGCCGGACCCCACCAGGCTCATCGCCTACGGGATCTCGCTGAAGGCGCTGGCCGAGGCGCTGGAGAGCGCCAACGTCGCCGTCGGCGCCAACACCGTGCGCCGGGCGGGCGAGGCCTTCATCGTCCGCACCGACGCCCGGCTTCACACCATCCCGGACATCTCCCGCGCGGTGGTGGCGAGCCCCGGCGGCGTGCCGGTCCGCGTCGGCGACGTGGCGCGCGTCACCATCGGCGGCGCGATCCGCACGGGCGCGGCCAGCAAGATGGGGGCGGAGGCCGTCGTCTCCACCGTGCTGATGCTGGTGGGCGAGAACAGCCGCACCGTCGCCCAGGCCGCGGGAGAGCGGTTGCAGGCGCTCAACAGGGCGCTGCCGCCCGACATCGTCGCCCTCCCCGCCTACGACCGCTCCAAGCTGGTCACGGCGACCATCGGCACGGTGGAGAAGAACCTCACCGAGGGGGCGATCCTCGTCATCGTCGTGCTGTTCCTGCTCCTGGGGAACGCGCGCGCGGCGCTGATCACCGCCGCGGTGATCCCGATCACCATGCTGCTGACTGCGGCGGGCATGAACGGGCTGCGCGTGTCCGGCAACCTGATGAGCCTGGGCGCGCTCGACTTCGGCCTGATCGTCGACGGCGCCGTGATCATCGTCGAGAACAGCCTGCGCCGCCTGGCGGAACGCCAGCACCGCGAGGGGCGGCTGCTCACCCGGGCCGAGCGGCTGGAGGAGACGGTCGAGGCCTCGCGCGAGATGGTCCGGCCCACCGTCTACGGCCAGGCGATCATCTTCCTGGTGTTCGCGCCCCTGCTGACGTTCGAGGGGGTGGAGGGCAAGACGTTCGCGCCCATGGCGATCACGCTGATGATCGCGCTGGCCTTCGCCTTCCTGCTCTCGCTCACCTTCGTCCCCGCCATGGTGGCGCTGCTGATGCGGGGGCGCGTCGGCGAGGCCGAGGTGCGGCCCGTGCGCGCCTTCAAGCGCGCCTACGCGCCCGTCCTGCGCCAGGCGCTCGCGCGCCCCTGGCCGTTCGTGGCGGGCGGGGTCGCCGCGCTCGCCCTGGCGGCGGGGCTGTTCGGCACGCTGGGGCAGGAGTTCATCCCGCAGCTGGATGAGAAGGACATCACCGTCACCGCCTTCCGCATCCCGTCCACGTCGGCGGACCAGTCGGCCGTGATGCAGCGGCAGATCGAACGCACGCTCATGCGCCTGCCCGAGGTCGCCATGGTGTTCTCCAAGACGGGCAACGCGGACCTCGGCACGGACCCGATGCCGCCGAACGCGTCCGACACCTACGTCATCCTCAAGCCCGAGAAGGCGTGGCCGAAGGGCGCCGGCGACAAGGCCGCGGTGCTCAAGCGGATCACCGAGCGCGCGGAGACCCTGATCGGCAACCGCTACGAGATCCAGCAGCCGATCCAGATGCGGTTCAACGAACTCATCGCCGGCGTGCGCAGCGACGTGGCGGTGAAGGTCTACGGCGACGACCTGAGCGCCATGACGACGTCCGCCCGGCAGATCGCCGCCCGCCTGCGCACGATCCCGGGCGCGCAGGACGTGCAGGCCGAGCAGACGCAGGGCGCGCCCACCTTCGACGTGCAGATCGACCGCGACGCCGTCGCGCGCTTCGGCCTCACCGTGCGGGACGTGGCGGATACGATCTCGGCGGCCCTGGGCGGGCGCGAGGCGGGCATGGTCTTCCAGGGGGATCGCCGCTTCGACATCGTGGTGCGCCTGCCCGACGCCGCGCGCGACGACGTCGACGTGGTCGGCGCCGTGCCCGTGCTGCTTCCGGGCGGTCGCGCCTCCGTGCCCCTGCGAGAGCTTGTCCGCTTCGCCTACACCGACGGCCTGAACCAGGTCAGCCGTGAGAACGGCAAGCGCATGGTGGTCGTCCAGGCCAACGTGCGCGGGCGGGACCTGGGCTCCTTCGTCAAGGAGGCGCAGGCCGCCATGGAGACGGTGGAGCTGCCGGCGGGCTCTTTCGTGCAGTGGGGCGGAAAGTTCGAGAACCTGCGGTCCGCGTCGCAGCGGCTGGCGCTGATCGTGCCCGCCTGCTTCGCCGTGATCTTGGGCCTGCTCTACATGGCGCTCGGGGGACTCAGGCCCGCGCTGATCGTCTTCTCCGCCGTGCCCATGGGGCTGGCGGGCGGGGTCTTCGCGCTGGTGCTGCGCGGCATCCCGTTCTCCGTCAGCGCGGCCGTCGGCTTCATCGCGCTCTCCGGCGTGGCGGTGCTGAACGGGCTCGTGCTGCTGGGCGCCATCCGCAAACGCCTCGACGGCGGCGAGTCGCTGGGACAGGCTGTCGAGGAGGGTGCGATGGAGCGGGTGCGCCCGGTGCTCACCACCGCGCTCGTGGCGAGCCTCGGCTTCGTGCCCATGGCCATCGCCACCGGCACGGGCGCGGAGGTCCAGCGCCCGCTGGCGACGGTGGTGATCGGCGGCCTGATCACCGCGACGGCGCTCACCCTGCTGGTGCTGCCGGCGATCTGCCGGCTGTTCCTGACGCCGCGGGACAGGGCGGAGAAGATCGCCGCATGACGCGTTCCACCCACCCGATGTCACCTTCCCCCCGAGCGCAGCTCCGCGCCGACGAGGCTTCGCCATGGCTGTAGAGCAACCCCCGTTCAGACTCGTCGCCCGGGACGGCGCGTTCGAGGTTCGCGAGTACGGTCGTCGCCTGGTGGCCGAGGTTCAGGCTTCGGGCAGCCAGTCGCACGCCGCGGGTCAGGGCTTCCGCATCCTGGCTTCCTACATCTTCGGGGCCAACGAGACCCGTCGCTCGATCGCCATGACGGCGCCGGTGAGCCAGGTCCGCAATCCGGCGGGCTGGACCGTTCGCTTCACGATGCCCCAGAGCCTTTCCGCCGCACCTCGTCCCGCGGATCGTCGCGTCATGGTCAGCGAAGCCCCGGAGGGACGGTTCGCCGCTCTGCGGTTCTCGGGCGTGGCGACGGAGGCCGAGACGGCGAAGCGGATCGCGCAACTGACCGCCTGGATCACCACCCGCGGCATGCGAGCGACAGCACCCCCGGCCCTCGCGCAGTACGATCCGCCCTGGACGCCCTGGTTCCTGCGGCGCAACGAGATCATCCAGCCCCTCGCCCGTTAGCGCCGCGGGCTGGCTCCGGGTCTACGCCGGACGAGGACCTTGTCCACAAGCGGGCGACGGGGCGCGTGCGGCAGGGACGGGCGCGCTCATCCGGCCGGCGCGGCCGCCCGCGCCGGCCGAACGAGGCCCGGCTTCGCACCGCGCCGGCCCTTCATCAGCCGGGCCGAGCGCTTCTTCATCCAGATCAGCACGCCGGTGACGCTGAGCGTCACCACCAGCACGCCCATGAGGGAGACGAACACGCGGTAGGGCAGGCCCAGGATCTGGGCCAGGTGCAGCAGGTTCAGCCACGTCATGAAGGCGTCGGCCGGGCTGGGGGCGATCGGCGGATCGAACTTGAGGAGGCGTCCGTCGATGGCGCTGAAGGAGACGGCCGTGCGGCCGCCGCGGCTGACCACGTCCAGCGTCGAGCGTGCGGTGTAGCGATAGGCGGCCCGCGCGGCGTCGTAGCTCATCCCGCTGGGCGCGCCGACGGAGAAGCCCTCGCGGGCGCCGACCTCGCGCAGGAGGGCGTCGCCCCTCGCCTGCGCCTGTCGCAGGCCGATCGGCGGAACGGGCAGCGGGGCGGCCGCGGCGGGCGGCTCGAACCGGTCGGCCGCCCCGAACGCCCGCATCACCGGGGTGGAGACCTCCGACAGGTTGAAGCCGACGGCCGACCAGGCGAACGCGAACAGCAGCGGCCACACCCACAGCCCGCCCGCCCGGTGCAGGTCGAAGGTCAGCCTGTGGGGGCCGCGTCTCCAGCGGACGAGCCAGGCGGGTCGCCACCGCGTCCACCATCCCGGCGCAGACGCTGGCTTGCCGGGGATCGTCTCCCGGCGGATCGGCAGCGTCAGGTAGACGCCGACGAAGCAGTCGACCGTCCAGATCAGGGCGGCGATCCCCAACGCCAGCTGACCGAACCGTCCCAGCGCCAGCTCCATGTGCAGGGTGTAGAGGAAGGACATGATCGCCTGGGGCCCGTCCGCGAGCCTCCCGTAGCGCCACGTCAGCCGCACCGCGCCCGTGTAGGGGTCGGCCCACACCGTGTCGTAGGCGAGCCGCTCCGTCCCGCGGGGGCCGACGTACAGGCTGGCCACGTGGTCGGACGGGACGTCGAAGTCGATGTCGCCGACCCTGGCCCCGGTCGCCCGCTCCACCCGCTCGGCCAGAGTCACCGCGTCCAGCACCCGCGCACCGGGATGCGGCGGCGTGACGGCGGCGAGCGTCGGGCGCCCCGCCAGGGTGAGCTCCGCATTCCAGGGCAGCAGCGCCCCGGTGGAGCCGGCGACGACGAGGAACAGCGTGATCGTCAGCCCCGCCCAGCGGTGCGCAACCACCCAGGACTGGCGGCCGAGCCTGAGGCCGGGGCTGCGGGGCATGGCGGTCATGGCGAGCCGTTTCCCCTCAGAAGCTCAGCCGAAGCGTGCCCAGCACGGCGCGCGGCGCGCCCGAATAGAGCGAGTTGTTCTGGCTGTCGTAGCACCGCACGTCGCCGACGTTCTGCACGTTCAGCGCCACCTCGATCCTCGGCGTCGCGCGCCAGAACAGCGCCGCGTCCACCCGCGTGTAGGCGGGCACGGCGAAGGTGTTGGGCAGGGCCGCCTCGCGCGCGCCCACGTAGTAGACGCCGCCCCCGACGCCGAACGGCGTGTGCGCGATGTCGTAGCGGGCGGTGAAGGTGGCCTGCGTCTCCGGCACGTTCACCAGCCGGTCGCCCACCGGCAGCACCGCGTCGCGCGCCACGTCGGCGCGGATGTTGGACACCGCCAGTAGCATGCGCAGGCCGGCGATGGGCCGGGCCTGGATGTCGAGCTCGAAGCCCTGGCTGCGGTCCTCGCCGGCCAGGATCGAGAAGGTCCCGGTCGGGTCGGCGGGATCGGGGGTGGCCACGTTGGTCTTGGCGATGCGGAAGGCCGCGAAGGAGGCGGTATAGCGGCCGTCGGCGGTCTCGACCTTGACCCCCACCTCGGCCTGCTTGCCCTGGGACGGTGCGGGGCTCCCGCCGTTGGCGAGCCTCGTGAACGGCTGCGGGTTGAAGCTCTCGGCGTAGTTCGCATAGAGCGAGACGCCCGCCAGCGGCTTGTAGACGATCCCGACACGCGGCGTGACGGCGCTCTGCGCGAAGCGCGTGGCGCTGTCCGGGTCGTCCAGGTCGAAGGCGCGGTAGGCGAAGCGGTCGTGCCGCACGCCGAGCAGGAGGTTCACGGGCCCGAGCTGGATCAGGTCGTTCAGGTAGACGCCGAGGTCCTCCGTCACGTTGACGGCGTGGCCGTCCGACGCCGGGGCGCCGGGCGGCGCCACGCCGTAGACCGGCGCGTAGATGTCGATGGGGGTGACGAAGGCGCCGTTCACGTCGGTGTCTAAGAATTGGTAGCGCTGCACCTGCCTCGTTCCGTCGAGGCCCGCCGTCAGCCGGTGCGAGAGGCCGAAGGTCTCGAACCGGGCGTTCGCCTCCACGAAGGCGGTCTTGCCGTCCGCGCTGCCCGGCACGACCGTGTAGTCGCGCGAGTAGCTGCGTCCGTCCGGCTGCAGCGCGACCGCCTGGGTGTTCCTGCGCAGGTCTGCTGTGCGGGACCACGCGGCGCCCGCGCGGAGCGACACGGCGCCGCTCAGCTCCTGGGTGAGGACGGAGGAGGTCTCGTGGGTCCGCTGGCGGTAGATGTCGGTGGGCTCGCCGAAGAAGCGCTCCGGCGGGATCGTCAGCGAGACCGAGTCGTTCGGCAGCCCCCGGTCGGGAACCGCGCGGCTCTGAGTGTAGTAGGCCGACAGCTCCAGCCTGGTCCTGGACGTCGGCGTCCAGTCCGCCGCGCCGCCCACCGAGTAGCGGGTCCCGCCCACGTAGTCGCGGAAGCTGTCCGTGGTCTGCGCCCCACCGGTGAGGCGCACGCCCAGGTGGTCGTCGATGCGGCGGCTCAGGTCCACCTCGGCGCGGCCGAAGCCGAAGCCGCCGCCCTGCAGGCTGGCGGACGTGACGGGGTCGGCGGTCGGGCGCCTGGTGATCGTGTTCACGACGCCGCCGGGCTCCAGGTAGCCCGTGGTCACCGAGGCGGGCCCCTTGATCACCTCCACCGACCGCACGTGGGAGAGGTCGACGACCGCGCCGTAGTAGTCGTGCCGGAACCCGTTGTAGAGGCCGGTCGGGGCGTCGAAGCCGCGGACGCCGAAGCTGTCGGTCAGGCCGAAGTAAGCCTCCTTGCGCGTCACGCCGGAGACGTTGCGCACCGCATCGCCCAGGCGCACGAAGCCCTGGTCGCGGATCGTCTCGATCGGCACGGCCTGGACGGCGATCGGCAGGTCGATGGCCGCCGCCCCCAGGTGCAGGGCGTCCACGGCGGCCCGCTTGCCGGTCACCACCACCTCCGACACGCCCCGAGGGTCATCGGCCTGGGTCGCCCGCACCCGGCCGCCGGCGGCGACGACGCCGGTCGCCGCGATCGCCGCGCAGGTCCTGATCACCACAGCCTCCGCACGACCCCGCGGCCGGCCGCGCATCCATCGATCCGCGACGCGTGGAGCGGCCTCCGCCATGGTCAGAAGCGCGTCTCGAGGGAGGCGAGCACGGTGCGGGGGGCCGCTACGGCGAGGCCTCCCCCCAGCGCCGAGGCCCAGTAGGCGCGGTCGGCGACATTCTCGAGGCTGAGGCGGGCGGTGACGGGGCGGCCCGCGAGGTTCACGGCGTAGCGCGCCCCCAGGTCGTAGCGGGTCCAGCCCGGGATGCGCTGGGTGTTGGCGAGGTCGACCGCCTCGCGGGACGTGTGGATCGCCCGTCCCGTGAGCGTGAGGCCGGGGACGCCCGGCACGTCCCACTCGCCGTCGAGGTTGAGCTGGGTGCGGGGCACGCCCGGCGCCCGCCTGCCGTCGTAGAGCCCGCCCTCGGTTCGCGTCTGGCGGGCGTCGATCAGCGACAGCCCGCCGATCAGCCGCACGCCCTTCACCACCTCGCCGAAGGCGCTCCACTCCAGCCCGCGGTTGCGCTGCTGGCCTTCGACCGAGAAGCGGAGGGTCCCGTCCGCCTGGGCCGTCGAGACGCCCGCGGGCTGGCGGATGTCGAAGGCGGCGAAGGTCAGGCCGATGCGGCCCAGGTCGTATTTGGCGCCCGCCTCGTACTGCTCGGCCACCGAGGGCGGGAACACCTGGTTGGCGTTGACGGTCCCGACCGGCGCGGTCGGCCCCTGCTGCAGGGTCTGGATGTAGTTGCCGTAGAGCGTCAGGCGCGCGAAGGGCTTCACCGCCAGGGCGACGGCGGGCGTGGTCTTGGTCTTGTCGTAGCGCGACTGGAGCTCGCGCGTCGTGTAGTCGCGGCTCTGCGACACGAGCTCCTGCCGACGCGCCCCGGCGATCAGCACCACCCGGTCGCCCGCCAGGCTCATGACGTCGGCGGCGACCTGGCTCACGCTGTCGAAGTTCTGGGTGTAGGCGTAGGGCGCGTCGCCGTAGGCGGGAACCGCGGGGGCCAGCGCCACCGGGGCGTAGAGGTTGGTGGAAAGGCGGTCCTTGGCCGCGTAGCCGCCGGCGCTGCGATCGTACTGGCCCTCGTAGGACAGGGTCAGGCCGTGGTGCACGGGGCCCGTGTCGAACGCGGCCCGTACGCCCGTCCGGAACGTGTCCGTGTCGCTGCTGCGCGCGTAGGGGGTCACGGTCGCGGTCACGCCGCCGGCCGCGTCGACGATGGTGGGGGAGTAGGGGCCGCGGTAGCGCTCGAAGGCGCGGCGGTGGCCGTAGGCGGCGAACAGGGTGACCCGGCTCGTCAGGTCGTACTCGGCCTGCCCCACGGCGATCAGGTCGTGCTTCTCGAAGGAGGACGAGCGGTCGAAGACGTTCAGGTCGCCGCCGGGAGCCCTGGGCACGGGGACGCCGGGCGCGACGGAGAAGGTCGACAGGTTGGCCAGGAGCCGCCGGTCCTGCGCATTCAGGTCCAGGCTCGCGCGGAGGCGGTCGCTCCGGTGGTCGAGCGCCAGCGTGGCGACGCCCGCGCGCTCCCGCTGGTTGTCCACGGGCGTATCGCCGTAGCGGCCGCCGAGGCCCAGCCGCGCCCCGAAGGCGTCGTCCTGGCCGAACCGCTGCCCGAGGTCGAGGTGCAGTTCCCCTTCGGCGTCGCTGTCGTAGCCGGCGACGATCCGGCGCGTGGGCTCGGCTTGGGCGCGCTTGGGCACGAAGTTGATCGTGCCGCCCACGTCTTGCGCGCCGTTGTTCAGGAGCGCGCTCGGGCCCTTGAAGATGTCGATGCGGGCGACGCCGTCGAGCGAGGGCTGGCGGTCGTCGATCAGGCCCGGCAGGCCGTCGAACAGGGTGTTGCCGGCGTAGACGGGGAAGCCCCTGATGGCGAGGCTCTCGCTCTCCTGGTAGCGGCTGCTGGCGGCGCGCACCGAGGCGTCGGAGGCCACGACGTCGGAGATCGAGCGCGCCAGCCGGTCGCGGATGAACTGGTCGGTGACGCTGGTGGTCGAGAATGGCGTGTCGAAGGTGTCGAGGTCGCCCAGCACGCCCAGCCGCGTCCGTTGTGCGACCTGCCCCGCCGCCAGCGTCTTCGCTCCCGTGACCACGACCTCCGAGACCGCCTGGGTTTCGACCGGAACCTCCGCATGCGCCAGCGACGCCCAACCGGCGACGCCGAACCCGATCGCTGCCGCCCACCGCCCCACCGATATCCGTCCTGCGACTAAGAATGCTTCGCAGAAGCGATATTTGATGGGGCGGGTGGAAGTCAATCCGGCGGGAGTTGAGGTGAAGTTGGCCGTGTCGCGGATCGCCTCCGCCCGCGCCTTCAGGCCGAGGCCTAAGCGCGACGCCGGCGGCGCTGGCCCATGTGGACGAACGCCAGGCACCGTATGACCGGATAGCAAAGCGA
Source organism: uncultured Caulobacteraceae bacterium (assembly GCA_964244065.1). Classification (GTDB taxonomy): domain Bacteria; phylum Pseudomonadota; class Alphaproteobacteria; order Caulobacterales; family Caulobacteraceae; genus JASLDZ01. The sequence goes on along the minus strand of CAXTHH010000001.1, from coordinate 228 downwards.
CCCGCCCCGCTCTGAGCGGTCACCTTGGCCAAGCCGAACGCGCTCACCGCCAAGCTGTGGCGGCGGTAACACCTGCGCTCCGCCTTCAGCGGCGGTCTTTGTGTCTTATGGAGGGCGGGGCCGGCGCGGGTGTTGTTAGACGCGCGCCTGGCGCCGGCTGGCGTTGTGTACGTTGGCGTGGGTGTTTGTCTGGGGATTTGGGTGCGGGGACAGGATTTGAACCTGTGA